>NZ_LMQH01000017.1:6781-7190 GCF_001424105.1 Chryseobacterium sp. Leaf394 | reverse complement strand
TTTACTTTTTTTATACTCGAATTCCATTTATACAATATTTTTGCAGAATTACCGCTAACGTTTCTGGGCTTTGCGATGGTGGGCAAACCGAAGCGGCAACTTTTCCGTCTGCGATGCACCAAGGACAAATATATTCGGGTTCGTCAACGCTATAAAATGAACTTGTATATTTGATTTGTCTTTTTTCATTGCAGACAGAACAGGTTCCTTCTACATTTTCGAAAATGTCAAGTTCGAATGCGTTAGAACTGTATTTAAATTTCGGTAATTCCATTTTTTCTGTTTTTAAGGTCTGTTCGATTAATATTGCCACCAACGTTTCGGGGCTTTGCGATGGTGGGGCAAAGTAAACACAAAAGTTCAATTTTGCACAAAAGTTGAACCGAAGAACAACTGTTGAATTTTGCAA
>NZ_LMQH01000017.1:6625-6764 GCF_001424105.1 Chryseobacterium sp. Leaf394 | reverse complement strand
TTGTTATAGCCAGTTTTTATTGTTTCGTTATTTGTAAATGTCCCCATTTAATCACATTAAACTTTATTTTTCTAATTTTAGCATTTTCATCTTTATTATATATCAACTCTATGAAACGTTCATCTTTGTCATAGTATAG
>NZ_LMQH01000017.1:6197-6601 GCF_001424105.1 Chryseobacterium sp. Leaf394 | reverse complement strand
GAGTTTGTCTGTTAAACTTATTGCTAAATGATTTACTTTGTCTGTGCGATTTTCAATTAAGGTCTTTTTTAATTCTATTTTATATGAATTGTCGAATTTGTGGTATTTATCAATAGTCAAAATTTCCCAATCATTTCCTAATTCGCTTTGTAACAACTCAGATAATTTTTCAGCTTTTATTTTTTTTGTTTGATTTTCAGTTACAATTGTCAGGAAAATATTCTGTAATTCACTCATATATTTTTACTCCTTTAAAAATGTCCGCAAAGGTTGACCATTTTGGTTTGTTTGCTTTTATATTTAGTTTCATATTGTCGTAATAACCTTGAATATCTTCTGTATAAACACTTAGAGCTTCCAAAAAATAAGTTAAAGTTTTATTCTCCCAGCTTTTAGGATTGTCC
>NZ_LMQH01000017.1:5065-6168 GCF_001424105.1 Chryseobacterium sp. Leaf394 | reverse complement strand
GTTCATAAAATTGGCTATAACGTTTCGGGGCTTTGCGATGGTGGGGCAATCGAAGCACAAATCTTCAATTTTGCACAGAAGTTGAACCGAAGAACAACCGTTGAATTTTGCAGTTTCGCCCCACTATTGCAAAACCCTTGTTATCTGCAGTAATATTTTACCAATAAATATATTCGTAGTCATATTTTGAAATTCCTTCCATTTTTTCAATTTGTACACTTTTTATAAATCCTTTTTCGTTGTATTCATATTTGTCAGTAAATGTTTTATCGTAATCAGAAACAAAAGTTATCTTTCTAGTAAGTTTATTTTCAGCGTTATATTCATAAGTTTCACTTTCTGTTAGTTTTCCTGACTCAATAGTTGATTTTTTTATTAACGAATTACCAGTGTATAAATATGAGACTTCTGTATTTCTGTATTTTTCATTCAGAAGCTTTCCATTTTGATTAAACTCTTTTATAACTTCACCATCGAAATTTTTATCATCAGTTTTATATTCGACTTTCTCAGTATTTTTTGAATAAGAATATAACGTTTCAGTTTGCTTTTTTCCTTTGGGATTTTTTGTAATTGACCTTAGTATTTTACCAGCATCATTATATTCATCAATTTGAATGAGAAATCTTTTTCTTTTCTTTAAATTAATTAATGTTTTTGAATAAAGTACTTCATCTTTTGAGTTAATACTTTTAACTTCTTTTTGATAAGGAAAGGAATTAGCATCAAAATTGTCCTCAATTTCTTCGTAAGTATAAACCTCCGTTTTATTTTTGGAATAAACGTAATATGATTCAGAAAATCCAACATTTGAATGTCCGAAAATAATACTCTCTAATTTATCACTTTGATATGAATAATCCCAGACAGCAAAGACATCATCTCCGTTAAATTCATTGTTTTTTACAAAAATTGGATTTCCAGATTTATCAAATTGCTGGATAATTCCGAGCTCTGATTGTTTATAAATTTTTATTTCTTTGACAGATTTATAATCATTTTGGTCCAGCCAAGTAAAATCTTTATCCAAAACTTGTGCATTTAGATAGACTGAAATTAAAATGAAAAATAGTAAATTTAGTTTTGACACGATGTTTGGAATT
>NZ_LMQH01000017.1:0-5059 GCF_001424105.1 Chryseobacterium sp. Leaf394 | reverse complement strand
TGGGGCAATCGAAGCACAAATCTTCAATTTTGCACAAAAGTTGAACCGAAGAACAACCGTTGATCTTTGCAGTTTCGCCCCACTATTGCAAAACCCTTGTTGTACGCAGTTTTTTTATTTCTTATACATAGTTAACTCACAAAGATTTGTATTGTATTGTAATTTTATCACTTTATTTTCAATTTCCCATTCTTGGAGTCCACTTTTATCACCGAGTTTACTTGTAATTGGATTTCCCAATTTAGCAGATAGAAATTCAGATAACCAAACGAATTTTGGTTCATATACATATTTATCTTTACTCATAGATTCTGCAACAGAAAAGTCAACTTCATTTTTAAATGAAGATTTATTTTTCCCCCATTCAAATTCAATTAACTGAATCGATGTATCTCTTTCTCCATAGTAATACATTGTGTTCAATTTGAATATTGAATTTTCTAGTTTTCTGTAAACTCTAGGAGTTTCAATATCTTTTCCATCCAATAAATAATGAGACATTTTATGATTTTGAGTTAAATCTCTTGCATCTTCTTTTAATTCAATAGAATCAATATCTTTAAGAAATAATTTATGAAAATTTGAGAAATAATAGTCAAAAGTTTTTTCAAACCATTGTTTCATTTTTGCTTCGCCTAATTCATTTTCCTTAAATATATTTTTAAAAGTTGTTACCAATATATCATTCTCATTTATTTCTAAAATACCATATTCATTATCTCTTTTTGTTGAAAACTGAATTGTTTGGTATTTGTTTTTCTGAATTTGATTTCTCCAGTCGTAACTCCATTGGTAAGGAATAATTTCTTTAGTAAAATCATATACTTTCACTAATTTATTATCTTCAGTTATTCCAATTTTTGTCGAAATACTGTCTTTGTAAATATGATATAATTTATTATTAGAAATGAAAGAGGTTGCAAATGAAAATTTTGGATTGAAATAATCATCATTTTTGTATTCATAAATAATTTCAGCACCTTTCAAAGAATTACTTCCTTGTCGAAAATAATCTTCTGTTAAAACCGCTTTTTTATAATCGTAAGGTTCTTTGCTTAATTCCATTTTTTGAGGATTAGCAATTTTGAGAATTTTATTTCCCAATGTTACGAAGTATGCATTTTCTAATTTATTAATGATAGGACTTGAACCTGCAAATTCATACTGTTTATTAGTCTTTTTATCGTTAAACCAAGTTACTCCTCCCCATTCTCCAAAATCTAAAGAATAAACATCGTAATTATTGTCTTCATAAAACAAATCAATTGCTTTTTTAGTTTCAATCCATTTGTTATTCTTTAAATAAAAAGTATTTTGGTCGTAGTATTCAGTTGTGAAAATGGTGTCATTTTTCACATACAAATCATAATAAAAAGTCTGTAATTTGTCGGGAACAGTAATTTTTGATTCTGTTTTACCGTTTTTGTCAAGAATATAAAAATGATGAGTTGAGCCAGAACTAAATTTGTCATTGTCAGTAGTAAAATAACAATAGAATTTTCCGTTATGTTTTAGCCAAGGTCCAGGACTTCCTGGAATATTTATTTCAAAATTTTCATATTTTACATTAAAATCTTGTTCCTGTGATTGACAAGATTGTGTGAATAAAAATAAAATAGTGATTTGGAGTATTGTTTTCATAAAATTGCGGACAACGTTCAAGCATTGGCGTTGTAGGGGCAATCAGGGCTCGTCAGCCCAATGCTTGCACCAAAGATAAATTGAATTACAAATGTTGAGCCTTTGTTCGTCAGCCCCTATAACGCCAATGCAATGTTAGCGGCTGCTTTTATCGTCATTTTGCAATTATCCCCACACCTATTAATGGTTCATTTTCTTCAAGGGCAATTGAAGTTTCTACTGTAAAACTCCACCAATTCTCAAATCCTAAATCATCGTCTTGCTTGCCTTTATTTATATCAGCTAATTCTTTCCACGCCTTACAATACATTATAAAGCTGTTCATAAACGACAATCTGTATTTCAATGACGTTGTTTCAGAAAAATGTAGTCTGATTCCTTTTTCTTTCGATAAGGAAAGGATAATTTGTTCACCGTCAGTTGTCAAAAATGCAAAAGCCTGAAAATTATCAGGAAGCCCTAACCTGAAAGTCTTTTCGTCAACAAGTTTTTGTGTCTTCAACAGGTCGGCCACGATGTAAGACCAATAATTTTTAGTCAGAGAATAAGCAGTTGACCACTTATCAACCATTGGCGATGATGCAAAATTATTGTCTTGGTCACAAGGAAGCCACATTGCAAACTCAACTTCTTTCAATTCATTCCATTCAATCGACTCTTGAATCAAATGCTGAAAATTTAAAATTACATTTCCTCGAGAGCCGTCTAATTCACCATCTTGTTTATTGTCTTGTGAACCGTGCTTAGTTTGTCCACCAAAAAAATTCTTAAATATGCCCATTGTCGTTTTATTAAAGTTGCCGCTAACGTTTCGGGGCTTGGCGATGGCGGGCAAAACGAAGCGGAAACTTTCAACTAAAATATAAATTTCTACCGAAGCACAAAACGTGAACTTTGTACTTTCAGCCCGCTATTGCCAAACCCTTGTTAGCTGTGTTTTTTTAGTCAGTTAGTTTTCCGTCTTTATAATTTTGAATTATTTTATCTTTTCCGTTTTCGTTGTACATTTCCCATTTTCCGTCGTAAACACCATTTTTCCAATTTCCAATTCCTCGTAATTGTCCGTTTTCATACCAATATTTGTGCGTCCCGTTTGGTTTTCCATCAATAAATTCACCTTCACGTGCTTTAGTCCCGTTAGAGTGCCAATATTCCCAATTCCCGTTTTCTTTAAGATTTTTAATTAAACCTTTGGAATAGATATTTCCGTTAAAATAATAAGATGTTTTATCTCCATCAGTTATTGGTTTAAATTCAAGTTTTTCTGCTTTTTTAGGTGATAAATTTTGTCCATTTTTAATAAAGTCAGATTTTCCAATTAGTGTGTCTTCCACATAAATTTCGTATTCATCTAAGTTTATGTTTTGAGAAAATAAATTTCCAAAAGTTAGAATTGAAAAAGTTAATGTCAGTAATATTCTTTTCATCGGGGGGCTTTGTTTAAAATCACAGCTAACGTTTCGGGGCTTGGCGATGGCGGGCAAATCGAAGCCGAAACCTTCAACTACAATACAAATTTCAACCGAAGTACAAACCGTGAATTTTAGACTTTCCGCCCGCTATTGCCAAACCCTTGTTAGCGGTTCGGCTTTTTTATTCGTCATCATAGTTAGTTTCCTTTGTTGGTTTTGAAAATTTCAATGGTTCTCCCGACCAAGCTGTCAAGTTACCTGATGCATCCATAAATGAAAATTCAACTTCATAATTGTCGCTTTTTTCCTCAAAGTCAAATGCACCTGAACACATACCGTGTCCAACTTTTATTTTGTCTCCATCAGGTTGTATATAGTAAGTTGTCTTTTTTCCAGTTTTTTGATTTTTTACGGTAGTTTTTATAATTACTTCTGAATTGTCCTTTACTGGATTACTGAATATTACGTGAATTGAAGGTCCGCAACCAAAGTGAATAAGTGTCTTTTCCAATTCTTTTGGTTTCGATATAAGTTGTGGTTTTTCATTGTCTTTTTCGTGAACAACTTTATAAGTCACTGGCTCATACTTTTGAATTGTCTTGTTGTACTTATTAAAACTTTCATATTTAGGCAAATTGTCAATATGCATTGTGTATTCAAGTCCAGCTTCTAATTCAGTTTCTGGTTTTAATACTGCTTGTGTCAAATAAAATTGTCCAACACAGATTTCAGTTACCAGAAGTTTAATTTTTTTATTTCCACTTCTAAGATAAATATTGTGTTTTTTGTTAAGTCCTTTAATTACCTTTTGACTTTCTGCATAACCATCAAGAACAAAAATTGCATTTTGCTTAATTGTTTGTCCACTTGGAAAAATCCAAATTCCCGTTCCCGCACAGTCTGCATAAACTGTTGCTGTGCAAAAAAGTCCAATTATTATTGTTAAAAGCATTTTCATAAAGTTTGTATTTGTTTATGAGCTGTTATTTTAAGCTGACCGCTAACGTTTTGGGGCTTTGCGATGGTGGGGCATTAGAAGCACAAGTCTTCAATTTTGCACAAAAGTTGAACCGAAGAACAACTGTTGAACTTTGCAGTTTCGTCCCACTATCGCAAAACCCTTGTTAGCGGTTCGGGCTTCTTTCTGTCTACGGATATTCAAAGCCAAATTCAATGTTTTCAAGTTTATCATTAGTCAGTTTATATTTTGCATAATAGATTGGCATATTGTTGCTCGTTAATAATTTTGTCTTACTGTCGTTTGGAAGTTCAATTCGGTAGTTAAGTTCAATATTATTTCTTGTGCTGTCTTTGGTTTCATAGCAAGTTCCGAGTTTTTCAATAATTTCTCTTTTGCTTATTCCGAGTTTAATACCCTTTTCGGTTTCGAATACCTTTGAATTTATTTTTCGGAAATTCTTCTGTGACTTGTCAGCATACGAAATATTAAAAATACTCACTTGACTATAATAACTTCCTGGATGAATAGTTAGTCCAAGTTTTTGTTTTTTGTCATTCGAGTAGAAAATATGAGTTGAGTCACCTTCTAATTTTGTTTGTTTTCCTAATATTTTCAATATGCTTTCAACATTTCCTATTTTAATACCAACAACAGATGTGTCTGGTTCAACAAAAGCACATTTTGATTTATTCAATTCTTGTTGTTTTTCATACTCTTCCCGTAATTCTTTGTCTGGTTCTGGAACAAGTTCTATTCTGTTGTTTTTTTCAACAGATTTTGTCTCCGAATTATTGCAGTTTGTCAAGAGTAAGATTATCAATATTGCTAAAAATATAATTTTCATTTTTATTTCGGTTTGTGTCGTCATAGCCTGACCGCTAACGGTTCGGGGCTTGGCGATGGCGGGCAAACCGAAGCCGAAACTTTAAACTAAAATACAAATTTCAACCGAAGCACAAAACGTGAATTTTAGACGTTCCGCCCGCTATTGCCAAACCTTTGTTAGCTGACGTTTTTTATTTCCTCTATTCTGTCAAACACATTA
>NZ_LMQH01000016.1:2280-2436 GCF_001424105.1 Chryseobacterium sp. Leaf394 | reverse complement strand
CGGTATACAAAATTTATTTCTCAAACACCATAACTTACAAAAAGTTCAATAAATATGGTGAAAATAAGACTTTGGTTCTAAAAGAGGCGCCGGGACCTACACCTTTGCCAATAATAGGTAATATGCACCTTTTGGGCAAGCACGAATCGCCATTCC
>NZ_LMQH01000016.1:887-2143 GCF_001424105.1 Chryseobacterium sp. Leaf394 | reverse complement strand
CTATGCGATTGGTCAAACCTTCAACTAAGAAGAAGAAATCTCGCCCGCCGCCATTGTGGACCCAAACAACACACCGACAACTTCGCGCGCATCGGAGACGTCGCTACATTCGAATCCATAGAACTGCTACAAACACTTAAAAACATAACCCGTACTTTAGACTCCAGCATCAACCTAAAACCGATCTTAATGACTACAGCAATGAATATGTTTTCGCACTACATGTGCAACGTGAGATTTGACGCCGAAAACGACGAAGATTTCAAGCGCATCGTCGACCATTTTGACGAAATTTTCTGGGAGATTAACCAAGGTTATGCCTTAGATTTTCTGCCGTGGCTCCAACCTTTTTACAAGAAGCATTTAGATAAACTGTCTAACTGGTCTTCAGATATTCGCTCGTTCATTCTTTCAAGGATCGTAGAACAGAGGGAATTGGATCTGGACATAGAAGGGCCTGAAAAGGACTTTCTAGATGGGTTGCTAAAAGTTTTACATGAAGACCCGACGGTTGATAGAAATACTATAATCTTCATGCTTGAAGATTTTCTAGGCGGTCATTCTTCGGTGGGTAATCTTGTCATGTTATGTTTGACAGCTGTGGCGAGAGACCCTGAAGTCGGCAGGAAGATTAGGGCAGAATTAGACGGTTTGACTAAAGGCAAAAGGCCTGTTACATTACTCGACCGTCATAGTTTGCCATACACAGAAGCAACTGTCTTAGAATGTCTAAGATACGCCTCATCCCCTATCGTTCCTCATGTAGCTACGGAGAACGCAGCAATCTCAGGATATGGCGTAGAAAAAGGAACGATAGTCTTCATAAACAACTATGAACTAAACACTTCAGAGGAATACTGGAATGAGCCGGAGAAATTTGACCCATCAAGGTTTCTAGAAAAGACCAAAGTTAGGGTTCGAAGGAATTCTTTCTGTGATTCCGGCATGGAATCTGATGGGGAAAGGCCGAGCAAGCCAGCGGAGACGGAAAAAGAAGTCTGGTCTGTTAAGAGGAACATCCCACATTTCCTGCCTTTTAGTATAGGTAAGCGAACGTGCATTGGTCAAACTTTAGTAACTACGATGAGTTTCGTCATGTTTGCCAGTATAATGCAGGAGTTTGAAATTGGGGCTGAAAATTTGGAAGATCTAAGACAGAAACCGGCGTGTGTGGCTTTGCCTAAAGATACGTATAACCTATTTTTGATCCCGAGAAAACATTGATCTTTTTGATTTTTTTGAAAGTACGTAAATTA
>NZ_LMQH01000016.1:651-835 GCF_001424105.1 Chryseobacterium sp. Leaf394 | reverse complement strand
TGTTTTTTTTTTGAAAAAATTGCAGGTTTTTTTGTAGTTACCTTTTTAGCGAAAATTTTATAACTTTTTAATTTGAATGGTTTGCGATAATAGATATTTCTATGTACTACATCCTAAATTGTTTAGTAAAACTTATTTTATTTTTCTATTTGAATATATTTATTGCGATGACAGACATTTTTTT
>NZ_LMQH01000016.1:357-487 GCF_001424105.1 Chryseobacterium sp. Leaf394 | reverse complement strand
AGCATATTATTTTTTAACCGACTTCCCAAAAAGGAGGAGGTTCTCAATTCGACCGTACTTTTTTTTTATGTATGTTAATCCATATCTCCGGCATTTTGGTGGCTCTAGAAGTCGGTGGCAAAATAAACAC
>NZ_LMQH01000016.1:0-236 GCF_001424105.1 Chryseobacterium sp. Leaf394 | reverse complement strand
AGTTTTTTTTATTTGGTGATATTTTTAACTTCACTGCCTTCTATTTTTTTAGCTAGAGAACTGAGTAGTTCTAAAATTATATTTAAACAAAACAGCGTCTCATTAAATATACAAATAAAAAAACAAGGTTATATCGCTCAAAACTATTTATTTCTTGAAATAATTGTTTTTTTAAGTATTTCTTTTTATATTTTCGGTAAACCATACTGACGTAAATTCTTTGAAGAAAAGGCGGG
>NZ_LMQH01000015.1:59085-78496 GCF_001424105.1 Chryseobacterium sp. Leaf394 | reverse complement strand
GTTTTTATTTCAAAACCTCATTCATTATTTGAATGAGGTTTTTTTGTGACCAAAATTTAAGATTTAAGATTTAAAATTTAAGATTCAAGATTCAAGATTCAAAACCAAAATTCAAGATTAATAATTGGTACGGGATGTGGGATACGGGATACGGGATACGGGATGNGGTTAAGGTTAAGGTTAAGGTTAAGGTTAAGGTTAAGGTTAAGGTTAAGGTTAAGGTTAAGGTCGCGAGATCTGGGTTATCATTTTTTCATGTCCCGTAGCTCACACTCATTACATATCGCTCCTCAATCATTATATTTGTTGAATAAGTACAAATGAAATATGAGAGAAATAGTGTCTTATTTGATAAACGATATTTTGAATGCGCATCATGATAATGGATTTGAGGTCGAAGAAACTGTACAGACAATTGAGCAACATTTCGATGATGTTGAAAAATATTTAAATGGAATGTCTTCCAATCTAACTTTTGGTGAATACTGTGGTATTGAATCAAAATATTTTCCACCTGCAGACTATTTCAGTGAAGAAGAATTGTCCCTGATTTGCAAAGAGTTTGAGAAAATGATGTACACCTGGAATTTGGCATATGATTACCCAGAGAAACTGCCAATTTCCCTAATTTATAATGCATTAATTGAAACTTTAGATACTCAGACTACAATCGTTAGCAGTGGCATGATACATTTTGATTTCTGCACCGGATATGCCCCAGAGTGTGTTTGGAAAGAATACTGTCCGTGCTTAGAAATATGGAATAGAGATGATGATTATGAAAACTATAACAAAGGTCTTTAAAATGTATTTTGTTGTTTAAGTCAGTTCTGATTTGATGTTCTTGCCCATTAGTAATCAACTATTCTTTTATGCGAACTCCCATAGCCCCGATAGANGTCTGGAATAATTTTTCTAAATTTTTATAAAGAGCCGGCGACAAAAAAGATACAGCGGATAGCGGGAAACAGCTCCTGAAAATTACAACAGGAGATTCTATTACCGGATTTTGATTTTGTAAAAAACCCGACCTGCAATTTTTTTTTAGACTTTTATTTGTCGATTTTTGCAGATTATAATTAAGTATTTCAGATGAAACTTTGTATCGCAGAAAAGCCGAGTGTGGCAAGGGATATCGCTAAAGTTTTAGGCGCTACAATGCCTAAACAAGGCTATATGGAAGGAAACGGATATTGCGTCACATGGACTTTCGGACATCTCTGCACCTTGAAAGAACCGCATGATTACGGTCCGGAACTCAAGTCGTGGAATCTGATTTTTCTTCCGATTATCCCAAAAAACTTCGGTATTAAACTGATTCCGAATAAAGGGGTAGAGAATCAATTCAGAGTCATTGAAAAACTGGTAAGTGAATGCGACGAAGTGATTAACTGTGGTGATGCCGGGCAGGAAGGGGAGCTTATACAAAGATGGGTGCTTCAGAAGGCTAAATGCGACAAGCCAATCAAGCGCCTGTGGATTTCTTCACTAACGGAAGAGGCTATTAAAGAGGGTTTCAGTAAGTTGAAATCTGCAGATGACTACAAAAATCTCTACCTTGCCGGAAATGCGAGAGCCATTGGTGACTGGCTTTTAGGGATCAATGCTACCCGTCTTTTTACCAAAAAGTTTGGTGGAAACAAGGCAGTTCTCTCCATTGGAAGAGTTCAGACGCCCACTCTGGCTATGCTTGTGCAGAGGCAGAAGGAAATCGACAGTTTCAGTACCGAAGAATATTGGGAACTGAAAACGAAATACCGGGATGTTGTTTTCAGTGCGGCCATTGACCGTCTAAAAACTTTGGACCGCGCAGAAAAAGGTCTGTCTTATCTGAAGGAAAATCTTTTTGAAATTGTCTCATTTGAAATTAAGGAAGGAAAGGAAAAAAATCCGAGACTGTTTGATTTAACAGGACTTCAGGTAGAGGCTAACAAAAAATACGGATATTCTGCTGAAAATACATTAAATTATATTCAAAGTCTTTATGAGAAAAAACACGTGACCTATCCGCGTGTGGATACGACTTATCTTTCTGAAAGTCTGTATCCGAAAATTGAAGGTATTTTAAAAAAGATGACTTTTTATCAGGATTTGACAGCACCGTTGCTTCAGCAACCCATACCTAAAACAAAAACTGTTTTTGATGATACGAAAGTGACGGATCACCATGCGATTATCCCTACAGAAGTTACACCTTCTCACAATTTGAGTAGAGAAGAGAAGCTGATCTATGATTTGATTGCAAAAAGATTTATCTCTGTTTTTTATCCGGAGTGTAAAATATCCAATACCTTGGTAGAGGCAAAAGTAGGTACAATTCCGTTTAAAACAAGTGGTAAACAGATTCTTGAACCGGGCTGGAGGGCAGTTTATGCCAAAGAACCAAAAGATAAAGAAGAAGCTTCTGACAAAGATAAAAACGCTGAGGAAGAACAGCTGATTCCTGAATTTAAAGCAGGGGAGAGCGGACCGCATGATCCATTTATTCATCAGGGAAAAACGTCTCCGCCAAAATACTATACAGAAGCTACCTTACTTCGGGCAATGGAAACTGCAGGACGGCAGATTGATGATGAAGAACTGCGAGAAATGCTTAAAAATAACGGCATCGGAAGACCGTCTACCAGAGCAAATATTATTGAAACTTTATTTAAGAGAAAATATATTGAAAAGAAGAGAAAAAATCTCATTGCCACACAAACCGGCATCCAGCTGATCGATGTGATTGAAGATGAAGTACTCAAAAGTCCCGAGCTTACCGGTGAATGGGAATTTAAACTCAGAAAAATTGAAAGTGGAGAGTATGAGGCCAATACTTTTAAAGAAGAACTCATCGCTATGGTTACTGATCTTACCAAAAAAGTGATTGATGGCAAAGGAAAGTCTTTTATTTTCGAGGAAGAAAAACCGAAGGAAAAAAAGAAAAGCGAACCGTTACCGAAAAAAGAGCTGCAGTCATGGGAAGAAACCCAATGTCCAAAATGCAGACAGAACAAATTAATGAAAGGTAAAACCGCCGTAGGGTGTTCTGATTTTAAAAACTGTGGCTTCAAGGTTTCTTTTGAAATTTTTGGCAAAAAAATTACTGAAAAACAACTGATGGATCTTATTTTAAAAGGTAAAACTTCAAGATTAAAGGGATTCAGTACACATCCGCAGAATATTTCTGAGGGCATTCTTTCTGTTTCTGATCAGAATTTTGAAATTCTTTTATCATAAAAAAACAGTAAGCACGGGAAATGCTTACTGTTACTAAAATTAAAATATTAAACAGAGAAAACTAATCAATAAATAATGTTGCAATAGCTGTTGCTTGCTGACCTGTAAGGATTTCATCAAAAGATGCAGATCCTGCTTCAGGTCCAAACGTTGTTGCAGTGTTGAATCCTGCCTGAACTGTTACCTGCTCGCCTGCGTACACAGGATCTGTAGCTGCCGGCATACTTCCGCCATTGTTCAGTTCAATCCAGCCTTTGTTCATTCTCATTCTTCTCACCTGTGAAGCGTGTCTTGCTTCTACTGAGTGGATCTGTAACGCTGCCTGAAGAATTGCTTTGTTACCCATCACGTTTCCTGCCTGACCTTTGTAGGCTCTTACTCCAGTATCTTCAAATGCCTGCGCAAGAATTAAAAACTGCTGATAGTTAGTCATTGGAGAAAATGCTCCGTTTACTGTAAAGTCAAAAGTTGGTTTTGCACCCGGAGTTACACCTAATGATGTAAGTGCAGCCTTTAAAAATGCCACGTGGGCTTTTTCATGCTTTGCAATCTGCTGAAACACAACACGGTCTGCAGTAGGTATAAGGCTTCCTGCAGCAAGTCCCTGAGCATAGTATTCATCCTCAAGATATTCTAATATCAAAGCAAGCTGTAAGGCATCACTCAAAGCATCTTTTTTAAATGCAAGGCTTTCTGCCGTTTCCACTTTTTTAGTTTCAGCTTTTACATTTCCTGAAAGGAATGCACCAAGTCCTAAAGGAATTGCGGCTGCTGCGGTTCTTTTTCCGAAAGATGACAGTTGGCTCAGATTTTCATTTCTTGATAATGATTTTGTGTAAAGAGCGTCATCTGTTAATGAATCTAGTATTTTAAGAATATTCATAATTTTTGATTTTGCGGTTAATGATGATTAAATTTTATCCGATTCCTCTTTCTTTCCAGGTAAACGGTGTTTTGAAGAATGCGCCTGCTGCGGCTACAACGTCTTTCGGATCTTTGGCAACGTCCAGACCGTTGGCATCTATCACATCATCACCCGAAAATGCTGCTGTGCCCGGGTTGATCATATCACGGATTGCACTTGCGTGTCTTGCTTCTACAGAAACAATCTTCCCTGCAATTACCAGATAATCCGGATTTGTAATGAATTTTCCTGCTGCGTTGTACGCTGCTACCCCTGTATCTTCAAGTGCTTTGGCAGTGGCAAGAACT
Source organism: Chryseobacterium sp. Leaf394 (assembly GCF_001424105.1). Lineage (GTDB taxonomy): Bacteria > Bacteroidota > Bacteroidia > Flavobacteriales > Weeksellaceae > Chryseobacterium. The sequence goes on along the minus strand of NZ_LMQH01000015.1, from coordinate 74,065 downwards.
GAAGTTCTGTCGCTGAAGTTAACGTTTGGATACTGGAATTCGAGTTTCGGTAAAACCTGACTCGTAACTCCGCTCAATGCAGCTTTGAAAAAGTCTCTGTGAATCACCTCATGATGATAAATATCTGTAAGTACAGTTTTTTCTGCTGTTGATGCATTCGTATAAAAACTGTTGACTACTTTGGTATAGAAATCAGCTTCAAGCTGTTCAAGAGCATAGGCATAGTTTAAAACACCGACATCTCCCATTCCAAGATCAAAGATACCTGTGTTTACGTCGTCGAAATCATCGTTACATCCTACAAGCGCAAGACCGGCAACCATGGCACCGACGCCGCTCATTTTTAAGAAATTTCTTCTTCCGGAGTCCAGAGTGGGCTTGCCGAAAACAGTGATTGTTTTTTTCATAATATTAATAATTTAATGGGTTCATATCTAAAGAAATTCTGCATCAGTCTGAAAAACTGATGCAGAAAAAACACTAAACTAAGGCATTAACACTGTGTCGATAACATGTATTACACCATTTGACTGATTCACGTCTGCTATTGTAACTTTGGCTTTATTTCCTTTCGCGTCTGTTACATAAAGATCTTTTCCTTTTGTCCAGAAAGTAAGAGCTTCTCCCTGAACTGTTTTCATTTCTGCTTTACCGCCTCCGGTTTTCACTGCTTCCCAAACCTGTTTTGATGAATATTTCCCGGGTAATACATGGTAAGTAAGGACTCCCTGAAGCATAGATTTATTTTCTGGCTTCAATAAGTTGTCTACGGCGGACTTTGGAAGTTTTGCAAATGCAGCATTAGTAGGTGCAAATACCGTGAACGGTCCGGCCCCCTGTAAAGTTTCTACAAGATCTGCTGCTTTTACAGCGGCTACCAAAGTAGTATGATCTTTAGAGTTCATTGCATTTTCTACAATATTTTTAGAAGGATACATGGCAGCACCTCCTACCATTACTGTTTTTTCTTTCATTGACTGTGCAGCAGCGTTTCCGCTAAGAGCAAATGATAATGCAATCATTCCGAAGGCTGCAAATTTTGATGTGAAGTTCATTGTTTTGATTTTTTAAATTAATTTGAATTATTGATTTGATCTTTTTTTGTGGTGATCTATGGTGATGTACGACGATATGATATTTATCAGTTTTAAATATTTTGAAATAATTTTTAACTTATTGATTTTCAGTGCTAAATATTTCATTTTGATATGGCGATTTATAATTTTTACTGCATTTTTTATCCCTGTTGTTTGCTGTCTGGTGCACTTCTTGATAAATTTGCAGAGGTTACAGTATAAAACTACTTTAATCTTCACGTTTAAAGCGAGAATTTAACTACATTTGAACATCTTAAAACACCAGGTCATCAAAACAAAGTACTCCGAAGAAGAGATAGTCAGCATGATTACACGGCATGACGAAAATGGATTTCATTATTTATATGAAAACTATTCGGCTGCGCTGTATGGAGTAATTTTGAAGATTGTACATTCAAGGGAAGCGGCAGAAGAGATTATCCAGGACAGTTTTGTAAAAGTCTGGAATTCTATTGCACAGTACGACAAAAGTAAAGGCAGACTGTATACATGGATGATCAACATCGCCAGAAATACAGCACTGGATTATTTAAAATCAAAAAGTTTTCAGAACGAGCTTAAAAACCAATCTCTTCCGGATTTCGTATATAACGACAGCAAACTGTCAGTTATTGACAATCAGGATTTTATCGGTTTTAATAAGATTTTGGATAATCTGGAACATGACAAGAGGGAGCTTATCGATCTGGCCTATTACAAAGGTTTCAGTCAGTCTGAAATCGCGGAAAAGCTCAGTATACCTTTGGGTACGGTGAAAACAAAAATGCGGAATGCGTTAATGAAATTAAAGGATTTGTTAAAAGATTACAGGTAAAGTGAATACTCAGGAATACATATCATCCGGCATACTTGAGGCATATATTTTAGGCACGGCAACTCAAGAGGAAGCAGGCATTTTAGAATGCGTGATGACTCATAATGCTCAGGTGCGGGAGGCTTATGAGGAAACTCAGAAAATACTCGAAAATCTGGCCACTGCTCAGGCAGTAAAACCTGCCGACGGACTGAAAGATAAAATCTGGCTGAAAATTTCACAATCCGAGAGGAGTGAAGTTTCACCGTCTAACGTTGTGGAGGAGACAAAAACCATACCGTTGCCGGCAGAATTGGCTGTATCAGACTCACAGTCAGGAAGATCACTGTGGACAAAACTTTCTGCAGCGGCTTCCATATTGCTGATCGTCAGCCTCGGTGCCAATTTATATTGGGTTTCAAAATCTTCGGATAAGGATGCCCAGCTTATGGCGATGAGAAATCAGCAGAATGATGCCGAAAAAAAAATCAAAAATATCAACGATAAACTTAGTCTTATTGCCAATCCGGATCTGAAGAAAATTGTTCTTGCAGGTGTAGATACACACCCAGATTCAAAAGCAGTTGTTTTTTGGGATACTACAAACACAAAAGTTTATCTGAACGTTCAGAACTTACCGGAAGCGCCGGCTGGTAAACAATATCAGTTGTGGGCTATTGCTGACGGTAAACCTGTAAATGCAGGGATGTACAGCAAAGATAAAGATACACGAATCGCACTGGCCGAAATTCCTTCTGCACAGGCTTTTGCCATAACCCTGGAAAAAGAGGGTGGAAGCGAAGCTCCTACAATGGAAAACATGTACGTGATGGGTACAGTTCTTTAAAGAAAATAATGTAAAAGTACGGCGATAATGGCTAAAATTGCCGGAAGCGCCTGCACAAAAAATATCTTTCTCGTTGCTGAAACTGCACCAAAGATTCCAGCTACAGCTACACAACTCAGGAAAAATAATGCAATATTAGTCTGCCACTTTTCGTCAGAAATAAACAGTGACCAGATCAATCCTGCAGCTAAAAATCCGTTATACAGACCTTGATTTGCCGCTAAACCTTTTGTAGGTTTAAACATATCAGGCGGAAGGGCAGATTTAAAAACCTCTTTGCCTTTCGTTTCCCAGGCAAACATTTCCATCCACAGGATATAAACATGTTCTACAGCAACTGCTGCGATCAGGATTTTAGCAATGATTTCCATAAGACCGTTATTTTGTTTTTGTAAAACTAAAAAAATAAACTTAAGTTTGAGCAGACAATTGTGATAATGGAAAGTTTCAGGACCCACTTAGATAAATTTATCTCCATCAGCGATGAAGAATTTTCTTCAGTACTTTCCTACTTTGAAGTTACAAAAGTCAGGAAAAAAGAAAACCTGATGTTGGGAGGGGAAATTTGCCGTTCTGTCTTTTTTGTCTCTGAAGGCTGTCTCAGAAAGTTTTTTATCAATCATAAAGGCATCGAGCAGACCACCGAATTTGCCATAGAAAACTGGTGGATTACCGACACTTTTGCATTCGAGCGACAGATCAGTTCAGAATTCAATATACAGGCAGTTGAAAAATCAACCGTTTTAGTGCTGAACTTTCAAGCTCAGGAACTGCTGCTTCAGCAACATCCCAAAATGGAAAGATACTTCAGAATGGTTTACCAGCGGGCTTATGCTGCTTCTGAGAGACGTATCCGTTATCTCTATGAATATTCCAGAGAAGAACTGTATCAGCATTTCAGTACGAAATATCCCTGTTTTATTCAGAGAATACCACAGTATCTTATTGCTTCTTTTCTAGGCTTCACACCGGAATATCTAAGTGAGATAAGAGCGAAGCTGAAGCTTTAAGTTCTTTTCTTCCTAAACAAATATTTACTATTTGTAATATTTATTTACATAATCATTCTGTTAATTGTTATTTTTACACTCAATTAAATTGATCAGAGATTAAAAATGAGTGATTTTTTAATAGGTATAGGTAAGAGATTAAAGGATATCAGGAAGAAAAACAATCTTACCATCAACGATCTTGCTACCAGAGCAAGTGTCAGCAATGGTTTGGTTTCCAGAATTGAGAATGGGAGGACGATTCCTTCATTGCCTGTGTTACTGGAATTAATACAGTCTTTGGATATTGATGCCAGTTATTTTTTTGAAGGCGTTGAAAAAAAGTCCAATGCAAAATTTATTTTTGTTCCGAAGGAAAATCAGCAGGTCATTGAAAAAGAAGTGGAAGCTGAAGGTTTTAAATACATGCATATTTTCAGCAAAAGCCTACACTCATTAGGCTTTGAAGCAGTTTTATTAACCTTGAAACCTAATTCAAAAAGAGATAAAGTAATTACCGATGCCTGGGAATTTAAATACATTTTAAAAGGAAAAGTAAAGTACATCATTGACAATGAGGAAATTGAACTTCAGGAGGGTGACTCGCTTTATTTCAACGGTAAATTACCACACGTTCCGGTCAGTATTTCCGACGAAGACTGTGTGATGTTGGTGCTGTACTTTTATTCTGATAAGAACTAAAAAAATCTACGATATAATATTATTCGGCTGGCATAAGTTTACAAATAGTAAAATTATACAGTTTGAATATTTAAATCTGTTAATCTAAATTCCATTCTGTAATATCATAAGAAATGAACTGTCCCTTGGCAGTTCATTTTGCATTTAAGCAATAAATGCTTTGTTCATAAGTGTTTTACATTCTTTTCAGATGGTATTTGGGAAAGAAATATAATTACAATTCTGTAAGATTAAGTTAACAATCATCCGACATTTATTAAATATAAATTAATATCTAAAATTTACATATATTAAAATTATTAAGTTGTTTTGCAATAGAAATTTAATATATGTAAACAATGGAAACAATTATAAAAAAATCTTTATTTCCTCTATTTGCCTGTTGTACGATATTTGTCTCAGCACAAAAACAGATTGTCAGCGGAACGGTTTCAGACAGCAACCAGCCACTTCCCGGAGCAACAGTGAAGGTAGCCGGCAGCTCAAAAGTGGTTATCACTGATGTTGACGGCAAATTTTCTGTGAGTGATCTTCAGCCCGGCCATTACGATTTACAGTTTTCTTATTTGGGGTATGAGCCTCAAAATATGACGATTGATTTACTGGCAGATCAGTCGCTTGATTTGGGAGTAATATCCATGTTTCAGAAACAGAAAAATATTGATGAAGTAGTCGTAACCGGATCTTTGAAAAACAGTGAAGCCCGTGCATTAAATATGCAGAAAAATGCTATTAATATTTCAAACGTCATTGCTTCAGACGGTATCGGAAAACTTCCGGACAGAAATGCTGCAGAAACCGTACAGAGAGTTCAGGGCGTTTCCATCGAGCGTGATCAGGGCGAAGGAAGATTTGTTTCTCTGAGAGGACTTCCGCCATTCTGGGCATCAACAACGATTAATGGAAACAGACTTCCGACAGCCGAAGAAGAAACCACTTCCAGAGCAACTGCATTTGACTTTTTCCCGACAGAACTGATTTCTTACGTACATGTCAACAAATCTTTCACTCCCGATATGGAAGCAGACGGAATTGGCGGCGGCGTGAATTTCATCACCAAAACTCCTCCCATGAAAACCGAGTTCAGAGGAACTTTAGGAACCGGATACAATGCGAAGTCGGATAAAGGCGTTTATAATCTGGGATTGCTTTACGGAGGAAGAACAAAGGATAAAAAATTCGGATATCTTGTTAACTTTTCGCACTTTATCAGAAACTGGTCAACGGATAATTTTGAAGCCAGAAGAAGTGGTGACGAAGGGGTTTTCAGAATGGAACTCCGTGATTACAACGGGGTAAGAAAAACTACCGGTGCAAACGCCGCATTAGAATATGTGCTATCGTCAAAAAGCACATTGTATCTGAAAGGAATGTACGGAACTCTTTCTGACGATGAAACGCATTACAAACACAGAGTGCGATTCGATAAATTCAGTGCTGCGAACAATACGGCGAGAGTTGAACTTCAGAATATTCATAATTTGCTGATTACAGAACTCACTTCAGTTTCTTTAGGCGGAGTTCATCAGTTCAGTAAAAGTAAAATTGACTGGGATCTTTCGTATTACAACAACCTTTTCAAGTACGGAAATGTTCCCGACAAGCAGAATAATTCCTATTTTGTCATCAAATATACTCAAAACGGTGTAGGTATTAATCCAAATTATATTTCAGATCAAGGAAATGGTCCCAGAGCTTACTGGAAGGCAGATGGTGGAAAGTTAGATTTAAAGGATCCTGATGCATTATTTGGTTTTTACAGTGATCCGAACTTTAAAATGGATGCCGGACAAATGAGATTCACCGATTTGGAATTCTACAAAGTCTACGTTCAGGAAAAAGATAAAATCGTTGCAGGTTTCAATCATGAAATCACAGCCTCTGATGAATTAACTTTAAAATACGGATTAAAATACCGAGATAAAGAACGTAACGCGCGCTTTTCTGATATTTTCTATAATTGGTCAAATGGAACGGCTCCACTGTTATCAGATTTTGGTCAGCATATCACTACCCAAGATGGAGGTGCGAATTATCTGAGTGAGATGAATACGAATATCGGAAACACCTTCGGTCCGGTTCTTTCCACTGGCGGAATGAATCAGTTCTGGTTTCAGAATCAGGGAAATTTAACCATCAACAATACCGATTCTGAAGCACTGGAATACAACAAAGCATTGGGAAGAAATTTCGACGTTTTTGAAAAACATGCGGATGCCTACGGAATGGGAACCTACAAAATCAATGACAGAATAACCATTTTGGGCGGTTTGAGATTATCCAACACGCACACCAAAGTAAAAGGTTACAATGTTATTGAAGATGTTTTAACACCTGTGGAAAATACCAAAAACTATATTGCGGTCTTACCGATGCTGCACTTGAAATATATGATCAGCGACAAAACCAATTTGCGATTTGCTGCAACACGTACGTTCTCAAGACCAAATTTTGGTGATTTAACTCCTGGCGGAACTTACATTGAAGCGGACAATGAGTTTAAAGGCGGAAATCCAAACCTGAACCCGACATACTCTGTCAACCTTGATTTAATGGGTGAATATTATTTCTCCAATATCGGGATTTTGAGTGGTGGCGTTTTCTATAAATCAATCACAGACCCAATTTTTCAGGATTCTTTCATTGGAAATTATAATGGAATCAATGGCGTACAATTCAGTGCTCCCAACAACGGAAAAGCAGCATGGCTCGGCGGAATCGAACTGGGAATCAACAGAAGATTCGACTTTCTTCCAGGCTTCCTGCAGTATTTCGGAACGCAGCTGAATGCAACCTTCATGACTTCTGAAATGGAAAAACCAAGTGGCAGAATGGTAAAACTTCCTTATCAGGCGAAGGAACTGTACAATATTCAACTGTTCTTCGAGAAAAAAGGGTTCAATGCAAGACTGGCTTACAACCACAAAGGAAAGTTTGCAGTGGAGTATGCTGAAGAAGATCTTTACGATTCCTACTACGGAAAATACAGCAACCTTGACTTTGGAACCTCATACCAAATCAATAAACACATCACGGTTTTTGCTGATGTCAACAATATTCTGAACAAACCTTTGATCTATCATTTCGGAAAAGATGAGCAAAGACCGGAGCAGGTAGAATATTACGGTGTACGAGGAAATATCGGAGTCAAACTTAATTTCTAAACGATGATGACCTCTCCATCAAAAAACAACACAGTGAGTGTAACTCTGAAAGCGGCCATCGCTGCTTTCGGGGTCTACTTCTGCATGTATGCTTTCAGAAAACCTTTTGCGGTGGCCTCTTTCAGTAACCTGGAATTCTTTGGTTTTGATTATAAAATTTTAATCATCATTGCGCAGGCAGTAGGATATTTTATTTCAAAATTTATCGGGATCAAATTTATCTCTGAACTGAAGCCTCAGAAAAGAATCCTTTTCCTTTTGGTTTTCATAGGAATTGCTGAGCTTGCTTTGTTGGGATTTGCAGTAGTTCCTGCACCCTACAATATTCTGTTCATGTTCATCAACGGAATTCCTCTGGGAATGATCTGGGGAATCGTTTTCTCCTACGTTGAAGGAAGAAAAACCACAGAAATCATCGGTTTGTTTCTCTGTTCAAGCTTTGTGGTTTCTTCAGGTGTGGTAAAATCTGCCGGGAAATTTTTAATGGACAGCTTCGGGATTACAGAATTCTGGATGCCTTTTGCCACAGGCTTACTCTTCATCATTCCTCTGATTGTTTTTGCAGTTCTGCTCAATAAAATTCCAGCTCCGGATGAAGAAGATATTGCCTTAAAAAAAGAAAGAAAACCTTTGAGTGAAGAAGAAAGAAGTTCGTTGGTAAAGAAATTTTTCCTTCCGTTGGTCAGCATTACGATTCTTTACATCTGTCTGACAGTTTTAAGGGATTTCCGTGATAATTTCAGCCGGGAGATCTGGGACGAAATGAGCGGCACTGCAGACAGTTCGGTTTTCACACTCACTGAAATTCCTATTTCCATCATGGTTTTACTGATCCTGGGATTGATGGTGAAAGTAAAAAATAACAGAAAAGCATTTGCTTACTATCATTACATTCTTTTTGGCGGAATTATTTTAGTGGCGTTCTCCACGATTTTATTTCAGGGCAACATTATTTCACCATTTTTATGGATGACGGTATCGGGTTTCGGGATGTATCTCTGCTATATTCCTTTTAACGGAATTTATTTCGACCGGATGATTGCTGCTTTTAAAATTAAAGGAAATGTAGGATTCTTCATCTATTTCGTCGATGCCTTCGGATATTTAGGAAGTGTTTCAGTACTCTTTCTCAAAAATTTAGGTTCATCGAACCGCTCATGGCTTCAGTTTTACATTCATCTTAATTATATTATCGCAGCAGTTGTTCTCATTTTTTCGGTGATTGCTTTTTTGGCATTTCAAAAGAAATCAGTATCAAAATCCGGTGCAGACAACGGAGAAACATCACAGCCGATTCGTTTCGATGCTTTTAAAATTTAAAAAAATAAATATGAATACTCAATATGATCTTATCGTTGTGGGTGGTGGAATATTAGGAACATTCCACGCTTATCACGCATTACAGAAAAACCTCAAAGTAGCCATTCTGGAAAGAAACTCTGTTCTGCAGGGCGCAACCGTAAGAAATTTCGGACAGGTTGTTCCATCAGGAATGGACATTAAATGGCAGAATTTCGGAAAGGAAAGTTTAAAGATTTATAAAGATCTGCAGTCTGAAACTGATCTTACCGTAAGACAGAACGGCTCAGTCTATATCGCCTCCAACGACGAAGAACTTCAGCTGATCGAAGAACTGGCTCAGATTAACAAAAACAATGATTACGAGTCTGTCATTCTTTCTAAAAGTGAATGTATTCAAAAGTTTGACGGACTGAGATCTGATTACTGCAAAGGCGGACTGTTTTTTCCACAGGAAATCTCAGTAGATTCGAGTGAGATGATTGTTAAGCTTCATCAATACCTGAAAAGTCAGGAAGGTCTTGATATTTTCTACAACACAACGGTGGTAGAGACTAAGGAAAATTATTCGCAGTGCACAGTCATAACCTCTGACGGCAAGAAAATCAGTTCTTCAAAGATCATCATCTGTGGCGGACACGAGTTTAAAACTTTGTATCCCGAAGTTTTTAATGAAAGTGATCTCGAAGTAAGTAAACTGCAGATGCTTCAGACCAAACCGCAGGGAATTTATTCGTTACCTGGAAATATTCTGACCGGACTTTCCATCAGAAGGTATGAATCGTTTACCGAATGTGCCTCTTTCGCCAAAATAAAAGAAAGTGAGGATAAAGACGCGTTTGAAAAGAAATTTGGAGTTCATATATTATTCAAACAGGCTCTCGACGGTTCGGTGATTATCGGCGATTCGCACGAATATGCAGACGCCAGAAATGCTGATGATCTTGGCTACGATCTGAATATGGACATTGACGAATTTATGATCCGCGAAGCCAAAAAGATCATCGATCTGCCCACATACGAAATTCAGAGAAGATGGTTCGGGATTTATTCTCAGTGCAAGACCAAAGATATTTTCGAGCACAATGTTTCGCCCAACATTCATATCGTGACGGGCGTCGGCGGCAAAGGAATGACCGGAAGCGGTGGTTATTCAAAATTTAATATCAATACAATTTTTTCTTAAAACAAATGAACATACAATTATTGGTTCTGGATATGGCCGGAACAACGGTCGACGAAGATAATGTGGTGTACAAAACACTAACAAAAGCTGTTAATGATTATGGCTACGAAGTGATTTTAGATAAAGTTCTTGAAATCTGTGCCGGAATGGAAAAAGCGGAAGCCATCAAAAACCTTCTCGAAAACATCGGCGGAAATACTGATGATACGGAAGCGATATTCGAAAGCTTTTCTGATGATCTGGCTGTGGCTTATGAAAATCTTAATGTAAAACCTATTGCCGGAACAGAAGAATTTTTATTAAAAGTAAAATCCACAGGTAGAAAAGTGGTTTTAAATACAGGTTATACTCAGAAAATAGCACAGCAATTGCTTACCAAACTCAACTGGAAAAGCGGTGTGCATTATGATGCACTGATTACTGCTGATGATGTTTCGGAAAGCAGACCCAGTCCTGAAATGATTGTCCTGGCAATGAAAAAATTCGGAATTACAGATCCGAAGGAGGTCTTAAAAGCCGGAGATTCCGCCATCGATATTCAGGAAGGGAAAAACGCTGGTTGCGGAGTGACCATTGCCGTTTTGAGCGGAGCACAAACCAGAGCACAACTGGAATTGGCAATGCCTGATCATATTTTAAATAACCTCTCTGAGGCTGAACATATTCTTTTTTAATTACTTCAAAAACTGATTACGGGAGTTTTCTGTAATCAGTTTTATTTCGGTTTCCAAAAATTAAATCAATAAAATAAGTATTATGAAAACAAAACTTTTTTCTCTTCTGGTTCTTGCGTCGGCATTGATAGGCGCACAAACCAAAAAAGTCCTGTTCATCGGGATAGACGGTTGCAGGCCAGATGTGATGATGTCATCCAACACCCCAAACATTCAGGGATTATTGCCGACTTCAATTTATTCTTTAGATGCCATTACTCTGGCACCGACCTGGAGTGGAAATGGCTGGAGCACGATGCTTTCCGGAGTATTTCATAACAAACATAATGTGCAGGACAACAATTTTACGGCTCCCAATTTTACAGCCTATCCCGACTTTCTCTCCAGAATTGAAACGTATAATTCTAATTTGAGAACCATCTCTTTAGCACACTGGGCTCCCATCAACAACAATATTATTCAGAATGCAGATGTGAAAACCAATTTCTCTACTGACCTTGCAGTAAAAAACGCGGCAGTATATGCTTTGCAGAATGACAATCCCGATGTGCTTTTTGTGGACTTTGATGATGTGGATCATGCAGGACATTCTTACGGCTTTTCTTCAGCTGTGCCTCAATACGTGAATTCTATCCAAACCACAGATGTTTACATCGGTGAAATCCTGACGGCAATGAAAAACAGAAGTACGTATAATAACGAAAACTGGTTGGTAGTCGTTACAACAGATCACGGAGCAACTGATACAGCTCACGGTGGAGCAAACCTTACTGAAAGAGATATTTTTTCAATTTATTCCAATCCGTCATTTACTCCTCAGCAGATCAGCAAAACTCAGATTCAGAATACGCCAACGTATAACCGAATGAATTTTCCTGCAGGAACGTATGCGAAACCATCAGTGCAGACCGGTTTTAATTTCGGAACAACACAGGATTTCACCATAGAATTTTGGGTGAAACCTAACGCGAATTATAGCAGCGATCCGGTTTTTATAGGTAATAAAAACTGGAATAACGGTTACAACAAAGGTTTTGTCATTTCAGGATATTCGGGGCAGACCTTTAAAATGAATATTGGTGACGGCAGCAACAGACTGGATCTTGTGGGTGGAAAATTAGTAACCAATCAATGGAAACACATCGCTGTAACGTTTGACAGAGACGGTCTCGCAACAATGTATGACGATGGAGTTCCGGTAACAGTAGGAAAAATGAACACCATCGGTGACATCACGTCCAACCTGCCATTAACCATCAATCAGGACGGAACCAATACTTATGGTGTGAATCTCGCTGCTTCCTACAAAGATGTAAGAATATGGAATGCAAAATTATCGAATGAAGCCATTGTGCAGTGGGCTAATCAGGATATAACGGCTTCGCATCCTTTCTATTCTAATCTTTTAGCAAATTACAAAATGAATGAAGCGTCAGGAAACACTATGACCGATTCAGGGCCTTTGGCTAATAATGCTGTCATTACCGGAGCGCCAACGAGAAATCTTCAGACTTCAGAAACATTTACCATCCAGAATTATCTGAATACGCCGAGGCAAACCGACCACTTCCCAACAGTGCTCAACTGGTTGTGTATTCCGGTCATGTCTGCATGGGGAATAGACGGAATAAACAGAATTCCTGCCTGCGACCTCGGAAGCCTGGCGGTAAATGAGCATGTGAAAAACAGTTCGGATCTTACAGTGTATCCTAATCCGGCAAGAAACGAACTGACGGTGAAATTTAAGTCTGCTGAAAGTAAAATCAACCTGCAGGTCATTGATTTTTCAGGTAAAACAGTATTAACTAAAGATGTACAGTCGTCTACGGGTGATTACAGTGAAAAATTAAATATTTCAAATCTTCCCAACGCAACTTATTTTGTTGTGGTAAAAGAAGGCAGCAAAAGAACACAGAAAGCCTTTATCAAAAACTAACAATTAGAATAATTAATTTTTGGAGTACAGACTGAATTTTTGGTCTGTACTTTTTTATTGTTCATGATTTATTTCTGTGCTTTCTTAAACCAGTTTAAGATTTTTAACGTTTAATAATCAGACCTTTGTCCTGTAAATAAAAAGCAATGAAAAACAGTTTTATCCATCTCCCGCAGTTATTTCTGAGACTGTCCATTTCGGTGACCATGCTGTCTGCGGTGGCAGATCGCTTTGGACTCTGGGGCGAAAATTCCACATGGGGCAATTGGGAAAACTTTGAAAAATACACACAGCAGCTGACTTTTTTTCTGCCTGAAAGTATAGGGTGTTTTTCAGTATATGCAGCTACATTTTTAGAAATTCTTTTTTCGCTGATGCTGATTACGGGATTTAAAACAAAATTGGCAGCATGGGGCACAGGCTTTCTTTTTCTGATTTTTGCTCTGTCAATGAGCATTTCACTGGGCATCAAAGCACCGCTGGATTATTCGGTTTGGATAGCTTCTGGAGCAGCTTTCTTATTGGCAGTACAGACAGAATTTAAATATTCAATAGATACATTAATTAAAAAATCATAACAGTTATGAGCGCAAGATTCAACATGGCAACTGTACACAGTGCCGCTTATAAAGCAGGAATAGGAATGGAGGCTGCCCTTCAGAATTCTTTTCTAACACCCATTCAGAAAGAACTGATTAAAATCAGAGCATCACAGATCAACGGATGTGCTTTCTGTCTCGACATGCACACCAAAGATGCCCTGAAATACGGCGAAACACCACAGCGTATCTTCCTTCTCAACGCCTGGAGAGAGGCAACTGAACTTTACACCGAAGAAGAGCAGATCATCATCGCCATTGCCGAAGAAATCACACTCATCAGCCAGAACGGACTTACGGAAGAAACTTATCAGAAAGCAAAAGCTTTGTTCACTGAAAGCCAGATTGCCGATATTATTATGGCAGCAGTCTCTATCAATATGTGGAACAGGATCGCGATCTCTACGCATCTGCCGGTAGGAGGGTAGGAGTTTGGAAATATCAGGAATTGCCTCCGTAAAAATACGGAGCAATTTCCGTGTTTTTACGGTTGCGTTCTGTTGTTTTTGTGTTTTATATTTACAGTTAAGGATTGATTTCACACCAGTCAAAAAAAACACAAAAACATTTATTTTATGAAAAAAGAACAAAATCCGATGGCGATTGTGATTGATTATTTGGCCGCCATCCTGCAGACCCTTTGTGAAATCAGGGATGCACTCAAACAGAAAACATCCCGGGATGAAGAACTCATTGATCAGGCCGATGCAAAGAGAATTCTAAAACTTGGAGATACCGCTCTGTACCGGCTGCGGATAAGCGGGAAGATTCCCTACAGAAAAATTGGCGGAAAAATTTACTACCCGAAATCATTCTTCAACAATGCCTTCAATTCCTGAAGGCTTTTTTTGTGCCCATTCTTTTGCTTTTCTTCGGGATCACTTTGGGTTTTCTTCGGAAAAAGTACCGTTTTCCCGAACGAAACCCGAACAAAACCCAAATCATTCCGAAGCCAAACCTCTTCCAGCCGTTCAAAATCATTCAATATCTTTCAGAACAGTTCACTTTTGTCGGAGGCGGTTGCAGTGAAGGTATTGTGTTTTAACTTTGGGTCATTAACCATTAAAAACAGATAAAAATGGCTACATTTAACAAAGGTATCCTTGGAGGATACAGAGGAAAAGTGGGAACAGTAGTAGGAACTACCTACAGAGGTATGGACGTCATCCGAAGCCTGCCGAAAAAATCATCTAAACCGCCTACAGAAAAACAGCTGCAACAACAGATGATTTTCAAACTGGTAACGGCATTTCTGCAGCCGCTGAAAGGCATTCAGAACCAGTTTTTCGGAAGCAAGCAGGGAACAAAATCGCGCACCAACATGGCACAGTCGTACACCATGAAAGAGTGTGTCAGCGTCAACGCAGGTATTCCATCGCTTGTGTACACGAAGGTGATGATTACCAAAGGTGAGCTGGCAGGTTTTCAGAATGTTCTGAGTTCTGCAGAGCCCAATCAGGTTATTGAATTTACGTGGGACGACAATTCCAGTCAGGGCAACGCCAGTGCCACGGATCAGGCTTCTGTAGTATGCTGGTGCGAGGAGACCGCCGCTTTTGAAATCTTCGAAAACGTCGCTACCCGCACATCAGGCACCGCCTCGGTTACCCTCTCGTCTTTCTATTCCGGTAAAGACGTCCAGGTCTGGGTCTTCTTCACCAATGAATCGCAGACCACCGCGAGCAACAGTCCGT
>NZ_LMQH01000015.1:52946-59071 GCF_001424105.1 Chryseobacterium sp. Leaf394 | reverse complement strand
TTTTTTTTTGGATAGAACAGTTAAAATAAGAAACAATTGTTGAATCGTCTACAAAACATTTAAAGCTAGTTGCCCCGCCTTATATGTTTTGTTCATTATTTATGATAAACACAAAAGTGTTCACGAAACATTTGGACAAAAAAAATGCCCCGAAGATAGTCGAGGCGCTAAATGTTTTCACAACGGAATAATCCTTATTGTGAATTGCTTTCGGTTTCAAAGATAAAAATAAATTTTTTATTGCAATTGATGAAACCCGTAAGGAACTTAATTTTTTTCTCTTTATTTTTAAGCAATTTCAAAAAACTCAATAATTATGACTAAAAATATACTTGGATTAGACTTGGGAACGAACTCAATTGGATGGGCGTTAATCAAACAAGATTTTGAAAATAAGCAAGGTGAAATTCTTGGGATGGGAAGTAGAATTATTCCAATGTCTCAGGATGTTTTAGGAGAGTTCGGGAAAGGTAATTCTGTTTCTCAAACCGCTGCAAGAACTGATTATAGAGGTGTAAGAAGATTGCGTAAAAGATTTCTTTTAAGGAGAGAAAGACTTCACAGAGTTTTGAATGTTCTTAATTTTCTGCCGGTGCATTATGCTTCTCAAATTGATTTTGAGAAAAGATTTGGGAAGTTCAAAGAGGATACTGAACCGAAATTGGCTTATAATAAAGAAGGATTTATTTTCAAAAACTCTTTTGAGGAAATGGTTGCCGATTTTAGAAAACATCAACCTCAACTTTTAGAAAACGATAAAAAAATCCCTTATGACTGGACGATTTATTATCTCCGTAAAAAAGCGCTTTCTAAAAAAATAGAGAAAGAGGAGTTAGCTTGGATTCTTTTGAATTTTAATCAGAAACGTGGTTATTATCAATTGCGTGGTGAGGAAGAAGAAGAAAACCCAAATAAATTGGTTGAATTTTATTCATTAAAAATTACAGATGTTTTAGCAGATGAACCTCAAAAGGGGAAATCTGATATTTGGTATTCTTTGATTTTGGAAAACGGTTGGATTTACAGACGTTCAAGCAAAACGCCTTTGTTTGATTGGAAAGAAAAAACAAGAGATTTTATTGTTACCACTGATTTGAATGATGATGGTTCAATAAAAACTGATAAAGACGGAAATGAAAAAAGAAGTTTTCGTGCACCAAGTGAAAATGATTGGACACTAGTAAAAAAGAAAACCGAGCAGGAAATTGACAAATCTCAAAAAACTGTTGGAACCTACATTTACGAAACGCTTCTTCAAAATCCGAAACAAAAAATCAAAGGAAAATTGGTTTGTACGATTGAGAGAAAATTTTATAAAGAAGAGCTCAAACAGATTTTAGAAAAGCAAAAAGAATTTCATCAGGAATTGCAAAATGATGATTTGTACAGCGATTGTGTTCATGAATTGTATCGAACTAACGAAGCGCATCAATTGACTTTGAGTAAAAAAGAAATTGTGAATCTATTTATGGAAGACCTTATTTTCTACCAAAGACCTTTGAGAAGTCAAAAAACTTCTATTTCAAACTGTACTTTGGAGTTCAGAAAATACAAGGATGAAAATGGAGTAGAGCACACGCAATTTTTAAAAGCGATTCCAAAATCGAATCCTTATTATCAGGAATTCCGCATCTGGCAATGGATTTTTAATCTTAATATTTATAAAAGAGATGATGATTCCAACGTTACAAAAGAATTTTTAAATACAACTGAAGATTTTGAAAATCTGTTTGAATTTTTGAATAACAGAAAAGAAGTCGAGCAAAAAGCATTGTTGAAACATTTTAAATTAAATGAAAAATTACATCGCTGGAATTTTGTTGAAGATAAAAAATATCCTTGCAACGAAACAAAAACTATGATTTCAACAAGGTTGGATAAAGTCGAAAATATTTCTAAAGATTTCTTTACAAGAGAAATTGAGCAGAAGATTTGGCACATTATCTATTCCGTAAATGATAAAATTGAATACGAAAAAGCTTTAAAATCTTTTGCAATAAAGCATAATCTAGATGAAAATTCTTTCTTTGAAGCATTCAAAAAATTCCCGCCATTCAAAAGTGAGTACGGCTCTTTTTCTGAAAAAGCAATTAAGAAATTATTGCCTTTGATGCGATTGGGGAAATATTGGAATGAGGATGAAATCTTAAAATATAGTGATGATTATTTTAAAAATATAGAATCTTTATTAGGTGTGCTGAAACAAAGAGATGAAAACATCTCTGACGCTGACCGCGAAAATTATAATAAAACAATAAATAATAAACTTCGTGCGGAATTAGAAAATTTTCAAAATGCGGAAATAGAATCTTTTCAAGGTTTAAGATTACATATTGCTCAATATATTCTTTATGGAAAACATTCTGAAGGAGATAATAAAAAATTCAATTCTGCAGATGATTTGGAAAAGTTTTTAAAAGAATTTAAACAACATTCACTTCGCAACCCGATTGTGGAACAAGTGATTACAGAAACGCTTCGTGTGGTAAAAGATATTTGGACAAAATATGGAAACGGAGCTAAAGATTTCTTTGATGAAATTCATATTGAATTAGGAAGAGATATGAAAAAAACAAGAGATGAAAGAGCAGATGCGACAAAAATAATAACGGAAAATGAAAATACGAATCTCCGTATCAAAGCGCTTTTGGCTGAAATGATGAATGATGTGGAAATGGAAAACGTTCGTCCATATTCACCAATGCAACAGGAGATTTTGAAAATTTATGAAGATGGAATTTTAAAATCAGATATAGAAATTGAAGATGATATTCTCAAAATAAGTAAGACGGCACAACCTTCTTCGTCTGATTTAAAGAGATATAAACTTTGGCTGGAACAAAAGTATAAATCGCCTTATACAGGACAAATTATTCCATTAAATAAATTGTTTACTCCAGAATATGAAATTGAACATATCATTCCGCAAAGTCGATATTTTGATGACAGTTTTAGCAATAAAATCATTTGTGAATCGGCGGTTAATAAATTGAAGGATAATTACATTGGTTTAGGTTTTATTAAACAATTTGGTGGTACTATCGTTGAATGTGGTTTTGGAAAAAATGTAAAAGTTTTTGAAGCAGAAGAATATGAAGATTTTGTGAAAAAACATTATGCCAACAATCGGGGAAAAAGAAACAAACTTCTTTTGGAAGAAATCCCCGAAAAGATGATTGAGCGACAGATGAACGATACGCGACACATCAGCAAGTATATTTCAGGTGTTCTTTCAAATATTGTTCGTGTAGAAGATGGAAGCGATGAAGGTGTGAATTCTAAAAATATAGTTCCCGGAAACGGAAAAATTACCACCCAGTTGAAACAGGATTGGGGTTTGAATGATGTGTGGAATGAATTAATTCTCCCACGTTTTGAAAGAATGAATCAACTGACCAATTCAACAGATTTTACTGCGTGGAATGAAAATCATCAGAAGTTTTTGCCAACTGTTCCAATTGAATTTTCGAAAGGATTTTCAAAAAAAAGGATTGACCATCGCCATCACGCTCTGGATGCTTTAATTATTGCCTGTGCTACGAAAGACCACGTAAATTTATTAAACAATCAATCAGCAAAATCTGATACTAAACGTTACGATTTGAAAAAGAAACTGATGAAGTTTGAGAAAGTGGTTTACAATCATCCACAAACAGGAGACAGAATCGAAAGGGAAGTTCCGAAACAATTTTTAAAACCTTGGGACAATTTCACGTTTGAAGCGAAAAATAATCTAGATAAAATCATTGTAAGCTTTAAACAAAACCTTCGTGTGATTAACAAAGCGACTAATTATTATGAAAAATTTGTGGAGAAGGATGGTGTGAAAACCAAAGAAAGAGTAGAACAGAAAGGAACAAATTGGGCGATAAGGAAATCATTGCACGAGGAAACTGTTTCTGGTAAGATAGATTTACCTTGGGTAGAAACGAACAATGGAGAATTCATAACTGCTACAAGAAAATCTCTGGATGCAAGTTTCAATTTGGAAAAAATCAAGAAGATTACGGATACTGGAATTCAGAAAATCCTCAGAAATTATCTAAAGGCAAAAGATGATAATGCAGAATTAGCTTTCTCACCAGAAGGAATTGAGGATTTGAACAAAAACATTGAAAAGTACAACGACGGCAAATCACATCAACCTATCGTTAGAGTTCGTGTCTATGAAAAAGGAAAAGGAAGATTTGCCTTAGGACAAACTGGAAATAATATTGATAAATATGTTCAAGGTTCTCCTAATTTATTTTTTGCAATATATAAAGATGAAAATGGGAAAAAAAGTTATGAAAGTATTCGTTTAGATATTGTAATTGAAAGAATGAAACAAGGTTTGCAAGCAGTTCCTGAAACAAATCCAAATGGAATTTCTTTGTATCAAAACTTGTCTCCATTAGATTTAGTTTACATTCCAACAGAAGATGAAATAGAATCACCACATCTTATTGATTTCACAATATTGAATAAAACAAGGTTGGAAAGGATTTATAATGTAAATGATTTCTCGGGCTACACAATTTATTTTAGTCAAAATTCATTTGCTAAAAATATTTATCCAAAAGAAATGGATATGACTTGGAACGAAAAAAAGCAAAAGCCTTCAGGTTCATTTGATTCTAAAACAGCTTCTTATAATAAGAAATCTATAAAAGACATTTTTATTAAATTAAAGATTGATCGTTTAGGAAACATCTCAAAAGTATCAAATACATTATGATCACCCGCTCCATATACATTGGTAATCCCGCTTATCTCAAGCTCAAAGATGAGCAAATGTACATTATGGAACCTTCCTCAAACGAGATGAAAGGAAAAGTTCCGGTGGAAGATTTGGGTTTGCTGATGTTGGATCATTTTCAGATTACCATTTCCCATCAACTCATTCAGAAAATGATGGGAAATAATGTTGTAGTGGTCAGTTGCGATTCTCATCATTTACCGCACGGAATTATGTTGCCACTTTATGGTCACACTGAACATTCTGATAGGGTAAAAGACCAATTGGAGGCGAGCGAACCTCTCAAAAAACAACTCTGGAAACAAACCATAGAATGCAAAATTGAAAATCAGAAAGAAGTGCTTTGTCGATTAGGAAACTATTACGAGCCGATGATTGATTATAAAAGCAATGTTAAAAGTGGCGATATTACCAATATGGAAGGTATTGCTGCACAACACTATTGGAAGTATCTCATCAGTTTGGATTTCCTCAGACAGCGTTTTGGAGATTCGCCAAATCAGTTTTTTAATTTTGGTTACGCTGTTCTTCGAAGTATTGTAGCAAGGTCAATTGTAGAAACAGGATTGCTTCCTGTCCTGGGAATTTTTCATAAAAATAAATACAATCCCTATTGCCTTGCCGATGATTTAATGGAGCCCTACCGACCTTTTGTAGATCTTTTGGTCATGCAATGGCTTGAGAAAAATCCCGAGATTGAAGAATTAACCAAAGAATTCAAAGCCCACATCCTGCAGATTGCCACAAAAGATGTGCTGATAGACACGAAAACAAGACCCTTGTTGGTGGCGGTAAAATCAACCGCTTCTTCGCTTTACAAATGCTACACAGGAGAAAAACGTTTAATTTCTTTTCCTGAATTAATTTAAAACTGCCCATAAAACAACCTTCCCTTTAGAGGTAGTTTTGGGAAAGGCCTATGAATGCCGAAAGGTTTAACGCTTACAGAATTATGTGGGTTTTAGTATTGTACGACTTGCCGACAGAGACAAAAACGAATATGCGGGATGCCAGTAAATTCCGTAAAGGTTTGCTGGATGATGGTTTTACGCTTTTTCAGTTTTCAATGTATGTTCGCCACTGTCCGAGTCGTGAAAATGCTGAGGTACATATTAAAAGAGTGAAATTTATGCTTCCAAAAGCTGGTAAAGTAGCTATTATGTGCATTACAGACAAACAATTTGGTGATATCGAAATTTTCTTTGCCCGAAATAGAGAAGAACCGCCGCCGACTTTCCAACAGCTCGAACTTTTTTAGCTGCATGTCACTACGAGAAACGAAGCAGTCTTGACTTAGAAATAGAAATATCCACTATTGTAATTCTTTCATTAAGTAAAAAAGCAAAAACAGTATTTCTAAAACAAAAACAAACCCTCTGAAAAACAG
>NZ_LMQH01000015.1:52788-52881 GCF_001424105.1 Chryseobacterium sp. Leaf394 | reverse complement strand
AGGGTTAAATTTTGAGGCTGTTGTGTATCCCAAAGATACCGAAAAATGAAAGCAATTCACAACATACTGACACACTGACACTGACTGACACAC
>NZ_LMQH01000015.1:50036-52731 GCF_001424105.1 Chryseobacterium sp. Leaf394 | reverse complement strand
GCTGTTGTGTATCCCAAAGATACCGAAAAATGAAAGCAATTCACAACGCGGTTTCGCTTACGTCGGTCGAAATAAAGGCTGTTGTGTATCCCAAAGATACCGAAAAATGAAAGCAATTCACAACGCCGCAGATATTGAGCAGATCGCGCAAAAAGCTGTTGTGTATCCCAAAGATACCGAAAAATGAAAGCAATTCACAACCGCCCGGCGCGGTGATCGTGTTTGTCGAAGGCTGTTGTGTATCCCAAAGATACCGAAAAATGAAAGCAATTCACAACATATTGACGCGGAAATTTATAGCGGGGTCTGCTGTTGTGTATCCCAAAGATACCGAAAAATGAAAGCAATTCACAACACCTAATGTAGAGCTTAAATTTTCGGGATAGCTGTTGTGTATCCCAAAGATACCGAAAAATGAAAGCAATTCACAACAAAGCTGAAGAAAATGGATACATAAATGTAGCTGTTGTGTATCCCAAAGATACCGAAAAATGAAAGCAATTCACAACACTAATGGTATAGATTTCATTAAAATTGAAGCTGTTGTGTATCCCAAAGATACCGAAAAATGAAAGCAATTCACAACCAAATATCTACACTCATAATTTATTTTTTTGCTGTTGTGTATCCCAAAGATACCGAAAAATGAAAGCAATTCACAACCAACGAAAGCCGGTGGTGACGTACGAATTTGCTGTTGTGTATCCCAAAGATACCGAAAAATGAAAGCAATTCACAACGGGTGTAACCTGCTGATTCTCAATAGCTTAGCTGTTGTGTATCCCAAAGATACCGAAAAATGAAAGCAATTCACAACCATAGCTTAACTCGTTTGAGAAAAAGGTGTGCTGTTGTGTATCCCAAAGATACCGAAAAATGAAAGCAATTCACAACCGCCTCCCCGCTTTCGCTTGGTTGCCCCGAGCTGTTGTGTATCCCAAAGATACCGAAAAATGAAAGCAATTCACAACAAAGTTTATGACCTGGAAAACGATTCCTTTGCTGTTGTGTATCCCAAAGATACCGAAAAATGAAAGCAATTCACAACCAACAAATGGATGAACAATCGTGGTCGAGAGCTGTTGTGTATCCCAAAGATACCGAAAAATGAAAGCAATTCACAACACTCAGATCGAAGAGGTCGACGCGGCGCCTGCTGTTGTGTATCCCAAAGATACCGAAAAATGAAAGCAATTCACAACTGATGTCAGCAGTGGTAATCATTATTGTTTGCTGTTGTGTATCCCAAAGATACCGAAAAATGAAAGCAATTCACAACAAGTTTTAAACTTGCAATTGTATCACTCATGCTGTTGTGTATCCCAAAGATACCGAAAAATGAAAGCAATTCACAACCAATACTGAAACTTCTATTTCATAACCTTCGCTGTTGTGTATCCCAAAGATACCGAAAAATGAAAGCAATTCACAACAACCTTCCCCTTCAATGATGTTTCACAGATGCTGTTGTGTATCCCAAAGATACCGAAAAATGAAAGCAATTCACAACATCTTTCTTTTCGCTGAAAATTTTGGAATTGCTGTTGTGTATCCCAAAGATACCGAAAAATGAAAGCAATTCACAACTTTCATTGGGTTTGTAGCGCAAACAAAACCGCTGTTGTGTATCCCAAAGATACCGAAAAATGAAAGCAATTCACAACAGTTCGTTTAGTTGTTTGTTGAATATTGATGCTGTTGTGTATCCCAAAGATACCGAAAAATGAAAGCAATTCACAACTTATTAAACTCAACTCCATATCCTGAATAAGCTGTTGTGTATCCCAAAGATACCGAAAAATGAAAGCAATTCACAACACGATGAAAGAGGTTTGCAAATCCGTCACGGCTGTTGTGTATCCCAAAGATACCGAAAAATGAAAGCAATTCACAACGTACACGATGAGATAGTAGTAGAAGAACCCGCTGTTGTGTATCCCAAAGATACCGAAAAATGAAAGCAATTCACAACACGGTATCGTTTTTAACCAACGTGTCCAAAGCTGTTGTGTATCCCAAAGATACCGAAAAATGAAAGCAATTCACAACCGGAATACGTCAAATCCACAAATCCATTTTGCTGTTGTGTATCCCAAAGATACCGAAAAATGAAAGCAATTCACAACAGCACAGACGAGGGTATCCTTGTTTCTGAAGCTGTTGTGTATCCCAAAGATACCGAAAAATGAAAGCAATTCACAACGAGCAGTGAAGACAATATTTCCGGTGGTGTGCTGTTGTGTATCCCAAAGATACCGAAAAATGAAAGCAATTCACAACTACGGTTTTCATCTGTTGTTAGTTCAATTAGCTGTTGTGTATCCCAAAGATACCGAAAAATGAAAGCAATTCACAACAAGAAATAATGAGGCAATGGTTAGAGGCGCGCTGTTGTGTATCCCAAAGATACCGAAAAATGAAAGCAATTCACAACTGGCGGTTAGGGCTTTATCCTGTTCAGCGTGCTGTTGTGTATCCCAAAGATACCGAAAAATGAAAGCAATTCACAACTGGAACCAGTCGGCGATATACTGCCCTGAAGCTGTTGTGTATCGCAAAGATACCGAAAAATGAAAGCAATTCACAACCAAAAAAGGTTTCCAATATCAAACTGTTTCGCTGTTGTGTATCCCAAAGATACCGAAAAATGAAAGCAATTCACAACTACAATTTGTAACACTTTTAATTTGGTTTT
>NZ_LMQH01000015.1:33789-49990 GCF_001424105.1 Chryseobacterium sp. Leaf394 | reverse complement strand
AGTCTCGGCTGTAGCTGTTGTGTATCCCAAAGATACCGAAAAATGAAAGCAATTCACAACTATAGCTTTAAATATCCTTAAAAGTGAGGAGCTGTTGTGTATCCCAAAGATACCGAAAAATGAAAGCAATTCACAACAATATTTCGTCAAGTCCTCCGTTGGTAGCTGTTGTTGTGTATCCCAAAGATACCGAAAAATGAAAGCAATTCACAACTCGTTTTGAGATGACAAAGATTTAACAACAGTTGTTGTGTATCCCAAAGATACCGAAAAATGAAAGCAATTCACAACCCTTACGTCTGCTTAAGGTCTTTTTACGGTGTTGTTGTGTATCCCAAAGATACCGAAAAATGAAAGCAATTCACAACCTTTTTGTTCCGGATCCCAACAAAGCCAAAGTTGTTGTGTATCCCAAAGATACCGAAAAATGAAAGCAATTCACAACGCTTATCTTTTATGAGTTTTTCCGTTCGGAGTTGTTGTACACTTTGAGTGTCTGATTTAAAGCACAATTATGGAAGCCAACAACCGGCAGCCATCACTACTTTAACATTTTTTTAAATACCACAATAACGGCCTCGGCATTATATTTTCTTAAGTATTGGCATAACACCAAAAAAAATAATATTATGTCTAAGAAAATTGCCATTCTGGCGACACACGGTTTCGAAGAAAGTGAATTGAGTTCTCCTAAAGAACATATCGAACAGCATGGCTGGACGGCTCACATTATCAGTCCGGAGAGTGGGAGCATCAAAGCATGGGCAGAGAAAGACTGGGGTAAGGAATATCCTGTAGATAAAACTTTAGATGAGGTTTCAGCTTCTGATTATGATGCACTGGTATTGCCTGGAGGGGTGATCAATCCTGATAAACTGCGTGTCAATGAATCTGCATTAAGTTTTGTAAAAGATTTCTTTCAGCAGCACAAACCGGTAGCAGCCATCTGCCATGGTCCTCAGATTCTCATCAATGCTGAGGTAGTGGAAGGAAGAAAACTGACTTCAGTAAAAAACATCAGTGCAGACCTGAAAAATGCGGGAGCCAACTGGGAAGACAGCGAAGTAGTTGTGGATCAGGGTCTGGTGACAAGCCGTACACCGGAAGACCTTCCAGCCTTTAACGCAAAACTGGTTGAAGAAGTAAAAGAAGGAAAACACAGCGGACAAACCGTTTAAAGTCTTTCAGTTAAAAGAAAAATTCAGCATTCGTTATCCGGATGCTGATTTTTTTGGTTCAAGGTTTAGGATTTAAGGTTTAAGATTTAAGATTCAGATAGTGCGACTTTCGGAGGATTTTTCCACCCGTGTCATCCTGAGCCTGTCGAAGGAAGGGCTGGGGAAGTTAGATGCGGTCATTAATTTAAGATCCAAGATTTAAATAGTACAACTTTCGGAGCATTTTTCCACCCATGTCATCCTGGGCCTGTCGATGGAAGGGTCGGGGAAAGAAAATTGCGATCAATATTTTAAGATTCAAGATTTAGATAGTACAACTTTCGGAGCATTTTTCCACCCATGTCATCCTGAGCCTGTCGAAGGAAGGGCTGGGGGAAGAAAAATGCATTCAACATTTTAAAATTCAAGATTTAGATCGTACAACTTTCGGAGCATTTTTCCATCCATGTCATCCTGAGCCTGTCGAAGGAAGGGCTGGAGATAGAAAAATGCGTTCAATATTAATATTCAGAAAATCAAAAATGAATTGAGTAAATCTTATAACTGCCAGTCAGACACCTCTCTGAGCTTCTCCACGTTACGGCTCTTTGAGTCTTACCAAAAACAGATGAACCCGCTGTATCCTCTGTGTTCAGAACAAATTTACTCATGCTACTTCCCGCAAGTGATCTGCAGTACATTCGCGTTCAGAGGCTGCTCAATTTTACGTTCCAGTTTCTCGGAAAGGACCGTCACATAAATTTCCATGGAGCCTGTTCCCACTTTCAGATCAAGAATATGTCCGCCGTAAGCATTGAACTGATCGTCAGTGGCCACACCATGAATATGAATTGAAGGGCCTTTGTCATTCCACGCAACCGATCCGGTGAGGCTTCCCATTTCTACTTTTCTGAAGGTTTTCGGATTAAACTTTTTCTTCTCAAAATCATAAAAGCCGAACGTGGCATCTGAAGCAAAGCCAATGCCCGTGAAGTTGGCAGAAGGAATATTCTCTGTCTTTGCCAGATTCTCTATGTGTTCGAGTACTTTATCGCCTTCCCGCAGAACCATTAAATATCCTGTGGGTGTTTTGGTGTAGCGGCATATTTCAGTTTTCTGAGCGGTGAGCAGGCTTACCGATGCAACAGAAAACAGAAGAATGGTGTTTTTAAAAATATTCATAGGTTTGGTGTTTGTCTGTTCAATGAAATATCTGCACCAAACTTCTGATTTAGATTCTCCAGGATAAATTAGACATTTACACAAGCTGTGGCTTCATTTCTTTTTCGAGCACTTCAGTCAGGTGATCTCTGTACAGTTTCATGTCACGGTTTATATCTGCATTTTTTTCAACATCGTGAAAGTGAAAACCATCGATTTTTTCTAAAGAAACAAATGCATTCATCCTGTGAAAACCATAGAGCGGACCGTCATCAACACTGGTTTCATAAAAGAATTCTCCGGGAATAGTAAAAGCTGTTTTCGGTGCATTCCAGCTTGTGGTGACCATGTATTTTCTTCCTCCAAGCATGCCGCCTGTACCGTAGTTGATCTCGGGACTGTCAGATTTTCTGCCGTCACTCATGTAAATACCCTTTGCATGACCGGCTGTAAAAACTTCGTCAATATACTTTTTAAAACCGTTCGGCAGCTGAAACCACCAGATTGGCGTATGGTAAATAATCAAATCTGCCCATACAAATTTTTCAACTTCTTCATTTCTGTCGTAATCTTCGCTCACATTGGTGATCTTAACTTCAATATTTCCCAGTGAGTTTAAAACCTGCACTGTATTTTCTGTAACAGTCTGATTGTATTTTCCACCTGAATGTCCGAAGTTCTGTCCGCCGTTGATGATGAGTACTTTTTTCATAATTTTTTAGATTATTTAAATTTATAGTGCAAAGTTATGATGAGAATGGGTATTATTAAAATAATATAATTTATACCTTTGTATTATAATTCTGATGGATGATGGATGATGGATGATGGATGATGGATGATGGATGATGGATGATGAATGATGGGATAAGGTTTTTATTTGGGCAGCTGTTTCCGCCCTCCGTTCCCGCTTTTTTGCTCGTCGTACCTCCTCACAAAAAGAGCTCCACTCAGGTCGGGCTGCATGTAGCCGGGAATCAAAAATTATTTTAAATAGACAGATATTAATTTAAAAGAATGGCCTGTTAATAACGGGATCAACGGTTTGGACAGGCAACAATAAATGACGTGGGATGGTCAATGATGAGTAATGAGTAATAGGTAATGAGTAATGAGCAATGAGTAATTTAAAGTAAACTTATCACCACTAACACTCAACCTTTACCTCAGCCTCAACCTCAGCCTCAACCTCAGCCTTAACCTTAACCTTAACCTCAGCCTCAACCTCAACCTTTAAACCAAACAACTATGGTAAATCTCGAATGGTACCGCACCTTTAAAGCGATTTATAAAACCGGAATGTTAACGGGAGCTGCTGATTCTCTTTTTATTTCTCAGCCGGGCGTAAGTTTGCATCTGAGCTCGCTGGAAGCGTATGTGGGTTACAAACTGTTCGACAGAACGGGAAGAAAAATGATTCCGACCGAAAGAGGGAAGGTCTTATTCAATGCGGTTTCAGAACCACTGTCGAAACTGGAAGAAGTGAAGAAGAATTTTCAGAAGTCCACGGAGAAGAATACACCAACAATCAGCGTGGGAATGTGTTTTGAAACATTTCAGACTACGCTGGAACAGTATGTTTCTACACTGGATTTTAATTTAATCATCAGCTTCGGCGATTATCCAGAAATGCTCGATCAGCTCGATAAAGGAATTCTGGATCTCATCATCACACCCAAAAAAGGTACATCGTCCAATATTTTGCACGAGGCTTTTTCTTCAGAGCAGATTGTTTTGGTAGGAGGAAAAGATGTTGATGTGGATGAATTTAATGAAGTTTTAAAATCAAATGACTTTCTAAGAGTTGAAGAATGGCTGAAGCAGGAAAAATGGTACGGCACGACGGGCGATATGGAGCATCTCTTTCAGTTCTGGCAGCTGAATTTCGGGCATAAACCAAAGTTCAGACCCAACTACATTGTCCCGAATCTCAATTCGATAGTCCGCTGTCTGAAAGGAGGAATCGGGCTGGCTGTAGTTCCCGATTTTCTCTGTAAAAATGAGATAGAATCCGGAGAGGTGAAACTGATCTGGGAAGGAAAACAAAAGCTGGAAAATACACTCTATTTCGGCTGCCGCAAAAATTCAGTATACCAGAACGAGATCGGTCATATCAAAGGTCTGTTCAGAAAAATGATGACTAAAACAGAACAGCTTCCAATCTAATGTAACAGAGAGTCCAGCATCCCGAATCCAGCACCCCGAATCCCGAATCCCGAATCCAGCACCCCGAATCCCGAATCCCGAATCCCGAACCTCGAATCCCGAATCCCGAATCCCGAACCCCGCATCTCGTCAAACCCCCGTCGATATCTCCATCAGAATTCTCCACACATTCATGTGCAGCCATTCATTATAATTCTGAAGATGTTGGTATTGTGGCATTTTTACCGTCGTGGGAATATCAAAAAAGGGAGTTTTTTTCTCCATCGCCTTTTTCGTTTCCTCATACAGATCTTCAAAATACTGAATCTGAAGATCCAGGTCTTTCCGTGAGCCAATGGGGCGCACATGAGCCATCAGGAGGTCATTAAAGCTTAATTTTTTGATTTCATATAAATCTTTCAGCCAGTTTTGTGGACTTGCATCGGGAAGGTAGGCATAAAGTACGCGGTCAGGAACTATAAGGTCAACCGTGAAGACTGCATCGTGCTCAGGAAAACGGAACACAGTCATTCCGCTGCCATGGTTTTTCCCGTAATAGTACAGTTCGATATTTTGTTTCCCCATTTTCAGGGTGTGCTTATTTCCTTTCCATGTTTCGTCAGGGTTAATGACTTCGGGATTGGGAGGGAAATTTTTAAATGCTTCCTCATGGGTCATAAATTTTGCACCTTCTTTTTTATAAATTTCTCCACCCAAATTGTGATCCCAGTGGTTGTGGCTGTAAATCACATATTTTACAGGAAGTTTGGTATGCCTGCGGATAGATTTCATGGTCTCTCTGGCGATATTCCTGCTGATTGGATCGATGACCACAACACCGTCATCTGTAATGTAGTACAGAGAAAAAACGCGGTCTCCCACAAGATAGAGATTGTCTTTGTAGCGATACTCTTTAATCGGCTCCTGAGCAGCAACAGAGAGAAAGAAAGTTGATAAAAAAAAGAATAAGAATTTTAGAAAAATATTTTGCAGACATCATATATTAAAATTTGGATTGGAATCGTGACGGAGATTTATATGTCAGCTAAAATCATTCCGACAAGCCTGTTGTAAAGAGATTTTAAAGTTGAAACTGAATTACGGGATATGGCATTTTGGAAAAAGACACAGATTTATATTGAATGTTCTCATTATGAATTTGTTAAATATGAAAACAAATTTTTAGTTATTCATAAATTATCACTACTTTTGCGTCCGTAAAAATCATTCATGCAAAACATTAGAAATATTGCGATTATCGCACACGTTGACCACGGTAAGACGACTTTGGTTGATAAGATTATTCATGCTACAAACATTTTCAGAGAAAATCAGGAAAGTGGAGAATTAATAATGGATAACAACGATCTTGAAAGAGAAAGAGGAATTACCATTTTATCAAAAAATATTTCTGTTACTTATAAAGACACAAAAATTAACGTAATCGATACGCCTGGTCACGCCGATTTCGGTGGTGAAGTAGAGAGAGTATTGAAAATGGCTGACGGTGTAATCCTTTTGGTGGATGCATTTGAAGGGCCAATGCCTCAGACAAGATTCGTATTGCAGAAAGCTTTGGAATTAGGTCTAAGACCATTGGTTGTAATCAACAAAGTAGACAAACCAAACTGCCGTCCTGAAGAAGTTCACGATCAGGTTTTTGATTTGTTCTTCAACCTTGAAGCTACTGAAGAGCAGTTGGATTTCCCAACATTCTACGGTTCGTCTAAACAGGGATGGTTCAACACTTCACTGGAGCAGACAGACAACATTTTCCCACTATTAGACGGGATTTTACAATATGTACCTGAGCCTAAAGTAGAGGAAGGTAACTTACAAATGCAGATTGTTTCTCTTGATTTCTCTTCTTTCTTAGGAAGAATTGCTATCGGAAAAGTAATCAGAGGTGAGATCAAAGAATCGATGTGGATCGGTCTTGCTCAGGCAGACGGAAAAGTAGTGAAAGGAAAAGTAAAAGAACTTTACGTTTTCGAAGGTCTTGGAAAGAAAAAAGTA
Source organism: Chryseobacterium sp. Leaf394 (assembly GCF_001424105.1). Lineage (GTDB taxonomy): Bacteria > Bacteroidota > Bacteroidia > Flavobacteriales > Weeksellaceae > Chryseobacterium. Next base: position 43,511 of record NZ_LMQH01000015.1, on the reverse strand, counting down.
ACTGAAGTAAAAGCAGGAGATATCTGTGCTGTAGTAGGTTTCGATGCATTCCAGATTGGTGATTCATTCGTAGATATCGAAAACCCTGAACCATTGCCAAGAACGGCTATCGATGAGCCTACCCTGAATATGACGTTCTCAATCAACAACTCTCCTTTCTTCGGTAAAGACGGTAAATATGTTACTTCAAACCACCTGAAAGAAAGATTGACAAAAGAATTAGAGAAAAACTTAGCATTGAGAGTTCAGCAGACTGATGATGCCAACACTTTCCTTGTATTCGGTAGAGGTATTCTTCACTTGTCAGTTTTAATTGAGACAATGAGAAGAGAAGGTTATGAAATGACGATCGGTCAGCCACAGGTTATTTTGAGAGAAGACGAAAACGGACAGAAACTGGAGCCTTATGAGTCTTTGGTTGTAGATGTTCCTGAAGAATTTGCTTCAAGAGTAATCGATTTGGCTACTCAGAGAAAAGGTGACCTTCACATTATGGAAACTAAAGGTGAAATGCAGCACATGGAATTTGAAATTCCTTCAAGAGGTTTGATCGGATTGCGTTCTCAGATGTTGACAGCTACTGCTGGTGAAGCTATTATGGCACACCGTTTCACAGAATACAAGCCTTTCAAAGGTGCTATTCCGGGAAGAAGCAATGGTGTTTTGATTTCTAAAACTCAGGGGCCTGCTACAGAATATTCTATCGCTAAACTTCAGGACAGAGGTAAGTTCTATGTTGATCCGGGCGAGGAAATCTACGCTGGTATGGTAATCGGTGAGCAGAACAAGCCGGGAGATTTGGTAGTAAACATCGTTGAAGCTAAGCAGTTGAACAACATGAGAGCTTCAGGTAAAGATAAAGATACAGGTGTAGCACCGAAAATCTTGTTCTCTCTTGAGGAATGTATGGAATATATTCAGGCTGACGAAGCAATCGAGGTGACTCCAAACTTTATCAGAATGAGAAAGAAAGTACTTTCTGAAGAAGAAAGAAAAAGAATGGAAAGAGGAGCGAAAGCATAATCTGAAATTCATAAATATACCTAAAGCCCTGATTTTTCAGGGCTTTTTTCATTTTTAGACCATTTGTGATAAATGTATTAAAAGTATGGCAGAGCAAAATAAATATGACAGAATCTTCGATTCGTAACTTATCTAGTATTTATGGATCATTAAAAATGACCTAGGAAGAGGAGGCGTTAATAAATTTAGAAGAAATTGCGTTAAGAAATTTCCACTGTTTGAGTGGCGGCTATGATCATCTTAAAATGATACTTCGTCATTTCCGCCCGAGTTTGGAAATTTTAGGAATTACTTTTAAATTTTAGCTGACGCTTTCAAGTCTTGAATTTTTGGTTCTTTTGTTTCAAGACAAAAGAACTGAGGACTTCGCGGCTAAATTTTTGTACTGAATATGAAATGTTCAGATCAAAATCAATACTCTTAATATTAATCACCCTTTCATTCATCATCTCTTGTGATGGATTAAAAATTCCTAAAAATGTTTTCGAAACCTCTGAACGTGCAAAATACGAGCGCAGCTTTTCAGGAGCCGACAGCCTGTTGACTCAGTGGAAAGCAAGTTTCTCTTCAGCTTCAGCCAGTCAGCTTAAAATTAAAGATGGAACGTCACTGCTGATAAATTCAGATCAGTTAAAATCCGATGCTGTAGGTTATTTAATGGATTTGAAAAAAGGAGATTTGCTCCTTGTCGAAACTGAATCAACCCTTCCAGATAAAAAGATCTTTGTCGATTTACTGGATCCAGCTTCACGATCAGAAATGATGAAATCGCAGATCATTGAAGATAATCTATTCTCAAAACCAGTTGAGACTGACGGTTTACATAAAATTATTGTACAGCCAGAAATTGGCTACGGAAGTCAGCTTAAAATAAAAATCTACACTCAGCCCTCACTTCAGTTTCCTGTAGCAGGAAAAGGAAATAAAAATGTTCAGAGTTTCTGGGGAGCCAGCCGTGACGGTGGTGGCAGAAGTCATGAAGGAGTTGATATTTTTGCGCCTAAAGGAACGCCCGTGGTTGCAGTTGCTGATGGCTACATCACCCGAACCGGAAATCAGGGGTTGGGAGGAAAGCAGGTTTGGCTTCGCGATGATGAGGTTGGCAATTCCCATTATTACGCCCATCTCGACAGTATTCTTACTGAAGGCGGTAGAAAAGTAAAAACCGGCGATACGCTCGGTTTGGTAGGGAATACAGGAAACGCGGCAGGAGGAGCAACCCATCTGCATTTTGGAATTTATTCCACAGGCGGTGCGGTAGATCCCTATCCATTCATTCGCGAACGTTCAGTTCCAAAATTTATCGCACCAAACACTTCAGAAAAATTTTCAGGAAAATATCTTAAGTCTGGAAGCAGTCTAAGGTCAGGTCCTGGCACCGAATACGATGTCCTATCAACGGTCAGTTCTAAAGTACAGATAACAGTGATTGCAGTTCATGGAATCTGGTCTCATGTAAAAACTATGGACGGAAGGGAAGGATTTGTAAAAAACAGTCAGATTGAGAAATAACTGCAGTAAATTTTAATCTTAGCCATATAAAATAATTTATACAGACATATAAGAATATATGATATGCTTATATATATAAGATAGATTCAAAAATAATGTTGTTGTTGGAAAAAAAGACTTGGTGAGAAAATGTGGTAACTCTAACCGGCAAGAAAAAATTATCCATTTAAGATTCTGACACTTAAAAATAATTCCTATTTTTGGGAACAATTAATTTTTAACCTAAATGGTCAACCTATATTGGAATATGACACAAAAATAGAAATGAAAATAAAAAAAATAGTATTCAGCATATTTGCCGCTCTTATTGTAATGATTTCAATATTCCTTTATATGAATAAGGATAAATTTGTCTATGTAGGTTCAGTAGATATTATTGAAGTTGATTGTAGCAAAAAACGTCAGATCCTGAGCGAAGTTTTCGAAAGTGACCAAAAGATTAGAAAATCAAATGAACTCATGAAATACGCTAAAGAAGATCACAGGAATCAGGAATTAGTGATTAGCATTATTGAAAAGTGTGGTATGCCGACATTAAAAGAGGTGGATCAAAAACAAATGGATGCAATCTGGTTGGGACTTCAACACAGTACTGAAGAAATCAGAAAAAAGTATTTTCCACAAATAGAAAAAGCGGTTAAAAATGGAGACTTATCTAAAGGACAGTATGCATTGATGAAAGACAGGATGTTAATGGACGAAGGAAAGCCCCAAATATATGGTTCACAAATAAAAAATGGTAAACTGTACACATTAGAAAATCCTGAAACTGTGAACGAAAGAAGAGAAGAAATGGGAATGGAACCATTAGAGGATTATTTAAAGAATTTCAATATTCAGTTCAATCCGAATTAAAAACAACTGTTTTTTTAATCATTTTTCCTTTAAACTGATGATAATTGGCATGTCCAAATCTACAAATTTGCTAACTTACTATAGTTTTATCCAGATCAATATAATTTGCGGTGATTTCTCCTAAAGTTTGATTATTAAACAGTTTATCATTGAAAACATTGATTATTTATCATCGTTTTAAATCCTGTAAATTAAATTTTAACAAATACATTTTCTCTTTTGTACTAACTAACACTCGTTAGCTTTGATAAAATTTGTATGTTTGGAAACGAAGCAATAAGAGCTTCGTAGATAAATTTACGATATGAAAAGGGGAATATTCTTTAAAAGCATTTTTGCCGCAACTTTGTTGAGTGTATCTGCAACAGCAACTGCGCAACAAAATACATCAGACCAAACCATTAATGATTCACTGGCAAAATCAAAACCCGTCGTTGCCGCCCAGCCTCAGGAAGGAAAAGTGAAAGTTGATTTTTACGGCTTTATCAGAAATGATATTTTTTATGATACGAGGCAGAACATCGGTGCAGGAGAAAATATCGTTCCGCTTTATCCGAGAGACCGTGCTTTGGATGTAAATGGTGAAGATATCAATGATTCTCCGAAATTCCACATGTTGTCTGTAGTTTCCAGAGCGGGAATCAATGTGAAAGGTCCGGATGTTCTGGGAGCAAAGACCGCCGGGATTCTCGAAGGTGAATTTTTTGGAGCCACAGAAGGTGGAATCAATGAATTCCGTCTGAGACATGCCTACATCACTTTAGACTGGGAAAAAACGCAATTGGGAGTAGGGCAGTACTGGCATCCGATGGTAATCCTGGACTGTCTTCCAAACGTGGTGAATTACAGTACAGGTTCGCCCATTTTTGCATTAAACAGAAATCCACAGGTAAGACTGACGCATAAGCTATCAGATCAGTTTAAAGTAATTGCCGCCATCAACTCTCAGCGTGACTTTACGCCAAACACTGCACCTTACCGTGACAGCGGAATGCCGTCCACCCATTTACAGTTTCAATACAAATCATCAAAATTCGTAGCCGGAATTGCCGGACAGTACGAAGAGCTTAGACCACAGCTTTCTTCAGGTACACCACCCATCGTGAACAATAACCGTGTGAAAAGTTTTACTGCAATGGCTTACGCAAAGGCAATTACAAAACCTTTAACGATCAGCGCATCTGCGATGATAGGTCAAAATGCTGCTTCATTGGTAATGCTCGGTGGCTTCGTGGGATACGCAGCTCCAGGGCAGGCAGATATTTTCAGAACCATGAACACAAGAAGTGCATGGATCGATTTTCAGCAAACCACGACTAAAAAAGTAGCGTTCGGACTTTTCGCAGGCTATGTGAAAAATATGGGAGCTGATAATCCTGTTGAAGGTAGAGTGGCGACAACTTATGGCGTAACGTCATCTTGGGGAGCAATATCTGCAACGCCGGGCGGCAGAAGTGTTGATCATTTATGGAGAGTGGTTCCGCGTGTGGACTGGGTTTTGAGCAAGGCAATCCGCCTGAGATTTGAGGTTGAAAATACCGTCGCAACCTGGGGCGATGCACAGCCCAGTGGAAGAGGTATAGGAAATGAATTCAATGCAAGAAACAACCGCTTCCACGTGGCAACTTTCTTTATGTTTTAAGAGTATTTTAAATTTAAATAAAAAACTAATTATATGGATAATACAATACAACAGCCCAAAAACAATATCCTCACAGTGATCATCGCCTCTTCGGCAGGAACGTTGATTGAATGGTACGACATGTTTTTGGCGATTATTCTGGCGGGTGCACTTTCGGTAAATCTTTTTCCGGCTGATGGGTCTTCGCATTTTCTTGAAACTTTGGCGGTGGTCGCTTCATCATTTATGTTCAGACCCATTGGTTCATTGATTTTCGGAAATATCGGAGATAAAATCGGAAGAAAATACTCATTTCTTCTTTCGTTAATTCTGATGGGAGCTTCAACTTTTCTGATTGGATGTATTCCGAACTTCCAAAGCATTGGCTGGGCAGCTCCCATTCTGCTTTTGGTTTGCAGGCTGATGCAGGGATTGGCAATCAGTGGTGAATATGCAGGTGCGGTAATTTACGTCGCAGAACACGCTCCGGCCAACAGAAGAGGATTTTATACAGGATTTATTCAGGCAACAGTTCCTATCGGACTTTTGGTCTGTTTAAGTGTGATTTTCGTTACGAGAACCGTGATGTCTGAAACCGATTTTAATAATTTTGGATGGAGAATTCCTTTCCTTTTAAGTTCTGTTTTGGTTTTACTCAGTTATTTTGCCAGAAAAAAACTTCATGAAAGTCCGGTTTTTGAAGAGCTTAAAAAAGCAGGAAAAACAAGTAAGGCTCCGGTAAAAGAAGCGTTTACCACAAAAGGGAACGTGAAGTTAATGCTGAAGGCCATCTTCGGAGGTAACGCGGCACAGAGTTCAGTGATGCAGACCAGTTTATTTGTGACACTTTTCTTTATGCAGCGAGCTGTAAAGATTGAGGAGACCACGGTTTTACTGATTACTGGTGTGGTAACACTTTGCAGTGCTTATTTTTATCAGTATTTCGGAGCCTTAAGTGATAGAATAGGTCGTAAAAAAGTACTGAATGGCGGTTTAATTTCAAGTTTAATTTTAATTCCGGTCTCATTCTACCTCTTTATGCAGATCGGGAATCCGGATGGTCTTACTGAAGTTCATTCCATCAGCACTGAAGCAACCTTAAAGATTATGGGCATCAGTTTCCTATTATCTGTTGCGGGAGCAGCTACTTATGGGCCTTTGGGAGCATTTATGCTGGAGATTTTCCCGACCAAAATCCGTTATACCAGTATGGGATTTGCCCAGAATATGGGAAATGGTTTCATTGGTGGAGCAACAACTTTTGTGACCGAATTTATCAAAACATCTTTTGTGGTCAGTGCTTTTATGGCACCGTTTATTGGGCTCGTTTATCCAATATTTCTGGTGGTTCTGGCGATTATTGTCAACGTTTTGTTTATTCCTGAAACGTATAAAACTGATCTGACAGAAGAGGAAAATGTAGATACTTCCAATGCCCGAAACGCAGGCGATAGTCTTTCCGAAGTTTAAATTAATTTAATTTTCATACTAAAATTAAAGTGCAGTATTTTTCTGCACTTTTTTTGTTTTTAAAAAAATCCGCATTCAGATTCTTTAAAATTATCTTTATATCATTAGTTTTGTGTTTTATCAACTTAGAAATTCTTCCTCAGAATTAATTATGAAATCGCCATGATTTGCGAAGACGAGCACGGATGAAGATAGCGATTCCATAGGATCAATAAAAAACAATAGATAAATGCATACGAAAATCTCTACAGTAAAATTAGTCACGATATTAGGTCTGTCTGCCACTTTGGGTATTTCCTGTGCTGCGAAAAACAGTGCAGTTAAAACGACACCTTCAAAAGCAGTAAAGCCTGTTAAAAATATTTCAAAACCCTCAGATTCTGTCACACTTAATATTCCTCCAAAAGCCGTTGAAGAAGATTTAAAAGTAAATCTTCCGACCATCAAACGCGAATTCCGTGGTGCGTGGATTGCCAGTGTAGCCAACATCAACTGGCCTTCAAGAAATAATCTTTCCGTGGATCAGCAAAAAGCTGAAGCGATTAATATGCTGAATATGCTTCAGGAGAATAATTTCAATGCGGTGATTTTTCAGGCCCGTCCATCTGCAGATGCTTTGTATACAAGCGAACTGGAGCCGTGGTCGTATTTTCTGACAGGAAAAACAGGTGAACCGCCTTATCCAAACTATGATCCTCTACAGTTCTGGATTGAAGAATCCCACAAACGGGGAATGGAACTGCATGTCTGGCTTAATCCTTACAGGGCACATCATTCCAACGGTGGAGCAGTTACCAGTCTGTCGATGGCCAGTAAATTATCAGATATTACCATCAGATTAAAAAACGGAATGTACTGGTTTGATCCTGCCAACCCGAAAACGCAGTCTCATGTTTCAAATGTTGTGAAAGATATTGTGAAAAGATATGACCTGGATGCCATTCATTTTGATGATTATTTTTATCCTTATGCCACTTATAATAATGGAAGAGATTTTCCGGATTCCGCAAGCTGGAATGCTTATGTAAATTCTGGCGGAACACTTACACGGGCAGACTGGAGAAGAGATAGTGTAAATCAGTTTGTAGAAAGAATTTATAAGGAAATTCATGCCGAGAAAAGTCACGTCCGTTTTGGGATCAGCCCATTTGGAATCTGGAAGCCAGGCTATCCTGCAGGAATAGTGGGATCTTCGCAGTATGACGAACTGTTTGCTGATGCTAAATTATGGTTAAACAAAGGCTGGGTAGATTATTTTTCACCTCAGTTGTACTGGCCGGTTGAATCAAAAGGGCAGGCTTTTGGGCCGCTTCTCGAATGGTGGAAATCTGAAAATACCATGAACCGACACCTTTGGCCGGGATTGAATACCGTTGAGGTAAAAGTATCAGACCGTCCGACAGAAATAAAAAATCAGATTGAACTGTCCAGACAGATTTTGGGGAACGATGCAGGAGAAATCCACTGGAGCATCGCAGGTCTTACCAAAAATGCCAACATGTTGCCCACTCTTAAAAACGGTCCGTACGCCGAAAAAGCATTAGTCCCGAAAAGCCCATGGATAAAAACAGTTCCCGTAGAAAAACCTACACTTTTCATCAATGACCTTGGTTCAGTAATCAATGCTTCGTGGAGTTCAAAAAAAATAGCTTCCGTTTCACAATGGGTGCTTTTCAGGCAATACAACGGCGTTTGGGAGACTGAAATTCTTACTTTGGAAAATCTCTCACAACAAATTCCAAAAACTAAAAATGGTAAAATCCTGAATGCGGTGGCAATAAAAGCAATTGACCGTTTAGGTAACGAAAGCGATTACTTTGCTAAAGCTATTGGTAAAAAATAATACATGAACTCAGGGTTTTCTCTGAGTTTTTTGTTTAAATGAAATAAGTTGCATTCAGGCAAACTGCTATGAAATATTGAGTTTTTACCAGATAATTTTGCGCAAAACTTTAATTGAGGAAATACCTGAGATTAGCAGTGAAACGGAATGTTATAAACTTTCATTTCTACAAAATCTTTCACTTTCTTTTTTTTAAAATTCAAAACTTGAAACTGAATTGTCTAATTTTTTAAATTCTTAGTTTGGCATATCATTCTTATTAGTATTTCGACAGCGATTCAGATATAGCTCACGCATCGAAGCAAAAATTTAATAGAATTATATATGATAAGCCTCGCAGAATATTCGATCGAAGCGCTTTATCACAATTTTGGCAAACACTTATTTGTGCTATTGATTTTTATAATTAATTATTTCCGGATTATTACTGGAATATATAACTTGCACTTCATCTCCAAGTTTGAGATTTTTTTCATTTCGTAAGTTTGTACTGTTTTTACTACTGTTGTAATAAAAATAGATATACTGATTATCTTTCATATCTTTTCTGATTTCTTTCACTATTATTTTTTCCACCTTCCCATATTTCGTAAGTTCATAAATTTCATATCTATTCATAGATTTTATTAACACAATAATTGTTAGGACTAAGATGGTAAAAGCAATTAAAGTCATCGAGTTTTTGAATTTAGTTGCCTGTTTAGTTCCTATTTCGTTTTGATACATTTCATTCGAAATTAAATCAATAGGACCTATAAAGTTTTGAGTTTTAATTTTTATAATAAATTTTCTTATTATCAGAATACTTAGATACAAAATTCCAATCCAGCTAAAGCCAACACTCGTCAATAATAAAAACGATTCTTTCTTTAAGAAAGATAAATTTAGATTATCCGTCCACCAAAAATTTAAAGCAATAGAAAGCCCAGTCGCATTTAATATAATGTACAAAACTAAATATGTTAATACAGCTCTAGAGTTCATTCAAAATTTAGTTTTCTTTTTATAACGTATTTCTACTAAAATTCGGATTGACGCAACGCATAGATCAAAACTATTATTCATTAAAAATAATTAAATAAACGCAAGCTGCAAATTTTAATTTTATTTATAATTTTTTGGATATCCAATATTGAAATATAGTAGTTTTACCAATTTATTTGTCATTCCGAAGAAACCTAATTTGCTTTATTTTCAGTGTGTAATAACAAAATGACTGCTGGCTTTATTGTTAATGATGAAAATGAATTACAGTCTAATTTTAAATAGGTAATGCTCAAAGTCGGTTTGAAAGAATGTCAATCAATTGTTTCACAAAAACATCGTAGTTTCGCAGCATTCAATATTAAAACCTGAAAACCAGTGAAGTCTGATTCAAAAAATAAAATATTCAAAAGA
>NZ_LMQH01000015.1:4620-33779 GCF_001424105.1 Chryseobacterium sp. Leaf394 | reverse complement strand
AAAAAAAATACGGCATAATCTGGTGACCATTTCAGAAAACAGGGTTTATAATTCGGGAGCCATTCCTCCGGATCAACTGGGAGATTTTGTCGATGACCATAAAATTAAAACAATTGTAGATTTACGTGACGGTCTGATTCAGACTGAACTCAATCCTGAAAATAAAAATCAGGTCAATGCTGAAGAATTTGCAGCAAACAAAATTGCAGGAATTAATTATTACAATCTTCCTACAGATCAGATTCCAGCCGACAGCACGGTGCAGAAATTTTTAAAAATAATGGATGATCCGAAAAATTATCCTGTGCTTATTCACTGCCATCACGGTGTTGGACGTTCCCGTTTGTTCAGCTCAATCTACCGGATTGAGTACGAAAATTTTACAAATGAGGATGCCAGAGAAAATGCAAGATTATTCTGGGAATTTGGAACCAACTTTTCAAAAAACTCAGAAAAAGGTGCTTATTTGATGAATTATCATAAAAGAGCGACAAAGATTAAATTGAAGTAAAACTATTTTCGTTTGGAAGATTTTCTCACACAAATTTGTGGTGCCAGTACCACTTTTTTCTCAATAGAAACTCCTGAAGAATTGTCTTTGATGTGATCCAGAAAAACCTGCCCTGCCATATTTCCCATAATCACAGGAGTCTGATCCATCGAACTCATCGGAAGCTCCATGAATTGCGTGAAAGGTTCATTGGAAAAACCTATTACAGCGACTTCCTGAGGTATTTTTATCTTACGTTTTTTCAATTCCTGACATGCTCCCAGGGCAGCAAAATCACTGGCAGAAAATATAGCATCCGGAATAGACTGGCTGTCCCATAAAGTCTTTATCGCTTCAATTCCGGCATCGATTGAACTTCCTGTAGAAATAATATTATCTTCTTTTACCTGAAATTGATGATCAATTAAAGCCTGTTTATAACCATTCAGACGGTTTTGGTAAATTTCAAGATTCAAATCTCCCGCAAAGTGACAGATATTTTTGTATCCTTCGGAGATCAGATGTTCAGTAGCCATGTACCCGCCACGGTAATCATCAATGGTCACGGTGCTGATCCCCGGAATATCTTTCTTTCTGTCAAAAAAGATGATTGGAGTATTTGAAGTATTTAAAATGTGTTCAATATGTTCAGTATCGACAGTTGTACGCGAAACCGACATGAAAATCCCGTCTACCTGAGCGTTGAGTAACGTGTTTAAATGCTTTTTTTCAATATTTACATCTTCATGGCTTTGGCAGATAATTACATGGTACCCCTGCACGGAAAGTTCCTCTTCAATTCCACGGATGACAGACGAGAAAAAGTTGGTGTTGATATAGGGAACGATGATTCCAATGTTTTTTGTTTCCCCGCTTTTCAGTGCTTTGGCAAGATTATTCTGTTTGTAGTTCATTTCCTTGGCGGTTTTCACTACGAGTTCCTTGGTTGCCTGGCTGATTCTCGGGTGGTTGTTCAATGCCCTTGAAACCGTTGCCACACTTACATTCAGCTTTCTCGATATATCATAAATGGTGGCATTCTTCTTTGTCATAGATTTTCCTGGAATTGTGTTAAATTTCTTCTTCATTAATCCTTTCGGGACGCGGGTAAATTTAATCAAATTATGCATATCAAAAATAAAAAACCAAGATTTTATGCTTTCTCACACGTTCGATCAGCATAAACGTAAAGTTTTTATGATACGATAACACATTTAAATATAAGATTTCATTCAGTGAAATATACTTTTTTCCTGACTGAATCAGTATTCTTTTTAAAACTGCATCGGACTAAAAACGAAAAAAAATTAGCTCAACAAATCGTCCGAATGTATACTTTTGCATTTTAAAACACAAAAATACAAATGCACAGTCTTTTACCTTTTCTTTTGGCAATGGTCGCAGTCATCGTTCTGCTGAACATGTTTGCCGCGAAACTCAAAATTGCCTATCCTATTTTATTGGTTTTAGGTGGTTTAGCCATCAGTTTTATCCCGGGACTGCCGGTGATCAGGATTGATCCCGATCTGATCTTTTTTATCTTTCTTCCCCCGTTATTATTTGAAGCAGCGTGGACTATTTCTTTTAAAGAAATGAAAAAATGGTGGAGGATTATCGGAAGTTTCGCTTTTCTGGTTGTTTTCTTTACAGCATTATCGGTGGCTTTGGTCACCAATTATTACATCCCCGGATTCACCATTGCTTTAGGATTTTTACTCGGCGGAATTGTATCTCCGCCAGATGCCGTGAGTACCGGAGCGATCACCAAATTTGTGAATATTCCAAGATCCACCTCTACAATTTTGGAAGGTGAAAGTCTTCTGAATGATGCATCATCACTGATAATTTTCCGTTTTGCACTGGTTGCGGTTGGCACCGGTCAGTTTATCTGGCAGGACGCTACGATGAGTTTCTTTTGGATGCTCATAGGTGGTGTTGGGATCGGTTTACTTTTGGGATGGCTATTTGTACAGGCACACAAAATTCTACCTACAGACGCACCTTCCGACATTGCACTGACGATTATCGAACCCTATTTAATGTACTGGGTGGCGGAACAGTTTCACAGTTCGGGGGTTTTGGCTGTTGTGGCTGGCGGACTTTTTATGTCGGTCAGAAGACTAAAATTTCTGAACAGTACCAGCCGTATTCATGCCTACAGCGTCTGGGAAAGTCTGATTTTTATTTTAAATGGCGTGGTCTTTCTCATCATTGGTTTAGAACTGCCCGAGATCGTAGATGGACTTCGTAAAGATCATATTCCGCTTGAAACAGCGATTGGTTATGGCGTTTTAGTCACAGCTATTCTGATTGCTGCCAGGATGATCAGCTCTTATGCCGCCTTAATTTCTACCATGATTTTCCGGCCAGGTGTGCAGCCTCATGCTTCTTCAAGAACCCGGCGGTGGATGATGCCGCTCCTGCTGGGCTGGACCGGAATGCGGGGCGTTGTTTCTCTCGCTGCCGCACTGGCAATTCCTGTAACTTTGGATAATGGCGAAGCATTTCCGCACAGGAATCTGATTCTGTTCATTACATTTGTTGTAATCCTGCTTACGCTTTTGGTACAGGGGCTAACTCTACCTTACATCATTAGAAAAACCGGATTTTTTGATGGGATTTTTAATGAAGAGAATGAACATTTAACCAAGCAGAAAATTAAAAAAGAGTTAAAACAACACATCTATCAGTTTCTGAAATCAAAGTATGAAAATGAACTGAAAGACCACGCCAGTCTGGAAATATTTTTAAGACATTGGGAAGAGCGCGCCAAAGCCACAGACGACAGCTGGATGAACGAAAAAACAAAAGTGATTTTCGTTGAAATGCTCGAAGTTCAGCGGGAATATCTCACTGAGCTTAATAAAGATCCGAAAATTAACGAAGAAATCATCCGCCAACAATTATATCAGATTGATCTGGAAGAGGAAAGATTGAGAATGATCTGAAAATTGTGATCATCAAATTAAAGACCGTCGGAAGACGGTCTTTTTTTGTGGTAAGTTTCTATTTTTCAAATAACATTTTGGGTAGAAAGCATTATTTTCATTATTCAGAAATCTTTAATTCTGAAATATGGAAATCTCTAGTTTATGCCTTGTGGAAGCATGTAGGCAGGAAAACGATGCTTCATAAAGATTACATATTTAATAAATATATATGTTAAAATTTAAAATTTATCATACAACATTGAATAATATTTTTTAAATTTAAATCACCAAACACAAAAAAACACAGATATGAAAAACTACGAAAAACCGGCAGTCCCGTCTTTCCGTCCATCACAAAATGCAGAGGGAATCTCCGAAAACCACCATCACGGCATCAATCGTCTTGTAAAATTATCCATCATAATTGAAGGGAAAGTTATTAAATATTACAAGCATTTCAAACTTAAACAAAGCACCGGAAAACACCATGAGTTCACGCTCACTCTTGCTCACGATGCACTCGGGAACAGGCAGAGTCATACTTTAGATGAAGCCAATGCCTTTTTAGGTAAAAGATTGACCGCTGTAATATCGTACAAAGACATCGACAAAAGTCCGGAACGCAGTTTTGTTGGCGTTATTACGTCGGTAGGATTCAGTCAGGAAAAGATGACTTTGGGAAACATCATTCTTACAGGTTACAGTCCTACCATTCTTCTCGACGGTGCTCCGCATATCCAGAGTTTTGGAGGCAGCACAGCAGTTAATATCGGCATCATCGCAGAGGAAATTATAAAGCAGGGTCTGGATTTCAGCCGTTTTGATGTAAGGGTTGATGCCAATAATTATTCTCAGATTATCTACAGCAGTCAGTATGACGAGACGCACTACAACTACCTTGCAAGAATGGCAGAAGCCTATGGCGAACAGTTTTATTATGACGGTGAAGTGCTGCACTTCGGAAAACTTCCGCCACAGAATCAACCGATCAAATTAACTTATGGTAGCAGTACAAACGACATCAAAGTTGAATTAAGAGCAGTTCATACAAAGCCTCAGTTCTACGGCTACAACAGCAGTAAAAATGAAATTCTGAAATCTGGGGCAACACCTATTCATCATGTTGGAGATTTGGCAAAAACTGCTTATCAGCATAACGATACAATTTATAAAACGCCTTCTTTGCGGATTGCTCCAATAAAAGCAACAACGCATTTGGACGTGGAATATTCTCAGAAAAGCACTTCGGGAAGTGAGGCTGTGAATGTGTTTACGGTTTCCGGTTCTACCACTGTTCCATTTTTGCATCCCGGTTGTATTGCCGACATTCAGATGAGAAAACCAGATTCCAATGAAGCATCATATTTCACCCAAATTATGGTGACAGAGTCAATTCATGAAATTGATACAATTGGTCATTATACAGGAAGTTTTAGTGGAATAGCATCAGATACAGGATTTTTACCAAAATCTGAGTTTACCTTTCCAATCGCTCAGCCACAAACTGCAACCGTAGTTTCCAACACCGATCCGGAAGGGCAGGGCAGAGTTCAGGTGAGGTTTGACTGGCAGATGAATAACACGACGCATTTTATCAGAATGATGAGTCCCGATGCAGGAGGAACGGATCAGATTACGCAAAACCGGGGTTACGTTGCCATTCCCGAAGTTGGTGACCAGGTGATGGTGAATTTCGTTCATAATCATCCTGACAGACCTTTTGTAATGGGCGGAATGTTTCATGGGGGAGTTGGTTTGGGTGGTGGAATCAACAATCACATGAGATCCATCCAGACCAAAAGCGGAATTAAAGTTTTAATGAATGATGATGAAGGAAGTGTAAATATTATTGATCCGAGTGGAAATACTTATTTTATGGATGGAAAAGGAAATATTTCTATGAATGCTCCGAAAAATTTCACTTTAAATGCAGGAGAAAATATCAATATTACAGCAGGTAAAGACATTTCAATACGAGCAGGTGAAAGTATAACAAGCTCTGCGAATGATGATATTACTTCTACTGCGGGTAAAGATATTGTGCAGACTGCAGCAGGAGATATTCGTGAATCTTCAGATACGAGAACTGAAATGGTAGAAAAGGAATTTTTCCGTCAGTCTGAAACTTCCAACGAAATTGCAGGGGAAATATCAATGTTCAGTGAGTTGGAAAACATGACAATGCAAAGCGGAAAGACTGTAGAATTCAACAGTGCAGAAAAATCAAAATTATTTTAATCATGGCCATCAGAAAAACAGCGAAAAATATGTTTATCGAAATAAACGATACTTACCATTTAAGTGTTGGGAAAAAAGTGGAAAAAATTGCGCGAAAAATCAATGCCGAGGCCACAAAAGGAAATCTGATTTTGGCAAGTAATAAAAAAATAATGTCTCATGGGAATAAGTAAGTTAAAAATATTAGTTCTATTTATCCTTTACAATTTTTCAATACTAAGTTGTCAAAATAAGAAAATGGAAGAAAAATACAGTTGGTCGGGTACTATTTCAGCTCCGCAGGAATATCCGATGGAGATTTACAGTGGTGGAATTATCGCAAATGACTTTACCTATCCTTTCGATGCAATCTGGGGTACGCAAAATACAGGATGGGGAAATGAAGGTTCAAAAATGAATGTTTCAACAAAAAAAATGGAAATACCTCATCACTTAGAGTTTACATGGTATTCTTTAGTTGAAGAAAAGTTCTACACTGGAAAGTGGAATTTAGATCAAATAAAAATTCAAAAATTATTTGAAGAGGGTTTTATAGATTCAGATACCGGAAAAAAACAAACATATACAACATTCAAAATCGGGTTGGCTCCTAAAGGAAAACTTGTGTTATGGATCAATGCACCGGGAATTCAGAAAGAAATTGGCGTTTTTCAAGCTCACGACACCATAGTTACCAAGATGCAAGCTTATGAAAATGCACAATACATGTTTGAAAATGATTATGCAAAGGAGAGGCTTATGAGTGATTTTCTGATAACCTCAGATGTTAAAAACCGATTGAGTTCTGCAGGATATCCGAGTCCATCAGTCTATGAAAATTTCAGAAAAAAGTATTCATGGAGACCGATAATTGAATTGCCAGCAGGATACAAAGTGAAAAAAATATTTTTCATGGCATGCAACGGTGAATATGATACCTACACTGAACACAACGAAAAAAAAGCAATACCGTATTATTTGGCAATTGTTATTTGTGATTCTGCCGGTAAAGAGATGGGAGTCAATCTTTTTTTTACAAAAGACGAAAACTATTATGAAGAAAATATTTTGAAAGGGAATAATGTCTTGCCTACAGATTTTGATCTGAATGATATGTACAAGACATTTGCAGGTTTTAGCCAAACAGAGCCAATGGATATCCTTATTAAAGTAAATCCTGAAAGTAAAATTGCAGACGTAAGTTTAAAGCAAAAAGAAACTGTTATTCAATTGAAAAATTTTATCAGCAAAATTTACTAAATTATGTCAAATGTTGTATTTGGAGATTACACTCCGCCACCCCAACCCAAAGGCACTGTAGATATAAGAATAGGAGTTTTTTTTGATGGCACTCAAAATAACAGGACTAATACCAATGCTAGATTAGGCAAAGAAGGAGACAAAGGCAATAAAGCCTATATCAAAATGTCTGATAAAAAAACAGACAGTTATACCAACGATTATTCTAACATAGCTCGTAAAGAACTACATTATAAAAAAGAAAAATATGTAGATAGTGTATATATAGAAGGCATTGGCACTGACGATCTGGGTGTAGATACCGATGATAAATCAGACCATTTAGGTGTAGCTTTTGGTGCTGATAAACAGGGGATTATTGTAAAAGTTAGAAGAGGGTGCAAGTTGATTGCTGAAAAGATAAAAAAAATAAGTGACAGAAATAAGATAGACACAATTACATTTGATGTATTTGGATTTAGTAGAGGATCGGCAGCAGCCAGAAACTTTATTTACGAATTAAGCAAAAGTAGATACTCGCCACTAGATAGAACTAAAACAGTGGGAACAGGAAGTATAAAGATTAAAACAGATGATCACAATGTAGAAACTACTGAAAAAGAATTTCCCAAAAATGGACATTTAGGGTTACAGTTAAAATTAAAAGGAATTGAGTATTTACGAATTAATATAAGATTTGTAGGTATTTATGATACTGTTTCTTCTTATGATCCAAATGCAACAAATACAACGATAAATCCAGATTTTAAAAATGATGTTAAAGAATTGCATTTAAATAGCCTGAATTTAGAAATCAATGATCTGTTTAAAGCAAAAAAAATAATTCATTTTTGTGCTGCCGACGAGCATCGCAAAAATTTTATGCTTACACCAACAAAGCGAGCAGGCGGTCACGATTTTTATTTACCTGGTGTACATTCTGACATAGGTGGTTGCTATACTGATAAGATGGATGAAGATAATTTTCAAATTATGGATTTAGACAATTATTGGGGGGATGGTCGTAGTGATGATGATTGGGACGAAATATTAAACAATGATCTGAAAGATTTAGCTGCACAAGGTTGGGGGTTTACCACAGTGCGAAAACCTGATAGTGACCACCAAACTCACATGACCCGCAAGGGCATTCGCAATACTTATAGTTTTGTTACGCTGCATCTTATGGCTGAGAAATTAAATTTAGAATATGCTGGAACTATACAAATGACTGATTTGAATAAGTATTTTGGTATTCCAAAACCAGCTACACCAAGCGAATTAGATTTGGACAAGGTTAAAAAAAGGTTAGAAAAGTATATCAATGGTAAACTCCCGAAAATGACCTACTACACAAAACCACAGATCGAGCATATGCGAAAAAAACTCGATTTAAAAAACCCAAAGGATGTAGAGAGTTTTAAAATTAAAGTATATGACCATAATATACTGACTAAATTACGTAGCAAATATATACACTGGAATTCAAAATTTGGAGACGGGATAGGTGCTTATGAACCCAACTACAAAATTTCAGGCAAAACCATTATTAGATTTCGAAAAATAGAACCCAACTCATGAAAAAAATAATAATACTAACATTACTATTTCTCACCTTATTAATCTCTTGTCAGACAAAAATGGAAAAATACGAATGGCTACCCACAGCTAATGCACCAGAACTTTACCCAACATACATTCATAATGGACATTTTTATTTGGAAGATGACAAGAGTGTTTATATTCCTACAGCAGGTGTTAACTCTAATGGTTGGGGAAATTCTGGCTCCACACATTCTCAAGGGGAGGATTTAAAAGCACTGCCTGTAAAAATGGATATTACCTGGGCATCTTATATGGAAAAAAAATTTTATACAGGAAGTTGGGATATGCCTATCGAAACTCTGAAAAAACTTTTTGAAAAAGGAACTATAGATTGGCGCACAGGTAAAGTTTCAAATTACACCGAAATAATAGTGAATTGTGCACCTGGTGGCATCGTCGTTGTTTGGGTATATGGCGATGATCAGCAAATAGAAGTGGCACGTTTTCAGGCAAAAGAAACCCACGTCCCAATGCAAGATTTAATCCCTGCAAATCCAACACTTTCTTATAAAGAATATTTTGATGTAAAAGAATCAGTTCCGGAAGCTTATGAGAATCTGAAAAAGAACGGAATCCAATATGATATTTGGGATATCTATAGGAAAAAATATACCTGGCGTGCAAAAACTGAAATTGAAGGGCATAAGTTAATGAACATCGGCTTCAAAATGTTTAATGGAGAAGGAGAAACTATTTTCAATGAAAAAATTACAGAACCAGTTAAAGAAAATTCTTTTAAACCAAGAGCTATACCCAAGCAGCTGAATTTTATTTTTGAAGACAGCAAAAAACTTAAGACTGTTTTTGAAGTCAAACCCTTTGAAGAAGAAGAAATCATGGGTTTATTCAAACAGGCAGATCCTAAACAGCTGATAGAAATAATTTTACGGATGAGTGAAGATTTTAGCAACCGCAGTTTAATTTTTAAACAGGGTGATAAAGAAATCCCAATCACAAAAGTAGATTTAGACAACATGTGGAAGTATGAATAGCAAAAGCAATAACATAAATCTGCAGCTAACCATTTTTATGCTTTTGATTTTTATTTAAATCGGAGGAATGTAATTATGCAGAAATACAATAAACATATCATAGAAGCAGGTGAAACTTTAAAAAGCATTGCAAAAATTTATGATTTATCCGAAGAATCTTTGAAGTTTTTTCACAACAATCATTGCAGAGCAGAAGACCATATTCTGATCAGTATTACGAAACAAAAAGAGCTTTTTCTTCCAAGAACTGCAGTTGTTGACAAAAACCGACTTGTGAAATTTGGGTATGGAAACAGTTTGGTTTTTCAACCTGAAAATTCGTTTCTGAAATGCAGTACAGTGATTTCGATTGAAAATGATATCAGAAAAAATGAACTGAAATATGATGTTTCCGTCACATGGATTAAACAGGAAAATGGTTTGCATTTTTTTGAGATTAACAGAATATCCACTCTTTTTCTGAATGAAGAAGAAGTCAATGAAATTGCAGATTTACTGGCGTATAAAGCTTCAAAGGTTTTATATCCGATGACGGTAAGTGTAGATCAGCAGGGGAAATTTTACAATGTAGAAAATGCAGACATTTTTAAAGAAAGATGGAATAACGTTAAAGAAGAAGTTTATAAAGAATTTGAAGGTGAAATTGTTGATGAATATTGCCTGAAGATTGAAAGGATTTTAGATGAACCCAATGCTCTTTTGATCTACATCAAAAATGATTATTTCATCCGGACATTGTTTTTGGGGATCTATCAGAAATTTAATCAGAATTATCAGACTGAAATTGTTGAAACCTTTCCAATAATTAATAATGCAGTTGAACCCAGTTATAAAATTGAAGTGGAAGTTGATCCTTTAAAAGATGAGTATGATTTAATAAATATTTCAGGAAACGGAACATTACATGACGAGAGAAGCCGATATGATTTTATCAACGGATCACCATTCTCAATTATTACAGAAGACAATCCTCTAATGAATAATGACGGAAATTTCAGACTGCAATATTTTATAAATGGTGAAACCCAACTGCCGGAAGTTCTTTATTTAGAATGCGATATCAATCTTGACAAAAAGAAAAAAATATCAGTCGTTATTACTGCTTTGTCTGACTGACTTAAAAAACACAACTATGAAAAAAAATACAGTGATTAGACTTTTAATAGTACTGCCAGTCCTGATTTTCACGTTCAATTTTGGACAGAAAACGGAATTTAACGTTCCAAAAAATATTGCCGAATTGCGGAATACCATTTTTGATTTTAAAAATGATTTTACAAGATATGATGTGGCAGCCGACGCTGCTGCTGGTGATACTGAATTTACTACGAATGTTGATTTGTATGATTTGGCATTTGATTCAAAGAAGAAAAATCCTTACTTAAATTTAGCTTTAAAAAAAGGTGCAAAACCAAAACAGTTTATCCAGAAAGCCATCTGGAATATTTCCATGAAAAAAGTTTCGGCAAAAAGTACAAAAGTAACGGTCGTTTTGGAAGAAATTATACCGGATAGCTGGTCGAAAAAAGAAGTCGATGTAAATCAGACAAAATCCACTGGGGAATTAGAAAAAGAACTTAAAGAATTTCTTCTAAATGCGAATAGCAAAGAATTGTCTGAGGGATTAGTAGCTGTTGACGATTCTTCAATTGATGCCGAAACAGTCGCAATGATGAATGCTCAGGCCGATGCACAGATTGCAGCCGTAGAAGCAAAACAATCACAAAAAAAGATGACTTCAAAATATCTGCAGAATCTTTTTGCTAAAAAGCAATTCATAAATTTTCCTACAAGTGCGGATCAGCTTACAAAACTTTTAAAAACAGATCCAACCGAACTGGATTGCGAAACCTGTCAAAACGGAAAATATTCTAATTGGGATTTTGAAAATTTCAATATGATTTATGCAGAAATGACCAGTGGTGGAGAGTATTATGCTATTCAGTATTACGGTCAGGATTCGGTTTCCGGTTTGCCTTATGGTTTGGTCTTTAATGACAGTTCACCTTCAGAATGTAGAGATAAATTTGCGAGATACAATGCACAGCTCTATCAGACAAGCATTAATGTGACCGAAAGCTCTGCAGATGCTCTTACTGTTGTTACTTTTAAAATGAATACTTCCTTCGTCCGTTTAGAGTTTGGAAATCAATATTTAACACGGATTGTAATTTCAAATAAAGAATTATAATCATGGCAGAAAAACATATCGTAGTACAGGGGGCTGTGTGCAAATGTCAATTCGGACAGACTCCGGACAATCTTAAGGTGCTCACGCATCAGAAAGAGTATGCAAACGATAAAAGTGCATCAAAAAAACTGATTGCCACAACGAAAGAAATTGGCGCCGCAACATTTGAAAAAAACACATTCGGAAGCTGTACAAAAATGGGAAGTCCGCCACCGCCATGCAAAGTGATGGTAACCGAATGGCAGAACTTTTACGATAAGGTACAGCTCAGCAACGGCGGATATATTATTTTGGAAGACAGCAAAGCAGTTTGCGCAGTTGCCGGAACTCCCTGTATAGAAATTATAGATCACGGTCAGCGGGCAGAAGCGAGTCAGCAGAATTTTAAAAATGCAGATCAGGATGTGCAGCAACAGATAAATCCTTTGGTGGATTCTGAGAGTATGTATGTGGAACAAACGACTCATGATGATATTTTAATAAAATTTGATTAAATGGCAAAAGGTGTTAAAAGTTTAAAGATGACCGATGGTCGTTATTACCCGGGATCATCAAGAGTAAATAAAAACATGGTAATCAAAGCTGATTTAGAAGCTGTTTTTGAAGTCAATGAATGGTATTCTGGAACAACTTTTCGAGAAAAATCTAAAATGCTTACATGGTTTTGGTTTGACAACAATAAAAAACTTATTTCAAAAGGTCTAGGAATAAGATTCCGCGTTACAATGCCTAAAAAATTATGTGGATCGAATACTTACTATTTGGAAGCAAGTTTATCAGGAAACGTCGATATGAAATCTGGTATTTACATAAAAGGACTTACAGATCTAAAAATTAAAAAAAGTAAATGGTGTGTCTTAAATGATGGTGTTGACCAACGCTCGCGCAAGTTTTCTTTCGGCGAAAATGTATTCTTAGGTCTTGAAACTGAAGGTATCGATGGTAAATGGGTGACAGTCGAATTATATCGTCTTAACAGTCAAATTACTCTTGAGAAAGTATCAAGTTGGCTGAGAAATAAAAGATATGATCCCACAAAAGATGATGTTATTGCAAAAGTTTTTGAAAAACAAGCGCATGTAATTAATGGTGAAATAAATACAGATTTTACCTTAATACCTTCTTGGAAGAAAGGAAATGATGACAATAAATTTTACGTAAAAATTAGAGATGGAAACAGATATATTTCGGACGATCACGGAGACTACATCCATGCAAGATATCTTACTGTTGAAAATAAAATAGTTCCTACACAAACCGAAATAAAAATTCTCAATAGTAATGCACCAGTGAAAGTAGGTGATACCGAAAAAAAAGCTACTTCGATATCTTCATGCAGATTTCAAGTACTTAAAATCACAGAAAGAAATAAAACGGTAGAGCTATTCAATGAAGGACGTTTTATCAATAAAATGGATTCATCGAGCAAATTCTATACAATACGTAATATCAATTACGATTACGATAAGTCAAATATCAGAAATAATGCAAAACCTGTTTTGGATGAAATAGTTCAGTTTCTGACTAAATTGATGCCTTACGTTCCTGTTGAGTTAGGCTCTCATACTGATGTCCGAGGAACTAATGAATATAATCTTCTTTTGTCTCAAAGAAGAGCGCAGGCTGTTGTTAATTATCTGGTAAAAAACGGGGTAGATCCCAACAGAATCCATGCAAAAGGATATGGAAAGAGTAAACCGCTGTTTATAGGAGACGATATTTCTGAAGCAATGCACGAACAAAATAGAAGAACAACCATTAAATTTCTTATTAGTGATAAAGAAGCTGTCCCGATTCAATATTCTTTAATAGCTCCTAATATGGAGAGGCCAATGCTTATTTCTCTTGCTGTTAATGGTTTTTCAAGAAGAGGTTGCTATCATGCACCTCAAAAGCACAAAAGTGAAATTAGTTCGGTTGATGGCTACAAATTGGGTATGAGAAATACTTTGAAAGATGGCGACAACTTAATCAATTATAAGGTTTACTCTCCGATACCAACTCTAAGTGACTTTCTGCATTCATTTTTTTTGGGAAGCCGTTTTGCTCATCAGTTTTTTATTAATTCTTGTGCGTACTATTCTAAAGTTGATTTAAAAAATCCGAAACCAACTTTATTACTTACCACGTATCCTGATGCTGTTCTTACATACAATATTCGGATGAGTTATAAAGATCCGTATTTCTGGAATGATGTTCCTGTGAAAATAGTTAATAATTTTATCTGGTTGGATGAGACGGTTGCTTCTGTAAAAGACAGTTTGTCAAATTTAAAAGCATTTTCGCCTAAAGAAATTAATGAATTGTCGGAAAAAATCTTTGAATTCATTGATGAAGAAACTCATAAAATGGGAATAGGTATGCACTTTATCTACAATTTTGCAGATATTGAGAGCAGAAAATTACCATCCAGAACATTTGATTATACGGAGAAATACAGAAATATTACTGCTGTAGCCCTAGTGATCATGTATTTGATAGAGATTGCAATTATCCTTTTAATTATATGGTTTACACGTGGTAAAGGAGCTTTTGGAAGAATCAAAAAATTCAAGCCATACTTTAAAGGTATTGATAAGTTGGACGATATGGGTTTTGTAGTTGATTATCCAAAGATGGCAGAAAATAGAAGTATGTATTTTGAATCTTCTCTTGGTAAGATTTCTCGGGTTGTTGAAGTTAATAGTAAAGCTGATCCACTATTAGGGATTACCTATTTAAAAGAGGTCAGTTTAATGGAATTGGGTGAAGTAAGTGAAAGATTAAAGAAAGTTTTAGGAAGAGAAACTTTAGAAAACACAAAATTAAAATTCGAATTTAAAGGTAAAATATTCTGTGAGTTTAATGTAAAAATAAATTTAGGATCAAAAAAAATATTTGTGAAAGATTTTCTTTTTGGTCTTAATAGTTTTTCTGGAAAATTTACATCGGGTATAGGTATCGCAGCAGGTGCTTTGCTAAAAGATTTTAAAATACAGAAGGAAAAATCAATACGTTTTTTGCCAATATTTCCACCTAAAAATATCAAATTTGAAGCAAAATTAGATGTAGATTTGGGAGGATATATAACTTACTCCAGAAACTATGGTGTTGATTATGGAATACAAGGGAAAGCGACAGGTATCTATTATCAGGATGTTATATTTTTCTCTGGGCTTAAAGGAACTTTACACCAAAGAGTAATGACACAAGTTGAGGATGAGAATGTTTTTGATACAAACCCCCAAGATAAACCAACGTCATTTACTTTAATAAATGGAGATACTTATAATCTTGGTAAAGTCTACCTTTTAAAAATTTAATTTTATTATGAAAAATATTTTCACAGTTCTAAGCATAATATTGATAAGTATTATTTCATGTTCGCAAACTGATAAAAAAAATAAAAAAAATATGAATGAACCAGTATTGACATCCAAAAATTATGTCGAAACTATATTAGGACAAGTAAAACATTTTCCAAAAGAACCTGTTTATCAAGTTTTTGTTAAAAATTCTTTATGTCTTTATGAGGTATTAGTTAATGATTTTCCAATTGCCAAATCTTTTACATACAATCAGGATATATTGCCTTTCGATATTAATACAGCAATACTTCAAAGCGGCAAGCAAAAAATAACTTTAAAGATATATCCTGCTCCGGAAGAGTTTACTAGATCTGGAGAAGTTTTGTCTCCCAATACAACTTGTAATTTAGAAATCGTTTATGTAGACAAAAAAGACCCACAGTATAAATATGTACCCGTTTCAGATTTTAACCTTCCAACCAAAATACGAATGGCAGGAAAAAATAAAAATGTTGCAATACCTGAATTTGAAGGAGAAGGAAGAAAATATTATGAGATAACTTACGAGTTTGAAGCAAAGATTCCTTATGAGAACGATGGTTGGAGCAAAGCGCAAGATTTAACAAAATTAGATCAGAAAAAATTAGAAGAAGCAACTTTAAAATTTTATCAAACCCAATTGAACTCTATTAGGAATAAGGATGCTGATAAAATATTTTCGCATTTATATCAAAAAGAGAAAGAAACTTCACAAGCATTATTTAGTGACGAAAAAGACTTACTTAAAATAAAAGATACTTATTTGAAGCCCTTCACTATAAATACTTTTGTTCTGGAATCAATCGAAGATTTTGAATTTAAAATCTTTGGAAATGGAAAATTAATTGCTATGTTACAAAAAAGTACTGACCCAAGATTGAGAAGTAATTCGGCATTATGGGGGAAATACAAAAACGAAAAAGGGAGCACAATTGCAAATTTTAGAAATTATTATTTATATCTTCCCGAAGGTAAAAACTTGGAAGATGGTCTTGAAGTAATTCGCTGAATAAAAGCAAATTTAGTTAAAAAATGATGAATACGTTACTACTATTAAATATACTGCCGTTCATGATTTCTTGTAATAGAAAAGAAACAAAACCATCACAAAATAAAATGATAAATTTAAAATTGATATTATAGAATTTATTAGTTACAAAGATAAAAATGATGAGGCTTACTTAGTTGTTAAAGAAGGTGAAAAGAGTTTATCTTTTGAATTTCCAGACTTTACTGACCGTCATTTTAACCGAGGTGATTTATTAGAAATAAAATGGAGCCTATCTAAAAATAAGGATTCCTTCCCCTTATTAATTTCGATAAAAAAGATCAAAGACGGTATAACTTGTAAATTTCTTAAAGAAAATAAAATTTGTATACAGTATACTTGAAAGTCCCAGCTCAATGGTGGATTTATTTCAAAATCATATTCTATCGTAGAGTATTACTTATCTGTCATGCAGAATAAAAGAGCAAAACAGGCGATACTCGATTTATCAAAAAATGATAAAAATTCTGACGCCAAAATTGGAAATAAAATAAGACTATATTGTTGAAAAGGATGCCATCATCGATGGGAAAAAATCAGGAGTATTGGATATTGGAATGTTCACGTATGGAAGTAGTAATAACGGGCAAAAGATTCAAAACAGATATTACGAAACCGAAACTTATAAGATTTTTTAATTAGATTCAAATAGTCATAAGCTTTCAGAAATGTAAATATCTGCCAGCACGACTTTTAAATCTTAATTTTCGCCGTACTTAATTATGCCATTCGTTGGGATAAACCCCTTTATGCTTATTTTTTAAACTTTTAGCAAGCAGTTTCTAAATCTGTCATAAAAAAGAGCATCGAAAAATTCCGATGCTCTAAATTAATCATTGTAAAGTATATTATTTCTCCCACTCCTTCTCAATCTCCTCAAGAGATTTTCCTTTGGTCTCAGGAACCCATTTCCAAACAAAGAACAGGGACAAAACACTCATCACCCCATAAAATCCGTAAGTAAATGCGCCACTGAATTCCATCATAAAAGGATAGGTGGAAGAGATTAAATAGTTGGCTGCCCATTGAGCGGCAACCGCAATCGCAATCGCACTTCCTCTGATTTTATTCGGGAATATTTCTGAGATTAAAACCCAGCAGATCGGTCCCCATGACATCATAAATGACGCAGTGTAAACAATGATAAATACCAAAGTGCCAATTCCGATAATCTGATAGTAGGATAATATCGCAATCGCAAACATTCCAATCGCCATCCCGACAGAACCTGTGATTAATAAAGGTTTTCTTCCCCATTTATCCACGGTGAAAATGGCGATAACAGTAAATACAACGTTCACCAATCCCATTACAACGGTCTGCAGCATCGATGAATCTTTGTGAACACCCATACTTTCAAAAATTCTCGGAGCGTAATATAAAGCCACGTTAATTCCCACAAACTGCTGGAAAACAGAAAGTAAGATTCCAATCACGATCACAGTTTTCCCGAATGCAAAAATTTCACTCTTATGTTCAACGACAGTACTTTTTATCTCGGAGAAAATTTCTTTTCCACGCGCTTCACCATTGATTTTGGTTAAAATTTTCAGTGCTTCTGCATCTTTATTAACGAATGTCAGATAACGCGGCGTTTCAGGAACGAAAAACAGAAGAATCCCGAATAGGGCAGAAGGAATCGTCAGTGACAAAAACATATATCGCCATCCGATTTCGTTGATCCATTCTACGGTTTGTCCGCTTGCGATACCCCAGTTCACAAAGTACACCACGAGCATCCCGAAAATAATGGCAAACTGATTCAGTGATACCAGTTTACCACGTATTTCGGCAGGTGCAATCTCACCAATGTACATCGGGCAAACCGCCGAAGCCAGTCCTACACCGATTCCACCAATGATCCTATAAAAATTAAATGCCAGCAAAACACCCATAGAGTGTTCGCCGTGTTTGAAGAATAAAAATTCAGGATACGCCGCTCCCAAAGCACTGATGAAGAACAGAAATGCCGAAAGCATCAATGATTTTTTTCTTCCCAGCTTCGTAGAGATCATTCCGGAAATAGCGCCACCGATGATGCATCCAATCAATGCACTCGAAATGGTCGCTCCGTGCGCCAGTGAACTCAATCCCAAAGGAATGATGAGATATTCCTGAATTGATTTCTCGGCGCCGGAAATTACGGCGGTGTCGTATCCAAACAAAAGCCCTCCCAAAGTGGCGACCAATGTGAGTACAGTAACGTACAGCATATTGATCTGCGCCTTTGTTCCTGAAGAATATTTAGGACCGGAATCTATTATTTGCATAGTTTGATTTAGTTTTAAATGTTAGAAAATGATAAATATCTTTATCAATTAGACTCGTTGTTTAAATTTTAAGGACTTTTCTTACCCCAACCCTAAAGGGAGGAAAAGTCCTTAAAATTCATCAAAATTACACCCTTTAGGGCAGGGGAATTAATTTTGATGAATTTTTTGAGAATCGTTTTCTTGAGTTAAAAGATGATTTATCTTAAAAAATTTTATAAATACTGATTGATAATGCTCTCAAGATATTCCTGCTTTCCGCTTTCTCTTCCAACTTCACCCAATCCTTGAGCGTAAGTGGCAAGATCTGTTAAAGATAAGCTTCCGTTTTCGAAATCTTTACCTTTTCCAGAATCAAACGATGAATATCTGTTGGTTCTGATCTCAGAATATTTTGATTTTTCTAAAATTTTATCTGCAGCCAGGAACGATCTTGCAAAATTGTCCATTCCGCTGATGTGAGCGATGAAAATATCTTCTAAATCGGTTGAGTTTCTTCTGATTTTAGCGTCGAAATTTACGCCTCCGCCCTGGAAACCTCCTGCTTGAATGATCACCAACATCGCCTGAGTCATTTCATATAAATCTACCGGGAACTGATCTGTATCCCAACCATTCTGGTAATCTCCTCTGTTCGCGTCGATGCTTCCCAAAACATTGTTGTCAGCCGCCACCTGAAGTTCGTGTTCGAAAGTATGTTGAGCCAAAGTAGCGTGGTTTACTTCAAGATTTAATTTAAAATCATTCAATAAATCGTACTGACGGAGGAAATTTAAACAGGTTGCAGCATCAAAATCGTACTGGTGTTTTGTAGGCTCCATTGGTTTTGGCTCGATGAAGAAAGTTCCTGTGAATCCCTGAGCTCTTGCATAATCTTTAGCCAAATGTAAAAACTTCGCCATGTGCTCCTGCTCACGCTTCATATTGGTATTTAGAAGTGACATATAACCTTCACGGCCGCCCCAGAATACATAGTTTTCTCCACCTAATTTTATCGTAGCATCCAAAGCATTTTTCACCTGTCCACCTGCGTACGCCAAAACGTCAAATGAAGGATTGGTTGCCGCACCGTTCATAAATCTTGGGTTTGAAAAACAGTTTGAAGTTCCCCAAAGCAATTTTACACCAGAAGCAGCCTGCTTTTCTTTAGCGTAATCAGTAATAAATTCCAGTCTTTTGGTAGATTCTGTAAAGTTATCTGCCTCGTCAATCAAATCGTAATCGTGGAAACAGTAGTAAGGAACGCCTAATTTTGTGAAAAATTCGAAAGCCGCATCCATTTTTTCTGTTGCTCTCTGTTTTGCATCAGAAGCAGTTAACCAGTCAAATTGCTGAGTTCCTGCACCAAACGGATCTCCACCGGTTGCACAGAATGTATGCCAATAAGCAGATGCAAACTTGAAATATTCTTTCATCGTTTTTCCACGAACGACCAAATTTTCATCATAAAATTTGAATGCCAACGGATTATCTGATTCTCTTCCCTCAAACTTGATTTTTTCTATTCCTTTAAAGTACTTTTTGTTTCCTGTGATAACTGACATATTTTTTATATTTTAAATTTATTGTAACCGATTGCACTTTACAGTGTTATTTTATCAAATACTTTTCATAAAATTTACACTATATTTCTTCAAAACCGTAAATTAATGTGGTTTAAACTAAATGTAAAAATTCTCTGGTAAAAAACGAACGTTAGTAAAATTTTTTTGTTTTTAATGCCAGAGAGCTTCTCAAAGCCTTTATTAACAGGGATTTGTAATTATGATGTTAAGCGGAAGTGAAATCAATCTAAACTGAATATTAAATTTTATGTGTGCGGAAATGTTCGTCTGCTTTCCACATTTTCTGACCTTGTACCCCGATTTTTTGTCTGAAAATGAAAATATGAGGTTATGCTTATCATAAAAAATACGATAAACATCATTGTGATATTTATCGTATTTTAAATTTAATGGAAAAAACAGAAAATCTTTTAAGAAACTTTCCACGCCGCTTCCAAAGCAAGCTCAATCATAGGTTTCAACGCCGTTTCTCTCTGGTCCGCAGAGATCATTTCTTTGGTCGGAATAATATCTGAAACCGTAAGAATGGTTGCCGCATTTTTACCTAAATGTTTTGCATTGGCAAATAATCCGAAAGCTTCCATTTCAACGGCCGGACAATTGTATTTCTCAGCTATAGCAGGAACTGCAGGATCTTTTCTGTAAAAAATATCGCTGCTGTGGATATTTGTTGCTCTGGTTTTCAAACCTAATTCTTCTGCGGTTTCATTGATGACGCTGTAGATATTTCCCTGGTTTGAAAGAATTTCTTCCTCAAATCCCCATGCATACTTTGCATAAGTACTTTCGCTTGCGGCGTTTTCTACATTCAGAAGATCAAAAAGTTTTACATCTGAAGAATATCCTCCGCATGTCCCGATTCTGATAATGGTTTCCACTTCATATTCTGTAAAAAGTTCAAAAGAATAAATCCCGATACTTGGGAAACCCATTCCGCTGGCTCCAACGGTAATTTCCTTGCCTTTATATGTTCCGGTGTAGTATAAAATACCTCTGGTCTGGCTGACTAATTTTGGGTTTTCAAGAAAGTTTTCTGCAATATATTTCGCTCTCAAAGGGTCTCCGGGCTGTAGAACCACTTTTGCAATTTCTCCTTTTTTAGCGCTGATGTGTATGCTCATACTGTTGTTTTAATGATGGCAAAGATAATGAATCTCTGTAAAGTTGCTTGGTTCAACACCTTGAAATAAGTTTGAAATTTTAATTTATAATCATTAATTTACTTTGTAGAAGAGCTTTTCTTTTATCTGGTTTTTTTTATAAAAATTTTCATTATTAAATGTTTGTATCGAAATTTATATCAAACCTTTTGCCCAAAGATACGTTGAAGCACCTTTCTGTTCCGGCTTGATGTTATTTAGGGGCGAAGTGAAACTGATGCTTCCCGTCACGAGCACCCATCCGGTTTCTTCTGCGGTTTTAAATTCAAAAGACTGCATTTCTGTTTTTTCTGATTTAGAAATATGAAGGGTAAGAGTTGCAATATTTTTCACGTTGATGACCGGAGCATTGAGGTTGGTGCTGATGATACTGATAGTAAGTTCTGCTTTGGTTGCCTTCGCCGGTGCTTTTATTTCTTTTCCCCAAGTGAGAGCAGGAATTTGAATGGTTACTTTACCATCAGCATTCACATGGAATTCGGGAAAGAATCTTACGCACTGATCCCAGTTAAAATCTCTGTTAAAGTTGTAGCCCACTAAAAACTGTGGATCTGTATACTCCAGTTTTATTTTGTTCTTTTCCAGATCAGTTTGTCGGGCTGTACGTCGTAATTGAGTTCTGTGAGAAGGAGCGTATTTTGTACTGGTAACCAAATTTACTTTTGCCATTAATTCTGCCCGAAACTGTTTGTCCACCGTGCTTACCATCCCAAAAGCAGTATAGGATTTTTTGGTATTGTCAGTTTGTTTCGGATCTTTTCCTTTGGCTTTAGCATAAGACCTGTCACCATTGTTGACGAAAATAATGTTTCCAATTGCTCCACTGAGATTTCCGTTTTTTTTGAGTCTTGCCATAATTGTGCTTTTAAGGTTATACTTATTTTGGTAACTGTCTTTTGTAAATGGAAGAAAGCTATTTTTGAATCCCGCTGAAACTGTATATCCGTCACTTAAACATTCATATGCTTTTCTCCGTTGTTCCTTTAATAAAGATAAATAAAAAATCCATATTAAATCCATAGTGATTCCATAATTTTTATGGACTTGCTATGGATTTGCTATGGACTTACTATGGAGTTGTGTGTTATTATTCTGTTGGAATTTTCGTGTTGAAATAATTAAAAGTACAAATGGAAATTGAGATTTACAAGAAATCAAGCGGGCTTTTTACACACAGTTTACTGACATCAGTGATGTGGGTATAAATTTCTGTAGTTTTAATATTATTGTGTCTAGGCAGTTCTTTGATAATTCTGATGTCGGTGCCATTTTCCAGGAGGTGGGTAGCATAAGAATGCCTTAAGGTATGTACAGTTGCCGGCGAGTATATTTTTGCTTTTTTCAGTGAATTTTTAAGAATCTGCTGAACGCTTCTGGGTGAATATTGCCCGCCGGTCTGCCCTTCAAACAGAAACAGTTTGGGTTTGTATTCCCTGTAATAATCCCTTAAAATATCTACAAGTTTCTGTGATAGTGGAACAATTCTGTCTTTGTTTCCTTTACTTTGTTTTATGAGCAGAAGATTTTCTTTTGATTTTACATCAGAAATCTGAATACCAATCGCTTCGCTAAGTCTTAAACCGCAAGAGTAAATAGTGGTAAGAATGGTTTTATGCTTTAGATTTTCGGTAGCATCCAGAATTCTTTTCACTTCATCTTTGGTAAGAAATTTTGGAAGTTTATGCTCTTTTCTTTTGGGATACAAATGGCTGAGGTCAATTTTTCTGTGAAGTACCTCTCCGTAGAATTTAGTAATGGTTGCCATCATTGCTTTTTGATGAGACTGACCGATTTTCTTTTTGTCTACAAGTCATACAATAAAATCTTCAAGCTTTTTTTCTGTAATTTCTTCAGGTTTAAATTTGGATGAAATTTTAAGAAAATAATTCAGGTTTGATATATAATTCCTGATGCTGTTTTCAGAATATCGCTGCATGGTAAGAAAGGTTTTGAACCGTTCTGAATAATTATTTTCCATCATTAAATAAGTTTTAGTTGCGTAAAACTAAAAGTAGTGAAAAATAATAATATGGTAATCAGTAAATTACAAACTTTTAAAAAAGGATTGGCGCAACTGTATATATATTGTTTTGGCGCATTGCGTATATTTGGGTGTTATAGCCAATTTTAGAAAGACGACACCGTGACAAGAAAAGGACTTATATGGACAATTATAGTTTGGGTTATTTTGACTCTTATAAACTACTACTATATGAATTTTTTCTTTTTAGCATTTATATGGCTAGGACTGACTTTGACACTTTTAATACTAACAATAACTCAATTAGTAAAAACAATTAAAGAAAGAAAAACATTATCAAAAGTTCGTGTTGCAAAACTTGTGACATTTTCGATACTCTTTCTTTTGACGCTTTACCGACATAAAACTAATCTTGCAATAGAAAAAGTAGACTGGTTCATTCTTGAAAACAAAAGAAATGAAATCGTAGAACAAGTAAAAAACAAAGAACTAAATCCAAATGTAAGCTGGAATGGTTGGGTTTGTGAATTGCCTTTTGAATTTCCAGTTGTTTCAAACGGTGGAAATGACATTGGAATATCAAAAAATAAAGAAAATAATGGAACAACTGTAACATTCTGGGTTTTCCGTAACTTTTTTGACTCACCTTCGACACATTTTGTATATACCAACGACCCTGAGGAAATAACAAGATTAAATAAAAAAGTTGCTGAACAACCAGCTGATAACTGGAAAATCAAAGAAAATTGGTACAGAAAATATGGCGACTAAAAAAACTGGCTATAACAAGGGTTTTGCAATAGTGGGGTGAAACTGCAAAGTTCAACAGTTGTTCTTCGGTTCAACATTTGCGCAAAATTGAGGTTTTGTACTTCTATTGCCCCACCATCGCAAAGCCCCAAAACGTTAGCGGTAATGCTAAAAACGACACTCAATGACAACATCAGAAAAATTTAAAGTTTGGTTAGAAACAATCTACATCTCTGACAAGACTAAAAAGCCTTTGACAACAGGAACGCAATATGTAACAGGACTAAATGCGCTTAACAAACAATTCAATTTGCCTGGAGATGGTATTTATGATATTAATACCAATCTTAATCACATTCGCAATCTAATTGACAAACCAGAAAATTTTCAAAAAGATTATTCAAGTCATTTTAATGCGTTTGTAAAATTTAGAGACTATTATATTGAAAGAAACAACAAAAATAAAAAACCTTTACAGCGACAAATTGACGTTTTCAAAAAGCAACAAGTAGAAATTTCTGCAATTGAAACTACAATCAAATACTTTGAAGGTTTAGACTACATAATTATATCCAAAGAAAAAGATAACGTAGGCTGGGACTTAGAAGCAACAAATATTAATGAGACACTTTTATTAGAAGTGAAGGGTTTATCTGGAAGTATTACATCAATAGAATTAACACCTAACGAATATAAAAACTCAAAAGAAAAACAAACTCATTATAAGCTGTGTATTGTTACTAATGCTTTAATCAATCCAAAACTTGAAATCTTTAGTTTTAATTCCGACAAAAACATTTGGACAAATGAACTTAATGAAACATTGCAAATAGAGGAAAGAATTGGAGCAAGAATGTGGAAACAATAAGCACTACCGCTAACAAGGGTTTTGCAATAGTGGGGCGAAACTGCAAAGTTCAACGGTATTTCTTCGATTGNTTTTGTGCAAAATTGAAGATTTGTGCTTCGATTGCCCCACCATCGCAAAGCCCCGAAACGTTAGCCGCAATGCTTACCACACGATTCCAATTAATAATTTAATACAAATTATTTAAATGAACATCTCTATAATAATTGACAAATCTACATTCCAATCATTAAGTTTTGAAGAAATATATAGATTAAGTTGCTATTATAAACATATTATTACTCCAGTGCTCACAATGGAAATTTTGGGCGACTTAAAGAAAGAAGTACAAGAAGGAAAAACACCGTCATCAGAAAGAGTTAAAGATTTTGCAAATAAATTGTTTCCTATGGAGACAATTGTAAATTCCCATTATAAAGCTATTATAAAAGGAGAGCTTTTAGGAACGCCTGCTTCACTTGATGGTAGACCTCATGTGGATATTAAAAAGGCCGTTGCTTCCGAAAGTGGAATGAAAGGTTTTTTAATTAATGAATCTGAAGAAGAAAAGTCTATTTATAAATGGAGAGAGGGGAATTTTACAGAAGCAGATCATGAACTATCTGCACTTTGGCGGATGACAACAACGCAAGAGGATTTGCTTGAGCGATTAAAAAAATCCTTAAAATCGGATGCGTCTCCAAAATTTGCGGACTTTGATGAACTTGATAAATATGTCTGTAAAGTTTTAGATGAACCTCTTATCCAAGAATTTCTATTAATTAATTTGCTTGAAAACTACGATATTGACCCTAGTTCAGGTGTACAAATTTTTGGAAGGTGGAATCAAGTAGGAAAACCAATGATAAAAGAATTTGCGCCTTACGCTTTTCATTGTTTGAGAGTTGACACATTATTTCTTTTTGGCTTGACAAGTGACTTAATTGGTACTAGACCAACTAATCGAGTAGATTTAGAATATCTCTATTATTTACCTTTTGGACATGTTTTTACATCAAACGATAAAGTTCATAAAAAACTTGTCCCTCTTTTACTTAGAGATGAACAAAAATTTATAGTTGGTCCAGATCTAAAACAGGACTTAAAAAATATTGTCGAATTTCTGAATAATCTTGAAATCGATGAGAGAAGAAAATATAAAAATGTTCCGCCAATTATTGAGTCATCTTTCACTTTTCAACTTTGGAAGGAATTCTTCAATTATCCAATAAAAAGTAATTGGAACAGAGAAATTTCAGAAGCTGAACAAGAAATGATGAAAGAGAAAATGCGAGAATTTGAAAAGGCATTAGATGGTGATAATATAGAACTAGAATCAAGTGATGATGCAGAATTTATTCTTAAAAAATCGTGGCTAAGCAAAACTGATCCGTGCTATTGTGGAAGTGGTAAAAAATTGAATGAATGTTGTATTCCTGATGATAAATTTAAAGAAATAGCTATAAAGCAGATTAAAGATCAGATAAAAAAAGAAATTATAGAATCTTATAGCAACGTTGACCATGTAAGATTTTCTCATGCAACTAACACAAATTTGCCGGCAATAATATTTGTATATAAAATAGCAAATTTAGACCCTAAAGGACTTAATGGTCTACTTCGTTGCTTCAAAGATGAAGAGTTAAAAATAACAGCTACATTAGAAGGAAATTTAATAACATTTTCTTTTATTGAAAATAATGGGAATGAGTTTATTACACTAGAACCTATTCCGTGTAGTTTAAAGCAATTAGAAAGTTTCCTATTAAAGGACTATAAACAAATTTGTGTTTTGGATGGATTACTAAATCCACAAAATCTAAGAGATGTGATTATAATTATTCCAGAGGAAGGAGCTTCACCAAGACAAATATTAATAAATGGATTTAAAATATAAAGCATATGCGGCTAACAAGGGTTTTGCAATAGTGGGGCGAAACTGCAAAGTTCAACGGCAGTTCTTCGGTTCAACTTTTGTGCAAAATTGAGGTTTTTTGCTTCGATTGCCCCACCATCGCAAAGCCCCGAAACGTTACCAGCAAGCGTATCACGACACCGCTCCAAAATAAAAACATAAAACTGGAAAAAATGATTTCAACCAAAGAACTAAATTTACCTGACAGACAAAAATTGCAGACAATTTGCAAAGCAATTTCTGTTTTAGACGCAATTCTTGAACAAGAATGGGAATATCGTTATTATTCATACAACAACAAATGGGCAGACAACGAAGAATTTTGCGAAATGCGAAACGGTTCGGGCGACCAAATGCTAATTTTATTTAGACAAGATGGCTGTGTAATAAATGGATTTGCTCACGAATATCAACAGCAAGAAAAAGAGAAACTAACAAAAGATTTGCCTTCTATTTTTGAAGAATTTATTTTTGGAGAACCTGTAAAAACAATCGGAACAACATTTTGCGTTTGGACAACAGAAAATAAAGATTGGCGAACTGGACAAATCGAAAGTTACGAAGACAATTCTGACGAAATGTTGAGCATCTTTGACGGAAATCCACAAACTTATGTTGATTGGGCAACAGAATATTTTGACGAAAGTTTTATAGAAAGTGGAATTCCATTGGAAACCGTGACAGAAATTTATAACGGAAAAACTTTGACAAAAGAAATGGTTCTGACAATCGTTGAGGAACTTGAAGATTGGAAACAACTTGAAGACGATTTAAATGAAATTGGTTATCCGTATAATTTTAACTAATCGAAAAAACGCCTGCTGGTAACAAGGGTTTTGCAATAGTGGGGCGAAACTGCAAAGTNCTTTTGTGCAAAATTGAAGATTTGTGCTTCGATTGCCCCACCATCGCAAAGCCCCGAAACGTTGGGCGTCATTATAACAGAAACACCGTGATAAACTTTACACTTAAAGAATTTGACAAAATAAATCCAGTTGGACAAGAACCTGACTTGCGTTTGAGTTGGTTTTGGTTGACAGATGGGGATTTATGGTTGAAATTTGGCGACCATACAATTTATGAATACTCAAAAGAAGCAATGCAATACTTCGGTGACAAACCGACACCATATAGTGACTATTACATTGTTAGATTTTTAGAAGACTTCACACAAATTTTTGAGAAAATAGGTGAACCAATTCCAGACAAGTTCTATAATCTGACAGAGAATATCAAGCAATTTAACGACAACGCAAAAAAATGGCTTGACATTTATGATACTGACGAAGACAAACACAACGACTTTTACTTTGAAGAATATGACAAATTAATTTCTTGGACTTATGAACGACTTTTTGACTCTGGTCATTTAATTGGTGGACCTCATTTATCTTTTTTCAGAAACAGCGACAAAATAAGAATTGTTTGGGACGTAGAACACAAATTGGACAACGGCATTAATTTGTGGACAGCAAAAGATGGAACTTACGAAATGAATTTTTCAGACTTCGTAGAGGAGATAAAAATATTTGGAGAGCATTTTTTTACAGCAATGGACAAACAAATAGCATTGACACTTGAGAAAAAATGGGGCGACATAAAAGTTGATAAAATACATATTACTAAAGAGCATAAAGAGAGAAAATTGGAGTTTGAAAAAAATGTTTCGTTTCTTGAACAAGGAGTAAAAAGTGAAACAGATTGGACAGAAATTGAAGAATTATACGAACGAATGACAAACGAAATAAAATAACGAACGCCCAACAAGGGTTTTGCGTCAGGCGGGCTGAAGTGCAAAATTCAACGGCAGTTTTTCAATTGAACATTAGTAATAATATCGGCTTTTGTGCTTCGATTTCCCGCCCGAACGCAAAGCCCCGAAACGTTGTGCGTAATTTTCCCAAACAATATGGATAAACAATTACTGAATAAAGATGTAACAGAAGATAACTTGAATCATACCTTTAAGAACATTCTTCTATTAGAGAAATTGTTTATTCTCGAGATTAAGAAGATTTATGAAATCGAAGAAGGAATCAGTGAAATTAGTCACTATATAATGTCTATAGCAAATAGAGCAATATCTTTAAATCGTGGATTTGTAACATTAGCACAAAGTAACAATTATCAGGCAGCTATTTCTTTAATGCGACTTCAAATAGATAACTGTTTAAGACTTTATGCATTAAGTTTACATATTAGTCCAAGTGAATTTTATAAAAGTGTATTAAAAGGTGAACATATTAGAAATCTAAGAGATAGAGATGGCAATAAAATGACTGACAACTATTTAGTAAAGAAAATTGACAACATATTTCCACAATTTGAATCCTTGTATAAAACACTAAGTGGACATATTCATTTTTCGTCAGAACACTTTCTTTTCAATAATAAAGTAGAAGATGGAATCGTCTCAATTTCAGTAGGAAATATTGAAGATTTAGACATTTCAAAAAAAGTTGACTATTCATTTAATATGTGTATAGTTGGTAAAGATCTTTTATCATTAATTGCTGAATATAGAACTGAAATATCAAAGTAAAAAACTACGCACAACAAGGGTTTTGCAATAGTGTGGCGAAATTGTAAAGTTCAGCGGTTGTTCTTCGGTTCGACATTTGTGCAAAATTGAG
>NZ_LMQH01000015.1:4182-4586 GCF_001424105.1 Chryseobacterium sp. Leaf394 | reverse complement strand
CTTTAAAGTAACTGACAGACAAACTTTCATTAAATTTCTTGACTTACTACGCAAGGACTTTTTTGACAATCCTAAAAGCTGGGAGAATAAAACTTTACCTGACTTTTTGGAAGCTCTAAGTGTTTATACAGAAGATATTCAAGGTCATTACGACAATATGAAACTAAATATAAAAGCAGACAAACCAAATTGGTCAACCTTTGCGGACATTTTTAAAGGAGCAAAAATATATGAGTGAATTAAAGAATATTTTCCTGACAATTGTAACTGAAAATCAAACAAAAAAAATAAAAGCTGAGAAATTATCTGAGTTGTTACAAAGTGAATTAGGTAATGATTGGGAAATTTTGACTATTGAAAAATACCACAAATTCGACAATTCATATAAAATAGAATTAAAAACA
>NZ_LMQH01000015.1:4025-4164 GCF_001424105.1 Chryseobacterium sp. Leaf394 | reverse complement strand
CGCACAGACAAAGTAAATCATTTAGCAATAAGTTTAACAGACAAACTCTTATCACCTTGGTTATTATACTATGACAAAGATGAAAGTTTCATAGAGTTGATATATAATAAAGATGAAAATGCTAAAATTAGAAAAATCG
>NZ_LMQH01000015.1:2065-4000 GCF_001424105.1 Chryseobacterium sp. Leaf394 | reverse complement strand
ATTTACAAATAACGAAACAATAAAAACTGGCTATAACAAGGGTTTTGCAATAGTGGGGCGAAACTGCAAAGTTCAACGGTAGTTCTTCGGTTCAACATTTGTACAAAATTGAAGATTTTTGCTTCGATTGCCCCACCATCGCAAAGCCCCGAAACGTTAGCCACAATAGCACAAGCGACACAACACAGACAATGAAACATCACTTTGGAGACTTTTTAGACAGAACAGGCGACTATTGGACGACAATTCCAAATAGAGAAAGATTTGCATTTATTGCCGACTTTGAAATAGTAAACAAGGAAGAAGTAAAAATATTGACAATAAGCAAAACCCAAGACAAAAATCATTGGGAACAAATTATTGACTGTCCGAACCTTGAAGAACTGACACTTCACGACCCAAGCAAAGAACAAGTTCAAGCAATTCGCAGACTGACGAACGTAAAACGTTTAAGAGTAACTTTTTTCAGAGCAGCCGACATTGAGTTTATAGGCGACTTACATAATTTAGAAGAATTAATTCTCGAATATGTTTCAGGATTTTCCGATTTGACACCTCTTGCAAAACTGACTAAATTAAAATCGGTACATTTTGAAAATCTTCGCAAAGTTTCAAATTTTGACGGACTAAAAGGAACTAACAGTTTACGTTATTTATATATCAACGGGACACTTGATTGGAACCAACCAATCGACAATTTTGAGTTTTTAAGTGGACTTCCAAATCTTGAAGTATTCTCATTGGGTTGGATTATTAACAAGTCGCCATTCCCAGCACTCATATCTGTTTTGACTTTAAAAAAGTTGAAAAAAATTAGACTAATAAGCAAAACACTTCCAACCCAAGAGTTTGCATTTTTGGAACGGGCTCTACCAAATGTTCAAGGTGCTAACAATGAAATTTGTCGAAGATTTGCATATAGTAGTTCAAAGTTGACAAGAGATGATTATCGTTCTCAACTTTCGGACGAAGTAATCAACGAAAAACATCCAGAAGTTAGAATAATTTATGACGGAACAAGAGAAATAAACGACCCAAGTACAGAATGGTTTGAGTTTATAGGAAAAGGAGCAGGACGTGTAAAATGTAATAGCCCAAAAGCAGACGAAAAAATTGAAGAATTTAGGCAAAAATATGAACAATATAAAATTGAAGCAGACAGAATTATCCAAAGCTACTGTGGCTAAC
This sequence comes from Chryseobacterium sp. Leaf394, assembly GCF_001424105.1. GTDB lineage: Bacteria > Bacteroidota > Bacteroidia > Flavobacteriales > Weeksellaceae > Chryseobacterium. Next base: position 2,812 of record NZ_LMQH01000015.1, on the reverse strand, counting down.
ATCGGTTTGGCAATAGTGGGGCTGAACTGCTAAATTTGAACTTCGGTAATTCTAATCAACTTCGGTGCTAATTTGAGCTGAAGTGCATCAAATTCCCCACCATCGCCAAGCCGTAAACCGTAATGCGACATTTTATGAAAACAACGTTACTAAAAGAAATATTCACGATACTAAGTATTTTATTTACAGTATTATCTTGCTCACAAACAAAAAATGAACTGTATTCAAAACAAGTTTTACCAGCATTGCCATATGAAGGTGTATCCAAATTCGGCGCTGAAAATGATTCAATAAGAATTGATGAATACAGAATTTTAACAGCAAAAGGCAAATCAGAATATATAAAAGTGCTAAAAACTTTTGATTGGTTTAACGAAAAAAGTGAAGTTAAAAAAAAGGAAATTATTAATACTATCGAGAATGATTTAGAAGCAAATTATTCTTTTTTAGCATTAGAAGATTTGAGTTTTGATGCAGAAGGCTTTGAAACTGCAGAATCATATAAAAATCTTCTAAACGAAATGATTAAAATTGCTGAAGTTGAAAATCAAATAAAAAAAATAAACGTTACCAAGGAAAGAAATTTAATTAACATTTCAATCTTGACAAATAAAAACGAAGAACTAAAGTATGCCGTTGATATCAATGAAAATCAAGACTGGATTGATACAAACTTTATTGAACAATTCATTAATGGGCAATTACTGTCAAAAACAAATAACAGGAAAATATTTATTGCATTACCTG
>NZ_LMQH01000015.1:0-2058 GCF_001424105.1 Chryseobacterium sp. Leaf394 | reverse complement strand
AAAAAAAATGGACTTATCCCAAGTGATGATATATTTCTGGAATAAAAAAACGTCGCATAACAAGGGTTTGGCAATAGCGGGCAGAAAGTCTAAAATTCACGTTTTGTGCTTCGGTAGAAATTTGTATTTTAATTGAAAGTTTCGGCTTCGTTTTGCCCGCCATCGCCAAGCCCCGAAACGTTATAGGCCATTTAAAGACACAATTCCATAACATAGACGAATGAAAACAAATTTTGAAAACTGGAATACAGAACTTGAAAAAGTTTGGAATTTAAAAACAGAAGAAGATTGTGTAAAATTTAGTGATTTAATGTACTCACTAAATGGCGATGAAGATGAGACTTATCTAAATAAGCTAATTGACACTGTAACATTAAAAGAAGATTTTGGACTTTATGAAAGTTTGTATAATGCAGTTTGGGCGTTCCCACCAGAATTGGTCGGACAGATATTAGCCAAACGACTTCCTGAATTTCAAAAAAGAATGGGAAAATCTGACCAAGTTTTTAGATTTTATATTCCAATTCCGAATAATGAAGATGCATTGAACGCTTTTATAGAGGAAGCTAAAAATTGGACTACAACTGAAAAAAGAACTTCATTATCTGCTATAGAAAATTGGTTTGTAGAGGATGAAGAGTGGGAAACTGTTTTAAAAAAACTAGGCAAAACTATCTCAAAACCTAAAGAAGATGCTATTCCTGAATATTGGGAGGAAAATTGGAAAAGAAGATTTGAAGATGGTAGAAAAAAAGGTGGAGAATATTCTATAAGTGGTATATTTTGGAAAAAGGGAAAGAAGGAATGGCTTGAAGATTTAGATTTCTTAATGGAAGTTTTAGCTTTAAATCTTGGTAAAGATTGGCGACAAATCGACACGATGACAAACGCTCTCTGGTTTTTTGCCAAAACTACAGTTTATCCAATTTTTGTTCAAAAACTAAAAGAATTATCAATTGAAAAACAATCAAAAATTCTTGACAACATTAAGAAAGTTAATAAAAAGAAATTTAAACAATTAAGTGAAGAAATAAACGGCATATAACAAGGGTTTTGCAATAGTGGGGCGAAACTGCAAAGTCCAACGGTAGTTCTTCGATTCAACTTTTGTGGAAAATTGAAGATTTGCGCTTCGATTGCCCCACCATCGCAAAGCCCCGGAACGTTATAGGGCATTTTAAAAGACGACACAAGAAACAGCAATGACAACTTTGGGAAACATAGAAAAACTCATTTTGGTGACAAAAATCAACGATAAAGTTGTTGACGGCTCAACCATTATGGATGAGAAAACCAAAGAGGCATTTAAGAACTTATCAAAATACACGAGAGAACTTTTAGAAAAAGAGCCAAAGATGAATTCATACGGACTGAACTCATTGAAAAGTGGACTTTTGACCTATTGGAACGAGAGTATTAATCCAGATACCGAAAGCTTTTGGACAGAATTAAAAGTCAACGGGATTGATTACGAAAGAAAAGAGCCTTTAAAATTTGCCTTAGAGAAAAACCAATTCAGACGAGTTGACCAAGGAATGGACGCAAGAAAATATTGGACTGAACTAAAAAATCGAAAAGAAATCACAGACAAATACTCACAAATAGAAATTGAAAAAATAGAAACAATAATTGCGGATGACGAAAATCGAAGACTTGAAATTTTGAAAAAGTGCTTGAGAAAAAACGAAATACCACAGACACAATATTTGAAATTTGGAGAGTGTATGGCTTATATGAATAACTGTGGAATTTGGGACAAGTATTTTAACAAAGAAGAAGTTCAACAACTTTATGACATTTGGACAAACTTTAAAAGCAAATGACCAAAGAACAAAGAAAAACGCCCTATAACAGCGGTTTGGCAAAAGTGGCGGTTCAGTGCTCCGCAGACACATTTGTGGTTAATCAAAGTTTGTTCTCCGCATCAACATTTGTGGTGAAAATCGCCACCTTCGCCAAGCCGCGAAACGTTACAGGCAATTTTAGACCGACAACAACACTTAAACAGTATATGGGATTAGATATGCGACCAATGGGGAAACCCAAACCAGGATTTGA
>NZ_LMQH01000014.1:345489-345739 GCF_001424105.1 Chryseobacterium sp. Leaf394 | reverse complement strand
CTGGAGCCAGAATCCTGCAACACCCAATAATATCAATATCAGCAGTGCATCACCGATGATTTACACGCATCCTGCAGCGGTGATTGCGAGAAATTATCTTATCAATAATAAAGGCTGGACGATAACCGGAGATTCTTACGATGACAAATGTATTTCTGCGCTTTCCACACAAGATACTATATTAGAAGATGATTTTAGTATTTATCCTAATCCTGCATCAGATTTTATTTATTTTAAAAATGTAAAAGAT
>NZ_LMQH01000014.1:345362-345453 GCF_001424105.1 Chryseobacterium sp. Leaf394 | reverse complement strand
GAGCTATACAATTTTCGATAACAGCGGAAGAATTATTTTGCAGAATAATTTAGATAAAAATCAGATAGACATCCGAATGTTGATGAAAGGT
>NZ_LMQH01000014.1:312312-345259 GCF_001424105.1 Chryseobacterium sp. Leaf394 | reverse complement strand
TCTTCCTAACAATCCACCATTCCCATCGTCTGCCACACAGGCATGGGCACCTTTCCGTGGAACAGATTTCACAATCTACTGGGAAGAAGTGGGCTATCCTGCACACAATTCTACTCTGAACAATGTCACTTCACAATATCACGTTTTGCTGGATTTTGGAACACCCTTCAATCCTGTGCCTGCCAATGCAACATACACAGTAAAAGTAAGCAATGGCAATGGTAATTTTCACCGCATTGCATTCAGAGACAGTGATTTAGGAACCAGTTTAAACACCGGAATGGGCGACTTTTCAAAAATTGTGGAAATTAATAATTGGGGTACTACTGTCTGGTCTTCTATGCATAATGCATTTAGCGGATGCCTTTACTTAAATATGACCGCCACAGATAGTCCCAATCTTTCTATGGTAAACGATATGTCGTCTATGTTTAGCGGCTGCTCCTCTTTGACAGGCAATAATTCTATCAATAACTGGGACACCTCCACAGTCACCAGTTTGCATGCCGCGTTCATGTCATGTATTCTTTTTAATCAGCCTATCGGAAACTGGAATACCAGTAACGTACAAAACATGGGTACAGTGTTTCTGATGTGCCAGAACTTCAATCAACCCATCGGAAACTGGGATACTTCTAAAGTAATTGCTATGGATGCAATGTTTAATAATGCCAGAAACTTCAATCAGCCCATTGGGAACTGGAACGTTTCAAATGTTGACGAAATGGAATTTATGTTTTCCAACGCATGGGCTTTTAATCAACCTATCGGAAACTGGGATGTTTCCGGCGTGTGGCAGATGAACCATATGTTCGCTAATGCAAAAGCCTTCAACCAACCTGTCGGAAACTGGAATACCTCCAGTGCAACAGTCATGAACGGAATGTTTCAAAACGCAACAGTTTTCAACCAACCCATCGGAAACTGGAACACTTCACAGGTGACCACTATGGCGAATATGTTTACAAATGCTGCGAATTTTAATCAAAATCTTGGCGCGTGGAACCTTACTTCACTGATATACGCTTACGGAATTTTTCAAAACGCTGGTTTAAACTGCCAAAACTACGACAACACACTCTACGGCTGGAGCCAGAATCCCGCAACACCCAATAATATCAACATCAGCAGTGCATCACCAATGATTTACACCCATCCTGCAGCGGTGATTGCTAGAAATTATCTTATCAATACAAAGGGATGGGCCATTACCGGAGATTCATATGATGACAAATGTATTTCTGCACTTTCCACACAAGAGAATATTTTCGAAAATGATTTTAGTATCTATCCAAATCCTGCATCAGATTTTATTTATTTTAAAAATTTAAAAGATGGTGTGAGCTATAAAATTTTCGACATTAGCGGAAGGTTGGTTTTGCAGGGTCATTCAGAAAAAGACCGAATCGATGTTAAAAATTTAGCAAAAGGAAACTATATGCTTCAAATTATAGCGAATAAAACAATAAAAATCCTTAAAATTGTAAAGAATTAACATTAAATAAAAACGATATGAAAAGGTCGGTCTTTACTTTAATCATTTTGATGTTTTGTTTCTTTCCAAAAGCACAGAACGAGTTTATTACCACTTGGAAACCTGCCATTTACCCAAATCAATCTGCCGCAAATGCATCATCCACATCAACCACATCACAGGCATGGGCACCTTTTCGTGGCAGCAATTATACTATTTATTGGGAAGAAGTAGGCTATCCATCGCACAACATGACCATGAATAATGTAACTTCGACCCATCAGGTACTTTTAGATTTCGGAACTCCGCTAAATCCTCTGATACAAAATGCCACTTACAAAGTAAAGGTCACCAGCGGGAACGGTAATTTTCACAGTATTACTTTCCGGGATGATTTTCAGAATATGAATCAGAATCTGTTTTATGGAGACACTTCCAAGATTATAGAAATTAACCAATGGGGTAATACTGTGTGGTCTTCTATGAGAGGAGCTTTTTTTGGATGCAGAAATGTGAACATGACCGCTACCGACAGCCCAAATCTCAACAGTGTTTCAGATATGTCTTATATGTTTGGGAACTGTGAAGCACTTACAGGAAACACCACTTTTAACAACTGGAATACATCTGCCGTTACTACGCTCGCAGGAACCTTCAGTGGTTGTTTACTCTTTAATCAACCTATCGGAAACTGGAATACATCTAATGTGCAGAATATGACAAGTACTTTTACATCTGCTCAAAATTTCAATCAGCCCATCGGAAACTGGAACACCTCAAACGTGACCACAATGGCAAGCATGTTCAACACTGCCAAAAGTTTTAATCAGCCCATCGGAAGCTGGAATACAGCCAGTTTAACAAATGCAAGTTATATGTTTTCCAACGCCTGGGCATTTAACCAACCCATTGGAAGCTGGAACACTTCTCAAATTAATACGATGGAAGGAATGTTTGCATGGACCAAGGCCTTCAGCCAGCCCATCGGAAACTGGAATACGTCTAATGTAACAACTATGAATTCTATGTTTTTTACGGCTACCGCATTTAATCAACCCATAGGAAGCTGGAATACATCTAGTGTTACTTTGGCGCACGGAATGTTTTTCATGGCAGCGGCCTTCAATCAGAATATCGGAAGTTGGAATACTTCGCAGATGACCAACATTCAAAGTATGTTCAACGGAGCTTCAAGTTTTAATCAGAATCTGGGAAGCTGGAATCTCTCATCTCTTCTATTTGGACAGGGAATGTTTTTTAATTCCGGTTTAAACTGCCAAAATTACGACAGCACAATCTACGGATGGAGTCTCAATCCCGCAACACCCAATAACATCAGCCTCCAAAGCGCATCACCATTAACGTACACTCACCCTGCCGCAGTCGCAGCAAGAAACTACCTGATCAACACAAAAGGCTGGACGTTCATTGGAGATAGTTACAACGCAAACTGTGAATCAGATTTATCTACATCAGAAGTTGCTTTAGCAAGCGAAATTTCTATCTATCCCAATCCGGTTTCAGATTTTATTTATATTAAAAATTTAAAAGACATCGACAGCTACAAAATATTCGATACAAGCGGAAGGATCGTTTTACAGGGAAGCTTTAACGAAGATAAAATTGATGTAAGAAACTTAACCAAAGGAAATTATCTGCTTCAGTTCAAAACCAAAAACGATATGAAAAATTTAAAATTTATTAAAAATTAAATATTACCAAACAAATCACATCCCATCACACCAAAAATCTATGAAAAAAATATTTTCGATAGTACTTTTAGTATTAACTTTTCAAATATTCCAGGCACAAAATGAGTTCATTACGATATGGGAGCCCGGGTTTACGACTACTCCTGCAATCTTAGTAAATGCACCTTACCAGGCGGGTATTAACCAAATCTGGTTTCCCGGTATAGGAGAAAATTATACCATTGAATGGGAAGAGGTGGGCTCCCCACAAAACAACGGCATCATGACCAACGTGACATCTACAAGCCAGGTTCTGATAGATTTCGGACCTGTAAAGGAAGGTGGCAATGGAGCCACAAGATATAGGGTAAAAGTATCCAACGGAAACGGTATTTTCAGACAGATAAAATTTGCCAGCCATTTGCCTTTAAACCAAAACATCGAAGTACACGTTCCTATTCTTCAGTTTTATGGTAATGTGGAAAAGATAAGAGAAATAGAACAGTGGGGAAATATTTCGTGGGAATCTATGAATTGTGCATTTACCAATTGCCAAAAGCTACAGATTACGGCTACAGACGCGCCCAACCTCAGCATGGTGACAGACGCATCGCTCATGTTTTACAGGGCCTTTGAACTTTTGGGAGTAAGCTCAATGCAAAACTGGGATACTTCCAACATTCAGAATTTCAGTTTTATGTTTGCATCTCATTATAACGGATTAAATTTTTCAGTCGCCGCAAATCCCTTTAATTCTCCGTATATAACCAACTGGGATACCTCCTCAGCTACAAATTTAAGCTACATGTTTACCGGAAAAGTTTTTTTTAATCAAAATCTCAACAGCTGGGATGTTTCGAATGTGCAGAAAATGAACTGGATGTTTGCCTTCTGTACCGATTATAATCAGCCGCTGAATAACTGGAACACAGCGAGCGTTCAGGATATGCATTATATGTTTGGCCATGCCTCAGCATTTAATCAGTCTCTCAACAGCTGGAATACTTCTCAGGTCATCAATCTGAACCGTACGTTTGCGTATGCTACAGCTTTTAATCAGCCTCTCGATTCATGGGATGTGGGGAATGCTACAAAAATGACAGAAACATTTACACATGCATCCAGTTTTAATCAGCCACTCAATTCATGGAATGTAGGTAAGGTCACAAACATGAGTGGTATGTTTCATTCAGCTTCAAGTTTTAATCAGCCATTATCATTATGGGATACAACTAAGGTTACTACTACGTGGGGGATGTTTGAAAACGACAGCAGTTTTAATCAATCTCTGGAAAACTGGAATTTATCTGCATTGCTTCAGGCACAAAATATGTTCTCAAACACAGGTTTAGACTGCATAAATTACAGCAAAATACTGTCTGGCTGGGCAGATAATCCTGCAACTCCAAATTCTATTAACTTAGGAACTGCTTCACCCCTGATGTACGCAGCAAATATTGCCTCCAAAAGAAATTTTCTCATCAATAAAGGTTGGACGATAAACGATGATACAATGGGAACCTGCGTTTTATCTACAGAGGAAATCCGAACCGGGACAGATTTTGCAATTTATCCAAATCCGGCATCAGATTATATTTATTTTAAAGGCGGAAAAAATATTGACAGCTACAAAATTTTCGACATCAGCGGGAGAATTGTTTTGCAGAATAATTTCAGTTCAGATAAAAATCAAATCGAGGTAAGAACATTACCAAAAGGAAATTATATTTTGCAGCTAAAGGCAAAAGATTCTGTTAAGACTTTTAAATTCATTAAAAAATAATCTGATTAACAGTCAGGTTATATAAAAATAATCAATATAAGTTTCTCTGAGTTTCTGTTTTGCTTAAACTGAGCAGTAATTCAATAAAATGTTTACCGGAAAGCTTCCCGCACCCCTGCAACAAACTTGCCGGTAACCTTGAAAGTCTCCCGCACCTCTGCAACAGACTTGCCGGAAGATGAGAAACCCTGTCGCACGCGTGCATGGAGCTTTCTCATAACGAGAAAACCTCTTACAGAAATGCAGGAAGCTTTCTCATAATTTTCAGACCGAAATGAACATTATAAAAGAAATAATCCGCTGAGAAAGCGGATTATTTTGGTTTAAATATCGAAATGATTGGGATGTTTAGACTTAATGTCATCCACTGTTCCCAAAACTTTGTCTTTCAATGCGTCCTGATATTTCTGAAGGTTTTCAGAAACGGCCTCGTCTGCACCTGCAATAATTTTCGCTGCTAAAATTCCTGCATTCAGAGCACCGTTCAGAGCAACTGTCGCAACCGGAATTCCACCCGGCATCTGAAGAATCGACAGAACAGAATCCCATCCGTCGATAGAATTGCTTGATAAAATCGGAACTCCAATCACTGGTAAAGTTGTACAGCTCGCCACCATTCCCGGTAAATGTGCAGCTCCACCAGCTCCGGCAATAATTACTTTCAGACCTCTTTCCTTAGCTGTTTTGGCATAATCAAACATTCTTTCAGGCGTTCTGTGGGCAGATACCACCGTCAGCTCATAAGGGATATCCAGAGATTTTAAAAATGTTGCTGCCTGTTCCATGATCGGCAAGTCGCTCTGACTTCCCATTATTATTCCTACCATTTTGTCAGTTTATTAGATGGTTCAAAGATAATGAATTTTGCTGGGCAAGTGAATAGGTGAACTGTCAATTCGGTTTGCTGCCAAGTTATTTTTAAGCAAAAAATTGACGGTTGACAACTCATTTGCGAAGCAAAATTGACTTCTCCTCCGTCTGTTATTTTAATAAAAAATAAAATTCACAATTGACAATTCACTTGCACAGCAAAATTGACTTCTGTTATAGCTAATTTTAATAAAAGATAAAATTCACATTTGACAATTCACTTGCGAAGCAAAATTGACTTCTTTCGTTCCAAAATAAATATCTTTGCCGCAACAATCTGCCATCTTGAAAGATCTCAAACTCACTTTAGCCATTCTTACCGTTGCCATCGTCTGGGGAACGACTTTTTTATCCATACGCGTAGCAGTTGAAACCATTCCGGGATGGTTTGTTGCAGGAATCAGGCAGTTTTTGGCAGCAATGATTATGTTGCTCATTCTTCTTTACCGGAGAGAATTCAAATGGATCGGCTGGAAAAATCTTAAATACCAGCTTATTTTTTCAACGCTGATGCTGATCGTTGCCAATGGCATGACGACTGTGGCAGAAGAAAATGTAACGAGCAGTCTGGCGTCCTTGGTAAGTGCATGTTCGCCGATTGTTGTTTTTCTGGGAAGTATTGCGATTGGTCTGCAAAAGTTCAGTTTCAGGGCAATGTCGGGGATTATTCTCTGTTTCAGCGGTATTCTTTTTATATTCTGGGATGGTCTGAATGATCTTGCCAATCCGGAGTATCTGATGGGAGTTATTTTCCTGTTTATCGCCATTTTTGGCTGGGCCTCCGGGACGATATTTACCAAAAAACTGAGTCTTCAAAACGGAAATATTACGCTGAATCTGTTTTATCAGTTTCTCTTTGCAGGAATTGTTCAGCTTGGTTTTGCTTTTCTCTTTTCAGAAGAATATAATTTCGGAAACTGGAGTTTAAAAAGTATTTCGGCAATGGTTTATTTATCGGTTTTCGGTTCTGTGGCTGCATTTTTTGCATTCCATTATGCTCTAACCAAAATTTCTCCTGTTCAGGTTTCTATCTTAACTTATTTCAACACCATTATTTCGATATTTCTCAGTTGGCTGCTTCTCAACGAACGGATTTCAGCTAAATTCTTAGTAGCTGCTATTCTTATTATTGCCGGTGTTTTTATTATTAATTACAGTCCGGAAATGTTTAAAAGAAAGCAGATTCAGGAATAATTAACATCATAAAAGTATTGCATTTTGAGTTTAAAATCAGCTAAAATCTATTCAGCAGTTTGCATCTGTCATAATTTTTGCCTATATTTTTAGGACTAAATTTTGGATTATGATAAAAAGATCTCCTTTTATACTTCTTGTTTTATTTTTAATTTTTCAAAGCTGCAACGACAAAGAAAAAAATCTGCAACTCACCGAGCGTGAAAATGCACTTCTGGAAAAAGAAAAACTTTTTGCTACAAAAGAAGCAGAATACCAGTCTCTTTTAAAAATGAGAGACAGTATTTTCACTGAAAAAGATTCTACTGAAGTGATAAAAAAATGGCCGGCAGAAGTTTTTGGTGAATGGACAGGCAAAGTAATCTGTACCGAATCATCATGCAGTGACTATGTAATCGGCGACCAAAGAATTGACACATGGGAATTTGACAGTGATTCGACACAGCTTTTCTCAAAAATTGTCAACAAAAACAAACTGGTAAGACTTTACTCAGGAAAATTTGAAAACAACGAAGTTAAACTCAGTTATAAAACCGATTCTACAGCAGAAAAAACAGTGGAAATGAATGTTCTCCTGAATGAGTTTTCACCCAATAAAATCCGCGGTCAGCGCACGATTAACGTCGACAACAAATGTATGGCAAAGTTTTCTGTAGAACTGACAAGAAACTCAAAATAAACACTTATGATTTTAAGCTTACACAATCTCAGCCTGCCTCTTGAGGATCCGGTTCTGAAATTTTTGATTGTTCTCATCATTATTTTAGCAGCTCCGATTTTGCTGAACAAAATAAAAGTTCCCCATCTTCTTGGATTAATTATTGCCGGTGCCGTGATCGGTCCCAACGGTTTCAACGTTCTTTCCAGAGACAGCAGTATCGTGGTTACCGGAACTACAGGGCTGCTCTACATCATGTTTCTCGCGGGTCTGGAAATAGACATGGGAGATTTCAAAAAAAACAAATGGAAAAGTCTGACGTTTGGACTCTACACATTTATCGTTCCTTTTGTTCTGGGATTTTTAGGAGGTTATTATATTTTAAATTTCTCCGTACTTACTTCGATACTTTTTGCGAGTCTCTTTTCATCGCATACCCTTATCGCTTATCCTCTTGTCAGTAAACTGGGGGTTGCGAAAAATCTTTCCGTCAATATCACAGTGGGCGGAACGATGATTACCGATGTACTTGCCCTTTTGGTTCTCGCTGTGATTGTTGGAATGTCTCAGGGAGAAGTCGGAACGGCCTTCTGGCTGCAGCTTTCAGGCTCTTTCCTTGTATTTGCTGTGATTGTTTTAATGGTTTTTCCACTTATCGGAAGGTGGTTCTTCAAAAAAGTGGACGATAAAATTTCACAGTATATTTTTGTTCTGGTGATGATTTATCTGGCTGCACTTCTGGCAGAACTGGCAGGTGTAGAAGCAATTATCGGAGCATTTTTCGCCGGTCTGGCTTTAAACAGACTGATTCCGCATACTTCTTCATTAATGAACCGCGTGGAATTTGTAGGAAATGCTATCTTCATCCCGTTTTTCCTGATCAGCGTAGGAATGCTGATTGATTTTAAAGTCTTTTTTAAAAGCTGGGAAACACTGGAAGTTGCAGCAGTCATGCTCGTAGCATCCATTGTCGGGAAATATATTTCAGCGGTTGCGACACAGAAAACATTCAGACTTACAAAAGAAGAAGGAAAACTGATCTTCGGTTTAAGTTCTGCCTCTGCAGCTGCAACTTTAGCGGCGGTGATGGTAGGTTACAACATTATCCTGTCTGAAAGTGAAACCGGTGAACCCGTGAGATTACTGAATGAGCACGTTCTGAACGGAAGTATTTTACTGATTCTGATTTCATGTACGGTTTCCTCATTCGTTTCGATGTCGAGTGCCCAGAAAATCGCTGAGAGCGAGAATGAAGATACAGTTTCCGGCAACAATCATGAGGAAGAAAATATTCTTTTAGCTTTAAATTACGAAAAAACTGTTGACAGAATGGTGAATATGGGAATTCTGATTAAAGCCCATTCCAATACCAAAGATTTTTTTGCACTGAACGTCATCAATGAAGATAAAAATGAATCTTCTGTAAAAAATGCAGAGAAACTTCTGCATCAGGCTACGGACGCGGCAGCAGCGGCAGACGTTAATCTTCAGGCATTAAAAAGATACGACAACGATGTGATCAACGGCGTGAACAATGTGATTAAAGAACAGAAAATTACAGACCTGCTTATCGGACTTGAGGATGAAAAGGGTTTTTCGGCTTCATTTTCACACAACCTATACAATGGATATCTGCAGAATGACAATGTAAATGTCTTTGTTTATCACGCTGCACAGCCACTTTCCACCATCAAAAAATACGCAGTCATTATTCCTGAAAACGCACATAAAGAAGCAGGATTTTTCCATGCGCTTGTGCGTGTGTGGAATATTGCCAGAAATTCCGGTGCAACGGTGGTTTTTTATGCAAAGGAAAATATTCTTGATATTTTACAGAAAATCGTTAAGAAAGCCAATATCGAAGCTGAATTTGTCATTATGAACAACTGGAAAGATGGTGAAGAAACAGCTGCCAAACTCAAAGAAAATGAAGGTCTGATAATTTTTATGGCCAAACGCGGCATGAAGTCTTACCTTCCCAAGATGCGGACAGTGCCTGATCTTCTGAACAGAGATTTGCGCGACAACAATTACCTGTTAATATTTCCATATTCTGAACTTCAGGAAGACAATACAGAAAAACGTTCTGTGGGAAATCATGATGATTTTGTAGAAATTGGGAATGTGATTATGAAGATTTTTAAATAGTCTAATCTGATATTTTAAAAAAGATATAGAAAATAGTTAGAGAGATTTTTTTGGAATAATTTCCATTAATTTCTCTTTAATTTTTTCAGTTTTAAACTGCCCTTCATGATAGTAAATCAACTCCTGATTTTCATCTAAAATAATCCACAGCGGATAAACGGGCTGACTTTTATTTTTTGATAAAGCCAACGCCAACTCGTGGATTCCTGAATTTCCGTTGGATGAATAATTAAATTCTTTGCCTTGAAAAATAATTTTGTCTTTGGTTCTCTCCGCTTCAAAATTGATGAAATGAAAATTTTCATTGATGGTTTTCACTAAATCTCTGTCTTTATTTAAACTGAAAGATTCAATTTTACAGATTGAGCACCAATCGGTGTAGATGTGAATGATGATCGGTTTCGGATTTACTTTTTCCTGCACTTCCAATTCCGTAAACGAGATCGACTTTATTTGCGAGAAATAAAACTGTGGACATAATAATATTAGAAAAAAAGCAACTTTCATAATTTTAATTTGAACAATTAAGTTTTATAAGTTGATAAGATTTTATTAAGAAAATAGCTGAGATATTCATAAAACAATTTGCTTAAGTCAGATTGATCTGAATCTTAACATACCTAAAAACTAAAATTTTAATGTTTTAAGAGCCTGCTTAAAAATGATTAAAAAACAAATTTTAAAGTCATTTTTCTTTTCCCCAACCCTAAAGGGTGGAAAAATGCCNAAATTTCATCAAAATTAACTCCCTTTAGGGTCGGGGGAAATTAATTTTGATGAAATTTAAACAAGCTCTAAATTTAAGATCATTTACTTCAAATTATACTTCACACCCAAAAACCCTCTAATTCTCTGCATCGGCGCATATCCATACGTCGTATCAAAAGTATATTGGTTCGGATTATTGATCGGATCATTGACATTATTATCAAACGGATCAAATGGTCGCATCAACGGATCTTTCGGAGTAAAATTAAATAAATTCTTCACCCCGCAATACACTTCAAACCCTGAATCAAACGCTTTTGAAACCTGAATATTTGCTAAAGAATACAGCGGAGAATATTCCGGCCGGTAATCATTCGGCAAAACCGGCAACCGCATCGGTCCGTAAAACTGTCCGGTAAAATCTACCGCGAGATTATTAGTAAATTTATAGGTTAAATTATACGTTCCACTCCACTTCGGAGCATGAAGCTGGCGTGATTTTTCTCTCTCATCATCAAATTTCTGATAAACATCCAAATACGTAATACCCAGATTAACACTTAAAGGAAAACTGAAACTGAAATCAATATTCATCGAAGCACCTCTTGAAATTCCGTAACCGTTTAAATTATCATAAATAATTTTATCGGGTTGAGAATCAAAATCACCGACAATTTTATTACTGAAATAGGTGTAAAAAGCAGAAGCATCAACGTTAACCAAACGGTCTCCGACAGGAATTTTCCAGACATAATTTAAATTTCCGTTGATCGATTTTTCTGGTTTTAAATCAGCCTGAATGACCACCTCACGCGAACCCGTCAGCGCTGCATGATCTTCGGTAAATAAATTCACCACCCTAAAACCCGTTCCGAAATTAAATCTGAAAGTGTGATAAGGATTCGGAGAAAATTTCCATGCAAATCGTGGTGAATGAACACTGTGATGAACTTTATCATAATCAAAACGGTAACCCAGCAAAACCGTATTTTTTTCATTAATCTCCCACTGATCCTGAATAAACGCTCCAAAAATCGGTGACTTCATCGGCTGATTGGTCACTTCATCCAAACCCAGTGTTCCGGGAGTATTGTCATCATAAAATGTCTTTTTAAAAGTCAAGCCCAAAATAAAATCATGGTTTCCCAGTTTTTTGTCCCAGTACGTTTGAGCAAAGGCGACTTTCTGCAAAGCTTCATAAGGCGTATTTCCGTAAAATGAATTCTGATCATGGTAATTGTAAGAAAACTGCGTGAAAATCTGCTCCTTCAAAGGCAACTGATACATCCCGAACGCCTCTACCCTGTTTGTATAAATGCTTTCTCCATACACTTCATCGCCGCCACGATGCGATTTATTCCACTGCATTTCACCACCAAAACGGTCTTCGTACAGGTAACGCAGGGCAAAACTTGCCATCCGGTTTTCTTTTCTTTTAAAATTCCATTTATTAAAAACTGAGATTCGGTTCTGGAGCGCAGCATCAGTGAAATTATCCTTATTCTGATCTATTTTTTCATTAAAAGTGAAATAATTTAAACTGAGTAAAGACGCTGCGTTTTTGCCGACATTAAATTTGGTTGAGAGATCCACATTATTTTCTGCCCACGTTGTTGTCATCAGATTAACACTCAATTTTGGAGCAGTCAATGCATTTTTTGTGATAATATTAATCACTCCACCCATCGCTTCAGAACCGTACAGCGACGAGGCCGGACCTTTTACCACTTCAATTCTTTCAATCAGACTGTTGGGAATCCCGCTTAAACCATAAACCGTAGAAAGCGAACTGACAATCGGCATTCCGTCAATTAAAATCATTGTGTACGGACCTTCCAGACCGTTGATGTGAATATCTCCCGTGTTGCAAACCGAACAGTTTAACTGTGGCTGAACACCGTTGACCATCGCAATCGCTTCAAAAACGCTTGGTGTAGGATTTTTCTGAAAAAATTTCTGATTGTAAATTTCCACATTTACCGGACTTTTAGATTTACTTACAGGCTTTATCGTTCCCGTAATCACCACATCATCAATATCACTTATTTTTTCCTTTTTTACCGGAATTTTTATTGAGTCAGATTTTTTATTTAAATCTAAACTATCCGTTTCCTGAGCGAAACAAAACCCTGAAATAAATACCGCAGAAAATAATATTCGTCGCATGAATTAAAATTGTTAGACAAAGCTAACAATTAATTTTAGAACAGCAAAACTAATTTAATATTTACCACAAATCGAAGATTCGACGAAGTCAAAAGTCACAAAAGCTTTCGTCGTATTTAAAGTTTTAAAACTTTGAAAACAGAAGCTCAAAAAAGCTGGATGCAAAATATTTTTTTCAACGCTTATTTGATCTTATCAGCAGAATTTTATTAAAACTTTATTTCAAGAAATCAACTTTTGTGACTTTTGTGGTGAAAACAACAATGGTAAACTGGATGTAATTATTCCTAATCTTTTTTGAACTTATCAGCAGTATTCATCAAAACTTTACTTCAGATATTATCTTTTGTGACTTTTGTGGTTAAAATAACACCTTTAAACTGATGTAATTATTTTCTAACCTTTTTTGAACTTATCACCAGCATTTATTAAAACTTAATTTCACGCAATCAACTTTGTGACTTTTGTGGTTAAAAAATTTGCTGTGAAAAATGTTTCTAAACAATTCATTAAAAAATATTAAATTTGAGAGTCAACATACAAAGTACAATGAGATATCATCATTCGGGAAATATTCCCCCAAAAAGACATACGATTTTTAAATCACCGGAAGATAAGTTCTATTATGAGCAACTGTTTGGTACAGAAGGATTTCACGGAATTTCTTCCCTGCTCTATCATGTTCACCGACCAACGCAGATCAGATCAATTGGCGAAGCTAAAGATGTAACCCCGAAAATTGCGGTTGATAAAAATGTAACTCCAAGAATGTTTAAAGGGATGAATGTAACGCCTGAAGATGACTTTTTGGACAGCCGAAAGTTTCTTTTGGTAAACAATGACCTGAAAATGGGATTGGCCAAGCCGAGAAAATCGATGGATTATTTCTACAAAAACGCCGAATGTGATGAACTTCTTTTTGTACACGAAGGAAGCGGAACCTTAAAAACATTTGTCGGAAATCTTGAATTTTCTGTTGGAGATTATCTGATTATTCCGAGAGGTACAATTTATCAGGTTGAATTAAATTCTGATGACACCGTATTTTTTGTGGTGGAAAGTCATTCTCCGATTTATACGCCGAAGCGTTACAGAAACGAATTTGGGCAGCTTTTAGAACATTCTCCTTTCTGTGAAAGAGATATTATCGCACCGACTTTTGTTGAACCAAAAGATGAAAAGGGAGAATTTTTGATTAAAGTAAAAAAAGAAAATCAGATCACCGATTTCATCTACGCAACGCATCCATTCGATGTTGTAGGCTGGGACGGTTATTTTTACCCTTATAAATTCAATATTAAAAACTTCGAACCGATTACGGGACGAATTCACCAACCGCCACCCATTCATCAGACTTTTGAGGCGCACAACTTTGTAGTTTGTTCGTTCTGTGCGAGAATGTACGATTACCATCCAATGGCCATTCCTGCACCTTACAATCACTCAAATATTGACTCTGATGAAGTTTTATTCTACACGGAAGGCGATTTTATGAGCAGAAACCATATCGATTTAATGGATTTCACGCTTCACCCCGGCGGAATTGTTCATGGGCCTCATCCGGGAGCGATGGAAAGAAGCATCGGTAAAAAATTCACTGAGGAATATGCGGTAATGGTCGATCCGTTCCGTCCTTTGAAAATTACGGAAGAAGCAATGAAAGTAGAAGATCCGTTTTATAAAACTTCTTGGTTGGAAAGTGAGGATCACAGTTTAGAGGACAGGTCGCAGGAATAGTTTTTTGCTTTTGGCGATTGGCCTATGACTATTAGCTTGTAAATTTCAGATAAAATCAATAGTATTTTAGCAAAAAAATACTTAACTGAAATTCTAAAATATTAAAAAAAAGATATCATCATCAAATCGCTATCAAAGCTACTAGTGAATAGATCGGTAGTTTGCTCATACATTAGAGGAGAAATTCCAATTGAAACACTATATAATAAAAAAATAAAGTTAGCAGACGTTTTAAACAATAGGCACAATGGGACAAAAAATTAACCTTCAAATATTTATAATATTATTTACAGTCATTGCGACTTCATTATTTGGGCAGGAGAAGATAAAAGAATCATCTTACAATTTTGATTTGCTTTCTGCAAAATATGTGAATATAGAAGGTAAAAATGAGGTTATTCTGATTTTTAAGTACGAACCTAAGGAAGGAAAAGTTTTCAAACCAATATTTAGTATGAAAATAACTTACAGTATTGGAGAATCAAACTTAGAAAAAACTGAAACACTTAATAAATCAAATCATTCAATTGAGTTTTTCGGAAATGATATTGATCAAAAAAATGCAGAAATTTATAGTTTGATCAAAGACAAAATTAATCTTCAGCAAAATAAAGAATTCGGTATTGTAGTATTTAGCTTGAGAAATATAACCAAAGACTACAAGGAGAAAATGAAATTTACTTATGGGCTTTGGGAGCCTGAAGACGAAAGTATTAGATTTGAAAAACAGTATAATATCAAAATTGAAAAATAGATTTATAGCTCTTAGCATTTTGATCATGTCTTAAGACCTAATTTAAAAAACAGTAGGACTGAATTTCAATTTCAGTCCTTTTTTTTAGCTCAAGTTTCACTAAAACATGACAAATATTTTCTCTTATTTATAGTCTGTAAAAATAAGATGAACTATCTTTAATGGATTAAAGTTAATCGTAGAATCTAGCTGTAAAATTTTAGAATATGTACAATTATATAAGTGCAGAGGAAGCTGTCTATACCGTAAAAAGTGGAAATCGTGTGTTTTTTCATGGAAGTGCTTGTACTCCGAATCACCTGATTGACGAACTGGCAAGGCAATCTCACCGTCTGGATAATGTTGAGATGGTTTCAATTACCCAGCAGGGAAATGTGGAAATTGCAAAACCTGAATACAAGGATAAATTTTTCGTGAATTCTCTCTTTGTTTCAACGCCAGTGCGTGATGCTGTGAATTCTGACCGTGGAGATTTTGTTCCGGTTTTTTTAAGTGAAATTCCGATTTTGTTCAGAAAAAATATTTTGCCGCTGGATGTAGCTTTAATTACGGTTTCCCCTCCGGACAAACATGGCTTTTGTACACTCGGAACTTCCGTTGATGTTGCGAGAGCAGCTGTTGACACCGCTAAAATAATTGTTGCTGTTGTCAATCCTTTAATGCCGAGAACGCATGGTGACGGAATGCTGCACATCAGCAAAATTCATAAATTGGTTTGGCATGAAGAAGAACTTCCTACAGTAGATTACGGTGCAAAAGTAGGTCCGGACGAAATGCTTGTCGGGAAACATGTGGCGGAACTGATTGATGATAAATCGACTTTGCAAATGGGTATCGGAACTATTCCTGATGCGGTTTTAAAATGTCTGGGAAATCATAAAGACTTAGGTGTTCATACCGAAATGCTGAGCGACGGTGTGATCGATTTAATTCAAAATGATGTCATCAACAATAAATACAAAGGTTACAACGATAATAAAACTATTACGAGCTTCTGCTTCGGGACGAGAAAACTATACGATTACGTAGATGACAACACGGTTTTTTCTTTTGATGACGTGAGCAACGTTAACTTCCCGATTAACATTATGAGAAACAAAAAAATGGTCGCTATCAATTCGGCTATTGAAATTGATTTAACCGGACAGGTCTGCGCAGATTCTATCGGAACCATGCAGTACAGCGGTATCGGCGGACAGATGGATTTTATGCGTGGAGCAGCTTTAAGCGAAGACGGAAAACCGATTATTGCCATCACATCAAGAACGAAAAGAGGAGTTTCCAGAATTGTCCCTTTCCTGAAACAGGGAGCCGGAGTTGTAACAACGAGGGGTCACATTCACTGGGTAGTTACCGAATACGGAAGCGTTTATTTATACGGAAAAAACCTCAGACAAAGAGCTCAGGAATTAATCAGCATTGCGCATCCTGATGACAGGGAAATGCTGGAGAGGGCAGCTTTTGAAAGGTTTAAGCATTAAAATTAAATAAAATTATGAATTTTATAAAAAACATTTTCAATTTGAAACCTCAGTTTGAGTTTGTACAAGATCCAACAGGATTTCATCAGTTGGGTGGAGAAATACCCACCGATTTTAAAATTCCTGAAAACGAATTTTTAGGAGGTTTTCAGTATTTAGGTTTCATAAATAATTCGGACAAATACTTTAATTGGCTACCATTTTCATTACATTTAATCTGCCCAATTTTTACAGATTTTGAATATATTTTTTTAGATTACACTAATCCTAACCAACCAGAGATAATTTCGCCATCTAATACAAC
This sequence comes from Chryseobacterium sp. Leaf394, assembly GCF_001424105.1. Taxonomy (GTDB): domain Bacteria; phylum Bacteroidota; class Bacteroidia; order Flavobacteriales; family Weeksellaceae; genus Chryseobacterium. Next base: position 328,291 of record NZ_LMQH01000014.1, on the reverse strand, counting down.
AGAAATCACATCTGCATATGATGAATTAACGAAAGATTCGTACATAATCTATCACAAAGAGAATTTCACACTTAAGGCATTTGAAGGTGTTAATGATGACAATGAATTCGATGTTATGGGAGTCGCAGGAAAACCGCATTGGAATCAATCTCTTTCCGAACCATTTTCACCCAAATCCAATAAAAAAATGAAGTTCGTTTGTCAATTAATGAGTAACGGACAAATCAAGGTGAAAGATAAAAATTTTAAAAGCAACGATGAATATTATGAAAAAATATTTTCAGAGCTGAACTTCTGGTGCGACGGAGACTTGAAAGTCTTCTTTGATCCAGAGTCAAAAGTCGCATGTTATTTTATTCAGAACACATAATGAGAATGGTGTAATATCAGCTCCTGATTTTTTATTAAAACTTTAACTAACAGCTGTTTGTTTCCATTTTAACATTATCTAAGAATTTTGTAATTTGCAACATCAATAAAAGTAAAAAACAGAAAATATGTCAACACTAACATTTGCCGAAAAAATTGCTCAGGCAGAGAACTTTTTGCCGATCAACGGTACAGATTATATCGAGTTTTATGTTGGAAATGCAAAGCAGGCAGCGCATTATTATAAGACAGCATTCGGTTTTCAGTCGGTTGCTTATGCAGGCCCTGAAACAGGTGTGAGAGACCGTGCATCATACGTTCTTCAGCAGGGAAAAATCAGATTGATTCTGACGACAGGTTTAAAATCTGACTCTCCAATCAGTGAGCATGTAAAAAAACACGGTGATGGTGTTAAAATTCTGGCACTTTGGGTAGACGACGCTTATTCAGCGTTTGAAGAAACTACAAAAAGAGGCGGAAAACCATATTTGGAACCAACAACTTTAACTGACGAATACGGTGAAGTGAAAATGTCCGGAATTTATACTTACGGAGAAACTGTTCACATGTTTATCGAAAGAAAAAATTATACAGGACCTTTCATGCCTGGCTACAGAAAATGGGAGAGCGATTACAATCCTGAAGAAGCTGGATTATTATACGTTGACCACTGTGTAGGAAACGTAGACTGGGACAGAATGATCCCAACTGTTGAGTGGTACGAGAAAGTAATGGGATTTGTGAACATTCTTTCTTTTGATGACAAGCAGATCAACACAGAATATTCTGCTTTGATGTCTAAAGTAATGTCTAACGGAAACGGTTTTGCTAAATTCCCAATCAATGAGCCTGCAGAAGGTAAAAAGAAATCTCAGGTAGAAGAATATCTTGATTTCTACGAGGGTGAAGGTGTACAGCACATCGCAGTTGCAACAAAAGATATCATTCACACCGTTACAGAATTGAAAAAAAGAGGTGTAGAATTCCTTTCTGCTCCACCCGAAGCATACTACGAACTGGTACCTGAAAGAGTGGGTCACATCGATGAAGATCTTAAAAAACTTCAGAGTTTGGGGATTTTAATTGACCATGATGAAGAAGGATATTTACTTCAGATTTTCACAAAACCGGTAGAAGACCGTCCTACCCTGTTCTTTGAAATCATCGAAAGACATGGTGCTCAGAGTTTCGGTGCCGGAAATTTCAAAGCGTTATTCGAAGCGTTGGAAAGAGAGCAGGAAAAAAGAGGAAATCTTTAATTTTTTAACAATATACAGTTTTTGTCAGGACAATAAATCCTGACAAAACTTTTTATAAACACAGGATTATGAACAAAATTTTCAGCGGACTGATGCTTGTCGGAGCCAGTTTTTTTGCCCACGCGCAGTACGGAAGCATCAATGCAATTCTTACCAAACTGGAAGAGAGAAAAGGGGTAAATCAAAATTTAAGCGATGTCAACATTGATGATAAAAAATTTGTTTTGATCAAAGATTTTAAAGATCATACAGAAAGAAGTTTCATCATCATCAAAGGCAAAGATGCCACTTATGTCGAAATGTTTGACGACAAAGCAACGAATGAGAGCACATCAAATGTATTTTCAGGAGATATTGTGAGAAGCAGAAAAAATATCATCTCTCTGAGAGCCGATTTGCTTGAGAACAAAAAAGTTCCAATCCCTGTTACCAAAACACTTTTGCTGACGAAGCTGGATGATATTCTCTACCTCATCGATGTCAACAACAAAGACCGCTGGATTGATGAAGCATCATTTTCAAAAGCGAAAGCATCATCGAAGAAAAAATAAAGCTTCTGGCTTTTGGCATTTTATTCACTACTCAAATCAAAAATTTAAAAATCCGCACAGATTTTTTTTAAAATTATCACATTCAGATTTGTGAAATTCAAAAAATTTTGTGCAATAAAAATCAAAATCTTATGAAATCATTTGTAGAATATAATTCAGATTCAGACTTTTCTATCCACAACATTCCTTTCGGAGTGGCGGTATTCAACAAAGAATTTATCGCTTGTTGTACGAGAATCGGCGATCAGGTGATTGATCTTGCCACCTTGTATGACCTTTCTTATTTTGAAGAAATCGAAGGTCTTGATGACAATATTTTTGAAGCGTACACATTAAATGAGATGATCGAGCTTGGAAAACCTGTAACCAGAGCGATCCGTTTGAAAATTCAGGAGCTTTTACTGGAAGGTTCGATTTTGTCGAAAGATGAAAAGACCATCGAAGACGCATTTTACGATTTGGATCAGGTGAAAATGATGATGCCGGTTCACGTTCCGAATTATACAGATTTCTACAGCAGCATCGAGCACGCGACCAACGTCGGAAAAATGTTCAGAGATCCTGCCAACGCATTGCTTCCTAACTGGAAACATCTACCTGTAGGTTATCACGGAAGAGCTTCATCCATCGTAGTTTCGGGGACTGAGATCAACCGACCAAACGGACAGACCAAACCAGCTGATGCAGACAAACCGGTTTTCGGACTATCAAAACAACTGGATTTTGAACTTGAAATGGCTTTTATTTTGGGTAAAAATACCGAAATGGGCGAATCGATTTCTACGAAAGATGCGGAAGATGCCATCTTTGGAATGGTGGTTTTCAATGACTGGTCAGCAAGAGATATTCAGGCCTGGGAATATGTTCCACTGGGGCCGTTTCTGGCTAAAAATTTCGGTTCGTCAGTTTCTCCGTGGGTGGTAACTCTGGAAGCTTTGGAACCATTCAAAACCACTTCTCCAACTCAGGATCCTGAAGTTTTGGATTATTTAAAATTTGAAGGAGACAAAAATTACGATATCAATCTTGAAGTCTATCTTCAACCTGAAAACGGCGAAGATAACCTGATTTCTGAAAGTAACTATAAGCACATGTACTGGAACATGACCCAGCAACTCGCTCATCACACCGTAAACGGCTGTAACGTCGAGATTGGAGATATGTATGCCAGCGGAACTATTTCAGGAAGCGACCCAAAATCTTTCGGTTCTATGCTTGAACTGACGTGGAGAGGGCAAAACCCGATCACTTTGAGTAACGGCGAAGAAAGAAAATTCATCAACGATAACGATACGGTAACGATGAAAGCCTGGGCTGAAAAAGAGGGCGTGAGAGTAGGTTTTGGGGAAGTTTCGGGAAAGATTATTCCTGCTAAATAATTTGTAAACCACAAAAGTCACAAAAGTTTTTTTACATTTAAAGCTTGATATTTTGTAGATAGAGTTCAAAAAAGCTGTACGTTAAATTATTGTACATAAGAACCAAAATGATAACACAGTCTTATTTAACAGATTTAACAGATTTAACTTATAAAATTAATGGTGCCTGCATTGAAGTTCACCGGATTATGGGTCCGGGTTTGCTTGAGAGTGTTTATCACCAATGTTTGATAGAGGAATTCACAATAAGAAATATCAATTTTAAATCTGAATTAAGAATCCCTGTAAATTATAAAGGAAAAGAAATCAATTGTGACTTTTCCTGTGATTTTCTTATTGAAGATCAAATTGTACTTGAAATAAAATCTGTTTCTTCATTAAATGAAATTCACAGAGCTCAGGTTTTAAACTACATTAATTTATTGCAAAAGCCTAAAGGTATTTTAGTCAATTTTAATGTAAAAAATCTGTATCATCAGGGTCAGGAAACTTTTGTAAACAAATACTACGACATGCTTTTTTAATCAATATTTACAATCTGAAAATATGACTTTTTATCCTTAATCAAAATTACAAACCAAAGATCGTGCACATCTGCTATTTAAAAATATACTTAAACCTTTTTTGAACTTTTCAAAATAATAAATTACAACCCAAAAACTTTTATGACTTTTGTGGTTAATTAAATATAAAATGAAAACAGTAATTCCATCAGAAATAACCTCCGTTCAGCTGCAGACCATAATGCAGACGGCCGTTTCGCCGCGTCCGATTGCCTTGGCTTCTACGGTTGACAAAGATGGCAACAGCAATTTATCGCCGTTCAGTTTTTTTAATATGTTCAGCACGGTTCCGCCAATTTTGATTTTTTCGCCTTCGAGAAGAGTCCGGGACAATACGACGAAACATACTCTGGAAAATGTGCTGGAAGTTCCTGAAGTTGTAATTGGGACGGTCAATTTCCCGATTGTACAGCAGATTTCTTTAGCATCAACCGAATATGGAGACGGTGTAAATGAGTTTATAAAATCGGGATTGAAGATGAAAGATGCTGATTTGGTAAAGCCTAAATTAATTGCAGAATGTCCTGTCAACTTTGAATGCAAAGTTTTAGAAGTAAAATCTCTGGGAGATCAGGGCGGGGCAGGAAATCTTGTGATTTGTGAAGTTCAGAAAATCCATATCAGAGAAGAATACCTGAATACTGAAGGAAATCTGGATCAGGCAAAACTGGATATGGTAGCCCGTTTGGGTGGAAATTATTATTCACGAAATAATGCCGACAGCCTTTTTGAAGTTCCGAAACCTTTGGTCACAAAAGGAATTGGTTTTGACCTTCTCCCCGACTCCATCAAACTCAGCAAAGTCTTTACAGGAAACGATTTGGGAATGCTGGCAAATGTGGAAGTTTTACCCTCTGAAAATTGTCACAATGACGAAACTATTCATCTCGAAGCTCAGAAATTTTTGCTTGACAGTAAAATTGATGAGGCATGGAAAGTTTTGGTAAAGTAAAATATTAAAAAATTAAACCGCTTGAAAAGGCTTCACGCGGTTTAATTTTACTTTTTTCTATCATATCCCAAATTGGAAATCAACATCCCCTCTTCTTTTAGCTCTAATCTATCAGAGTTTAATCTCATAACTTCGTACAAAAGAGAAGTTTTGTTTGAAAAATTCAGCTGTAAGTTGTTTCCCAGTAAAATCCATTTTCCATTTAAAATACCGGTATCTGTTTTAGCTGTAAAGTTCTTTTCGGTAAACATAATAGATTTAAAAAATATCTTGTTTTTTGTTTTAAACTCAACTTCAGGAAGATTTGGAAATGCTATGGTGTCACTAAACACTTTGAATTCCCATTGGCTATCGATAAGTCTTTTGTCATCCCGGATTTGCCCGAATGCCAAGCTGTTATAAAATAAAAATAAGACTACTGCTATTGCTTTCATCACCTTAAAATTACAATTCTTTTTTAGAAATCCATTTTCCGACAGTGGGCGCCTCATAATTTCTCATTTTTTCTAACAGTTCATCAATACTGTCGCTCACCAAAAGCATTTCCTGATTGATTTGTTTTAAAAATCCTTTATCGACCATGGTCTGAACCAGTTTAATCAGATCATCATAAAATCCGTCGATATTGAGAATCGCAATTGGTTTTTTGTGAAGTCCGAGCTGCGCCCAGGTAATCATTTCGAAAAATTCTTCCAGAGTTCCATAACCACCGGGAAGTACGATGACGCCGTCGCAGAGGTCATTCATCTTGGTTTTTCTTTCGTGCATACTTTCCACCAAAATCAGTTCGGTAAGATTCGTATGCGCAATTTCTTTTGACTGTAAAAAGTGGGGAAGAACGCCAATTGCTTTTCCTCCGTCAGATAAAACGCCGTCAGCGACTGCCCCCATCAAACCAACGTTTGCTCCGCCATAGATCAGCTGAATATTTTGTTTTGCAAATGTCTGTCCGAGAAGAGTTGCATGCTCTTTATATTTTTCATCCGAACCGAAACTCGATCCGCAGAATACGGTGATGCTTTTCATAAATTTGCTTGTTATATTTTAAGATTAATATGAATGTCGAAAAATTAGTAATAACATGTTTTTAACGGCTTGCGTGTCATTGACTACATCGAATCTGAGATTTCCGTAGGAATCTAAACCTTTTTATTTCATTTGCTTAGATTCCTGCGGAATGACAAAATGAGTTCTGAATTTGGCATGATGATTAAAAGCGGACAATCATAGATTAACTTAGAAAAATATCCAAAATCAGTCGACTTTGGATATTTTAAAAATGTATTTATAATTTTATTTCAAAGGTATATTAGCTAAAATATCCTTCGTAAAACCCCAGAATTTTTGGGTGGAAGAAATGCTTGCTTTTTCGTCCGGCGAGTGTGCTCCTCTGATGGTTGGGCCGTAACTTACCATTTCCATTTCAGGATAATTGGCACCGATTATTCCACATTCCAAACCTGCATGACAGGCGACAACGTGTGGTTTTTCTGAAAACTTTTCGGTATAGATTTTTTCCATCATCTGAACGATTTCAGATCCCGGTTTTGGTTTCCATCCCGGATAAGAGCCGCTGAATTCAACATTCATTCCTGCCAGTTCTGATACTGATCTCAATTGTTCCGCAACAGAATCTTTAGACGAATCTACTGATGATCTTGAAAGGTTTAAAATTTTCAGTCCACCCTCTTTCAATTCAACTCTTGCAACGTTATTTGATGATTCTACCAAATCCTGAACATCCGGGCTCATTCTGTAAACGCCGTTGTGCAGAGATTTTAAAACCAAAATAATTTTTTTTGAATCTTCCTGAGACAAAGCTTTATCTGAACTCGTGGAATTTTCAATATTGATCTGAAGACCACTTTCAATGGAAGCAAATTCTTCTAAAATTTCTTTTTTAATTCCCTCGGTTACAGCCTCAATAAACTCTCCTGAATTTCTCACGGAAATTAAAGCCACAGCCTCTCTCGGAATTGCATTTCTCAAACTTCCCCCATCGATGGAAATCAGTTGCGCGTTTTCGTTTTTCAATGCTTTGTAGAGAATTCTGCCTAAGATAATATTTGCATTTCCAAAACCTTTGTGAATATCCATTCCGGAATGACCACCCTGTAAACCTTTTACCTCGATTCTTACGGTCTGTCCGTTTGCCGGCTCTGTAGGATAGTTCTGACTGATCGTTACATCTATTCCTCCGGCGCAACCGATGTCGATTTCGTCATCTTCTTCTGTATCTAAATTTAAAAGGATTTGCCCTGTTAACTGTCCAGGTTTTAAACCTAAAGCTCCGGTCATTCCTGTTTCTTCGTCGATCGTAAATAAAGCTTCCAGATCAGGATGCGGAATGTCTGAACTTTCAAGAACCGACATAATGGTTGCAACACCTATACCGTTATCAGCGCCCAAAGTAGTGCCTTTTGCCTTCACCCAGTCGCCGTCAACTTCCATTTGAATTCCCTGCGTTTCAAAATCGAAATTCACATCGTTGTTTTTCTGACAAACCATATCCAAATGCGACTGCATTACGATGGATTTACGGTTTTCCATTCCGGGAGTGGCCGGTTTTTTAATGATTACATTTCCTGTTTCATCAACCGTGGTTTCCAGGCCTAAATTCTCACCAAATTCTTTGATGAATGCAATTACTCTTTCTTCCTTTTTAGACGGTCTCGGCACAGCATTCAGTCTGGAAAAATTCTTCCAGATAATCTGCGGTTCTATGTTTGATAGTTCCATAAAATTTATTTTGATCAAAAATACGGATAAAAAAAATGCTCCCGAAATTCAGGAGCAGTAATTTTGTTTGTTGCTTGATCTGTTGTTATCAAAAAATATCATCATCGATATTTTATTTTGTAAGTCCCAGCTGTTTTCTAAAATCAATATTTAAATTATACTGTTCTTCAGCAGAAATTACTTTCCTGGAGACCTTATTCATATCTTTACCTTCCTTTGTCCACAAGTTAGGAAAGAAATTATAAACCTGATCACCTTTTAATTTTGCAGTATCATCTTTCCAATTTTTCCATCTGTAATCTTTATAAAATTTTTCAAGATTATTGTTGAAGCAAAAATTTAAAAACTCTGTATACGTTAAATCAAGCGGTTCAAATTCTAAAGTATCAGGTGCGAAATAATAAACCTTTCCCAAATCATCCCCAAGTCCGCCGCCATTCAGTAAGAAAAATCCACCAATTGCATCGTCTGCAATCAATAGAAAAGATGAATTCTTTCCAAAATCAGGAAAGGCTTTACCTTTATTCCAGACTGGCAGAGAGCGGTTTAATTTTTCACTGCCTGAGCCTAATATTCTCACCCATCCATTGTCAATTAAAAGCCCTCCTGTCATGTAAACAATTGCGCCCATTGGCGATCGGGTTGTAACCTGAGTTTTGTACAATGCATCTTCAGCATTTTTCGGATCAGCTGGCAAAACTTCAACTCTATTTTTGGCAGAGTCTATCCATTCTTTTACCAGAGGCCACGCTGGATCTTCTTTATTTATAAGTTCTTCAATCTTCCGCATTTTTGTCTGTCCAAAAGTCATTAAGGAAATTAAAAATAATAAAATTGTTAATGATTTAGTCATACTAATTTAAACAACTAAAGTCTAACAACCGCACTCACCATAAATAGGAATAACTGTTCTCGTTCCGTCCGGTTTTTCGATGGTTAAGGTTCCGTCGAAAAGCATCGCTTCTTCTGTCGCCAGTTTTTTACCTTTTACAGAAATCTTGTAATTTTCATTTTCAATTTCTTTAGTTAAAACATCATCAACTTCCATGTCACTTGATGAAATGAGTTTCATCGCAAGACGCTTTCCGTCAATCTTCATGTACGCCAGAGTTCCGGCATTGTCGGCATAAATATAATTTTCGTTTTCAAAATCTTTTTTGCTGCGTGCAAAATAGCAGGAACACTCCTTGATTTCAGCAGGAAAAGGAAAAGCTTCCACCGAAATGGCAGCATTTGGTTTTTCAATTATTGAATCTTTCTTTAAAATCTCTGTGCTGTCTGAGCCTTTATCGGTATCAGTTTGAGTTTCTTTTTTGCAGGCTGTCAATAAAAGTGCAGTTGCGAAAACAAAAATATATTTCATTTGAAGTAGTAATTTAAAAAAACATAAAATTTAAGCTAAAGTCCAGTTGCTAATAGCTAACATCAGCTTATCCTCTTGCTCTTTCCAGTAAAATCATCATCAGTAAAGAAAGAATGACCAAACTTTCATCTTCATCATCAATGTCGATCATTCTGTCGAGCTGAAACCTTCTTCCAAACATCGAAGGCATTTTTTTCAGTTTAAAATAATCTTTACCATCAATTCCTCTTACAGTATAAGTAGGATTTAGAAAATATCCTGTGAACATCCCGATAATTGGAATTTCTCCCACCATACCGTCAAGAAATTTTACCCATGCTTTATCTTCAGTGATGGTAAACTTCGCTTTGTCATTGGTATCAAGCACATCGTAAGTTGATTTCCAGATAGAACGCATTCCTTTTCTGGCGAGTCTTCCAAAGCTTTTTCCGGTTGCAATTTCGGTAAGCGAATAAGAAGCATTAAAATCAATCCACTGGTTGGCTTTGATTCTGAAAAGTTCTTTTGTTTTGCTGTCATTTTCGAAAACGACAACGTCTTCTTTCAGTTTAAACATTTTCTGACGCACATACGCTACAGCGTTTCCGTTTTTGTCGGTGATGTTGAAATCGCTTGCCAGCGTTGTCAGCTTGAATTTGAAATCCAGCGGATAATTGAGGTTGTTGAGTGCCATAATTTTTTTTCTGTTTATTGTTTGAAACTCAAAGATAAAGCTTTTTTACCGAAGAGAAAATGCAAATCATAGACAGTTTTAAAACATCCGAACTAAAAGCAGTTCACTCCAAAATTTCTCAAACCTAAATTGTAATGATTCATTAAATAAAAAGTAAAAAACAGATTAATTTTCACTGTAAACCTTATCGAAATCATTAATTTTCTGAATCGAAAATCCTATTTTTGTGCAATGGATTATCCAAGTAAAGTATTGGCAAAAGCAGTTGAAGAGATTTCGGGATTACCCGGTATCGGAAAAAAAACAGCCTTGCGCCTTGCACTTCATTTACTCAAACAGCCCAACTCCAGAGCGACAGGTTTGGGAACATCAATCATCAGTCTGGTGAATGAAATAAAATACTGCCGCGAATGCCACAACTTTTCAGACTACGATATCTGTGAAATCTGCAGCAATGAAAAACGCAGTGATGAACTGATCTGCATCGTTGAAGACGTACGCGATGTTATTGCCATTGAAAATACAGGGAAATACAGAGGAAAATACCTTATTCTCGGCGGAAAAATTTCTCCGATGGATGGTGTGGGACCTCATCAGCTCAACATTCCGAGTATTGAAAAAAAACTGCAGCAAGGTTTGGCAAAAGAGTTTATTTTTGCCTTAAGTGCTACGATGGAAGGTGACACAACCGCATATTATATCTATAAAAAATTTAAAAATTCGGGAATACAGTTTTCAAGTATTGCCAGAGGGATTTCCGTGGGTGATGAACTGGAATATGCCGATGAAATTTCTTTGGGAAGATCGATAATCAACAGACTTCCATACAACGAAAAAGATTAAAATGGCTAAAAAACTATCCATCATCATCGTTCATTACAATGTGACGCAGCTTTTGAAAGCCTGTCTGCAGTCTGTTGAAAAATATGCAGCAGACATTGATTATGAAATCATAGTAGCCGACAACAAATCTACCGACAGCTCATGGGGCGATCTCATTCCGGAATTTCCAAAAGTACATTTTATCGCTTCCGACGTGAATGAGGGTTTTGCGAAAGCCAATAATAAAGCGGTAAAAATTGCTACCGGAGAATACATTTTACTTTTAAATCCGGATACCGAACTGGAAGGTTTATATTTAGATGAAATTTTAAATTTTGCTGATTTCAAAGCTGATTTCGGTTGCCTGGGTGTAAGAATGCACGATGCCAGGGGAAATTTTTTACCTGAAAGTAAGAGAGCAGTTCCGGATATGTTTAATTCATTTGAAAAACTATTTACAGGTTTTAAAAAGAACAATTCAAAATCGTATTACCGGAATGACATCAGTGAATTTGATGTGGCCGAAGTGGAAGTGATTACCGGGGCATTTTTCCTGTGTAAAAAAGAGGTTTACGAAAATTCGGGTGGTCTTGATGAAAGGTATTTTATGTACGGCGAAGATGTTGATCTGTGTTATACACTTCTCCAAAACGGTTTTAAAAATTATTATTACGGAAAAGTTTCCATCCTGCATCACAAAGGCGAAAGCACAATTAAAGATGAAGTTTACCTTGAAAGGTTTTACGGTGCGATGCAGATTTTCATTGATAAATATTACAGAGTTCAAAAGCCAATGCAATATTCATTTTTAAAAGCTGGTTTAAAATTAAGACATAAAATAGAGCAGATTAAGCTTAAATAGTTTGAGCTCAATACAAACATTTGTAAACTTATAAAAAGCTATCATCGCAAGAGTTTTGTTATTAAACTGAAAAAAATTCCCGTTAAAAGGTTGTTCTAATTAGAGCCTGTTTAATTTCATCAAAATTAATTTCCCCCGACCCTAAAGGGAGTTAATTTTGATGAAATTTAAATGTATTTTTCCACTCTTAAGGATTTTAGGTAAAGAAAAATGCATTTAAAATTTATAATAGAATCAATAATAAAAGATGCTCTAACTCACACAAAAAAAAGCAACCTCTGATGAAGTTGCTTTTATTTTATTTAAAATTTTCTCTTATTATTTTGCCGGAGCTACCGGAGCAGTCTGTACCGGAGCAGCACCCTGTGTAGCAGGAGCCGATTGTGCCGGAGCTGATCCTTGAGATGCCGGAGCTTCTTTCGATGTTGGAAGAGCCGGAACTTTTGCAGTTGGTTTCCCTGTAATGACTACACTTACCAAAATCAGAACGATGATTACCGCACCTAAAGTCCAGGTTGCTTTTTCCATAAAATCATTGGTTCTCTGTACGCCAAACTGTGCAGATGAAGCACCTCCGAATGTACTTGAAAGGCCGCCTCCTTTAGGGTTCTGTGCCATAATAACGATTACCAATAAAACGCTGGCAATCATAATAAGAACCATCAATAGTATAAATATAGTTTCCATTAATTCTGATATCTTTTTGAATGGGCAAATTTAAACTTTTTTTGGCGAACGGCAAAATAAAGATTTCCCTTAAAAACAAAAAACGGCAACAAAAGTTGCCGTTCAGATTATTTATGTTGATTATTATTTGAAATCAGCATCTTTTGCCTGGTTGATTTCGATAGATTTCACTTCCATCGTCATATCCATTCCCATTTGGCTTACGGTGATGGTGTAAGGCATTTTCACACCTGCAACATCTTTGTAATTGGAGTAAAGAGTCGGAATCGTTAATTCCTGACCGTTTGCTTTCACTGTTTTTGTTTCACCGGTTTTAAGACCAGATTTTACACTGTAATAATAAGTGGTGTCACCACCTTTCACTACGTAAGAATCTTCTCCACCTACTTTTTCAATACCTGCAATTTTCAGATCTGCAGATTTTGCGAAACCAAGTTCTTCAAACAGTTCAGTATTTTTCATTCTGTCTGCAATCTCCTCTTTCGTCATCGGAACTTTTTGTCCCTGTTGCTCAGAATACCCTGCTTTACCGTCAAAAACCTGCTTTTGAAGCGTCATTGCTCCCATGCTAACCAAATTCAGTTCTTTTCCACCCTGAGCTTTTACATTTTTGATGTCAATAGTTTGTCCCTGCATAGACATGGTCGCGTTCACTGCGTAAGAATTCACTTTAGCAAGATTTGCTTTACCTCCGAGTGCAGCAATATATTTGTCGGCAACAGACGCTACGGTTACACTTGCATCAACTTTTTGAGCAGTTGGCTTTGCAACCGGATTGGCATTACTGTCATAATATTTTACCGGGTAGCCTAGTTTTTCAAGACCTTCAGAAATATCGGAAGCTTTACCTGCGATGAAAATTCTGCTCTGGTTTGGATAAACCGTAGCTTTCACAGCATTGGAAACATCTGCAGCAGTTACTTTATCAATAGATTTTAAATAGTTTGTATAAAAATCCTCCGGAAGATCATTTACTTTTTGGCTTACTGCAAATCTTGCAATGGTTGCTGGCTGCTCAAGAGACATGATGAAACTTCCTTTCAGTTTTGCTTTTGCATTTGCCAGTTCGTCTGCTTTCACTGTAGAAATTCCGTTGATTTCGTTCATGAATTCCTTTACAGCTTTGTCTGTAACCTCATTTCTTACGCTTGCATCTGCAGAAAATTCAGGAGAATATTTACTTGCAGTCATGTTTGAATAAGCACCGTAAGTAAAACCGTTTTTCTCACGAAGATTCATGAAAAGTCTTGCTTCACCTCCACCGCCAAGGATGTAGTTGGCGATTGTTGCAGGGAAATAATTGGCATCTTTCATCTTAAGATTATTGATATTTCCTACAGAAACTACAGACTGCACTGCAGTAGGAACGTCTACAACATTGATTTCTGTTTTGCCAACATTGGCTGCCGGCTCAAGAGAAGCGAAAGTAGTGTTTGCTTTTTTCCAGTTGGCGAAAGCTTTCTCTACCATTGGTTTTACTTTATCAAACTTCACATCACCTACAATTACAAGGTATGCATTGTCTGGAGCGTAGTATTTTTTGTACACATTCTGTACATCAGCCAACTGAATTTTGTTGATAGATTCGATGGTCTCAAACTCTCCTCTTGCTGTATTTTTTCCGTAAACCAAAGCATTGGAAACTCTAGAGGCGATAGATGAAGCATTTTTTTCTTCACTCTTGATACCTTCAATAGATCTTTCTTTTGATTTCTGAATTTCGTCAGCAGAAAATTTAGGGTTGATGATGGCATCAGCCATTAAATTCAAAACTTCAGGAAAATATTTAGAAAGTGAATTGGATGACGCACCTCCTGAATTGAAACCCAGGTTTGCACCCAGAAAATCAACTTTTTTGTTGAATTCGTCTTTGCTTAAAGTCGTAGTTCCGTTACCCAACTGGTCTGCCATGATTTCGCTTACACCCACCACAGGTCCTTCAAAATAAGGCTGTCTGTCCATAGAAAGGCTCATGTTTACTCTTGGTAATTTATTGTTTTCAACTACCATTACTGTTAAACCGTTTTTCAACTGGAAAGTCTTTGGCTTCGCAATATTGATTGCAGGTGTGGGTCCTGCTTTCGGCATTGCGTTAAGGTCAATTTTTTGTGCAGAAAGCATTCCTGTGAATAAAAATGCTACGGCTATATATGTTAATTGCTTTTTCATTTGTAAAAATTTAATTTTAATAATTCTTTATCTAAATTGATGATTAAATTGAAAACCGTCTAACTCCTCTTAAAAAGTCTCTGATCCCGAATCTAAAATATCTCGAATCTATTTTTAAGAATTATTTTTTTTCAGGTACGTAGTTAATGATTACTCTTTGGTTAGAATTAAGATACTTCTTCGCAGCATTTTGCAAATCCTGTCTTGTAATAGATCTGTAAATGTCGATTTCTTTATTGATCAGATTGGTATCTCCCATCAATACGTGGTTTGTAGCCAATGAAGCTGCAATTCCCTGAATACTTGAATTTGAATTTACAAACTGATTTTCAAACTTATTCTGAAGTTTCTGGTAATCTTCCTGAGAGATCAGTGAATTCTGAAGTTTTTTGATTTCAGCATCAATGTCTGTCTGCAAAGTTTTTCTCTCTGTAGCTCCCATCGGAATTGCAAAGAAGCCAAATACACCGTAATCTTCCATTCCAAGGTTGAAAGCTTGTACCTCCAAAGCTTTTTTCTCCTGATCTACCAGTTTTTTGTACAGTACAGAAGATTTTCCACTGCTTAAATAAGAAGAAAGCATATTTAAAATATAAGAATCTTTTTCTTTATTTGAAGGGCTTCTGTAAGCAAAAATATATGCAGGAAGCTGAATATTTGGATCGGTAACTGTTTTTTCTGTCTCCTGGGTAATTGGAGATTCTTTAGGGAAATTTTTAGTAGTTACTGTTCCTTTTGGAATGCTTCCGTAGTATTCTGAAATCCATTTTTTGGTCTGCTCAGGCTTGATGTCTCCGGCAACAACCAAAGTTGCGTTGTTTGGAACATAGAATTTTTTATAAAAATCTCTGAATTCCTGTAATTTAGCAGCGTTAAGATCGTCGATTGATCCGATAACAGAACCACTGTACGGGTGGTTGGTGAAAAGATTTTGCTGAATAGCATTCATCAGATTACCGTATGGCTGATTGTCCATTCTCAATCTTTTTTCTTCTTTTACAACCTCCCTCTGAGTGTCTACACCAATCTGGTTGATCTCAGCGTGACGAAGTCTTTCAGCCTCCATCCATAGACCCAACTGCTCGTTATTTGACGGGAACGTTTCATAGTAATACGTTCTGTCCATTGTTGTGTTGGCATTATTCTGTCCTCCGTTGGAAGACACAACTTTAAACCATTCACCTCTTTTGATATTAGGAGTTCCTTCAAACAAAAGGTGTTCGAAAAAATGTGCAAAACCAGTTCTTCCTTTCACCTCATCTTTCGCGCCTACGTGGTACATTACAGCTGTGGTAACTACCGGTGCAGAATTGTCCTGATGAAGGATTACGTGCATACCGTTTGGTAAATCATACTCTTCGAATTTGATTTGTTGTGCATTCAGCATTACTCCAAAAAAAGCGGCCGCTGCGGCACTAAGAAGTCGTTTTTTCATAAATAGAAATTGTTTTGTCAATTGGTGGCAAATTTAACTGAAATGTTACATTAATTTTAATATTTTTTTAAGAAAAAAGATGATGTTAAAATTTCATCTTATTGATTCTAAAATATCAGAAACAGACTTTAAACATTTAACATTATTTCAAAATTA
>NZ_LMQH01000014.1:269552-312279 GCF_001424105.1 Chryseobacterium sp. Leaf394 | reverse complement strand
TTTTTTTGCATTATGGAGGATTATCTGAAAGGACTGAATGAATCACAATTTGAAGCCGTTACTACACTCGATGGCCCGCTGATGGTGCTTGCCGGAGCAGGTTCAGGAAAGACGCGTGTTCTTACCATGCGCATCGCCCATTTAATTACCAATGGAGTTGATCCTTTTCATATTCTGTCTTTGACCTTTACCAATAAGGCTGCAAAAGAAATGAAAGAACGTATTGCAAAAGTTGTAGGACAAAGCAATGCGAGAAGCCTCTGGATGGGAACTTTTCACTCCGTTTTTGCAAGAATTCTGAGAAGTGAAGCTCACTATCTGGGTTATCCTTCCAATTTTACGATCTACGATCAGCAGGATGCTCTGAATGTCATCAGAAAAGTACTGAAAGACATGAACATCGATGCCGATTTGTATAAACCAAAAAAAGTTCAGGCAAGAATATCCAATTACAAAAACAACCTTATCACTGTAAAAGCCTATTTCAATAATCCTGAACTGATGGAAGCTGATGAAAAGGCAAACATGAAACACATCGGACAGATCTACCAGCGATACGTGGAGCAATGCTACAAAAACGGCTCGATGGATTTTGATGATTTATTACTGAAAACCAATGAACTTCTCACAAGATTTCCGGAAGTTCTGGCTAAATATCAGGACAGATTCAGGTATATTCTGGTGGATGAGTACCAGGATACAAACCACTCTCAGTATTTAATTGTTAAAGCATTAGCCTCAAAATTTGAAAACATTTGTGTGGTGGGAGACGATGCTCAGTCGATATACTCTTTCCGTGGTGCGAATATTTATAATATTTTAAACTTTAAAAAAGATTATCCTGAAGCGGTAACCGTTTCTTTGGAACAGAATTACCGTTCAACCCAAAACATTGTGAATGCTGCGAATGTGGTGATTTCTAAAAACCTTCAGCAGTTTAAGAAAAATGTTTTCAGTGAAAACGAAGAAGGCGAAAAAATAAAAATTTACCGTTCACTTTCTGATGCCGACGAAGCCAATTTCGTTGCCGGAAACATCTGGGAACTGCGCAACCGTGAGCAGAAAATGTTCAGCGACTTCGCTATTCTGTACAGAACCAACTCGCAGACCAGAGCTTTTGAAGATGCTTTAAGAAGAAAAAATATTCCGTATAAAGTTTATGGCGGACTGTCATTCTACCAGAGAAAAGAAGTAAAAGATTTAATCGGTTACCTGCGTTTGTTGGTGAATGAAAATGATTCTGAAGCATTAATGAGAATCATCAATTATCCTGCAAGAGGTATTGGTGAAACCACTCAAAATAAACTGATTGTATTCGCAGACTCACAGAATATTCCGGTTTCTGCAGTTTTAGACAATTTGGGTATGTATTCTCCGCAACTGAAATTCAACAATGGCGTTCTAACGAAACTGAGTGATTTCTGGGCGATGATTAAAGCATTTCAGGTTCTACTTAAAACAGAAACAGCGTACAGCGTTGCGATGGAAGTGGCTAAACGAAGTGGTTTGATTAAATTTTTAAAAGACGATCAGACTCCCGAAGGAATTTCGCGTGTAGAAAACGTTCAGGAATTGATGAACTCGATGCAGGGTTTCATCGAAGAACAGCAGCAGATTGAGGATGGAGATCCAAGCTTACCGAATTTCCTTGAAAATATCGCACTTTCGGCAGATACTCAGAAAAAAGATAATGATGAAGACGACATGGTTTCTTTAATGACCATTCACCTTTCAAAAGGTCTGGAGTTTCCGGTTGTGCATTTGGTGGGTCTGGAAGAAAATCTTTTCCCGAGTTTCATGAGTTCGGCCACCAGAGAAGATCTGGAAGAAGAAAGACGTTTATTCTATGTTGCCCTTACCAGAGCGGAAAAGCAGGCGTTTTTCTCTTACGCGATCTCCAGATTTCAGTGGGGAAAAATTACCGATGCAGAACCTTCAAGATTTTTGAGTGAAATCGACGGTACTTATCTGGAATATCTTAATCCGGCTATTGAGAAGAGATTTATCAACAATTCCGGAGTGACTTCCAATATTTTTGATGAGCATCCTTCGGAAATCAGAAGCTTTAAAAAAATCGAAAAGAAAAGCATTTCAAAGTCTGAAAACGATAAACCAATTGCAGAACCTAAAAAATTAAAACCTGTCGCCACGGCAAAAATCATCAATCCAAGCGGAGCATCTTCGCAGGACATTGAGGTGGGCGACAAAGTGAGACACGACCGTTTCGGAATTGGGGAAGTGAAATTCCTTGATGGTACAGATCCACAGAATATCAAAGCAAAAGTGGTTTTCCTGCATGAAGGTGAAAAGAATTTGATTTTGAAATATGCTAAGCTGACGAAGATTTAAATATTAATTTCTTTCAGATTACAAGGATTTTCACGGATTATTTAAAAAAAATCATCTCTGAAAATCTTTTGTTTTTTTGACGTAAACTTTGATTGTTTCAAAAGCCATAAAGTAGCGAAATTCACCAGCATAGGGGTGAAGCTCTGTGGACAAGGCCTACGTAAGTCAGCAACCCTAAAAGGTCGAAATCAATTTGATTGTACATAAAACTCACGGATTTTCACAGATTTTAATTTTAATAATCAAACCTCTACTTAATAATTCTAAAATCACAGTAAAATCTGAATCTCATCAGGAAAATCTTCGATTTTCAATCTTATGTGTTCTCTTCCCCAAAGTTTTGATCTAAATCTTTGTGACTATGTGTCAAAATATATTGCAGATCTTTAACAAGATCTCATCTTTAGTTAAAATCCGAAAATGTTAAAAATCACAATTCGTATATTTAAGGTTCAAAATTTTAAAAATGAAAAAAATACTTATTCTGATCTTCCTAATTTTCAATTCCATATTATTATTTTCTCAGGAATATCAGACAATCTCCAATGTTCGTTACTACGACGAAAAAACAAATCAATCCGATGTATACATTAATGAAAGATGTGTTTTAGATGTTTACGTTCCGAAAAATGTAAAGAATTTTTCAACTATCATATGGTTTCATGGTGGAGGAATTACAGGTGGAGAAAAACATCTTCCCGAAGAACTTAAAAATAAAGGAGTAGCCATTATTTCTGTCAATTACAGGCTTTCTCCAAAAGTAAAGGCTCCGAAATATATCGAAGATGCAGCCGCAGCTACAGCATGGGTTTTCAATAACATTAAGAAATACGGCGGAAGTGAAGATTTAATTTTTATTACGGGACATTCCGCGGGCGGATATCTCGCTTCAATGGTAGGCTTGGATAAATCTAATTTAAATAAATATAAAATCGATGCAAACAGGCTTGCCGGAATTATACCGTTTAGCGGACAGATGATTTCCCATTTTACCACCAGAAAAGAAAAAGGAATCGATGAATTGGATGCCAGAATCGATGAAATGGCACCGCTTCATTTTATCCGTGCTGATGCGCCACCATTGCTTTTAATTACCGGTGACCGCGAAAAGGAACTGATGGGAAGATATGAGGAAAACGCTTATATGTGGAGAATGATGAAGCTGAAAGGTCACAAGGAAACCGTTTTATATGAACTCGATGGATTTGATCACGGTGGAATGGCTGTTCCTGCTTTTCCATTGCTTTTGAATGAAATTAAAAGGATAGAAAAAATTAAAAATATCAAAAGATGAAAAGGGGGTTAATTGTAATTTTAATATCGCTATTGTCCTGTCAGAGTAATGACAACACGACTATTATCGGCATTTGGCAACTCAGCGGATCCAGATATGGAACCGGAGCAGAGATAATTTCACATGAAATTGATTCGGAAATTGTAATTAAGTTTGAGAAAAACGGAAATTACAGAGAGTATACAAATGGGAAGCAGATTTCTGATCGATATTTTATTAACAATAAAGATTTTCTGGTTTTGCTTAATTCTAAAACGAAAGACAGTATCTTTTACTCTTATCAAATTAAAGGAAATAAATTAATTCTGGATGAGGTGGATAAAAATGGCAGTTTTATGTGTGACGAAGGCTGCTCATCATTCTATAAAAGACTCGAAGAATAAAAACGACTAAAATAAAAGAGACGCAGCACAAACCACGCCTCCCATTCATATAGTTTAAATAAGAATTTATCTCTCAACCAATTCTTTCACATTCTCGCCATAAAAATCGGTGTGCGAAGTCTTCACCTGCAGCAGCTGATACCATTTTCTAAATGCTCCAACGAAAACTACGAGCATTAAAACCATCGCAACAATCGCTAATGTCGCCAGTAAATATTGCTGTTTTGGAATGTAAATATCCATCACCTGAATGTATCCGGCCCAAAATGTAATAATAGCCATAAAAACTCCCGGAATTGCAGAACAGAGCGCATATTTTCCACGGTTTAACCTGATGAGCATTGTTGTGCAGACAATCAATCCGCACGCGGCGAGTAACTGATTACTGATTCCAAACAGCGGCCAGATGCTGCTTACGTTTCCGGTGAAAACCAGATATCCCCAGGCAAAAGTAAACAGTAAACTGCTGATAATAATTCCCGGAGTCCAGTTTTTATCATTGAATTTTGGAATGACTGAACCCAGCATTTCCTGTAAGAAGAATCTTCCAACTCTCGTTCCGGCATCGATCGCGGTTAAAATAAATACCGCTTCAAACATAATCGCGAAGTTATACCAGTATGCCATCAGCTGATCCATGTACGGGATTTTGTTAAAAATATGAGCCATCCCGACAGCCAATGAAACTGCTCCACCCGTTCTTCCGTGCAGATCAATGCCTATCCTTTCAGAGAAATAATCGATATCAACGCCATGCAAAGCTGGATTCGCAGCTAAGAAAGCGTCGTAAGTATCTTTGGGCGTATTGATCGCAAAATAATCTCCCGGCATCAAAGTACAGGCAGCTATCAAAGCCATTAATGCTACGAAACCTTCCACAAGCATCGCTCCATAACCTACAAACAGAATTTCTTTTTCTCTGTTCAACATTTTAGGAGTCGTTCCTGTGGCAATTACCGCATGAAATCCGGAAATCGCTCCACACGCAATTACAATAAAAATAAAGGGTAAAACCGGACCGCCGATTACGGGACCGCCACCATTGATAAACTGGGATAATGCCGGCATTTGAATGGTTGGGTGAATCACGATTACCCCGATCGCCAACATAATGATCGTTCCGATTTTAAGATAGGTTGAAAGGTAATCTCTCGGAACCAAAAGCAACCAAACCGGAAGTACTGAAGCTAAAAATCCATATAAAGGAATGGCAATTGAAATCGTCGTAATGTCCCACGTAAACATATTGTTCATAGTCTCATTCTGCATCAGACTATGTCCGCCAATGATTCCTGCAATCAATAAGACCCCACCTAAAATACTTGCAAAAGTCACGGAGTTTTTTCTGTAACGCATAATCAATCCCATGATAATTGCGATCGGCATCGTGATTACGACCGTGAACAGTGACCATGAGGCTTCATGCATCGCATTGATACAGGCTAATGACAATCCGGCAAGCGTTAAAATTAAGATGAATAGAATTGCAAAACCCGCAACAGTTCCGGTCGTTTTACCAATCTCTTTGGAAGCGATCGTCGCTAAGCTTTGTCCTTTGTGTCGCACCGATGCGAAAAGTACCACCATATCGTGAACTCCACCACCCAGAACACAGCCGATCAAAATCCAGATCGCACCGGGAAGATAACCAAATTGTGCTGCCAACACGGGTCCAACCAATGGTCCAGCCGCTGCAATTGCTGCAAAGTGATGTCCGAAGAGTACGTTTTTATTGGTGGCAACGTAGTCTTTTCCGTCAGCAAATTCTACTGCCGGCGTCGTGTTTTTGTCATTTAAACGGAGAACTTTGTTCGCCAGGAAAATTCCGTAGAAACGGTAGGCTATTGCAAAAATGAGCAGTGATGTGAACACCAGAGTCAGTGCATTAATTCCATTTAGAAATTCCATATCATTTCGATTTTATGTGAATAAATAGTTAGGGTTTCTGCTTATTTATTAATGATAATGTAAGCATTTGGCCAAGGTACTTATTTTCTATATAAAACGAATCAATATGTATAGCAATTTAGCAAAGTTATATATTAAATTGAGCGATGTTTATATTAAATTAATGATTTACAGATATTTAAATTATTGCTTCTTTTTGAAAAATACAGTTTTATAATCCTGAAATCACTGATGTGTAATTTTACTTTTTTTGAGATACCATAAAATCCACCATCACAGTATTTAGCTCTTCTTGATAAGTTTTGTCGGTATCTTTAAAACCGTGATTTCCTTTTTTGACCACAATCAATTGATGCATTGTATCAGTTTTATTCAACATTTTATTCAGCCGTTTTGAATGTCTGATGGGTGCGATCTTATCTTTATCGCCGTGAAGTATTAGTGTAGGAACGGTATTTTGAGTGTAATTTAGCGGTGAAATTGTTTTACAGAACTCAATCACTTTTCTTCTTTCGGTGTTAACGTCATAACCCGTCATTCCTTTTGCAATTTTTGTTCTGATGTCGATGATTTTTTTTGAAATTAAACCAACGATAAATAATAAAGGTTTGGGAGCTCTGGTGTGAAGAAGTCTGTTCATATCAGTCGGTCCGAAATTGTCAATAACATAGTTTACTCTGCCGGAATATTTCGAAAGCTCCTGATCTCCCACAAATTCACTGTCAGGCGTGTATGCTGAAAGAAGTGATAGGTGAGCACCCGCAGAAACGCCCCAATAGCCGATGTTTTCTCCATCAAATCCATACTGATCTGCATTTTTTCTTACCCATCTCACCGCATCTTTAGAATCTTCAATCGGTCCCGGAAAATGCACATCATCACTCACCAAACGGTAATTGACACTTAAAACTGCAAAGTTTTTATCTGTCAGTTTTAAAATCGTCTGCTCGATATAGTTATCGGGAGCTATAACTTTATCTCCCAATGCCCACGCGCCGCCATGCAGAAAAATAACAACCGGTAGTTTTTCCCTCGCGGAATTTTTCGGTCTGTACATATCCAGTTTCAGATCTTTACCCTGACCGTCTTTTTTGTAAGTAATATTTTCGGTGACGGCAGTTTTTTCCTGAAGTAAAGGACTCTTTTTGGTTTGTGAAAAAAGGGATGCTGAAAAAAAGAAAATAAAAAACAGGTTTATAAAAAACCTGCTGATATTTGTATTGCTGATGGATGAATTCATAGAGTACATTTGATGAGGTGTGTTATTTTACCAACTCCTCAAAAAGTTTACCAAAAGTCTTTTCTAAATCTTTAGATTTTCCCGGATGAGGTCTTGAAGTCTGCACTACAGCACTTCTCACGGCTGTCAGCCAACGGAATCTGTCCGGAATTTCCAACAGTGCAATCGGGCCACCATCTTTTTTTCCTTCCGCAATATTTTTAAAACTTTCCAGATTGTTGATGATGTCGTCGTAATCCAGTTTGCTTTTAATCAGTTTGAATTTATCGGGACACAAATAAAACTCCACTTTAATAAATTTTTCTCTTTTCGAAAACATCACCAGTCCGATGTTGAAAAATTCTTCTCTCTCAACCTTGGGCACCAGGCGTATAACGGCGTATTCGTATATTTTATCCTCTTGCATTTTTGGCTTCGTTTACAAAGATTTGAGAATTTTCAAGACGTGTTTTCAGGAAGTTAAAATACACTTCACGTATTTCATCCGGACTTTCTTCAGCATCATTCCAGTGCAGCCAATCCTGCGGAATCAGATTTACAATTTCTCTGAAAATATTTTCATTCAAAACTTCATGTGCAAACTTTTCAGCCTCATCCAATTGTGTTGCTTGTGGAAGCAGAACGTGATCTTTCACATATTTAAACGGCGTTTTTGCCGCAGTATCAAAATTCTGCCATGAATGATGGAAATAGAATGAAGCACCATTATCGATCACCCACAATTCCTTATGCCACATCAGAAGATTGGTATTCTTAAAAGTACGGTCGATATTGGTAATAAATGCATCGAGCCAGACAATTTTTGAAGCTAAAAGAGGATCAACTTTTATACCTGAATCAAAAGCAATGGATTCTGATAAATAATGTAAGCCTAAATTTAAACCTTCAGAATTCTTCAGTAAATCCTGAATTTCTTCATCAGCTTCTGTTCTTCCGAAATCGACATCAAGGTTGGCAAAAACAAGCTCAGGGATTTTTAAACCTAGAGCTTCCGTAATCTTTCCACCAAGGAGTTCAGAAATCAACATTTTCACACCGTGACCGGCACCACGGAATTTCAAAACATACTTAAAATCATCATCAGCCTCTGCCAAAGCAGGAAGCGAACCACCTTCCCGAAGCGGAAGAATGTAACGCTGCACGGTAACCGTTCTTAAATCCAACATAACGCAAAAATAAGGTTTTCCTTTGTGTTTAATTCTATTTGTGCTATTTTTAGGTTTAAAATTTGTTTAATTTAAAATCTTTTTCACAAAGAATCAATTGATTCGGCAGTTTAAAATTAGTTTAAAAAACGGTGTGATCAGCTGAATCTGACGAAATTAAAATTAAAAATAATGAAAGTTACAGTACAGAAAAATACAGTCATTTCCAATCCTGAAACCAGAAATTTCCTTGCCGATGCCTATTATCCGGAAACAGAAACCAAACTTCCTCTTGTGATCTTCGTACACGGTTACAAAGGCTACAAAGACTGGGGCGCATGGAATCTGATGGCGGAAAGGTTTGCACAGGCCGGATTTTATTTCGTTAAATTCAATTTTTCCCACAACGGAACAACCGTAGAAAACCCGCATGATTTCGACGATTTGGAAGCTTTTGGAAACAATAATTATTCAAAAGAACTTTCAGATCTTAATGTTGTAATCAATCATTTTTCAAACGAACCTCAGGTAGACAAAAATAAAATTGTTCTCATCGGTCACAGCCGTGGTGGCGGAATTTCAATTATTAAAACCGCTGAAGACATCAGAATTCATGGTTTAATAACACTGGCAAGTGTAGATTCTCTGGAAAGATTCCCGAAGGATAACGCATTTGAAAACTGGAAAAAAGAAGGTGTATATTTCATAGAAAACGGCAGAACCAAACAGCAAATGCCGCATTATTACCAGTTCTTCGAAGATTTTGAAAACAATTTTCACCGTTTTGATGTTGAGAGATGTATGGAAATGGCCAAGGCACATGTCCTGGTTGTTCATGGTACCGACGACGAATCTGTATCTTCAAAAAATTCAGACCATCTGCATCTTTTAAACCCCAACTCTGAACTTTTTCTGGTTGAAAACGCAAACCATACTTTTTACGCAAAAGAACCGTGGAAAGAAGATTTTATGCCGTACGAACTTTCACTGGTCACAGAAAAATGTATTGATTTTTTGAATGAAAAAATTGTGAATGAAGATTTTGAATAAATTACTTCAGCGCCTGTTTTAAGTTAATGGCAAATCAGGAGTCATTCGTTTGGAAACTGGATTATTATTTAGCAATGAAATTTTCATTTTTTTAGCGTCTATGCATTCAATTAAATAAAGACAAAACAAAACTCCCAAAGAAAAAATCTTCGGGAGTTTTTATATGATTTAAATAAAATTTTAAGGATAAGGCGCAATTGCCACTTCAAGACCTTCCATTTCCATAGACATGTGCAATTGGCAACCCAATCTGCTGTTGCTTTCAACGTGATAAGCTTCACCCAACATCGCATCTTCTTCATCACCCATTGGTTCCAGCCCCGGATCGTTGATTACGTAAACCTGACATGAAGCACACATTGCCATTCCTCCGCAAACACCTATGGTTCCTTCCTCCGCCAATTCATACGAACGGATAATTTCCATCAGGTTCATCGACATATCTGTGGGTGCAACAATCTCGTGTGTAACACCTTCCCTATCGGTAATTTTAATATTAATATCTGACATAATTCCGCAAAATTAGTCAATTTTTTTCACAACCGCTTTCTCTGCTTCTTTTCTTGAACCGTCGAAACCGTCCACTCCGCTTACAGTAGTATATTTTAAAACGAATTTCTTACCAGGATTCAGTCTGTTGTAAACACTCTGACACATTAAAGTTGCTTCGTGGAAACCGCAAAGAATCAATTTCAGTTTCCCAGGATATGTGTTGATATCACCAATCGCATAAATTCCTTCGATGTTGGTCTGATAGTCTAATGCATTATTTACGACAATCGCATTTTTCTCAATATTTAAACCCCACTGAGCAATTTCGCCCAGTTTCGGCGTTAAACCGAATAATGGAATAAAATAATCTGTTTCGATGTCAAAAGGTTCCTGTCCGTCAACAGCAACTGTGATCGCTTCAACTTTTCCGTCACCTTTAATTGCGGTAACTTCAGCTGGAGTAATCAATTTAATTTTACCCTGATTCTTCAAATCCTGAACTTTCTCTACAGAATCCAAAGCACCGCGGAATTCATTTCTTCTGTGAATCAAAGTTACTTCACTTGCAACATTTGATAAGAAAACGCTCCAGTCAAGTGCAGAATCTCCACCTCCGGCAATTACTACTTTTTTGTTTCTGAAATGCTCAGGTTCTTTTACGAAATATTCAAGACCTTTTTCTTCATAATCTGCAACATTATCCATCGTAGGTTTTCTGGGCTCAAAAGTTCCCAATCCGCCGGCAATGGCAATTGCTTTACATCTGTGAACAGTTCCTTTGTTGGTAATTACTTCAAACCATTCGTCATCAACTTTCGTATATGAAATTGCTGTTTCACCCAAAGTAAAACCCGGCTGAAACTGCTTGATCTGCTCCATTAAATTATCAACCAGTTCACCTGCATTTACAGATGGATAACCCGGAATATCGAAAATAGGTTTTTTAGGATAAAGCTCTGCCAACTGACCGCCCGGCTGAGGAAGTGCATCGATGATGTGACATTTCATTTTTAGCAAACCAGCTTCAAAAACGGCAAAAAGCCCTGTTGGACCTGCTCCTATGATCAATATATCTGTAGTTATCATACGTAATAATTTTAAAGAAAATAATTAGATGCAAAAATACAAATTTTAATGCGAAGCATATTTAATTAAGTCTAAATAAAAAACTGAGATTTATCAAACACTCAGATACAAAGACCTTATCTTTGGCAATATTTTTGAACCTCTAAAGTTTATGAAAAAATTATTAAGCATTATTTCAATTTTTCTACTGAGTTTAACACAGGCTCAGCTCTCTAATATCGCTGATGGTGAATCTATTACACTCAGAATTCATTACGGATTTTTAACTGCCGGAAATGCCAATCTTACGACAAAAAAAGGCAATTTCCGTGGCGAACCTCACCTTTATGTGAGAGGAACAGGTTCTACCACAGGCGCTGTAAAAGCGTTTTTCAAAGTTGAAGATTTATATGAAAGTTATATCAATCTGAAAACTGAATTACCCACTTTTTATGTCAGAAATGTGAAAGAAGGCAGCTACAGACAGCATTTTGAAACCAATTTTAATCATTCGAACAATACATTGCTTTTAACAGATAAGAAAACTCCGGCCAACGGAACGAAAACAATAAAATCTGTAAAAGGGGTTCAGGATATGCTTTCGTGTTTTTATTATCTTAGAAGCAGAACTCCCAACGAACTTCGTACAGGTACAGTTATCAACATGAACGTATGGATTGATGATGAAATGTTTGCTTTTCAGCTGAAAGTGATGGGGACGGAAACTCTAAGTACTAAATTCGGTAAAATCAACTGTCTGAAAATTATTCCGTCTGTGAAAAGCGGCAGGGTATTTAAAGAGAAAGAAGGTGTGACGATGTGGGTGACCAATGACGCCAATCACATTCCTGTCCTTCTCAAAGCTGAGCTTGCTGTAGGATCTTTAAAAGCGAGTCTGGACAATTATAAAAATGTAAAATATCCATTAAAGTTTAATTAAACTTCAGGTCAATAAAGTACAAAAGCCTTCAGAAAATTTCTGAGGGCTTTTGATTTATAAAAACTAAACTAAACTGTCGCGGTAAGAAACTGAAACTACTAATAAAACTTTTAAATTCTTAACCTTCAAAAGCACCTGCCTGCAGGATAAAACCTGCAAACAGACTACTTTGATTGGTTAATCAATTGTGTTTATTTATATAGTTTGTGTTTTTTTCTAAAAAAATTAAGTATCAAAACGCAGAGCCTTGCGGCTCTGCTGGTATGATACTAGGTGTTTCATCATTTGTGTCTATTCACACCAAATCAAAAATTAATATATGAAATAATTTTCTCTACGCCCTGTACTCACCGATAAGATGTGTTTTGTAATTTAAAACATGCAAATCACTTAATCTTATCAGGAAACCTTATGTTTACCTAGTTTGTATGAGCACTTTTCTTATGACAAAGATAGGACGGATTGAAGGTATGAATCAAAAAAAACTTGTAGATATTTATCGCAACACTTGTAGATTTTTTTCTACAAACCGCTCAGTGATTTCACGGTATTTTTATGATAAGGTAATTTTGGAATTAATTTAAGAAAGAAATCGTGATATTATTCAACCGTGAAAAGACTGATCTAATTTAAAATACTTCAACAGTAATAGAACCGACGGAGAAATACCCATTTCTGAAATCAAAGAAAAATTAATGATAAGAAAATGACATTTTCAGATCAAAAGGCAAATCGATATCAAAACAAAGTGAATAAATGTCAATATTTTTTCAGAAGAGCAGCGAGTTCCACAAGGCTGTCTATACCCAGTTTTTCGAAGACTCTTTTTTTCATGGTGCTTACGCTGTTTTGCTTTAATCCAAGTGCATTGGCAATCTCCAGATTGCCCATTCCATCCGCATACATCTGTACCACTTCGAACTCTCTTTTTGTAAGTTTTTCCAAAGGATTCTGATGACTGCTATTCTGCAGAGAATTCAGAAGCAACCCCTGGGTAACCGATGAAATATAGCGTCCCTCCACAATCACTTTCATCAAGGCATTTTTTATATCCTCCTCCTCGCTTACCTTGGTGAGAAAACCGTTGACTCCGGCGTTGAGAAATCTCAAAGCATAATCACTCTCTTCAAGACCGGAAAAAACCAATATTTTCAGTTCAGGATATTTCGTTTTCAGTTCGGGAATAATTTCCAGACTGTTGCCATCCGGAAATGCAGCATCGATCACAAGCACATCGATATTATTTTCTGCTGTGCAAGACAAAACCTTCTGTAGCGTAGAAGCGTGTAAGATATCTCCTTCAAAACCCAGATCTTCAATAAGAATTTCGACACCCTGCCTTATCAGACTGTGATCGTCTGCCAAAAGAAAGGTTATATTTTTATATTCTGTCATTTTTCAAATCTAAATTTAGAGAAAATTCTACTCTGGTTCCCACATTTTTTTCACTTTCCACTTTAATATCGCCGGAATACAGCTGCGCAAGCTCTCTGCAGAGACTTAAGCCAAGACCTGCACCGAGATTTTCCACCTTATCTGAAATCACCCCCTGATAGTACGGCTCAAATATTTTCTCAAGGTCAGATGAAGAAATTCCAACGCCCGTGTCTGTGATTACGGTGTTTAAGGTGACCGTATTTTCATCTTTTCTGAAAGCTTTTGTCACCACTTTTATTTCGCCATTTTCTGTGAACTTGTTGGCATTCCCCAAAATATTCATGAAAATCTGATTGATTTTATTATTATCTGAATAGACCTGCAGACCGGCATCAATATCCTGCTCAACGACAAAACGGTTATCGCGGGTTTCGATATAAGGCTGAACGGAATTTAAAATTGCATCAATCTCATTCTTTAAATTAAACTCCACAGGAATCAATTTATTTTCCGCCTGCTGATTTTTTGTATAATCTAAAATCTGATTGGCCTGAATCAGCAAGGTATTATTGGTAAAACTTATCGACTTCAAATACTCCTGAATACTTTCATCAGTGGTTTTCTTTTTAATTCTTCTGATGAAAATATCCATAATTTTAAGGGGCGAGCGCAATTCGTGGCTCAGCATTCCTAAAATTCTGTTTCTGAAATTTAGATTTTCTGTAATCTGAAGATTGGCTTTATTTAATTTTTTCTCGTACACAAAGGCAATTCTCGTAAGTATCATAATCAAAACAGATACGATAAACATTAAAATCATAGATCCGAACACGAGATATTTTCTGATCTCATTGTTTTTAGCCTTCTGATTTTCATATTCTTTCTCCAAATCAGATTTTGAAGACTTGACGGCCGTTTCATACACATTCATCAGACCGTTGCTGTACACAAAAAGATCATTGAATACGTTATAAAAACTGTCGTTTCCAACCTGATTGTCTTTTACCCTGATCTTGATTCTGTTATTTTCTACAGTATAATGGTTGTTTACCTCTTTGATGATTCGGTCGAAATCTGCTTTGATGCTTTTCGCACTTGGCATTACACCTTCCTTAACGGTAATGACCACACTGTCTTTTTCGCGCTGGCCTTTCCCTGAAATTGCTTCGCCAAGCCTTCCAAACAGACCTTTTTTCTTAATTGTATCGCTGTAAACCTTAGTATCCAACACCACATTGAATTTCTCAAAATCGTAGTTGAGATTGTATTTTTTAAAATCCGGTAACGCATTCAGCTGACTGCGATCCATTTCAGAAGTGTACTTCTGAGTGGAATCAATCATTTTTTTTAAAACCTTTTCTGTAGTGACACTCGCTTTGGGAGCTGCTGTCAACTCTTTTATTTTCGGAAATTTATTTTCGTAACGGTTGATATTGGCTAAATTACTGTCCAAAGATTTTAGTGAAGCAAAATAAGATTCCAGAAAATTTTCGTCTTTGGTAGACATAAATTTCTGAAGAAAACCCTGTGCATTCAGAATCTCCTTTCTGGACTGGTCTGTAAGGTTTTCAAGCGCATGAATTTCCTCAAGTTGTTTTTGAACGAAGGTGAGTTTTTTGTCCTTTACAAATTCATTGTAAAAAAATGCAGCAATAATAAGCTGGATAAAAAGAATGCAAAAAATCAAAGAGTAGTGTACGAGCTTTCTGTATCGGAAACCATAAGGTTCTGAAATAATTTTATCATTTTTCATACTCAGTCGTTAGCGTTTAGTTTATGTGTTTTTAGTGAAAAATAAAAATAAAAGACCGCAAATTTACATTTAATTATAAAACTTCATCTCTGTTTTAGGTAAAACGGCGAAGTTTATTCTAAATCTAAATAGAACGGAATTTACTGAATTATCACATTTGCAAGAGTAATTTACAAAAAAATCCTGTGAAAAATCACAGGATTCAATATTTATTTATGTTAAAATTACAAAGTCTTAAACTGTTCTAAAGTTCTGATGTCGTTTTCGAAGAACATTCTGATGTCACTCATTTGGTAAAGAAGCATCACAATTCTCTCAATTCCCATCCCGAAAGCATAACCAGAATACTTCTCAGAATCGATGTTTACATTTTTAAGAACAGCAGGATCTACCATACCGCAACCCATGATTTCAAGCCATCCTGTACCTTTTGTAATTCGGTAATCTGTTTCAGAATTTAAACCCCAATACACATCAATTTCCGCACTCGGTTCGGTGAAAGGGAAGTATGAAGGTCTTAATCTGATTTTGGATTTTCCGAAAAGTTCAGTGGTGAAGAATTGAATTGTCTGTTTTAAATCTGCAAAACTTACATTCTCATCGATATACAAACCTTCAATCTGATGGAAAATACAGTGCGAACGTGAAGAAACCGCTTCATTTCTGAACACTCTTCCCGGAGAAAGAATTCTGATCGGTGGCTGATTTTCTTCCATATATCTGATCTGAACGGATGACGTGTGCGTTCTCAACAAAATATCAGGATTCTGCTCAATGAAAAAAGTATCCTGCATGTCTCTCGCAGGATGGTATTCCGGAAGATTCAAAGCTGTAAAATTGTGCCAGTCGTCTTCAATTTCAGGTCCGTCTGCCACAGCAAAACCAATCGATTTAAAGATTTCGATAATTCTGTGTTTTACTAAATTAATAGGATGTCTTGAACCCAAATCCAGAGGAAAGGCAGGCTTCGTTAAATCATCTTTTTCAAGAATAAGTGAAGATGCAGAAGCATTTTTAAGATCTTCCAGCTTTAGAGCTACAGCCTGTTTCAGTGTATTGATTTTCTGTCCGAATTCTTTTTTCTGATCATTGGGAACTTCTTTGAATTTTTCAAAAAAATCATTTAAAATCCCTTTTTTCCCACTGTATCTGATACGGAAGTTTTCGATCTCCTCCTTCGAAGTAGAACTGAAACCGTTTACTTCCACCAAAAGCTCTTCTATCTTTTCTATCATTATATTACCCTTTCAAAAAATGTTTCTGCAAAAATACGGTTTTCAGTTTAAAAAACGTTTTCAATTTATCATAAAAAAATCTGTTTCGGTTGAAACAGATCAGTATACTTTATATAATTAAAAATTTATTTCTGCTCCATGCCTTTCACGCGAATCTGCAGCGTAACTTCATTTTTAATCACGCCATTAGCTGCAGGCGACTGAAATTTCACACCAAATTCTTCTCTCATAATATCTTTAGGTTCTGTAGCAATGCTGACTTCATTTCCATTCACCGAAACATTTGCTTTAAACTGCACTGGTTTTGAAATTCCTTTGATCACCAAATTCCCGTCTAATAAAGTGTTGTAATCGCCCTCGGCTGTAGGCGTTACTTTTGTAATTTCGTAAGAAGAAGTAGGGAATTTTTCAACTTCGAAAAAATCTGCACTTTTAAGATGACCGTTCAGTTTCTGCTGATCTTCTTTTTTGTCTTTTAAATCTTCAGAACTCAGTGAAGACATGTCTGCAACGAATTTTCCGCTTTCCAGTTTACCGTCTTTTATAGTCACGTCTCCGCTTTCAAATTTGATATTCCCGAAATGACTTGTACTTTCTGATTTGAAAATCTTATAACCCTTCCACTCCACTCGGCTGTTTAGCGTATCCAAAACGAATTTTGCACCGTCTTTGGTGGTGATTACTTCATTGGATTCGCTGTTCAGCGGCTTCTCTTTACCGCATGAAACTGCTAATCCGCCGACGGTGAGGGAAATCATTAAAGGTAAAAGTATTTTTCTCATCTGTTTAAATATTTAATATAGAGTAAGATCCAACATTAAAAAACGACATTCTGATTGGTATGAATAATCGATATTGATCTTTTTAAATTTCGCAACGCTAAATTACTAAAAAAACGCAATTTTTTGGCAAAAACCTTACATTTGTGTTATGCTTTTGGAAATTAACAATCTCTATTTTTCATATTCTGAAGACCAGCCGCTTTTTCAGAATCTCAATCTGAAATTCGATGCCGGAAAAATAATTGCTCTTGCAGGTGAGAGCGGATGCGGAAAATCTACGCTTTTAAGCCTGATTTATGGACTTCATAACTGGCAAAGCGGCGAAATTATCTTCGACGGCAAAAAAACTTACGGACCGAAAGCCAACCTCGTTCCCGGTGAACCGGAAATGAAATATGTTGCTCAGAATTTCGATTTAATGCCTTATGCAACGGTTGCTGAAAATGTAGGTAAGTTTCTTTCAAATATTAATCTTGCAAAGAAAAAAGAAACAGTCACCGAACTTCTGGAAGTTGTCGGATTGACAGAATTTGCCAATATTTTACCTAAATATCTGAGTGGCGGACAACAGCAAAGAGTTGCGATTGCGAGAGCACTTTCGGTTTTACCTAAACTTCTGGTGCTTGACGAACCCTTTTCCAATCTTGATTTTTCGAGGAAAATTGAGTTGAGAGAAAGACTTTTTAAATATGTAAAACAAAATAATATTTCGCTGATTATTTCTACCCATGAAATTCAGGATGTGTTGCCCTGGCTGGACCAGATGGTTGTTCTGCAGAAAGGAAGGCTGATTCAGAATGACAGTCCGGAGGAAATTTTCAAAAATCCTTACAATGAATATGTTGCAAAACTTTTCGGAGAGGTGAATATTTTTAATGAAAAAGAACGTGAAGAATTTAAACTTCAAAAATTTTCTTACGACCCGCGGGCAATAAAAATTTCCGAGGAAGGCTTTGAAGCGGTAGTCCTTGAAAGCCGTTTTGCAGGAAGCTATTACTGGAACAAAGTCATTTCAAAAAACAAGGAAATTATTGTTTACACGGAAGAAAAAACCGAGGGATCTGTTAACATCAATTTCATTTAAACCTCAGCAAAGCAATTACTTAATGTTAAGATGTGGATAAATAAAAATGATGCATGATTGTAATTCTGTTATCTTAGCAGTCCACAACTTAAGGAAATTCTTGGTTAATTCTCTTTCTGCCTTCCAGACCAAAATTAGCGTTCAGCAATCAGGTCTTTGAAAGATTACACTGTCCAATTCTTTCCTTTTTTTATTTGTCGTAAATTTTGATATCTAAACCCTACAATTTGAGCAGAAATAAACACAATTAAGAGACAAACTATTTCTAAAGAAAATGCCCTATCCAAAACAGAATAGACGAGCATCATCAGAACAATCAATGTAGAATTTGTAATTAGAACCGGTAAAAAACCCTTTCTTTTCATGATGAAAAAAAGAACGTTTTCTAAAACTGCTGTGTAAAAAAACAAGCCTGCAAAAATCATAAAGATCCCGAAACCCGCCAACAGGATTTCTTCACTCGTTTCAGTATTAAATGCACTGAACATCATCCAGCAAAATAAAAATCCGGCTCCGGAAGCCATTATATTCCTTAGAATATTATTTAAATAAATTTTATTTGAGAGCGTATTTGTTTTTTCCATATCTACGAGTGCAACTTCAAAAACTACGCCCTCTTTACAAATTCAGATTTCAAAGCCATTGAACCAAAACCATCAATTTTACAGTCTATATTATGGTCGCTGTCGGGTCTTAAACGAATATTTTTAACTTTAGTTCCAGCTTTCACAGGTTTCGGAGCGCCTTTTACAGGTAAATCTTTTACTACAACAACAGAATCGCCATCTTTCAGTTCATTTCCGTTGGCATCAAGAATTTTATCAGAATCATCAGTTTCTGCAGGATTCCACTCGTTAAAACATTGGGAACAAACCATTAAATCGTCCTGTTCGTAAGTAAATTCAGACTGACATTTCGGGCATACAACCGCGTCGCTCATTTTTTTTAATTTTTGCAAAGGTAAGGTTTTGGGTTGGATGACGGAAGCTGAAAGTTGGATGATGGATGTTGGATGATGTAAAAAGATATTTTTTCGGCAAATGAAAATTTCAAATCTCAAACATCAAATTTCAAATTCAGAAACTGAATTCAGAATCTCAAATTTAAAAGTTGTATTTTTGCAGATTCAAACAGCTTACAGCAATTTATGGAATTAATTCACAGAAACCTGGCGATCGGTATTCACGATGCTTTGCAGGAAACTTTTTTCGAAAAAAACAAATACGCAGATAAAGTAATAGAAAGACTTCTGAAATCCCACAGACAATGGGGAAGTCAGGATAGAGCCGTTGTTTCTGAGATTTTCTATAATATCATCCGCTGGAAAAAACGCCTTGAATATTACATGGGCGAAGGTGTAAAACCTAATAATATCTACAAATTAATCATCGCATATCTTCTCTGGAGCAAAACCAATTACAAGAGATTTGAAGAATTTGAAGGCATCAAAATCGCTGACATCACTACAAAACTTAAAAAAGGAACTGTTCCTACCAAAGCGATAGAACATTCAATTCCTGAATGGCTTGTTGAAACTCTGGAAAGAGAATTAGGTGAAAAATGGGAAAAGGAAATGATTGCCCTGAACGAAAAAGCACCTACTGTTTTGCGAGCCAATTCTTTAAGAACAACACCGAGAGAACTTATTTCTGATCTTTCCGATGAAAATGTGGTTGCTTACCCAATCAGAAATTATCCTGATGCTGTGCAGCTTGAGGAGAAAAAAAATGTGTTCCTGACAACCGCTTTTAAAGAAGGTTTATTTGAGGTTCAGGATGCTTCTTCACAAAAAATCGGTTATTTTCTTGATGTAAAAGAAGGTCAGAGAGTAGTTGATGCCTGCGCCGGAGCTGGTGGAAAAACCCTTCACCTGGCTGCTCTGATGGCAAATAAAGGACAGATTATCGCACTGGATATTTTCGAGTGGAAACTTGCTGAACTGAAGCGCCGTGCAAAAAGAGCCGGAGCCCACAACATCGAAACTAGAGTAATTAGCGATACAAAAGTAATCAAACGTCTTCACGATAAGGTAGACAGACTTTTGATCGATGCACCATGTTCCGGTTTGGGAGTTTTAAAGAGAAACCCGGACAGCAAATGGAAAATCGATCAGGATTTTATCGACAGAATCAAGAAAGAGCAACAGCAGATTATGCAGGATTACTCTAAAATGCTGAAGAAAGGTGGAAAAATGGTTTACGCAACCTGTTCTATCCTACCTTCTGAAAACAATTTACAGGTTGAAGAGTTTGTGAAAAATAATCCAAATTTCAAATTGATAAAAGACGAAAAAGTAATGCCAAGCGAAGGCTACGATGGTTTTTACATGGCTCTAATTGAGAGAGTTTCCTAAACTAAAAATGCAGGGAAATTTAAATCTCATTTTAATAGAAAACGTAATCCGCTTCAAAATTGAAGCGGATTTTTTATTTAGCCCTGTTCTGCTCATCAAACTGAAGCTGCTTCGTCGCTCCTTTCACATCGTTATTTCCAAACTTGTAGTTTACGGACAAACTTAAATTCCTGCTGATTCCTTTAAAATAATACTGTGTGCTGAAATCCTGATAAAATTCCGTTCCTTTTTCTCTTTCGGTGTTCAGAATGTCATTCATCAGAAGGTTTAAGGTTAATTTTTTCTCAACTAAATTTAATTTTAAACCTGAATAGACCGATGCAACACCTTTGAAAGAAGTATTCCCCTCTTTGTATGGAATATTTCCCCAGGCACCGAGCATGAACGAAACCGTTTTTGATTTATTCAGGAAAAAAGTATTGTCAAAATTAAAATCAGAACCATAGCTTCCCGGCATCTGAACAGCATCGTCCACGAATGTTTTGGAGGTGACATAATAGGCATTCAGAAAAACGTTTGACTCCAGCCAGCTGAGTTTTGTATAATTGTAACTCAGGCTGACTCCGGTTTGGTTTTGATTGTAAAAATTGAAGATAATGGTGTACTTTATTCCATTATCAATTCTCTGCAGTCTGTCCCAGTCGTTTTTGCTGTAGTTATGAAAAGCTGTAAGCGTAAAATTATTCTTTAAAACATAACTGAATTCCACATTATCTGTAAATGACGGCCTTAAAAGAGGGTTTCCACTTGAATACTCAAAAGCCGAACTGATATATCTGAAAGGATTTAATTCTCTGAATGACGGGCGGTTAATTCTCTTTGAATAATTGATCGAAAAAGCATTGTTCTCATTTGGCTTATAGCTGATGTAAGCCGTCGGGAAAAATTTTCCGTAGTGACTTTTTGTAGTTAAATTTTCGTTGGGCGAAATTCCCGTAAGCTCAGTAAACTCATATCTCAAACCGGCCTTGGCACTCCATTTTTCTGATATTTCATAATTTCCGGAAGCATAAGCTGCATAATTATTTTCATCGTAAAAAAAATTATTGCTCTGGTTAAAGTTCATGGTTGGAATGCCGTTATTCAAATCATAATAATTAAAATAAGAATCATTTTTAATTTTGGTGAACTTCAGACCGGATTCAGTTTTCAGCTTTTTAAAATTCTTTTCCAAATCTGCCTGTCCGGAATAAATTCTATACTGATTAATTGGGTTGATATAGGTTGAAATCAATTGGTCCGCTTGTGTATTATAGTAATCATCGGCATTGGCATTATTCGAAATCAGATTTCCGGAGAGGCTCAGTTTACTTCCCGAACTGTCAATTTTCACGTCATAAAACAATGTCGCATAATGATTGTTTCTGTGGTTTAGTGCATACGCATCAGATGTAAATTCTCTTTCGCCCGCTTCATCTTTTATGCCTGATCTGTTTTTCACCGTCTCCACCGGATTGGCAAAAAAGTAGTTGTAACTCCCTCCTACCGTGCTCTTGTCCGTTATTTTATATTCGAGTTTTACATTTGCACTTTTGTTGCGGAGATTATTAAAAAAATAGCTGTCCGTATTCCAGTAACTGTTATTTCCTGTGCTGTACTCATATCCTTTCATTCGCCAGTAGAAATTTCCATCAGTAAAACCTGCAGACGCAGAAAGTTTTTTACCCTGATAATTTACGGTTGCTCCATACCTTTGGGAAACTGTAGGAACATTCCAATACACATTTTTCATACTTGCCTGCAGAGAAACATTCCAGCCGAGGCTTGTATTTTTTTTGAGAACAATATTGATGAGACCGCTTTTTCCCTGAGCTTCATATTTTGCGGGTGGCGTGGTAATCACTTCAATTTTCTGAATATCATCCGAACGCAAATTTTTTAAATAATTCACAAGTTCTTCACCCGAAACATTCAGTAATCTTTCATTAATCATCACGGCTACTCCACTTTTTCCTGCGATACTGATGCTTTTATCGGTAGTCCGCAGCATTGGAGTTTTTGCTAAAGCTTCCACCGCGTCCAGGCCTTGCGAGGCTATAGAATTTTCCACATTAAAGACCAATCGATCGACTTTACGTTCAATGATTTTCTTTTTCGCTGTCACTACAACGCCTTCGATTTTCTGCTCAGAAATTTTAGTTTTTTGTGAATCAGCATTAGCAATTTCTAAATTTTTAATTACATCGCCATCAACATTGATTTTATCAGAGAAAATCAGTTCGCCATCATTAAAAACCTCAAATGAATAGTCTCCTTTTTCTTTAAGCTGAACCTGAAAGTGACCCTTTTCATCAGAAATAGCTGAAAATTTTAACTGATTTTTTTTAAGAATAATTTCGGCGTAGGAAACCGGTTTTTTGTCTTGGAAAATAAGTGTTCCTTCAATGGTTTGTGAAAACATCAACGATGCGCAAAGCATCATCAACAGTACAAAAAATCTTTGCATTAAATTTGAGTTTGAAAGTAAGACAAGCCGGTTGGCTATTTTATTACATCAGCAAATTAAAGTCTTCACTCAATTTTCTGAAATTTCATTTTGTGTATATCATAAAAATAAAACATTATACCGACTGTAGATAACAAAATTGAGAAATGTACGTGTTTTCACATTTACGAGCTCCTTGATTTTGATATTATTTTTGTATGTATGTACGTTCATATAACGGCACAAACCCAGCAGTCACTTTGTCATTCCGGAGGAATCCCAACACTCTACAAATTAGCAGTTTAGATTCCTGCGGAATGACAAACATACTTATAAAAAGCACTTGATGATTGATAACGGATAACCAAATATTTTTATGTGCAAATAATAAATTTGAAAAAATCAAAAGAAGAATAAGAGAATATGACGGCTTTATAGATTTTAGTTTAATTTTAAAACGAAACTTTAGATTTTATATTTTAAAAAGTAAATCTACTGAAGTGAATTGAAATATTATACTTAAAAATTATCTTTGTAAAAACCATCAATACATCATGCAAAAATCAATTTTCTTAGTTTGCTTTTTATTCTTATCATTTTTAAATCATGCTCAGATTTATGAGATCGAATATGAAAGTTCCTACAACGGAAAAGTACAGTCCGATCAGCCTAAAACAGTAGCTTGGATAAGTGAAACCGAAAATTATATTCTCAATACAAATATTAAAAATCAGAAAACAGAGTATCCTTTTGAAATCAGTAAAATCGCAAAGCCAGACAACACTATTGTTTCCTACGGATTTTTGAATCAGAATAAAATTGTATCCACTTCAGATTCTGAATCCATCGCTAAACAGGAATTTGAAATGACTTCAGAAACCAAAAAAATTCTTGGTTACAACTGTAAAAAAGCAGTAACAAAAATCAATTCAAACACCATTGAAGTCTGGTACACCAACGATTTAAAACTTAAAGGAGGTCCATCAAGTCTCGGACAGAATTTAGGATTGGTTCTTCAAATCGAAAGAAACGGAAATTCAGCAACCACGGCAGTTTCCGTGAAAAAAATTAAAAAAACAGGCATCGAAAAAATTATCAGTAAAGAACCTTCAAAAACAGACCTTCTAAGTTACAGAGATTTGCTGTGGAGAAGCAGATTTACCACCATAAAAGTTTTTGAGAACGAAACCATCAATTTTTCTGAAGAATCGAAATCGAACGACAGCATAAAAAGATTTGCAAACGGAACGATAATTTTAAAGAAAGTAAAATTCCCAAAAATATCCGCAGGCGAAAACATTTTCGTTGAAGTAAAACAGCACTCCAACGGCGATGCCTACGACAGAACCGGAACCGTTTTTTATATCCCTGAAGACAAAAAACAAAGCTTTTTCGATGGACTTCAAAACGGAGTAAAAACACTTCCACTTTTCGAAAACGGCAACGGCAAACAATATTATGGAGTTACCGCAACAGAAAATTATCTTCCGGCTGTAGAAATGATGCGGTTTTTCACGTCTTTCGGCATTAATAAATTCAATCACATTCAGTTAAAAGATAAAAACTGGCAGACCATCAGCCCGTTCCGTCAGGATATTACCGAACTGAAACCGGCACTTTCCGAAAAAGAAATCTGGGTGGGAACATTCATAGGGAATTACGACAAAGGCGGTCATAAAGTGAGTTTAGACATTACGATCCACAAAAGTTCGCAGCAGGTTCACAAAAACAATATGGTGATTCCTGTATTCAGCACCATCAATATTATGGAAATGGCTGGTCAGGATTATGCTACCATGTTCAGCAGTGAAAAAGGCCTGGAGATGGAATTCACTCTTGATAGAGAAATTAAAAATATTACCATGCGGTACATAACAACCGGACACGGAGGATGGGAAAACGGTGATGAATTTATACCAAAAACGAATACAATTCTGGTGGATGGAAAACAGATTTTTTCATTCATTCCCTGGAGGTCAGAATGTGGATCTTACAGACTTTTCAATCCTGCATCCGGAAATTTTGCAGACGGACTTTCGTCATCTGATCTCAGCAGATCCAACTGGTGTCCCGGCACTGTAACGAATCCTCAATTCATTGAACTAGGAAATTTAAAAGCCGGTAAACACCGCATTCAGGTTAAGATTCCTCAAGGTGCTTCAGAAGGAAGCAGTTTCAGCGCCTGGAATATTTCGGCAGTACTTTTGGGTGAGGGCTAAAAAAACAAAACCTCCTTGCAATTGACTTGCAAGAAGGTAAAAACACAAATGATGAAAAAAAATTATTTCGGTTCAAAGTACGTGATTTTTTTTCATACCACCAATACCCAATTACCATTATTTTTAAAAAAATTAAAATTTTTATCCATTTTAAAGCTTTCAATGTTTCTTAATGAAAAATTTTAACCAAATGATTAAAAAACAATTGATAATATTAATTTAATTAACTGAAATAAATCTTTTAATTAAAAATATTAAGCAATTCATAATTTAACTTGATAAAATTTAATTATAATGATACTTTTGTTTTAAATAAATAAAATATGTGCGGAATTGTATGCCTGTTTGATGCTAAACAAAACACGGAAATCCTCAGACCACAGGTTCTGGAAATGTCAAAAAAGATTCGCCACCGCGGTCCGGACTGGAGCGGAGTGTTTCAAAGTGAAAAAGTTGTTTTCTCTCACGAAAGATTGGCAATTGTTGATCCTACTTCAGGAAAACAACCCCTGTTTTCGAAAGACGGAAATATAGTATTGGCAGTAAACGGAGAAATTTACAATCACAGAGAACTGAAAACCGAATTCCCTGATTACGAGTTCCAAACCGAGTCAGATTGTGAAGTCATCATCGCTCTTTATGAAAAATACGGTAAAGATTTTATTGAAAGACTCAACGGGATTTTTGCCTTTTCCTTATATGATATTAAAAACGACGTCTATCTTATTGCTAGAGATCACATGGGAATTTGCCCGCTCTATCAGGGCTGGGACAAAAACGGAAACTATTATGTGGCATCTGAGCTCAAAGCTTTGGAAGGTGTTTGCAAAACCATAGAAACTTTTCTTCCGGGTCATTATGTTTTCAGTCTTGAAGGCAGCGAACTTCAGCAGTGGTATCAGAGAGACTGGGTAGATTTTGATGCAGTGAAAGATAATACAACCGATATTGCAGCAATCAGAAAAAGTCTTGAGGAAGCCGTTCACAGACAGCTGATGAGCGACGTACCTTATGGTGTTTTACTTTCCGGAGGCTTAGATTCATCGATTATTTCTGCAGTTACCGCAAAATATGCAAGACAGAGAGTCGAAAGCGGCGATACTCAGGAAGCATGGTATCCGAGACTGCACAGTTTCGCAGTAGGATTGGTTGGCTCACCTGATTTGGAAGCTGCCAGAAAAGCTGCAGACCATATTGGAAGTGTTCATCACGAAGTTCATTTTACCGTTCAGGAAGGTATAGATGCAGTGAGAGATGTTATTTATCATCTGGAAACGTATGATGTAACGACGATCAGAGCTTCTACTCCAATGTATTTACTGGCAAGAGTAATTAAATCCATGGGAATAAAAATGGTTTTATCGGGTGAGGGTTCAGATGAACTTTTTGGTGGGTATTTGTATTTCCACAAAGCACCAAACGCAAAAGAATTCCACGATGAGACCGTGAGGAAATTAGGAAAACTTCATTTATATGACTGTTTGAGAGCCAATAAAGCGCTGATGAGCTGGGGAATTGAAGGTAGAGTTCCGTTTTTGGATAAAGAATTTATGGATGTTGCCATGAACGTAAATCCTGAAGACAAAATGATCAGAAAATCTGAAGGAAAAATTGAAAAATGGGTTCTCAGAAAAGCTTTCGAAGATCTTTTACCTGAATCTATCGCCTGGAGACAGAAAGAACAGTTCTCAGATGGCGTTGGCTATTCCTGGATTGATAATTTAAAAGAAATCGCTGAGAAATATGTAACGGATGAAATGATGACCAATGCGAAATTCAGATTTCCTCTGAACACTCCGCAAAACAAGGAAGAATACCGCTACAGAACTATTTTTGAAGAGCACTTCCCAAGTGAAACGGCTGCTGCAACGGTGCCATCGGTTCCTTCCGTAGCCTGCTCCACTCCCATCGCCTTGGAATGGGACGAGGCTTTCAAGAAAATGAACGACCCAAGCGGAAGAGCTGTGATCTCAGTACACGATGATTCCTATTAAATCTAAAACTTTTAAATGACTGATATCCCGCTAATTTTATTTGCGGGATTTTTTATTCTCTATTTTAAATCTTAATTTTGTAAAAAAAAGATACCAATGTCTAAAGTAAAAATAGGAACAGTTCAGATGTCTTGTGTTGCAGACAAACAGACCAATCTGAATAACGCAATAGAAAAAGTAAGGGAAGCTGCTGCCAAAGGTGCTCAAATAGTTTGCCTTCAGGAATTATTCACCTCACTATACTTCTGCGACGTGGAAGATTACGATAATTTTGATCTTGCGGAAGCTATTCCTGGACCTTCTACTGATGCACTTTCACCGGTTGCAAAAGAATTGGGCGTAGTAATTATCGCTTCTCTTTTTGAAAAACGTACTCAGGGATTGTATCACAACACAACTGCTGTAATCGATGCAGACGGAACTTACCTTGGTAAATACCGAAAAATGCATATTCCGGATGATCCGGCTTATTATGAGAAATTTTATTTCACACCGGGAGATTTAGGGTACAAAGTTTTCCAGACCAAATTTGCCAAAATCGGTATTCTGATTTGCTGGGATCAGTGGTACCCGGAAGCTTCAAGAATTACTGCATTGATGGGAGCTGAGATCATGTTTTATCCTACCGCAATCGGTTGGGCAACAGACCAGGATGACGAAACGAACGCAGACCAATACAATTCATGGCAGACGATTCAGCGCTCGCATTCAGTTGCCAATGGCGTTCCGGTGGTTTCGGTAAACAGAGTTGGTTTTGAGCAGGATGGTGCAATGAAATTCTGGGGCGGAAGTTTTGTTACCAACGCACAGGGAAAACTTTTGTATTTAGGATCTCACGATAAAGAAGAGGTTGAAGTGACGGAAGTTGATCTTTCCCAAACCGATTACATCCGCAAACACTGGCCTTTCCTGAGAGACAGAAGAATCGACAGTTATCAGCCGATTACCAAAAGATTTATTGACGAAGATTAAAGCCGGATGACAGACGTCGGAAGTCGGAAGCCTGATAATTTTGATAAATTAATTTGATTTACTGAATAATGGCATTTAATTAAGTGAAGAAATTTTAGCCCTGATCTCAGCTCTTAATAAAGATTAGAAAATGAATAACAAAAATAGTAATAAAAGTCCTGAATCCTCAGACTTCGGACTTCGGTCTTCTGACTTTAAAACAAATACCCCGAAGCAACTCGGCTACAGATTCCCTGCAGAATGGGAACCGCATGAAGCAACCTGGCTGAGCTGGCCTCACAAAGAAGAATCGTGGCCGGGAAAACTGGACGAAATCTATCCTAAATATTCTGAATTCATCAAGATACTTTCTCAGGACGAGTTTGTAAGAATCAACGTGAAAGATGATGAAATGCAGAAGTTTGCGATGGATTGCGTAATGCAGGCCGGTGCAAACATTGAAAACATCGAATTTTATCAGAACGAAACCAATGACGCATGGTGCAGAGATCATGGTCCTGCTTTTTTGGTGAATCCCAACGCGGAAGAGCAAAAAGTGATCGTTGACTGGGGTTATAATGCGTGGGGAAACAAATATCCGCCATTTGATCTCGACGATGTAATTCCAACAAAAATTGGGGAAGAATTTGAAATTCCTGTTTTTCATCCAGGAATTATTATGGAAGGGGGAAGCGTGGAATTTAACGGAAAAGGAACTATTTTGACATCGAAATCATGCCTTTTAAATAAAAACCGAAACCCACATCTTTCTCAGGAAGAAATTGAAGATTATCTGAAAAACTATTACGGACAGGAACAAATTCTCTGGGTTGAAGACGGAATTGTAGGAGAC
Source organism: Chryseobacterium sp. Leaf394 (assembly GCF_001424105.1). Lineage (GTDB taxonomy): Bacteria > Bacteroidota > Bacteroidia > Flavobacteriales > Weeksellaceae > Chryseobacterium. The sequence goes on along the minus strand of NZ_LMQH01000014.1, from coordinate 283,387 downwards.
GATACCGACGGTCACATTGATGACACCATCAGATTCGTAAATGAAAACACCGTACTCACCGTTGTGGAAGACAGTCCTGAAGATGATAATTATGAGATTCTTCAAACCAACCTCCGTCAGTTAAAGGAAATGAAGCTTTTGGATGGAACTCCATTAAATATTATTGAACTTCCAATGCCAGATCCTGTAATTTGGGAAGACCAGAGATTGCCTGCATCGTATGCGAATTTTTACATTTCAAATTATCACGTGATTGTTCCAACCTACCGTTGCGACAAAGATCCTGTAGCTTTGGAGATTATTCAGAAGTGCTTTCCGGAACGAAAAGTGGTGGGAATAGATTCTACTGAGATTATCTGGGGACTGGGAAGTTTTCACTGCCTTAGCCAACAGGAGCCTGCAGTTTCTTAAAATATAATTTGTTTAAAAATATTCAGTTTGCATTTATTAGCAATCTTTTTTTGAAAGAAATGAATAAGATTCTGATAATTTAACTAATAATTAAACTTATTATCTAATAAATAATTATATTTGAAAAGTTAAAAAATATTTATATCTATAATCTGTGTTTGTAATGAAAAGAAAAGTAAGTGTTTTGTTTGCTTTGCTGGCTGTGGGCATGGCTTTCGGACAGGGTAAATTTGGAAAATTCCTAAACTCTAAGAAGCTCGCTCTCCAGTATAAAACCGTAAAAGATAAGGAAAAAGAAGACTATTATCAGCAATATTACTGGCTGGTAAAAGCAGAACAACTTAAAACTTATCCTCACCTTAAAGACGTAAAACCAGTGGTTTTATATGAATTTGTAAAAAAGGTAAATCCTCAGAACCCTACCAAGAAAATTGGTGATCAGGGTAAAGAGATCAGAGATAAGGCAGAACTTTCTTTGGATCAGTATTTCAAAAACAAAAACTTTGCAAACAACCAGGTTTTGCTTCACAACTTAGAAAGTTATGTAGACCCTTCAAAAGGAGAATACTGGACTAAAGTGGACCCGGAAAAAATCAAGGAACTTGTTCCTAAAGAATTCTTCGGATTTACATCTATGAACAGAATGACTGGAGAAGAAAAAAACTACTATCTGTGGATCGACAAGAAGAAAGATGATTTCAAGATTGTAGATATTATTCCGAGTGAAAAAGGTAACAAAGCTTTTTACGGTTCTGTAAAACAGTATCTTCCAAAGTATAAATTTGAGACCAAATATATGCCGACAATGAAAAAAGGCAGCAAGGCAGATAAAACAGATAAAGATTTCTATTACATTATGCCGTTTGAGCAAAACAAAGATAACATTGAATACAAAACCGACGACTTCGAAAACTACACACTGAGCCAGGTGAAAAGAGAAGGAGAAGACTGGATTGGCGTTGAAAAAGTTAGAAAATAAAATCTTATAAAGATTAAAAACCCCGAAAAAAAATATTTTTCGGGGTTTTTATTTATATTCGCATTACAAAAATCACCAATCAATGAAAATTCTATTCAGTTTTATCATGTTATTTATGCTGATTAATCTTTCAGCTCAATCTTACAAGACAGTTTACAATTTTAAATGGAAACCTCAAAAATCTTCAGCAGAATATTTACAGGAAGATTTTGCCTTGCTGATTCATGAAAATAAAACGTCCGAGTTTCTTTCCTATATAAAATTTAAAAATGACTCGACGAAAACAACAGCCCTAAAAGAATTTAAGAAAAAAGGTTTGGGCAGTCTATCCTTTAATTATAAATATGGTCAGTCAAAATTTAACGATGTTGTTTCAAAAAATTACATTAACAGGGAGATTTCATTTGAAAAACAGCTTTACGACAAACTTTTCATCGTAAAAAACCAATGTACAATTGACTGGAAAATAAATTCTGAAAAGGATATTCATTTAGGCTACCCCGTTCAAAAAGCAATTACTGAGTTTGGCGGCCGGAAATGGACTGCATGGTTTACGGCAGAAATTCCCGTTCAGGACGGACCGTACAAATTTCATGGTTTACCAGGATTGATTTTAAAACTCAATGACTCCGAAAACGAATTTATTTACGAAATGAAATCGATCACAAAAGAAACAAATGATATTTCAGAAAGAAACTTCGGTACAAACAACATTATAAATACCTCTTCTGCGAAATGGCTGAAAGTTTGGGAAAATTATAAAAAACAACCCTCATCAATTTTCGGACTGAAGAATGAGACGTCTAACGATGGATGGATGACGAGTATGACGATCGGTGGTAGCCCGGGTGACAAAGGCTTTGCCGAAAATTTCGATAAAAAACAGAAAGAATTTCTGAAAAATTTCGAAAACCCGATAGAATTAATAAATGCTTGTGAATAAATTTGCATTTTATGTACTGAAAGATTATCTACAAGTAAATTAAATAACCTTTTCTCAGCACGTAAAACTGACAGAAATGTAGAAAAAAATATAACCTAAAATCAATTTTTTGAATTTGCTGAAATATTTATCGGTGTGATAATTGTAACTTAAAATAATTAAAAGTTTAAGCTAAAAATCAGGCTTAGATACAATTTAGTGACATGCCGACAACCACATCTCCCCGCCAAACCGTAAAAAAAGTTCTTCCCTTAATTTTAGCAACTGCTATTTTTATGCAGATGCTGGATTCTACAATTTTAAATACTTCCCTACCCTCAATTGCAAGAGATCTGAATGAATCTCCGCTGAACATGCAGAACGCTATCATCAGTTATGTTCTGACGCTGGCAGTTTTCATGCCTGCGAGCGGATTTTTGGCAGACCGTTTTGGAACGAGAAGAGTTTTTATTTTTGCTCTCGTGCTTTTCAGTTTAGGGTCTGTATTTTGTGCCCTTTCTCAAAATCTAACGCATCTAGTGATTTCAAGAGTCGTTCAGGGAGTTGGCGGAAGTTTAATGACTCCTGTCGGGAAATTAGCTTTAATTAAAACTTTTAACCGAAACGAATTGCTCAAAGCTATGAATTTCGCCATTGTTCCTGCTTTGATTGGTCCTGTTTTAGGTCCTTTGGTCGGAGGTTATATGGTCGATTATCTTTCGTGGCACTGGATTTTCCTCATCAACATTCCGATTGGAGTTTTAGGAATTGTTTTGGGTTTAAAATATATGCCGAATTATAATTCGCGAGACACCGATTTTGATCTGAAAGGTTTTATCATCTTTGCGGCAGCCTCTTTGCTGCTTTCAGTTTCATTAGAACTTTTTGGCGATATGCAGAATATTACACCCGTTTTACTCGTTTTCATCCTGGGATTTCTGTTTCTCTACTATTATTACCGCCATGCGAAAAGAGGCAACAATCCGATTTTTCCTCTGAATTTATTTCAGGTTCGCACATTTAGAGTTGGAATTGTAGGAAATCTTGCAACAAGATTAGGAATCAGTTCCGTTCCGCTTCTGCTTCCTTTAATGATTCAGATTGCTTACGGTCAGTCAGCTGTGATGTCAGGTTGGATTATTGCACCGATGGCCCTAACTGCAATGTTTGGCAAATCATCGGTGATCCGGATTTTAAATAAATACGGTTACAAAAAAACGTTGATGGTCAACACTTTTGTGATCGGAACTTTAATCTGCTGTTTAGCAATTCCCAATATTAACGATTCTATCTTCTGGTTCGTTCCGGTAATCGCTATTTTAGGATTTTTCAACTCGATTCAGTTCACATCTATGAACACGATTTCAATTGCAGACTTAAGAAATTTCCAGACCAGCAGCGGGAATTCCCTGATTTCAGTGAATCAGCAGTTGGCCATAGGTTTTGGGATTGCATTTGGTTTAATTGTTTTAAAAATTTACGAAAACAGCCCCGAACTTATTCTTCATGAAACACACAACGCTTTCCGCTACACATTCCTCACTGTCGGAATTTTAACCATTTTATCAAGCCTCGTTTTCCGCAGACTCCACGTCTCAGACGGAAGAAACATGAAATCCGAAGCGTAGGAGAGGTTGATTTTGAGCATTTAAGCGTTTGAGGGTATTCATCTAAAGTACAAGAATACAAAACATTAAACTCCAAACAACTCTCAAACTCTCCGACTCTCAAACTCTCAAACTCTCTCACTCTCCTTCCCTACCACTCAAAACCCGAACTTAACACACATCAACGTCAATCCACTTTTGCTGTCCTAAATTTGTTTAAAATTAAAACAGACATATTATGACAACTAAAAAAGTAGAAATGGTTATTCCACCGAAGCCTGCTCATTTCGTAGGTGATGGTTTTAGGGTGCATAATTTTATACCAAGCGCACAAAAGCCCGATATGAAAAGAATGGATCCGTTCATTATGTTGGATTATAATTCAAAATTCCATTTTAATCCATCCGAAACACCAAAAGGTGTTGGCGTACATCCGCACAGAGGTTTTGAAACGGTAACGATTGCTTACCAGGGAAAAGTTGAACATCATGACAGCGCAGGAGGCGGCGGAATCATTGGTGAAGGCGACGTACAGTGGATGACGGCTGCGAGCGGCATTCTTCATAAAGAATATCACGAAAAAGAATGGTCTAAGCAGGGCGGAATCTTTCAGATGGTTCAGCTTTGGGTAAATCTTCCGGCAAAAGATAAGATGAGCAAACCAAAATATCAGGCTATCTCCAATTCAGAAATGAAAAAAGTAGATTTAGGTGAAAATGGTTTCATTGAAGTTATCGCCGGATCATTCCAGGAAAACCGAGGTCCGGCATCTACTTTTACTCCAATTAATCTGATGAATGCCAAATTGAAATCAGGTGGAAAGGCAGAATTTAATTTCCCCGCCAACTTCAATACTGCAGCTTTGGTTATCGAAGGAAATATCATTGTCAATGAAGAAGAAAAAGCGCCGGTTAATAATTTTGTTTTATTCAAAAATGACGGCGAAAGCTTTACCGTAGAAGCTACCGAAGATTCAATTGTACTCATAATCAGCGGTGAACCGATTAATGAACCGATTTTCCCTCACGGACCGTTTGTGATGAACTCAAGAGAAGAGATTATGCAGGCTTTTGAAGATTTCAATACCGGAAAATTCGGGTATCTGGAAGATTAATCACTATTAAATTATTAATTTTAAGTTCTAACGGTTGTTGTCTGGTTAGAATCCAAGCATAATATCCGAAACGATTTGTAAAAATAAGAATCACATTTAAATACCTTTAAAATATATAAAATCATGAAACCGGAATTTGAAAACATCCCATTAGTAAAAAACGAAGAAAAAAAGAGATTTGAAATAGAATACAACGGTCATTTTGCGTTTATTGACTGCAAAGAAACGAGTCAGCAGATTGCTCTCATTCATACGGAAGCCGAACCTGAACTGGCGGGAACCGGAGCTGCTGCAGCAGTTGTTGAAAAAACATTAATGTATATCGAAGAAAGCGGTAAAAAACTGCTTCCATTCTGCCCTTACGTTTTTGCATTTATCCGAAAACATCCGGACTGGAAACGCATTGTTGACGAGAGATTTGAGGGTTACGATAAAATTTAAATTTACGTAAACAGCAATCAGCAAAAGAAATATTTGATTAAATTAGCTTCATTCAAAAACAAAAAAACCAAATCCATCATGTCAAACATCGGACTTATCATAGAAGAAAAATCAGCAGACATCGGAAATTTTTTAGTCGGAAGATTATTGCCGTTCCGTGAAAAAAGAGCAGTTGGACCCTTCGTATTCATTGATCACATGGGACCAGCTGAATTAAAAGACTACCAGAATCTTGACGTTCCTGCTCATCCTCATATCGGACTTTCAACTTTAACCTACCTTTTAGAAGGATCAATTTTTCACAGAGACAGCATCGGAAGTGCTTTAGAAATAAAACCTGGCGCCGTCAACTGGATGACCGCCGGAAAAGGCGTTGTACATTCAGAAAGAACACCTGAATATTTAAGAACAACCGACAAAAAACTTCACGGCTTTCAAATCTGGGTCGGACTTCCAAAACATCTGGAGCAGACCGAACCGACTTTTCATCACATTGAAGCCAGCCAGCTTCCGGTGTGGGAAGAAGGTGAAGTTCAGTTTAAATTGATTGCAGGCGAAGCATTTGGAAAAAAATCTCCGGTTCCGGTTCACAGCAAATTGTTTTTTATTGAAATTAAAACCAAAACCGCTCAGAAAATAAGCATCGGACAGGATCTTTACGGTGAAGCAGCAATGTATGTTTTGGACGGAACCGTGAATGCTGACGGCAATACGTATGGTTCGAAACAATTGCTGATTGCCAAAAACACCAAACTTTGTGAGTTTGAAATGAGCGAAAATGCGACTGTCTACCTATTTGGCGGTGAGCCGTTTGATGAAGAACGATTTATCTTCTGGAATTTCGTGAATTCAGATAAAGAATTAATCGACAAAGCAAAAGTAGACTGGAACGATCAGAATTATGAAGCTTTTCCTTTGGTTCCGGGAGATGACAAAGAATATGTTCCTTTGCCGAAAGCAGTTTTAAACAGAAAGTAAATGGTAAAAGTAAAGCCACTTTTCTCAAAGTGGCTCACTTTTAAAATTGAATCAAGACTATTTTGGCATCTGAGCCTGTGAAACTTTCATCGCAAAATCAGTCCAGAGCTTAGCATCTTCCGGAGTCATTTTCGCTGCGTATTCACTTTGTTTTTTAGCCCACTCCTGAGATTTAGCACTGAGCTCCTGAATTTTTGCAGTATCACCAGACTTTGAGGCTGCCATCATTTCAGACATATAATCAGCATACTCATTGGCAAATTTCTGAGCCTCCGGATTGCTGAATTTCGGAACCTCTACTCCGTTAACTGTTTTCGGTGCTTCAGGCGTCATGTTTGCTTCAGCAGAATTTGCATCTGTAGCAGCAGTATTTTCTGTACCGGCATCAGTTTTTGTTGCTTCCTTTTTATCACAGGAAGTTACTGCAAGAAGTGCAACGGCACTTAATGTTAAAATAATTTTTTTCATAGTATTAAAATGTTTTAAATCATTACAAATATAAAATTATTTGTAAATAATCTAATGAATAAAGCAATTTAACAGTAAAATTATCAATATTTATAATCATTTTAAATAAATTTCACAATTTTAAATTAAGTCATATTTTAATATTTTTGAAATAATTTCAGCATAATTCAATTATGAATATTTTAAATAAAAAAATAATGAATTATAACAAAAACATTTAATATAGAGGAGCTGTCTCTTTCTGTATCTAAGTCAAATAAATTAAAAATAATCTATGAAAATACTCGCATTTGCCGGAAGCACCTCTTCCACATCCATCAACAGGGAACTTGTAAAATTTGTTCTCAAAAGTTTTCCTGATGATGAAATTAATCTGATTGACCTGAATGATTTCGATATGCCCGTTTTTTCAGTCGATCGTGAGAAAAATGGTTTTCCGGATGAAGCACACAGTTTTTTAAAACAAATTGAAGATTGTGATGTAATTATCTGTTCTCTGGCAGAACACAACCGCTCATATTCCGCAGCTTTTAAAAACATTTTCGACTGGGCTTCGAGAATCAATGTAAAAGTCTTTCAAAACAAACCGATGCTTTTGATGTCGACTTCACCTGGAGGATACGGTGGCGGAAACGTAATGAATACCGCAAAAACATTCTTCCCACAGTTTGCAGCAGATGTAAAAGAAACTTTTTCACTGCCCAAATTTTATGAAAATTTTGATTTGCAAACAGGAGTCATCAACCCAGAGATACTGAAAGATTTAACCGAAAAAATTGAAAGTTTCAAAAATCAAATTGTTTAAAATTTAAACTACAAATCGAAGATTATCTCCTTACAGTCGATGAATGTTATATCGACGAAGTCAAAAGTTACAAGAGCTGTTTGAAAACATCAGTAATATTAGAACAAAAATCTCTGAAATCTGCGGAAGACTTTCATCAATTATCAATCATAAAATTACTCATTACCCATAACTCAATACTTATAAAAACCCATGGCTGTAACCGTAAAAGCAAGCTTAGGCAAAACAAAATATTACACGGAAGTGATCGCAGGTGAAAACCATTTAATCACCGACGAGCCCATCGAAAAAGGCGGAAAAAACAAGGGTTTCAATCCCTTTGAAATTCTCGCCACATCCCTGGCAAGTTGCACTGCCGCAACTTTAAGAATGTACATTGACCGAAAAGAATGGGACGTAGAAAACATAGATGTAGAAGTAGAACTGGAAAATTTTCCGCTTACAAAATTGGCAATTTTTAAAAGAAACATTAATTTTGAAGGAAGTGAACTGAGTGAAGAACAGCTGAAAAGACTTCACGCCATTGCGGATGCATGTCCGGTACACAAAATATTACTTAACGAAATAGAAATTCAAACCAAATTTTCATAATATGATAGAAGTAAAACAAAACGACGACAAAAAACACGGAAGCTTCGAAGCTTCAATTGACGGACAAAAAGCAGGATTAATGACCTACACATGGGCAGGAGAAGACCGCTTTATCATCGATCACACCGAAGTGGAAGAAGCCTACAACGGAAAAGGCGTAGGAAAAGAAATGCTGATCAAAGCTGTAGAATTTGCCAGAGAAAACAGCAAAAAAATCATTCCTCTGTGCCCGTTTGCGAAAGCAACTTTCCAAAAGAACGAGGATTTGCAGGATGTCTTGTAAAGCGGGGTGATGGATGTTGGGTGATGGATGATTATCACACAGATTTTTATAATTATCCGAGAATAAAAAAACTGCAAAAAATAAACTTAAGGCCACGAATGCACGAATTTACTTCCAAATTTTGAGTAAAAATTCGTGTATTCGTGGCTTTGTCAAATGCTCAAAAAAATCTGTGTAAATCCGTGAAATCTGTGCGAAACTACACATGATATTCAGCATCCTGCGACATTTAAAACATCTGTAAATTTATTAAATCTGTAAGTAATAATAAACAACATCCCGCATCCATCATCCCACATCCCGCAACATCCCAAAAAAAACTATATTTGCTGAAATTTAATTTAAAGCATGAATCCGGGAACTGTACTTTTACTGTTTGTATTTGTCTATTTTGTAGGGCTTTTGGTGATTTCCTATTTTACCAGCCGTAACTCTGATAATCAATCGTTTTTCATCGGTAACAAAAAAAGCAAGTGGTGGCTCGTTGCCTTTGGGATGATCGGAACCAGCTTAAGCGGTGTGACATTCATTTCCGTACCAGGAACGGTTGGGAAAATGACCGGTAGCGAATATATTTTCGGCGGTTTTGAATATTACATGATGGTGATCGGCTTTTTCATCGGATATTTCATTGTCGCGGCAGTGCTTCTCCCACTCTATTATAAAATGAATCTGACTTCCATCTATACATATTTAGGCAGAAGATTTAATGTAGAAGCGCATAAAATCGGGTCGGTATTTTTCATTGTTTCAAGAGCGATTGGTGCTACGGCGAGATTGTATCTTGTGGTAAATGTTTTACAGATATTTTTACTTGAAGGTCTCGGCGTACCGTTTTGGGTGACTGCTGCAGTGCTTTTATTAATGGTTCTTCTATACACATTTGAAGGTGGGGTAAAAACGATTGTAATTACCGATACTCTGCAGACTTCGTTTATGATCATCAGTTTAATTGCGTGTATCGTCTATATTTTATCAAATCTAAATCTTTCTTTTGGTGAAGCCTACACGGTTTTAGAACAGAAAAATTATACGCATTTTATCAATCTTGATCCCAATTCCAAAACTTTCTTCCTCAAAACCATTCTCGGCGGAATCTTTATTACCATCGCTATGACAGGTCTTGACCAGGAAATGATGCAGAAAAACATCTCTGTAGACAATCTGAAAAACTCCAAGAAAAATATGCTGACTTTCGCAGGAACGCTGCTATTTGTAAATCTGGCATTCCTGTTTTTAGGCGGATTGCTTTATCTTTTTGCTTTGCAAAACGGTGCGGGATACTCGGAAGTTACAAGTACTGTGGATGGAAAAGAAGTGGTCTCCAATGTTTTCGGATTCAAAGATGCTGCAGGAAACGTGAAAAATATTATGGGCGATGACCTGTTCCCGGCGTTGTCACTTAACGGTTATTTCCCGATGACGATTGCTGTAATTTTCATTATCGGATTGATTTCCGCACTCTTCCCATCTGCGGATGGTGCTTTGACGGCAGTTACAAGTTCGTACTGTGTTGATCTTTTAAATTTAAATGAAGACAAAACGCGAACAGAAAAGCAGAAAAAACATCTCCGTATGAAAATTCATCTGACATTTACGGTGGTGTTTTTCATCCTGATCATGGTTTTCAAAGCGATGAATGACAAATCCATTGTTTATCTCATCATGGAAATTGCAGGTTACACCTACGGACCACTTTTAGGCTTATTTGCTTTCGGAATCTTTACCAAATTTAAAATCTCAACAAAATATTCTATTCTTGCCGTAACGCTTTTAGCTCCGGTACTTACGTATATTATTAATTATTTGGTGACAGCTTACACCGATTACAGAATTGGTGTGGAACTGATTATTCTGAATGGTTTGCTGACGTTTGTTGGGTTGTGGATGGTGAAAAATAAAAATTATCTGAAGTTGGTTTAATTTCTTTATTTGGGCAGCTTAATCCGCCTTCCGTTCCCGCTTTTTTGTGCCTGAGCTTTTCCCTCGCTTACAAAAAGAGCTCCACTCAAGTCGGGCTGCGGTAGTAAAATAACAATATAAATTTTCAAACCTTCAAGGTTTTTGAAACCTTGAAGGTTTAGTAAAAATAAAAAATCTTTTCCAAACCCACAGAAATCCGGAACTCCAACGCCGGATTTTTCAATTTCCGTAAGCCGGCAAAAAATTGTAAATTCGCATACAATCAATTCTAATAATAAATCCTAATATATGAGTAAAAGTATTGAAGAGCTGAAATCTCTTACAACACAGATCAGAAGAGACATTTTGAGAATGGTTCATGCTGTAAATTCAGGACATCCCGGCGGAAGTTTAGGCTGTACAGAATATTTTACTGCACTTTACGGTAAAATTCTGAACTATAAATTACCATTCACCATGGAAGGTAAAAATGAAGACCATTTCTATCTGTCAAACGGACATATTTCGCCTGTTTTTTATTCTACTTTGGCAAGATTTGGTTTCTTTCCGGTAGATGAACTGAAAACTTTCAGAAAACTGGATTCAAGATTACAGGGTCACCCAACAACTCACGAAGGCCTGGAAGGAATCAGAGTTGCCTCGGGATCTCTCGGACAGGGACTTTCTGTCGCTCTTGGTGTTGCACAGGGAAAAAAATTAGATGGCGATACTTCTTTGGTTTACTCACTTCACGGAGACGGCGAACTGCAGGAAGGTCAGGTTTGGGAAGCTTTTATGTATGCAGCCGGAAACAAGGTAGATAATATTATTTCAACGATCGATTACAATGGTCAGCAGATTGACGGCAGTACAGACAACGTACTTTCACTGGGAAATCTTCATGCAAAACTGGAAGCTTTCGGATGGACTGTTCTGGAAGAAAAAAACGGTAACGATCTTGAAGCCGTAATCGCTATTCTTGAAAGAGCAAAAACAGAAACCGGAAAAGGAAAACCAGTGGTAATCATCCTTCACACCATTATGGGTAACGGAGTAGATTATATGATGGGAACTCATGCATGGCATGGTAAAGCTCCAAGTGATGAGCAGTTGGATACCGCTTTCAAACAGTTGTACTTAGAAGCTCCGGCAGATTACTAACATGAATGATCAGTGATAATTGATAAATAATTTCTCACTTGTATCAATTATCAAACATCATTTATCAATCATAAATTTAAACTTCACATGAAATATACATATACAGAAAAAAAAGATACACGTTCAGGATTCGGAGCCGGATTGGCAGAATTGGCTGACAAAAACCCCAATGTTGTTGCGCTTTGTGCAGACCTCATCGGTTCGTTGAAAATGGAAAAATTCATCGAAAAAGCTCCTGAAAGATTTTACCAGGTAGGTATCGCTGAAGCAAACATGATGGGTCTTGCTGCAGGTTTGAGCATCACTGGAAAAATTCCTTTTACAGGAACTTTTGCCAACTTCTCAACTTCAAGAGTGTATGACCAGATCCGTCAGTCGATTGCTTACTCTAACAAAAACGTAAAAATATGTGCTTCTCACGCAGGTCTTACTTTGGGAGAAGATGGTGCAACACACCAGGTTTTGGAAGATATCGGAATGATGAAAATGCTTCCGGGAATGACCGTAATCAACACTTGCGACTACAATCAGACTAAGGCGGCAACTTTAGCGATTGCTGATTTTGAAGGTCCGGTTTATTTAAGATTTGGAAGACCGGTAGTTCCTGTATTTATTCCTGAAGACATGCCTTTCGAGATTGGAAAAGGTATTCTTTTACAGGAAGGAACCGACGTAACGATTGTTGCAACGGGTCACCTGGTTTGGGAATCTTTGGTTGCCGCAGAAGAGCTTGAAAAAGAAGGAATCTCTTGTGAAGTAATCAATATCCACACAATTAAACCGTTAGATGAGGAGATTATCTTAAAATCTGTTGAGAAAACAGGTAAAATTGTAACTGCGGAAGAGCACAACTACCTTGGTGGTTTAGGTGAATCTGTAGCCGGAATGTTGGCAAGAAAAAGACCAACAAGACAGGAATTTGTAGCCGTTAACGATACTTTCGGAGAATCTGCAACTCCTGCTGAATTAATGAAAAAATATAAAATCGATTCTGCAGCCGTGAAAGAGGCAGTGAAGAAAATTTTAGCTTAAAACTATTTTTCAGCATAAAAAAGGAGGTCAAAAAATGACCTCCTTTTTGTTATATTGAAACTGATTTATACTTTATGCCACGTCTGCGTTTTTACCGCAATTCCCATAATGATAGCTTTAACTTTTAATGTATTACCATCCTTCTCTATTTCTGTTTTGTAACTTTTACCATCTTTAGGGTTGGTAATAGTTCCGCCACTGAACTCGTCACCGTCTTTAGAAAGACCTCTGATAATTTCTAAACCAAGTAACGGTTTGTTTTTACGGTCATCTTTGCATTTTACGCAGTTGTTGTTTTCAGGCTTGATCAAAAGCTGAACGATTTTTCCGTAATATTTGCCATCGTTTTTCTTAAAAATTTCTACGATAGATTTTGGCTTTCCGGTTTCATCGTCGATGGTTTTCCACTTTCCTTCGATCTGTGCAAAAGACATTACTCCGATAAGAGAAAACGCCAGCGTTAAAAATAATTTTTTCATATTATAAAGTTTAATTCTATTTGATAAGATTTCAAAATTGTTAATTAGTTAAAAGTATAAATTAATTTTAAACACACCAACTTTTTTGTTATCCAAAGCATAAATAGTAATACTTTACAGAATTTTCATTTTTAAACAGCTCCTGAAATCAATTGAGTTTGCGGTTAATCACTCTGGTCATATAATCCTGATACCAGGCTTCTGCGACGAGCTTTCCTTTTTCAGTCTCAGGAGTTTTCAGTTTATCGATTTGATTATTTTCAAAGCCTAAATCTTCTTTAAAATAAATGCCTGTAATATCTTTACCGTCAAATCTGTACATAAAGTTTCCGTAAATAAACTGCTCCGAACTTCCGTCTGAATTCACAATTAGAGGCTGATATTGCTTTTCACTTAGCAGACTCCTCCCCCAGCTTCTGATTTTTCTGTTGTAACCAATCAAATCTGCCAGCGTTGGATAAATATCAATCTGCTGCGCCAATTCAGTATTAACGCCTTTCAACTGATAAGCAGGATTTGGCGAGTAGAAAATCAGGGGAACAGCAAAACGGTTCATTAATTTTTCATATTCAGGATAAGCTGTCTGATTGGTATGATCTCCCGTAAATACGAAGATTGTATTGTGAAACCAAGGTTGTTTTTCTGCAGTTTCAAAATACTTT
>NZ_LMQH01000014.1:222281-269540 GCF_001424105.1 Chryseobacterium sp. Leaf394 | reverse complement strand
CTTTTTTAAATTTTCCCTGATACTTTTCAGGAATTTTAAAAGGATGATGAGAAGATGCCGTAAAAACGGTTGACATAAACGGTTGTTTTTTTCCGGTGTTTTTCGCAAAATACTGCAGAAAAGGTTCGTCCCAAATTGCCCACATGCCGTCGAAATCCTGCTGACGGTTGTATTCATTTAAACCAAAATAATTTTTAAATCCTAAAATATTTCCAAAACCTAAAAAGCCCATCGACCCGTTTGGCGCACCATGATAAAACGAAGTATCGTAACCTAAATCGTTGCAGACAGAAACAATCGACTGAATTTTCTGATTGGAGTAAGGCGAACTCGTAAAAGCATCCGTCAGACTTGGAATTCCCGCCAGAATACTGCTCATCCCGTGAATCGACTGACGCCCGTTGGCAAAAGTATACGGAAAAATCAGACTTTTATTTGCAAGACTGTCGATAAACGGCGTGTAAGACACAAAATCTTTAATATTTTTATCTTTATTAAATGCTCCTGAATATTCTCTTCCAAAAGATTCTACAATGAAAATAACGATGTTGGGTTTGTTCGGAACCTGCCTGTCGTAAGTTTTATATGGGAAAATATTTTCATCAATAAATTTCTCATCCACAAAATGTACTTCCCTGAAATTATTGCTTCCCAACGTTCTGAAAAATGAAAAAGTAGAGTTCAGAACAATATTTCCCTGCAGCGGCGTTTTTACAAATTTATTGGCATCCACCATATTGATTGGTCGTGTACTGTGCTTAAAATCGCCTCTGATTCCGCCGACAATTAAAACGGAAGAAATGCACAAAATAAGCAGTGACCAAAGAAAATAAGGAACAAGTTTTACCGGTTTTTGGTATTTAATTTTAAATCTTCTGTAGAGAAAAACCCACAGAATCATCAAAACCACAAACCAGATAATCACAAACGGATGCTCTTTGCTGGAAGTTGTAAAAACTTTGAGAATATTGGTTTCATGCTTAGCCACCTGAAAAGCCGCGAGCGTAAGCCTTGTCTGTGAATACCTGTAGTAAATAAAATCGCCGAAATTCATCACATAAGCAATTCCGTTGGTGACAAAGTAGAGCCAGAACAGAAATTTCTGGTAACCGCTTTTTGTGTTGATGAGAATCGGAATTAAACTTAAAAAAATAAAAAGCATATTCACATACAGAATTGCCGTAAGGTCAAATGCAATCCCATGAAAAGCAAGATTCAGGTAATCTGAAATGCTTTCAACCTTGATTAAATTTCTGTTGAAAAACCAAAACAAAAGTCTTGCAATCTGATAAAATACGAAAGCCAGAAAAATTCTGTAACACAAAATAAGAATTTCTTCTTTCCTCAATTCCCTGAAAAATTTCATTTCAATTAACTGTTTTTTAAGGGTGTAAATTTACATTAAATTCACACTATTGTCATTTTTAGTTCATATAAATGAAGCCTGAAATCGTTAAAAAATGTAATTTTGCTGACATGAATTTCATTAAAAACAATCTTGCCAACGCCATCACATTGGGAAATCTTTTTTCAGGCTGTGTGGGTGCTGTGCATTTGATTTCGGGCGACTATCAGACAACGGCCATCTGCATTATTCTGTCTTTGGTATTAGACTTTTTCGACGGTTTTGTTGCGAGAGCCCTGAAAGCCAATTCCAATCTGGGAACTCAGCTCGATTCTTTGGCGGATATGGTAAGTTTCGGATTGATTCCGGGCTTGGCGATGTTTAAAATGCTCGAACCGTTCGGGAGTGAAGTTTTAGGTTTACATCTTCCTTTGGAAATAAAATATCTTGGATTTCTGATCACGCTTTTCTCATGTCTCAGATTGGCGATTTTTAATTTGGACGAGGACCAGAAATATTATTTTAAAGGTCTAAATACACCGAGTAATACTATTTTGATTTTTGGAATTTACTTATTGACGACTCCTTATTTTCCATTTGAAAACTATGCATTTGATAAAAATTCAACACCAGTTTTAATTTTATTAGTAATAACTATTTTAAGCTCATGGTTATTAATTAGCCCAATCAAAATGATTGCAATGAAATTCAAATCTATGAAACTGCAGGATAATTATCCCAAAATTGCTTTACTTATCGGAGCAGTTTTGATTTTAATAATATTTAAAACAGTCGGAATTCCTCTGATAATAATCTATTACATCATTATTTCGTTGATTTTTCATAAGCAATTGAAATAGCATCAAAATTCCATTTTCAAATTAACCCATTCTCAAATTTTCAAATTAAAATAATGAACTTAAAATTACATAAACCACTTTGCGTTTTCGATCTTGAAACTACCGGAACCAATGTGGGAAAAGACAGAATCGTTGAAATCTGCATTCTGAAAGTCAATCCTGATTCTTCAAGAGAAAGCAAAACCTGGAAAGTAAATCCTGAAATGCCAATTCCGGCAGAATCGAGCGCCGTACACGGTATTTATGATGAAGATGTAAAAGATGCGCCTACTTTCAGAGAAATTGCCTCTAAAGTAGTTGAAATGATTACCGGTGCTGATTTGGGTGGATTCAATTCCAACCGTTTTGATGTGCCTTTACTGGCCGAAGAATTACTGCGTGCTGATTATGATTTTGATTTAAGCAAATTTAAATTAGTTGATGCACAAACCATTTACCACAAAAAAGAGCCCCGAAATCTTGGTGCAGCGTACCAGTTTTACTGCGGAAAAACTCTGGAAAATGCCCATTCTGCCGAAGCTGATGTGATGGCAACATTTGAAGTTCTGGATGCTCAGATTGGAAAATATGATGACATTCCGAATGAAATCAATGCTTTGAGTGAATTTACTTTTCACAATAAAAATGCTGATTTGGCAGGTTTTATAGGAATTAATGATAAAAATATTCCTGTTTTTAACTTTGGAAAATACAAAGGTCAGGCTGTGAAAGATGTTTTTAATAAAGATTTAGGATATTACGGATGGCTACAAAATGCCGACTTCCCTTTGTACACCAAGAAAGTTTTTACTAAAATTCAATTGACAGGTAAGGTTTGATTTAATCACAAATCGAAGATTATCTCTTTACAGTCGATGAATGTTATTTCGAAGAAGTCAAAAGTCACAAAAGTTTTTAAGTTTTAATTTCCCGCTTTAAAGTTCAAATAAGGTTTTGAAGTTTGACACATAAGTCATATTAGTTTTAATTTATAAACCTAACGGAGAATTTAGAACACATGAGATTGAAAATCAAAGATTTTCTTTTGGGAAATCAACTTTAACCGTTCGTTTGTACCAAAAAATCTGTGTAATCTGTTTAATCCGCGTGAAGAAAACATTCGTGGCACAGAAATCTGTATAGTTTGTGGGAAACCAAAAATTAAAAAAGAATGAGTGATTTAGTTAAATTCAAATTCTACGAAACTGCTTTGGAAGCTAACCGTGACAAGCAGATTCTTGCAGAAAGTGGCATCAACAGTTTTATTGCCAACGAACAGCTAATTCAATCGGATTGGTTGCTGTCGCAGGCTGTGGGCGGAATTCAGCTGCAGGTTTTTGAAGAAGATCTGGAAAAAGCCGGACAAGTTCTGAAGGACTACAAAGAAAATGAGGAATTTGCACTTGAAGTAGATCATACCATCGAGAATCCGGATTTTGATTTTGTGTGTCCGGAATGTGGCTCAAATCACTTATATAAAGATGACAGCTCAACGAGTTTCTTTGGAATTTCGGTTTTGTCGAGTGAAAACTATGTCTGCTATCACTGCGGGAATAAGTTTAAACATTAAGAGGTAAGGAAGCTGGAAGATGGGAGTTTAAATGATTGAATATATCAAAAAACTAAAATTTTCTCTTCAAAATAGGAGCAATAATTCCCCTCCTCTGGAGGGGTGGCGAAAAATCTTTGATTTTTTGACGGGGTGGTTTATGCGCAATCAGTTCCTAGCCCCGATTGTAGCGGCATACTTTTTTGCTTTTGATGAAATTTTCCTGTGGTACAGAATTTTCTAAAGCAAAAAAGATACAGCGGAAAGCGGGAAATAGCTCCCAAAAATAAGTAATTAGCAATTGGTTATAAGTAATTTAAGAAGAGTGTATCAATTCATATATAAAAAAATTTAGATGCCATTTTTGATATGAATGACGTTATTAATTTTTCGCTTTTGATTTTCGTAATTGGTGTTTTTGCGTTTTTTATCACGAAAAAACTGTTCGGGCAAAATATCATGTTGGCGAGGATATTTTTGATCTCAGGATTTATTTTTATTACATTATATCTCACAGAATTAATTGGAATTCTAGACTTTTGTGGAACATATACTCAAAATGTTCTTTACGGCATATCCTTGAGCAGTTTCCTTTTAGCCATGAGATTTGGAATTAGTAATAAGATTCTCAAATTTTTCAACTGGACGATTTTGATTCTTAATACCCCATTTTTACATACTCTTTTTTTGATACTGTTCTCGTCTGTGTTGAATATAAATCTTTATAAAATTCCCACAATCGTAAAACTGGCCGCAAACTATAGGATTGAGTCTGAAAACAATGTTTTAGGCATGAGCATGAATGAAAATGTTTATTACATTGAGAAAAATTTTCCTTTTGAAAAAAAGTCTCAGCTTTTTACACTTCCTAGAAGCAAATATCTGGACAGCTTAAAAATTACTGATAGAAATAATAAAATTCACATTCAATATCTCGGAAGAGATTCTCTGGATATTGATACTACATTTAATATAAAATAAAACTATGAAAATAATCTGCATAGGAAGAAATTACAGCGAACACGCTAAAGAACTGGGAAATGCAATCCCCGATAAACCGGTAATTTTTATGAAACCCGATACGGCGGTTTTAAAAGGAAACGATTTTTACATCCCGGAGTTTTCGAATGATGTACACTACGAACTGGAAGTGGTGGTGAAAATTTCGAAAGGCGGGAAATATATTCAGAAAGAATCTGCCAATAAACATTATGAAGAAATCGGTTTGGGAATTGATTTTACTGCAAGAGATCTCCAAAGTGACCTGAAATCTAAAGGACTTCCATGGGAACTTGCGAAAGGTTTTGACGGTTCTGCTGTGATTGGAAATTTCTTTAAAAAGGAAAATTATAATCTTGAATCCCTGAATTTTTCTCTTTTAAAAAATAAAGAAAAGGTTCAGAACGGAAATTCAAAAGATATGATTTTTACGGTTGACGACATCATTGCATTTGTTTCTCAATATTTCACGTTAAGAGTCGGTGACCTGATTTTTACGGGAACTCCTGAAGGTGTGGGCAAAGTTTCTGAGAACGATATTCTGGAAGCTTACCTTGAAGAGGAGAAAGTTTTAGACCTCAGAATTCTTTAGAATTTGGGTTTCGGCATTATTTTTTGTATCTTTAAAATAACCAAAACCTCAAAATTTTAAGTTATGATCAATATAGTATTACCTGTAGATTTCGGAGATAAAACAGAACAGCTGGTAGAAGGAGCCATTAAATTTGCCAAACAGCTGGGTGCAAAAATTAATCTGATACACGTTGCCCCAATGGAAATAGGTTTTGCCATAGGCGATATGGGTTATCAGTATTTTCCTGAAATTGAAGAGAATGAAATAAGAGAAGAACTGGTGCTTCTGAATAAAATAAATCAGAGAATTCTGTCACAGGATGTTGATTGCGAACACCTTTTGAAACAGGGTGTTGCCAAAGACATTATTCTGGAATATGCTGATAATAAAAACGCCGACTACATCGTCATGGGATCCCACGGCAGAAGCGGGATCTATGATGTTTTCGTAGGCAGTTTAACCAAAGGAATTACGAGAGATTCTAAGATTCCTGTGCTGGTGCTGCCGATACATGAATAAAAGTACAAACGTAAAAAGACCGATCAAATATAATTTGACCGGTCTTTTTCTATATAACCAATTAATTAACCTTCTTTTTTGTAGATCGTTGGATCGTAGTAAGGATGTTTTCCTTCTGTGGGAGAATAATACTCTTTGTCTTTATCGCCACCCAAGGTTACTACCAAAACGTAGCACCAGTACGTGAAAAGCACGCAGCAAACGAAGAATAAGATCCAGTTTAAAACGTTTCCGAAGGTGTCGTAAAAACCGAAAGATCCTTTGAAAACTTTACTTAAGAACAGAAAGAAAGACGTCATTATTTTCCTTTTTTAAATTAACTTTGCACAAATTTATAAAAAATGTTTAAATTACTTTCAAAAGAAAGCAATATTTTTTCAATTCCTGTTTATATTGGTTTTCTTCTTTTAATTGTAATTATATTTAATATACTTGATTTCAGTACTTTAGGTGCTATCACAACGGCAATTACATTTTTGGGTGTTGCACTCGCTTATTTCTGTTTCAACAGCATTGCACTGAATTATCATACGCATTTGCCTCTTTTACTCTACACAGTTTTTATTTTTGGGCTCTATCCGGGCCATCTGGATCTTGGTGTCGCCGTGGCTCTTCTTACAAATTCTTTTCTTTTGCTTTTACTGACGAGTACCAACGAAGATCTCAGAAAAAAATCCTACGTTCTGGTTGGTGCCATCATTGCGCTTAATTTTATATTTCTTCCTACGACCTGGCCAATGGCGGTTTTTGTCCTTATTCACGTGGCTGCTACTTCAGAGCGAATCGGTTTAAATATTTTCAGATTTTTGCTCGGAGTACTTTTAATTTCTTTAAGTTATTTTTCGGTAGCCTACTTTCTGAATATGAGAGAATGGAACGAAGTCTATTTTCCTTTCGGTAAGCTGTGGATCATTAAAGATTTCACAATACTGCTGCCGCTGATTCCAATTGCTCTGATGCTGATCTACGCAGTCTACGATCACTTTAAATACTACAATCAGAAAAGCCCTATAAGCCGATATAAATACACATTTTTACTCGTTTTTTCATTGGCACAGCTGGTAACAGTAATTCTGTACATGAACAAAAATTACGAGTATCTTCTACTTCTCGCATTTCCGGTAACGATTATTCTGAGCCGAATGCTGAGATTTATGCCTAAATATTGGATGAAAGAAGTGAGCCTGTGGATTATTATCGTAAGTCTGGTTTCTTACAGAGCTTTGCTGCAGTTTAATTTGATTTAAAACTGATTTAAAATTATTCTAATATAACAAAGACTGGTTCTAAACTAGTCTGCCTCCTTTTTTCACAATGTTTCTTTTGATACTTTTGCAGTAGAAAAAGGCTTTACTTTTTTCGTTTGTACTAAATAAAAGATTATGATTCAAATAGATGATAAATTGATTTCTGAAGATATTTTTTCTGAAGAATTCGTTTGTAACCTGAGCAAATGCAAAGGTGCATGCTGCGTGGAAGGAGATGTGGGAGCGCCTTTAGATAAAGATGAACTTGAAATTTTAGACCGTATCTACGACAAAGTAAAACCTTATCTTACAGCAGAAGGCATCAAAGCGCTGGACGAACAGGGAACCTGGACTACCGATCCTTTAGACGGAATGTATGTTACCCCAATGGTAGAAAACCGCGAGTGTGCATACGTAACCTTTGATGAAAGAGGCATCACAAAATGCGGAATCGAAAAAGCCTATGAAGATGGTGCAGTTGACTGGCAAAAACCAATTTCCTGCCACCTCTACCCGATCAGAATCACTGAATATTCTTCATTTTCAGCATTAAACTATCATGAATGGAAAGTCTGCAGCGATGCCTGCACTTTAGGAAAAGAACTGCAGGTTCCTGTATATAAATTTCTGAAAACTCCACTCACGAGAAAGTTTGGTGAGGATTTTTACACCACGCTCAGCGATGTTGCTGAGGAGTGGAAGAAGGAGTATGGAGAGTGATTGTGTGGGAGAGTTTGAGGGTTTGAGAGTTTGAGGGTTTGAGGGTTTTAATGGTTTATTGGTGAGATTGGGATTATGTTATATGTTAAACCTTCAAGGTTTTAAAAACCTTGAAGGTTTGGAAAGGAATGAAATAAATTTGATAAATTACTGGTAAAACCGCATAAGACGAGTTTCACCAACTATTTTTGAACACATTACCCTCTTTTATAAAATTAATAGAAAACAAAACCACCGCAGAAAATTTCTGCGGTGGTTTTTCATTTATAATCGGACAAAAATTACTTTGCTACCGTTGCCTTTACAGCAGCCGGTGTTTCTGCTTTTTGAGCATTTTGCCATCCGTCTTCCGGCATCAGCGTTGCTACGACTCTGTTTTTAGTCAGGTATTTTTTAGCAACATCCTGAAGGTCTTTTACAGTTAGTGCTTTCACTTTTTCTGTATAGTTCATGATTTCGTATTTATCACTTCCGTCAAGCTGGTTTTTCGCCAGGTTGTTCATCCAGTATGAATTGTCTTTCATATTGGTTTTGTCATCATTATACTCTCCTTCCTTGTACTTGTCAAGATCTTTTTGCTCAGGACCCTTGTCTATCAGTTTCTGAATTTCTGCAATAGCACTTTTCGTCAGTTTTTCAGCATTCTCAGGTCCGCAAGGGAAGTTGATGCTGAAAGAATAGCTATTGAAAGGTACTCTATTCATCGATCCTCTTGCTCCGCCACCATAGATTCCGCTCTCATCTTCTCTCAGTTTTTCGATTACCTTGATTGTTGCCACTTCACCTAAAGCTTCCAAAGCCAACGCTTCTTTCTCATTGTAAGGCGCTTCACCGGAATAAGCGATGGTTACCATACTCTTAGGATCTTTTCCTTTTTTGTAGGTTTTAGAATAGTCGCCCGTCATTTGTCTGTAGCCTGTATCTTTATATTTGGCAGTTTTACCTGTAGAAGGTAAGCTTGCGATATACTGAAGCACTTCATTTTTAAATTTAGCCTCATCAATATTTCCCACAAAATAGAAATGGAAATTTCCTGCATTGGCAAATTTCTCTTTGTAAACGTCATACGCTTTTTTGTAATCAGTTGCTGCCCAGTCTTTCTCCATCGGGATAATTCCGATAAATCTCGGGTTCTTCTGATTCATAAATTTAGCATGCTCGCTTGAGAAATAGAATTGAGGATTAGACAACATGTTATCCAACATCGCAGACTGCTTGGTTTTGAAGGCACCAAATGCTTCAGGACTGTAATTTAAACCTGTGAAATAAGCATAAACCATTTCCATAGCAGCAGGAAGGTCTTTCTGCGTTGTTCTTCCGTTGATCCCTTCAGTAAGGTTACCGATAAAAGGATTCACACTTACCTGCTTTCCTGCAAGATAATTGGTAAGATCTCCTTTAGACAGACCATTTACACCAGCTTCAGCCAATGCAGAATAGGCAAACTGAGTCTTGTTAAAATCTGCATCATTGATTACCGAACTTCCTCCAAGGCTTCTCGCCGTGAAAACAATTTCATCATCTTTAAAGTCTGTTTTTTTGAACGTTACTTTCGCACCATTGCTTAAAGTCCAGGTTGTGGTTCCCAGTTTTGCATCGGTCTCCGTTTTGGCAATTTTACCTTCAGATTTGAAAGGTTTTACCAGATTTTTAATGGATGCTTTCTCTTCGTAAGGTTTAAGATCAGCCATTTTCACATCATCAAAAGCCTTCAAAACAGCAGCTTCTGTAGGCATTGCTACATTGTCTTTTTTAGGACCTGTCACAACAATTACACGGCTGTCGTCTTTCACCATCTGCTTCATCACATCGTTGGTCTGGGCAAGAGTAACGGTTGGTAAAAATGTCTTGGTATCTTCATATTCCCAGGCAATTCCCGGCATTGGTTCTTTTTCAAGGAAGTTTCTTACATATTCGTCTACCAGTACATCGCTTTCGGTTTTGTCGCGGTTGTTGTAAGTTCTTTCTATATTAGACATAATCTGAGCTTTGGCTCTGTCTAATTCTCCCTGTGTAAACCCGAATCTTTTTGCTCTCTCAGTTTCTTCCAAAAGCACTTTCAAAGCATTCACCTGTGTACCTTCTTTCACCATTGCAAAGCCCTGTAATGCTTCTTTGGTTCTTGCATACGTTCCGCCATGATAAACAGATCCGTAAGTGAACGGAGGATTATTTGAATTGATTAGTTCTCTTAATCTATTATTAAGCATTGTAGTAGCAAGATTTTCTACAAGGCTCTGGTTGTACTGCTCCACAGTAACATCAGGCTGATAAGCATCAGCATCTTTCATGATGAACTGAACCATTGAGTTTGTAGCATCCGGATCAGTTTCAATAGCTACCAAAGTTTCTTTGTGGCTTGGAAGGTCAAAAACCTTTCTTTCTCTAGGCTTCGAAGGATTTTTGTATTTCCCGAAGTTATCTTTAATCTTCTTTTCAACCTCATCTACATTAATATCTCCTACCACAACAATAGCCATAAGATCCGGTCTGTACCAGTCTTTGTGGAACTGTCTGATCACATCCGGTTTGAAGTTCTGAAGAACCTCTTTTGTCCCGATTGGAAGTCTGTTGGCGTATTGAGATTTGTACAGCATTTTAGGAAGATATTTGTCAGACATTCTTTTGTCTGCACCTAATCCTAATCTTAATTCTTCCAGAACAACACCTCTTTCCTTGTTGATCTGCTCATCGGTAAGGGTTGCGTTGAAAGCCCAGTCTTCCATTACTTTTAAACCTGAATCAAGATTCCCCGGTTTGTCCAATGGTACAGGAAGCATGTAAACCGTTTCGTCGAAACTAGTATAAGCATTCAAATGCTGACCGAATTTCACACCGATAGACTGTAGGAAATCTACCAGTTTGTTATCCGGGAAGTTTTTGGTTCCGTTGAAGTTCATGTGCTCCATAAAGTGAGCCAGACCTCTCTGGTTTTCGTCTTCAAGAATAGATCCGGCATTAATGGCCAGTCTGAAGTCTACTTTTTTCTCCGGTAATGTATTTTTTTTGATGTAATACTTCATTCCGTTCGGAAGAGTACCTGTTTTCACAGAAGGATCCATTGGGATATTCTGTGCAAAAGACATAGACGACATTAGAACAACTGCCGCTACGGACGATAAAATTTTTCTCATGTTTTGAATTTTAATTCTCGTTTTGTTTAACGCGATAAAATTAAAAAAATTATTCACGCGTAAAAGAAAATTGAAATCCTGAGTGAGTTAAAATATAGTTAAATAAAAAACCGGAAGTATTTTCCGGTTTTTACGAGGATTTTTAAAATATTAAAAACTTGATTTTCACTAATTAAGAAAGCTTAATTGATTTTAAAATCTGCTTCAGATACACCGGAATTCAGGGTAACTTTGGTTGTCTTAATACTTACGCTCTGTCCATTTCCTTCTGCATCAATGAGTTCAGCGAATTTTATTCCGTCTACTGTCATGTAGCTTTTTATGATAGCATTTCCTTCTTTTGTTTCAGACTTATATAAAAGACCGGTATCGGCATCGAAAAAGAATTTTCCTTTTTCTGAGCTTAAAACGTTATAGTTTTTACCATCAATCTGCTCCAAAGCAACCGATGTAAAATTGGCAGCATCATATCCCAGCGCCTCAATCACTTTTCCTTTTTTAAACTCTGCTATTTTATCAGCCGGAATATCTATTTTCTTTCCCGCCTGTTCAAAATATCCTTTTTCACCGTTAAAAACCTGAGTCATATCTTGTCCCATTATGCTCTGTAACGATTTGAATTTATTACCCATTTTCTTTGTACTCATGGTAATTTCCATACCCTGTACAGTAATTGTATTACCGACAATGCTGGTTTTCACAGACTCAAGTTTTGCCTTGCCACCCATTGCTGCAACGTATTTATCAATCACCTGCTGAGCACTCATCTGCGATTTTGAGGTAGATGCTTCTGCTTTTACAGAAGTTTTCTGTGCCGCAACCGGTACTGACAGCGACATAACCAATATAAATGGAAGAATTATTTTTTTCATTTTAAAATTAAATTTTTATACGGTAAAGATAGGAAATTTGAATTGGCGGAAAGATATATGTTTACAACCTCACATCCATCTTTCATCATTTAAAATTCCGATTGTACCAAGTCTTCATTCTTTAGGCTCACCTTATTTTTTATTTTTGTTTATCGTAAATTAAATTTAACCGAAATAAGATGCTTAAATCTAAAAATTATCTGATTCTCCTGACACTTTTACTCTGTATCTTCATGCATGCTCAGGCCTCCGGAAGTGCAAATTTTAAGTTTAAAGTAAAGTTTGACAAAGATATCCCAATAAACAAAATTGAAGTTCTACACTACAGAAACAGTGGCAATTATTTTGAAAAAATAAATCTCAAACGCAACAGCACACTCAATGAAATTGAATTTTCCGGAACCAATCATTATATCGTTGGGGCTCAGTTTCCGCTACTCGTATTTTCCTTAAGAGAAACAAAAAAGGATTATTACGCACCTGAAAAAAAGATTGAAACTTTGAAATTCTTTTATCTCAAAATTGACAATGATAACGTTGGACACATTGACAGGGAAATAAAATTTACGCAGGTTTTTCCGGGACTAACAATCAGTTACAAGTATATAAAAGGAGAAACTGTCTACAACGTCTCTGCAAAAAAGGAGGATTATCTAAGAGCAGATTTTCCTGTAATCAGTGAACTGGTAAAAGTGGATGAGAAACTTTGATACAACTTAAAAAAACAGGTCTTTTCTAATCTACAATTTCTATGTCGCGGATTTGAAATCCGTGACTTTGCATGCAATACAACGCTAACGGAATATAATACATTCTCTTTGTAAGTTGGAAATAAGCACGGATTGCAAATCCGCGCTAGCGAAACAAAAAAACCGTTGCGCTGAGTTTCACAACCTTGAACATTGGCTTTCAGGAAAAGGTGGGGAGCAATGCTAAATGCAAAGGATCAGACGCCACAAACAACAAAACCCACCAAAGCGGTGGGTTTTTATATATTTAAAGAGAAAAATTACTTCTTCAATTCTTCCAAAAACTCGTCGTGAGAGATGGCAGTTTCTTTTTTGGTCGCTTTTTCAAGGATCACGTCTTTCAGCTTAGCCATAGCCACCTCAGAAGACAACTGTCTTACCTGCTCCTGGTCTTTCAACATTTCAGCAGCATATTTCTGGATTTCCTCGTCACCTAAGTGGTGGATTCCGTAGATAGCCAACTGGTTTCTTACCAACTGCTCAGCCTGACCCAAAACATCTGTGTAATCAATTTTCACATCATTTTCAGTCATTAATTTACCTTCGATGATCTGGTATTTTAACTGACTTTTCTCTGATTCAAGAATCTCCTTAGCCTGCTCTTCAGACTGGATGTTTTGGTTTGAGAATACCAACCATTTTGTAAGGAAAGTTTCAGGAAGTTTTACTTCTTCTTTTTCTGTAACCTGCTCCAAAACTTTGTTTACGAAGTGTACGTCTGCATTCTGCTGGAAATATTCGTCTAATTCAGTTTTTACTTTATCTTTAAGTTCTTCCTCAGATTTAATAGCGTCTGCACCGTAAACTTTATCAAAAAGTTCCTGATTCAGTTCAGCTAATTTTAAACTGTAGAAATCTTTTACTTTTACTTCAACTTCAGCGTGGTGCAAGTGCTCAGCTTCTTCTTTAGAGAAACCTAATTCTTTTGCAAGCTCTTCGTTTTCAGCTAAAGTTTCTTTAGATACTTTCACAGATTCGTCCATTTTCAAAGACTTCACCAATTTGAAAGCTTCTTTGTTTTCTGCGCTGATCAAAGCACTTTTTGGAGCGTGGTTGTGCTCACCTTCAGCACCTTCTTCCACTACCTGAGAGATTTCCAAAGCTACGTAAGAATCTTTACCGATTTTTTCCTGAGGCTCCTGCTCTGCGAAACGCTTCTGCATATTTTCGATGCTCTTGCTGATTTCTTTTTCTGAAGCTTCTACTTTGTAGTGAGGCGCTTCATATTTAGCAAGATCGATAGAGAATTCAGGCTCGAAACCAACTTCAAAAGCCACCTCGATTTTCTCTGCGTTGTGGTTGAACTCGTTTACCGGCTGAGGAACAGGCTGACCTACCAGTCTCAGTTTGTTTTCGTTTACATAATTATTAAGAGCATCAGAAACCTGCTTGTTGATTTCTTCAAAAGCAATTCCTGCTTCATATTGTCTTTTTACCATGCTCAAAGGCACTTTTCCTTTTCTGAATCCAGGAACCTGTGCATTTTTAGCATAGTTCATCAACTGCTTTTCTACTTTATCTTTGTAGTCAGATTTTTCTAATGTAACAGTAAGCAATGCACTTACATCATCATGATTTTGAGCTGTAACGTTCATTATCGATTAAAATTTTAGGTTGCAAAAATATGAATTTTTTATTAAAACAAGCGATTCCATTTGTTATAATACGTTAAAATAAAAAGACATTACCGAAATAATGTCTTTTTGTGATATTAAATTATATCCAGGTAAGATTTTAGTGTGCGTCAACTGTGATATCAACGTCAGTTTCTCCACCCTGAGTCTGCCCCAACTGGTTGGTTGCAGAAGGATAATTCTGATTAACAGCAGTAGGACCATGAACTAATTTAATATTCATTTTTCCTGTAGCCTGTGTAGAATTGATTTTCCATTCAGATTTTAAACCTAATTTCTGTCCGTCTGTTCTTACGACATCGTTTGAAGCTCTCATCACCACAATATCAGCGTTTGCCGGACCGAAAGTAATGAAATGATGATCTTTTTCTTCCACAATTTCTTCTGAAGAGTGATAATGATCGTCGTGAGCGATCTGAAAATCAAGTTCTGCCAGATAAGTGTCTCCTGTATGAAGATGCAAGTGACCGTCTGCCACTCCTGAAATCACGTTCACTGTCTGTACATCTGCTGCGTCCGCTTTATTGGTCAGTTTTAAAACTACCCTTCCGATTTCGTCGTGCTCGTGAACATCTTCAGGAACTGCGTCGTCGTCGTTTCTACAAGAGAAAATGAATAGTGCTGCGAATAAAACCAGTGTAATATTGAATATTTTTTTCATTTTAAATTTAATTTTAAGTTTTAATAATTTGTTTAAATTTTAATTACGGACAACGCTTCGACGAGTTTGCCCGAATTTCATCAAATTAATTTCCCCGTCCCTAAAGAGCATAATTTTGATGAAATTTTCAAGGCATTTTTCCTCCCTTTAGGGGTCGGGGTCAAGAAAAATGATTTGAAAATTTGATACGAATATTTTTTTTAATAATTTCAGATAGTTAGAAATTGTATTTAAGAGTAACCACAAAATTTCTTCCCGATTCAAACATATAATATCTGAGGCGGTTGAGATACTCGCGGTAATCTGTATTGAAAATATTGTTGATTCTGAAGTTCAGATTCAGATTTTTTGCCACATCTGCTCCAATCGAAGCATGAAAAAGACTGAAAGCTGCCGGAGTAGAGCTGAAATCCACGATTTCATTTCTTTCCACACCATCTTTTATAAACGTTACCGGAAGATTTCTGATCGGGAAACGGTTTTGCTTAAAGGTATTTTCGTTTTCCAGACTGACATAGAAATTTCTAGGTTTGTTTAAATTGACTTGAATTGAATTTCTCAGTTTTGCAGGCGTCATCAGAATCAGAGGTTCATTATTTGAAAGATCGTCACCTTTCAGAATACTGAAGCCTGATTTCCATTTTAACTGATCGGTAACCGACAATTCTGCATCTGCATCAACTCCGAAAATCCTTGCTTTGATCTGCTGATAAGACCAGACAGGGAAAACACCGCGGTTGGTATTTAAAATGCCTGTCGGGATCTGATTGACAAAATTATCAGACACCATCAGATACGGACTGGCTTCGATATGAAGACCTTTCAAAACATTAAATTTCGCAGCTAAAGAAAGATTGACATTATAAACAGTTTCTTTCTGAATATTTAAATTTCCTTCTTCCATAATTGCTGCAGAATGATGCAGACCGTCTGAGAAAAGCTCCGCAGGATTGGGCGTTCTTTCTGCTCTTGAAAGATTCAGTTTTAATTCTAAATTCTCAAAAGGTTTGTAATCTAAGCCAAGATTTGCAGAGAAATTATGATAATCGAGAATGGGTCTTGTCAAAGTTCTGCTTCCCGATTCACTCACGACAAACTGAGGGAAAGTATCTGCATAATTTGCTTCCCATTTTTCTGAATCATAATATTTGTAGGCATCATATCTGCTGAAATCGTATCGCACGGCTGCCTCGGCATTTAATTTAGAATTGAATCTGTATTTAAAAACCGAAAAAGCACCGGTATCATAACGGTAATAGTCTGGAATCAGACGTCTCGCCTTGGTTGCGGGATTCGGATAATTATCCTGAAAAGCTCCTGAAATTCCGCTTTCAAGACTCCAGTTTGCTCTTTCCAGAAGATGAACAAGACTTGCAGAATGCGTAATTAATCTTAAATCCATGGACGGAAGATTGCTCAGTTCACCTCTTCTGATGTCGTATTCTTTTCTTCTGTTGAGCTGAAAACTGTACTGAAAAGTGAGCTTCCCAAAATCTGCAAACCTTCTGTATGCTGAAAGTTTCGCAATGTGATGCGCCACTTCCTGCTTCGGATTGTCGATATCATAGCTGAAATTATCCAGATAATAAGACTGTCCGAAGTTCACAGCATTGTAGAAATCTTCTGGGCTCGCCAGATGTGCACCGCGGTAAATCCCAAATTCCTGATTGATGCCGCTGTACGACACATCAAATCCCTGCAGAAAACTGTGCTTCCCGAAAGAGAAATTAAAAGAATTAAATTCCTGTCCGGTATTCTGCAAAGTATGATGCGGCATGTACAGGTCACCGGTTTTTCTGTACGATCCGCCTGTTTTTACAAACCATTGGTTCTTCCACGCTTTTGCTACATTGGCCCCGATCTCGCCTCCTCTGCCATTCGATATTCCTGAAAGTCTCAGGCTTCCCATAATGGTATCTTTTTTAGGCAGAACTGAAGGTTCAAGAACGACAACACCACCTACTCCTTCATTTCCAAACTTCAGTGCGGAAGCACCTTTAATAACATCGATGTGCTCGAAATCGTTAACATCGATGTTGGGAGCATGCTCTACTCCCCACTCCTGCTCAGCCATTCTCACACCGTTGTTGATAATGGAAATACGGCTTCCGTAAAGTCCGCGGATAACGGGTTTTGTGATATTATTCCCCGTTTTCAAAGATGAAACTCCGGAAATTCTGGATAAAAGATTGCCCAGATTTTCTGTTGAATTTCTTTCGATCTCAGACTTGTCTAAAGTCGTCATAATTACGGAGCCTTTTGTTTTGTGGCTTCCGTGGATAGTGACGGTCTGAATTTCTCCTTCATGATGTTCTAAAATAATTGCCAGATGCACATCTCTGTCGACTCCCACATTTTCAGTATAATCATCGCAGAGCGGATGTCTGGCTACGAGCTTATAATTTCCTGCAGGAACATTTGGGAAAGAAAATTTTCCCTTTTTGTCAGTTTTAGTGGTAAAGTCCCCGATTTTAACTTCTGCATTTTCAAGCATTGTTTTATCGTGAAAATCCTGCACCGTTCCCTGAACCGTATATTTCTGCGCAGAAACCAATGTCAGTCCGAAAAAGACCAGCATTAGATTTATAATGTTTTTCATTACGTTTTTGTAAAATGTATAATGTAAAAAAGTACGTTGTACTTATGAATTTTGAATTAAATTAAATCATGTTTTGTAACAGCGAATTGCACGCAGCCTGCTTCGACAAGCTCAGCATAAACTGACAGTGAAACAGCTTCTCAACACATCCGACCGTTGTTCGCAATGACAAAAAAGCGGGAGTCCTACGGCAAGCTCAGGATAAATTCAGGCGGAAAAGCTGCCCAAATCATCATTTTCACACCGACATTTGGGAACTGTGCACCTTTTTCAAAGGAACCCGAACTCTTTTCTACCGATATTTTGGAGCTTCGCACCTTGTTATCGAAAAAATGCTCTTCTACCAAAATTTCGAAACTTCGCTTCTTATTTTAACTGTCGTGTTTGAATGCTGAGATTCCGGGTTCCAAAATCTGATCTGCAAGTTTGAAATTACAGCTCTACGATTTTCGAAACTTTTGTGTTACAAAAAATGGATTTAATTAATTCAGAAAAAATCCCTCAAAACTCTTATGAATATTGAGAAAAATAGAATTATGAAATTGCGGGAGGTCCCCGAAGTTGGAAAGTAAATTTAGTTTGTGACCAGATTTTTTCCTGTACAGCTAAAATCTGCTCCGCTTCATGCGTATGTTTGATCAAAGTGAAACTAAATTCCTGTGGTAAAATGGTATTTCCAGTGGCTAAAAAGTGACAGGCCAGACAGTCGCCGGCTTTTTCTTTGGCTTCTGATTTGGAAATTGAATTTTCTGATTTTTTGAAGTTGAAACCTGCAAAAACATCTGAAGACTCGTGACTGTGAAAGCTTGAAGAAAACAGTGCAAAAAAGTATATCCCAAACATAAGTTTGGAGATAAAACTCTTGAGTTGTCTGCTTTCCTTAAAAATCATTGCACAAAAATAAGGATAATATTTTAAAATTAAATTACAATATTATGTTAAATGAGGTTGCAATGTTGCGGGAAGATTAAATTTAAAGGTAAATAATGAAACAGAATTGCAGAGGGATCACGTTTTTACAATAATTACAAGCTTTTCAGTTTTGAAAATGAATTATCAGATCGCTCCGATGGAGCTTTAATTCATCTTAATAACGTTACTATTAACAGAAGCTCCTACGGAGCTGTAATTTCACTATGCGTTTTTTCTACAAAGATGTTTGCTCCTCCGGAGCAATATATACTTCACAAAAAAAGATGAACCGAAGTCCATCTTTTATTATTTATTTTTTGATACTAATCCAACTGCGTTCCCAAATGCTCCCATTCCTGCAACGCAAGATCAAGCTCTTCTTTGGTTTTGTTGTATTTTTCCAATGTTTCTTCTGATGGATTGTCTTTTGTGAAAGAAGTTTCGTAATTTTCGATTGTCGTTTCCAGTTCAGAAATTTTTTCTTCTACCTTTTTCAGTTTATTCTGAATGCTTTTCTGTTCCTTACCTACGATAACTGATGATTCTGCAGCTGCTGGTTTTTCCTCTTTCTTGGCCTTTGCCTTTACCTCAACCTTAGCCTCTTCTCCATGAAGTTTTGCTTTTTCAGCAGAGATTTCTCTGATCGATTCTTTCTGTCTGAATTCAAGATACTCGTTGATGTCGCCCAGGAATTCTTTCATTTTACCATCACGGAATTCATAAATTTTATCGCAAAGTCCCTGCAAAAATTCCCTGTCGTGAGAAATTACAATTAATGTTCCTTCAAATTTCTGTAAAGCCAGTTTGATGATCTCCTTCGACTGAATATCAAGGTGATTGGTAGGCTCATCCATGATCAATGTATTGAAAGGACGCAATAACAATTTACAAAGAGCCAGACGGTTTCTTTCACCTCCGGAAAGTACTTTTGTTTTCTTGTTCACCGCTTCTCCCTGAAACAGGAAAGATCCCAATAAATCTCTAACTCTCGGTCTTGTCTCTTCGGTTGCGGAATCTTCTGCTTCTTCCTGAACGGTTTTGTTTGGCGTTAAAACTTCTTCCTGATTTTGGGCAAAGTAACCGATATTCACATTGTGACCTAAATTCCAGTCTCCTGAATAATCTTTAATATCTCCGGCAAGAATTTTCGCTAACGTGGTTTTTCCCTGACCGTTCTGTCCGAGAAGGGCAATTCTGTCGCCCCGCTGAACGATGAAATCCACATCATCAAAAATCTGTTTCTGTCCATAAGCTTTCCCAAGATTTTCAGCTTCGAAAATTACTTTTCCGGGAACCTGCGACTGTACGAAACGGATATTGAATTTTGAAACGTCTTCATTATCAATTTCAATACGTTCAATTTTATCTAATTTTTTGATCAAAGACTGGGCAAAAGAAGCTTTAGTAGCACTCGCACGGAATTTGTTGATGTTATCTTCCATCTGCTTGATTTCCGCATCCTGATTCTTCTTAGCCTGAACCAATTTTTCACGGCGGTCTTCACGCATCACCAGATATTTGGAATAATTAGCCTTGTAATCATCTACTTTTCGGTTGTTGACATCAAAAGTTCTGTTGCAGACTGCTGTCATAAACTGCTTGTCGTGACTTACCAGAACAATTCCTCCCGGATAATCTTTTAAAAAGTTTTCGAGCCAGATGATAGATTCCATATCAAGGTGGTTGGTAGGCTCATCGAGAAGCATCAGATCGTTCTTTTGAAGAAGCAATTTTGCAAGTTCGATTCTCATTCTCCATCCTCCGGAAAATTCATCAGTGATTTTTTGGAAATCATCCGCTTTAAATCCTAAACCAAATAATACTTTTTCGATATCACCTTCCAGATTGTAGGCGTCGTGGTGCATCAGAAGGTCATTCAAATCGGTCATTCTGTTGATCAGATCTGTATAAGCATCACTTTCGTAATCGGTTCTGACGGTTAACTGATGGTTGATTTCTTCCAGCTCTTCTTTCCATGCATTGATCTGTTCGAAAGCCTGCATCGTTTCGTTCCAGACGGTTCTTCCTTTAACAAAATCAAGATCCTGTTTCAGGAAACCGATGGTAATATTACCTTCAGGAACTACATTTCCTTCGTAAAACGTAATTTCTCCGGAAAGCATTTTCAGAAGTGTGGATTTTCCGGCTCCGTTTTTACCGACCAAACCGATTTTATCATCTTTTTTGATGGTAAAATTGACGTTTTGAAATAAATAATTTCCCGAATGATGTAATCCTAAACCCTGAACCGAAAGCATTTGAAATGAGTATTAAAAAGTGAATGTTGAATATGAATCTTTTTCGGGTGCAAAAGTACGGAAAAATTTAAGATTTAAAATAAAAGAAGTCTGAACGAAAGAATTGAAGGATGTTTTTGAAAGATTCAGTTAAAATCAAAAACATTCATTTTTTAAACATGAAAAAAATTAGCCAAAAAACAAGGCTGTCTTTTAAAAAAATTCCGCATTTTCACGGAATTATAATCTGATGTCTACGGTAAAAATATCATGAATAATAGCGTAAATCACAATGCCAATTGAGTTTTTAACCCCTAATTTTTCTATAATCCGCTGACGGTGACTTTCCACAGTTCTCGGACTGATAAATAATTTCTCAGCGATTTCTTTGTTGGTAAATTCCTGACAGATGAGCTGTACAACGTCTTTCTCACGGTCTGAAAGTTCGTCTTCTATAGTGAAAAGTGATTTCTGTTTTACCACATTATTTTTAAAGGTTGCGAGCATCTTCAGATCTTCCTCAGAAAGATAGACACCTTTGCTGTGAACACTTTTAATGGCTTCTAAAAATGTTTTCTTATCTGAGTTTTTAGGAAGAAAAGCAGAAACTCCAAGCTTGATCATGTGCCCGAACACTGAAGTTTTATAATGTGAGGATAGAATGATTATTTTTAAATCAGGATATTTATTTTTCAGGATTTCTACCAGTTCAAAACCATCCATCGGCAACATCTGAATATCAGACAAAACGATATCAGGAAAATCTTCAGGTGAAGATTCTTCGAGCAATTTCAGAAAACCTGCACCGTCGTTTGCGGTGAAAGTTACTTTGATCTGCTTATCGCTGGAGAGCAGCATTTTCACTCCTTCCAGAATAAGTTGCTCGTCGTCTACCAATGCTAATTTTACAGTTTCATTCATTGCTGAGTGGTATTTTGATGATCAGTCTGCTGCCTTTGCCGATGACGCTTTTCCATTTGAAAGCAGCGTTGAGCGACTGTAATCTTGATTCAATATTTTTAATTCCCATTCCTTTTTTCACCAGATCATAATCAAAACCTTTTCCATTATCCGAAATAATAACAAAAAGAGTATTTTCTGAATCTCTTAAAATAATCTTCACGTGAGTTGCCTCGGAATGCTTGATCACATTTGTGGTAAACTCCTGAACGATGCGGTAAATCTGTACTTCTGTGAAAATATTTTTAGCCTGATAAGGTTTCAGTTCGAAAAGCAATATTTCAATCTTTTTTGAAAGGTTGGCAATCAATTCTTCAACGTAAAGAATAAAACCTAATTTTTCCAGATTGACAGGATACAGATTGTGCGATATCTTTCTGGCAGAATCTACCAATTCTTTGATTTGTCCGTTAATCACTTCAGAAGCTTTCTCATCTTCAATTTCAATATTTTGCAACCACAGAGAAAGTATGTTTAAGCGATTTCCAAGGTCGTCATGAACAGCAACTGCAATTCTTTTCCTTTCTTCTTCCTGAGCCTTTACATTCTCAAGAGCCAAATCTTTCTGGTGCTGAATGTCGGCAAGATTCTGAGCATCTTTTTCCTTAATGATGCGGTCTACAAAGGTTTTGTAAGCTATCAGAATAAAGGTCAGTATAACTGCGGTCATCACAATTATTAAGCTGAACAGTTTAATATTTAAGGTTATTTCTTTAATTTTAAAAAAGTATATGTGATTAAACCGTACAAAATCGCAGCAAAAAAAGTATTAAACAAACCAATCAGACCTACATTGTCCATTGAAAGATTAATAAGTTGAGACTGTATGACAAAATTGAAGACAGAAACAGAATAGTAAAAAAATATTCCCAAGTCTGCCAGGAAAAAACGCTCAACATTTTTTCCGTTTCTGATCTGCATAATTAAAAATGTTCCGGCAAAACTGATGATGATAATATTTGAAATCACCTTTGCAATGTCGTGATTGAAGTTTAATTTAAAACCAAAAACCACAGTTAAAAAAACAGCGGCTACAAAACCTGAGAGCCATAAAAAAAGTCTGTTTAACTTTAACTTACCAATAAACAGTCCGGTGAGCAAGAAGAAATCCCCGGCTATATAAACGGGATACATAAACCGTGTATCTTTAAATCCTAAACCTGTACTTAAAGTCCACACCGTCATTTCAATAAAAAGAAGGAAAAGCATGTAGAAAACATAAAACTTTTCGATATTTTTAAAATAACTGTATTTTCTGAATCCTAAGACTGTGTTTATGAAAAGTAAAAGATAATTTAAATATAAAAAGACTTCGTAGAAAGCGTACATCACTATTTACAGTTTACCCTAAATCAAAAATATTACAGCTTGGCGGACAAGGCTTTGCATAATCAAGTGTGTTTGAATCTATTTCTACACTCTGATTACTCAGATTGTCGGGTGCTGAGATAAAAATAAGTGCAGGAAGCTGTTTCCGGTATATTTCAGAAAACTTCAGCCCAAAAACAGAAACGAACATGATGCCTTTCTCTACTTTAAATATTTTTTCTGTGGGTACATAAAATTTATTAAAAATACCGCTTCCCTCATTTTGTTTAAACTCTGCATAAAACCAATCAAAGGCGTTATTCTGCCACAATTCTATAGCTTCCAGAGCTTTTTCCTGCTCCAGCACGGGTTTATTGATAACTGGCAGAAATACATCTGAATCACTGTCTTTTTTCCGCATTGAAGTCGACAGAACAGATTTATTCACAACAGTATACGTCTGCTTTTCGGTCAGGCAGAGATCTTCTTTTAAAGTTTCGAATAATGAGAAGGAATATTCATCAAGGCGCACAGGATAACCCTTCCCGTCAAGCGGAACAGAAATCATGATGAGCTCGTTGTTTTCCGTAACGCCGATCTGTACACAAAAATCATCATTATCGTTATGACTTTTAATGGTATCTATTTGTGACTTATAAAGATTAAAAACTGAATTCTGCCTGAAGAGATTTTCAATAATGGTCAGATCATAACGACTTTCAGACCATTTTTTGGCAGCATCAGAGAACTGCTGAGGAGACAATGTTCCCATGTGTAAAGTTTTTGGTTTGGTTTTTATTCAGTAAAAATACCTAATCTCGGCAATCTACACAAACGGCTTGTGTAAAAAAGAAAAATTAGTAGTTTTTTACCGTCACATGAAAGCAGCTCTGCTGTTTTTCTTTGATATAGTAAATGCGTCCTAAATTGTAATAGTATTTTAAAACCTTTTCCAGAGCCTCCTCCAGCTTGGGATTGCTCCTGTGAACACCGTTGAAACGAACATAGGAAATATCGAATGAGTTGCCGTAATTGTGCGAACTGATCCCGAGACTTGCATTGGTATTTACTTTTCGCAGCCTGCACTGATCTTCGAGCGTTCTCGTAACAGAAGTTACTGTAAAATAAGATCCACCTGTATTTTTACTGAATCTGGAACCCATTTTTTCAAGACTCTGATAAGCTTTTGAAACCAGCCAAGCTCTGCTGTAATCCAGCTTTTGAACCCTGAAACCCTTGCCTGATTTTTTTACTTTATGAAATTTCCCGTTGCTGATGTATTTCTCAACTGTAGAAGTATTCTTGAGAATTTTGATATTAAAACCTTTTGAAGCATCCAAATGTGGTTTGTAAAGCATGGTAGGCTCCACTTTCATAATTTCGTTCAGGTCGTAGCAGGGCAGACTTCCTTTTTTCTTCGCCTGGCTGAAAAACAGTGTTGCAGAACTTAAAAAAACGACAAAAAACAATTTCCTCATTACGATAGTTTATCCCGGTGTACGGCAAAAATAATGCTTTTCTTTTTTATGAAATTTCCAAATGGGAACTGAAGGAGCAAAATATATTAGTTTAAGTCTAAAAATAATTGAAAAAATATTTTCATTAAAACAAAAATAAATAATTATTAATAAATAAAATACCACACAAAAACAATTATGAGAATAAAATCGACAAAATAGAAATTAAAAAATATAAAAACAGACATAATTTTGCGAATAATTAATTTTTGTACATTCGCTGCCTTAATTAAAAATACAATACTTGATGATTTCAAACACTTCAAAATTCGTTGCCGAAATGTTCGGCACCATGGTTCTCGTACTTATGGGTTGCGGAAGCGCCGTAATCGCCGGTGCAGACGGCACTACAGGCGTAGGTCTGTTAGGAATTTCCTTTGCATTTGGTCTCAGCGTTGTTGCAATGGCGTATGCAATCGGTCATATTTCAGGTTGCCATATTAATCCTGCAATTTCAATCGCAATGGCTGCAGCGGGAAGGATGAAAATGAGCGAGGCAGCCCGTTACATCGTTGCACAAATTCTCGGAGCCATTATCGGAGCCGGAGTTCTTTACTTGATTTTTACCAATCATCCCGGAGCGGAAATGAAAGAATGGGCTTTAGGGTCTAACGGCTGGGGAGATGGATATCTTGATGCTTACAATATGACAGCGGCTTTCGTTGCTGAATTTGTTTTCACATTTATTTTCCTGATGGTTATTTTGGGATCAACTTCCACAAAAAACATCAACGGCGGTTTTGCCGGTTTGGCCATCGGATTGGCTTTGGTTCTGATTCACATTGTTGGAATTAAAATTACGGGAGTTTCTGTGAATCCTGCAAGAAGCATCGGACCTGCGATTTTTGCAGGTGGTAAAGCAGTTTCTCAATTATGGCTGTTTGTTGCGGCTCCGGTTTTGGGAGGTATTGCTGCAGCTTTTACTTATAATTTACTGATTGAAAAGCCTGAAGCAAAGTAATTTAACGATAAATATAAAATGTAATTCCTGCCTTTTCTGGCAGGAATTTTTATTTTGGTTTCCTGATTTCGAAAGGATTTTTAAAAATCAGCTCTTCATGTTTTCCTTTGATCTCCATTTTTCTGTACAGGAGATTTAAAGCCATCTTTCTTATGAATGTATCTTTATCCGTTAGGCTCCAGTAAAGATCTTCGTGCACTTTTTGGGGTTCCCGGACGAGATAGAATTCTGTTTCCCAGGAATCGACATTGTGATAAAATTCGATAATTCCGCAATGTTCGGGAATCGTGGAATGCTCGATCATTCCCATCGGCAGTAAGAAGCTGAACGAATTGCAGATGTAATCGCCACAGCAGATTTTATCGTGCTTCAGAAATTTTTCGCCCGTCGAACTGTTGATATAAGATTTTTTAAAATCATTTTTAAAATCACTTTTAGAAAGCTTGATTTCAATTTCATGACTGAAACCTTCGGAATTGATAATCAAAATATCTGCTTCCCAGTCTGCCTGAAAATGATTGGTCAGCACAATCTCCTTCTCAAAATCGCACTGAGAATGAATGTAGGCATGAACGAGTTCTTCTATCTTTAACATGTTTGAGCGTCGGAGTATTTTAGTGTTTTAGTGTTTTAGTGTTTTAGTGTTTTAGTGTTTTAGTGTTTTAGTGGGAAATTAAATAAAGTACTTCAAATTCAAGGAAGAAAAGTGATCAATATTGGTTTAAAATCAGATGAAAAATAAATTGGGATTAAAAAACTTAAAATTGACCAGTCTCAAACGCTCTTACTCTCAACCCTCAAACCCAATCAACTTACTAGAAGGCTGCATCCGCGGATATCAGAATGATCTATTCTTCCCAAAACCTGAAATTTATCTTCCATAATTTTTCCTAAATCCTGAGTGGCAATAAATGAACATGAATGAATATTCGCCAAATCAATTATATTGATCGCTCCCGTCCTACCCTCTTTTTCATAACTGAAAGGATCTTCCACATTTCTTACCAAAACGCGCATCCAGTTCGGACATTGATAAAGGTTTTCTCCTAAAGAATAAGCCTGCGAAAGCAGTTCTGTCATGGAATATTCTGAATAAATTTTATCGGTTTTAAAACCTTCCTGCAGAATTTTCAGCAATTCATCTTTGGTCATTTCTTCTTTTCTGCCTTTCATACCGCCGGTTTCTATCACTGTAAGAGAGTTCGAGGGTTTGAGGGTTTGAGAGTTTGAGCTGCAAAAATCCAGAAAATCTAACAGGGCGAATGAAACTCCGAAGAGAATGACTTTTTTGTCTTTCAGTTCATTTAAAAGTTTAAACAAATCTTCGTGATTGTAAAGAAAGTATCCGTTTTCAGGCTTATCTGATTTTTTCATTAAAAAATCGACCATGTAAATCAGTGATGAATTTTGTTTCTCCAAATAACTTGGCAACAGACCGAGGAAAATAAAATCTTCCGGCTTGCCGATGAACTGTTCGAAGCTTCTGTAAATACTATTCTCGTACAAATCCGTATCAGCGATGAAATGTTTAGACAGATTCATCTGCGTTGTTCCCGAACTCTGAAAGTATAAATCTGTGAAAACATTTTTATCTAAAATCTGATGATTTTTAAACATCTCAATCGGCAAAAACGGAATTTTTGCCACCTCATCTACATTTTCAGGATTAATTTTCAGATAGTCAACAAACTTTCGGTAGATCTCAACATTATCGTATTGAAATCTGAAAGTTTCGAGACAGGCTGCGACAAAATCCATGTCAGTCCTGATGTCAAATATATTTTTCAATGTATTTAAAATTTAATTTAGAGCTTAATGATTCAAAATGAAACAATTATGTTTTTAAACTTTATAATTCACATTTAATTTATCCGGAATAAGCAAAGTTGGTCGGGTATTTGCAAATCAATCGGCGGAATATGGATTAGGAATAAGGGCTGTAGAACCCTTTATTCGGAAATTACCTCTTTTAGGGGTAATTTTTTTTGTTCAGAATCTTCAAAGGTCTTCAATTCAAAATCATGCTCGAAAACACCGTAGGTAAAATAGGAAATCCAGTCTCCGAGATTAACGTATTTTGAGTTTTCATTTAAATTTAAAATCATTGGCAAGTGACGATGACCGTAAATAAAATAGTCGATTTTTTCTGTTTCCAGTTTCTTCTTGGAGTAAATAATCAGAAACTCTTTGTCTTCGCCCAAAAACGCCTTGTCTTCATCACCGGAAATCATTTTGTTTTTCTGAGACATATACAAAGCGATTTTCATCGCAATATCCGGATGCAGCCATCTGAAAAACCACTGCGCAATCGGGTTGGTAAAGACTTTTTTCATTCTTTTATACCCTTTATCGCCCGGCCCCAGACCATCACCGTGAGCGAGCAGAAACTGTTTTCCGCCCATTTCAAAATACTGCTTTTTATAGAAAACAGTACATCCAATTTCTTCCTCAAGATAATCTTTCATCCACAAATCGTGGTTTCCGACAAAAAAATAAACCTGAATTCCGTGGTCTTTTAATTCTGCAATTTTACCTAAAACCCGTACATATCCTTTCGGAATTACGTGATTCCACTCGTGCCAGAAATCAAATAAGTCTCCCATCAGAAAGAGCACCTGCGCATCTTCCTTGATCTGATTCATCCAACGGATAAATTTCTCCTCACGCAGTTTGCTTTCCTTCGGATTCGGTGCACCAAAATGCTGATCTGAAGCAAAATAAACTTTCTTTCCGGACTCGAGACTGATGGTTGTTTTAAGCACTTTTCAGAATTTAATTGAGCAAAAAAATTATTGATTGTCTTCTGCAAACCATTCTCCGTAAGAGTTTTCGGTCTCATGAAGTTTAAGATATGCCAGAGAGATTCCTTCAGGAAGTTTGGCTTTTACTTTCGCAGCGATGGCATACAGCATATTTTCACAAGTTGGCTGAAAGTTGCAGTAGATTACTTTCTGGCCTTTATTTTCAAGTTCCTCTCCCATTTCCCTGTGCGGAGAAACGCCGTTGATTAAAACCGCATGATCCCAGACATCAACGATTTCAGCTTTCACGATGGTTTTTATATCTCCGAAATCCACGACCATTCCGTTCTTAGGATTCTCCAGATCATTGATTGGTTTTCCCTTTACGGTAACGAAAAGTTTGTAGGAATGCCCGTGCATATTTTTACATTTCCCGTCATAATTGTACAAAACATGAGCAGTTTCGAATGTAAAAATTTTTGTAATACGTATCATGCTGCAAAGATAGGGAAATTCAAAATTTAAATGAATGACCTTATCCTGACTTTAAAATTTATTCCTCCTAATTAAGAGAATGCATAAAACAGCGCAGCCAACAAAAGAAAAGGAACCACAATAACACAAATGGGCAGGATCAGATTGAGAACAGCTTTCCAAACCGAAAATTTCTGTACTTCCGAAAGTCCGATCACCATAAAAACAAGCGTTGTAAGGGAAAGCACCACTTCACAGAATACTGATATCCAGAAAACAATGTCTCCGAAAGCAGTTGCAGTATCATACTCAACATCCCTGAAAACATCAACTCCGAATATTGCAATTTGCGGAATGATAAAAACCAATGCTAAAGTGGAAGGCAACAATGCATACGCCATCATTCTGAAAATGGATGTAGTATTGCCGGCACCATCCAGCCATTTTCCTGTCCAGCTCGTCAGTGCAGCATAAATGAAATAGGAAATCCAGCCAAACGCTCCACCGAATACCACACCGAAAAAAAGAATGAAGAAAAGAGAAGAATCATCACCAGTATTTTTTGTAGAAGCACGGTCTAAAGCGCGTACAACACCTGCAAAGAAAAGCACAATATAGAAATACTTTTCGTATTGGGTGTCATTTATAAATTTAAAAACCTTTCTTGGCTGAGTCCAGATTTTTGTAAAAACATCCTGATTGGAAAGCGCTTCGTATTTTTCGAATTCTTCAAATTGATTCTCTGTAAATTTAGTTTCCATGGAGTTTATTAGATACGCGAAAGTAGTGATATTTATTAAAAATTACAGTAATTCGAGCCAGCCGGCATCGAGTCTTTTTACTTTTTGCGTTTCCCGGTCAATAAAAACCCAGAGTGTCAGAGAATCTACTACCAGAATATCATTGCAGTAAAATTCCACTTTCCTTGGCTGACGGATTCCTTCAGGTGGTTTAGGATAGGTTCTGATCGTGATTACATCTCCCAGATAAACCTGTTTTTTATACTGAATGTGATGATCTAAAAGCATCCAAATGTCAAAAGGAAAACCTAAATGATCTTTCACCGTGTCCCAATGTTCCCCTGCAACTTCCTCAACCCATTTCACATACTGCACGTTGTTGACGTGATTATTGAGATCAATATGCTCTTCTGTAATCTTTATTTTCTTTTCAAAAATCAAACCCATACTCAAAGATATTGATTTTATTTTTTTTAAAATTAACCTGAAAATTTCACTTCAGGTATTTCATCTTTCGGAGAAAATTATTATTTTGGTTTCATAAAACACACAAATGATCCTGGATGTTCTTTTCCCGAACCGCTGCATTCACTGCAACCGAATTATCGACGGCAATTTACTGGTTTGCAATCTTTGTTTTGAGCAGATTCACTTCACTCATTTTGATTATCATTCTGAAAATAATCTGAAAGAAAAGTGCAAACTCCTCTTCCCTGTTGAAAATGCTTTTTCGCTGATGCAGTTTGAAAAGGAAAATTTAAGCCGAAAAATAATCCATGAACTGAAATACAAAAGCCGCGAAAATGCCGGAAAAGTTTTAGCTGAATGGCTCATTGACAGTCTGGAATTTAAAGGAAAGCCGGATTTATTGGTTTCCGTTCCGCTGCATCCGAAAAAACTAAAGGAACGAGGTTACAACCAACTGCATTTGTTTACAGAAACGCTGTCGAAGTTTTATAAAATTCCGTTCAGCCATGATTTAATCAAAAGAAATCATTATTCAAAAGCTCAGGCTTTGAAAGACAAACAACACCGTCTTGAAACTCTAAATACTTTTTCTATTACAAGACCAATTTCAAATCAACATATTTTGCTGATTGATGATGTTTTTACTACCGGAAATACTTTAGCAACTGTTGCGTGGGAAATTCTGAAAGCCGGACAAAATAAAATCAGTGTTCTGGTGATGGCAATGGACGAATAAATATGGGTAATGAGTGATAGATAATAAGTAATTTGCTGTAATAGCTGTATTGAACTGTTATTATCTCTGCAACTTTTCGCCATAGCTTAAATCTCCGGCGTCGCCTAAGCCCGGTGTGATGTATCCTTTTGAAGTCAGATTTTCATCAATTGCTCCAACCCAGATTTTGGCGTCTGGATATGCTTTTTCTATGGTTTCAACACCTTGTCTTGAAGCGATAGCTGCAACGATATGAAGTTGTGTCGGCGTTCCGTTGGTTAATAAATCCTTGATGGCTTCGATGAGAGAAGCACCAGTCGCCAACATCGGATCAGCAACGATCAATGGTCTTCCGTCGATATTCGGGCAGGTTAAATAATCCTGTTTGATTGAAAAATAATCGTTGGCGTCGTGTTTTCTGTAAGCTGCCACGAAACCGCAATCGGCTTTGTCAAAATAGTTTAAAATACCTTCAAATAAAGGAACTC
Organism: Chryseobacterium sp. Leaf394; assembly: GCF_001424105.1. Taxonomy (GTDB): domain Bacteria; phylum Bacteroidota; class Bacteroidia; order Flavobacteriales; family Weeksellaceae; genus Chryseobacterium. The sequence goes on along the minus strand of NZ_LMQH01000014.1, from coordinate 238,578 downwards.
CTGCTCTTAAAATGGTTGTAATGACAGGTTGTACGGCAATTTCTTTCACTCTAAGTTGATCTAAAGGAGTCTGAATTTCAACTTCCTTCGTTTCTAAATCTTTAGAAATTTCGTAAGCTGCAATTTCCCCGATTCTTTCCATGTTTCTGCGGAATCTCATCCGGTCGTGCTGAACATCGACGTTTCGAAGTTCGTTGATCCACGAATTGACTAAAGAAAACTGTTGTGAAAGGATTACTGTCATAGTTTTAATTTGAAAATAAAAAATTTGAAAATGAGATAACGAATTTCGTTTCATGCAAAATAATGAATTAATTTTCAAATTAACTCATTTCCAAATTTTCAAATTAATTTATTTCTGTCTGAAATACACTTCAATCGGAACTCCGGTAAACCCGAATTGTTTTCTCAATTGATTTTCAGTAAATCTCTTGTAAGGCTCCTTCACATATTGTGGCAGGTTACAGAAAAATACAAACTGCGGCGACGGCGTAGGAAGCTGTACACAGTATTTGATCTTGATGTACTTCCCTTTGTTTGCAGGTGGCGGCATTGCTTCAAAAATCGGAAGCATTACTTCGTTTAATTTTGAAGTTTTAATTTTCTTTTTACGGTCTTCGTAAACAATCATTGCCATTTCAACAGTCTTCAAAATTCTCTGCTTCGTTAAAGCCGAAACAAACAAAATTGGAATATCGCTGAACTGACCGATTTTATCTCTGATCGCTTTTTCGAAATCCCTTACGGTGTTTGTGTTTTTGTCTTCAACCAAATCCCATTTGTTGACAACGATTACGATTCCTTTTCTGTTTTTCTGAGCCAAACCGAAAATGTTCATATCCTGAGATTCCCATCCTAAAGTAGCATCAACCATGATGATGACAACGTCAGAATATTCAATCGAACGGATAGATCTCATTACAGAATAGAACTCCAGATCTTCATTTACTTTAGATTTACGACGCATTCCGGCAGTATCTACCAACACAAACTCATGTCCGAATTTATTGTAAAGAGTCTGAATACTGTCTCTTGTAGTTCCTGCAACGTCAGTTACGATATTTCTTTCTACATCAAGCAAAGCGTTGGTCATGGTAGATTTTCCAACATTCGGACGGCCGGCAATAGTAATTTTTGGCAACCCTTCGAATGGATCTTTATAATCTGTCGTTGGGAAATCTCTTACAATATCATCCAGAATTTCTCCTGTGCCTGATCCTGTAGCAGAAGATAAAGTATAATATTTATCGATGCCTAACTGGTAAAATTCTGTTGCTGCAACTTCTTCTTTCGCAGAATCTACTTTGTTGATGACGATATAAGTCGGTTTGTTTGATCTTCTGAGCATTTCGTGGATTTCGTAATCCGTGTCTGTAAGACCTTCCTCCACATTCAACATAAAAATAATCGAAGTAGCTTCATCAATTGCAAGCTGAACCTGTTTTGAAATTTCTTCCTGAAACACGTCATCGTTATTCACATCGTAACCGCCGGTGTCGATTACAGTGAATTCTACACCATTCCAATCCGATTTACCGTAGTGACGGTCTCTGGTTACCCCTGAAGTAGAGTCTACAATAGCCTCTCTTCTTTCTAAAAAACGATTAAATAACGTGGATTTTCCTACGTTGGGACGCCCAACAATAGCAACAATATTTGACATAAAAAATGTTTAATAATCCTTCGGCAAAGCGATAGGACAAGATTATCAATGAGTTACTCCAACTTTTGGAGCTCAATTTTTTGCAAAGATAAGCTAATTTTAACTAAGAATGATGTTTAAAAAATTTCCGGTCTCGATTCTAAGATTAATTTTAAAGAATATTTCATTTAAATCCATAAAAATTAAATCTCTGTTTTTCAATATTTAAAGAAGATCAGACGTAAAATTTTTAAATGAAATTTTTATTTTTGAAATAAATTATATAATTTCGCAGTCAGATAAAGACCTATAGTGTAACGGTAGCACTCCGGTTTTTGGTACCGTCAGTCGGGGTTCGAATCCCTGTGGGTCTACAAACCATCCTTTTTACAGGATGGTTTTGTTTTTTATCAGAGTTTCCTGCAATCTTGCGTTTACACCTTGTTTATTTATTTTCTAACTTTGTATTTCAAATACATCACTATGTCAATCACCAACGAAAACGAACTCGCCGGAATGCAAAATGTAAGCAAAGCTGTTGCATTAACATTGAAAGCAATGGTTGATTACGCTAAACCAGGCATGAGCACAAAGGATCTTGATGATTACGGAGCTAAAATCCTCTCAGAATATGGCGCAAAATCGGCACCCTATGTAACTTATGGTTTTCCGGGATTTACCTGCATCAGTGTCGACAACGAATTTTGCCACGGAATTCCCTCTGAAAACAGAATTTTGCAGGATGGTGACCTCATCAACATTGATGTTTCAGCCGAACTCAATGGGTTTTGGGCAGATAACGGAAGTTCTTTTGTGGTTGGAAAAGACATTCATCAACACCAAAAACTGGTGGATGCCTCCAAGGAAATTTTAGAAAAAACCATCAGCAACATCAGTGGAGGAAAAAAAATTGCCGACATCGGACACCTGATGGAAACTGAAGCTAAAAAGAGAGGATACAAAGTTATTAAAAACCTCGGCGGTCATGGCGTTGGAAGAAGTCTTCACGAAGAACCGGATGAACTTTTGAACTACAAAAACCGTTTCGACAACAGAAGATTTAAGAAAAATTCAGTTGTTGCTATTGAAACATTTATCTCGACCGATTCAAGTATTGCCGTGGAACTGAATGATGGCTGGACGATGGTTGGAAACCGTGGTGGCTACATGGCTCAGCACGAACACACCATTTTGATTACCGATGGAAAACCTATGATTTTAACCGAGATGAACGGAATCTGGAATTAGTTTTACATTCCTTTAATCGAAATTCTTTTAAATCTCACATGAAAAGTGAACGGAATCTGGAATTAGTTTTACATTCCTTTAATAAATGCATAAATCCCCACACCAATCCCAACGTAAGCTACAACAGTAATTATGTCAGCGATGGGTTGTGAAAAACGTTTTTCTGCAATATTCTCACTGTCAATCTGATTTTTATGGAATTTGAGGATGGTTTCAGGTCTTTTCACAGGATGTGCAACCAAACTGTCACCTTGCCATTTATCTACAATAATTTTGTATGAACTTCCACCAACATTGATTCTGTAATTTTTACCTACCGCTAGTTTTTCCTGAATATTTACCGGTAATGGTTGCGCAGGAGCTGAGCCAGGCTGCTGTTTCTGTGCCTGCATTTCAGCTGTTCCATCCGCCATTTGAACAGGTGTAGCTTCAGAATTCGCAGCACGTCTTTTTGCCTGCTCATCGCCTTGTACTGGCAACTCAACAGGTTTTTTAACCTGATAAGTGTAGCAACTTACCAAAGAAAACAACAGCGCTATGAGATAAATATTTTTTTGCATTAGCCAAATTTAAGAATTAAACGGATTATTTTGTGTTTTGTTTTGAAAGTTTTTGATTTTCAGAAAAAATCCGGCGGCTTAAAAAGACCGTTTCCTTTCAAAAACATTCATGTAAAGAAGTTTGTCCTATTTCAATAATAAACCAAAATGCCATTATAAACACAAAGCCACCGAAACAAAATTTCAGTGGCTTTATTTTAAATGTAAATGAATTATTTTAAATCAAATCTATCCAGTTCCATTACTTTCTCCCATACTTTTACAAAGTCTTTTGCGAACTTTTCTCTGGCATCTGAAGAAGCATACACTTCTGCAATGGCTCTTAATTCAGCATTTGAACCGAAAACCAGGTCTGAGCGGGTCGCCGTCCATTTTTTCTCATTTGAATTACGGTCGCTGCCCTCATACAACTCTCTGTCCTGCGACGTTGCCTTCCACTGCGTGTGCATATCAAGAAGATTCACGAAGAAATCATTACTTAAAGTTTCCTGATTCTGAGTGAAGACTCCATGGTTTGAACCGTCAAAATTAGCATTTAAAACTCTCAAACCTCCCAGCAGAACCGTCATTTCCGGAGCTGTAAGGGTTAAAAGCTGCGCTTTATCAATTAAAAGAGATTCTGTTGAAACATTTTTATTTCCTTTTCTGTAATTTCTGAAACCATCGGCCAAAGGCTCAAGATATCCCACAGATTCAATGTCAGTCTGATCCTGAGAAGCATCCGTTCGTCCTGCATTGAATTTTACTGAAATCTCAAAACCGCCGTTTGACGCTGCTTTTTCAATTCCTGTATTACCAGCCAGAACGATTAGATCGGCCAGTGAAACTTTTTTATTGCCGGATTGAGATTCATTGAATTTTTTCTGAATATTTTCAAGCACATCAAGAACCTTCTGAAGCTGTGAAGGATTGTTTACGGCCCAATATTTCTGCGGAGCCAGACGTATTCTCGCGCCATTGGCTCCGCCCCGTTTATCACTTCCTCTGAAAGTAGAAGCAGATGCCCATGCAGTCGAAACCAATTCGGAAACAGATAAGCCTGAATTAAAAATTTCAGATTTCAGATTCTGAATATCATTTTCACCAATCAATTCATGATCAACTTCAGGAAGCGGGTCCTGCCAGATCAGCTCTTCTGACGGAACTTCCGAACCTAAATACCTTGCCTTAGGACCCATATCTCTGTGAGTCAACTTAAACCATGCTCTCGCAAAAGCGTCTGCAAACTCGTCAGGATTTTCAAAAAACCTTCTTGAAATTTTCTCGTATGCCGGATCAAGTCTTAAAGACAAATCCGTAGTCAGCATAGTTGGTCTGTGTTTTTTACTGGCATCAAAAGCGTCAGGAATAATCTCCGCTCCTCCTTTCGCAACCCATTGATGAGCACCTGCCGGACTTTTTGTAAGTTCCCATTCATTTTCAAATAAATTTTTAAAGAAATGATTGCTCCATTTCGTCGGCGTTTCTGTCCAGGTCACTTCAAGTCCGCTGGTGATGGTATCTTTTCCTTTTCCGGTATTGAAAGAACTTTCCCAGCCAAAACCCTGAGATGCCAAATCTGCTGCCTCAGGTTCTTTTCCGACGTGGTCTGACGGACCTGCACCATGGGTTTTTCCAAAAGTGTGTCCGCCGGCAATCAAAGCGACGGTTTCCTCATCATTCATTGCCATTCTGCCAAAGGTATCCCTGATGTCTTTTGCAGCAGCAATCGGATCGGGATTTCCGTCCGGACCTTCAGGATTCACATAAATCAGTCCCATGTGAGCCGCTGCCAAAGGTTTTTCAAGATCCCGGCTGTGAGTTCCGCCGGTAGCATCTTCGTCGGAAGAAACTACGCCGTGAGCATCCAGACCCGGCTTTCCGTCAGAATATCGCTCCTCATTTCCCAGCCAAGTGTGTTCAGAACCCCAATATACATCCTGATCAGCTTCCCAGACATCTTCCCTACCCCCGGCAAAACCGAAAGTTTTGAAACCCATCGATTCCAACGCAACGTTTCCAGTGAGAATCAAAAGATCTGCCCACGAAATTTTATTTCCATATTTCTGTTTGATTGGCCACAAAAGCCTTCTTGCTTTATCTAAACTTACATTATCCGGCCAGCTGTTGAGCGGTGCAAATCTCTGCTGACCTCTCGCTCCGCCGCCACGACCGTCAAAAACACGGTAAGTTCCGGCACTGTGCCACGCCATTCTCACGAAAAGCGGTCCGTAATGTCCGAAATCAGCAGGCCACCAATCCTGAGAATCGGTCATTAAAGCGTGAAGATCATTTTTTAAATCCTGGTAATCTAAAGATTTGAAAGCCTCAGCATAGTCAAAACTTTCATCCATAGGATCTGAGAGGTTGGAGTGCTGACGCAAAATATCAACCCTTAACTGTTTTGGCCACCAGTCGCGGTTGTCTGTTCCACCGCCTGCCACGGTCTGATTCATTTGTCCGTTGTGAAAAGGGCATTTGCTGATGTCTCCATTTTGGTTTTCCATATTTAAATTTTTAATATTTGTATTGATGTAAATTTAAGGTGTTTAAATTATAATTTTAATCTATTGATAAAATATTTATGATTTATAAAAACTATTATTCTGTGATTTACATTTAAAATTATTACTGATGTTTTAAGTAGTATAGATTTCTTTAAAATTAAAATACTTTTTTCATTCTGTACTATTTAATTTTTCCAACTCATTTTTAAAATTAATAAAAAACAGATAAAAAAACTTCCTGAATCTGAAAGTTTAACCAAAATTTAAGTTTCAGAAATAAAATTTAGATTGATTCCAATTTATAAAATGACTAATTTGTGTTTTCAAATAAATTGGTAAGAACATTGCAGTTTACATTTCACCTTCTCAATACCCAACATTATGCTTAAAAAAATATTCGTTATTGTCCTGGTAGGATTTATCATCATCCAGTTTTTTCCGATCGATAAAACCAATCCGCCATTGGAGCCGGGCATGGATTTTTTACGAATAAAAGACACGCCACCGGAGATTGCCAAATTAATCAGGACATCGTGCTATGACTGTCATTCCAACGAGACGAAATATCCATGGTATTCGAGCATTGCACCTTCATCATGGTTTGTGAAAAATCATATTAACGAAGGGAGAAAAGAACTGAATTTTTCCACTTTCGCAACGTATGAGCCATCCAGACAAATTCACAAGATGGAAGAAGCTGCAGAAATGGTTGAGAAGAAAAAAATGCCTTTAGATACTTACTTTATCGGGCATCAGGATGCAAAACTATCTGATGAAGAGCGAAAAAAACTCGCAGATTATTTTAAATTTCAAATCAAACACACCAAAATTAAAAACAACTAAACCGTGGAAAACTGGGAAAACAAACACATTATTTTTTTTGACGGAGACTGCGGTGTGTGCAATTTCTGGGTACAGTGGATTTTACAGCGGGACAAAAAAAATCAGTTTATGTTTGCTTCCCTACAGTCAGATTTCGGGCAGAAATTTCTGGGTGAGAGAAATTTAGACAAAAAACAGTTCAATACCCTTTATCTGTGGAAATTTGGTTCCTATTATTTAATAAAATCCAAAGCCATTATCAAAGTTTTAGACTTACTGGGCGGCTTTTACAGCATAGGAAGTTTAATCGGAAAAATATTTCCTACTTCTCTGAGTGACCGTCTGTATGACGTCATCTCAAGAAACAGAATGAAGATCAGCAATCAGAAATGCTTTTTACCGACTCCGGATGAGCGAAAGAAATTCATCGAGGTCTGAAATGCTTTAAAATATCATTAAATATTTTTAAACTTTAAAGATTTTCTGAACATTTTTTTTATTAATCCATATATTTGCAAACTATGGAATACAATACCCAAAAAACTCAGCTACTTTTGCCGGAATATGGCAGAATCATACAACAGTTGGTTGAGCGTTGCAAAGAGCTTCCTACAAAAGAAGAACGAAGCGAAATGGCAATGGCAATCATTGATTTTATGGGGCAGAGAAATCCTCACTTAAGAGACGAAGAAAACTATAAACATAAACTTTGGGATCATCTTTACATTCTGGCAGATTATAATCTGGATGCAGATTCTCCCTACCCTTTTCCTACAAGAGAAGATCTTGCGGAAAAACCTCAGAGAATGGAATATCCTAAACTTCAGGGAGATTTCAAATTTTACGGAAAAAGCATTCTTCAGCTTATCGAAAAAGCAATAGAACTGGAGCCAGGCGACGAAAAAGAAGCCCTGATCGAAGTGATTGCCAACAACATGAAGAAGTCTTATAATGTTTATAACAAAGAGCACGTAACGGATGATGTGATTTTCCGTCATTTAAAAGAACTGTCAAAAAACAGACTTGATTTAACCAATATTGAATCTCTTGAAAAAAGCAAAATCTATTACGCAACTGCCAATAGAAGCAATGCTAACAAGAATAATAACAGAAATCAGGGGAATTCTAATACTAACGTCAACAAAAGAAGATTTACAAACAACAATAATAACAAGAACAGAAGGTAATGAGCGGGACTTTTCAAATAAGAGGAGGAAAAAGACTACAGGGAGAAATCACTCCACAAGGGGCAAAAAATGAGGCGCTCCAAATTTTGTGTGCAGTTTTATTAACAGATGAAGAGGTAAGAATCAAAAACATTCCCGACATTCATGATGTAAACAGACTTATTGAGATTTTAGGTGATTTCGGAGTGAAAGTCACTAAAAATGCTCACGGTGATTACACTTTTAAGGCAGATAATGTCAATTTTGATTATATTAAATCCAACGAATTCAAAAAAGACGGTGCCAAACTGAGAGGTTCAATTATGCTGATGGGACCAATGCTTGCCCGTTATGGTGAAGCTTATATGCCAACTCCTGGCGGTGACAAAATCGGAAGAAGAAGACTGGATACGCACTTTCAGGGTTTAGTGGAACTTGGTGCAGAATTTAACTACGATGAAGAAGAATATTTCTATTCATTAAAAGCAAAAGAACTTAACGGAAAATTCATTCTTCTGGAAGAAGCTTCTGTAACCGGAACAGCAAATATTGTGATGGCGGCGGCTTTAGCCAAAGGAAAAACCAGAATTTACAACGCAGCTTGCGAACCTTATCTTCAGCAGCTTTGTAAAATGCTGAACAGAATGGGTGCCAACATTGCAGGTATCGGTTCAAATTTACTGACGATTGAAGGAGTAACCCATCTGAACGGAACCGAGCACACAATGCTTCCGGATATGGTGGAAATCGGTTCGTGGATTGGTCTTGCAGCCATGACGAAATCTGAAATCACCATTAAAAATGTTAACTGGAACCAACTTGGCGTTATTCCAAATACATTCAGAAAATTAGGAATCCAGCTTGAACAGAGCGGTGACGATATTTACATTCCATCTCAGGAACATTATAAAATTCAGAAATTTATCGACGGATCTATTCTTACGGTTTCAGATGCGCCGTGGCCGGGCTTTACTCCGGATCTGCTTTCCATTATTCTGGTGGTGGCAACTCAGGCAAAAGGAAGTTTATTGGTACATCAGAAAATGTTTGAATCGAGACTGTTTTTCGTTGATAAATTAATCGATATGGGCGCTCAGATTATCCTTTGCGATCCTCACCGAGCAACAGTTATCGGTTTAAATCAGGAATCTCCGTTGAGAGGAACAACCATGGTTTCGCCAGATATCAGAGCCGGAAATGCACTTCTTATTGCAGCACTTTCTGCTGAAGGAAAATCAATCATCCACAATATCGAGCAAATCGACAGAGGTTATGAAAACATCGATGGCAGATTAAAAGCTATTGGTGCTGATATTGAGAGAATTTAATTGAGTCGGAAGTGGGAAGATGGAAGTTTAAAACTAAATTTTTATTATTACTCATTACCAATTACTCATTACTTATACAAAACGCTTGGAAAACCTAAGCGTTTTTATGTTTAAAACAAAAACACACAACTATGAAAATTGCTATTATCGGAGCCGGAAATATGGGTCTGTCATTCTCAAAATCATTTTTAAAGTACGAACTAATAAAACCGGAAGACCTTCATCTGATTACCCGAAATCAAAATAAAATCAACAAAATAAAAGAAGAATTTCCAAAGTCTCAAATTTCCATTTTTGAAACTGTTGATGAAATAAACGCAGATTTAATTATCATTGCCGTAAAACCTCAGGATTTCCAGCATGCAGCGGAGAACTTTAAATTTAATTTAAATGAAAACCAAATGGTTCTTTCCATCATGGCAGGAATTAAAATCGAAAAAATCCAAAGATTACTCAACCATAAAATGGTGGTAAGAGCTATGCCCAACTCGCCTACACTTTTAGGAATGGGAATCACAGGTTATACTGCTGCAGAAGGCATTTCATTCAGTAAGTTAATTAATATTGAAAGATTCCTCAACTCGACTGGAAGATCAGTTTATCTGGAAAATGAAGAGCTTCTGGATGGTGTTACAGCCCTTTCAGGAAGTGGTCCGGCGTATTTTTATTATATTGTTGATGCCATGATCAAGGCGGGAACCGAAATGGGAATTGATGAAAATTTATCTAAACTTTTCGTGAAGCAAACCATGCTCGGCGCATATCACCTTATTAATAATTCCGATAAAAATCTTGAAGAACTCATCAAAGACGTTGCATCAAAAGGCGGAACAACCGAAGCTGCTTTGAAGACTTTTAATGAAAAAGATTTAAAGGAAATTTTAAAGCAAGGAATTTTAAATGCTGAAAAACGCGCTAAAGAACTAAACGGTTAAATTTCTTTTCCATAAACCTGCGAATCTGAAATCCGACAAAAACACCGAAACTGTTTAAAAGAATATCATCAATCTCGAAAATTCCGAGACGGGTAAAATACTGCATTCCTTCAACGATAAAAATAGCAGAAATAAATGCGTACATCAGGCTTTTCAGGTTCTTCAGCTTCGGGAAAACCCAGCCCAGAAAACCAAAAGGAATAAACATCAGAACATTTCCCAGAACAATTCTCACAATATCCCACCAGCGGATCGTATTTTCAATAAAGCTCAGCGTAGAATATACCGGTTCGATCCTGATGACATTTTCATCAAACTGAAATCTGCCCATCCCAAAAAACATCAGATAAAGCAGAAATAATGTGTACGGAAAAATAGTAATTTGATAAAACTTCTTTAACATCTGCGGCAAAGATATTCATTTCAAAAAGACTAAATTTGTGCATTAAATATTTTTAATGAAACATTTACTTCTCACGCTTATTGCGGCGATGCTGCTCTCGGTTTCATGGCCTACTTACGGCGTTCCTTTCTTTATATTTATTGCTCTGGTTCCACTTTTGGTGATGGAACACGATATTTCAAAATTTTCAAATTACAGAAGAAAAAGTTGGGTGGTTTTCGGATTAACTTATATCTGTTTTGTCATCTGGAACGTAGTGACCACAGGCTGGCTTTACGGCTCAAAAAATCCTGACGGAAGCCATTCAATGATGGCGGTTCTTTTTCCGGTTCTGATCAATTCATTACTGTATTCACTCATTTTTCAATGTTATCACTGGTATAAAAATGCGCAGGGAACGTATTGGGGGCTGGCATTTTTCGTGAGCATCTGGATGTGTTTTGAGAAATTTCACCTTAACTGGGAACTCACCTGGCCGTGGTTGAACTTAGGAAATTCTTTTTCAGAATATCCAAAATTAATACAGTGGTATGATACGCTTGGAGCCACAGGAGGAAGTTTCTGGATTCTGATTATCAATGTTTTTATTTTCTATACCATCAGAATCTGGCAGGCAGGCCGTAAAAGAAAAAGTTTAATCATTAATTCGTCTGTGATTGCTTTACTGATCGCTGTTCCGATGATTATTTCTATTTCTAAGTATAATAATTTTGATGAAAAACCAATCGGTGAAGTAAATGTTTTAATGCTTCAGCCTGAACTTGATCCGTACAACGAAAAATACCAGAAAGACAGCATTACCATTCAGAATGAACTCTTAGGTCTTGCCGAAGAACATTCAACCACAAAAATCGATTATTATATTGCTCCTGAAACCGCAATTCCCGGGCGGGGTTCGATTTCTGAAACCGCCTTTGAAAAGAGTCAACTTTTAAATACTGTAAAATCATTTTTAACCAAACATCCAAAATCTGTTTTTGCATCAGGAATTTCTTCACATAAATATTATTTAAATTCAGAAAATCTTCCGAAAGAAGCCTACCAAACCAGTTCAGGAGCCTGGGTTGAAAGTTACAACTCAGCAGTACAGATTATTCCTAACCAAAAAATAGAAGTCTATCACAAGGGAAAACTTGTTCCCGGTGTGGAAATTTTCCCCTATATGAGTTATTTGAAGCCACTTTTAGGAGACGCAATGATTAATTTAGGCGGAACAGTTGCTTCTTTGGGAATAGACAAAGAAAGGGTCGCATTTTCGAACCCTTATAACAAAGGGAAAATGGCTCCGATCATCTGCTACGAAAGCATTTACGGTGAATTTGTAACGGATTATGTAAAAAAAGGCGCCAACTTTTTCGCCATTATGACCAACGATTCCTGGTGGGGCGTTACGGAAGGGCACAGACAGCTTCTTTCTTATGCGAGAATGCGTTCCATTGAAACAAGAAGAGAGATTGCAAGGGCTGCCAACAGCGGAATTTCAGCGCATATCAATGCTTTGGGAGAGATTGAAGAAGACACTCTGTACGGCGACAAAACAGCACTGTTTGCGAAAATTAAACTGTATGAAGGCGAAACATTTTATACCCGAACCGGAGATTTCATCTCAAGAATCTGCATGTTTGCATTTGGGTTTCTGTTGTTTTATTTAATTTTCAATTGGATTAAAACAAAAATAGATTCTAAAAAGGCTTAGGCTAAGATTTAAAGAAAGTTGTGATAAAAATTTAATAAATAATTTTATAAAATATTTGTCTGTCTAAAAAATAATCCGTTATTTTGCAACCTCAAATATTATACAAATAAGAACATCGAGATATGTCAAGAATTTGCCAGATAACAGGAAAGCGTGCAATGGTTGGTAACAACGTTTCCCACGCTAATAACAAAACGAAGCGTCGTTTTGAAATTAACTTATTGGAAAAGAAATTTTACCTTCCAGAGCAAGACAAGCACGTTACGCTGAAAGTTTCAGCTCATGGATTGAGAATCATTAACAAGATTGGAATTGAAGAGGCTATCGAAAGAGGCATCAGAGAAGGATTGATTAAAAAGAACTAAATCATGGCAAAAAAAGGAAACAGAGTTCAAGTAATTCTTGAATGTACAGAGCACAAAGAAAGCGGTATGCCAGGAATGTCAAGATACATTTCTACAAAAAACAAAAAGAACACTACAGAAAGATTGGAATTGAAAAAATACAATCCGGTTCTTAAGAGATCTACCCTTCACAAAGAAATCAAGTAATTTATAAATATAATTTACCATGGCAAAGAAAGTAGTAGCAACCCTACAAAGCGGACAGTCTAAAAAAATGACTAAAGTGGTGAAAATGGTGAAGTCTTCTAAATCAGGAGCTTACGTTTTCGAAGAGAAAGTAATGAACGCAGACGAAGTAGACGGTTTTTTGAAAAAATAATCACTTCGGTCTATCGAAATACAAAAACTATCCGGTTTTCGGGTAGTTTTTTTGTTATATTTGCTTTTCTAAGCTGGGTGCTGGATGTTGGGTGCCGGATGTCGACAAACATAAAATTTTATTTTGCAAACATCAAGATTCCAACATCTAGCTTCCGACATAATTAAAATTCCGCATTCATAAAAATGAGCTGGTTTAAAAATATTTTTAAAAAAGAAGAAAAAGAAACTCTTGATAAAGGTTTGGAAAAATCAAGTCAGGGCTTTTTCGAAAAAATGACGAAAGCCGTTGTCGGCAAAAGCAAAGTTGATGATGAAGTTCTCGATAATCTTGAGGAAATCCTTATCGCTTCAGACGTAGGTGCTTCCACTACGATCAAAATCATCGGCAGAATTGAAGAACGTGTTGCCAGAGACAAATACGTAAGTGTTGGCGAGCTCGACAAAATTTTACGTGACGAAATATCCGGCCTTCTGCTGGAAAATCCACATAAGGGTACAGGAAATATTGATACCTCAAAAAAACCTTATGTTATCATGGTCGTGGGTGTAAACGGTGTCGGAAAAACTACAACGATTGGAAAACTTGCACATCAGTTTAAATCTGAAGGTAAAAAAGTAGTTCTGGGTGCTGCAGATACCTTCCGGGCTGCCGCAGTAGACCAACTGGTGATCTGGAGTGAAAGAGTGGGCGTACCGATCGTAAAACAGGAAATGGGATCAGATCCTGCTTCCGTTGCTTTTGACACTGTACAGAGTGCCGTAGCTCAGGATGCAGACGTGGTGATCATCGATACGGCAGGGCGACTTCATAACAAAATCAATTTAATGAACGAACTTTCCAAAATTAAGAGGGTGATGCAGAAAGTAATTCCTGATGCACCCCACGAGATCTTATTGGTTTTGGACGGTTCCACAGGTCAGAATGCTTTTGAGCAGGCAAAACAGTTTACTGCTGCTACAGAAGTGAATGCTTTGGCAGTCACCAAATTAGACGGAACAGCAAAAGGAGGCGTAGTAATCGGAATTTCAGATCAGTTTCAGATTCCTGTAAAATACATCGGCGTCGGCGAGAAAATGCACGACCTTCAGCTTTTTAATGGTACAGAGTTTGTAGATTCATTTTTCAAGAAGAGATAATTGATATCTTTCTGAACAAACACTATTAATAACATTAAAAAATTATTTTATGGGATTCATTACCTGGATTATCTTCGGGCTTTTAGCCGGAGCAATCGCTAAACTGATCATGCCTGGTAAACAAGGCGGCGGATGGCTTATCACTATCATTTTAGGAATCGTTGGTGCCTTCATAGGAGGTTTAATCGGCGTTTACGTTTTACATTGGGGAGATGTAGATTCTTTCTGGAATTTCAGAAGTTGGTTCCTTGCAATTGGTGGAGCAATCATTGTAATATGGATCTACGAAATGTTGACCAGAAAACGTTAATTACTATTCAATAAAAAAATAAATCCGGCATCTGAAATTCAGATGCCGGATTTTTTATGAACAGTATAATTTAGTCTATTCTGATCTGGAAAGGCATTTCCATTTTCACTTCAGATTTCAGCTTTTTATCTGTAAGCTGCATCAGAATCTCATAGTTTGATTTTCCGATTTTATTCTTCAGTACTCTTGCGGAAATATCGTCTTCATTCATTCCATCAAAGATCTGCTCGAAAGCAGTTTTCTCTTCAGGATATGATTTTACTCTGTAATCTTTAAGATTAGCTTTGGCTGCGGCAAATTTCACGGCATCATTTAAAGATCCCAATTCATCCACAAGTCCGATTTCCTTGGCTCTTGTTCCGCTCCAGACTCTTCCGCCACCAACGGCATCAATCTGTTCGAAAGATTTCTTTCTGTTTTGAGTTACAAAATGTACAAATCTTTTGTAAGTACCCTCAACACTTTTTGTAATCATCGCAACACCGTGCGGACTTAAACCATTTAATGATGAATAATAAGCTGAATTGGCATTGGTCGCTACAATATCTGAGCGTACTCCATTTTTATTGGCGATTTCTTTAAAGTAAGGCAAAACTCCGAAAACACCAATCGAACCTGTTAGAGTATTCGGTTGGGAATAAATTTTGTCAGCGGCCATTGCAATATAGTAACCTCCCGAAGCCGCGTAATCACCGAAAGAAACGATAAGTGGTTTTTTCTTTTTCAACTGCTGAAGTTCAAATAAAATCTCATCTGATGCATTAGCGCTACCGCCAGGGGAATTAATTCTGAGAACTACTGCCTTTACTTTCTTATCGTTCTGTAAGTCTTTGATGTATTTTAAATATTTTTCAGAATAAATCTCGTTATACTCATCACCGCTGTTGATAGAACCTGAGGCATAAAGTACTGCTACCCTATCACCTGATTTTTCTTCATTTTTAAATGAATCCACATATTTACTGAGGGAAATTTTTGACAGCTTATCTTTTTCTTTAAGACTCAACTTAGACTTCAGCATCTGATCATACTCTGTTTTTTGAATTAGCTTGTCAGCAAGTTTAAACTTTACGCTTTCCTCAGGAATCATCCCGTACAAACTATCTACAACAGTTTTGAACTGCGGTAATTCAATTTTTCTTGAAACTGCAATTTTAGAAGAAGTACTGTTCCAGATATCATTCAAAAGTGTACTGAGCTGTTCCTTATTTTCAGGTGAAATTTCATTAGCTATAAACGGCTCAACAGCAGATTTAAACTTACCGTGACGTATTACTTCAATTCCAATCCCGTACTTTTCAGCAAATTCTTTAAAGAAAGTAACCTCCGTAGACAGACCTTTCAGCTCGATGCCACCTGATGGGTTAAGAAAATACTGATCTGCCACAGAACCTAGATAGTACGAAGACTGCGAAACTGTATTTCCGTAAGCGTAGACAAATTTTCCGCTCTTTTTAAAATCAGATATGGCCGTACGCAAATCGTCAATCTGCGTAATACCTGCATTAAGATCATCTGCTTCTATACTGATACCTTTAATGTTTTTATCATCCTTTGCTTTCCTGATTGCCTCTACAGCATCGTAAATAAGAATCTCTTTGCTCTTATTGCTGAATGCAAAAACATCTTTCTGTACTTCTGTCGGGCTGTCTATAATCTCAGTTTTAAGATTAATGGTCAGTACTGAGTTTTTCTTCACCTCTACAGAAGAACTCTCACTTGCAGAACCCACGGCAATCATTACAATAAAAAAGATGAAAAACAGGCAACATAAGATAGCTATAGCCACTATATTTGCCAGAACATTTTTAAAGAAACTCTTCATAAATAATAATTTTA
>NZ_LMQH01000014.1:133592-222267 GCF_001424105.1 Chryseobacterium sp. Leaf394 | reverse complement strand
AAAAAAAAATCTCGAAACTGCTTTTGAAAGTATTACCGATAAAAACATCGTTATATTACATAAAAGTAAATTTTTGTATTCTGAACCCGTGGAATTTGTCAGTTCCAATAATTTTTGTAATATTGCACTAAGTATTGAAACAGATTTATCACCAATTCAGCTTCTTAAGAGTTTGAAAGAAATCGAAAAAAGAATGGGAAGGTCAATAGATTCGGGAAAGACCCGAAACTATTCAGACAGGGTGATAGATATTGATATTGTAAGTTATGATAATTTAATTTTCTTTTGTAACAGATTAGAGATCCCTCACTACAGACATCTGCACGAAAGAGAATTTTCCAGGTTATTATTAGATAGTTTATTTTTAAACAGAACATAAAACATATTGTATGAAATTAGGTTTATTATTGTTGGCTGCACTTCCTATAGCTACTTATGCACAGGACAGTATTGCAATTAGTCATTCACACGAATATCCTAACACTTTTTCTTCGGGCTCTGCTAATGTACAGCCATTTACCAACACCAGCCGTAAGTTTAACGACTGGTCTGTTTCAGTTGGTGGTGGACCTGCATTTATGACATTTTCAGATGTAAGGTCATTTTACGGAGATAAAGTTAATTGGGGATGGAATGCCTATGCGAGTATTGACAAACAGATTAGTCATACATTCGGTATCGACTTGCAGTACCAAATGGGTGAAACAAAGCAACAGGCAGAACTGGCTACAAATCCAGCTGCAGGAATTGCCAATGCCTGGACTAAGTACAAGCAGATATCATTGTTAGGGGATATCAATTTTTCTAATTTGTTAAGAAGAGTTGATAATAAATCTCCATACAGATGGGCGCTTCACGGATACCTTGGTGGTGGTTTGATGGCTTTCAAAACTGAGCTAATTGACAATGACGCATCAAGATGGAGCACCAATCCTCCGAGAATTCCAATTAAAAACGATCAGAAATTTGAATTATCTTCATTCTTCTGGCAGGCTGCCGTAGGATTGAAATACAATGTTTCAAAACTTGTTGATCTGGAAGCGAGAGTAATCTATATCAACAGTATGGATGAAGAATTTGACGGTGGTGGAGAAGGCAGATCACTGGATACACCTACCGGCGACAGAATTAATTATAATCTTATTAATGACAGCTACTCAGACGGAGCAATGAGCTTCACTTTGGGACTTTCATTTAAGTTAGGAAAACACAATACCCATCTTGCATGGCACGATCCTTTACAGGAAGTTTATGGCCGCATGTATGATCTTGAAAACACATCAACAGAATTAGTTGTATGCGAAAAAGGAGACATGGATAACGATGGTGTTTGTGATGACTGGGACAGACAGCTTGATACTCCTGCAGGTGCAAGAGTTGATGGTGCTGGTGTAGCTTTGGATCTGGATCTTGACGGTGTTATTGATCTTTATGATAAATGCGTTACCGTAGCAGGACCACAGGAAAACAACGGTTGTCCTAAATAAGAATATCATTTAGTTAATTAAAATAATAACTGAAATGATCAAATCAAGTAATAACAAAATAAAAAATACACTATGAAATTAAGTTTAGCAATTGTTGCATTTGCTTTAGCGATCCCGACACTAAACTTTGCGCAGGACTCTACAGCTGTGAGTACTGAACAGCAATATCCAAATACATTTTCGTCCGGATCTGCAAATGTTTCAAAATTCACTCAGGAATCTAAAAGATTTAACGACTGGGCAATTTCTGCCGGAGTAGGAGTTCCTTTGGTACAGTCAGCAGACCTTACTTCAATAAAAAATGGTAATGGTAAGAACCTTTTCGGATACTCAATGTATGTGAGTGTTGATAAGGCAATTACCCATGCTTTCGGACTTAAATTGCAGTACGACAGAGGAGAAACAAGACAGGGTTGGTTCAATACAAAAGATGCAGCTCCTTCTGATGCTTCTCTTTATCAAAGAGTAGGTGCAAGAACTCAATATGATGCAATCTCTATTTTAGGAGACATCAATTTTTCAAATCTTTTAAGAAGAGTTGACAACAAATCCCCTTACAGATGGGCATTACATGGTTACGCTGGCGTAGGTGTGATGGGCTATAGAGCTTATCAGAAAGATGAGAGAGGGCAAAGATTAATGACGGATCTTGAGTTATTCAAAGGTCAGTCTTTCTTCGGACAGGCTGGTGCTGGTCTTAAATACAAAATTAACAGAAGATTAGATATTGAAGGTAGATTGATGTATGTTTACACAGGTGATGATGAATTCGATGGTGGTGGTGAACAATACAGTTATATCAACAAAAGAGAAGATCAGATTTCTGACAACTTCATCAACGCTACTGTTGGTCTTTCTTTGAAATTAGGAAAACACGAATCTCACTTAATGTGGCATGACCCATTGCAGGAAATTTATTGGAAACTTGACGTATTGGCTGAGAAAAACCAGGAAGTTGAAGTTTGCAAAAAAGGTGACTTAGATAATGACGGTGTTTGTGACGACTGGGATAGAGAACTGAATACTCCTGCTGGTGCAAGAGTTGACGGTGCCGGAGTTGCTTTGGATGCAGACCTTGATGGTGTTATTGATCTTTACGATCAGTGTGTAACTGTTCCTGGTCCTGTAGAAAACAACGGTTGCCCTACAACACCTGCTGACTCGGGTACTGTAACTGCAACTGATACAACATTGGAAGGAATTGAGTTTGACTTAAATTCAGACAGAATCTTACCTTCAAACACTCCGATTCTTAACAATGCTGTAAGCTATATCAATTCTTCTACAGGTACTTATACAGTAATCGGAGCTACTGATACAAGAGCTTCTGACGCTTACAACCAGAAACTTTCTGAAAGAAGAGCAAACAGTGTGAAGAACTATCTGATTAAAAACGGTGTTGATGCTTCTAAGCTTAACTCTGTTGGTAGAGGAGAGAAAGATCTTAAATACCCTGAATGTGAACCAGCTGAAAAATGCCCTGAGTGGAAAAACAGAGCAAACAGAAGAGTTTACTTTGAAGCTAAATAATAAAATTTCTTATTATAAAATTAAAAGTCACGCCATGCGTGACTTTTTTTGTTTCAATACTTTCCTTACATTTACTTTATGATTTCCGCACAAGATTATAATGATTTAAAGAATAAAACCCTTAAACATTTTTGGGGACATGATCAATTTAGAGATACTCAGGAACAGATCATTGATTCTGTAATGAACAGAAAAGACACTTTGGTTCTGCTTCCCACAGGTGCCGGAAAATCATTGTGTTACCAGCTTCCGGCTCTATTGAATGAAGGAACTTGTCTTGTAATTTCTCCTTTGTTGGCATTGATGAAAGATCAGGTCAATCAATTAAAATTCAGAGGGATTGAGGCGGAATATTTAAGTTCTGAACTGGATGAATTCGACGCGGAAGTTATTTACAACAGATGCAAGGACGGTTTAACAAAATTATTATACGTTTCCCCTGAAAGACTGACGAATAATCTTTTTATTCAGCAAATGGAAGAGATTCAGCTGTCGTTTATCGCAGTCGATGAGGCGCACTGCATTTCAGAATGGGGACAGGATTTCAGACCAAGTTATCAGAATATAAAAGATTTCAGAAGAAGTAATCCTGAAATTACATGTCTCGCTTTAACAGCTACGGCAACTCCGAAAGTTTTAGATGAAATAAAATCTAAGCTGGAACTTAAAAATCCTGAGCTATTTCAGAAAAGTTTCAGAAGAGATAATATTAAAATTTTTTCTGAAGAAATTTCAGATAAATATTCAAAGGTTTTCAATATACTTAAATACGCTAAAGAATCAGGAATTATCTATGTGCGGACCCGAAAAGATGCAGAACTTCTTGCTGAATACCTTCACAGAAATAAAATTCAGAATGTAGATTATTTTCATGCCGGACTGACAACAAAAGAAAAGAATGAAAGACAGAATTTTTGGAACAATAGTGATCAAAATGTCTTAATTTCCACCAACGCTTTCGGGATGGGGATTGACAAAGATAATGTACGTTTCGTTATTCACTTCTCCCCTTCTCAATCGATTGAAAATTATTATCAGGAAATTGGCCGTGCGGGAAGAGACGGTAAAAAAAGTTATGCTTTCATGCTTTGGAACCAGCAGGAAATTTCAAATTTTGATCAGATTTTAAGAAATCAAATTCCCAATAAAGCAGAGTTTTTAAAAATTATAAGTTTTTTATACTCAAAATTTCAGGTAGCTGAATTTGAACTTCCGGAAAAAGTTTTTCAGTTAAATATCGCCGGAATTCAGAATTTCACTAAACTTTCAAATGCAAAAATTAAAAATGTTCTGAATTTTCTTCATACTCAGGAAATTATTTACCATAACAGCAATAAAAGTCTGTCATCTCTTGAGTTGATGATTAAACCTGATGAAATTGATCAGCTTCCGGCTAAAGATGCTTATTTTATTGAGTTAATGCTCAGAAGCATCTCTGGGATTACAACGCACAAAGTGATGTTCAGTGAACAGAAAGTGAGCGATAAAATTGGTGTAAGCATCCACCTGATCAAAGAAAGGTTGAAAGAACTTCAGCAGAAAAATTATCTGGAATACATCGACGGTGCATTAGCTTCGGTAAAATTTTTGAAACCTCGTGATGAAAGGTCAAACGCCGGAACTTATTGGAAACTTTTTGAGCATATTCAGAAAAATAAAATCCAGAAATGGGAGGAAATGAAATTCTTTATTGAGGATAATCAATATTGTAAAATGAAACTGATTCTCTCTTACTTTGGCGAAAAAAACACTAAAAACTGCGGACAATGTACGGTTTGTGAGAAAAACAGACAATCTATTTTTGGAAAAAATGTTTCATCAGAAATCTTAAGGGTTTTAAGTAAAAAATCTGCGACGATTGAAGAAATTTCGGTTCAGTTACAGTTTCAGACCAAAGAAAATATTCTGGAAAATTTAATATTTCTACTGGATTCCGGAAAAGTGAAGATGCTGAACTTCAGAACGTATGCTTTGACTTAAATGATGAGTAATAAGTAGTGTGTAATTGGTAATTTTTAAGCAAGGCCTCAACTCAAAACAAAAATCACTGACTTGAATTTCTGAATAATCATTCTAGAGTTTATCTTTGCACCATGAAATCATTGAAAGTCGTTTTTTTAGGCACACCAGAGTTTGCAAAGACTTCGCTGGAAGCTATTCATCAGTCTCATCACGAAGTTGTAGGTGTTGTAACGGTTGCGGATAAAGCCAGCGGACGCGGACAGAAAATCAATCAGTCTCCCGTAAAAATTTTCGCTGCAGAAAATAATATTCCCGTTTTTCAACCTGAAAAATTAAGAAATCCAGAATTTTTAGAGGAATTAAAAAAATTAAATGCTGATGTTTTCGTAGTCGTTGCTTTCAGAATGATGCCTAAAGTATTGTTTGAAATGCCTAAGATGGGAACTTTCAACCTTCACGCTTCCCTACTTCCCGATTACAGAGGAGCTGCTCCAATCAATTACGCAGTCATTAACGGAGAAGAAAAAACGGGTGCCACAACATTTTTTATCAACGAAAAAATTGACGAAGGAAATATTCTTTTACAGAAAGAAATTCCGGTCTTAGAAAACGAAAATGCCGGTCATCTTCACGACAGATTGATGGAAATGGGCTCAAAATTAGTTGTAAAAACTTTGAACGGATTGGCAGAAAACTCAATTATTGAAAAGTCTCAACCCGAAGTTAAACATCCGAAAAATGCTTACAAAATTTTCAAAGAGGACACGAAAATCAACTGGACAAAAACTTCGAAAGAAGTTCATCAGTTTGTATTGGGGATGTCACCATATCCTGCAGCTTTTACCACAATAAAAATCGGTGAAGAAGAAAAAGGACTAAAAATTTATAATGGAAAATTTGAGGTTTCAGATCACGGAAAACCTGTCGAAAGCTTAGAAATTTCTAAAAATCAATTTAAAATCTATACTCAGGATGGAATTTATTATCCTCTGGAACTTCAGCTGGAAGGAAAGAAAAGAATGAATGTCAAAGATTTTCTGAACGGATTCAGAAATTTCGAAGAAATAAAAATGGCTTGAGTTGATCAAGCCATTTTTATTTCTTCGAAGTCAATTGTCAAATGTGAATTAGCTACGCTGTCAATTTAATCATTTAGAAAAATTCACTTGCGAAGCAAAATTGACCATTGACACTTCATTTTTAAAGCTGAACCATCTCCGTCACCTCAACATCGTAACCACCAACCTGAGGTTTTACATCAGGATTTTGAGTAATTACTCTAAATTTATTGATTCCTAAATTCTTTAAGATCTGAGTTCCGATTCCGTAATCTCTGTAATTGAATGCAGCCGTCGGATGTTTTTGCTGTCCGTCCTGATAATTTAAAAACTGCTGTAATTTTCTTAAAGTATTCTCAGAATTAGATACATTGTTAATAAAAATAATCGCTCCTTTTCCAGCTTCGTTAATCATTCTAGTAACTTTTTCCAACTGTGGTTTTTCACCGTTATTCAGTCTGGTCAGAACATCAAAGTAAGAATCTGAAGACTGAACTCTCACCAAAACAGGCTCATCAACTGTCCAAGTTCCTTTTGTTAAAGCAAAGTGAATCTGATCATTGGATGTTTCTCTGAAAGCGCAGAAATGAAAATCACCGTAGGCAGTTTTTACTTCTCTTTCCTCAATTCTCTCAATTAAATTTCCTTTTTTAAGCTGATAATGAATCAGATCTTCGATGGAAACGATTTTCATATCATGTTTCTGAGCAAAAACCTGAAGATCCGGCAAACGCGACATAGAACCGTCTTCGTTCATGATTTCACAGATTACGCCACCTTCTTTCAGACCTGCCAGACAAGTTAAGTCGATTGCAGCTTCAGTGTGACCGGCTCTTTTCAGGACACCACCTTTTCTTGCACGTAACGGAAAAATGTGGCCCGGACGCATGAAATCTGTAGGTTTGGATTTTTCATCCATCAGAGCTAAAATCGTTTTGGCTCTGTCTCCTGCAGAAATTCCTGTAGAAGTTCCATCACCTAAAAGGTCTACAGAAACGGTAAAAGCTGTTTCTTTAGGATCGCTGCTTCGGCTAACCATCACGTCAAGACCAAGCTCATCACATCTTTTTTCAGGAAGCGGCATACAGATTAAACCTCTTCCGTGAACTGCCATAAAATTGATCAACGCAGGTGTTGTAAGCTCGGCAGCACAAAGAAAATCACCTTCATTCTCTCTGTCTTCATCGTCTACCACTATGATTATTTTACCATTTTTAAGGTCTTCAATCGCCTCTGGAATAGTATTTAATTTAATATCTGACATTTTTACTTTGAATTTTCGCAAAGATACTCAATAAAATAAGCATCAACAATTATTAACTGTGGTTTATAATTTCTTTAATTTACAATAAGACTTTGACACATTAGTCACATTAGTTTAGTTGTAAATATTGAAAACATTTTAGAACACATAAGATTTGAAAATCGAAGATTTTCATTAATGACAATTGTAACAGGCTAGCCTTCAATATTAAGGAAAAATTATTTTAATTCTGTAATCTCACAAACCGAATTTAATTACTCCTGCCAAAAAAATCTTTGATTTTTTCTCTAATGTGCTCTAAAATATTTTCAAACCTGAGAAAATCTCTGTGACTTATGTGTTAACCCAACAAAGAGTCTGTAGCCTTTCTAATAATTTCATAAGATTTCAATCTTTTTTGATGATCATAAATATGAGAATTAATCATCAGCTCATCCACCTGATATTTTTCCTGAAAGTTTTTGATCTGCTCAGCAATTTCATCCTGGTTTCCAATAAAACTGAATTTCAATTTCTGCAAAACCATCGATTTTTCCATGGCTGACCAGATGGCATCCATATCTTCAACCGGTGCTGGAAAAGGCTTTCTGTCGTTCCGGATGATATTAATAAACGCCTGAAATAAAGTCGTGGAAAGGAAATATGCTTCCTCAGAAGTTTCAGCGGCAACACCGTTTACACAAGCCAAAACAAAAGGTTTATCCAAATATTTCGAAGGCTCGAAATGTTCTCTGTAAATTTTAAAAGCCATATCCATCTGTTCGGGAGCAAAATGTCCTGCAAAAGCATACGGAAGTCCGAGTTCTGCAGCTAGCCAGGCGCTGTCTGTACTTGAACCGAGAATATACATCGGAATATCCAAACCTTCTCCGGGAATCGCACGCACCAAAGCATTTGAATTTTCCGTTGAAAAATATTTTTGTAATTCTAAAATCTGTCGCGGAAACTGTTCATTGATGATCGCAGGATTTCTTCCTAAAGCCTGAGCCGTTAGTCCATCGGTTCCCGGAGCTCTTCCCACACCGAGATCAATTCTTCCCGGAAAAAGTGATTCCAGTGTTCCGAACTGTTCGGCAATGACGAGCGAACTGTGATTGGGAAGCATAATTCCTCCTGATCCAACTCTTATTTTTTCAGTTCGGTTGGCGATAAAACCGATAAGAACTGAAGTTGCAGAACTCGCGATGCTTTCCATATTGTGATGTTCGGCAAGCCAGAATCTTTTATAATCTAAATTTTCAGCAAAGTTGGCCAAGGAAAGACTGTCCTGAAAAGTATCGTGAATAGTTTTCCCCTGTTTTACCGGAGCTAAATCAAGCACTGATATATCAAAATGTTTCATTAAAATTTATTTGTACAGCAAATTTAAAACTAATAAAATTCATTAGTTACTTTTTGTAATTGATGGAATTGATTGGTATCGTGTGGCAAAAACTATGAAAAATAAAAGCTAATATATTTTCAGGATAATACACTCTAAAAATATTTCAGATCAATAATTTTTGTCTAAATGTCCCTGACAGACACGTAATTATGATACCACATTCTACTTTAACATTTTTTAACTTTCGTTTGGCTTCATAATTGAAATTATGCTGGTATAAACATTCAAATGATTTTGAATATAAAATTTGCGTTATGAAAAAGATTATAATTTCAGGTTTGTTATCAGTTTTCTTGTTCACAGCCTGTAAAAAAGATGATAAAATTGCCGAGCAAACTCTTGAACAGCAAAAACTTGAGTTCCAGGCCAGACAGTTGGATATAGAAAAGCAGAAGCTAGCTATTGAAAAAGAAAGAATGGCTTATGAGGCTCAAAAAAGAACCGACAGTCTTGCAGAAATTGAAAAACAGGAAGCAGCAGTAGCTGCTGCGGCGGCTGCAAAACCTCAGGTAATCAGAGAAACACGTACAATTTACAGAAACAGTCCATCCTCAGGATCTTCTTCAGGAGCAGTAGCCAGCAATGGTTCCGGTACTTCTTCACAGGGTACAACTCAGAAAAAAGGAATGAGTAAAGCGGCAAAAGGTACAATTATTGGTACCGTAGGTGGAGCTGCAGCAGGTGCCATCATCAGTAAGAAAAACAGAGGTCTTGGTGCTGTAATCGGCGGTGTAGTCGGTGGTGCAACAGGTTATACCATTGGTAGATCCGGAGACAGAAAAGACGGTCGTGTACAGCCAAGATAATAATACTTACCAAACACTTTTATATATTTTTTTAACTAAAGATTGCTTATTTTTAAGCAATCTTTTTTTATGCTTTTACTAATTTTATCCCTAATTCTTCTTCTACCTACGCTGATTGGATGGGGTTTGATTGCCGAGAAATCTTTTCGCTTCAATTTAACAGAAGGTATTTCAGGGCGAATTTTATCGGGAATACTGTTTTTAAGTTTGATTTTAACTGTAGGTGCATTTTTTTTCGGCATCAATATTTATGTTGAAGCAATCATTTTGTGTATCGGACTGTTATATTTTTTTAAAGAAAAATTTTATCAGAAACTATCTACTTTTTTTAAAAATGCAGGTTGGGCTTTTTATGGATCAGCAATCATGTGTGTTGCCTGCGCCAGCTTCTACCCTTTCATTTTAGATCATTTCGGTTATTACATTCCTACGATCAGGTGGCTCTCTGAGTTTGGTTTGATTAAAGGAATATCAAATTTAGATCTTACGCTGGGGCAAATGTCGGTTTGGCATATTTTCCAGGCGGGATTTTCACATATTTCCGATCCTTTTTTGAGAATTAATTTATTGGTTACAGTCACTTATCTTATCTACATTTTCGAAAATAAAAACTGGATTCATCTGGCATTTTTTCCAGTATTTTTATTTTTCCTCCAATCACCAAGCCCAGATCTGCCTGCGTACATTTTTTCACTTATTGTGGTTTATGAAATCTTTGCCAAACCCAAGATTAATTCAGGGTTTTTAGCTTTCAGTATTTTTATTTTCACCATAAAACCTACCATGATCTGGCTTCCGGTTTTTGTCATTTTAAATTTGATTGTAAGGAAAGAAATGTCTTTGAAAATATTACTTTCAGGCGCGTTTATCTTCAGTTTTTTCATCATCAAAAACATCTGGACTTTTGGCTATCCCTTTTTTCCGCTTACCATTTTCGATTTAAATTTTCCATGGAAACCTAATCATGAAATGATGAGACAGAGTTCGGAATACGCTGTTCTGAAAACCTATGACGCTCAATATTCTTCAGAACAGATAAAAAACTTCAGTCCTAAAGAAAAAATCACCAACTGGCTTTTTATTTCCGGAATTAAATCAGTCTTTAACGTCGGATTGATCATTTCCCTTATTTTGTACGGAGTTTTTGCTTTCATTGAAAAAGAAAAAAAACATTTTATTTTATTGGGTTCATTACTATTAAAATCGGCTTTAATTCTGTCATTTTCCGCTCAGTACCGTTTTTTCCTTGAAGTGTTTCCGGTGATATTCATTGCATGTTTTTACAGTGTAAATATTAAAAGGTTCGCATTGATCATATTCTCCGCCGGAAGTTTAGCCACATTAAGCTTTTTGACTTATCCTCAAATCTTAATGTACCTCATCCCCAGTTTCAGATTGGGAAATACAATGGCACAATTTAAAATATCGCAACTATACAAACCGGCAGAATACTTTCACAATGAATATGACAGTTTTAAAGTGGGAAATTTAAATTATCATGTTTCAAAAAAATATCCTTTTAATTACGAAACGCCTGTACCGGCCATCTCAGAAGGATTTGTGTTTGACTATCAAAGACTTAGAATATTTCCTCAATGGAAAAATCCTGACAATACGAGAAGCGGATTTATCTGGAAAAAACTGGATCAAAAAGAAAAAACAGAATTGGACAACGCTATAAAAGTCATTAAAAACAACTATCAGCAACCTTGATCCGCCTTTTCTCATCTGAATTAATTTCGGTAATTTTGTATTATGTTTAACAGCTTAGGAAATCTTCTCAACCTTACTTCCTTTGGAGAAAGTCACGGTGCAGCCTACGGCGGAATTATTAATAATTTTCCGGCAGGTGTAGAGATCAGTTTAGAAAAAATTCAGGCCGAACTGGATCGCAGAAAGCCAGGTCAGTCTGCAATTGTAACTCAAAGAAAAGAAAGCGATACCGTAAAATTTTTATCAGGAATTTTTGAAGGAAAAACGACAGGAACACCCATCGGCTTTACCATTGAAAACGAAAATCAAAAATCAAAAGATTACGATCATTTGGCAACAGCCTATCGTCCGAGTCATGCTGATTTTACGTACGATCAAAAATTTGGAATCAGAGATTACAGAGGCGGAGGAAAATCTTCCGCGAGGGAGACTATCAATTGGGTGGTTGCCGGAGCTTTGGCAAAACAGCTGCTGCCTGAGTTTGAAATTAATGCCTACGTTTCTTCAGTAGGAGAAATTTTCTGTGAAAAACCGTATCAGGCTTTGGACTTTTCAAAAACTGAAAGCAATGAAGTCCGCTGTCCGGATCCCGAAACTGCCGAAAAAATGATTTCAAAAATTAAAGAAATCAAGAAAGAAGGCAACACCATTGGCGGAACAATTACCTGCGTTATCAAAAATGTTCCGGCAGGAATTGGCGAGCCCGTGTTTTCAAAACTTCAGGCCGAACTGGCAAAAGCCATGCTCAACATCAATGCCTGCAAGGGTTTTGAATACGGAAGCGGTTTTTGTGGTGCAAAAATGACCGGTAAAGAACATAACGATCTTTTTAACGAAGATTTTTCAACGAAATCAAATCTTTCAGGTGGAATTCAGGGCGGGATTTCAAATGGAATGGATATTTATTTCAGAGTCGCCTTTAAACCCGTTGCTACAATCCTGCAGCCTCAGGAAAGTGTCAACAAAAACGGCGAAAAAACAATAGTTAAAGGGCGCGGAAGACATGACGCATGCGTTCTGCCTAGAGCAGTTCCCGTGGTGGAAGCTCTTGCAGCTTTCGTGCTTGCCGACCTTTATCTGATTAACAAAACAAGAAACATCAACAATTTTTAATATAAATAGTAATGAAAAATTACTGGGACAACGCCATTTCTTTCGAAGAATATGTGCAAATCGCAAAGCAAAGACTTGACAATCCTGCAAACCAACAGGAAAAAGAATACAAACAGTACTACGAACTCGGATTGCAGCGCATCGACAGAACCTGGAAAAAATATACGCCGGATGGAGATCAGCTTCACACCTTAGAAGACAAAAATTTTAAAGGAAAAATTTTGATTATCTCTGAAGCGTGGTGTGGCGATGCGAGCGCAACAGTTCCGGCTTTGGTCAAGTTTTTTGACGGAAAAAATGAGGTAAAAATCTTCCTGAGAGACAGTGATAAAAGCCTGATCAATCAATTTCTGACCAACGGCACAGAATCTATTCCGAAAGTTTTAATTTTAAATGAAGACTTTAATGTAAAAAATTCTTGGGGCCCGCGCCCGAAATTCGGACATGAACTCCTGCTTAAATTTAAAGCTGATCCTGAAGCATATCCGAGAGAAACTTTTTATAATGACCTGCAGCTTTATTACGCAAAAAACAGAGGTAAAGATGCTGTTGCAGAAATCCTTGAATTACTGTAATTTAGAGAAAAATAAATATGAAAAAAAATATTATCTATATCGTCATTCTGGTAGTTCTGGGTTGTATCTTTTTTATTCCCGGCCTTCAGCTAAAACTGAAAGACGCGTTTTTTCCGGTGGCTGCGATTGAAAAAGCTGTACACATCGCTCCCGAAGATTATGATGTGGAACTGAAAGGAATTAATGTGGCAAGTACCAATCTTAAAAACTTCAAAGACAGACCGATGTTTCTGAATTTTTGGGGAACCTGGTGCCCACCGTGCCGTAAAGAATGGCCATCTATTCAGAAACTGTATGACGGCAGAAAAGGCCATGTGGATTTTGTGTTGATTGCCATGAATGATCAGGAAGATGCGGTCAGAAAATTTTTAAAAGAAAACAACTATACCGTTCCTGTTTATATTGCGCAAAGCCCGATTTCCGAAAAACTGCTTCCAAAAGCGTTCCCTACAACATTTTTGCTGGACAAAACGGGAAGAATTATTATCAAGGAAGATGCTGCTACAGATTGGGATGCCGAAACAGTACATCAGTTCATCGACAATATTGTTAAATAGATTTGATAATTTTCCGTTGAAAAAAGTTTTTTAATATCTAATAATGTGTATTTTAGACTCCGAATTATATCTTAACACTTTTTATTATTTGCTGGTACAGAATTTGTGAATTATAAAAGTGTTGAAATAAAAACAAACACAAAATGAAATATTCTAAACTTCATCTTGCTAAAGAAGCAATTCGCCACAAAGGCTTTATCAAAAAGATTCCGGACATTTTCCGTATGGTAAAATTCTGGAGAAAGGGAATGTATCCGATGAGATCAATTGACGTAATCTTGCCGATGCTTGGTTTACTCTACGTGATTTCTCCCATAGATTTAATTCCTGATTTTATCTTTCCCGTAGTGGGTGTGATGGATGATCTGGCGATTCTGTCGCTTGCCATTCCTAAACTGATACGTGAAGTAGATAAATTTCTGATCTGGGAAGCCGAAAGAAGACTTGGCGAAACCACAATTATCGACGCTGAGATCGTAAAATAATACCTCAGGAAAGTCATTTTCTCTAAAAAAGGAAATGACTTTTTAATTTTAAAATAAATCCTCGCGAAACTCCTTAGCGGGTCGTCATTTAAAATTCAAATTCTTAAATTTGCAGAATCTAATAGAAAATTAATGGAAAGTAAGAAAGAATTCTTTTTAGAATGCTATAAGCTGGGAATCATCAAATTCGGAAGATTTACATTAAAAAGCGGGATTGAAAGTCCGTTTTATGTAGATTTAAGACCTTTGGCTTCAGACCCGAAAATCCTTAAAAACCTCGCCAATTATCTTTTGGAAATGCTTCCGCTGGATAATTTTGATCTGATTTGTGGTGTTCCTTACGCTGCACTTCCGATGGCGACGGCGATGTCTCTTGAAAGTTATATTCCATTAATTATTAAAAGAAAAGAGGCGAAAAATTACGGAACCAAAAAACTGATCGAAGGTATTTACCAGAAAGGTCAAAACTGTCTTTTGGTGGAAGATGTGATCACATCCGGAAAATCTTTGATCGAAACCATTGCAGAAGTAGAAAATGAAGACCTGAAAGTAGCTGACATTGTTGTTGTTCTGGACCGCGAGCAAGGTGGAAAACAACTTTTGGAAAGCAAAGGATTTAAAGTTCACACGCTTTTCAATATTTCAGAAGTTTGTACTATTCTTCAGGAAGAAGGCGAACTTTCTGATGATGAAGTGAAAAGAATTCAGGATTTTTTAAAAGGAAATCATATTCAGTTTGATGAAAAAAAACGACTTTCCTATCAGGAAAAATTTGAGAATGCACAGCATTCTGTATCCAAAAAATTACTGGAAACAGCTTTGGCTAAAGAATCAAATCTTATCGCCTCTGCTGATGTAATGACCACTGACGAACTTTTAGCACTTGCAGAAAAAGTGGGCCCACACATTATTGCTTTGAAAACACACATCGACATTATTTCAGATTTCGATTACGAAAAAACCATTGTTCCATTAAAAGCTTTGGCTCAAAAACACCGTTTTCTCCTAATGGAAGACCGCAAATTTGCAGACATCGGAAACACGCAGGAACTTCAGTTTACAAGCGGTGTCTTCAAAATTACTGACTGGGCAGATTTTGTAACTTCTCAGGTTATCGGAGGTTATGAATCTCTGGACTGTTTTAAAAATGTAGGTGTTGTCGCCATCGTTGGAATGTCTTCCAAAGGAACTTTAACAACAAGCGCATACCGTGAAGAAGCTCTAAAAGTGGCAGCTTCACATCCCAACGTGATTGGTGGTGTTTCTCAAAATCAGTTGCCGGACGAAATGTTGCTTTTCACTCCCGGAGTGAATTTAGCAGACTCAGGGGACGGAAAAGGACAGCAGTACAACACGCCGGAGCACGTATTCAAAACCCTTCACACCGATTTCATCATCGTAGGAAGAGGAATTTACAAATCTGAAAATCCTGAAGAAGCTGCTCTTACCTATAAAAACGAAGGCTGGGAAGCGTATCAAAAATCTTTGTAGAAATACATTGTATATCATTAGCTTCAAAGGAGCGGAATCAATAGCACAGGGTAAAGCCCTGTGTTTTTCGTATCTATCAATTCCCAAAAAGCCCTGCAGGGGCGATATCAAATTGCACTTGTAAAAAAGAAACTTTTCAACTAAGCAAAATTGACTGTTACTCATAGATAACAGTTCCTTTAAAGTTTAAAATAAATTTTAAATATGCTTTTTAATCACTGAATTTATATCTAAAATACATTATATTTGATGCTTTATCAGCCATTTTGAAAAAATTCAGCACCGTTATTATTTCGTTTTTAGGGTTTGTACAGATTTCTGCACAGAAAGACAGTATTTTTATTAATGCTAAGCTGTCCTCAGACCGAAAAACACTGGACGTTGAGCAAAGAATTATCTACCATAACAACTCCCCAAAAGATATTGACAGCCTGAAACTTCTCAACTGGATTGCTGCTTACAACAACCGCAAAACGCCTTTAGTTTACAGAAAACTGGAAGACCGGAACAACAGACTTCACTTTGCCAAACAGGATGAACTGGGGAAATTGCTCGAAATAAACATTACCTCAGACAAACAGAATTTTTTAACGGATAAAAAAGAAACAGAAAATCTCTATTTACCGCTTGCAACTCCCCTGAAAGTTGGAGAATCGGTTGTTTTAAATTTAAAATATAAACTTCAGCTGCCTGATAAAAAATTTACAGGTTACGGAACTTCAGATATCAATACTTCCCTGAAATATTTCTTCATCGTTCCCGATCATTTTGACAAGGATAATCATCTGAACCGACATTATCTGGACATCGAAGAATCTGTCAGTTTCAATACGTTCTGGAAGATTTATTTGAGCCTTCCTGCAGAATTTCAGGCACAGGGAAACCTTGATCAGACTGCTGATAATTTATTTGAAGGTTATCTTGATTCTGATCCGGAATTTATTATATCAAAAGAAAAATTTCCGGTTATTAATGTAAATTCTGAGAGTTTTAAAACAGAAATTAAACTCGGTTACAATATCAGTGATCAGGAAAAGGAAAATCTTGAGTTTTTTCTTCCTCTGCATCTGAAGTTTATTGAAGACCGTATTGGTTCTATTCCTGAGCATCTTTTTATATCTGAAAAATTCAGAGCGAAGGAAGACTTCTTTGGAAACAATGACATCAACTTCTGGAAATTTAATTTTAAACTTTTTACAGATGCGGAAAAGGTGGATCAGGATTACTTTGGAATTATTTCAAAGAAAGTTTTAGATGAAAAAATTATTGCCGATAAACAGAATCACCACTGGTTTAAAAACGGACTGAAATCCTATCTGGAAATTCAGTATTTAAAGAAATTTTACCGTGATGCGAAACTCCTGGGAAATCTTACCGAAACAAAGGTGTTAGGAATAAAGCCTGTGAAGTTTTTCCATGCTTCAGAAGTCAAACTTTTGGATCGCTACGGATTGGCGTATCAGTACATCATGACGCAGAACCTTGATCAGAAGATCGGTGAAAGGTTTTCGGAGCTGAGCAACTTTAACGATATGGCGATTTCCAACTTTGAAACGGGAAGTCTTTTCAGCTATACTGCAGATAAAATGGGAGAAAATCAGTTTAATAATCTGGTTAAAAATTATATTTCCAAAAATACCGACACGCAGGTCAATCCGGAAGTTTTTCTGAAAGAACTTGCTGAACAGGAAAAATCTTCAGAGTACTTCAGTGATTTTTTGAAGCAGAAAAACCGTGACAACTTCAGACTGAAAAATTTCAGGACGAAAAATGATGCTGTCGAAATAAGAATTGTAAAAAACACTTCCGAAAACATACCCGCAAAACTCGAAACGGAAAGCCGTGAAGGCTCAAAAAGATCCTATTGGGTAGAAACTCAGAAAAACGAAAGACTCAAAACCTTCGAAATTCCGGCAGAAGACATTCATAAAATTACGCTCAACAACGGCTATATTTTTCCGGAACCCAATTACAGAGACAATTATCTTTACACAAAAGGAATCTTTGCCAATTCGAAAAAAATTAAGTTTAAACTGATCAAAGACATTCCAAATCCCGAGTTTAATGAAATATATTTAAACCCGAGAGTCCGTTTCAGCAATGCTTATGACAAGTTTCTTCTTGGGATGAACTTTAGAAACGAATCTCTTTTCGACCAGAAATTCGCTTATTCTCTCACACCTTATTACAGCACCGGTACAGGAAAAATGGTGGGCACGGGCGGTGTCTCCTACTCTTTTTTACCTGCTGAAAGTTTTATCAGAGCTTTGACTTTCGGAGTTTCTGCAGCTCACTTTCATTACGATTACGAGTTGGCATATTCCCGTGCTTCGGCATCTGCGGGAATCAGTTTTCAGAAACCTCCGAGAAGCACCGTGAGTCGGGGGCTCTCTGTCTCTTACAACTATTATCAGAGGGATTTGAGTGCAAAAATGATTGCCAACAGAGATTATGATAAATACAATCTTTGGAGCGTAGGCTATGGATACACCGACAACCAGATGATTCATGAGAAAAGCATGAGCATCAGCACGCAGGGAATGGAAGATTACAATAAAATTACCGGCGAAGCTTTTTACCGCTGGGAATTTGCCCCGAGACAGAAACTGAGTCTGAGGCTTTTTGCGGGATATTTTGTGAGAAATGAAACCAGAAACAATACATTCAATTACGGAATTTCAAGGGTTTCAGATTATTCATTTTCTTATAATCTTTTAGGTCAGAGTGCTACGGAAGGACTTCTTTCACAGCAGTATATACTGGCGGACGGCGGTTTTAAATCATTCATTCCCGGCTCGGTCAACCAATGGATTACTTCTTTTAATTTAGATACGAGCGTTTGGAAAATGATCCATATTTATGCAGATGCCGGAGTTTATAAAAACAAAAACTTCGATCCAAAATTCATCTGGGACAGCGGTCTGAAAGTACGTGTGATCCCTGATTTCCTTGAAGTATATCTTCCGGTACAGTCGAGTTTAGGATTTGAACCTGGCTTCAAAGATTATGGCAAAAGAATCCGTTATACTTTGATTTTAAATCTTGGAACAATTATTAATGCTGCGAGGAGGGGTTGGTATTAAACGAAAGTTAAAAGTCATAAGATCATTTTCACGCGAATTTATCCCATAAGTTTCTGTACAGTTTTCAAAAAACCACCTTACCAGGCTTAAAATTAAGAAACACCCTTCCAGAAAGGTTCCCGCACCCCTGCAACAGCTTTGCCGGAAACCTTACAAGGCTGTCGCACCCTAGTAACACGCTTGCCGGAACATGAGAAAGCTCAATGCAGCCTTGCAACAAACTTTCTCATAAAAAACATTTGAATTTTGTATGAATGCCATATGTAAGCACAAAAAACAGCTGCATTTCTGCAGCTGTTCTGTATTTATATCCTGATGTGAAAACTAGTCTTTCAGGATTTTCTGAGAAACCGGCTCGTTGTTTACGATACCTGTTACGATATAGTTTCCTTTAGCCAATTCAGCAACGTTTAAAGTAGATCCGTTTTTCACTGAACCAGTTTTAACGATAGCTCCGGATAAAGTGTATACTTTGATATCTTTCACATCAGAACCGAAAACGATTTCGTTGTTTTTAACCAAAGTATTTTTGATGAAGTTTGGAGTAAGTTTTTTGAAATCTGAAACAGCAAGACTACCCGTTTGAGCTGTTACAGATAAATTATCGACAGCAAGCATACAATCAGAACCAAAATTATCTTCATCTGCCCATCTGATCCAAACTGAACCACCGTTTGCAACGCTTAAACCTGTGATTGAGAAACTTTTAGCAAGCTGATTAGCTGGCAAATTTCCATTAACAGCCGCTGCGTTAGTGCTTGAAGTTAAAATCTCTGTCAGATCCCCACTTGTTACCGGGGTCCATACTGCACTCGTATCATCAACACCTGTAGCATTTGTACTGTATGAAAATGCAACAACTTCATTAGCTGTAGCGCTACTACCAGTTCTCCATTGCTCT
Organism: Chryseobacterium sp. Leaf394; assembly: GCF_001424105.1. Classification (GTDB taxonomy): domain Bacteria; phylum Bacteroidota; class Bacteroidia; order Flavobacteriales; family Weeksellaceae; genus Chryseobacterium. Next base: position 202,858 of record NZ_LMQH01000014.1, on the reverse strand, counting down.
TCAGTAAAAGAAATCGCTAATTCAGAGATTGTTACACCAGTATTGTTAGATATTTGAGCACCATAAGTAGGAACAGTAGATCCAGATGCAAGGCTTCCTAATGCTCTATCTGTACTTGATGTTGCCCCTACGCTGTAAATTCCTCCAGAATTTGCAGACCCATTGTCAACTACTGGTGATAAAGATTGTCCAATCGTTCCTGATCCAGACGCTCTATAGGCACTAAAACCACTTGGCAATGTAGTACCCATACCATCAAAATCTTGAGTAACTGCAGTTCCAACCGTTGTTAAGCTAATTTGACCAAAAGCTAAGCTCGCCAAACCAATTAATGCTAAAGAATAGATTTTTTTCATGACTTAATTATTTAAAAAATTTAATTATTAATAATTTACTCAGCAAAATTAATGCTAAAATTCCTGATTACGCAATAAAGAGATTAAATAATTGTTAATAATGCTAAAAATCATTTGTACGGTTTTTTTAGTTATTTTTACATCATATTTCTGAGAGGGGTTGCGCAGCTATTATATCACTTTTGTGTTCATTATTATGGGATTATTTACGGGTAATGCTCAGATATTCACGTGGAAAAACCCCAACCTCCCCAAAGATTCTATAAAGTCCGACAGCGTACTTGCTGCAAAAACCGACAGTGTAATTTTCACCAGACTCAGCCGTGATCTTTTCACAAAAGACACGATGGATTTTGTGAAAACCAAAAACAGAATTATTATCGATGAATCTGTATTGGCGAAGAATGACAAGTCAAGATTTTTGGGAGAATTAAATTCTAAAGGTTCCATTATCCGGGGGATTACTTTCGGGAATAATCAGGGTCAGTCGGTGCAGAGTTCAATGGATCTCCAGATTTCGGGGAAGCTTTCAAAAGATGTCACCATTCTGGCGAGTATTTCAGATCACAACCTTCCTATTCAGGCTGACGGTTATACCCAAACCCTTGAAGAGTTCGATAAAATCTACATGCAGCTTAATATTAAGGATAAATCTATCCTGAGAGCCGGACATCTTGATTTGGTAGACAACAAAAATTATTTTGCAAAATACCAGCGGCGAAGCATGGGACTGCAGTTTCAGACTGAGTTCGGGAAAGAAAATAAAACCTTTACCGACATTTCAATGGGTGTTGCCCGAAGTGAATTTCACAGAATCCGTTTTCAGGGTGTGGAAGGAAATCAAGGGCCCTACCGTCTGACCGGCAAAAATGGTGAACAGTTTATTACTTTAATTTCCGGTTCGGAGCAGGTTTTCATTGATGGGATTTTAATGAAGAGAGGTGAAAATCAGGATTACGTTATTAATTACAATACCGGTGAGGTGACTTTTACCAGTTTTAGGCCGATCTTCCAACAGAATTTTATTACCATTTCCTACAACTATACCAACCGAAATTATTCCCGATATCTTTTCACCGGAAAGGTGGAACACAAAAGGGAAAAAATGAGAATCGGGCTGAACTGGTTTATGGAGAATGACAATAAAAATGCTCCGCTGGCTTTAAATTTATCGAAAGAAGACGAGAAAATTCTTGCTGATGCCGGTAATGATCCCAATCTGATGTACGCGCCTTCAGCTGTGCAGACAGAATATGATGTCAATAAAATTCTTTACCGTTTAGTGCAGGATCCAAATGGCAATTATTACCAGTTTTCTACCGATGTAAATGAGGTATTGTTTACACTTTCCTTCACTTATTTCGGAGCCAATCTCGGGGATTACAAAATTGCACAAACTACCAACAACGGAAGGGTTTTCGAATACGTAGGCCCAAATATGGGAGATTACAGAGCGGTGAGAAAACTTCCTGCTCCTGAAAAATCTCAGGTCTACACCATGAATTCTGAGTTTCTTTTAAAAGACGGAAAAATAGGGGCTGACTTTTCTTTAAGCAATTACGATATCAACCTTTTTTCATCAAAAGATTCAGATAAAAATATTGGATATGCCGGAAGAGTTTTCGGGAACAAGACTTTCGGCAAAAAAAACTGGAAAGGAACGCCAAGCTTTGAATATCAGTACATCGATAAGCAGTTCAGAATTTTAGACCGAATCAATGATGTGGAATTCTCAAGAGATTTCAACCTTGCCCAGGAATTCAGCAACAGAACGCAAAACCGTTTCATCTTCAGCTTTTTAAACAGATGGAATAACAAATCTGTTTTAAACTACAGACTCAATTACCTCGACGAGAGAGATTCTTACAAAGGAATCAAGAATGATCTGGATTTCGGATGGATTAAAAATAAATTCTTTACCAAGGGCAGTTTGTCTTACCTGAACACGAATGCAATAATGCAGGATACCAAATTTATCCGTGGTGGCGCTTCTTCTGAATACACCGGAAAAAAAGGCAGCTGGACGGTAGGCGGAAGCATGGAGCACAACGAAAAATATTACAACAACACCCAACTGATGGACGTTACCAGTTTCAGCTGGAGGGAAGTTTTTGTGCAGAAAAAAATTGGTGACAGTGCGAGAACAAGACTTTTGACCAAAGCTTATTTAAGAGATAACGACTCTGTGCGTGATAACAGCCTTCAGAATATCAACCGGATTTTAGGTTTTATGGCGGAAAGCCAGTTGATTAAAAACGAAAAAACGACTTTAACAGCCTTGGTCCATTACAGAAAATTCTTCAATTCTGCTGACCTCGCAGATTTAAGCAGAAATAATGATTTTGTAGTCGGAAATATTCTATATAATCAACAACTTTTCCGAAACGGTGCACGATTGCAGGCTTTCTACGAATTGGGTAACGGACAGGAAGCGCAGCGTGAATTTCAGTACATCAAAGTGACCGATGGACAGGGAGTTTACAAATGGACCGATTACAACGGCGACGGCGTGCAGCAACTCGATGAATTTGAAATTGCCGAGTATTCAGATTTGGCACAATACATAAGAGTTTACACCAATTCTGTCAGGTATCTTCCTTCCAATAAAAACAAACTTCAGCTGGCTTTATTCGTTAATCCATCAATTGTTTTCGATTCTGAAAATAAGTTTCTCAAACGATGGAATTTCAATGTTTCCTTGAATTCCCAAAACTCGTATTTCAAGAGAGAAAAAGTTTTGGTTTTAAATCCTTTCGAGAAAAGTGATGACCAGATTTTAAAGAATCAGAATATTTTGACTTCGGTACAGTTTAATCCTACCGAAAAATCCGGCTGGAATGGGAACTACCGTTTTATTTCAAATAATAATCTCATCAACGCCAACTTCAGCAATGAAGAAAGAAAACAAAAGTCCCACTTTGTGAATGTTGGGTACTGGTTTAATAAAGAATTCAGAATCGACTGGGAAAACTCTGTGCATGAGCTTAAAAACTCGTCCCAGCTTTTTTCAACCAGAGATTATATTTTAAATAATTTTGAGACGAAACCAAAAGCAACCTACAAATTCACAGATGCTGTTCAGGCAGAATTCTCCTCCGCCTACCGTGAAAAACAGCGCACCGACGGTGAAGAACTTCTGAAAGCCTTTGATATCACCGGAACCGTACAGTGGGAACGCAAGAAAACTTCCATCAGAGCCAACTTCTCATTTATCAATAATGATTTTACAGGAAACAGCTTCAGCATCGTTGGAAACCAAATGCTGGATGGTTTGAAACCGGGCAAAAACCAGGTTTGGAGTGTATTTATTCAGCAGTCTTTAAATTCTTTCTTACAACTCAACCTAAATTATGAAGGCAGAAATTCCGGTGAGCGTACGATTCACATTGGAAGTATGCAGGTGAAGGCGAGTTTTTGAGTTGGAGAGTGTGTGAGTTGGAGAGTCGGAGGGTTTGAGAGTTTGAGAGAATATTGGTTTGCTGGTTGTTTTGGAGTTTTCTGCTATGTGGGGCAAATTACTTATTGATCATTTTTGAAATGATTTGTACGGAATTTAATAGTTATTTCCGGTGAGTTTTGAAATGCTTACTGATGAATTTTAAATGGCAGGCGTGCTTTTTTGAAAAGCTAGCGAGGATTTACTCAAGTGTACGCTAACAAGATTTCGTAGATTATATTTCCCTAATTTTAAATTTGGTTATTTTTCCTTTTTCCTTGGATCTTCTCCATGGGTTTCACCCACGGCTTTTCATATTGAACCACTCCGTGGTTCGCCAAAATGCAAAACTTTAATATTTTACTACCCTTATCTTTGAACTTGGCTCTTTTACCTTTTACCTTGTTTCTTTTTCCTTTTTCCTTGCCTCTTAAACCTCCTTTTCCTTATATTTGTTCAGTAATAAATACACGGGGTGCCGAAAGGCTGAGATTATACCCGATGACCTGATTTGGATAATGCCAACGTAGGGATGTCTGCTTAAAATATTTTCATTTTATGCTTTATTCGTCCGCATGCTTATCTGTGGTCTGAACTGAATAAATCAACATAAAATAAAATGGAAGTAACAAAGTATTCCGGAGAACTCATCCCCCAACAAGACAAAAACTGGCAAGGAAGACCCGAATGGTTTTTCAACCGCGAACATACCGACACTTATGAATTGTGGTATGAAGGCAGGTACAAACGTGCCGAAATCTGGCAGAAAAAAGTCATGGAACAGCTCGTTTCCAAAGATCAGAGAGTAAAAACCCTTTTAGAATTCGGTTGCGGCACTACCCGATTTACCCGTTGGTGGAAAAACATAGGGATTGAAGCAACGGGCGGAGATATTTCTCCACTAATGTTATCTCAAGCTATTCATCTTTTTGAAGGCGATCTGGTGATGGCAGATTCTCATTTTATGCCTTTTAAAGATCATACTTTCGATTCACTGGCATTCATCACCACATTTGAATATTATAAAGATCCTGTAAAAGTTATTCGCGAGGCGGCACGTGTTGCCAAGTATGGAATTGCCATGGGAATGATGAACAGAAATTCCCCTAAAGTTGCAAGGAGGAGAGTTCAGCAATTGTTCGGGAAAAACCCTTTCTATGTAACAGCAACTTTTTACACACCAAAAATGCTGACCGAGATTATCGAAAGAGCTTTGGTCGGAAGAAAATATACGATAGAATGGACCTGCACCGGACTTCCGAAATGGTTTCCCGTTCAGCAGTGGAATGTTCCCATCGGTGATTTCTTTGGACTTTACATTCAACTAAATGATGTGGAATGAGTGATACTTTAGGCAAAATAAATCATTCTCAATTTGAAGATTTTCTGAAGCAACGATGCGGTAAGGAACGTGATGAAGTGCTTGTAGGTCCCGAGTTTGGCGTCGATGTTTCCGTAGTTGATCTCCATGGCGGAAAAGCGATGGCTTTGACGAGCGATCCGCTGTCTTTGATTCCATCTTTAGGATTGGAAGAATCGGCTTGGCTGTCAGTACATCTGATGGCTAATGATATGGCAACAACGGGTTTTGCACCGATGTTTGGACAGTTTGTTTTAAATCTTCCTGCTCAGCTTTCAAAAAATGATTTTGAAATTTATTGGAACCACATTCACCAGTTCTGTAGAGACATTAATTTAAGCATCACCGGCGGTCATACTGGATTCATTGAAGGACAGAATTCTACTATTGCAGGCGGCGGAACTTTTATAACCATTGCTCCGAAAGAAGAAATTCTGGTTTCAAAATATGCAGACGTTGGCGATGTAATTTTAGTTACTAAAACCAGTGCGCTTTCATCAACAGCCATTTTAGCGATGAGTTTCCCGGAAACCGTGAAAAATAAAATCGGGAAAGAGTTTTTCTATTCTGCCTCCGCTTCTTTTTATGAAACCTCATCTTTGAAAGACACTTTGACCGCGGTGCAGACTGAAAACTCAGGTGTAACAGCCATGCACGATGTGACGGAAGGTGGAGTTTTGGGAGCGATTTACGAATTGGCAATAGCATCAGGAAACGGTGCTGAAATTTTTAGTGAAAAACTTCCGATTGGCGAGGTACAGTCTGCGGTGTGTAATCTGTTTTCGTTAGATCCGAGATATTGTATTGGAGCAGGTTCGATGATTATTACCTGTAAAAAAGATAAGACTTCGGAAATTATTTCGAGACTGAAAGCGAATCATATACCCTGTACAGAAGTTGGAGTGATGACCGAAAAAAATCTTGGAATTAAATTAATTGAAAACGAGAAAGCAAGTGACTTAATCTACTGCGAGGAAGATCCTTACTGGAATGCTTTTTTTAAAGCTTACAAAAACGGGTGGAAATAATGAGAAAATTAACCATACAATCCCGAATTTATTTAATTATTGATCCCTCGATGGATCAGGAAATTCTCTTTTCTAAATTAAATCTAATTGTACAGGAAAAAATAGCAGCCATTCAGATTTGGGACAATTTTAAAGAAAATCAAAATATTGAAGAGTTGCTTTTAAAAATTTATGCAAAAACTTTTTTACATAATATTCCTTTACTCATCAATAACCGCTGGGAAATTTTAAAACAAATTCCGCTGGATGGAATTCACTTCGATGAAATTCCTGAAAATTTTAATGAAATTAAAAAAGAAATCAACCGTGATTTTATTTCTGGAATTACCTGTGGAAATGATCTTGCAACGATTGAGTATGCGGAAAAACATCAGTACGATTATATTTCTTTCTGCTCAATGTTTCCGTCAAAAACAGCGAACAGTTGTGAGTTGGTGAATTTTGAAACTGTTCAGAAAGCGAAAAGTATTTTTAGCGGAAAAATTTTTCTTGCCGGAGGAATTGATTTAAATACAATTGAAAATTTAGACAAATTAGATTATGACGGAATCGCTGTGGTTTCAGGAATTATGAGTGCAGATAATCCGTCAGAAACTATTAAAAAGTATCAACAAAAAATTAAAAAGTAAAAAAATGAGAATAAAAACTATAGAAAAATTATGCTGTCCGTTTGACAAATCAGATTTAAATTTAACCATCATTTCACAGGACGAAACTGAAAACATTATGGAAGGATTACTGATCTGCGACAATTGCAAAAGAGTCTATCCCATCATCAGTGGAATCCCGATTATGTCACCTGACGAGTACCGTGAATTTAAGCTGGAACAGCCCGTTTTAGAACGCTGGGAAAAACATTTGGAGGGTAAAAAAGTGGAAAATTTCAGGCTGATTTCATAACGATAACAGCAATAGATAATTTCAAAATGCTGAAAGTTTAGAATTTCGTAAATTTGCAGCATGATAAAAATAGGCAACATAGAACTGCCGGAATTTCCGCTTTTGCTTGCACCAATGGAAGATGTGAGCGATCCGCCGTACAGAAGACTGTGCAAATTGCATGGTGCAGATATGATGTATTCAGAATTTATCTCTTCTGAAGGCTTGATTCGTGATGCGATGAAGAGTAGAAAGAAGCTGGATATTTTCGATTATGAGAGACCTGTGGGAATCCAGATTTTTGGTGGCGACGAGGAAGCAATGGCGATGTCTGCAAGAATCGTAGAGACCGTAAACCCTGATTTGGTGGACATCAATTTTGGCTGTCCGGTAAAAAAAGTGGTTTGTAAAGGTGCAGGAGCCGGAGTTTTGAAAGATGTTGATATGATGGTTCGTCTAACTAAGGCTGTGGTAAGCTCAACTAGTCTCCCTGTAACCGTAAAAACCCGTTTGGGATGGGACAGCAATTCTATCAACATTGATGAAGTGGCAGAACGTCTTCAGGAAACGGGCATCAAAGCGCTGACCATTCACGCAAGAACACGCGGACAGATGTACAAAGGTGAAGCCGACTGGGAACACATCTCAAGAATTAAGCAAAACCCGAATATCGAAATTCCAATTTTTGGAAACGGTGACATCGATTCGCCTGAAAAAGCTTTGGAATATAAAAATAAATACGCCTGCGACGGAATAATGATTGGCCGTGCTGCGATCGGTTATCCATGGATTTTTAATGAAATCAAACATTTCTTCGCAACCGGAGAACATTTGAATGCGCCAACCATTTCAGACCGACTTTTAGCAGTTCGTCAACATGCAGAATGGAGCGCAGAATGGAAAGGTGAAAAATTGGGCTTAATCGAAATGAGACAGCATTACAGCAATTATTTCAGAGGAATTCCACACTTTAAAGATTTCAGAAGAAAGTTTCTGGAAGTTTATTCTTTAGAGGAAATGGATGAAGTGATCAAGGAGACACAGGAGTTTTATGAGGAGTTTCAGGTGAAGGCTTAGGTAAAGGTTGAGGTTGAGGTTGAGGTTTAGGTTAATGACAATTTGAAACATTAAGGGTTATTAGAGGTTTAGGATAGTTGAGCTTCGCTTTAAGCATCATGCTGAATTAAAATCTTTTTGATTTTGGTTAATAGGATTTAACTTCTTAAATCATTCTTAATGGTTCAAAACAGATAAAAGCAAACCCATCAAAAATTTTGATGGGTTTATCTATTTAATTATTACTGGAATAATTTTTTATTTCTTAATATCAGTTTTCACATCCTGATATGTTTTTTCTACAGCTTTCGCTCCTTTTTTAGCTGTTTTTTCTGTCCATTGTGCTCCCTGCTTTACACCTTTCTCAGTGGCTTTAGCACCTTTTTTCGCTGTTTCACCTGTCCATTTTGCTCCTTTCTGAACTCCTTTTTTGGTCGCCTGAGCTCCTTTCTTGGCAGTGTTTCCGACAGCTTTTGCGTCTTGTTTTACTGTTTCTTTTACCGTCTGTTTCTCCTGTGCACTGGCAGTAAATGAGATCATTAAAACGGCCAGTATTGAAATTACTTTTTTCATTGTATTTTAAATTTTAAATTTTACTGATAATGGTTAATGCATTTTTTAAGCCACATTCAAATGAGCTGATAGCGTTATGACTCATCTGACCCAGATGGAACAAGCGGATTTGGATTGGAAATCTGAATGCTGGTGGGCGTTACAAGCTGTACACCGTCGGCATCAAAACGGTCTTTTATTTTTGTCAGAACTTCATTTTTTACAAGTAGCATATTCGATCCAACCTTCATCCAGAATCTGACCTGTAGATTGAAAGCTCCCTGTTTTAAATCTGTATACACCACATCAACATTTTCCGGACGGTCAAGTTCTTCTATATTCTGAACAATTTCCAGAATTCCTGCCTTGGCTATATTAATGTCTTCATCAGCGGGGATTTCAAAATTTAAGATGATTCTTCTCTGTGGCGATGCTGTGATATTATAAAAAGGAGCATTAAAGATCACCTGATTGGGTATAAATACCTTTTTCCCGTCATCTGTTGTCATTTTTGTTGTCAGAAGTCCGATATCCAAAACTGTCCCTGAATGATTCCCGATGGTAATATAATCCCCTACTTTGAAAGCCTTATCAATTCCGATCAGCATTCCCGAAAAAATACTTGATACCAAATCTTTTAATGCAACTCCGGCAATCACCCCGGCAACTCCCAGACTTCCGATAAACTTCCAGAGGAAACTGCTGAATCCCATAATTTCCAGCGTAATGAAAATTCCTATTACTAAAATTAAAAATCTGAAAACCGAAACAGTAGTCGTTACGGAAGCCTCAGCTGTGCTTTTAGGAAAAAACTTATGGAAAAGTTTCACTGCAAGTTTACTCAGATATTTACTGGTCAGCAGGAAAAATGTAAAAACAATTGCACCCATGATAAGCTTTGGTGTAAGCCTTGCAAATGCGATGTACCAGTTCTCGAGTACTTTATAGATGGTCGCTATATAATTTTGAACATTTATTTCCATGAAAAAATTTGAGTTTGCAATTTAAACATATTTTTTCAACAAAAATTTTGCCAGTTAACAAAAGTCTATTAAATTTGTAGACTATTAAAACAAAATATTATGTCAATAAAACTGGGAGACACCGCACCGGATTTTACAGCAGACTCATCTTTGGGAGAACTCAATTTTTACGAATTTCTTTCGGATTCGTGGGGAATTCTATTCTCGCATCCTGCAGATTTCACACCTGTCTGCACTACTGAATTAGGATTTACCGCCAAACTTAAATCAGAATTTGAAAAAAGAAATACAAAAGTAATCGCACTGAGCGTAGATAAAGTGGAGGATCATCAAAAATGGATTCAGGACATCAACGAAACTCAGAATACTGAAGTCGATTTCCCGATTATTGCAGATCAGGACAGAAAAGTTTCAGAACTGTATGATTTCATTCATCCCAATGCGTCGGCAACGGCAACGGTTAGATCTTTATTAATCATTGATCCATCAAAAAAAGTACGTCTGATTATCACCTATCCGGCATCAACCGGAAGAAATTTTGATGAAGTTCTGAGAGTTTTAGATTCACTTCAACTGGTGGATAATTACAAAGTTACAACGCCTGCGAATTGGAAAAATGGTGATGAAGTAATTGTTCCACCTACAATCTCCACTGAAGATGCTCATGAACTTTATCCGAAAGGCGTGAGAGAAGTAAAGCCTTATTTAAGATTTACACCTCAACCCAATATGTAATTTTTGGATTTTTTATTTATTTATATAGTTTAGTTTAATTGCAAAAGCGGCCTGAAAAATTTTCAGACCGCTTTTTTATTCCGTTAAGTTTTTATGAATTAGTTTTTAACATCATTCATTACTTCTCTACCTTTTGAAGTTGGCAAGAAAATACTGAAACCTACATTAAAAGTAATCGCAGAGTTCAAACCTTCGTTCCCGAAACCTGCCTGACCCTGATATTTTACTAAACCTTCAAGACCGATGTTTGGCGTAATAAAGTAAGAATAACCTGGTCCAACACCAAAATCCAAACCTGTAGTAGAGTTTGAGTTCTCAACATTTCTACCTCCGATACCAACATTACCTTCGAAGAACCAACGACCATGGTTTAACAAGTTGTCAACACCTTTTTCACCTGGAGATAAGTAATATCTACCTAAACCACCTACTCCGTAATCGAAAGCTGTAGGGCTGCCGTTTGTCACTTTGCTGATTCCTAAATTTACATATCCACCCACTGCTACATTGTCAGCAACAAAATAAGCTGCCTTTGGAGTAAGCTGAATGTTGTAACCACCACCTGTATTCAATCCGAAATTACTTGAAAGTAAGCTACTACCTACCAACCAGTTTCCTTCCTGAATTTGTGCATTGGCACTCGATGTAAGACCTGCAACTGCCAACAGTCCTGTAAAGATCAATTTTTTCATAATATATATTTTAATAGTTAATTTTTGATATAAATTAGCTATTCCAATAAATATGCCATGAGAGCTTAATATGTTTTATATCATGGTCAGAATAATTGCAATAATAAGACCTGCAACCGCAAATTTAACCCCCTTTTTGAAAGCCTTGGTCTTTGGATTAAACATCCAGAAACTCGATACCACAAAGAAAAACAGACAAAGTCCGAAAAACGTGTTGAGTGGCGATAACGTGTCTGCTGATTTGGCTTTGTGAAGTTTTGCCATTTTATCTAACACAAAAGGAAGTTCCATTTTAGAATATTTGACAACACCTGTGGCAGCATCGTAAGTGCCTTCTTTAAAATAAGAGATATTCCCCTCTGTTTTATTGATTTCAAAGTTTTTCAGTTTTAATTCTTTTTCCAGAGCTTTCTCATTAAGATCTTTGGCCAAAGTTTTTTCATACTTCTTTTCATTTTTCAGGAAATCGGTATCTCTGTAAACCAGAAGCATCCCACTTACAGCATAAACAGCCATGATTCCAGCCATGAAGTAGCCCAGATAACGGTGGATGATTCTCATAAAACTGCGTGTATCCTTGATTTTGTCCATGTAAAAATTTTAAAGTGCAAAAATGCGACAAAGCAACAGATTCTGAAAGCTTATTTTTATTAATTCTTAATTAAATTTTAGTAAAAAAGGAAAAACGAAAGATTTAATTAAAGGGAATTTTAATCTTATATTTGATAAAAATTAAATTATGCAACTTGTAAAAGTAGGTCTATGCGCCTTCGGAATGAGTGGAAAAGTTTTTCATGCCCCTTTCCTGAAAGAGCATCCCGGTTTTTTTATTACAGCAATTGTAGAAAGATCAAAGGAAGAATCTAAAGAAAAATATTCCGACGCACAGATTTTTCTCTCCGTTGAAGAAATGCTGCAAAATGCAGACGTGGATTTGGTTGTTGTCAACACGCCTGTTCAGACTCACTTTGAATATTCGAAAATGGCTTTGGAGGCAGGCAAAAATGTGATTGTGGAAAAGCCTTTTACCATCAATGCAAAAGAAGCCGAAGACCTGGCAAAACTGGCAGCAGAAAAAAATCATTTTGTAAGTGTTTATCAGAACAGGAGATTTGACCGTGATTATCTTCAGGTTCAGAAAGTCTTGAATGATAAAGTTTTAGGAGAAATCAAAGAAGTCGAAATCAGATTCGACAGATTCAGAACTGAAGCGAGTGCAAAACTTCATAAGGAAGATCCCAATCTTTCAGGTTCAGGCTCAGTACACGATCTCGGTGCTCACCTGATCGATCAGGCGGTTCAGCTTTTTGGTTTTCCGAAAAAAGTTTTTGCCGATGTATTTTCGATGAAAGGAAATGATTTTGCCAATGATTATTTTGAAATCCTATTTTATTATGAAAACGAATTGCGTGTCCGTCTGAAATCATCTGTTTTCACGAAAGAAGATCATTATGCATACAAAATTTTCGGTGACAGAGGCTGTTTTCTTCAGCAAAGATCAGACGATCAGGAAAATCAGCTGGTTGGCGGAGCCATCCCTGAGTATGGAACAGAATGGACTGCCCCACTCGATTCTGAAGATGGAATTTTAAATATTTTTAATGAAAATTCAGAAACAGAAAGAACGCTTACATCCAGCGAGCCCGGAAATTACATGAATTATTATCAGAATATTTACGAGCATATAGTTTTCGGTTATTATCTGCCTTCGCCTGCCGAAGAAGTGGTTCAGAATATGAGAATCATAGAAGCTGTTTTGGAAAGTTCCAGACAGGGAAAGGTAATTGATTTGGTTTAAATTTAACAGGAAAAAAATAAATTATGCAGAAGCGAAGTTCAAGTTTTACAGTGCTCGGTTTATTGTTTGTCATCATCGGAATTACCCTGATGGAGGATAATATTTATTTAAAATACGGATTTCTTGTCCTTGGAATCGCATTTCTTTCCTACAGCATTTTTACGATGGTAAAAAAGAAATAATTTAAATGAAATACTGTTCCACTTTCCTTTTTTGTTTTTTTGGATTGATCATTGTCTGTGGACAAAAGAATTCATCTGTAGATTCCACATTAAATAAAGTATATGAAAGATTAAACAATGCGAAATTTCTAAGTTATGATCTGACGAGAGAATCTGATTTTTCGTCGGAAGATTATAAAAATACAACTTCCTGGAAATGCTATTTCGATTTTGATCAAAGAGAAAATACACCTGGGTTTCGGTTTCAGATAGAAAATTCACAATTTAAAGAAATCTATAACGGAACTGAGAGTTTTCAGCTGAATAAACAAAACAGTTCACTTGAAATTGCAGAGCAGATTTCAGAAAAATCTTTTGATTCTAAAAGTTATTTCTACAATTCTCTTATCACATTACGGAATATTTTACCTCTGATTATTTCTGATGATAAAGCTGTAAAAACCATTAAAGATTCAGTGATTGGTAAGAATTTATATCAGGCAGTGACGGTCGATCTTGGTAAAAGAAGAATAAATAATCTAGGTACTGGTTTTGACCAGATGACCACAGAATATAATTTTATTTATGAATTGATGATTGATAAAAGCAGCAGTTTTCCGCTTCAGATCATTCAGAAGAATAATCTTAACAGAGATTTTATCAAAACGATTTTTAAAAATATTGAAACACAGCCAAAAAAAATTTCAGAATCTTCCTGGTTTTATTCAACTTATAAAAATGAGTTTAAACTTCAAAAAGATGAAAAGAAGAAGTTGTCAGCAGGATCTTTGGCTCCGGAATTTGAGCTTAAAGTTTTTAATGAAAACAGATTTATGTCACTAAAAGACCTGAAAGGAGATGTGATTCTGCTTGATTTCTGGATTAAAAACTGTAACGCCTGCATAGAAAGTGTTCCTCATATTAACGCTCTTCAAGAAAAATTTAAAAATGAAAAATTTAAGGTTATAAGTATAAATTCTTATGATTCCCTAGAAAAGATTGGATGGTTTTCCAATAAGTACAAAGTTAAATATCCGATATTAAGCAATGGAAAGACAGTGGCAGACATATATGCTGTTACGGCATTTCCAACTTTCATACTGATAAATCAATCTGGCAAAATAGTGTCTGTAACCGAAGGCTTCGACGAAAAAAACGGTTTGAAAATAGAAGCTGAAATAAGAAATCTAATAAAATAAAATAAGGCTGCTCAATAATGAACAGCCCGTTTTATTATGTTTAAAATGAAATTAGTGATAGCCTATTCTTCCTGAAGTTCAAGCCATCTCATTTCATGATTTTCCAGTTTGTCTGAAAGTTTTTGAAGGTCATCTGAAAGCTTTGAAATCTTGTCATAGTCTGATTCATTGCTGAGTAAATCCAAAATTGCAGCTCTTTTTGATTCCAGTTCCGGAATTTCTTTTTCAATCGTTTCCAGTTCGCGTTGCTCTTTAAAAGAAAGTTTCCTTTTCGAAGTTTGCGGTTGCGATACGACGGTTTCTACAGGTTTTTCTATTACTTTTTCAACAACAGTTTTTGCTTTTTTATCTTCCTGCTTCTGACTTCCGTCTTCCAGTTTCTTATTTTCTCTGTATTCTGAAAAGTTTCCGATGAAATCTTTAATTTTTCCATCGCCTTCGAAGGCCAGAATGTGATCAACGATTCTGTCCATAAAATATCTGTCGTGCGAAACGATGATTAAACTTCCCTGAAAATTTAAAAGGAAATTCTCCAGAACCGTCAAAGTAGGAAGATCAAGATCATTGGTAGGCTCATCAAAAATCAAAAAGTTAGGATTTTGATAGAGAATATACATCAGATGCAGTCTTCTTTTTTCACCTCCGGAAAGTTTGGAAATCGGTGAATACTGCGTCTGATCATCAAATAAGAATAATCTTAAAAACTGCGATGCTGTAATCGTTCTTCCGTTAGCCAAAGGGAAATTTTCAGAAATATCTTTAATGAAATCGATCACTCTTTCGTCCTCTTTATACTTAAGTCCTTTCTGAGAAAAATATCCGAATTTAATCGTTTCTCCTGTTTCAATTTCACCGGAATCTTTTGGTTCAAAGCCCTGGATAATATTTAATAAAGTAGATTTTCCCGCACCGTTTTTTCCTACAATTCCTACTTTCTCACCACGTTGGAAAGAATAACTGAAATCTTTCAGCAATAATTTATCACCATAACTTTTGGAAATATCTTTCAGTTCCAGAATTTTGTTGCCTAATCTTTTCATTTCAAAATCAAGCTCCAGTTTTTCTTTACGCGTATCGGTTTTTGCGACTTTTTCGGTTTCGTAGAAGTCGTCCTGTCTTGATTTCGATTTTGTAGTTCGTGCTTTCGGCTGTCTGCGCATCCACTCCAGTTCCTTTCTGTAAAGGTTCTGTGCTTTATCGATCGTAGAGTTCATGTTATCTTCACGAATCATCTTATTTTCAAGATAAGTAGCGTAAGCACCCTGGTGAACGTAGAGATTCTGATCTTCCATTTCCCAGATAATTCCGCAGACTGCGTCAAGAAAATAACGGTCGTGCGTAACAAGAAGAAGGGTGATTTTTGCTTTATTCAGATAGCTTTCAAGCCATTCTACCATTTCCACATCGAGGTGGTTGGTAGGTTCATCCATAATTAAAAGCGTGTGGCGGTGTTCGGCTCTGGTTTCTGTTAAAAGTTTTGCCAGTGCAACACGTTTGATCTGTCCACCGGAAAGCATTCCCATTTTTGCGGTGAGATCTGTAATTTTAAGCTGAGAAAGGATTTGGCTCATCTCATTTTCAAGATCCCATGCTTTGTGGATTTCCATCTCAGCCAATGCAGTTTCCATTTCGTCCGGATCACCGGAAAGTAAGGCGTGATGGTATTTTTTTAAAGCTAAAATGGGTGCAGAATCTAAGGTCATCATAAATTCCTCGATCGTAAGATCAGATTCAAAATCGATTTCCTGGTCAAACAAAACCACCTGAATATCTTTATTGATCACTACAGTTCCGCTGTCTGCAATCTCTTTTCCCATTAAAATCTTGAGAAGAGTTGATTTCCCGCTTCCGTTTTTGGCAACGATGGCTATTTTGTCACCTTCGTTGATGTGAAATGAGACATTTTTAAACAAAGTTTTGATGCCATACGATTTGGTAAGGTTTTCGACAGAAACGTAATTCATTATAATGTGAAGCTTTTGATTGATATTGAATCGAGCGGCAAAAGTACAAAATTTAAACCTTAAAAATATGACAGCAAAATTACCTGCGGTTTCCAGAAAAAGATATTGGGATTATTTCATTTTGGTATCCAGATTTCTTTTGGCTTACACGTTTATTCACTACGGTTACGGTAAACTCACAACCGGTGGTCAGTTTGGAATTTCTGCTGCAGAAATGAGTAAGCCACTAAAAGATCTGCCTCTGTTTCAAGTGATGTGGTATCTTTTTGATCATGGACCTTTCCAAACAACAGTCGGAATTCTTCAAATTGTCACAGGGTTACTGCTGCTGTTTGAATCTACGGCAATCCTTGGTGTTATTTTTTTCATTCCTGTAGCGGCAAATATTGTATTAATGGATATCAGCTTTATGAATAACGCGATGGGAAATGCCTTTTCTTTCAGATTTGCATTTTATTTTATTCTCTGTTTTGCTATTTTGTGGAATGATAAAGAACGGGTGAAAATTATTTGGCATGCGATGATTAAAAAATTTGTCCGGAAACGGAAATTTCCTTGGATTATGTATGCCTTAGTTCCTGTTTTTGCAATTGTACTTTCTTTAGTTTCTGCGATTCCCAACATGATATATTATTACATTATCTTCCCTGAAGACCTACTTAAAATTTTTGATTTTTTAAAATAATTCAATCTTAAATGCATTGATTCAAATTTTTTAATCAAATTTTTAACCGTACCATTTTTTAATGTAGATTTATGCAACAATCATTTAAAACACAAAATCATGTTGCCAACCAATTTTTTCGCCATTCTCACAGCTGCTTTGGTTCCTTTAATTACGGGCTTTATCTGGTATCATCCAAAAGTTTTCGGAACGGTTTGGATGAGAATTGCAGGAGTAAGTGAAGACAAAATAAAGAAATCAAATATGCTCTTCATCTTTCTTTTCAGCATATTTTTGTCGATACTGATCGGCATGTTCCTGCAGTTTGTAACGATTCATCAGTTTGGTGCTTTGGGAATGATTGGTGGCAATGAAACGCTTGCCAAAACGTCTTACACGGCGTTTATGAATGAGTACAGAATGGCGTACAGATCGTTTGGCCATGGTGCTCTACATTCGTTTATGACTGGGATTTTCTTTGTATTCCCACTTTTCGGAATCAACGCTGCTTTTGAAAGAAAAACCTGGAAATATGTAATGCTGAATGCAGGTTACTGGACCATAACAATTACAATCATGGGAGGAATTATCTGCGGATGGTACGCTTTGGATGGTTTTAATTTAACCACACCGAAATAATTTCAATTTAAAATTAAAGGTTACATTTGTGACCTTTTTTTATGGCGTACACTTTTAAAATTTATCATTCAGCAAAAGAACTTCCTACATCGTGGGACGGCGTTGTCGGGAAGCAGAACATTCTTTTATCGCGCGGATATTTTGAAGTTTTGGAAGATTCGAAACCCGATAATATGGACTGCTATTTTGCGGCATTTTTTGCTGATGAAAATCTTGTGGGAGGCGCATTGTTTCAGTATCTGAGCTTTACGCAGCATCAGACATTTCAAAAGGATGAAATGTTCTGTAATGTTAAAAATTTCCTCGCAAAAAAATTCAGCAGAGATGTGATGTTTGTAGGAAACAATATGCTTACAGGCCAAAATGCTTTCTATTTTAATAATGAAAAGATAAGCACTCACGATGCATCGGCTTTGCTTGGCGAGGCTGTACAGTTGATGCAGAAAAAGTACAGAAAATCTTCACTGATTATTTATAAAGATTTCCGAACCAAATTTATCGGTCTGTTCACCGGGGAAAATTTCAAACCTTACTTCAGGTTTTCTGTACAGCCAAATATGATGCTCAAAATAAAAGACTCATGGCAAAGTTTTGATAATTATCTGAATGATTTTTCTACAAAATACCGTAGCAGAGCAAACACAGCCAGAAAAAAATCGAAAGATATTGAGAAGAGAGAATTAGATTTAAATGATATTCAAAAGTGGAGCGGAAAAATAAATATTCTTTATCAAAATGTAGCCGATAACGCACCTTTCAATACATTTTTTCTACCTGAAAATCATTTTTACAGACTCAAAGAATCAATGAAAGACAATTTCAGAGTTTTCGGATATTTTCTTAATGGTCAAATGATTGGTTTTTATACATTAATTTTAAATAATTCTGATGTTGATACTTATTTTTTAGGCTACGACAAAGATCTTCAGAAAGAAAAACAAATTTATCTGAACATGCTGCTGGATATGGTAAAATTCGGTATTGAAGAAAAATTTTCAAGAATTATTTTCGGAAGAACAGCATTAGAAATCAAATCTACCATCGGCGCCGAACCTTACGAAATTTTTGGTCTGATAAAGCACAATAATTTTCTGATTAATCCTTTTATGAGCAGAATTTTCCCTTCAATTTCTCCACAAACAGAATGGGTTCAGAGGAAACCATTTAAGTAAATTTAAATAGACTCGCTCACTTTGATGTGATTTTTTTTAAACTTTATTTAACTAAAACTTCTTTAAATTTAGTAACATATTAAGAGCGTTTGTGAACTGTAATATTGATTTTTGCATCAAACTTTTGTTATGAAGAAACTCAATATTTTAATTCTGTTTTTTACGGTGTATTGGCTACAGGCTCAGATTATTTCCGGAACTGTTTTGTCTAAAGAAGAAAACACTCCGATTCCCTATGTAAAAGTAGGTGTTGAAAAAGAAACCACCGGGATCATCAGTGACGAGAAAGGTCACTTTTCTATCGATTTCTCGAATGTAAATCCTTCTGCCAAAGTCCGAATTGATGTTGCTGGTTACGAAACTTACACAGAAAGTGTTCATGATTTTCTAAAACAAAATGACCGAAAAATTTTCTTACAGGAAAAAATCAAAAATATTCAGGAAGTAAAAATTACACCCAAAAAGTTTGTTGATAAAAACTGGGGCGTGAATACAAAAACGAAAAGTGTCATGTATTCTGTAAATCCTGAGTTAAGCAAAGATAATTTTTTAGGTGAAACAGCTTTGGAATTTAAGGCGAGTAAGAGATCCAAGATTAAAAACATTCATCTCAATATCGCAAGCATCACTGCAGACCGTCCTGTAATCATGCGCTACACCATTTATAATGAAAAAAATGGCTTGCCGGGAGAAAGTATTTTAGATGAAGAGATCACTGTCGAACTGACGAAGGATAAAATTGTAGATGATACCTTTACTTTAGATGTCAATGACCAAAATATTTGGGTTCAGGGTAAGTTTTTTGTTGGAATTCAGTTTTTAAAAGAATTTGAAGGAAGACTTAACATCAGTGCCGCGCTTTTCAGAACAGGTTATTTGAGAAAATTCTATGGCAACTGGGAAAAAATGACCATGGCTGCTCCAGCGATTAACATTGATGTAAAAGTAGACAAAAACGGAAAAAATGAATTGCAGGAATCGGATGAGAGTAATAGCCATCTTTCACATCTTATTCCTGATGTAAGCAAATATCATATGGAAGCCGAAAAATCAATTTACGGAAAAAATGCTCCTGCAGGTAAAGTTTTGAACCTGAAAGATGCAGAACTGTACTTCGAAACGTACGGTGAGGGCGAGGCTCTGCTGTTGCTCCACGGAAATTCAGGAAGCATCAGAGATTTTTATCAGCAGATTCCGGAACTGTCAAAACATTTTAAAGTAATAGCCATTGACACCAGAGCACAGGGAAAAAGTACTGACAAAACTAAAAAAGATTTTACCTATAAAATTTTCGCTGATGACGTGAAAGCTATAGTCGACGATTTAGGATTAAAAAAAGTAAACATTGCCGGCTGGAGTGACGGTGGAACTACAGGACTTGAATTTGCCTTAAAATATCCTGAAAATTTAAACAAACTGATTACCATCGGAGCCAACGCCTCTGTTGACGGAATTGATGATGAATTAATCACTACATTCAAACTGAATCTCAAAGCAATGGAGTATGAAAAAAATCCGAAGAAATTCAATGAACTGAGATTGCTTAAACTGATGCTGAAAGAACCGAATATTTCAGGCAAAGATTTAAATAGAATTCAGTCTGAAGTTTTGGTGATTGTCGGCGAAAGGGATGTGATCAAGCCTGCACATTCAGAGCTGATTTCAAAGCAAATACCCAATGCAAAGCTGAAAATTTACCAAGATGCCACGCACATGATTCCGTTTGAAAATGCCGATGAACTTAATAAAGATATCGTTGAATTTTTGAAGAGATAAGTTAATCCAAAGTCAAACTTTTCAGTGACCAAAGGCTTCCGTTGTACAGATCCAGATCAACCTTGGTGTTGATACCGTGTACAATTCCGTTTTCGGTAAACTGCCAGAAATCAAAATGGTCATCTGGTGAAGGTGTCGGGACATCGTTGTAGTTGGCTAACCAAAGAGGATAATCATCAAATTCACCTTTAAGAAAATCTTTGTAGTAATGGTAGTACGTGTAAATAATCGGCTTTTTACCATAAGTTTCTTCCACTATTTTGCACCAAACCTTCAAATCTTCCACTAATTTTTCTTTAGATTTTTTTCTTGGAATCTTTTCGATATCCAAAATTGGAGGAAGATCTCCGCTTTCGAGCTTTACATTCTCAAGAAAATTGTTGGCCTGACGTACAGGATCTTCGTCGGCACGGTAAAAATGATAAGCTCCCCGAATCAGTTCATGCTTTTTTGCCAGCTCCCAGAAATCATTGAAATGACGGTCTGCATTGGCGTTTCCCATCGTAGCTCTCATCACCACAAATTCCAGTGGAATGGTTTTGTTGCCAATGCTCAGACTGTCCCATTTGATATCCTCTTTATTTTGATAATGAGAAATATCAAGACCGTAAGTTTTATCTAAATTTTCGCTGATGATTTTCTGAATTCTTGCAGCTTCACGCTCAGAGTTTTTTAGTTTTTTGTGCGAGGTTTTATTAAAATACAGAGCGTAATAATAAGAAATTTTCTGTTTCAGATAAAAACCGGTTCCCAGCAAGGCCACAGCAAGGACTACCAAAACAATAATCCTTCGCAAATTTGATTTTTTGCGTCTGTTTCTGTGTCGGTTAGTGGCAGCTTTTTTGGTGTACCTTTTCTTTGTCATTGCTATGCAAAACTAAGTTTTTGACATTAATTACTAAAATAAATCTGTAAATTTGTTACTATGGAAACAAGGGAGAAAGTTATCATCATTGGAGGAGGATTTGCCGGTTTGCAACTCGCTAAAACACTGAACAACAAAAACAAAAAGGTCATCGTTCTCGACCGCGTAAACCATCACATGTTTCAGCCTCTTTTCTATCAGGTGGCATGCGGACGGATCGAACCTTCCAACATTTCCTTCCCTTTCCGTAAAATTTTTCAGCAGTCGAGAAATACACAGTTCAGGCTGACCGAAGTGAAAGAAATTATTCCTTCCCAAAATAAAGTGATTACCGATGGCGCAGAGTTCAGTTATGATAAACTGATTATCGCGACAGGCTGTAAAACCAATTTTTTCGGCAATAAAGAAATGGAATCCAGAGCTTTCGGGATGAAAAACACTCAGGAAGCCATCAGCATCAGAAATCATGTTTTAATGACTTTCGAGAAATTAATTCTTGAAAAAAGCCGCAGTGACGACGGCAACTGGAACATCGTTATCGTTGGGAGCGGACCAACGGGCGTGGAGCTGGCCGGTGCTTTTTCTGAAATGAAAAAAGAAATTCTTCCCAGAGATTATCCTTACATGAATTTCGACAATCTTAAAATCATCCTCGTAAGTTCTACCGAAAAACCGTTGGCAGTAATGAGCGACGAAGCTCAGACTCAATCTGAAAAATATCTGAAGGATCTCGGTGTAGATTTTCTGAGTGGCGAATATGTTACCGATTACGATGGCGACAGGGTTTACATGAAAAGCGGAAAACAGATTGCCTCCAACAACGTCATCTGGGCAGCTGGAGTTATTGGAAATATCATCGACGGATTTGAGCAGGAAAAAATCATCAGAAACCGATACATCACCGACAGATTCAACAAAATCAAAGGTCTTGATAATATTTATGCCATCGGAGACATCGCTTACATGGAAACTCCAAAATATCCTCAGGGACACCCTCAGGTAGCAAATGTAGCGATCAATCAGGCAAAAAATTTAGGCAGAAATTTCCTGAAAAAAAATCAGTCAGAATGGACTGAATATGAGTACGATGACAAAGGTTCTCTCGCGACCATCGGCAAACACAGAGCCGTAGTTGATCTGCCTTTTATTAAATTTCAGGGCTTTATTGCGTGGTATTTTTGGATGTTCCTTCACTTAATGCTAATTTTGAGCGTCAGAAATAAACTTGCCGTGTTCTTTAACTGGATGTGGAGTTATTTTAATAAAGATTCGTCTTTGCGACTGATCATTTTATCCAATAAGAAAAACGGAACATTACAATGAGAATTGATATTATAAGCGTACTTCCAGAGCTCATGGAAAGTCCATTTCAAACATCTATACTTAAACGGGCGGTGGATAAAGGCGTTGCCGAAGTTCATTTTCATCAGCTCAGAAACTGGTCAGTCAACAAACACCGGCAGATAGATGACGAACCTTACGGTGGCGGGGCCGGAATGGTGATGATGATTGAACCGATAGATAAATGTATTTCTGAACTCAAAGCTAAGCGTGATTATGATGAAGTAATTTATCTCACCCCCGACGGTGTTACTTTAAACCAAAAAATCGCCAACACACTTTCTATAAAAAACAATTTAATTTTTCTCTGTGGTCATTACAAAGGTATTGATCAGCGCGTGAGAGAACTTCACATTACCAGAGAAATTTCGATCGGTGATTATGTTTTAACGGGTGGCGAACTTGCTGCCTGCGTTTTGGCTGATTCTGTGATCAGACTTTTACCGGGAGTTTTAAATGATGAACAGAGTGCTTTGACAGACAGTTTTCAGGATGATCTTCTGTCGCCACCAATCTACACGAGACCCGAGGTCTATAAAGGTCTTGAGGTTCCTAAAATTCTGCTCAGCGGAAATTCTAAAATGATTGAAGACTGGCGTTACGAAGAGGCTGTACGCATTACTACAGAGAAAAGACCTGACTTACTGTAGATTATAAAATTGAAAATTTTACCGACGTTTTTATCCGAATTTAATTTCACATTTATTTTAAACTCTATTTTTTTGTAAATCAATGAAATATCATTATGTTTATAAGAATTAACCTTAAAATATCAATTAAAATACCGATTCATCAAAAACTATTTGTATTTTTAACCACACAAATTTTTGAAAGGCTAGGTAGAATATTAATTTTTCGCAAACAAATCATGGAGATTTTTGCATTCTATAACGTTGAAAATTTGTTTTTACCGGATTCTAATGCAGGCCATAAGTCTGAGAAAACCAAAAGTGGTCTTTTCAACTGGGATTTCAGAAAGTATCAGTATAAACTTAATAAAATTGCACATGCTTTTCGGCTGATCGGAGAGCAGCATCATCAATTGCCTTTCATGATCGGTCTTGCCGAAATTTCCGGAGATCATGTTCTGAAAGATTTAATTCAGACAGAACCTCTTCAGGGGAAATACGGTATTCTGCACTACAAATCTCTGGATGAAAGAAATGTAGACGTCGCACTTCTGTACGATCATTCCAAAATTGAAATTTTAGAATCTGAACCTATTACTTTTTTCTTCGAAGAATCGGGCCTTGACGAAAAATATTATGACACCACACGTGATATACTTTTTGCCAAAGTAAAATTTGAGGAAGAAATCATTAACGTATTTGTACTTCACCTTCCCTCTAAAAGAGAAAAAGACGTCAATAAGCCAAAAAGATCATACATTCTTCAGGAATTAAGAAACAGAATAGACAAAATCCAGGAAAACGCGGATGAGAAAGTAATTGTCTGCGGAGATTTTAATGAAAATCCTGATGATGAAGTGCTGGAAATCCTCTCAGGCAAGACGTTTCAGAAGAATGCACTTGAAAATCCTTTTGCAGATTTATTTTTTAACAAAAAATATTCTACATTTCACTACAAAAGTGGTTTGTTATTTGATCAAATTCTACTGTCAGGGAATTTTTATCATCAGGAAGATCAGCTGCAGTTTGAGATGGCAGAGGTTTTTAATCACCCCCAACTCACATTAAAGTCCAGAAATCTCTCAGGAAGACCATTCAGAACCTTTGCCGGAACACGCTATCTGGGAGGCTACAGCGATCATTTTCCTGTTCTCGTTAAACTAAAAAACTAAGATATAAATTAACATCATTTCTTTAAAAACATTAAACTAAATCAAAAATGAAGAACGCTAACAATACTGACTACTATCTGGATGCCATCGACAAGCAGATTATTTACATGCTGATGGACAACTCCAAGACTTCACTTGCACACATCTCGTCTAAAGTCGGGATCTCAACCACTGCAGTTCACCAGAGAATAAAAAAACTGGAGCACGCAGGTGTGATAGAAAGTACCATTTCTTTTTTAAATCCTAAAAAAATCGGTTTTAAAGTAGTTTCCTTTATCGGAATATTTCTTGACCAGCCAAGTCACTACGCAGATGTTGTAAAAGCCCTGAAGGAAGTGAATGAAGTAGTGGAAGCGCATTACACCACCGGAAACTACGCCGTTTTTATTAAAGTTCTGTGCAAGGATAACGACCACCTTATGCAGATTTTGAGTAAACTGCAGAAATTCAAGGGAGTAACCCGTACTGAAACATTTATTTCTCTAGAACAGAGCATTGCAAGACAGCTTAAAGTATAATTGATGAATATCGCAGATTATTTAGATTCAACTTATCTTAAAACACCGCAGCAATCCGGTCTGTCAGAGGAACAGACAGTTCAGAAAGACAGAGAGCTGGCAACCGAAGCCAACGACAACGGAATTTTTGCCGTGATGATAAGGCCCGAATATGTTTCTGAAATTAAAAAGTTTCTGACCGATAAAAATTCTGATGTGAAAATCGGAACTGTAATCGGCTTTCATGAAGGAACGGATTCAGTTGAAGAAAAACTTGCCGAAGCCCGAAAAGCCATTGACGACGGCGCTGACGAACTTGATTTTGTCATTAATTATTCAGAATACCTCAACGGAAATATTGATTTGGTAAAAACTGAATTTCTGGAGTGCACAAAACTGTGTCTTCAGCATCAGAAGATTGCCAAATGGATCATTGAAATTGCGGCATTATCTGATGATCAGATTGCAGACTTAACCGGAAAAATTTCAAACTGGGCAGAAGAAAATTTTGATGAAAATAACCTTTCAGCAATATTTGTTAAATCATCTACCGGCTTCTATGAAACCAAAGATGGGAAGCCCAACGGAGCGACTTTTGAAGGCATAAGAATCATGTTGGAGAGTGCAGGAAAACTTCCTGTAAAAGCTGCAGGAGGCGTACGGAATCACTCTGATGCCGTGAAAATGATTAATCTCGGCGTAAAAAGAATCGGAACCTCATCCGCTTTGGCTTTACTGGAAAATCAGTCATCCGGTGAAGGATATTAAAAAAGTATTTAACGTAAAAGCTCCGAAGTTTTTTTTCTTCGGAGCTTTTTTTATGGAACATAATTTTTATTTTTTAATAATAAATTTCTCTGAGATCTTCTCACCGTTATCTAAAATCATAGTCAAAACATAATTTCCATTGGTTAAACTTCTCACATCAATTTTAGTTTCTCCTGCAAAATTTCCTTTCAAAATCAATCTTCCTGAAGCGTCATACATTTCGTAATCTGCTTTTTGAGACAGTTTTTTTAGTGAAACAGTGATAAAATCAGAAGCTGGATTTGGATAAATTGAGTAATTCGTCACTGCAGTTTCAGACGTAGAAAGAGCTACCTGATTGACAGGGAAATTCGAAGAATTTACTGCAAAATAAATATTATTCAATGCCTTTACCATAATTCTTGCATTAGCAATATTTTCGTTAGGAATCGTCACATTCGCAGAACCATTGTTCGGAACGCTTGCTGCCAATACAGTATTGAAGTTGGCACCGCCATCTTTAGAAAGCAGAATTGTGACATTGGCAGTATTGATGGTTCCTCCACTCGTTCCTGCAACATTCCAGTTTACAGAAATTGTAGAATTTCCGTCAATCGCTGCATTTGACGTTTGAGACGTCACTGCAAACGGACCGTCATCAGTAACTGTGACAACCATCACATCTCTAGCAGCCTGATTCCCTCCTATATTGTTATCATTTACGACAAGCGAAAAATTGAGCGTTCTTGCCACGCTTGGAGTAACTTCCCATTTCGGAATCAAATTATTAGCTAAAACAGAGGTCATAACCGGAAAATATCTTGACGGAGAAACTGTAGGAGTCAAGGAACGGTAAACAGGTCCTGCCGTTGCTGTAGAAACAGGTGGCTGTGTGTTATTGGTATTATCATACTGTTCCCATAAGTAGGTCAGCGGATCATTGGCGGGATCTGTACCAACGCCTGTCAACACGAATGCTGTACCTTTCGGAATGATGTAATCTGCGCCTGCATCAGCTGTAGGAACCCCGTTACCGTTTGAGGTTTTTACAGAACAGTCGGTCGATCTCTGAATGACAGCATACATTTCCAGAATGCTAGCCGCATGGAAGTAAGCATCACTGTTATTCTGAACATTATTGTTGGCTCCACAAATTCCTGCGTAAGCCATAATTGTACTTCCGCTTCCAGGCTCGTAAGCAGTAGAGTTGTTTGCATTTCCGCTACAGGAAGAAGTCGCTGCTCTGAATGTGTGATTTGCTCCGAACTGATGTCCCAATTCATGAGCAACATAGTCGATATCAAAAGGATCATTTACTGGAGCTCCCGATCCGGTGACTCCTCTGGCTTTGCTTCCGGCCACACAAATCACACCTAAACCTGCCAGACCACCACTGTTTGTACCAAAAACGTGACCGATATCGTAGTTTGCATTACCTATAACGGAATTTGTATTTGATTGATTTTGCGTAATCATCGTTCCCGGCATTCCATTGGTATAAGGATCCGTCCCTGCATTGGTGTAAACAATGAGGTTATTATTGGCAACCAATGTCATTGTAGTAGAAATTGTTTTTTCGTAGACACCGTTTACCCTGTTCATTGTAGTCACTATAGCCGCCATTGCCGCAGCAACTGTCCCTCCATGAAAAGTGGTGTATTCTCCTGTTGCAGCAATTGCAGTTCTATAATTTCTAAACTGCCCGTCAGAGACCAAGGGTGCCTTGTTTGCTGAGCCACCGTTGTTTTTTAAATTATCCAGTTCATTTTCAATATGGCATTCGAAGAGTCTGTCATTTTTTGGAAGATCTTTTCTTTTGTAGAGAATAAAAGAAGAATGATCTTTTGCATAACTGTCGAGATAGCTTACTTCCCAATTATCAAAATACATCACGCTGATTCCTGTAGAAGGTGTAGTACTGAAACGAATTGTATTTTCGGGATGATTTTTCTGCCATCCGACGTAAGTACGGATTTCAGGAAATTTTGCCTGCAGCTCAGGTTCCATTATAGAAGCTTCCTGAACGATATAATCTCTCGTATTCCCGTCAGAATCAGGAAATTTAATGACTAAATTTTCTTTATTTGAAAAACGCTGAGGTGCATTTTTCAGATCATTTTTTATCTTATCTAAATCAAGCTTATAAAGCGAAAATGTATTGGGCACAACCCATCTCGGGCTGAGATTTTCACTTTTCACCTTGTTGTCTTTAAGTTTTGACCAATAATTATCCTGAGCAAAACTCTGTGCCGCCAGCAGCAGACACGAAAGAATAAATGTTTTTGTTTTCATGTAAATTATATTAATATTAATATTGTGTGATTACTTTTTTAAACCTGATATTTCCGGTTAATTTTAAAAGAATATTGGGTGGTTTCCGGGCAGATTTTTCAAAATCAGGATTGTAAAATTCTTTTATTTTAAGGTAAAGTATATTTTTATTTAAACTGATTTCCTCTATTAAAACATCATTGGAATTTTTTAATTTGGGCTTTACGAGAACGTAAGTTTCATCCTTTACAACTGCCGGAACAGGAGAATATCGGTTTCCTTTACTATTTTGATGGATTAAACCGAAAACTTCGTCCATTTTTTCCTGAGAAGTTATTATCAGAAAATCTTTTTGAGTTAAGGTAAAAGGATAGTGATATTTATCTTCGAAGTGAATTACTTTAGAATAAGACAAAGATTGTCTTTTACCAACCTGAGATTGACAATTAAGAAATAAAAACAGAAAAAAACATAGATATATTTTCATTTTAGAACTTAACTGTAGTAAAATTAAGGTTTTAAAATGAATCATTTATTATATTTTAAACAAAAAAACCGCTTCAAAAATGAAACGGTTTAAATTTATAAGAAAATTTTAGCTTATGCTAAAACTTCTTTTACTTTGTTTGCAGCTTCTTCCAAAGTAATTGCAGAGTGAATTGGTAATCCAGCTTCGTCAATTAATTTTTTAGCTTCTACAGCATTTGTTCCCTGTAATCTCACGATCAACGGTACCGGAAGGCTTCCCATTGCGTGGTAAGCATCTACAACACCCTGAGCAACTCTGTCACATCTTACGATACCACCGAAGATGTTGATCAAAATAGCTTTTACATTTGGATCTCTTAAGATAATTCCGAAAGCAGTCTGTACTCTCTGTGCATCAGCAGTACCTCCAACATCAAGGAAGTTGGCAGGATTACCACCAGATAATTTGATTATATCCATTGTAGCCATTGCAAGACCGGCTCCGTTTACCATACACGCAACGTTACCGTCCAATTTTACGAAGTTTAGACCAGCTTCACCAGCTTCAACGTCCAAAGGATCTTCTTCTCTTGTATCTCTCAACGCTTCAAGATCTTTGTGACGGAACAGTGAGTTACCATCCAAAGTTACTTTAGCATCTACAGCGATAATTTTGTTATCAGAAGTTTTCAAAACCGGGTTGATTTCGAAAAGAGACGCATCAATTCCTACATAAGCATTGTATAAAGAAGAGATGAATTTTGTGAATTCTTTGAAAGCATTTCCTTCAAGACCAAGATTGAAAGCAATTTTTCTTGCCTGGAAACCCTGAAGACCCAAAGTTGGATCAATTAATTCGTTGTGGATCAAGTGAGGCGTTACTTCAGCAACGTGCTCGATGTCCATACCACCTTCTGTAGAATATACGATTGTATTTTTTCCTTCAGCTCTGTCTAGAAGAATAGAAACATAAAATTCTTTAGTCTCAGATTCTCCAGGATAATAAACGTCTTCTGCAACCAATACAGAGTTTACCAATTTACCTTCAGCAGAAGTTTGTGGAGTGATCAACTGCATTCCGATGATGTTTCCTGCGTTTTCTTTAAGTTTATCCATATTTGGAGAAAACTTTACACCACCACCTTTACCACGGCCACCTGCGTGAATCTGTGCTTTTACAACCCAAGCCTCAGCTCCGGTTTCAGCAGTCAATTTCTCTGCAGCTGCTACAGCTTCATCTACGTTGTTTGCAACGAAACCACGTTGGATAGCTACTCCATACTTTGATAAAATCTCTTTTGATTGATACTCGTGAAGATTCATATTATTTTTATTATTTTATTTTAATATTTAAAGGTTGACAAATTTAATAAAAATGAATAAGGAAGGAAAATAAATTATGATACTTTTAAATGATTTAATCCTTTTGCCATCAATTTTTTCTCATTTTAAAGATAATTGTTGCTGTTCATCGGTATTAAAACATTTTCAAATCCTGAAACATCATTTTCTAATCACATTTTAATACTATTTTAATGTATAGTAATACTATCATTAAAAATAGTTATGTATTTTTGTAGCGTTAAAAACTGCAACATTACAAACATGAATTTTCAGCTGAAATTCCAGGTCAACGAAAAACTTTACCTTAAAGATCCCGAAAAAAGTGAGATCGGAAAATCCATTGTCAAAAACGCCATTGAGCTTATTTTTGAGATGGGTTTTGAGCATTTTACATTTAAAAAACTGGCTGGGAAAATCAGTTCGACCGAAGCAACGGTTTACCGTTATTTTTCATCCAAATACAAACTGCTCACCTATATTCTCAACTGGTACTGGTCTTACCTTGAGTTTATGTCTGAACTTAAAACTTCCGAAATAAAAAAACCTTTGGAGAAACTGGAAAAAATCCTTGAAATCATCACCCATCACAACAATTCCTGTGATGAGGTAGATGACTATGACATCCGAAAACTGCATTCTATTGTTATTTCAGAAAGCAGCAAATCTTATCTGGTGAAAGAAGTGGACGAGATCAGCAAGGAAATGATTTTTAACCCTCTGGAAAGTCTCTGCAAATGCATATCAAAGATTATTGCTCAGTCAAAACCGGATTTCCCCTACCCGCTTTCTATGGCGAGCACGCTACTGGAAACGGCCCACGATCAGCATTTTTTCAGCGAACACCTGCCGAATCTTACAGACAATCATCAGAACGCTGAGCATACGAATTATGTACTCGGATATTTAAAACACATCACATTTAACCTTATTAAATAAGAAAAATGGCATTACGATCAGCAAGCGATCACAGTAAAAAACTGTTTCGCTACATCACGAAAGAAAAAAAAGACGTTTCAAACATTTATTTTTACGCAATTCTCAATGGTTTGGTTTCACTGAGCATCCCGCTGGGAATTCAGTCGATTATCAGCTTCGTTATGGGAGCTACGATGGCAACTTCCATTTATTTACTCATCTTTTTTGTGGTTTTGGGAACTTTTTTGGTTGGTCATTTCAGACTCAAAGTTTTCCAGATCATTGAAAAAATACAGCAGAAAATTTTTGTAGAATTTTCAATGGCTTTTGCAGAAAAACTGCCGAGAATCAATCTTTCAGATACCCGAAAATACTATTTACCTGAATTGGTGAACCGTTTTTTTGATGTTCAGAATCTTCAGAAAGGAATTTCAAAAATTTTACTGGAAATCCCAACAGCATTGATTCAGATTGTATTCGGAATTTTACTTTTGTCCTTTTACCATCCGTGGTTTTTGGCATTCGGTGCTTTGGTCATTATCCTTGTCGTTCTTATTTTCATTTACAGTATGGAAAGCGGAATTAAATCGAGCCTCGAGGAAAGTGATAAAAAGTATGAGACCGCTGCATGGATTGAAGATATTGCTGCATCCGTAAAGACTTTTAAAATGCATTCAGGAAGAAAAACGCATCTTCAGGGTACAGATTCAAGGGTTGTGGAGTATCTGGATCACAGAACTTCTCACTTTAAAATCCTGGTTTTTCAGTATAAAACCATTATTGCTTTTAAAGTCATAATCACACTGGCAATTTTAGCCATCGGAACTTATCTGATGATCAATCAACAGCTGAATATCGGTGCATTTATCGCAGCAGAAATTGTGGTTCTGACAATAATGGCTGCAGTTGAAAAACTCATTGTAAGCCTTGAAAGTTATTACGACCTCATCGCCTCATTTGCCAAACTTTCTAAAGTAACAGAACTGAAAGAAGAAACAGATGGCGACATCGTACTTTCCCAAAAAGACAGAGGAATTGAAATTGAATTTAAAGATGTTGATTTTGCGTTCAACGACACACCTGCGATTTTATCTGACGTCAATTTCAGATTAAAAGAAAACAGCCTCACGGTGATCACCGGAAAAATGGGTACCGG
This sequence comes from Chryseobacterium sp. Leaf394, assembly GCF_001424105.1. Taxonomy (GTDB): domain Bacteria; phylum Bacteroidota; class Bacteroidia; order Flavobacteriales; family Weeksellaceae; genus Chryseobacterium. Next base: position 171,003 of record NZ_LMQH01000014.1, on the reverse strand, counting down.
AAAATCTCTTCTTCTTAATATGCTTGCAGGATTTTATGAGCCGAGTTCGGGAACGATTCTTTTCGACAAAATTCCACTTAAAAATTTAAACAAAACAGATTTCAGAAGCAACATCGGTTTATACCTTGAAAATATGAAAGTGATTCAGGGGAATGTTTTACAGAATATCTTGCTAGGAAACACAGACAGTAACACGGAAAGTATTCTGCAGCTTTCAGAAAAGCTTGGTATAGAAAGCATTTCGAGCAGTTTCAGCAATGGTTTTACTACAGAAATAAGCGATACAGATTCTGAACTGACCTTCAGCTCAAAAAAGAAAATTCTGATGCTCCGCTCTCTGCTGGGCGAGAAAAGACTGATCTTACTTGAAAATCCTCTGGCAGGAATGTCTGAAAATTTTCAGGAAAAACTCAGCGCATATCTTCAGGAGCTCAAGCAAACGTGTACCATCGTTGTTGTTTCGCCGGATAAAAATCTGATTTACAATGCCGATCAGCACATTCACCTCGAAGACGGAACTTTAAGTATTATTTCATAAAATTCAGCACAATATGAAACTACAGTCGTACGAAAAAATATACCATATCAACAAAAAATCAAGGGTTAAAAGTTGGTTCCTCTTTATTTTAATTGCAGGAATCATTACGCTGTTTCTTCCCTGGACGCAAAATATTAAGGTGAAGGGAAATGTTTCTTCACTGTATCAGTCTCAGAGACCTCAGCAGCTGAACTCACCCATTCCCGGAAGAATTATAAAATGGAATGTAAAAAACGGAGATTATGTAAAAAAAGGCGATACGCTTTTGCAGCTTTCTGAAATTAAGGAAGATTATATGGATCCGCTTTTGGTACAGAGAACCGAGCAGCAGGTAGATGCCAAAAAAGGGGTGAGAGATTATTATGAAGCCAAGGTAGGAACAGCAAAAAACCAGCTGGAAGCTTTGAATGCTTCAAGGGATTTAAAATTAAATCAGGTTAAAATAAAAATCATCCAGCTCAACAGCAAGCTTGTTGGTGAACAGGCAGAACTGGAGGCCGCTAAAAACGAACTCAAACTTTCTGAAGATCAGTTTGAAAGACAGAAAAGAATGTACGACGAAGGTTTGGTTTCACTCACGCAGTTTCAGCAGAGAAGCATTTCTTATCAGAATTCAATTGCCAAAAAAACTGCTTACGAAAATAAAGTAGCTCAGACTCAGCAGGAAATTCTCAACACGCAGATTGAGCAGAACTCGGTTACTCAGGATTACAACGAGAAACTGAGCAAAATTGAAGGTGAGCGTTTCCAAAGTATGGGTCAGATTGAAGGAAGCGACGGTGATATTGCCAAACTTCAGAATCAGGTTGCCAATTACAAGGCGAGACAGGGTTTATATTTCATATTAGCCTCTCAGGACGGACAGATTGTTCAGCTTAACAAAGCCGGAATTGGTGAAGTTCTGAAAGACGGTGAAAATATCGGAACTGTAGTTCCTACAACAGTTGATTACGCTGTGGAAATTTACATCAAACCGGTTGATTTGCCTTTGATCAAAGAAGGACAGCGCGTGATGAGTATTTTTGATGGTTTCCCTGCCATTGTATTTTCCGGCTGGCCGGATTCCAGCTACGGAACGTTTGCAGGAAAAGTAGTTGCCGTGGAAAGCAATATCAGTGCAAACGGAATGTTTAAAGCTCTGATTGTAGAAGATAAAAACGAAAAAAGATGGCCTCCGAAGATCAAAATGGGCACCGGAGTTCAGGGAATTGCCATTTTAAATGATGTCCCGATCTGGTATGAGTTGTGGCGAAATATCAATGGCTTCCCACCGGATTATTATGAAGTAACGAATGCAAAATCAGCTAAAGATGAAAAGACAAAATAAAATTTTTCTTCTCGTTTTTCTCCTGCTGTTCGGTTTACATTCCGCACAGGATTCTCTGAAAATATCAGCTTCTGAATTCATCAGTATTGTTAAAAACTATCATCCTTTAGCATTGAGATACCAGCTTCAAAACAGATTGGCAGAAGAAGAAATCAGAAGAGCGCGGGGTAATTTTGACCCTGTCCTGGCAGGAAAATTAGGCGAAAAAAATATCGACGGAACAAAGTACTACGAACAGAAAAACATAGAACTCGGCATTCCGACATGGTACGGAATTGATCTTCACGGAAGCTATAATCATCTTGACGGACAAAAACTGAACAACAGCGATACGCGCGGAGGTTTATATCAATTCGGAATTACAGTTCCATTGGCTAAAAACCTGCTGTATGACCAAAGAAGAGCAATGCTCGATCAGGCAAGATTTGGATTGAGAATGACCGAAGCTGAACAGGCAGTTTTGACCAACGATCTGCTTTTGGAAGCCGAAAATACGTATTGGGAATGGGTTCAGAACTATGAAATTTACAAATTAAAAACTGAAATTGTTGAGATCAATAAAGACAGATTAAAATTAACAAGAAAAACTTTTGAATTTGGTGAAAAACCGGCCATCGATACCATTGAAGCCCTTTCGCAACTTCAAAGTTTTGAACTTCAGCAGAGAGATGCATTTTTAAGTTTTGTGAAAAGTACGCAGCAACTTCAGCTCTATCTCTGGAAAGACAACCAACAGTTTTACGAGCTTTCGGAAATGATTTATCCTTCAGATAATCTTGCGGAACATCAGGCCTATTCTGATTTTGAATTTCTGATTAATGATGTCAATTCGAGGCAGATCAATTCCCATTTATCTGTTTTATATTACGGTCAGAAACAGAATATTCTGGAAAGTGAGAGGCGTTTAAAATGGCAAAGCTTTCTTCCTAAACTCGATTTTACTTACAATTTTTTTAATAAAGAAAATTACGCTGCCGATTTTCTGCCTTTGTTTGATAATAATTTTCAGTATGGTTTAAAACTGGAGATTCCTGTTTTCCAACGGCAGGCAAGAGCAAATTATCAGATGGCGAAGATTAAATTAAATCAAAACCAGCTCGACACCAATATTAAGATTAGGGAACTGGATGTAAAAATTGAAACCTACAAAAACGAGATTCTGAATTATTATACTCAGATTGATTTGTCGAGAGACAATCTTCTGAATTACAGAAGACTTTTGAGTGCTGAAGAAATGAGGTACAGCAACGGTGAAAGTTCACTTTTCCTGATCAATTCAAGGGAAAACAAAGTGATTGAAGCTCAGGAAAAATTTATTTCTATCCGTACTAAGTTTTTAAAAAGCTTTAATAAACTTAAGTGGATGAAGGAGAATTTCACACTATAAACTTTGCTTATTAAACACTAAGTTGAGCAATTTTTTTTAAGTTGAGTTAAGCTATGTTAGCATTCAGAAGTCTGCTTCAAAATTCTAATTGATTTTTCCTGACCAATCTTACTTTAATTGTAAACTTACCATATCACGCAGATTTTGCAAATTGAGCAGATCATAAAAAAAAATCTACATAATCTCCGAAATCTGCGGGAGAATAAGAAAGTTCAGGCAAAACCTGAACTTTTTTTTGTGTCGAATGTTTTTTATTCTTCAGCTAATTTCTCAGACTGCGAACCGATAAACGGAATTTTCGGAGCCAGAAAATATCCTGTTAAACTCGCAAAAAGTATTGGGACGAAATAGGTAAAACCGGTGAGAGTTCCCAAAATAATAGTGGTGCTCATCGGCGTTCTCGTCACGCACGCATTAATTGCAGCCATACAGCTTACAATCGCTAAAGTCGTGTCAACGGTTGGGAATAAATGATGAATAATCAACCCTAAGGTAGTGCCCACAAAAAATAGCGGAATGATAAAACCGCCTCTCCAGCCTGAAGTTACAGTAATGGCAATCGCAAGAATTTTAAAAATTAAAATAATAATTAAAAAATTCAGACTATAGTTTCCATTGATGAGCTCATTCACTTCATGATGCCCGAAATATCTTGTTAGAGGAAAATAGAACGCGATAATTCCTAATAAAATTCCACCTGTCAGCGTTTTAATGTAGATTGGAAACTTTCTGTATTCGAAAGCTTTCTTGAAAAATTTAACCACAAAAATAAAAATCCAGCCAAATAATGTTCCTACAATTCCAAATAGAGAAGCGTAGAGGAAATCATAAACTCCGGTGTAATGATAAGCTTTCAGATCCCATGTTGCTCCAATTCCCAAATGAATAATCAAAGCAAACATCAGATAACTGAAACAGCTCGCCACCAAAGCCGGAATAATCGCTTTGTAATATTCTACAGCGTGCCTGTGATGAAGAATTTCAAGAGAAAACAGACTTCCGCCCAGTGGCGCACCGAAAAGTGCGGTAAAACCTGAAGCCATTCCGGCAATACTCAACGAACGCAATTCTTCACCTTTCAATCTGAACAGTTTTCCCAAATAGGTTCCTGTAGAACCTGTCACTTGTACTAAAGGAGCTTCCGGACCCAAACTTCCGCCTGATGCCACACAGAAAAGCGACGACAAAATCATGGAAGGATTATTTTTAGGCTCCAGTTTTCCTTTATTAAATCTGATGTTGTTGACGATTAAGTGAATTTCTCCCGGATCGCCAATAAAGTGAATGACCAAACCAGCCAGAAGTCCGGCAATTGCCATCGTTGGAATCACCATCCATCCATGGAACTGATGTAAAAAATCTGTGAAATGTTCCAAGACAATCCAGTATAATCCGGCGATAATTCCGCCAACCAGGCCTGTGATTGCCCACATAAAAAAAGTTCGGCTGAATACGAAAGGATTGAACCTGATGGGTTGATCCAAAAGATTGAAAGTTCGTATCAGTCGACGTCTTCTGTTGATTTTCATTTTAATTTATTTTAAAATTACGATCATCATTTGTTGAGAGTGTGTTTTGTTTTTTAGCGAAAAGGCATTTCGCCAAACTTAAGAATGCTTCGACAGGCTCAGCATGACATCGCTATTACTGCATGCCAGCGATTTACAGGTCAGTCTGAGCTTGTCGAAAACTTTAATACTAAATCTTATTTTTCACAAAATAAAAAATAAGCATCAACCAAGCTAAAATCATAAACAATCCTCCAAGCGGAGTAATCGGGCCTAAAAATTTTAGGTTTAAACCAAAATGATCTTGTAAACTCAGACCGTAAATACTGAAAGAGAACAGCATCGTTCCGGCAATCATCAATATCGAAATCCATTTTTGTGATGAGGTGTCAAATTTTAAAATATAACCTGCAATCAGCAAAAAAAATGCGGCGTACATTTGATATCTTACGCCTGTTTCAAAACTTTCAAGTCTTTCTACAGATAAAATTTTCTTTAAAGCGTGTGCTCCAAAAGCGCCTAAAATAACGGATAACATTCCGAAGGCAGCTCCAAAGACGAGAGTAATTGTTTTCATTTTTAATTTTAAATTAATTTTATTGCTTATTCGAGTCCCATCAGAACAAGCGGCATGGTATAGGTCTCTTTTACTGCCTTCCCATCGGATTCTTTCGGTTTAAAAACATCTGAAACCGAATAAAAATTCAGAAGAATAAACATTTTTATTTCTTCATCATTTGTTCCTGTAATTTTAGCCTCTTTTGTCTGACCATCTGTATCTAAAGTAAATGTCAGCCTGAGCCTTAAAGTAGTTTCTAAACTTTCGAAAAGCGGATGACCAGCCAACCTTTCGGATAATTTCCTACGAAGCACATCCTGAGAAAACACCTCTGGAACCGGCAGCATTGTATTTTTTGGCGGCGTGTATTCCTTTTTATTTTCCTGCTCTACCTGCGACAGCAGAACTTTTAACTTTTCAATCCTTATCGGTTTATTATCATCCTGACATTCGAGATAAGAATTTTTCAAGGCATCAAACTGCTTTGAATATTCTTCCTCCTCAGTTTTAGAAAGTTTCCCGTCCTGTGATTTTGCAGCGATCTCTTTGTATTTGGCATCCAGCAACCCAAAGTCGCTACCACATTCATTTTTTACATCTGAGTAAATTTTACCAACTTTTTCCCGTAAAGTAAATCTTGTATTCTGAGCGAATGCTGTTGCAGAACTGAAAACCGCAAAAGCAATCAGATATTTTTTGTAATTCATACTTTAGTTATTGGCTCTCAATTTCTCCAGTTCCGCAATCACCTCGTGATGACTCACCGTTTTATCTTTGAAATACGTCACAAAATGCTGCTTTTCCTGTTCCGTTGCTCCAAATTGATTCAGAATATTAAACAAGTGCATTTTCATGTGACCTTTCTGAATTCCTGTAGTCACCAAAGACCTTAACGCTCCAAAATTCTGAGCCAAACCTGAAACAGCCAGAATGCTCATCAGTTCCTGAGCAGACGGTTTTCCAAGTAAAGCTAAAGAGAATTTAACCAGAGGATGAAGATTCGTTAAACCTCCTACAACCCCCACAGAAATCGGAAGATCAATCCAGAATCTGAAAATTCCATTATCGATTGTGCAGTGTGTGAGTGAAGAATATCTTCCGTCTTTTGCAGCATAGGCATGAGCACATGCTTCCGTTGCTCTAAAATCATTTCCGGTGGCAATCACTACAGCGTCTACCCCATTCATAATTCCTTTATTATGCGTCGTTGCACGGAAAGGTTCGATCTCAGCAATCGTTACTGCCTGTTTAAATTTTCTGGCAAATTCTTCGTTAGAAATTCCACTGTCGTCTTTTAAATCTTCAATTTTGCAGGAAACTTCCGCTCTCACGATACAATCGGGCGTGAAATTGGAAAGAATATTCATCACCACCTGTAGAGAGTTTTTTTCTTCCTGATAAAAATCTTCGCTCACTGCGATTTCCTGTTTTAAAGTTTTGCCAAACTGTTCCAGACACGAATTGATAAAATTCGCACCCATAGAATCTACTGTATCAAAACTTGCTTTCAACTGATAATAATTCGGCATTTCAGCGGTTTTATCAATCAGTTTTATTTCTAAAATTCCGCCGCCACGGTTTCGCATGTTTGCCGTGATGTCTTCGGTAGCCTCAAAAAGTTTTTTCTTTAAATTAAAATTAAAAAAATGCTGAAGCTTATGAGATTCCACATCGATGATGAAATGAGTGTGACCTAATTTTTCGGTATTGATAATAGTAGTTTTAAAACCACCTTTATCAATCCAGAACTTTGCTGCCTTAGAAGCTGCTGCAACAACTGAACTCTCTTCAACTGCCATTGGAAGGGCAAATAATTTTCCGTCGATCAGGAAATTCGGGGCAATTCCGTAAGGCATGTAGAAATTGGAAATCGTGTTTTCAGAAAACTCGTCATGAAGTTTCTGAAGATCCGCATTTCCGTTCCAGTATTGATTGAGTATATTTTGATAATCGGTATTTCCTTCAAGATATTCGCTGACAAGCCAATCGATTTTCCCTTGCTTTGTCAGTTTAGAAAAACCTTCAACGGGTTTATGATTCATAATGTAAATTTTCAATTATTAGAAAGGGTAATCGTTCGTTTACGATTTCACGCATAAATTAATGACCGTAAATATAGTAAATTTGTTAGTCTAAAATGTGGATAAGTTGCTTTAAAAAAGAGTGACATTTCTCAATTTCGGACTTAGTTTTGTACATGGAACTGCAATTTTTAATCTGATTTTAAAGTAAAACTAAATGAATTTTGACCGCCTTAAAGAAAAACTTGAAATCCTTGCCGATGCTGCGAAATATGACGTATCATGTTCGTCCAGTGGTGGTTCCAGAAAAAATAAAAAAGGTGCTTTGGGCGACAGTTCAGCAAGCGGAATCTGTCATACCTATACCGAAGACGGGCGGTGTGTTTCTCTTTTGAAAGTGCTCTTAACCAACCACTGCATTTACGATTGTGCCTATTGCGTTTCGCGAAGTTCGAATGATATTAAAAGAGCAGCTTTCACGGTAGAAGAAGTAGTTGATTTAACCATTAATTTTTACCGCAGAAATTATATTGAAGGTTTGTTTTTAAGTTCTGGAATTTTCAAAAATGCTGATACCACGATGGAGCGTTTAGTTCGGGTAGCAAAAAAACTTAGGCTTGAGGAAAATTTTAACGGATACATTCACTTAAAATCAATTCCGGGCGCGAGTGATATTTTGATGCAGGAAGCAGCTTTGTATGCAGACAGACTGTCAATCAATATTGAAATCCCCACCGAAAGCGGGTTGAAATTGTTAGCTCCGGAGAAAAACCGACAGGATATGCTCAATCCTATGAAGTATATCCAGGGAGGAATCACGCAATATAAAGAAGAGAAGAAAATTTTCAGAAAAGTTCCGAAGTTCGCTCCGGCAGGTCAGTCGACGCAGATGATTGTTGGGGCAACCAATGAAAACGATTTGCAGATCATAAAAGTTGCTGATCATTTCTACAAAAATTACAGTTTAAAAAGAGTTTATTATTCAGGATATGTTCCTGTTTTGGAGGACAACAGATTGCCGGCATTGACGACGGCAGTTCCGATGCTTCGGGAAAACCGTCTGTATCAGTCGGATTGGCTGATGCGTTTTTATGGTTTTAAAGCTGATGAAATTTTAGATCCACACATGCCGTTTCTGGATTTGGAAGTTGATCCTAAACTGAGTTGGGCATTGAGACATCTTGATCGGTTTCCCGTGAATCTTCAAACGGCAGATTATCAAATGATTCTCAGAATTCCGGGAATTGGGGTGAAAACGGCAAAGAAAATTGTTTCAGCAAGACGTTTTCAGGTGTTGACGATTGAAAATTTGCAGAAATTAGGTGCCGCGGTAAACCGTGCGAAATATTTTATTGATTTTAATGCAGGAAATGTTTTTCTGAGACATTTGACCGATTTAAATTTGAAAAAACTTTTGGTGAGCGGAAGTACTTCAAAATTTCAGGATCAGTTTTCGCAGCAGTTGACGCTTTTCTAAATGTAATCACAAATTACACGAATTTTTACGAATTCCATATATAGTATCAACAAAAGTTTCAACCTATAGAAAATCCAAAATAAAAAATTTTACTTATCTTTGACGTTAGTAACGCAAAAGGTATGATCATTAATTTTGGAAATAAAGAAACCGAAAAGGTTTGGACAGGAGTTGTTTCCAAAAAACTTCCACGGGAAATTCAGGAAGTAGCAAAAAGAAAACTCAGAATGATTAACAACTCGATTGATATTAATGATTTAAGAATCCCACCTGCCAACCGTCTTGAAAAGTTAAAAGGAGACTTAAAAGAATTCTACAGTATTAGAATTAACAATCAATGGAGGATTATTTTTAAGTGGGAAAGCGGAAATGCGTTTAACGTTGAAATTATTGACTATCATTAGAACGTAAAGAAAATGGAAAAATTAAAAAATATAACACCTGGAGAAATTTTATTGGAAGAGTTTCTAATTCCTCTTGAGATATCACAATACAGATTATCAAAAGATTTAGAAATTCCCCAGACTAGGATATCCGAAATAGTGAAAGGCAACCGAAGAATTTCTGCTGATACCGCGGTGAGATTAAGTGCGTATTTCGGAAATTCTGCAAAGTTCTGGTTAGGACTTCAGGACGATTATGACATTGAAAACGAAATGTCTGAAAAATCAAATGAAGTAAATAGAATTCAAAAAATAAGAAAAAATAATGACGAAAAGGTCGCCTGAGATTTTACAGTATTCTTTGAAGAATCGGAAATTCAAATAAAAATGAATTATATATTGTTTTAAAATAATTTTCAAATTATCTCATTTCCAAATTTTCAAATTAAAAAAATGACCACCTTACTCTACGACGGCAGTTTCGACGGACTTTTCACTGCGATATTCGAGATTTTTGAATATAAGTATAAAGAAGTGGAAATTGTGAGCAGAGAAAGATTTCATCAGGAGAATATTTTTGCCGAAATTCATGAAGTGATCACTCAGGAAGCAAAATCAGAAAGAGTTTTAAATAAACTGGAAGCAAATATAGGAAAATCGGGTATTCATGAATTGGTGAAAGTTTTTTTGTCGGAAGAACCGGATTTAGAGCAAATCATTCTTTCCGTAGTAAAACAGTCTATTCAATATCCGAAAGAAAATATTCTGCAGAATTATGCAGACCCTGATATTTTAAGGATCGCCAAAATCTGTAAATCTGTGAGTCGTGAACGTCATCGGATGACCGCCTTCGTTCGATTTGAAAAAATGCAGGATGAAGTTTTTTTTGCCAAAATTGATCCGGATTTTAATGTGCTTCCTTTGATCAGAAAACATTTCAAAGACCGTTATCAGGACCAGAAATGGATGATCTACGATTTGCGGAGAAACTACGGACTTCTATACGATCTTGAAACCTGCGATTTCTTTTATCCCGATGAGAAAATCGATTTAAAAAAGTATCAGGAGAAGTTTCATGATGAAGAAAACCAATATCAAAAGCTTTGGCAACGTTATTTTTTCAAAACCAATATTGTGGAAAGGAAAAATTTAAAACTGCATCTTCAGCACGTTCCGAGGAGGTACTGGAAATATTTGACAGAAAAGTGGTGATTTTTCCCGCAGATTTATTTTACAGAGTGGATTATACCGCAGGTTTTTGCAGATCTTTTATTAAAATACTAAAATAAATTGTTCAGCTACGAAGAAATCAAATTTGCACAACCTTGTCAGTAAATTAAACCTTTACCATATTCTTTTTGTACTTGTACCCTGCACCTGGCTCTTTTTACTTTAAACTTGGTTCTTCAAAAAAAGCAGGATACTAAAGGATGAAAAGTATTGTGAAGATACTGCCGTTATCTGAACTTGTTTTTGTAAATTTGTTTTCGAAATTTTTTATTAAATGAAAGAAAGTGCTGTAAAAAAAATTGCAGTTTTAACCTCAGGAGGAGATTCTCCGGGGATGAACGCAGCATTAAGAGCGGTTGTAAGAACTGCAAATTATTATAACATCGAATGTTACGGAGTGAGAGAAGGCTACAATGGTCTTATCCACGATGATTTCCTGAAAATGGGTCCCCGTTCCGTAAAAAATATAATCAACCAGGGTGGAACTATTTTAAAATCTGCCCGTTCCAAAGAGTTTATGACCAAAGAAGGTCGACAGAAAGCCTATGACAATTGCGTAAAACACGGAATTGAAGCTTTGGTATGCATCGGCGGAGACGGAACTTTCACAGGAGCAAAAATTTTCAACGAAGAATTCGGAATCAGAACCATCGGCGTACCGGGAACAATCGACAACGACATCTTTGGCACAGACAACACGATTGGTTACGATACAGCTTTGAATACTGCAATGGATGCGATTGATAAAATCCGTGATACGGCAACTTCCCACAACAGGGTTTTCTTTGTGGAAGTAATGGGCCGTGATGCTGGATTTATTGCATTAAACAGTGGTTTGGCAACCGGAGCTCTGGACATCTTAATTCCTGAGAAAAAAGACAGTATCGAAGATCTGTTTGCAAATTTCAGAAAAGCGGAGAAAACAGGGAAATCTTCAAGTATCGTGGTGGTGGCAGAAGGCGAAGAGCTGGCAAACATTTATGAACTTTCTGAGAAAACAAAAAAAGAATTCCCGGAATATGACATCCGTGTTGCGATTTTGGGACACATCCAAAGAGGTGGCTCGCCAAGCTGTGCAGACAGGGTTTTGGCAAGCAGACTCGGTTTCGGTGCGGTAGTAGGTTTAATGGAAGGCCAAACCAACGTAATGGCAGGAATGCGTTCTAATGACATCGTTTATACACCGATCGAAGAAGCCATCAAAAAGCACAACGAAATCAACAAAGATCTTCTGCTGATCTCAGAAATTTTAGCAATCTAATATTATATAATTTAAATAAATCAAAACAATTATGTCAACAATCAAAGTAGGTATTAACGGGTTTGGTAGAATCGGTCGTCTTGTTTTCAGAGCAATGACTGAAAGAGACAACATCGAAGTCGTTGGTATCAATGACCTTATTAACGCAGAATACATGGCTTACATGTTAAAGTATGATTCTGTACACGGTATTTTCCCTGGAGAAGTTTCTGTAGATGGAAACGATCTTGTAGTAAACGGTAAAAAAATCAGAGTTACTGCAGAAAAAGATCCAACTAATCTTAAGTGGGACGAAATCGGTGCTGATTATGTAGTAGAATCAACTGGTTTATTTTTAGATAAAGAAAGTGCTGCAAAACACATTACTGCCGGTGCAAAAAAGGTAATTCTTTCTGCTCCTTCAAAAGACGATACGCCAATGTTCGTAATGGGTGTAAACCACAACGAACTTACAGACGACGTAAAAATCTTATCAAACGCTTCTTGTACTACAAACTGTTTAGCTCCTTTGGCTAAAGTAATTCACGATAACTTCGGAATCGTAGAAGGTTTGATGACTACAGTACACGCTACAACAGCTACTCAGAAAACGGTTGATGGTCCTTCAATGAAAGACTGGAGAGGCGGTAGAGCTGCATTAAACAATATTATCCCTTCTTCTACAGGTGCTGCAAAAGCAGTAGGAAAAGTAATCCCTTCGTTGAACGGAAAACTGACAGGTATGTCTTTTAGAGTACCAACTGTTGACGTTTCTGTAGTAGATTTAACAGTAAGACTTGAAAAAGGTGCTTCTTATGAAGAAATCTGTGCTGTAATCAAAGCGGCTTCTGAAGGTGAACTGAAAGGTATTCTTGGATACACTGAAGATGCTGTGGTTTCTCAGGATTTCATCGGAGACAAGAGAACTTCAATCTTCGATAAAGATGCGGGTATTTCACTTTCTCCAAACTTTGTAAAGCTTGTTTCTTGGTATGACAACGAAATGGGTTACTCAAACAAGTTGGTAGATATGTTGATTCACGCTGCTTCTTTAACTAAATAAAAAGCAATAGCTTATAATAAATGAAACCTTCCACTTTTGGAAGGTTTTTTTTGCATAAAAAAACCACTGATCTCTATACAGTGGCTGTTTCAAGGATTTTTTTCTTTTTTTTCATCACCGGTGCTTTACCTTCCCGCATTTAAAGTTTTAAGGGATAATAAAACTTTAAAATAACTTCATTTTATAAATGAGTTTTCATGCTTATTGTTAATGCAAAAATTGCAAATTATTTAACATAAAAAAATACCCCTTTTGGGGTATTTTTAACAAATTTTAAGTATTTTCGTTTAAAATCTTAAGAATGGGTAATCCGGAGGAAAAACATCTGCTTTCTCAGATCTGGGAAAGAATTGCCGCAGAAGATAAATCTCAAGCGCTACCAAAGCCTTTTATAGAAAAAATAATAGGCGAAATGTTCACTATTGGAAATTATTACTACTATGTAATTAATCTCGCAGATTCATCAATTTCGAATCATCACAAAAACATTCTTAAAATCCATGGTCTTTCAGATTATCCCACGCACCTCAGCGAAATTTTCACTCTCATTCATCCGGACGACATCCCCTTTGTGTTGAAGGCCGAACATGCGGTGGTAGAAAAAATAAAACAGATCGGAACTGAACATCAGCTGTTCTTAAAACCCAGCTACTGTTTCAGAATGAAAACAAAAAAAGGAAAATATGAATTGTTTCATCATCAGGCAGTTCATACCATGATTGACGAAAAGCACCGTTTATTTCAGTCTGTTAATATTCACACCAATATTCAGCACATTACACCTCAAAATCCTTATACTGTTTTGATCACAGGAATCAGTCCGCGCAAAGATTTCCATCAGTTCACTGTACAGCCAACAGATGAGAAAAAAAACTCAGATCAGCCAAATCTTACCAAGAGAGAAACCGAAATTTTAATTTTAATTGCCAAAGGATATTCCGGAAAAGAAATTTCAGACCAACTCATTCTTTCCGAGCACACCATCCGTAGCCACCGCAAAAACATCTTAAAAAAAACAAATTCCCGAAACAGCAAAGAACTCATCAGAAAAGCGTTTGAATGGGGACTGGTTTGATGGGTAATGAATAATGATTGATAATTGATAATTGATAATTGATAATTGATAATTGATAATTGATAAATAAATATTTAATTAATAATCCTAAGTTAATCTCAAATCCGGAATTCGGAATCCCGTACCCGTACCCCGAATTTCAAATCTCAAATCTCAAACCTCAAACCTCAAATCAACTGACAAATCTCACAGCAGCTTTCATATAAAAATTCCTTAACTTTATTCTTAATGGAAAAGCAGATTTTACAGCCAAGATTTAAGGATTCACAACATTTTAAAGACTTTTGGACTACGGGAAACGGAAAGCAATTGATTGATCTTTCCGGAGCTGAAGTCAGTTTTGATCATTTTGAAAAGTTTTCAAAATACTTTTATCATGTGGATGAAATTGGGGATGAAGTTGTACGTGAAGTGTACTTCAAAAAAAGCTATCCCGAAGCTTCAAGAGAAATTGAGGGATACATCCGAAATGGCGTTTCAGAAAATGATGACGTTCCGGAAAGCGTAAAAAGACTGTTTAACCAAACCCAAACTATTCCAGACTGGCTTGATTTAAATCTGATAAGAAGCGGCGCCGAACTTTGCATGCGCTGCAATCTCGATTCTTTGATTTCGCTCAGAGATTACTGCCTGATCGGAGGCTACGATTACGCCTACCTCAACAAACCCCTGATCGTTACCGAAGCTCTGAAAAAAGGTGCAGTAAAAAGACTTTCAGAAACTTTGGATTTTTGGGTAAATGTTACGCGATACGATGCTTTGGAAGTTCACAAAAAAGGCTATGAGTTTGCCATTAAAACAAGACTCATCCATTCTTACGCGAGACTTTCCATAAGGAAACATTACAAAAACTGGGATACCGAAAACTGGGGCGAACCCATCAATTCATGGGATATGATGGCAACGTATATTGGATTCAGTCTGGTATTTATGCACAGTCTGAAAAAATTGGGAAACACAATTTCTGAAGAGGAAGAGAAGGGACATTTTCATCTTTGGAAATATGTCGGTTATTTACTGGGAATTCCTGAAGAACTCCTCCCCGACAACAAAAAACAGGCAACAGAATATTTTTATTTGTGGACTTCCGTACAGCCTTCATCGGACAAAGATTCGGTTTTGCTTGCACACTCGTTATTAAATGAATCTCTGGAAAATCCGATTTTAAAATATGAATTTCAGAAAAAAAATCTGAGGTATCTGCACATCTGCTGCACCTGGTATTTATTGGGTGATGATGTCTGCAAAAGACTTCAGATTCCGGATGTTCCGTTGAAAAAAGGCTTTCCGGTGACGAAAAAAATCATCAATACAATTTATGATTCCACAGTAAGCCGCGACGCGAGAATAAAGAAAGGAAATAAAGATCAGACGAAGGTTTTGGCGGATTATTTAAGAGTAACTCAGAATTCGAATTTTCATTGATTTTTTCAGGAGCTGATCCCGCTTTCTGCTGTATCTTTTTCGCCAGCGCTTTTTGCAAGCCATTTCAGAAAAAGGATGCCGCGCCAATCGGGGCTAAAAACCAAAAGCATTTTCATCTTCACTAATTTACCCATTCAAACGAAGACATTACATACTGAGTAATTCTGCAATCAAAATTTACATCTTTATTGACGAATAAAACTTTATCATTTTTTAACGTTAAAAACAATTTTCACAAACAAAATATATTAGCTTTTAATCTTAAAATTCCGTAATTTTGATAAATTATTTTAATACAATATGAGCAACATAGATGATAAGAAAAAAGCACTTGCGCTGGTGCTTGATAAACTAGATAAAACATACGGAAAAGGAACTGTAATGACTTTGGGAGACAGTGCAATTGACACTAACATCGAAGTTATTCCTTCCGGATCTTTAGGATTAGACATCGCTTTGGGCGTTGGCGGATATCCAAGAGGAAGAATTATTGAAATCTACGGTCCTGAATCTTCAGGTAAAACAACTTTAACTTTACACGCCATCGCAGAAGCCCAGAAAGCAGGTGGAATTGCAGCATTTATCGATGCCGAGCACGCTTTCGACAGAGGTTATGCAGGGAAACTGGGAATCGATCTTGAAAACCTGATTATTTCTCAACCGGACAACGGAGAACAGGCATTGGAAATTGCCGATAACCTGATCCGATCAGGCGCAATTGACATCGTAGTAATTGACTCGGTAGCAGCATTGACTCCAAAAGCAGAGATCGAAGGTGAAATGGGAGATTCTAAAATGGGTCTTCACGCAAGATTAATGTCTCAGGCTTTAAGAAAACTGACGGCAACCATTTCAAGAACAAAATGTACCGTAATTTTCATCAACCAGTTGAGAGAAAAAATCGGTGTAATGTTCGGAAATCCTGAAACAACTACCGGTGGTAACGCTTTGAAATTCTACGCTTCGGTGAGAGTAGACATCAGAAAAGCATCCGCACCGATTAAAAACGGTGATGAAGCTGTTGGTAGCCGTGTGAAAGTGAAAATTGTGAAAAACAAAGTTGCTCCACCTTTCAAAATGGCAGAATTTGACATTATGTACGGAGAAGGTGTTTCTAAAACCGGTGAAATCTTAGATACGGCAGTAGATATGGGAATTGTGAAGAAAAGCGGTTCCTGGTTCAGCTACGGTGAAACCAAACTTGGTCAGGGTCGTGATGCAGTAAGAGATTTACTGAAAGACAATCCTGAACTCGCAGAAGAACTTGAAAATAAAGTAAAAGAAGAGATCATCAACAAGAAGAACTAATTTCTTCTGATTGAAATACAAAGACAGCTGGGAGGCTGTCTTTTTTTGATTAAATCTGAAATAAGCAGTTGATTTCCCACATCTAATTTAATCGTATAAAAAACCGCTCCTTTCAGAAGCGGTTTTAAAATTTAGGTTAAATCCAATTTATTACGGTTTCCAAAATGCCCATTTCTGACCATTGAAAACAATCAGACGATGTTTTGTAGAATCAGTTGGATGTTGTAAAAACGCCATCATTCCCGGTGAAGGATTTGGAATGGATGTAAAATTTGACACGACTGGTAAAACCATAGCTTTGGTAGGAGAATCCAAAACAAGAACACCATCGGTGGTGGTTGTCTCATCACCAATCACCACTTTTGATCCAGACTGATCCGCCAGAGGTGAAGCTTGCGGTGGTTTCACTACCGCTTCAACAGCAGATGAATACCCTGACTGAACGCTCAGATCTTTCCAGCCTGCATTTTCGTTCTTTACTTTTATTTTATATTCCGTATTTGCTGAAACATCAAAAATAATAGTTCCACCTTTTGTTGTATTGACACCCGTAGGCACTGTTTCTACGTAAGGAAGAATAATCCCCTTATTGTTATCTGTTCCGAATTCCAGTAAAACGGAAGTATTAGTCACATTTCCCACTGAGTTAGTCGACCCAATTCTCACTTGCGAAAAAGCAAGTGCGGAAATAGTAAGTGATAATATAATTGCTGTTTTGTACATGTTTTTTTATTTAAAACCTTCAGGGATTTTTAAACCCTAAAGATTGATTTAAACTAATAATAATCCGAACTTATTTAAATTTTTCAAGTGCTTAAATACTTTAAATCTAAATATTTCAGCTTAAGGACAGCCCTGTGTACTGAAACACTTCCAGCCTTCACCTGTTCCCGGCCCTGTATAGATTTTCAGACAGCCTGCACCGGCATTTTCATCCGTATCAAATACCATCATTCCTACAACCGGAATAGCGATGGTCGTTTCAGGACTTGAATTTCTTGTCACAACGAAACCTTTGGTTTTTGATTCTAACGCCGTGTAAGCTGAATTTCTGACCATAGGCCAGTCACTTGCAGAAACCGGTGCTGATACATTGATCTTGCCGGCTCTACCAAGTAAAGTGATACCATGCTTCACAGGATAGGTTGCACCGGCTACCAATGTGGGATCTTCGTAACAGACAGTTTGTATTGTGATTGTTACCGTATTAGAAATTGCCGTGCATCCGCCCACACTCGTAACTAATACCCTGTAATAACTGGTAGCGGTTAATGTTCCCGGTGAATAAGTTGCTGCTGTAGCACTTGGTATATTAGTGAACGTCACATTATCTGTAGAAACCTGCCATTGAATAGTTCCTGAAGAACCTGTCAAAGTTAAAGCAACTGGTGCAGTTCCCGAAGTAATCGTCTGGTTTGCACCTGCAGTTCCTGCATTTAATACCGGATTGGCTGTTTGAGAAGTTCCTATAGCCTGGCCTGTTCCTGCAATTGTCGGTACGCCATAACTTTGTGATGCTACAGTTGTATTGACAGTGTTTCCTAAATTTTGAGTTACAGGCTGATTGAAAGTTCCGCTTGTCGCGCCGCTGTTACCTCCCGGAATAGATGACGGTAAAAGGTTTGCAGTTGTAATAGTCGTAGAAGCTCCTTCGATAGCGTCGGGACAACCATCATTGTCTGAATCTAAATCCAGACGGTCCGGGATTGAATCTCCGTCAGTGTCTTTATCTGCACAAGACGACTGCTGAGCAACAAAAGTCCAGAAATTCATAAAAACCCGGTCATTATTTGTTGAAACACCGTTTCCAGAAGACATGCCACCAATAGTTGTAAGAATATCAACATCAGAAATCATAATATCATTGTATGCACCATCCACGTAAATGACCGCCCTGCTATTACCATCAACCGCAAGCGGTGAGGCGCTGCACACGGAATTGATACTTGAAAAATGTGCCTGAAAACTTCCTCCTTGACTAAATGAGGTTACATTACCAAAAGGTCCGTTAAAAATAGCGGTTTGACTTCCCAAAGGAGTCGGAGTATTTGGATTAAGGTTTGCCGCAGTAATATTTGCACCCCAAGGTAAAGTTTGGAACTGTGTAGAGACTACCATATTTTTTGGTGAATCATCTGACCAGTCTTTTATAGCATCAAATTCTGCTGTTGTAAGATAGGAGGTTGTAAGATCATTGATTCCACCTAAAAATATAACATTCAGATTTAATGAATTAATAAGCGCCTTTGTAATTGGAGCAGTTCCCATATTCACTAATACAAAAGTTGTATTTACAATTCCTGATGGTCCAAAATTAGCAGCGTTTGTGAGTTTCAGAGCACCTGAGCCACTCATATAACCACCATCAAAAGTATATCCATTGTCAGTATCCAAATCTCTTGCATTAGGAATATATCCTATTCTGATTGTTTGGCCGGTGAGTGCACAGCTGTTTTCATTGATATCAAGAATACCGTCATTATCATCATCAAGATCACACGCATCAGGAATACCGTCACCATCAGTATCTAAACATTCTGTGATTGTGGAAATCTGAGAGAAGCCAATTCCCTGACCTACATCACTTCCCACATCAGCAGCTCCGGAAGGATTAACCAAATCAGGAATCCCATTAGCATTTACGGCCCCCGTAATTCTGCCGTTTGCATCTAAGTTTCCTGCTGCTACATTTTCATCGCCTTCGATAGCATCAAAACAGTTGTCACCATCAGAATCTAAATCCAAATAATTAGGTACGCCATCAGAATCTGAACCTGAAGTGCATGTGGTCGGTTTAGGATTGGCCGAGGGTTGATAAGCCAGTAAATTATATACTGCACTTACCTCCTGAATTCCTGCTGTGCCCAGAGTTCCTGCTGTTGCATTACCTCCGGAAGCAGTACCAATGTAACGTATCTCGTAAAAGCGGTAAGGTGTTGTAGATGTTACTGCAAATGATACAGTGGTTGAATTTAAAGCAACACCTGCTGCTGCAGAAATTGGTGCAAAGTTTACTCCGTCATTTGAACCGAACAATCTACCAAATCGGTTTGCTGGTGCCATACCATTTGCTGCCTGAGTTATACTCAAAGAAGTCAAACTGATAATTGCAGGATACGAGATCGTAAAAACAGGACTTCCTGATGCAATAGCCTGTCCTGTAAAATTAAATGGATTTGTATCTGACCCACTTCCGTTAAACAGCGTAGAAACAGCCGTTCCGGCAGTAGGATCTGTTGCTGCCCCATCAAACGGAGAAGTCACATTCTGAATAGTACTCGCCTCAGTGCTTGAATAAAAGCAGACAGGGCTTTCTACAGCATCCAATATGCCATCATTATCATCATCCCAGTCATCATAATCATTATAAGCATCACCATCAGTGTTTGGAGAAACTCTGAATTTCACTTCAACAAAATTTATCTGGTTAATCACTGTACCTAAATCAGGATCAGTATCATTAAGCTGATAATAATAAGTATATACTCCTGGAGCTACCGACGCTGGTATCGTGAGAGTACCGTTATTATTTATAATTGCATTTGATGGCGTCCAATACTCATATACAAATTCTGCTGTAATGGCTGAAATATCAGTTATTGTAATGCCATTGTAACTGTCATTTGCAAAAATTGAAGGAAGTGTAGCTTCTACCCCGGCTGTAATGGAAATACTTGTAAAATCATTGTTCGTAGCACATATAGGCGCAAGTACAACAATTTCTTTCGTAGGTGAATAGCAGTTGGCTACTGAGTCAAAAAATGACGCATAATACCGGGTAGTTCCCGTTACTGCTGTAATATTGCTTATTTTATTCGCAGTTGTAGCCGGTGATCCTGTGTGCCACGTCAAGGTAACAGTTGTAGGGGTAGGTTTATTGCTTGTTCCAATAATACCCAGATTGGCTGTGGTAGAACCACACGGAATTTTATATGCAGAAATTGCCGGGTTAAAAGCACCACTTCCCGTAAGAACAGGAGCTGCAGTTCCTGCCTGACATGCAAGTACGGTAAGACTCGCAGTTGCTGTTGTGCAGAAACCAGTTTGGCCTGTAGGCGAACATATTCTGTATGTGAGTGTGTATGAGCCTGGAGATGCATTTGGTGGAATATTTACTGTTCCGTTTGCATTGATGGTTGCACCTGTCAAACCTCCAAGATTAGTCAAGGTTACGTTCGTATTGGCAGAAGACGCCGCTATTCCTGTTGATGAAAAATCATTTGCCAAAACGGATGCGGTCGTCGCTGTTCCCAGCTGCACATTACCAAAAGTGTCGTTTTGGGCACAGAGTGAAGCTCCGGTCATGTTTGCAATGGTATATGTACCATTTGAATCGACATCATAATACTGCAAAACCAATCTGGAAACATATTGTCCATTGAAATTCACGCTTATCCTGGCTCTCAGATTACTGTCTGAAGAGGGAATATTGGTTCCACTGGAAGAAAATTCCTTGTTGGGAGATGCCGTATAGGTCACCTGAGTTGCTGATGGCGTATTAAAGAGAGTATAATTACCTGCACCGAAATTAATCGGAGTGTTTGTCTGATCATAAGCCAGGATTCTGATACGGTCTCCCGCGTCAACATCGTTAAGATTAAAATTTAAATTATAAATTGGCAGTGAAAATGTTAATGTTGTTTCCACTCTGTCATCAAAATTATCAGCACTTCCTGAATGACCGATTACAATACCAAAATCTGTCTGATGATCATCATCTATACTATTTGAGTTGGATACGGTACTTGTACTCGATAATGATAATGTTGAATTGCCTATTCTGTAACCATTCCCATTAATCACACTTGTGGCAGTGGAACCTTCCGCTGAAGAAGGAAATGAGCACAAAAGCCAATAGCAATTGCACCTTAAAAAATTGTTTTAAAATCATATTTTTAGTTTAAAGTTTGAAATGCATTAAAAAATCAAACTCTAACAGGCGGAGGGCGTGTGTAAAATGCAGAATTAAAAGTATGTGCATTGAAGAATTCCGAAGTAAGAATTCTTGTTTTTTCTAAAGAAAAGTTTCTTACTAAAAATGTCTGCTCTTCTGCAATTCCCAATACTTTGTACGAATGTTCCGTGGGAAGATTGAATGTTTTATATTTATGTTTAGCCCCAATAAACTGATCCTGATTATCAATTGGCTTGTAATGTATTGCAATTTTTTTCAGAGAAGAAACTTTATTCCGTTTTGATGGTTTTTCTTTGAAAACTAAAGCAGTTTTTAAAACTCTTTTCTTAATAACAACCTGTGCATTATGCTTCTTCTCTACCTTAGAAATAACAGATTTGTCTGAACCGATTACATATACTTCCCCATTTATAGAAATAACATCAGAAGAATTGTCTACCTTTTCAGTAATTTTAAGGTTTGAATGGATCTGCTCCCGGTTTACGATCGTAGCACCACCCTCTACATAAATTTGTGCGTGTGAAAATGAATTTGCACAAAAAATAATAAAAACTGTTGTAAATGCACGACGCCAAAATCCAGATTTTAAAATTAAATCCAGTAAAGATACCACATTGTTAATATGTTTCTTGACCCTCTGCAACTGTGTTTTTATTCTACAAAAGTAGGATAATATTTAAAATAAATTAACCCAATAACAAAAACGGTCGCGTCTATTTCTTAAATTTTCATAAAAAAATGAACTATCATCACTCAAAACATCGATTAATAAACATTTTATCAATATGAAACAAAGACAGAAAAAAAATTTAAAAAATATTAGCAGGTCACATAAAATTGACATAAAAAAGATGATTTCACATAAAATTACCCCCTATTATGTGACAAAAAAGTAACTTAAAGTGCACTGATATTACTTTATTGTATAACATTAATATTGATTAAAAGGAAAAACTATATATATAAAGCATTAATGGTGATTTATCCAGTTTGATATCAATCAAGACAATCTGTCACTTTCCCTTCAATGGTATTTCTTTTGAGAATTAAACCTCAAATTTAAAAATCCAAAAAAATGACAAAAGGAAATATCAATGTTTCGGTGGAAAATATTTTTCCGCTGATTAAGAAATTTTTGTACAGCGATCACGAAATATTTTTAAGAGAATTAATTTCAAATGCAACCGACGCAACTTTGAAATTGAAACATTTAACCAACATCGGTGAAGCACAGGTTGCTTACGGAAATCCGAAAATCGAGGTGAAAATCGATAAGGAAAACAAAAAACTTCACATCATCGACCAAGGATTGGGAATGACTGGCGAGGAAATTGAAAAATACATCAACCAGGTAGCATTCTCCGGAGCTGAAGAGTTTTTAGATAAATACAAAGATTCTGCGAAAGACTCAGGAATTATTGGACACTTTGGTTTAGGTTTCTATTCGGCTTTCATGGTTGCGGAAAAAGTGGAAATTATTTCTAAATCTTATAAAGACGAGCCAGCAGTTCACTGGACTTGCGACGGAAGCCCGGAATTTACCTTAGAAGAAACGACAGCAAAAGCCGACAGAGGAACAGAGATCATTCTTCACATTGCCGAAGATTCTACGGAGTTTTTAGAAGAAAACAGAATCCGTGAACTGTTGACGAAATACAATAAATTCATGCCTGTTCCTATTAAATTCGGAACAAAAACTGAGACACTTCCTTTACCTGAAGGCGCTGCCGAAGATGCCGTTGCCGAAACGGTTGAGGTAGACAACATCGTCAACAACCCGACTCCGGCATGGACGAAATCTCCAAGCGAATTAAAAGATGAAGATTACAAAGCTTTCTACCACGAACTGTATCCGATGCAGTTTGAGGAGCCGTTATTTAATATCCATTTGAATGTTGATTATCCTTTCAATTTAACAGGAGTTTTATACTTCCCGAAACTTGCGAATAATTTAAACATTGAAAAAGATAAAATTCAACTCTACCAAAATCAGGTTTTCGTAACCGATGAGGTAAAAGGAATTGTTCCTGACTTCTTGATGTTGCTTCGTGGAGTGATCGATTCTCCGGATATTCCGTTAAATGTTTCGCGTTCTTACCTGCAGGCAGACGGTGCTGTGAAGAAAATTTCTTCTTACATCACTAAAAAAGTGGCCGACAAAATGGTTTCTCTGATCAATGAAAACCGCGAAGATTACGACAAAAAATGGAATGACATTAAAATCGTTATCGAATATGGAATGATTTCCGAAGATAAATTTTTCGAGAAATCTGACAAATTTGCACTCTACCCGACTACCGATGGAAAATATTTCCTTTGGAATGAGTTAGAGGAAAAAATAAAACCTAATCAAACCGACAAAGACGGAAATTTAGTGATTCTTTACGCGACAAACGCCGATGAACAGCACTCTTACATCCAGTCTGCGAAAGATAAAGGTTACGAAGTTATTCTTTTAGATTCACCGATTGTTCCGCATCTGATTCAGAAACTGGAAACTTCAAAAGAGAAAATTTCGTTCGCACGAGTGGATGCTGATCACATCAATAATCTGATTAAAAAAGACGAACCTGCAATTTCTAAATTAAACGAAACTGAAAAGGAAACGTTGAAGAAGAATGTTGAAGAGTCTATTAATGACAAAAAATTCACAGTTCAACTGGAAGATTTAGACAGCACTGATGCACCATTTACCATTACCCAACCGGAATTTATGCGTCGTATGAAAGATATGCAGGCAACCGGCGGTGGCGGTATGTTCGGCATGGGTGGTTTCCCTGAAATGTATAATTTAATCGTAAACTCGAACAGCGAATTTGCAACTAAAATTTTAGCAAATGAAAATGCTGACGAGAAAAGTACCCAGATTAAATACGCTTTAGATTTAGCGAAATTATCTCAGAATTTACTGAAAGGAAAGGAGCTTACCGACTTCATCCAGAGAAGCTATAAGCAGTTGGAGAAATAGTTTTTCTACAAAACTTTCAGGGTTTTAAATAATAGATTATCGGCGGAGTTTTAACTTCGCCGTTTTTTTTGCTGAAAACTTATTTATCAAAGATTGCTCATTACTTATTACTCATGATAAGGAGCTATTTCCCGCTATCCGCTGTATCTTTTTTGCTTTAGAAATTGTTTTATCAGTAGAAAATATCCGAAAAAGCAAAAAAGGATGTCGCTGCTATCGGGGCTAGGGAATTCGTATTACAAACAACATAATGCTCAAATCGACAACAGATTACTTCCAGAAATCCAAACTTTTAAAAAAAAACGTTAAAAGCAAATCACAATCCGCAAAAAGCCAACTAAAGTTCTTCTAAAGGATTCCAAAACAACTCTTTGAAATTTTTAATTTTAAAATTCTTCACCTCGATTCCTTCTGCTTCCAGTCTTTCCTGAAATTCCGGAACCGACAAAGTTCCCGAGCTCGAAATTACCCGATGCGCCGGAACATCTTTCGGGCAGCCACCCATCGCTTTTCCAACGTGTCGGGAATGATTTGGAAAACCAACAGCTTTTGCAATCGCTCCATAAGAAGAAACTCTGCCTTTGGGAATCAGTTTTGAAATTTCCCAGACCTGTTGTTTGAAAAGTTCGTTCATTGGATTTTTTTAAAATATAAATTTATAAAAAAATTCACTTTACTTTTGCTCCTGCAATTTTTTGAGAAGATGTAACTTTTTCGTGGTAATAAGATTTTTTTCAAAGGTTCATAAATTCCAAACCAACAAGTTTGATTTTGACCAGAAGAATCAAAGTTTTTTGATAGATAATTGCTCCAGAGGAGCAATATCTGTGTAGACAATAAATTGTTTATAATCGAATGCAGGGCGCTCCGTAGGAGCGTTATTTATTCCACATCACATAATTTTAATGATATCTTCTTCTTTTACCTTTTCTTTTTCTCTTTATAAAGAATTATCAGCAATCCAATATAAATCAAATTTATGTACATAGGAATACTTTCAATTATTTTGCTCCAGAGGAGCATTATCTGTGTAGAAAACAAATTGCAGTAAATGGGCGTGCGCTTCGTAGGAGCGCTATCTCTTCCACGCCAAATACTCCACTTTTTTTCTCCAATACATGCAGAAAACCGCTCTCTACCCGACTTGATTTCAGCTCTTTTGTGCGGAGGTAGGAAAAACGAAAAGAGAGCAATCATGAGAAAGCAAGGGCTTCATCGAAATTATGAACGAAATTCTAAACTGCTAAAAAAATATTCTTAAAAATGAAGTATTTTAAATAAATCCAAAAATCATTTCGTACTCAGCTGTATCTGTTTTTGCAGCAAATTTCTTCATGTTTTCTAAAGGGGTCTTTTTCTTCTTAAGATTCCTGTTAAGGTTTGTATTCGCAACCATATTAACCCTAACAAGGTTGAGAAGCATTAAAATTGAAAAAATCCACATGAGCTTTCCTGTTGAATTTAACAAAACATTACCATACATCAATACTATTTAGGCATCATTGTTGTAAATTGAAGCATTAAATAAAAAAATATAATTATGTCAAATTTTAAAGGAAAAGCAGTGATCGTGACCGGTGCTGCAATGGGATTAGGATTGGCCGCAGCAGATGCATTAGCCTCTAAAGGTGCTGATCTTACATTAGTAGATTTTAACGGCGAAGCTTTAGAGAAAGCAAAAGCAGATTTACAGTCAAAATATCCGGAAAGTAAATTCCTGACTGTGACAGCCGATGTTTCGGTCGAAGAAAATGTAAAAAATTATGTCGATCAAACCGTCAAGGAGTTCGGAAAAGTAGACGGATTATATAACAATGCAGGAATCGAGGGAAAACAGGCACCCCTGATCGATTATGATATTGAAGTTTTCAAAAAAGTAATCGACATCAATCTTTTGGGCGTTTACTACGGAATGAAATATGCAATCCCTGAAATGCAGAAAAACGGCAGCGGAAGAATCGTGAATGTAGCATCTGTAGGCGGAATCAGAGGTGTTTTAAATCAGACAGCTTATGTTGCCACCAAACACGCTGTAGCCGGAATGACCAAAAATGCAGCTTTGGAATATGGAAAGGATAATATTTTAACTAACGCCATTGCTCCGGGAGCGATCTTAACGCCGATGGTTGCTGAAGCATTCAATCAGGTGAATCCTGCAGATCCGAAAGCGGCAGAAAAAGAATACGCATCAAGAAATCCTACCAGAAGATTAGGAGATCCAAAAGATGTCGGCAATTTGGTTGCTTATCTTTTAAGTGATGAAAACGGATATGTTTCAGGACAGGTGATTGCCATTGACGGCGGTGAATCGAATATGTACGGAAACCCTTAATCATAGGTAATGAGTGATGAGTAATCAGCAATCCATTGTCGAGAATATTATGTATCCGATATAATTATAAAATTGTCTTCACTTTTGAGGACAATTTTTGTTTGCAGATAACTCAAACTTCCAGCTTCCATCGCCCAGCTTCCAGCTTCCCAAAAAATGCACAGTTTTTGATTTTACTTAATCAATCTCAAATTTTTTTACCAATGAAAAAGTCTGTTTTTAAATTTTTAAATAATATCAACAAGAAAATTTTACCGAAACTGAGTGATAAAGATCCAACCAAACTGACTAAATTTCAGAAAGGAATCTTGGCTTACAGATATTTTGTTCTGATCAACTCTATGGATTAATATTTTTAAAGAAATCAAACAGCTTTTAAAAGCTGGTTCCATTAAAATTAATTTAAAAATCAAATAAATCTGCATGCTCCGGAAAATATTAAATTTTAGCAATACCCTTTCTACAAAGCTCGTACAGAGGTTTCTCTATTAAAAGATAAATGATAATGGAACAGATCCAAAGTAAAACGAAATTGCGGTCGGGAAGATAAATGAAAGATTTCAGTTTCATGTTGAAATAGCTGAGATGAATCAGATAAAAAACAAACGAAGCATTTCCCAGGAGAATAAAGAATTTTGTGGAAAGAACTTTTGAGATCCATGTTTTTTCACTCATTAAACCCCAAAAGAAAACAACAATCCCAATAGGCAAAAACAATTCATGTATTAACCTTCCTTCCCACCGTTCGACACCGTGTACGAAATTGTTTCTGGCGAAAAATCTGATGGCGAAAATCAATATTAAAATGGCAAGTCCACCCCAAAGTGTTGGTTTTTTAATCTTATGTAAAAATTTAATTCCGCTTTCTTTTTTCATTAAATAAGCAAGCAACATTCCGAAGAAAAACTCTGAACTTCTTCCGAAAAATGTACTTCCGACCATAAGTTTTAAAGGATATAAAAACCCTTTCGGATTGCCATTATACCAATGTAAACCGTAGCCTACAGCATATCCCAGAACAAAGAATCCGGTTAAAAACAAAACGCAGTATTTCCAGCTTCTCTTTAAAAGCAAAAACAGCAGCGGCGACAGAAGATAAAAGAAAAACTCAACCGTAAGCGACCATGCCTGAACGATTCCCGAAACGGAATACTTTTCAAACAGAGAATAAAAAAGTGAGTATTGAAGAAAGTAGGTTTTTACATCTTTAGAATAAGAAGTATCCAGAAAAAAAGCACTCAGCAAAATCCAGTACAGTGGAAAAATTCTTGCGATCCGCAGGAGAATATATTTTAAATACGATTTTTTAGATTCTAATGGTTTCTCTTCATAACGATATGCCAGTAAAAATCCGCTCAGCACAAAAAATACGGTAACACCAATATGCCATTCGCTGATGAAACGCATCACTTCAAACGGAAGATCATTGCGCCAGTATTTCCGGTTATGATATACAAATACCATAATCGCAGCAACAGCACGCATTCCTGTAAGAGCATCAAATTTATTTTTCTGAAGAGTTTCCAAGGTCTGAAAATAACAAAAGGCTTATTGCTAAGCCTTTCAAATATAATTAAATTTAGTTCTGAAATTAATTTTCCAAAATGTAAGAAAACATCAATGGAGCACAGATCGTAGCATCACTTTCAACGATAAATTTCGGTGTGGTGATATCCAGTTTTCCCCATGTAATTTTCTCGTTCGGAACTGCCCCGGAATATGAACCGTAAGAAGTCGTTGAATCTGAAATCTGACAGAAATAAGACCAGAACGGAATGTCATGCATTTCCATATCCTGATACAACATCGGCACCACACAAATCGGGAAATCTCCTGCGATAC
Organism: Chryseobacterium sp. Leaf394; assembly: GCF_001424105.1. GTDB lineage: Bacteria > Bacteroidota > Bacteroidia > Flavobacteriales > Weeksellaceae > Chryseobacterium. The sequence continues at coordinate 142,405 of NZ_LMQH01000014.1, read as the reverse complement.
CTCCACCAATCTGGAAGAAACCAACACCTTTTCCAGCTGAATTTTTTGTATACCAGTCTGCCAAATACGTCATGTATTCGATACCGGATTTCATCGTCGTAGCCGTCAGTTCACCTTTGATACAGTAAGAAGCGAAAATATTACCCATGGTAGAATCTTCCCATCCCGGTACAACAATCGGCAGGTTTTTCTCAGCAGCAGCGATCATCCATGAATTTTCTCTGGGAATTTCGTAATACTGCTCCAAAACTCCTGAAAGAATCATTTTGTACATAAATTCATGTGGGAAATATCTCTCACCTTTTGCTTCAGCATCTTTCCAGATTTCTACGATGTGCTTCTGCAATCTTCTGAAGGCTTCTTCTTCAGGAATACAGGTATCTGTTACTCTGTTTAAGCCTCTTTCCAAAAGATCCCACTCATCCTGAGCCGTCAAATCTCTGTAATGAGGAACTCTTTCGTAGTGAGAATGCGCCACCAAATTCATCAGATCTTCTTCAAGGTTTGCTCCTGTACAGGAAATAAAATCAACTTTATCCTGACGGATCATTTCAGCTAAAATCTTTCCCAATTCAGCCGTAGACATTGCTCCAGCCAAAGTGATCATCATTTTTCCGCCTTCTTTCAGGTGGGCAACATACCCTTTAGATGCGTCTACCAAAGCTGCTGCATTGAAGTGCAGGTAATATTTTTCTATAAATTCCGTGATCGGCTTACTCATTATTTTTTATTTTTTGCAAAGATAAAACTAAAAACGGAAAGTAGCGGCAGCACTTAAAGAAAGTCTTGTCAAACCTTCTTTTTGATCTTCTCCAAAGTTGACTGTTGTACCGTTGTATTTCATTTTGCTTAATGTTCCACCGGTAAAGCCAATCTTCGGACCAATGAAAAAATGTTCATTTACAGCATACTGATATCCGATATTGATGTCTGCACCAAAACTGGATCCGGTACCTTTTACATTTCCGGTTTTGGTGGTATAGGTGATGACACCTAAGGCAACATCATAAAAAAGTTTATGTCTGGTATCATCTTTAAAATTGGAAAGCATGTATGAAACACCGACAAAACTCATATTGTCCTTTGTGCTCACGTATCCTGTAACATACTGTCCACCGGCATCCTGAACCGTAATCCTTCCTTCACTTGATGCGAAATAACCTGAATATTTCAAACCAATGGCACCGTTACCTCTTAAAAGATAGTAAGCTCCTACACCAACATCAACGCCATTTTTCAGACCTTTGATGTAATTTCTTGTATCGTTATTGATTCCTGAGGGAAGTTTTGATAAACGCCATGCGTAACCTACCGAAGGTGTGATTGCAATTTTAGGTTCCTGTGAAGTAATGACTTCCTGTGCAGAATAGAAAAAAGGTGTAGCAGACACTGCCAATAGTATTAGTTTTTTGATCATTTTATTAATTTTCCGCAAAAATACCGTTTTTCCAGATACAGAGACTTAAAATTTAAACCGTCTGTTTTCTTTTTTACTGGAATGCTGTTTTTTCTGCTCAATACGTTTCTCCACAGAAGATCTGGTTGGTTTTGTCTTTGCCCTGAATTTTGGAATTATTAAAGATTTGTCTACCAATTCCAGAATTTTCTCAATGGCGATTTTCTTATTTTGAAGCTGCGTTCTACTCTCAGAAACCGTTAAAAATAAAAATCCTTCCAGATTAATTCTGTTTTTAAGTTTTTCTGAGATTGAATCTTTTTGTCTTTCATTGAAAAACTCAGAATCTGAAACTTTCCATGTGACAGTAACAGAAGTTTCCACTTTATTCACGTTTTGTCCACCCGCACCGCTGCTTCGGGAAGTTTTAAAATTCAGTTCTTTGCTAAAATCTTTCATGCTTTGGATGCTGGATGTTTGATGCTGGAAGTTTTAAATGCCGCTAATCAAATTTAATAATTCTTTACGGTTTACTTTTCCGTTGGGCGTTCTGGGAATTTTCTTAACAAAGATCGTCTCTTTCGGCTTATGGAAAGATTTTTTAAATTTGAGATTTGAGATTTGAGATTTGACCTCTTCATCCTGAAAACCCTCAATTACCAAAACTAATTTCTGTCCCAAAATATCATCCGGAATTCCAAGAAAAACCGCTTCGTTGGGAATTTCTTTTTTTACTAAAGATTCTAATTGTTCAGGGAAAATCTTTGCTCCGCCGGAATTGATTACGTTGTCAATTCTTCCTAAATATTTAAACTGATGACCGTTAAAAATTTCCACAAGATCATTGGTCTGCAAAAGTTCAGAATTTAATTTCGGCGCCAATATTTTCAGACAGTTTCTGTCATCCACTGAAATTTCTACACCATCCAAAACAGTAAAATACTCATTTTGTTTCGGAAAAATTTCCTTCAAAGCAATGTGGGAAAGCGTTTCGGACATTCCGTAAGTTTCGTAAATTTTTGTTTGGGAGTTGGACGATTTAAGAGTTTGACAGAGTTTGTTTTTTAAACTTTCAGAAACCACAGCACCACCAATAATAAGATTTCTGATGAAATGAATTTTATCTAAAGAATTTTCAACCTGTAAAGGAGTCATTGCGCAAAAACCGGTTTCTTCGCTTAAATCTTCCAGAGGTTTTGTGGAAGGATTTTTAATTATCAAATTTAATTTTCTCTGAAAAGCCCTCACCACCATCATTTTACCGGAAATATATTCTACAGGCAGGCAGATCAAAGCTGAATCACCCTGTTTTAAATTCAAAAAATCGCAGGTCATTTTCGCCGAATTGAGCATCTTCTGCTTTTCAATTTCAAAAACTTTCGGAACACCTGTAGAACCGGAAGTCTGCACTTTTACAGTTTCCGCAGACGATAACCAGTCTTCAATGAAAAAAACAACTTTATTTTCAAACTCTGTTTGAGGTTGTAATTTATTAATTTCGAGATTATTGAAGTTGATCAGCATAGTTCCGGCGTTATAAATCTACTGTAAATTTAAAAAAAATAAAAAAAATGATTTGCAGATAACGAAAAAAGTTTTAAATTTGCATCACCAAAATAAAACAGACCTATAGTGTAACGGTAACACTCCGGTTTTTGGTACCGTCATTCGGGGTTCGAATCCCTGTGGGTCTACATAGCAGGAGAAATGATTATTATTATCGTTTCTCCTGTTTTCTTTTTTTGGCAACTCATTGTTAATCTGAAAAATAAGATTTACGATGGTGTTAATTCGGGTGGTTCGATAATGATTTCCGTCAAATTCCAGTTTCTCGGGGAATATCGAACCGATAATTTGCCGTTTGACCGCAATTCCCCCTTCCGAGTATGTTTTCCAGATATTTGTAAGACTTTCAATAGCCTGATCGATGAGTTTTGGAATGTCAACTTTTGATTGCTCGGGTAGTATATTCAACTGAATTTCCAGCTTTTCAATTTGCTCTTTACAGTCCTTTTTTATCTCAATATATTCATCATCATCAATCGTTTCCGCAAGCAATTTATTTCTAGCGATAGATAACCTTGAATTCAGTTTATCGATCTCATCTGATAGTGTTTTCTTTTCGAGTCTCGGTGTTTTAATGAATCTCTCATAAGAATTTAAGAATAGCTTTCTGACCAATTTCTTTACGGTTTCTGTCATTTGCAATGCCTTCAATCCGTCCTCAAATACAGAATTGACAATCTCAGCCCTGTGGCGAAAACCGCAGGTAGCGTTGCAATGATAATAATAGTATCTGTTGCTTCTACCTTTCGATGCACTTGCCGTAATATTCTTTCCGCAATTAGGACAGATCAAAAAGCCTCTCAATGGAAAATATTCATCTGATAATATCTTAGCGTTAGGTCTGTGTATTCTCTTTTTTCCATCCAAAATATCCTGTACCCTGTAAAATAGAGATTCGGTGATCAATGGTTGATGTTGACCAATGATACAATAAGCTTCTTCATCCTTAAATTTGGGGATAAAAACCTTTCCACAATAAACAGGATTTCTGATGGCAATATGAAAAGACGTTCGGCTTATTTTCTTCCGAAGTGATTCATTCATTTTCAATCTGATCTGATTAGAAGCATAAATCCCCTTTGATATTTCTTCGAATGCCCATTTCATTTTTGAAGCTTCGGGTTCGCTGAGTGCGATATATTTCTTTCCGTTTTCAGTTGTTTTATTGGCATATCCGAAAGGTGCTTTTCCCATTACACGACCTTCTTTTACGGCTCTTCTCATTCCATAAAATACATTCAATGCTCGTCGGTCGTTCTCGACCTCGGGCGCAGCGAGATAGATTGCCAGCATCATTTTGTTTTCCGGGATGGAAAGATCAAGGGGTTGTTCAACCGCTTGCGGATCTATTCCCAATTTTGTAAGGATGCTTATCATCTGATAGGCATCGCCTGCATTTCTGCTGAACCTGTCCCACTTGGTAAATAATATCAAATTGGTTTTACAACCTTTCTTTTTAAGCTCGACCAATAATTTTGTCCACTCGGGACGGTTGAATGATTTTGCGGAATGATCTTCATAGATAATTCTTCCAACGGTAATGTTATTTTGTGAGCAAAAACGTCGCAAACGATCTTCCTGATCTCTTTGAGAATAACCCTTATCTGCTTGTTCATCTGTAGAAACACGTATATATAGATCTGCTGTTTTCATAATGATTAAGATTTAATTTTATGTAGTGTAGTGTAGCGTTGTGCTGACTAAGTGGTCAAAAAGAGAATGATGGAATTAATTTAATCCCAGTTTTATAAATGATGATATCCCGAAATATGTCACTCTTCATCGTTGTCGAAATATTTTTTGATAACGATCAATGTAAGACTGTAGAGAAATTGCATTATTGCTTCGGCCTCCTCTTGTGTTACTTCCATACCTTCGCTTTTGAAGTATTCCATTACTTCCTCTATCGGGATCCTTTTGATTTCTTTTGGCTGAGACATAAATACAGAATTTCTCTAAATATAATTCAGAGAAACTCCGACATTAGACAATTGATTGGTATTGGCTTCAATCGTCTTTGTAAGTCTTTGCCATTATTTAGTGAGCCATCAATCTTTATTATAAAGGTCTTTTTGCCCTAGGTGTTGGTTTTAATTCTCCGGCAAAATCAAACATATTAACTTGACTTCCTTCAAATGGATTATACGAAGGTTGATATTCGAAATAACCCAAAGAATGAAGTTCCTTTATACATTTATGATAAGTAGCTCTTGAGTGTATTTTACTAATTCGCATAACCTCATCCCGAGAAATACTGATCGGATTCTTAAAGCGATTGAAATTCCAGAATTGAAACAAAGCCATATACAGGCTGATATGAGTAGGATTAAGTGTATGTTCTTGAGCAACCTTTCCAAAGAAGGCTGTTAAGTGCTTGATATAATTCATTTTGCTGAAAGTATTAAGTTGATATGCATTATGATTTATCCCGCAGTGAAAAGTGATGACAAAGATGAAATCATTATCAAGGTTTCTTATTTAATAGCTGTTCGATATCTTTGTAATTGTAATATAAAGTTCCTCCAATGCGGGTGTAAGACAAGGTTCCATTAACACGAAGGTTTTGTAATGTTCCGGTAGAGATTTTCAGAAGTTCTTTTACCTCCGTTGACCTTAACCACATTTTGTTTTCTGAGTTTTTGACTTGAAGCAAATTCTTAATTTCTTCCAGTAATTCTGTCTTGAACACTTGTAAATCTTCTTTGGTAATAATGTCTATTTTCATAACTATTAATTTTGATCTCAAAGGAGATGCTTAAAGAATTAAAAATCCTTTGGTAATTGAAAGTGAATATTAATTTTTAGGTTATTAATTGATAGATTCTTTTTCAAAATTCGGTAATAATTGACCACTTCTTACAGCTTCTTTAAGTTCATTCATCAACTTCTCTACGATTATTTTCATCTGATCTGCTTTCTCTTTGTTTACTTTTGCTATACTATGATGTACGCTCATATTATAATCAGTAAAAGAAAATATGTTGGTAGAGAATTGATCAAAGAGATAGTGGTACTTATATATGTACGTATCTGCGTAGATACATAACTGCCAAAGGGCTTCGGTGGTCATATAATTTGGCAGATAGTAGGTTTTAGCATAGACATAAGTTCTCAAAAATGACAGGAGAAATAAAGAAAAGATATTATCGACTCCCTGATAATTTCCTTCCTCTCCATCGATCAATTTATAAAACTGCAATGAACTTCCCAATGTGCTTTTGTAATAAAAATACAGATCATTGTGCTGAGGATGATGGGGCGTTTCCCAATGTGGTTCCGGATGGTACTGATCTGAGGAATAGACGATATTTTTACCTTGCATAATGAAAACAAAGAAACTCTGGAACTCACGGAGATTCTTTTGAATCCAGTACCGATCGTGACCGACCAATAAAAATTTGTATTGAGTTCCAAAAAGGCTCATCAAAGAATGTGTGATGGCTTTAATTTTTTCATTGTTTACATTCATACCGATCAAAAGCAGATAGTAGGTTTTTACTTCTCCATAGGTTGTTCGATGAAAAAGATAGATCTGTTCTAATTCTGCAAAAGTCAATATTCTGTCAATAGCCTTATCTAGAATCTCATCTTTTGGAGATTCCTCGATTGGGCATAGACCTTCATCAACGATAGATACCTTGTCATATTGCTTTTTAATAAGATGCTTCAAATTGTAGAATCGAACTGAGATGAATGTATATAAAGAATCTGAAATAATGCGTAATGAATCAAACATTTCTGAATTGTAGAATAAATCATCCTCTTCAATTGATCTCTTTGTTTCGTCAAAAATTTCAGTGATAAAATATTCGTGCTGATTCTTTTTGACAAAATATTGTTTGAGTTCAGGAATGTAGATTAGCAGCTTATTTATCCTTTTGTTCAGATCAATGTCGAATGTCCTGTTACCGGTAAATAATTCTTCCAAATATTCAAGATCATATTCGATAAGTTTTTCATAAGAAGTAAAGACACTATTGTAGGAATTCTCAGTGATCAGCCTTTCGACCTGCAACTGATGGATCTCGTGGTCGTGGTGGAAAGTATCCTCGTACCGATTTAACTTTTTGTGATAGTTTTTCCAGTTTCTGTTGATTAAAAATGCAGGTAGTAAGTGTTCATTCTGATAGATCATTGATGACTGTTGGCAATAATATTCTATAAATGGATGACCTTTTGAAAATTGGTATTCGATTCTAAAATAATCAATAAAATAAATATAGACCTGATATAGTTCTCTAACCTCGGTAACCCATCTTTTTGACTGTAATTTCAGAGCATCTGCATTTTTAGAGACGGATATCAGCAGGTGTGATTTCGTTGAGTTCTTTTCCTGTTTGTAGAATATCTGAACGATTGAATAGTCGTGTACAAGTTGATTCAATGTATTTTCCAAGAACTCATTGGCGAGAACGGAAAAGGAAGATTTCTTTGGCGTTTTCATAGCTGATCGTTTTTAGTTTCATAATCACTATCGTAGTATATAAAGATAGCCTCAATAAATAAGCGAAGCAAGGCAAACCAGACCATCAGATCGATATGTAGATCCATCTCGGGATCGTTATCATATCCTATAGTCTGTTTGAAAACTAAATCAGGGTCTTTCATCTTTTCCTGATACTTCTCAAAATAGTCGATTCCGACTATTGATAATATAAGAAGAAACAATTCATTGATACATTTCTCAGAAGTAGTGGTATTAATGATATATTGCGCACTGTTAAAATTATCCAATTCATCACTTTCGGATTGGGATTCGACCCAATTATTTGCTTTGCCGTCAAAGTAAAAATGAATGAGTAATAATATGCAGGACAGCAGTCCTGCCGTCTTGAGATCCTGCGTGCTTCCATCCTTGAAATCGATGGTACCTGCCAGCAGTTCTTCCAACTTATGCTCTTGAATCAGATCGGGATAGTTGTCCAGAAATTCTGTAAGTTTCGGATTATTCAGTTGGTCACACAGGCTGAATATCCCAACCTCAAGATCTTCTCCCTGAGAATTCTGAACGAGAATGCCCAGTGCGATCTCAGCCTGCTCTCTTGTTTTTACAAGCTGATTATCTTTGCTAAAGTATTTTTTATCTTTCATATCAATAATTTTATCTTTAGTAAAGTTGAAAAAGGACTGAGGGATAATCTATTCCGAAAAGGGATATATTATTCGGGATTGTCTATCGGTTTATTTTTGATCTTTTTGAGACCTCTTTCACTCATTACCTGCGCTGCATCCAGCATTTTAACAAGATAGATGTGCGGAGTGATCAGATCGTAATCAAATTGTTCCTTGTAAGGTGAGAGTGATACGTGAACAATTTCATTAAGAAAAAACTCGTATTCTTCCAGTGTTTTGCAATCAAATGCTTTTTGAAAAACCAAAAACGGATCTTCATATTCTTCTTTGTTCAAAGATGCCTGACTCATGATCTGCCATTGTTCGGGAGCTTTTTTTACCTTCCATTTTTTAGCTTTGAATGTTAGCAGATAACTTGCTCTTATAAATGATTTTACAGCAGTATGGAAATCAAAGACATCTCCAGGATGGTCTTTTTTGCAGACCTCCGCTTTATAGACATATAGCATAATTTCGCTGAGTGTGTTCTTGTAACTGTCTACAGTACAATAGTTGAAAAAAGCATTGATGAGTTGAAATGGATTTTCAATTTCATCGAGTGCCCAGAAACTCGTCTCCAAAGATATTTTTGTCTTTTTCATAAGAATACGTTTTTAAAATGTGAGAACTAAATTCTGTTGTTACCACTGAGTATTCTATTTTTCTAGTGAATAAAATATCCGTTGGAAGGGATATTTTACAGGATAATTTTTTAACTTTACAATTCAGACGAATTAAT
>NZ_LMQH01000014.1:106189-133570 GCF_001424105.1 Chryseobacterium sp. Leaf394 | reverse complement strand
AAATGTGAAACGCTTTAGAGAAATGCTTGGCATCAAGCAGGAGGCTTTAGCTTTTGACTTGGGCGAGGAATGGAATCAAAAGAAAATTTCTATATTGGAGCAGAAAGATGTGATCGAAGATGATCTGTTGAAAGCAATTTCAAATACTCTTAAAATTCCTGTAGAGGCTTTTCAGAATTTTGATGAACAACAAGCTATCAATATAATTTCTAACACGGTTAATAATAACGACAATGCTAATGGGAATTCTTTGTTCAGCTACTACCCAACAATTAATCCAATTGAAAAGTTAGTTGCTTTACACGAAGAAAAGATTGCTTTGTACGAAAGAATGCTGAAAGAGAAGGACGAGATGATGGAAAGACTGGAGAAGCTTATCAACAAATAAAATATGAGTAATTCGGGATAATTACATTTTCATTTGAAAGGCTCAACTTAATGTTGAGCCTTTTTCAAAAAAGGAGCTTAGGTTTCACATATTATACGTCTGAAATTTATATCTTAAAAAAACACCTAAAATATTTAGAAAGTCATTCAGCACTATGGAAAATATTATCGTTTCTTATCAAGATAATTTTTGGGGTAAAATATCTCATCGAAAATTATTAGATGTTTTAGAGGAAATAAAAAGCGAGCAACATAAAATCATTACAGATCAGCTAAGACATCATTATATAAGTGAAGATGGTCTTTATGGAATAAAAAAGAAGAAATTACCTGTAGCTACTTTTTGTGCAAATTTCAATGACACCTCTAGAACAAAAGAGAATCTTAATAATTATAATTCATTAATGATTATCGATATAGATGACATTGGATTAGAAAATGTAAAGAATGTTTTTGAAAAATTATCATCCGATATTTATTTATTTGCCCTATGGTTATCTCCGTCAGGGAATGGCATAAAGGGGCTCATAAAACTTTCCTTCGAGGAAGATATTAATTCAAACGAAATTGATATCTGGCATTATTCTGCATTTGCAAAAATCTCATCCTATTTTAAAGAAAAATATCAAATCGATTTAGATCAGAGCGGTAAAGATTTTACTCGACTTTGCTTTATTTCGCAAGATGAAAATATTGTGATCAAAAACGAAAATATAACTGAAAGATTTTTAATAGAAAAAGATGCAAAGTTAGAGTTACAAAATAGTAGTGTTCCCCAAATAAGAAGTAGTAAAGGAGCGGTTAATGCGAAGGAAATGAAGAATATTCTTCATAATCCGCTTCATAGAAACAGTCCAACTAAAAAGAAGGAGATTCAAAGCATAATTAAATTTTTAAATAAAAATAAAAAATCAATTACTTATGAATACGATGACTGGTTACGAGTTGCGTTGGCTATTTCCAGTTCGTTTACTTATGATTTAGGAAGTGATTTTTTTATTAAACTAAGTAAAATGGATGAATCAAAATTTGATGAGACTAATTGTATTAATATGTTAAAAGATTGCTATATCAGTAATAAAAAAATGATTAAATTTAACACAGTAATACATTTGGCGGTACAAAAAGGATTTGTATATAAAAAAGATTTTGGTTTGGAGAGTAACTAAACGGTAACCTATTTATAGGTGGATCGTGTTGGCACTACTGGATATAAAAATCGGTTCACACCGCAGTAGTTGGTAAGTTGGCAATTGTCAGTATTATGGTTTAAAATCGGGGACTCTCCATCCATTATTTGTTTTTATGTTAGAAGACTATTGTAATAGAGAAGAAATTCTATTTCGCTTATGCAAAGCAAGAGCAAAACTTGCTCGGCATCGTGGTAAATCGCATCTTGATCACATAATTTCTGCTGACCAGAATTACAATTATCATTATAATAATCAAAAAAGTAATAGACATAAGGGAAATGATATTGATTTATTATGCTCAATAATGCCATCTCGCAGAAAATGGATTAATCCAACAATAAAGGAGAGGTATCCGAAAAATGATGGTCAACGCATAAACTCTGTAGATCATAATACCAGAGCTTTATTAAAGACAATTTATCATTATAGAAAAACTAACCCTACAGAACCGTTTTTAATTAGATTAGAAAATTTTATTGATGAGATAATTGAGTCAGTCAATGATGAAAATTTTTCGCTTACATCTCCACAAATTTTATCTAAGCTGAAAAAGCCAAATGACAAAAGCTGTAAAATTTGTCGTCCAATCTGTGTCTTCCCACTAAAAGATAAAATTATAATTTCCATCGTAAATAAATATTTGACGAAGGCATTCGATAATATTTTTTATGATCATTCGTATGCTTTTAGAGCAAAAAAAGACAGCGCAAAATTTCCTCCCAGTCATCATAGTGCCATAGAATATATTCTAGAATATAAAAACAAATACAAAGGAAAACGTTTGTGGGTATCTGAATGTGATATCAGTAAATTTTTTGATACAGTGAATCATAATATTGTTAGAGAAAAATTTAAAGATGTTATAAAAATACATAATAAGACCAATGATGTCAAAATTGACAATCGAGCAATTTTAATATTCAACAAGTATTTAAAGTGTTACGATTTTCAGAAATTTGTATTTGCCCTTAATGATGATAAGAATTATTGGATTGAAAAAAAGAGAGATGGAGGAAGTTTTGAATGGGTAAAAGATGATTTACTTCATTGTTATAAAAACATTAAGAGAAATCGCATTGGAATTCCACAGGGAGGTGCTTTATCAGGTCTTATCGCAAATATTGTTCTGCATAGTATTGATGCGGAAATGAAAGCTGATGAAGATGAAAAGCTTTGTTATGTAAGGTTTTGTGATGATATGCTTTTAATTCATCCCAACAGAAAAATTTGTAATGAAAAAACTGAAATTTATTTTAAGGGCTTAGAAAAGCTAAAACTAATTTCTCATTTGCCCAAACCTGTTAATAGAATAGATAAAAAGTTTTTTTGGAATGATTCAAAAAGTAAATCATCCTACAAATGGTCAAAGCTTTCTAAAAATTCTTTCGATCGAATTGGTTTTGTTGGTTATGAAATATGTTATAACGGGACTCTAAGAGTAAGAAAGAGTTCGCTTATTAAAGAAAAACGTAAGATAAGAGACCTAACCGAACATACTTTATCAATATTAAAAAACGGAAAGAGAAAATCAGACGATATGATTTTAGAATCCGTCTCAAACAAACTAATAGGAATGTCCGTCGGTAGAGTTAGTATGATGAATTATAAATTCTCTGATAACGAAATGTGCTGGGTAAATGGCTTCACATTGCTACGCAATAATCATAATCTACGAACTCAGCTAAGGAGATTAGACTATTATAGGTCAAAACATTTGTCTAGATTTAAAAAGAAGCTTGCAAAAATTCCAGAAGCAAAACCAAGAACTTCGGATGAATCAAGAAAAATTGGAAAACATTTTTTTATTAAAATAGCTGGAATCTCATATGTTGACTCAGAATCCATTAGATTGGAACTTCAAAATAATAAAATATTAAACACGAAGTTTATTTTATCTAAATATCGGAAAGACCTGTTAATAAAGAATGCTAATCTTTTAGTTCTTTCGAGCAAATATACGTCATACTCAAAAGAGATACTTAATTTACTGACTGAAAAAGAGAAAGAGGATCGGTATGTGCCATATTATGGTAAACCATTCAGCTATTTCTATCACGTTATAGATAAAAAATAATCTCATCTACCAGATAGAGCAATTAACTTAATGGAAAGAATCTCCTTCCTTTCTAAATTAATTATTTTTAAAAGAAAAAAGGAAAAAAAAGAAAGCCATTTCATCATTGTTGCAGATTTTAATAAGCAAGTTTATCAATAAAAATACGACCTGAAAGGTGTAGATTTTTATTGATACCTTAAGGCTTGAACTTGTGTTTAATAATCTGAAACTATTCCTTTGTTTTCTTTTTATTATTTTTAATTGTCTATAATAATCTCCTTTGTTTTTTCTTCTTTTGGTGCAATGGAATTTGCTCAGAATTATAATTGATCTCAGAATTGCCAAAATTTAAGAGAGAGATTATTTGAGATACATTTTCAGAATCTTTAAAAACTTCTTCAAATGCCGAAAAAGGAATGTTGTTTTCTTGTGATACTTTCTTACATACAGAATTAATTTCAGAGATTACCTTTTCTTTTGATCCATTAAACAGATGAGGCAACTTTGTTTTTTCAAACTTTAACGTCTTAATTAGTGTATCCTTTACGGAATCTAAGTATTTTAATCTTTCACTAGAATATGTCTTGCCGATGGATAGAACGTTGGATAATTTATTCTTTAAAACTGCAATCTCTTTTTTGAGATCAATATTCTTTTTTTGAAGTTCCGTAATAATTTTAGATTGTGATTGCAAGGCTTCTTTATCACTGATTATTTTTAAATTATAGGATTTAAAAACCTTTTCGTAATTTTCAATAGTCTTATCAGTTTGCACTCTTTTAAATCCTAAAAAATCATTTTCTTTGACAATTAGGTCTTCAAATTTTCGTGATCCAATTTCAGATCTCATCTCGTGTATGTTAGAAGTAATTTCCAAAAGTTCAGCTTCCTTTTCTTTGATTTTGAACTCTACAGCTTCCAATCTACCTTTTGAGCCTGCAATACCTCTGTCCATTCCCAAACATTCCGCAGCAAGATCTTGCATCTTCGAATAATGAAACGATTGATGTTTTAAAGTCTTTCCTGTTTTAAGATCCTGCCAGTCTGCAACTAAATGTGCGTGAAAATTTGGTTTCCATATTTTTTCAATCTTGTCAAAGTGTCCTTCGTCTTTATGAATGGCAATTTGAAAAACTCTAATCTGTAATTCTTCTTCCAGTCTTTTGGAAAGGTTATGTAAGTCGACCATTTTTGTATCTTCTTTAATCACAACAACCGCTTCTCTAATTGGCATTGCATTTTTTTGTAATTTCCTACCAGACTTTTCTTTACAGTAAGATTCAATCTTGTGTAGTCTCTCCGAAAGTTTTTCTTCTGACCAATATTCGTTTTTTGCTGTTAAGTCTTTTCGAATATAATCGAACGTTTTCTTTCTGAAGTTGTGAGCTTCGGAATCTGACTTTACTTCCTTGAAATTAATAGATGTCCGCATCAATCCAAAATCTTAAAAACTGACCTATAAAAATTGATATGTCTTTAAAAATCATTATTTGACACACAGTGAGTTTTCTTTGGAAAAAATATTTATGAAATCTTTATAATAATCTAAATCCTTAAATTAAACCTTTAATCAGCCAATGTAACTTACATTAATTTATATCTAGAATAAACCCATGATGATTGATACGATTTGGCTTGTACCCTCTTATATTATATTTGATCATAAAATGGAAAAAAAATGATTAATTGGTATATTTGCCAATTTTATATAAATTTGTTTATATAATTTTACAAGTGGCGACAACACTGAAAATACGGTATTGAATATCATGAATAAAAAACTGAAAGAGTTTTTGGCTATTGAATTTAAGTCAAAAGCAACAGTTATTGACGACAAAATAGTTGAAGTCGTGGCGCCTGATGGAGAAATTTTTTCCTTACTTGCTCGGATTGGAAGTTACACTAGCGAAGATACACGAGAATATCAATTGCATTTAGTAGAGTATATTTTTGACAAAAACTTCTCTGTAGAAAAGGACATAATGACCAATAATATTTACCGCGATTTAATGCTAAATGGTGTAACATTTATGGGACTGAGTTCTGGAGACAGACAAGGAGAAAGAACTCGAATAGGAAAAAAAATTCGAGAAATTCGAGAAGATAAAGAAATTGAAGCAAAAGATTTAGCAAAGTTAGCGAATATAGATGCTGCCAATCTCAGCAGGATTGAAAAAGGAAAATATTCCGTTGGATTGGATATTCTTTCCAGAATTGCATTTGTATTAGGATATCAAATGGATATTGTTCCCACTCAAATATAATTACTATGGAATATTTATTAGAAAATTTTAAAGTAACTCAAGAATGCTATTATAAAAACGAAAAGTACAGCGTTCGTGATAATGGTTCTGTATTACGCTACACTCCAATTGATAAACATATTCGACCAACAGATAATAAGTGGACATTTGGTAAATTGAATAAAGAGACAGGATATTTAGAAATTGCTTCCGTTCGTGTTCACAGAATTGTTGCAACCGCATTTCACGGAGATCCCCCTACAAAAGAACATGTAGTTGACCATATAGACACCAATAAACAGAACAATCGTCCCGAAAACCTTCGTTGGTTAACAAGATTGGAAAATATTTTGCTTAATCCTATTACAGCTAAACGTATTGAAATTATTTGTGGAAGTGTCGAAGCATTTTTAGAAAATCCATCAAGATTTAGGGATAGATTTCCGGAACCAAATTATAAGTGGATGTGTACGGTAAGTATTGAGGAAGCACGTATCAGTAAAGAAAAATTGTTGGCTTGGGCAAATAGTGATAAAATAGTACAAGGAGGATCAATAGGAGAATGGATTTATAATCGAAGTGTATCTCTTCGGTCTTTACAAGCCTCTGAAAATGATAATAACTTAAAGAAATCACTCAATTCTGAAATAACTCAAATTGGGCAGAGTTTTAAAAATGAAGATGAATTGCCAAAAATCTCACTAGAGAACTTAAATAATCCAAGTACAAAGTATGCTACAAATTCTGATGCCGAATCTATATTTTCCCAAAATACTCATTTAAGCTCAATACATGAGTATAATGAAGATGAAGCACTATATAAGAAATCTTTAACCTCAAATGCTTTTCAAAATATTCAAAATTGGAAAACACTCAGTCAATTTCCTTGCTGTCCCAGGGAATATTACGAAAATCCGATCATTGCATATTCCGATAATTTAAATATTGGATCTATTTTTTCTAACAACCAGTATACGAGCTTTATTGTTGAGAATTTTATAGTATCGGAAGATGAAAAAACATTGTGGGTTTTGTGCAAAAGCGACGCACAAAATCCAATAAAGCCTTATTTCCTAGCGGAAGTTAACTTCGAGGACAATGCTTTCTTCCATGATAATTGTGGGTCTTTTTTTGAAAAAAATGGAGCAGAAAAACAGTTTACCATATTACAAGGTCTTGAGTGGACAGGAGGTGACAGCATTGATGACTATTGTTAAAGCCTAACATCGTCTCTATTAAGGTCTCGGCTCAAAAATTATAGTTTTTTATAGTTTAGAACGAACTATTGTTTTCTAAATTACAATACTTAACTTTTCTTTCTTGGAAAAAAGACGAATGCAATCTGACCACTTCTTTTCAAAATTATTAAAATTCTCTAATTTTATTGGCTCCCTATATGATGATAGAGCTTGTTTAATCTTAGATTAAAAAAAGATTTCAGTTTCTGTAATATAACATTACAAAATAATTTTGTTTAGAAAATAATTTCTCATTATAAAAAATTGAAAGATGCTAGTTTTAGATAGGTAATGCTTATTGAAAATTAGTTTCTTTTTCCTTTTAAAAAAAATGTAAGGTGTCCACTTTGTAGTGGACTTCTTTCATTTTAAATCTGGGTATATAATTTTATTTTTATTATTAATATCTCGTAAATATTCTTCACTGTAACCATATTTTTCCGGATCAAAATTATCGTATGTAAAATCTTTTGGTAAAACCCATCCAATAAATTCTACGTCATCATAAAAATTTATAAAAACTCCAAAAAGTCCCTGAAAATCAAAGAACTTATACTTAAAAACCTCAGGATTATAGAATTCTCCATTTGTTAGAATATTTTCATTTAAATCTTCTTTCAAAGAATCTACAAGAGAGTTTGAATCAATGCCTTCGAAATGAATATATTTTGAGAACCATTGAATAAGTCCTTTAGTTGCTTCTTCCTTGTGATAAAAATATAAAGCACGTATTATTTTCTCTATAAATGTATCAGCTTCAAATGATTCCAGTTTGGTGAAAATTTGAGGTTTCTCATTAAATGACCCTACACCAGTATTATTATTAAGTGATTTTAAAAATCCCTCCTTTTCCTTTCGCCTCAGCCCCCTTAAAACCGTATCTAAAAAATCATTATTTGCAACACGATTACTTCTATGTGCTTTAAGATAAAATTGAAATTTTTCATCCAAATGAGAAAGATGATTATTATGTTTTTCACAAGCTGGAACAGTCATCAGATTATTTCTGTAACCTTTAGGGAAAAATCCTAATGGTGGGACATGTTCTCTTCTAATAGTCTCTTTATTAAGTTCGATTCCGCACCAATAACATATTTTTGGGAGATTATTTTTCATTAGGAATTAGTTTTTCACAGTTAGATGCTTTTTTATATTTTAATAAAAATATCGGAATATAAAGCTTGATCATTTTTAAATTGTTCTTATTTGAGCAATTTCTAGATTGTAATAATTGATTCTCATTTCAGATGAACATTGCACTAAGGAGAATTTTGCAATATTCGAATTGTAACTATCAATATTATCTTCAACAAGTAAATCCTGTTGTTGTTGAGATTTGAAAGCTAACGAATAAACTATATTTTTTTGCGAGAATAGATCTACAAATTCTTCTTGTGATAAATTATTAACACTTCTGCCTTTATTTACAACAGCGCTATAGATTTTTACTAGGAAAGTTTTTTCCTCTGTTCCCAAACATTCCTTTAATCTCCTTGCTGAAATTAAGACTTGATTTGTTAGCTCTCTCATGTCAGCACTAAATCCTTTTTTTACATGTGTTAGATATATACGGTCATTAGTATAATATAGTATATCACATAATTCTACTCCATCAACTAAGATTGTGTCAATTACAATGAAATTTTCCATGTCATTATATATTAAATTATAGTCACCTTCTTTATTTAAAAGTCTAGACCAATTCAGAAGATAATTGTCACGAAGTTTGTAAGTTTTTAAGACGTGAACGGTTTGAGTTTTCAATTCTTTAATAAATGTATCTCTCAAGAAATACCATTTATTATCTATTAAGAATATTGGAGATGTTCCAAGTCTAAACTCTGAACTAATATGATATAAAAATGAGGCACTAACTGTCTTCACATTGTCTTTGTAGCAGGTAATTCTAACTCCTTGAAGAAATACCATAAAGTTAAATTTATCTAAAGGTTGAATTTGTTCTAAAGCATAAGAAATCACATTCTCATAGATATCATCTTTGCTATTGACAATTTTAAAAACAGTGTGACCTCCATTTTCCGTTTTTTCTTTTAATCTGTATTCGTCTGCTTCATAAAATTTCTCAATATTGTTAGGATTGCAAAAATCGAATTGAAACAATCTTATGTTTGCCTCACCAACGATATATCTTATATCCTCGTAAATATTATCAATCAATAACCTTTTTAAATCACTTTCGATAAAAGCTGAATCTGTAATCTCTAGATAAGAACTTAAAAAGTCAGAAGATACCAATTGCCGTATAACTATTATCTCCTTGATTATCTTATGTAATTCATTAAAATTAATGGTTTTCTTTATTTTTATACCTTTTCCAACAACAAGTTGCGCTTTGGGTCGCTTTTTATCTATCAAAAATTTAAAATGAAGTTTAGATGTCTTTTCATTTAGTTTGATTTGGATTTCTTTTGGAACATTTCCAAATTTTATATAGTCTATAATTTTAAAATCATTTCTGTATTGTTCGCTAAAACCAGCCTTGTTTCCAGTAATACCTCGAGCCTTAATCGAGGTGATGCTATCTTCAGTTGGCTGAATTATCTTTGAATAAGTATCAATTCCAAAGTTTTGATCAATAAATGGCAAAATTATTTTGTATGAATTTCCTCCAATTACACAATAAATATCGAATTCGGTTTTTATAAATAAAATTAGTGCAACAGATTGTTGAAAAAAATTTTTGGTTTCACTTAAAGTTTTAGGAAAAAATGATTTCCACTCAGATTCAATTTCGTCAGTATTGAACGTATAAAGGATATACTCAATATTTTCGATGGTAAATATGCTTAAATCTTCCTGTTGTATTTGATTGTTAAAATCCTTTAGAATTCTTAGTATAATTTCATAATCGTTTAACCCCCTGAGTTTCAAAATTTGCTTATCTAATCTGTAGATATTTGGGATAATTTGCATAATTATAGTTTTTATTAAAATTATAAAAATTTTACCATATTTAATCTTTCTCTCGATCAAACCAACTTATTGGTTTACATTATTTTCAACATATCAAATTAGGAAATCTGGTGTCGCTTGAAGGGGTAATCATTACAAATGTCATTCATAGGCTTTCATTGATTTTTTTTCAGTTAAAATCTTAAGAATATGAACTTCTGAAAATTCACTGTTTTTCAATGTCTTCAAAATTTAAAACTTTATTTTAAATGATTCTGTTTTGGGAAGATTGCAAAATGTTTTTAAGAAATTATAATGTTCAAAAAAATATTAAGAATTGTTGCATTTACTTAATCAGTTATTATTTTAAGCCTCGCAGAGCGAAGAAGAAACTTTGTTAGGACGTAAGGACTTTCAAAGTTGCGAATGAGCTCCTAACTTCACCGTGTAGTTGTAAAATCGCACACATTTTAATAAGCAATAAATCTATTCTTAAAACAGAATTTTAGGAACATAATTTTTTATAAAGCAGTCTTGGTTTTGATTGATTGTTAAAAAGTACAAAACGAATCCTTCGGCGTATTGTAAATTTTTAGGGTGCCCAACTAAAAGGTGGACTTCTTAAAATTATTATAGTCAATTGGAAGAACAAAATGTGCTAAAATATAAGTTGGTTGTATCAATAAGCAGGTATATATTTGCGTACCTACCAACAGAAAAAAATTGTAATTCCATTTATTAATACCTCCATCCAAAAAAGGCTTCTGATTTAAACTTTCAGTAACAAACGAAGCCAAATAGTTATCTAAAACGCCATTGTAAAGGCATACCTCATTTTCAGAATTAATTTTCTGAAAAATGAAAGTATGTTACATAAAGAAACTGTAAGTAACGAAATGTGGGAACTCCTGCAAAAACTAATGCAAGATGAAATGCTAAAGGACTTCACTTTGGTAGGCGGTACCGCCTTAGCCTTGAAATTAGGACATAGGTTATCTATTGACATTGATCTGTTTACTACTAAAGACTTTAACTCAAAAGATTTAATTAGCTACCTGCAAAAAGAATATAAGGCAACAGATGAGATTGTTTTTGAAAATACCGTTATGACCTATATTGAAGATATAAAAGTTGATCTTTTAGCTCACAAATATCCTGTTATAGCAATGGATAACATTTCAGAAAATGTTAGAATGATTTCAAATGATGATATCGGTGCTATGAAACTTCACGCAATATTTCAAAGTGGAGCAAGGTTAAAGGATTTCGTAGATATGTATTTTCTTCTTGAAGAAAATCCTTTAAAGTCATATCTGGATAGCTACCAACAAAAATATAATGGAAATTCAAATTTAGTAGCACGCTCATTGATCTACTTTGATGGTATCAGAAAACAATATGATGTGTCAATGATTCAAGGGAAAGAGAATAATTGGAAGAAAATGCAGGAAAGATTCAAAAAAGCTGTTTCAAATCCAAATCTTAAATTTGGAAGTTCATTTTCAAAAAGAGCTATTCCCATTAATAAGGGAAAAGGATTTAAAAGGTAGTTATGTTGCGAAAAAGAGATAAAAACCTTATATTTAATTATGAGAATAGAAGATAAAATATTACCGGATATTCATCCTAAATTCTTTTGGGACACCGATTTTAACTTATTAAATTGGGAGACATCCTATGTTCCAATTATTTCTCGAATTATCGAAAGAGGAGGTCAAAATGAGATTGATGAAATTATAAAATACTATGGTCATGAAAAAGTTGTAAATACAATTCAAAACGAAATTTATTTTTTGCCTAATTATGCAATTGACCGAGCAATCGACTTTTTTCCGAAACTTAAAAAAGAGGAGATGCATTGTTATCTAAATAGAAAAGATAAACCTTATCATTGGATTTAGTTTTGGAATCTTTTTTCCGGAACTTAAAATCAATAATATTGTTGAGAAAATAATTCTCATAATAAAAAATTGAAAGGTGCTAATTTTCATTAGGCAGTACTCCGGGGGAATTAGCTTCTTTTTCCTTTAGCAATAAATGAAAATGTCCGTCTTTTAGCGGACTTTTTGAGTAATCCCGAACTTTTATTCTTCATCTTTGCAACAAATAATAAATTACATTATTAGAGCTTCAATCTAATCATTAGCCTCTTTACCTAATCTCTCTTTTACAACATCAGTTAAATAGTATCCTCCAGTCCTTTTAGCTCCTCTATATTCAATAATTTCAGAGTCCTTTAATTGCTTTATATATCTCTCAATGCTTTTAGCAGGTATATCAATAAGTTTTTCAATATCTAAAGTCTTAAGACCTGCTTCTTTGTAAAGAACTATAAGAATCTTTATTATTTTATCTCTTACATCATCAGTTATTCCCTCAGTTATTCCCTCAGTTATCTCCTCAAGTTTAGCAATAGTTGCTTTATTTAATCCCTCAAGTATTCCCTTAATTATTCCCTTAGCATTTCTATTATGAGCAAGACCAGGAAATGTAACTGTAATTACATTATCTGTTTCTTTCCATATAGGTAATTTAAATTTATTATCTCTACAATCTCTAATCATCCTCTGTGTTCCACTACCTAACATTTCAATATATCTTCTATAAAAACACATTTGAGCTACATCAGGATTACGAAGAATTGAACTATGTTCAACTTTTAAATCTTCAATAGTAATGCCTTTAGGTAATTTCCCATAATTACTAATTTCAGTTCTATCAGAATAAATAGATATTTGAAGAAAACCTTTGACAGAATTGTAATCTCTATGTACAATAGCATTTAAAATTCCTTCACGTAAAGCCAGTCTAGGATAATTGGATTTCTCACTTCTAATAAGTTTGTTAACTGCATAACTTTTTCCATAAATAACATCAATGTATTCAAATATTGCAGATATATTTTTAAAGATATTACCTTCAAAAATTCTGTCGTCAATAAAATTATCTCCAGATGATTTTGTTGGATACAAGGTAATCCTGATTCTTGATTGAGGAATATATCGAATAGGATCATTACCAAACGATACAATACAAGCATTACTTAAATTACCATTTTGCATCAAACCAGTATTAACTAAAAAATCCTCTTCATCTAGTTGTTCAGTAATTCTTCGATAGTCTTTATAACGAACAATTGTTTTATTAATCTCTACAATATCTAAATCCTCGATTTCGGCTCCTAGAACAGGCATTCTTTCCCAATGGAAATCTGATTGCTTTCTCTCTAAGATAAGATCATTCAATTTCTCAGGATTCGTTGTTCTTGTTTGTGATCCATTTCTATTGTAGATAACACCCTTAAATTGATACGGTTTTTTAGCTCCTTCCCATACACTAATTAAAATAACATTTCTTTTCTTGTAGTTAATTATTTTAAGTGATATAGGAGCTATTGGTTTGATAGAATCAATTAAAACATTTTTAATATGATTAGCTTTTTCTTCTGCTTGTTCTACCCCAATAACATTCTTATTATTATCGATTCCAATCACAAGATCACCTCCGTGAGTATTAATAAATGAAGTTATTGATCTTGCAATATCTTCAACATCAGGTTTAGCTTTAAACTCTAGTCTAATACCTTCTTCTTGCTGAAGAAGATTATCTATAATAAAACTATTTTCCATTGTCTTCATTATTTTTATAGTTCATTACTTCCCTAATAAAATCTTTGTCTGCAAATTGAGCATTAATATATACCATCATTTCATCTAAACGATAAAATTCCTGAGCCCAATTACCATTTCTTAACGCTAAATCTTGAACGTGATTTTTAATCACATAATCATAAACCTCGATACATCGCAAATCAAAAAGTTTGTTATCTTTCAAAGTAATAGTATCACCACTTTTCAGCACAATCTTTTTTAGGAAACTCCTTGCAAAAACAACATCACGATGAACTAAAAACCAATAAGGTTTTTTTAACTCCACAGCCTTTTTTATTTCTTCAAACGTAATATTTAAATCACCAATATTACCAGTTCCATAATATGGACGTATGATTCCCAAAAATAAATCACATTCTTCCACAGCTTTGAGACAGTTATCTAAATTAGACAAATTTGGATTCACCTTAATACTTCCGTGATGAGAATTAAGGACTTTATATCCAAGTGTAGTAAATTGGGCGACAATTTGTGAAAGTTGATCTTCAAATCCGTATACGGTTGAACCAATCATTATTTTTACTTCAGGTTTTAGCTTTTCAGGTATTGATGTCATCGATCTGCTTATGTCTTTGTTGATGTTTAAAGTTCAATATCATTAATATTCAAATTTACGATTTTACCAGAAAATAAGTTTACTATTGAAAAGGCACTCTTAATAGTTTGAAATAGTTGGTTATTACTATTACTGGAAGTGGACTTTCTTTATCAGTTGATTCTATTTAATTGCACTAAATAATTAAAAAAATTTAGAATTTAAGCTCCTCCATTAGTTTTACTGTCAATATAACTTGACGCTGTTTAGCAAATTTATCAAATGATGAAAAATTTAAATCGTTGGGAAAATAGTACTTCTTCTTATTAATATTATTTGCAGAAACCCAATCTGTAAGCTGTTTTGCGCCTTTTGACTTGTTTTCATTACCGTCTAACATTTGGAGATTAATAATTGAATTAAAATACTCCGGGTCAGTGAAGTATTCTCTATTAGAATCAGTTAATTGGATATTATTCAATTTTAGTTTTTTTTCATTGAAATTTGATATCGGATGACAATGGTCGAGATTAAAATCTCCATCCTTATATTTTAAGTTAGGATAAAGTAGTGCGAGTATGGGAAAAGCGTATCTATTCTCTTTCTGTGTATATAAAAGATTTTCCACAAATTCTTTATCAACATTTATACTTTTATTGGTTTTAGAAAGCCTTTTTGCAATGGCGGCAGCAGGGAAAACTGCCGGAGACTTAGCAATTTCTTTTTTCAAAGTATCTCTAATAGCTTTTAGTACACCTTCAGCTTGCCCGCCAAATATCTGATGTAGCAAAACAACGTGAAGCCATTTTTTAATAATTGCTCTATCGTCTTTATATGCAACTTTCTTATGAAAATCTTTTACTTTATCCGTGTTGTACAAATAATATATAATCGGAAGTAGGGCATTTAATGATGTTAGTGTTTTTGGAGCATATCCAAAGTCTACAATAAGTTGAAAGACTTCTTTAATTGCTTTTCTAATATTGTCCCATTTACTTTCAAAGTCTTTAGCATTCTTAATACTGAAATTGCTTACTCTAAATTTAATATCATCGTTGTACAAAATCAGATATGTACGCAGAATCAAATCTTTGTTAACGGCAAAGCCGTATTCCTTAACAATTTCATCAACTAATCCATTAATTTCTTTACGGGCATCTAGATCCATCCAACCTGAAATAGTTGTTGACATTACTAAATCTGAGTAACTTAAGTTTATACCGCCTGAATTTATTCTTATAAAAATATCTAATGCTCTGGTAAAATCAGAACCTTTTTCAAGATAGTAGTGAATAAGTTTCTCAAGATGAATAATATCGTGAAGCCTGCTCAATATTTCTTGAGCATCCTGATCTTCTATTTCGTGCTTCTTACAATAAGAATTCAGTTGTGCCATTCCACGAATCCCTAAAATATCTCCGACTTTGAACCATTTATTCCCATCTTCATTTATTACTTCAGATGGTTTTAAAAACAAAAATTCATATTTCCTGTCATCATCACTATCATTTAAGTCTTTGCTTGAATCTTTTTTATATTTAAGATTTAAATAAAGATATCTTGTAGGAATTGAGTGTTCATTATCTTTCCAAGCGAGGTTATATTCATGATAGGCGTAAGAACCTTTCAACCCCAGATAAAGAGCAGTAAGACGTTGCTGTCCGTCTAAAACGACTTCGAAGCTGGGAAGATTTTTTGTATCAACTTCTTCTGATCTATTAAGAAATCTTTCTCTATATTTTTTTAAAATTCCATAAAATCGTTGGTTTTGCGTGTTATTACCATCAACTCTCCAAAGCAACATTGAACCAATTGGATATTGTTGCATAAGTGAGTCAAATAGCATCTCTATTTTTCCAGATGACCAAACAAAATCTCGTTGAATTGCAGGTAGTAAATATTGATTGTAATCTATTTTATCGATTGCATCTGCAATTGAAAGCGGAGGAAAAAATGACATAATTTATTTTTTAATTTTAATGTTTTCAGGTTTTAGAACTTTATGTTGATTACTTATAAAGGTCGAGATAACAAAAAGAATATCAATTAACACTCTTTTTATCAAACAAATATTTGCCTTCTTGTATTTCGAGATAGTCGATTACAAAATGTACAACTTTTCTAGCATCCTTTAGGCCTTCTGGTGCTAGTCCAGGCACTTTAAATTGATTAATCTCTGAATTGTAATTAATCATTTCACTATCAAAATTTTCAATACCTTTTGGTTTACGTAATCTACAGTAAGGATTTATAATACTTAGATTCAAGGTATTATTCAAGTTCCAGGAATTCTCAATATTTTTGTTAGAGAACTCTTTATGCTTGTAGTATAGGTTAGTTAAAATTACTAAATCTACATTATTGTACTCAACAGGATCACAAAAAGACTTATTAGTAAATAGACCTTCGGGACCTTTGAGATAACCGACCCATCTTTGCATATCCTCTTTATCACCACAGCATATTAATAAAATATTGATCTCATTTTCTTTAGATAAATCATTAAATTTTTCGTGAGCGCTAATCAGAAAATCTTTAAGATTATTATCCATACTCTTTAACTCAGAGTGTTCTTTCAAAGATTTACCCTGCTTTATTAAACCTTCATCTATCGCATTAGATAGTATAGACATTATGTCAACCCTATTGTCAAGTCGACCATAAGTTTGATATTTGAAAGATTCTGTATTTTGTACCTTCTCTTTATTAGTAAAAGCTGCACATTTTACTTCAATATTGTATGTGAAATTATTAGACCGAAATTGAACGTCCACATCTTTCTGATTTTCTGGGTTTACTTTAGCTTCGACTCTGAAGCCGTTTTTTTTACAAAAATAATTTACAACTGCAAGCTCACAAGCACCTTGAATAAAAGCTTTTTCGTCAAATTTTGCTTTTTTTAGTTGTAATTTATTATCCCAAAGATCCTTAAAATCTTTATTGGATATATACTGTTTAACTTTTGAAACAGATTCAATAAATTCATCAAAATAAATATTTTCGGAACTTTTTGCAATTTTAAGGTAATGACCATCTGGCAGATTTAATTCATTAAATTCTTCTCTCATGTAGTAATGATTAGTAATTAGTTTTTAAGAAAATAAATTTCAGAATCGCTGTGACAGTGACTCTGAAATTTAAAAGTAAATGAATTAGTTTTCTACAACCTTGCAAAGAAGTAAGCAAGATCAAAGATTTCAACTTCTTGTTTTTGATTTTCAATATCATCAATATATATTCTCAGATCACCAACTCTTGTTAAGGTACCTTCCATTTCTTTTTTTTCATCATACCAAGAAGTAGAATAAACTACATATAACTCTTTACCGATCACAGTTTCAAAATCAGCTTTTTTTACGCTAAAGGGATCTAGAATATATTTATTGAAAATAAAAAGAAAATCAAATTCAAAGTACATATTATCGTAATACCAATCCTTTACAGTAAGTTTTAGTTTATCGCGTTCTAAAGAATGATTTACAACGTGCTCATATCCAAAATGATACTCTTTTGGATGTGGGGTATTTATTCGTAAAAGAACAATTGACTTTTCTTTAAAAATGATTTTGAAGGGGCTCTTTTCTTCTTGCTCTGTAGAATTATGCTTCTTAGTAACTGAGCAAAGACAATTAAAATCCTGATCTATTTTTAACTTATTTTTTCTCAGGAATTCAGAAATAGTATGCTGCATATTATGGATAATAGTTTTTATAAATCTACAAAAAATCTCATTAAGTTTACTATAATTAATGAATTGTAAAAGCGAAAATCAATAATAAATTTCTTAAGAAAAATATTAATTAAATAAGCTGAATTAAATTGACATTTCTGAATTTCCTATTAAATACCCTTCTCTCTCAAATTTTAATTTAAAAAATTACATAACAGCAAGTTATATAAAGTAGAAGAGAGTAACTATTTTCTATATTTGTAAAAACTTAACCATCTCGAAAATTCATGTTTAATAGATTTAAAATAAAAATTAGTGACAAAATAACCTTACATTTCCTAAGTATTGATGATTATAGTCCCAGGCTAAAAAAACATATTGAAGAAAGTATACATTTTATATGGAATGGGGATAATGAAGTGATAGAAGATCCAAGTGATATTTCAATTACCAAGCTAGAAATATTAAAGCTTTTGGAAGGAAAATCTGCTGAGCAAAAAATTGGGATTGTATCCGAATTCATTTGTCATCTTTATCTTAGAGCAAACAAGTTCAAGCAGCATTTTCTTTTTAGAAATCTTGAAGAAAAAGGTATGAAAAAAGGATTTGATGGTGTTTACTTGATTGATGATGATTATTATGTTTACGAAAGCAAATCTTCTTTGGAAACTACAATTACGTCAACTCACAATGGCAATGTTAGTGAGGCATATCGTGATTTAAAGGGAAAAATTGAAGGAGACAATACTGCCAATGACCCGTGGAGAAATGCTTACAATCATTCTAATATGAGGACTATTGATTTTAATCAGACAATATCTCAAACTTTAAAGAATTTATCAAAAGACTATGTGAGTGGTACTTATAGTCAAATCAAAGATTATAATATAATTCCAAGCTCAACTATATATCTGGGAACAAGGTATTCAGATATTGAGAAAACCACCTTGAAGAGTAATCTTGCTAGATTATTAGGAAAATACAATTTCAAAAGTATTAATGCAATTTGCATTAATAAAAAATCCATCGAAAACTTTATCGATTATCTAAATGAGTAAAATTCAAACCAAAGAAAAAAAGCAATTAAGCTCATTAAAAAATAATGAAATATTTAATGAATGCCTAAAGAAGATAACTTTAAGTCAAAAACTTGACTATGAAGAAATAACTTTTATATTATCTGCTGCAATCATATTTTTCAGATATTATAATCATGATAAAAGATATAAAGGTTACTTTAATATTGGATATTATATAATTCTAAAGTATTCGATAATTCATAAAGACTTTAAACCATTGTATGACATAAGCTTACAAATAGGCTTCTATCCGATTTCCAATTTTATTATTTCAAATGATTATGTCACAGAAAGTTATGTGAATGAAAGAATAATAAATAAAACTATTTATGAAAAATATAAGAAAGAAACTTATATTGAAACTATTGAGCAATCAAATAGAAGCCTTGAAATTTTTGAAAATATAAAAGAACATGATTCAGCATATATTGCCCCTACGTCATATGGTAAAAGTTCTATAATAAAAGATGTAATTATTAAGAATAATTATAATAAAATTGGAATTATAGTTCCCACCAAATCACTTCTCATGCAAACATACAATGACATGAGAAAGCTTAATTTGAATTACAAATTGATTCTACATGATGAGATGTATAATGGAGAAGAAAAATTTATCGGAATTTTGACACAAGAAAGAGCCAATAGATTAATTAATAAGATGGGATTGTCTTTTGATATTTTATTTATTGATGAAGCTCACAATTTGTTAAAAAATGATGCACGTAATTTATTGTTATCACGCTTTATAATGTTGAATCATAAATCTAATAACGATCAGAGATTACTTTATTTAAGTCCTCTGATCTCTGATTCATCTCAACTTAAAATAAAAAATACATCAGAGGGGACAATTCATGCAAGTACCATTAATCATAATATGAAAATATTTGATGTGTATTATCTTGATAAAAAAGGTAAACTGAAAAAATATAATCGATTTACTGATGATTATTATAATCTAAAAATAGAATTTGAGTTCGCAGAATATATTATTAAGAAGAGCAAGAATAAAAATTTCATATATAATTACCGTCCAAAATTTGTTGAAAGAATAGCAAATAAAATTTACGGTACAATTGACAGCTTAGGTGATAATGAAGAGCTAAATAAAATTGCAAGAGTCATATCGGAAGAAATTAATGGGGATTTAGATTTAATTGCTTTAGTTAAAAAAGGAGTTCTTTATCTACATGGAAAATTACCTAATATTTTAAAAGAGTATTTAGAAAATGCATTTAAAGAAATTGAAGAATTTAAATATCTAATTGCAAACTCTGTAATATTAGAAGGGGTCAATTTTCCTATCGATAATTTGTATATAACATCTACATTCGGATTAAGCTCAAAGGACCTAAACAATTTAATAGGAAGAGTTAATAGGCTGAATTATGTCTTTTCTAACTCTCTCTCACGACTAATATCTAAAATACATTTTGTTGATAGTGATGAATTTACTGATTCTCGAAGTCTAATGGGAAATAAAATTAAGCTTCTAAGGGAGCATGTTTTTATTGACGAAAATAAAAATCCCTTACTAGAAAATTATGATGTAGAAAATTTAAAGCTAAGTAATCAAGAGAAATACAAGAAAAAAATCAAAGATTCAGCAATAATTGATTCAACAAATTTTTTATTACAAGTAAATCCTGAAAACTTAGAAGATAGAATTACACACTATTTTATAGAAAACAATATAGACGATTTTTATAAGGAGACCAGCACAGTTGTTCAGTCACTCGTAAAAAATATACATAATCTTACTGCAGATATTAGCCTGTTAGATTTGATTTATGAAGTATTTATCGAAAATAATGAATTGTACATAACCGACTATGAACTCGAACGTCTGAAAAATTTGCAAGCAAGAAAATATTATCAAAACTATATTGATACATTTCAATTATTAGGTTTGAAAGAAAAGATAATTAATACTGTAAATTATTTTGAAACTAAAGTATCAAGTAATAACGATTCTTTTTTATTTATCGGTAGTTCCTTTGGTGAGGAAATCAAAATGTCAAAAAAATATAACAATCCTGAATATCTTAATAAAGTTTATATCAATTTAAAAGAAAAATCAAGACAAGAGCTGTCAAATATTTCGCTAATAAAAATAAAATTGGAGGAAGACTTTGTAAGTTTCAAACTTAAAAAACTTATCACCTTTCTTTATGACTTCCAGCTAATTGATATAAGCACATACTATAAGGCTGTATATGGAAGTGATGATAGTGAGATTATTGATTTAACAAGAATTGGTTTAAACCCCAATGTTATAAGAATTCTAAAAAACAATAATCAGATTGAAAATATTAGTTTTGACGCTAACGGAAATTTAATTTCTAATGAGAATTTCATGGAGTTTTTGAAACATCAACCTGAGTTATTTAAGTTTGAAATAAATAAATATATAAGCGAAGAATAAATTTAATTTTCTGAACGGAAAGTTAGCTAATATTTAGAAATTGTTTTTATAAACTCTTCAATGTATCCTTTACTTTCACATGCAATTATTTGATTGGAGTAATCAAAATTCATTTTGTTAAGTCTAAATACAATTTCAGAATCAACAATTGCTAATCTTGAATGATTGATTTTTTTATTTAATTTTGACGAATAGAAGTGTATGTAAATTTTACTACTGATTGGAATTCCTATGTATGCTATTTCCTTAACGTCAGGATTAAAATAGCTATTGATTTTTGCTCTTGTTGTTGCTGCACCAAAATCCGGAAGGAAATAGAAATCATTTTCATTTTGAGGAGTTTCAATAACAAAAAAGATTTCTCCCATAGACTTTAAGACTTTTTGTGAAAAGTCAATATAATTAACGGCATTAGAATATTTTCTTTCGTCATTAAAGGAAAAATAATCTTCAAAATTTTTCTTTAATTTATCGTCACCCATATCTTTTATTATGGAAAGTCCTTTGTAGATTGCTTCATCGGTATTTCTCTTTCTAAAGGGAGTTCTCAACTCACTAATTACAGCATATTTTGCAAAGTAAATTATTGCATTGTCAAATTCTACTGTTCTAATTTTATCATTTATGAATTGTGAAACAATTTCAAAACTGCTTGCAAAATCTCTCTCAAAATGATCATTTAGTTGCTGCTCGACAGAAGAGTAATCGTAATCTTTGTTTTTTAATTTTGTATTTAAATTTTTTTCACTAAAAATAGATTTGGTAGTCTTCTTTGCAAAATGATTTTCTTTTTGTTTGTCATAAAGATATATTTCTTTTTTTTCATTATTGAAAAAGTTCTTTATATGGACTTGTGAAATATAGTGGTGGTTTTTTGGTATGCTCATTTGAACTTTTCTAATAATCAAATATCTTACATTACTTTCAATGATCTAGAAATTTTTCAATCTCTCGAAGAAGTTAGATAATTTTGCAATATAATCGCACAAATTAATATATCTTATTTTATTGAATTTAACTTCTGAAAATAGTTTGACCGTCTCTAAAGTATTGGCTAATATTGTCCGAAAACAGATAATATAAACTAATAAATTATATGCAGCTCATTTTTTTTAAAATGAACAATGCCATTTTGACAGATTTAACAAGTGGTATATTGATTGTAAAATATTAAAAATCAATTTAAATAAATTATTATGCCATTATTTACAATAACAACTTTAGCAGTTTTATATCCTTTCTTAATCGAATTAGCTAAAAAGGGTGCAGAGAAAATAGTAGAAACGAGTAGTGAGAACCTTACATCAGGAAGTATTAGCTGGTTAAAATCTTTATTCTTTAAAGATGATGAGCCTAAAAAAGCATTGAAAGAATTAATTAATGAGCCTGAAAGTTTAGAAAAACAAACTGCCATTAAGACATTGGTTGAAAATTCTATTGAGGATAACCCTGAATATGAAAGCTATTTGAATGAACTTTTAGATAAACTTCCAAAAATTGAAAATAATATAAGTAACAGCAAGAATGTGATTACTGGAAATGTAAATACGGGTGGTGGAAATTTTATTAATGGAGATGGTAATCAAATGTCATAGTTAATGGAGTCGGGTAAAAATATTATTGGTAATTCAATCATCAACACGGAGGGTGGAGATTTTATTAATGGGGATAATAATTTCATACAAAAAATAATTTTTAATCTTGCTTATAATAAGGCAGGATTAAAAAGTATTGTAAAACAAACAAAGAATGTTTTAAACAAAATTCAATCAGATATTTCAGGGCATATTCTAAAAAGAAACTTAACTGATTTACCTATTGAAGAAATTATAACAAATAACCAATTTCTTTTTATTGACGGAGAAGCAGGTTCAGGTAAATCTGCCTATGCAAAACAGATTTTAGAAACTCTCGATGATACTTGTATTATTTCTTTTGCAGCTGACCAATTTTTAAAAAGTTCACTTATCAACACTCTCCATGAAATTAATGTCGATTTAAGTATCGAGGAAATTTTTAATGAGTTTGAGGAGTTTTCAAATAAGCTGATATACATTGATAGTTTTGAAAAATTATTAGAGGGAGATGCAGAATCATTCAGAGAATTAGTTGCCGTTTTAAAGGAAAACAAGGACATTAAACTGATTGTTTCATGTAGAAGTTATGCTTTAGAAACATTGAAATTCAACTATTTTGATAAACAATTATTAAAAAATAATTCGGCTATTATAAATGTTCCTCAACTTAATGATGAAGAATTACAGTATTTTGTTGAAAAAATTCCTGCTCTTGATAGCATAGTTCAAAATGCGAATCTTGCTGAAATCATTAGAACCCCAAAATATTTGTCATTGGCAGAAAAACTAATCACTGCTTCAGATGAAGATTTGTCTATAATTGATGTTGTGGAATTTAAAAAGCAACTTTGGAAAAATATTGTTGGTGGTAGTAATGCACCATTTGAAGAGGAAAGGCAAAATACTTTTGTAAGTATTGCTGTAAAAAGGGCAAAAAACTTGACATTACTGACAACTGCAAACGAATTTGATTCAGAAACTGTATATAGACTTAAGTCAGATGGAGTTTTGTTTGAAGAAAATAATTTATATGCTCCGTCACATGATATTTTTGAAGATTGGGGACTGATTAAATATATAAACTGTTTAAAAATTGACAATCCCAAAATAGATGTATTTTATAGCTCGTTGACTAATGAGCCTGCGATAAGAAGAGGTTTTAGATTATGGGTTGAATCAAAGATTGAAGAATCTGAAAGTTGGATTTATAACTTTGTGATTGATACAATTAACAATGTATCAATCGAAAACCATTGGAAAGATGAGGTTTTAATTTCAATTATTAAATCAGATTTATGCGATAAATTCTTCAAAGAATATAAGGATGAATTGTTAGAAGATGATTTAAAATTACTTAAAAGAGTCATTCACCTTCTTAAAATTAGTAGTAAAGATTTTAATCAATCTCCAAACAACAAAGGTTGGGATGTGGTTATAAAATTTTTATTTGAAAACGTAAATGAATTAACAGAAATACACACTCAAATATTAAGGCTTTTATATGATTGGGAAAACATTTTGTATGTTGGAAAAATAACGAATAAAGAAACTCCGAAATATGTTGGGAAGCTTGTAAATACAATCTTAAATAATTTTGAAGAAGGAGCTGATTGGATGAACGCAGGAGAAAGCAATTCTTTAACAGAAAAGGGAATACAATTACTTTATAATTTGTCTGAATATATTCCCGAAGAAATTAAAATTTTATTGGATAACCTTTTCATCAAGAATAAAGACGAAGATTACAAAATAAGAAATAAAAAGGATAAGCAGATTGAATATGCTTTATCGCATTTTCATACAGGAACATTGCCAAAATACTTTCCCGAAGAACTTATTGCATTGGCTAATCTTAAATGGAAATACAAAAAAGTAAAATCTACAAGTCGATTTGGTTTTGAACATTATGAATCAGGAATAGAGCATCATTTTGGAATCACGAATAAACACGATTTCAAATATTTTCCCGAAAGTGCTTATCAAACATTTGCCTATAAATTTCTTAATTCAAATCCATTGAAAGCATTGGATTTTATTATTGATTTTACAAATCATTGTGCGGAAAATTATGTGAAATCAGATTTTTTAAAAGATGATGGTTTTGGAAGGACAGCAGATGATATAACTACTGTTGATTTATTATACAAAGGACAAATATATCCAATTCATGGTTCTACTTATTTATGGTTAGTCAATAGAGGTGGTCAAATAACTGTACCTGACCTTTTACAGTCTGTTGTAGTTGCTTTAGAAAAATATTTGTATGAAGTAGGTCAAATAGAGTCAGAAAAAATTGATGAAATAATACAATCGTTTTTTGATAAAATATACACTAATAGCAATTCCGTAATTCTTATCTCTGTATTATCAAGTATTGCAATGGCATATCCTAATAAAGTTGGGGATAAATTATTACCATTAATATCTGATAAAAACTTTTTTGATTGGGATAGAAATAGATGGATAGCTGACCAAAAGGATCATGTACTAGGAGGTATATTCGATTCGTATTCAAAAATATGTACTCAAGAAAGGCAAGATGCTTTAAACTGGGTGCATAGAAAAAAATACTATAAAGGTTTAACAAGTTTTTTAATAGATTATCAGATTTTTCACGGTAACCTTAATGGAAAACTGTTTGACATGTTTAATTATTTAGAAAGTAAGCATGATAATGATGATGTTTATTTTTTAAAACTATTATCTGAAATCGATGGAAGAAAGCAAAAGGTAGAAGAAATAGAGCAAGAAGGGAAAATGGTTATTCAGATTTCCCCAAATTATTCTGTTGATTCAACCTTAGAAAAAGAAATGCAAAAAAATGAGGAGCAAAGCAATTTTCAAAATGAATACTCAAAATTTAGTTTATGGATCTCTCAAACCTCTCAAAAGAAATCAGAGGAAAATGTAACCTATGAATATTGGAAAGAGTGCTATGAATATAGTCAAAATTACGATAAATCAAAGATTGGTTATTTTAATTCTTTTCCAACTGGCACTTTAGCAACATTAGGATTGGACTTATTTAGTGATGAGTTAAATGCTAATGAATTTGAGTTTTGTGTAAACACTATCATAGAAATTGCTCAAAAGCTTTTTGACCGAAAAAAGAATGAACGATTCGATTTTGAGAATGTCGATTTTTCAATTAGTATTTATGATAATCATTCTGTATACTGTGCATTACCAAAACTGCTAGCTTTTAAAGACAGATTGGCAGAGCAACAAGTAAATGACACTAAAGCTCTTGTTTTTTTCTTTTTAAGGGACTTAAATAAAGAATTAGATATTGATCTTAAGCATTTATATGATTCATTCAAGAAAAATGTATGGAGTTCCAATTATCAATTTGCTTATAATTGTTTTATTGGAATAATCTTATATGCTGAATTTTTTAAAAAATATCCCAGACATCATAGATATTCAGATGAAGAAATTAAAAAAATTGAAAATGAAGAAAATGAAATTTTAAACTTCATTCAGAATAATGAAAAAGTTTATGAACTAACTAACCTTTCTTATTCAAAATACGCTCATTGGGAATTGGAAAAAGCAGTAGATATTTTTCCGATCTATGAAGAATTTGATTTTTCGTATACTTTTCTAGAATTAATTTTTAACGCACATATCGAGTCATTTTTATTAGAAAAACAAAGGTACTCTTCAGCAGAGTATCATAAAATTGGATTTACTATTAAAGAAACAATTATTGATTTCTTGTTTGAAATACCATTTAATGAAAATACAAAATCTTTTTTTGAGAATATTTTAGATGTCGGAGCAAATTTTAAAAATGATGATCTTAGATTAAAATATGATTTAACTAAATATGTAAAAGAAATTGTTGAATGGTTTTATTATAAAGTTGATAGTAATAACGGTAACGAAAAAATGCTAAATAATCTATGGGATTATTGGGCTGTGCTTTATTTAAAAATTAAAAATACCACTAACTTGTATAATCAAGAATACTTGTTTTTTGGGAAATGGAAATATGAAGCTGATGATTGGTTTGTACTAAAGAAAGATAATATATCAAATATCTACTTGAAAAAAATTGAAAATTTAAGTTATCTTAACATTGAAGCGTTAATGCAACTTTTGTCAGGAATAGGTTTTCAAAGTTTGATGCCTAAAGGAATAAAAACTTTAACTAAACATTTAAAATCGGATGTAAAACAATTGCTTAATATTAACTACTACTATGGAGAAAAGTTAATAATGAGATGTTTCAAAGATAAGATCAAGCAAATAAAAGAAGATGAATCATTGTTGAATGAATTTTTATGGTTTTTAAATGTAATGGTTGATTTAGGTTCTTCTAAAGCATATTACATTAGAGAAAACCTGATTCTTTACAAGAAAAAATAAACTGTTCAATCAACCGTCGA
>NZ_LMQH01000014.1:53020-106146 GCF_001424105.1 Chryseobacterium sp. Leaf394 | reverse complement strand
TTTTTTTTTGACATTAATGTAACCCTGTTTGACCAAGAACAAGACAAATTCATTAATTCTATTATATTTTAAATAGTATATCACAAATTTTATTATTGTCTGATGGAACATACTTTACGTAAATCAACAATAAGATGATTCGAAATTTGTTCTTCGTTGACTACAAACCACTCTTTCTGAAAGAGTGGTTTTTGTTTTATTTAACCTAAGAAAAAAGGAGGATTATTGACACGATTTTTGCGAAAGTGCAGTTACAGTTTTCTTTTTAAGTCATCTTCAAAATTAAAATTAATTCTTACAACTTCATTTTACGGCCTTGTGTTTGCTTTTCTGTTAATGGATTATCCTTGGGCAGTATTTTTGGAAGTATTTAAAGAATTTCCAAGTCCTCCAACACTAAATCTTTGATTAACTTCAAGCTAATTTTGAAGTACCACATTTCATTTTCACCTAATTTTTTATGATTAAACCATCGTTAATTCAGGGTTTTTTCATTTAAAATGGCGTAATCATTGCAGTAGGAATTAACTATAACATTTTTGAGTGTTAAATCTCCTAAACCCACGCCTTTGAAACTAAAATTAAACTACCGAAAACTCTTCAAACGTATCGGAATATTCATTATTTCGATTATTTTACTTATTACAATACTTCTGTTGAGTTTAAGACTACCGGCTGTTCAAAACTATATAAAAGACAAACTAATCGTTTATCTCGAGAAGAAGATAAAGACCAAAGTAAGCTTAGACAGAGTCTATGTCGGTTTTCCCAACAGTTTGGTCATTGAAAACCTTTATTTAAAGGGACAAAACATTGATACTCTTCTGGCTGTAAGAAAATTTGATGTAGGTTTAGATATGTGGAAACTGATTAAATCTAAAGCAGATATCACATCGGTTGATCTCGAAGGTGTCCGCGCAAATGTCGTGAGAGATCCAAAGGGAAAATTTAATTTTGATTATATTATTGATGCGTTTGCAACTTCTGATAAAGAACAGGAACAGAAGCCTTCGAAGCCATTCATTATTTCATTAGATAAAATTAAATTAAAAGATATTGGGATTACATTTAACGATCAGCAGTCCCGAAATGATATCAAGGTCTATTTTAATTCATTCGATACAAGAGTAAAAACATTTGATCTTCAGAATAACAATTATGCCGTTAACGACATCAATCTTGATGGTTTAAAATTAAAACTGAAACAGGATCTGGTAGAAGAAGTGGCCAAGAATGTTGAAGAAAAAGTAGATTCTCTGAATCAGAAAAAGCCGATGAAACTGGGCTTGAACGGAATTAAACTGACCAATTTCGATATCGATTATGGTGATGATAATTCAAAGACTTTTGCTAAAGTTTTGTTTAAAGAATTAAGCACAAAAGTAAACAGTATCGACCTTGAAAATAACGATTACAATGTTGGAAATGTTTATCTGAGACAGGCGAACATTAATGCCAATCTATTCCTGCCAACAGAAAATGCCAATCCGAAAAAGGATGCTCAGCCTGAAGTTTCTAAAGTTTCCGCGAAAGAAAAAGCGATGAAAGTGATTTTAGGAAAACTGCTTTTGGATGATGTGAAAGTGGCATACAACAACACCGCAGTCGCTCCTACCCGATCAGGTATGGATTTCAATCACTTAAATTTTGCTAAATTAAATCTTGACGTCCGCAATTTTAAAATGGAAAACAACGGTTTTGCAGGATCTGTGAAATCAGCGGAAATACAGGAAGCTCGAGGCTTGAATGTACAGAAATTCAATACCGATTTTGTATATGATGAAAAACAGGCTTATCTGAAAAACCTTTATTTACAGACTCCGAAAACGATTTTAAGGGATGAAGTTGTTTTAAATTATAGTTCAATTGAGCAGTTATCTTCCAATTTGGGAGCAGTACAGATTTCAGCCGATATCCGTGATTCTAAAATTGGTTTTTCTGATATCTTAAATTTGGTTCCGACGTTAAGAAATACAGCGCCATTCAATAAATATCCGAATGCAACTTTAAATGTCAACGCGTTTATCAGAGGAACGGTGAACGATCTTGCGATTCAGAATCTGAAAGTCTCAGGTTTGGATCAGCTGAAAGTTTTAGCTTCCGGGAAAATTAAAAATGCGATGAATCCGGATCAGCTGTATTATGATCTGAATGTTGCAGAACTGTCTTCTTCATCAAAAACAATCTATAATTTAGTTCCGAAGAATACGATTCCTAATAATATTACGCTGCCATCTTTCTTCACGGTTCGTGGGACGGCAAAAGGAACAACTCAACTGGTGGATACCAATCTACGCCTGACTTCCACTTTAGGAAATGCAGCAATTATCGCCAAAGCAGATTTACGCAGAAAAAACCGAGAAACTTTTGATGTAAAGGCAAATCTACAAAGTATGCAGATTGGGAAGCTGATTCAAAATAAAGATTTGGGAAGCATCACTGCGCAAATTAATGCGAAAGGACAAGGTTTTGATCCTAAAACGATGTCTGCGGTTCTGTCAGGCGATGTAAGATCCGCGACCTACAACGGTTACACCTACCAGAATATGAATCTGAAAGGAAAAATCAACCGTGGCGTTTATGATATTGACCTGAACTCAAAAGATCCGAATGCCAATTTGCATCTTGCGGCTTCAGGAGTTTTCAACGACAATCCGTCGGTGAAAGTTAATGGAAATATCAACAAATTAGATTTAAACAAACTCGGATTCTACAGCTCGCCAATGATTATTGCAGGAGCGATTGACGGTGATTTTAAAACTTTAGATCCTGATAATCTGAATGGATATTTAAATTTAAAAGATTTTGCAATCTCCGATACGAAGGAAGTTTACCCAATTCAGGAAGTGAATTTACTGGCAGTTTCTACTGCAGATTCTACGCAAATTAAATTTAATTCTCAGATTGCTGATGTTGAACTGAACGGAAAATATAAACTGACACAGATCTTTGGAGCATTAACGCAGACTATTAATCAGTATTATCAGTTTCAAAAGCCGTCGGCTGCACAGAAAGTTGATGCCGGACAGTTTTTCACTTTTAGTGCTAAAATTAAAAATGATGATCTGATCAGAAAATTTGTTCCTGAACTGAAAAGTTTTGAAACCATAAATATCAACGGTAACTACAATGCCGATTCTCAGCAAATCCTTTTTGACGCACAGATTCCGCAGGTTTTATATGGAACCAATACTTTAGAAAATACAAGCTTAAAAATCACCAACGAAAATCAGGCATTACAATACAATTTAAGTGTGGCGTCACTTGCCAGCGAAAGTTTTGCTTTGAAAAAAGTCAATATCAACGGTGATGTTGCTGATAATTTGATCAATTATAACATTACGACGAAAGATGATAAAGATGAAACGCAGTTCCTGATTGCCGGAAATGCGAAATCGATGAACGACATCACTGAAATTTCCTTAAATCCAAATGGTTTAAAACTGAATTATATGGATTGGACAGTCGCTGAAAACAACAAAATTTCCATTTTCAGTCAGGGAATTGTGGCGGATAACTTCACCCTATCCAATTCGGGAGCAGAAATTTCTTTACAGTCTGAAAGCAGTTCACCAAGCAGTCCGCTGAATGTTTCTTTAAAAGATTTTAAAATCGAAACAATCACGGAAATCATTAAAAAAGATTCACTTTTAGCCAAAGGAACTATTAACGGAACCGCTCAGCTGAGAGATTTAACCAAAAATATGACCTTCACCTCAGATATTGATGTAACAGATCTGTTTGTATTCGGAAGTCCTGTCGGAAATTTAGATATTAAAGTCAATAACCAGTCTGCAAATCTTTTGAATGCTGATATTGCGCTGTCCGGGAACAATAATGATGTGAAAATCTTAGGAAATTACAACACTTCTTCCAGCAGTTTTGATTTGAATTTAAATATGAATCAGCTTCAGATGAAAACACTACAGGGTTTCACGGCAAATGCTATCACAAATACTGAAGGTTATCTTTCGGGAGATTTAAAAATTACCGGAACGAGCACTGCACCAAAGATTTTGGGTGATGTGAAAATGAATAATGTCGGATTGATGATTGCTCAAACCGGAAGTGATTTCAGAGGAATTAATGATAAAATTGGTTTTACCAACCGAGGCATTGAGTTTGATGATTTCAAAATTAAAGACAAAGACGGAAATTCTTTAAATATCGACGGACAGGTTCTTACACAGACCTACAGAGATTTTGCTTTCAATCTTGATTTGGATGCTAAAGATTTTAAAGTAGTGAATTCAGAGAAATCCAATGATGCGATGATGTATGGAATTTTAGCAATTGATGCGGCATTGAAGGTGAGAGGAAATTTAGATTTACCAAAAGTTGACGGAAGACTGGCAGTTTCAGAAACAACAGATTTCACATTTGTACTTCCACAATCAAGCCCATCTTTGCAGGAAAGAGACGGAATTGTAGAATTTATAGATCAGGATCAGATTGCTTTAAATAAAACAATTACTGCAGATTCTGTAAAAGCTGAAAGTCCGATCAAAGGTTTGGACGTTAACGTAAATATTGAGCTGAGCAAAGAAGCAAAAATGTCGATTGTAATTGACAAAGCGGCCGGAGATTTTGTAAAACTTCAGGGAGAAGCTGATTTGACAGGTGGTATTGATCCATCAGGAAAGGTTACTTTGGTTGGCGTTTATGCAGTTGAGCAGGGAAGTTATGAAATGTCGGTAAGTGTTTTGAAGAGAAAATTTGACATCCAAAAAGGAAGTACAATTACATGGACCGGCGAACCGACCACAGCCGATCTTGATATTACGGCAATTTATAAAACGCAGACCGCACCGATTGATCTGGTGGAACAACAGGTCGATCAGGCTAATCTGAACCAGTATAAACAGAGAATTCCTTTTAATACTTTATTGATTTTGAAAGGGGAATTGTTGAAGCCTGAAATTTCATTCGATATTACAACAGATGAAAAGAATAATGCTGTTTCTTCTGAAGTAACCCAAACCATCGATGGGAAACTGGCGCAATTGAGACAGGATCCTAATGAGATGAACAAGCAGGTTTTTGCTTTGCTTTTACTGAACAGATTTATCGGCGAAAACCCTTTCGAGAGCAACTCGGGAGTTTCTGCGGAGACTATGGCAAGACAGAGTGTGAGTAAAATTCTTTCTCAGCAGCTGAATAATTTAGCCGGAGATTTAATCAAAGGAGTTGACCTGAATTTTGATCTGGAATCAACTGAAGACTATTCCACTGGTACACAGAATACCAGAACCGATCTGAATGTTGGTTTGAGCAAAAGATTACTGAACGACCGACTGAAAGTTTCTGTGGGAAGTAATTTTGGTGTGGAAGGTGAAGCAAGACCGGATGAAAACACAACGAATATCGCCGGAGATGTACAGATAGATTACGCCCTTTCAAGAGACGGAAGATATACGCTGCGAGCTTACCGTAAAAATGAATATCAGGTTGCATTGCAAGGACAAATCGTGGAAACGGGACTTGGTTTTGTGATAACGTTAGACTATGATAAATTCAGAGATATTTTCAGAAAATCGAGAAATAACCGTAACCGGGAAGGTGTTCAGAATAAAAGAAATAAGGATAAAGAGGTCGTAGAATTCAAATAATTTTTCACTGTTAAACTTGGAAAACGTTTAAAAAACATTTTATCCAAAACAGAATTTTTAAAAATTGACCTTTGAAAAGACAAGTATTAAAACATGAAAAACAAACTCAATATATACTGTAAATATTTTTTGGTTTCAGGAATGACTGCGACAATAGTTTCCTGCAGCAACACCAAATTTCTAAAAGACGGCCAGCTTCTGTACACCGGTGCGGAGGTAAAAGTAGAAAGTGACTCGCTGACCAAGAAGGAAAAATCTGCGCTGGAATCTGCTTTAGAAGAAAATCTTACTCCGAAACCAAACTCTTCATTTTTAGGTTTAAGACCAAAACTTTACGCTTACAATGCTACAAAAGAACCCAAAAAGGAAAAAGGTTTAAGATACTGGCTGAAATATAAATTCGGAGAAGAACCTGTTTTATTGGGCGATGTTGACCGTGAATTTAATAAAGACATTATCGTTAATTATTCCGAGAACAAGGGCTATTTTAATGCTAAAGCGAAGTACGATACTGTTTCAAAAAATAAGAAAGCGCAGGTGATTTACACGTTAAATCCTGGTGGAAGATATTTAATCAGCAATGTAAAATTCCCGGCCGATTCAAGTCTAATTAATAGCGAAATTCAGATTTTAAAGGAAAAAACATTACTGAAAGCCGGAAATCCTTTTGACCTTGATGTTATAAAAGCGGAAAGACAGAGAATTGATGATGGTTTGAAAGACAAAGGTTTCTATTACTTCAATCCTGACAACATTATAGTTCAGGCCGACAGTACAGTCAGCAAAAATCATAAAGTGGAGATGATTGTCAAGTTAAAAGACAACACTCCAAAACTCGCGACCGAGCAGTTTACCATTGATAAAGTGGTGGTTTTCCCGAATTATAATCTTCGTGACGCGAAAAGAGGATTGTACAATATTCCGATGAGCGAAGATTCTTTAAAAGGATACGAGTACAATGATATTTATGTTGTTGATCCTAAAAAGAAATTCAAACCGAGAATGTTTGACCGTGCCCTGTATTTTGACAAGGGTGATATTTACAACAGAAAAGATCACAATCTATCGCTTAACCGACTGATCAGTTTGGGTGTTTTTAAATTTGTGAAAAATGAATTTGTCGTTTCAGATTCTTTAAATCATAAGTTTGATGCATATTATGTTTTAACACCGAGAGAACTTCAGTCTTTACGTCTTGAAGCTCTGGGAAGAACCAACTCGGCCAATTATGCAGGTAGTGAACTGAATTTAAACTGGACTCAGAGAAACTTTTTCCGTGGAGCAGAACAATTTAAAGCTTCTGTTTATGGTGCTTTTGATGTACAGATCGGCGGACCTGCGGAGGCTGAAAACATTTTCAGAGCGGGAGCTAATGCACAGCTTTCGATTCCGAGAATTGTGGCGCCATTTAGATTTAATTCTTCGAGTGCCTTTGTTCCGAGAACCAATATTAAACTGGGATATGAGTTTCAAAACCGAACGACTTTATACACTTTGAACACATTCAATGCAACGTTTGGATATCAGTGGAAAGAAAATGTAAGAAAAGAGCACGAACTTAATGTGATTGATATTTCATACATCGACCCTGCAAATGAAACACCGAAATTTTTGGCACTTAAAGCGAATAATCCCTATCTTCAAAGAATTACCGATCAACAACTTATTTTCGGACCAACGTATTCCTACACCTATTCCACCACGATGCTTCCGCAAAAAAACACTTTCTATTACAAAGGAATGCTTGATTTGGCTGGGAATATTACAGGTCTTATTACGGGAGCAAACGAGAAAGAAGGAAAACAGAAAAATATTTTTGGAGTTCCTTTCAGTCAGTACGCAAAAATTGAAAACGATGTCCGTTTTTATCATAAATTTACTGAGAAAACATCACTGGCAACAAGACTTATTGCCGGAGTTGCCCTTCCTTACGGAAATTCAAAATACATCCCTTTTTCAAGACAGTTTTTTGTGGGCGGAAGTAACAGCATCAGAGCTTTCCGAGCAAGAACTTTAGGTCCTGGAAGTTTCGATCCGAGAGGTGCTAATAATACCAGAGCAGTTTTTGATCAGGCAGGTGATATAAAATTGGAGATGAATGCAGAATACAGAGCCAATTTATATAAATTTTTAAATGTTGCAGCATTTGTGGATGCTGGAAATATCTGGTTGATCAACGATGAATTCAATGAAGCAGGAGAAAACATAAGACCAGGTGGAAAATTCTCAAAGGA
Source organism: Chryseobacterium sp. Leaf394 (assembly GCF_001424105.1). GTDB lineage: Bacteria > Bacteroidota > Bacteroidia > Flavobacteriales > Weeksellaceae > Chryseobacterium. Next base: position 98,303 of record NZ_LMQH01000014.1, on the reverse strand, counting down.
TTTTCTCAGCGAAGTTGCAGTTGGAGCCGGAGTCGGTTTGAGATTAGACTTTTCAATATTAATTTTAAGACTCGACCTGGCAATGCCATTGAGAGTTCCTTATTACAAAAAAGGCGACCGATGGGTTTTAGACAGAGTGAAATTTGGCGAGGGAAGCTGGAGAAGAGACAATTTAATTTTAAATATTGCGATCGGATATCCATTTTAAGTGGCTTTTGGCTGATGGCAATTGGCTATTGTCTTTTGATTGTATATAAGTCAATATGTTAAAAATATCAGTAGGAACGGGCTTTAGCCCGTTTTTTTTATTTAGAATTTGGGACGCTTTGACCAAAACTAACTTAGATAATGTTTAAAATTGAGTCATAGTGAACAAATTATTTTGTTCATCTTATCAGATTTTAGTAACTATTCAATCTTGAAGTTGAAAAAGAATGAACTGAGCTGAAACTTTATTTACATAAAATATTTTCACTGAAAAAAATAAGAATTTCCTTTAAGGAATAGTCTTTGCCTTAATCATACTGATCAATTTTTCATTCTGAAAATATTGATTCTAAACCAAATCACACTTTTAAACACTCAAATTATGCTAAAAGAACTAAAATTTTTCTGGGAAACCGTCAAAGAAACATTTACTGAGTACAATAGTTCATCTGCTTCCAATGATTCAGCGAGTTTGGCTTATTATGCTATTTTTTCAATTCCCGGATTGTTGATTATTATCATTTGGCTTGCAGGATATTTCTTTGGTGAAGATGCAATTCGTGGGCAGATAAGTACTCAAATCAGTGGAATGATGGGTGCAGACGCTGCAAAAAGCGTAGAAGAAATGATTGCCGGAGCGCTCATTGATAAAGAAAATATCTTCATGAAAATTGTCGGTATCGGATCGTTGATTTTTGGTGCAACAACATTATTTTTTCAGTTACAGAGATCATTAAATAATCTTTGGGATGTAGAAGCTGCGCCTAAAAAGGCCTTGGTGAAATTTTTATTGGACAGAGCGAACTCTTTAGGAATGATTCTGATTTTAGGGTTTTTGCTTGTGATAACTATGGTTCTTACTTTAGTAATCAGTATCTTAAATGACTTTATTGCCAGAACAATTGGTTTGGAAACGTACTATATTATTGAAATTATTAACTTCACAGTAGGCTTTGGAGTTACGACATTGTTGTTTGCATTGATGTACAAAGTTCTACCTGACGTAGAAATCAGCTGGAAATCAGTTTGGAAAGGAGCTATGTTGACTTCTGTTTTGTTTACTTTAGGGAAATTCCTACTGAGTCTATACTTCAGCGAATTTAAACCAACTTCAGCATTTGGTACCGCTGGAACCGTCATTTTGGTAATGCTTTGGATCAATTATTCATGTCTTATGATTTTCTTCGGCGCTGAATTTACAAAAGTGTATACCTACAAAAAAGGTTACAGAATAGCTCCATCAAAACACGCCAAATGGAGCAGCGCAAAATTATATAAAGACAGCCAAGTCAAAAATGAAACTCCCGCTGTTTAATCATAATAAAGCCTCTCAGAAATTCTGAGAGGCTTTTGTTTTACATTCTGTTGACGGTTTCTATTCCTAGAAGTGACAGAGATTTTTTTATAGTCAATGCTGTGAGATTGGATAAATTCAAACGGAACTGTTTCAGATTTTCATCTTCAAGTTTTACGATAATATTGCTCTGATAAAATGAATTATACGTTTTCACCAAGTCATAAAGATAATTTGCAACTAGCGCCGGGCTCAATAATTCAGCTGCTCTTTCAACAACGGATTTATAATTTGCCAACTGCATAATTAATTCTTTCTCGTGCTGATTTAAATCTACCTCAGTAACTGGTTTGTTCATATAATTGGCTTTCATCAGTAAAGAATGAATACGGGCATAGGTGTACAGAATAAATGGTCCTGTATTTCCGTTAAAATCAATACTTTCTTCAGGATTGAAAAGCATTTTTTTCTTTGGATCAACTTTCAGCATGAAATACTTCAGTGCTCCCATCCCGATATTTTCGTAATTGATATTCTTTTCCTCTTCTGTAAAGTTTTCAAGTTTTCCTAACTCTTCAGATTTAGATTTTGCAATATTAAACATATCCTGCATCAATTCATCTGCATCAACTACAGTTCCTTCACGCGACTTCATTTTCCCGTTCGGAAGTTCGACCATCCCATAAGATAAGTGATACAACTGATCTGCCCATTCATATCCAAGCTTTTTTAAAACTTTAAATAAAACCTGGAAATGATAATCCTGCTCGTTTCCTACCGTATAAATTAATTTCTGAAGATTATTTTCTTTAAAACGCTCAACCGCAGTTCCCAAATCCTGAGTCATGTACACAGAAGTTCCGTCTGAACGAAGCAACAATTTCTGATCTAAACCTTCATCCGTCAGATCACACCAAACCGAACCATCTTCTTTCTGATACAAAACACCTTTATCCAAACCTTCCTGAATAAGATCTTTTCCTAAAATATAAGTATTGCTTTCGTACTGAACCTGATCAAAATTTACTCCCAGTCTTTTATAAGTTTCACCAAAACCTTTGTAAACCCAGGAGTTCATTTCATTCCACAGATTTCTTACTTTTTCTTCGCCGTTTTCCCAGTCGAGAAGCATTTGTTGGGCTTCTTTCATCAAAGGAGCATCTTTCTTAGCCTGCTCTTCGGAAACTCCCTGCTCAGCTAAAGCTGCAATCTCTTTTTTATATTCCTGATCAAATTTCACATAATAGTTTCCTACAAACTTATCCCCTTTCACATGATCAGTTTCCGGAGTTTCGCCTTTACCAAATTTCTCCCAAGCCAACATCGATTTACAGATATGAATTCCTCTGTCATTGATAATCTGACTTTTGATCACATCATAACCGGCTTCCTCAAGAATCTGAGCCACAGAAAAACCTAACAGATTATTTCTGATATGCCCTAAGTGAAGCGGCTTGTTGGTATTTGGTGATGAATATTCAACCATTACAGTTTCATTTTTCTTTTCAATATTCGAAAACTGTTCTGAAACTGTTTTAAACTGATCAACGAAAAACTGATTTTTAACTTTTACATTTAGAAATCCTTTCACCACATTGAAGCTTTCCAATAATTCAGTCTGCTCCGTTAATGCCTGACCCAATTCAACGCCAATACCTTCCGGACTTTTCTTCAGTTGCTTCACTAGAGGAAATGTAACGATGGTAAAATCACCTTCAAACTCAGTTTTATTCTCCTGAATTTCAAGTTTTATATCTTTTAGCTGATAGATATTAAGAATTACCTCTTCCAGCTTTTGTTCTATGATATTTTTAATATTCATTATTTATCGTTTGAAATACAAATATACGGAAATAAAAAAACCGCCCGAAGGCGGTTTACAGTATAATTTAAGCTTTGCTAAAATTAGTTTTGGTTCCAGAAAGGAGTGTACTGATTTTTTGTAAATACCTGTGCACTTGTGATATTTGGAACGTTTGCAGCGTTTGCAGCGTATTCAGAGAAAGGATATACCAGTCTATACGGCTTGTTTGCCTGCTGTGAAGTAGTAGCCATAGGAGTATATGGAAGTCCAGTTCTGTTATACTCGATGAACATTTCTGTAGGGTTAACATTCGTTAATGCAATCCACTTCTGCGTCATAATCGCTTCAATTTTCTGAGCATCAGTTCCAGTCCATCCAAGACCTGGTCTAGTAACTATTGCAGCAACATAAGAATTCATTGTAGCAGCAGGAACTCCTATCCATACACCGCTAGCAATTACACCAGTGTTAAATTTAGTCTGTGCAGAGTATGTGAAAATAGTTGGATATCTTAATGCTGCTTCAGCCTGAAGCAATTGACTCTCAGCCAAAGACATCAGTACACCACCTCTTGCATTAGCGAAGTCAATAATATCTGCATTACTTCCCGGAACATTAGCTCCTACAAAATTACCTAAAGCAATCTTAGAGGTATTAGTATTCGCTGGTACTCCAGGTTGTCCAGGAACTGCACCTTGTCTAATACCTTTAAGTCCTGTATAAGCTGCACCGTTGTAATAAGTACCTCCGGCAACGTTTGTAAACAATCTAGCTCTACGAGGATCCCCCAAATTATTAAATTTGGTCATATTCGGATCGTTCAAAATAAGATTTCCCTGCATTGCGTTAGCAAAGTGCTCAGAAACAATTACTAAAGAATAGTTTTGAACTGTAGTCTGTGAAGCATTCATTAGATTGTTAAGAAGAAAAGGATTCAGTGAATCATCATTACTTCCGTTGTACCCAGGGTTTACAGTAACATCACCATCAAGCTCGTTAATAAAATTAGCAGAACTTAATGACTGTAATTTGGTATTTCTATACGTAGCTAGATCACCAGTTACTTTAGACATTCTGATTAACATTCTCAATTTAAGAGTATTTGAGAACTTCGTCCAAAGATCCATATCGCCTCCGAAAACTACATCCTGTGCACCAGGTATATCACCCTTACCTGCAGCAATTAGTGCATTTGCGTCCTCCAAATTCTGAATAAGATTTCTATAGATATCAGAATCATTATCGTATTTTGGTGTAAGATTTTCCTGCCCTCTAAATGCTTCTGAATAAGGCACATCACCATATAAGTCTACTATATACTGCATATAGTAAGCCTTCATAATTTTTGCTATAGCAATGTATTGATCATACTGATTAATTGGATTAGGATAAGCCTCCACCTGAGCAAAATTTGCAATTCTTGGATAAAGACCCCAAATACCAGTATAGAATGTATTATCTACTGTGGCTAAGTTGAATTCTCTTGCAAAAGGACCACCGAAACTATACGAGTTTCCCGCCCAGCTGTTCATCATTAGATTACCAAACTGCATCATTGTGCCTGCCTGAGTTCTGTGTGCCTGAGAAATCGCCCCAGGAATGATAAGATCTGGAGTAATTTTTTCAGCTTGCACTGAATTTGGATTTTCATTTACATCCAGATATTCATTAGAACACGAAGCCGCTGTAAGGCTTAATGCTCCTGCCAATATGGCTGTTAAAAATTTATTATTTTTCATTTTGTCGTCGAATTAAAAAGTTACATTTAGATTGAATCCGTAGTTTCTAATACTAGGATATTGTCCTACGAAAGCAATACCACCGGCATTTCCATTCGTAGAAGCTGTTTCAGGATCTGCAAAATTTCTATTATCTTTAGCATAAATAAAGAAAGGATTTCTCGCATATACACCCAATGTTAATGAATTAACAAATGTATTTCTAAGAATCGATTTAGGAAGGTCATAGCTTAAAGCAATTTCTCTAACCTTAAGAGCCGTTCCGTCGATTACATGTTCTTCTCCAACTGTCTGGAAGTTACCAAAGGCAAAGTAGTTTGTAACCCCGCCATAAGATCTGTCATTACCAACAGGAGTGGTATTAGCAACATATTGACCTCCAACTAACTGAACAGAGTTTGGAACTACATAACCTTGTGATCTGTCAAATTCAGCAGTTTTTTCCAAAGATCCTGTGAACCCCATAGTTCCTTTGGAGAAAGCAACAAAGCTATTTCCGGTTCTATAATCCGCAGTTGCACTTAAAGTGATTCCTTTAAATTTAAAAGAAGTATTAAATGCTAAGATATAATCTGGATTTACTTTTCCTAAAATTTCTAATGTAGAAGTTGCAAGAGGATTTCCATTAGCATTTACGATAATATTTCCATTTGGATCTCTCTGATATTTTGTTCCTTTGATCATTGGGAAATCTTCTCCTTTGATTGCATAAATACCAACTGATGGAGTTCCATTTCCGCTGTAAACTGCAAGCGGTGTTTCTGTAGAATCATCCGCCAGTGAAAGGATTTTGGTTTGGTACGTAGAGTAAGATCCTCTAAGTTTCCATTCGAAATCTTTAGTTTTTATTGCAGTAAGCCCCAAATCAACTTCGAAACCTTGGTTTCTGCTATCCCCAATATTATCAACTATACTTGTGATACCAGAAGGTGAAGAAGTAGTAACAGAAGATATTAAATTATCAGTATCATTTCTAAATACCGAACCTTCCAAAGTAATTCTGTCTTTAAAGAATCCTAACTGAATGTTTGCTTCTTTAGATGCCAAAAATTCTGGTTCTACATCCTGAGAAAACAGAGATGTTGTAGGCAGGTACGAAGATAATGTTCCAAAAGGGAATCCTGTTGGGAAATTTCCTATTCTATCTAAACCATATGTAGATACAGTAGCTGAGTTACCAACTCTACTGAAAGACGCACTTACTTTAGCATAGTTAAGGACATCACCCTTCAGACTTGGAAATGCTTTTGTTGGGATAAATGATGCTCCAAAAGAGTAATAAGGATATCCCTGGTTGGTCAATGGTGAGACATTACCATTAATATCCACAGCATTTAAACTTAATGCAGAACTCTTTTCGTATCTAAAAGTTCCATTCACGAACAAATAATCTTTGTATCCTAAATCTAAGTTGGCAAACCATGCAAATGATCTTCTTCTATTCTCACCACTGTCCAAAGTTGATGGCTGATCTGGATTAATAACGTTTCTGATGTTATACCAACCTCCAATCTGAAGATTTTTACCACCAACCTGAGTCTGAGAGCTAGAGTTATCCTGAATATTGTGACCAACATTCAATTTCATATTGATATCATCGGTAAGATCATAATCAAAATTAGCCATCAAATCGCCATAATATCTGAACGATGAACCAACAGTTTTATAATAGCTCGAAACGATAGGCTCCGGTCCGAATTCAAGTGGAGAATGACCATCTAAATAAGTTCCTGTATTGGCATAAATCCTATCATAAGCGAAAGCATCCTGATGACTTTCCGAGATAAACGAATTTAATATTCCGGTACCTGCGTAGGTAAATGAGATATTATTATTCACCTTGTACTCTAGATTCATAGTAGCAGACATAATTCTGCTTTTATCGTCAAATCTGTTGTGATCTATCGTCCAATATGGGTTTGTAGTATACATTGAAGCTCCGGCATCTGGCAATGAATTTCTAAATTGTCGGATATTAAGGTTGGTTGGAGTTTGGATTAACTGACCATATAGATTAGAATTCGTCTGAGTAGTGCGCAGATCTAAATAATTAACGCTGGCATCAATTCTGAATTTACCAAGTTGTCTACCCGCTTTTAATAGGAAGTTATTTCTTCTTAAATTATCTTTCTCTACAACGAAATCATTCTCCTGTCTGTTAACCGACAAGAAAACGTAAGCATCTGAACTTCCTGAATTAACAGAAAGACCATTTTGCCATAATACTCCGGTTTTGAAGAAATCTTTAATATGGTTATCTCTTGGAGAGAAAGTTCCTGTAAGAAACTGATCATTTGCCTGAGGCAAACCTTGAAATAGATTTTGACCACCTAAAGCTGAACTATATGAAGGCCCCCAGTTTGAGTTTTCATAAGGTACCCAGTTTGCACCGCCGTAATCTGTAGTATCGAATGCATCACCCGGCCAACCTTGTCCATATACCTTTTGATATATAGGAAGCTTATAAACAGAAGAGAAATCTACAGAATTAGTTAGAGTAAATGCCAGTCTTTCGTTTCGTGATCCTTTCTTAGTGGTTACAATAATAACACCATTACTTCCCTGCTCACCATAAAGTGCAGCACCTTGCATACCTTTGATAACGTTCATATTATCAATAACTTCTGGCGGCATATTTTGTAAGATTCCTAAAGTTGAAATAACACCGTCAATTACAACCAACGCCTGGTTATTACCTGAGATTGATCTAGGACCTCTCAAAACAACTCTGGTAGTAGAATTTACCGAGTTATTTGTAGTATTAATCTGTAAACCAGAAACTTTACCAGTTAAGGCCTGAATAGCATTAGGGTTATTTGCCTGAGTAATTTCTGCATTGTTAACAACCTGATTGGTTGTAGTTACCGCATCCTGTCTTTTCTTTAAACCTAAAGCTCCAGTTACTACTACCTCTCGGATGTCAGTAGTCTTTACAGAATCACCTGGTGTTTCCTGTGCACTTACCATCGCGAAAGAGGAAGTAAGCACTACTGCTAAAACACTTGTAGTTAATTTCTTCATATTTAAATTGATTATTTTTTACTAAATGCAAATATGTGAAACTTTCTTAAATTAAACAAATGTTTTGTTAAAAATATTTAACACAACGTGCAGATATTATAATAATTACAAATTTTTTACAAATATACTGTCAAAGTGTTATCATTTTTATGATTTTAATAATAAAGAAATTGATTATATATTTGCACATACAATAAAGTTGTGTAAATGAATCAATTGATTAAAAAGTATTCTCAATATGTGGAAGCCGGCTGCGATGAAGTTGGGAGAGGCTGCCTGTGCGGACCGGTAGTGGCTGCAGCAGTAATCATTGATGATACTTTTGAGCAGAATTTAATTGATGATTCTAAAAAGCTGAATTTTAAAACAAGGCTGGATCTTGATTCTTATATAAAGGATCATGTGAAATGCTACGCTATTCATGAACTTCCTCCATCGCATATAGATGAATATAACATTCTAAATTCCAGCATTCATGCCATGCATGGGGCTTTAGATAAATTAACTATCAGACCTGAGTTTATTTTGGTGGATGGTAATAGATTTCATCCCTATAATTTTATTCCGCATGAATGTATTGTGAAAGGAGATTCCAAAATACTGGCGATTGCTGCCGCATCTGTTTTAGCAAAAAATTACCGGGACCGACTGATGATGGAACTACATCATGAATTTCCGGAATACGGCTGGAACACCAACTTTGGATATGCCACAAAACATCATCAGCAGGCACTCGTACTACATGGCCCCACGATACATCACAGACAGTCTTTCAGATTGAAGTATGATTGAATTTAATATGAACATAATATTAACAAATTATTAAGCCAAAAAATATTATTTGAAACAGATCTAAATAAAAAAGGGAAGCATTTACTATGCTTCCCTTTATATTTTACAGTACCAGATTACTGTTATTTTCTGTTTGATTTCTGTTGACCCTGAGCTTTTTGCTGCTCCTGAGCCTTCTCCATCATTTCCCTCATTCTTTTCTGAAACTTGCTTTCGGTTTTCGGCTTTTCCTTGTTAGCCTGAATCTGTGCATGAATTTTCTTTTCATCTAAAATCAGGTATTTAATCACCAAAATAATTAAAATGTTAATTGCATTGGATACGAAATAGTACCACGATAAACCTGAAGCAGATGTGTTAAGGAAGAACAGGAATGTAATTGGGAAGATGTACATCAATACTTTCATATTCGGCATACCTTCCTGCTGTGGCTGCTGCATGTTACCTGAAGTCATTACAGTATAAATTAATATCACAACTGTACACGCGATCGCAAATACACTTATATGTTCTCCTAATAATGGCACATTGAATGGCAATTTAATCAAATCGTCATAAGCCGTTAAGTCTTTTGCAAACCAAAAACCTTCGCCTCTCAAATCAATAAAGTTGGGGAAGAAACGGAATAATGCGTAGAAAATCGGGATCTGTACCAACGCCGGAAGACATCCCGCCATTTGATTTACACCTGCCTTTCTGTAAATTTCCATTGTCGCCTGCTGCTTTTTCATTGGATCTGCGTCTTTCAGTTTGGCAGTTGCCTCGTCGATTTCCGGACGGATCACTCTCATCATCGCACTCAACTTATGTTGTTTGTACATGATTGGTGAAAGGATCAGTTTAACGATAATGGTCATCAGGAAAATCACCCAGCCTGCAGACAATCCCCACTCTGCGATGAAATTGTACATCGGCATGAAGAAATAACGGTTCATCGCTCCGATAAACGACCATCCTAAAGGTAAAATTTCATCAAAATTTTTGTCGTAAGACTTTAATAATGGTAAATCCAACGGCATAAAATACCAGGTAAAATCCTGATTCAATTCACCTCCGTTCATTGCTACAAAACCTTCAAAATTCAGCTTTTTAAGATATTCTCCTTCGTCGATGGTTTCCTGATTTCCTTTGCTGTTGGTGAAACCTGTTTTAGATTCAATTACGGAAGAGAAAAACTGCTGCTTTACACCAATCCAGTTAAGGGTTTCTTCATCTTCAGACATATCTGTTCTCCCGTCATAGTCATAATCCTTGTAATTATTAAACGCGTATGAAAACTCTGAATGAGACTGCTCCTGTGCTCTACCCTTTTCAAGATTTCTTACATTGTAGTCCCAGATAAAATCTGCTTTGTTCTCAGAAGAAATTTTAGATAAACCCTGAGTTCTAACTTTAAAATCTACTGTATATTTAGGCAACAGCGTATAGACGAACTGAACAATGGCTCCGTTTAGATTGGCGGTCATCGTTGCTACATTGCCAGCAACTGAAGGAGTAAAAACTAAATCTTTAGTATTGATTAATTTCCCTGTTTTGTCTTTAAACTGAAAACCATAGTTTGAATTGTTTTTTGTAATCAGATAAAGCGGAAGATCTGCAACGTCAGTCTTTTGGTTGTAAGCCTTGAATTTTGCAAGCTCCACTTTAGAAACCTGACCTCCCAGACTTGAGAATTCAATTTTAAGCTCATCATTGGCAAGATTTGCACTTTGAATTGCTCCCGGAGTTACATTAGAATTAATTTGAGCTGCCTGAGTCTGCTTCACAGCGCTTTTTACCTGTTGGGTTTTTTGCTGCTCAGCTTTTACGGTTTCTTCTTTCTGCTGTTTGTCTTGAAAATAAAACATAAAACCGAAAAGAATTAAACATAAAACAGAAAAACTAATCATCTGACTTTTATCGAGTCCTTTGTTCTGTTGCATTTTATATTGATTAAAATTTTTAAATTTAATGAAGAAGCAAATGTGCCCCTTTTTAGAGTCGACAAAAATACTCTTTTTTTATCAAAACTCTATACTATAATATGTTACTATATAATAAACTCAGGCTGAGAATAATCAGTCTGAGTTTATCTATGACGTCTGTAATTTCAGAATTACTTTATTTTGCCGCACATGCTTTGATGAATGCTCTGAATAAAGGATGCGGACTTGCCACCGTACTCTTGTATTCCGGGTGATACTGTACCCCAACATAGAATGGGTGATCAGTCATTTCCAGTGCTTCTACCAGACCTGTTTCAGGGTTTGTACCTGTTGCTGCAAAACCATTATCTTCAAATTCTGCGATATAATCACTGTTGAATTCATATCTGTGGCGGTGTCTCTCTGAAATATGCTTGCTTCCGTAGATTTCATTTAATTTTGAACCGTTCTTCAATGAACATTTCCATGCTCCTAGACGCATTGTACCTCCTTTGTCTACAACATTTTTCTGTTCTTCCATCAGAGAAATTACAGGGTGTTCTGTAGATGTATCAAATTCCATTGAATTGGCTTTTGTATAACCTAAAACATTTCTTGCAAACTCAACGGTCATAATCTGCATTCCAAGACAAATTCCCAACATCGGAACTTTGTTTTCTCTTGCATACTGAGCGGTAAGAATTTTACCTTCAATACCTCTGTCACCAAATCCAGGTGCAACAAGGATTCCGCATACACCATCTAAACTGTCTTTGATGTTTTCTTTAGTCAAATCACCACTGTAAACCCATCTTATTTTCACTTCTGTTTCAAGATCAGCACCTGCATGCTTGAAAGCTTCTGCAATTGAAATATAAGAATCCTGAAGTGAAATATATTTTCCAACCAAAGCAATCTCAACAGTTTTCTTAGGATTCTGGAATTTTTTAAGGAACGTTTTCCAGTCTTTTAAATCTGCTTCTTTATCGCTTTTTAAATCTAATTCTTTAAGAACAACATCGTCAAAGTTCTGTTTCTGAAGGTACATCGGAACTTCGTAAATCGTTTCCAAATCTTTACATTCGATCACATTATCCAAAGGTACGTTACAGAACTGAGCCAGTTTTGCTCTCTGATCTTTCGGGATTTTATGCTCGGTACGGCAAACCAGTACGTCAGCCATAATTCCGCTTTCCATCAGCTGACGAACCGAGTGCTGAGAAGGTTTTGTTTTCAATTCTCCGCTTGAAGCCAGATAAGGCAGCAAAGTCAGGTGAATCACCATAGAATTTTTCTCACCTAATTCCCATTTCAGCTGACGTACAGTTTCAATGTAAGGCAAAGACTCTATATCTCCAACAGTTCCGCCGATTTCAGTAATGATGATATCGTAGTTCTGCTTGGAAAGAATTTTAATTCTGCGTTTGATTTCGTTCGTAATATGAGGAATTACCTGAACTGTTTTCCCAAGGAAGTCTCCTTTTCTTTCTTTTTCAATTACAGTCTGGTAAATTTTCCCTGTGGTAACGTTGTTGTTCTGAGAAGTCGGCGAGTCAAGATAACGCTCGTAGTGACCTAAATCCAGATCCGTCTCTGCACCATCTTCGGTCACGTAACATTCTCCGTGCTCATAAGGATTCAAAGTACCCGGATCGATATTGATATAAGGATCAAGCTTTTGAATTGTTACATTGAAGCCGCGTGATTTTAGCAGTAGACCAAGAGAAGCTGAAACGATTCCCTTTCCCAAAGATGAAGTTACACCTCCTGTCACAAAGATGTACTTTGTATTCTTTTTACTCATTAGATTAGGTTTGTGCAAAGTTAGGACAAAAAGAAAAGCAAAGCAATTTTGTTACACTTTAAAATACGAAATGAAACAAAAAAGGTTTCCAATACTGCTATTGAAAACCTTTACCCAAACCAAATTATATAATATGAAAACTATTATTTTTTTACTAATTCGAAGTATGCATTTACTTCAACTTCTTTTGCAACACCGGCTCCGGTAGGATCATATTTAATGTTGTAATCCAAACGGTTTACTTTAAATTTTGCCTGAATACCTGCAACTTCTTTTCCCTGCTGATTTTTTGTAATTCCTCCAAAAGTTACAGGAATACTCACTTCTTTTATAACGTCTTTGATAGTTAATTTACCTTTCAGTGTGTAGGAATTATCTTTTCCTTTTGTAACCGAAGCACTTTCAAAAGTCATTTCCGGAAATTTGTCTGCATCAAAAAAATCTGCAGTTCTTAAATGCTTGTCTCTCGGCTCTACTCCGGTATTCACAGATGCTGTATGCACTGTGAAGCTAAACTGAGCATTATCCAAATTGTTTCCTTCAGTTGTCACTTTTCCGTCAAACTTATCAAACCGGCCCTGTACAAAACTGATTCCCATGTGCTTGATATTAAAATTCACAGATGAATGCATTGGATCTACGGTCCATCCTGTCTGAGCAAAAGTGAAGATGCTGACCAAAGCGAAAGCAAAACCTAACAGTATTCTTTTCATTTTTAAAAAATTTATACTGACAAATGTAGTATTAAGTTTCAGTACGAATCATTGACCTATGTTAAGATTTTTTATTTGATGAAATTAATCGGTTTCCGAAATAAATCATAATCAATACAATGACAGAATTTAAATAGATAAGTAAGCTGACCTGAGAATCGTCACTCCTGCCAAAAGGATAGAAACCGGAAATGATCAGACTTGTGAGGTAAATAATTTCAAATAAAACTGCCATTTTCTCCACTGAATTATAGTTTCTTTTAAAAATTAAAACTGTAATCCATGCAATAATGGCTGTAATACAGCATTCTGCCAATATTAAAAAAGGGAACATTCCGAAACTTCCGCCGGGCAAATCTAAAACCGATAATGTAACGATGCTCAGTAAAAAATTCAGAATTGACATCGAGACAAAAACCTGGGCACTTTTAAGCAAAACATTTTTCATCTCCTAAAATTAAGAAAATTTCAAAAAAAATCTTCAACTTCGCAGTATGGCAAAACTTAAAACAGCATATTTCTGTCAGAACTGCGGTTCACAATATCCACAGTGGACAGGGCAATGTAAAAACTGTCTTGAATGGAACACTCTGGTAGAAGAAATTGTAGAAAAAAACTCATCTAAAACTCCACCGTTTTCGAAATCAAAACAGCACGTCATCAACATCATCGAAGTTGAAGCCGTGGAAGAACCGAGGATAAAAACACCATCTGATGAGCTTAACCGCGTTTTGGGAGGAGGAATTGTTTTAGGCTCAGTCACTTTGATAGGTGGAGAACCCGGAATCGGTAAGTCTACTCTTCTTTTACAACTTGCCCTGAAGATGAAAAAGAAAATTTTCTACGTTTCCGGTGAAGAGAGTGCGTCCCAGATCAAGATGAGAGCCGACCGTTTGGCTGAAATCAAAAACCCGAACTGCTTTCTGTACACGGAAACTTCATTGGAAAAAATTCTTCATGAAGCCAAAAAGCTGGAGCCTGATTTTGTAATTATTGATTCCATTCAGACATTACAGTCTCAGCTGATTGAAAGTTCGCCGGGAACCGTTTCACAAATCAGAGAATGCTCCAATGAAATTATAAAATACGCCAAAGAAAACAATGTTCCGGTATTTTTAGTCGGTCACATCACAAAAGACGGACAGATTGCCGGACCAAAAGTTCTGGAGCACATGGTTGACGTGGTTTTAAATTTCGATGGCGACAGAAATCATCTTTTCAGACTTTTGAGAGCCAACAAAAACCGTTTTGGATCGACGGCAGAAATTGGTATTTATGAAATGGTTTCACAAGGTTTAAAAGAGATTAAAAATCCTTCTGAAATCTTAATTACCAAAAAATCTGAAGAACTTTCCGGAAATTCAGTGGCCGTAACTCTGGAAGGAAACCGACCGATGCTTCTGGAAATTCAGGCGCTGGTAAGTACGGCTGTCTACGGAACTCCACAAAGAAGCTGCACTGGTTTTGATTCTAAAAGATTAAATATGCTTCTGGCAGTTCTGGAAAAAAGAGCAGGTTTTCAGTTGGGTGCAAAAGACGTCTTTCTGAACATCACCGGCGGAATAAAAACAGACGATCCGGCTTTGGATTTAGCGGTTGTCGCTTCCATTCTTTCATCCAATGAAGATATTGCCATTTCAGAACATTACTGTTTTGCGGGAGAGATTGGTCTTAGCGGAGAAATCCGTCCGATTGCTCAGGCGGAACAGAGAATTACAGAAGCCGAAAAACTGGGTTACGAAAAGATTTTTATTTCAAATTTAAATAAACTTCCAAAGAAGAAATTCGGGATTAAAATTGAGGAAGTGAGCAAAGTTGAAGATTTTCATGAAAGACTTTTTTAATATTTTAACCGCAGTTTAGATTTTTAGCTTTAAATAAATAAACAAAAATAAAAAGTATGAACTTCCTCGCCCACTCTTTTCTATCATTTTCCGACGGACAGATTGTCGGGCAGTTCCTGGAAGACTACATCCGGAATAAAGACCGTTTTTCTTTCCCGAAAGACATCCAAAACGGAATTACGATGCACCGCGCCATCGATACTTTTACAGATTCTCATCCTGCCATTCATGAAGCCAAGAAAGTTTTCAGTCCGCTGGTGAGATTATATTCGGGTGCCTTTGTGGATGTTTCGATGGATTATTTTTTAGCTAATGATTTAACAGTTAATTCATTACAAGGCTGGAAATCACACTCGCAAAATGTTTACAAAGTTTTAAACCGGCACCTCCATTTATTTCCTGAAAATTTTAAAACGATGCTTTCAAGAATGGAAAGTGAAGACTGGCTGTACAATTACCGTACAGACCGCAGCATCGGCTTCAGTATGAAAAATGTTTTACACAAAGCGAAATATTTAGATAAGGATATTCCCGTTTTTGAAGCGTTTTCAGATAACAAAAAATTCCTGAAAGAATGTTATGACCACTTCTTTCAGGAACTATACTTACATGCGAAACACACCAATGATGTGATGACTCAGTTTTAGATTTAAATCGAAATTTCAGTCAATTTTTCAAAACATTTTCAATATACAACATATCCTTCGACGGGCTCAGGATGACATGTCCGAAAATATCTTAAAATCTATACCCAATTGACAAGCCGCTTCTGAAGCCAGCCCACGGGCCGTCAACTTTTATTCTTGCACCTTCGGTATTGGTCTCCACAGTGTAATCTACAAAAGGTACGTCGAGATCTTCGATTTCTTTTTTAAGTTGAGCCTGCATTTCAGGAGTCAGGAAAATGTCGCTGGTAAGGGCAAAGTCACCTTTTCCGGTTCCGTAATGGGCTCCGGCAATCCAAAAATCAAGGACTAAACTTTGGGCTTTATTTAGAAAAAACTGAGCTCCAACCATCAAACCTCCGCTGTGGCCGCCCGCTTCCCCTTTTCCCATCAAAGGAATCGGATAGACAATGCCATTTACAGGCTGAAAATTGTAGTAAAAATCAAAATCATTGGATTCTACGCTGGAATAACGGTAATACGGAGCAAAATAAAATCCTTTTCCATAGCCATGACCGATATAGAATCTTGGTTCTAATGTAAAATTGGTCGCTTTAATTTCCAGATTCTGGAACTGTTTTTCGTCCTCATCATTCAAAAAAGAATTGATGAAGGGAACTTTTCCTTCGGGCATTGTCCCAAATCCTATCGTCAGAGAAAACCATTGATTCAGCGATCTTTCATAGGTGAGGTTAAAATTCCTGAAGGCATACGCCGTGACATTGGTTTTAACGATATTCATCTTTTCCGGAACCTCAGGAGCCGGCGGAATTGGACTTTCGATCTGTGCCTGCACGAATGGCATAGCGCTTAAGGCAATAAGCGAGATAATTTTTTTAGTCATAGCTGGTGATTTTGGTGTGAAAAATTTATATCAAAAAGCAGGCAAAATATATTTATTTTTTGATCAGCTTTTTTGTTTCAGATAAAGTACTATTCTTGTCAGCAGTGATAAAGTAAACTCCTGAAGGAAGATCAGATACCTGAATTTCGTCTGCTTTTCTGCTTTGTTTTAAAACTTTTCCCTCTGCATTGTAAATCACAACATTGGCATCTTCAGAATTTCTGAAATGCACAACATCTGTTGCAGGATTTGGATAAAACTCAAATTTGCTTTTCAGTTGAATATCTTTCACGGCAAGATAAATCTCATTTAATCCCTGTGCTACATTACTGTTTTGCGGAGCATTTGTTCCTATGGTAATTACTGCATTTGTGGTAGTAAACAACGGTGCTTTATGTGCGCTGTCGTAATATGCGTAGGAAGTATTAACTACTGTTCCGGCAGGAAAACCAAAAACTGTCATAGCAAAATTCTGCACAGATTTCACCCTCAGCACATTATTATAAGTTTTAGATCCTATAAGCAGTGTTCCCCATGCATCAGCAGAGATATTAATATTACCGCTTACATTACCGTTGAAACCCTGTGCTGAAAAAGTACCTGACGCCGTATCATTTTCGTTGAGTCCATAATTGGTAGGATAACTGATAAAAGTACCATTGTTTGCGCTGAGATTTATAGTTGCATCTGCAGTTACCAATGCTGTAATTTCAAGTTTCGCTGCAGTCTGTTTGTAAAAAACGGTGGTTCCGCTGTTCACATATTTCAATGTAGATCCGGGGTATAAGCCGATTTCGGCAGCAGTTGGTGCAGAATATGTCCCAGGACTTACGCCTCCCTGAGTAAGTGTGGAATTATTAAAAACTGTATTCGCACCTGCTGAAGAATGATCTGGCGTTCCGTTTAAGCTCACGTAATTGTTGATATCACCCACAACCGGATCGTGAAATGCTTTGGTAACCGTAGTCTGGGCGTTACATAGTGAAACACACAATGTTAACGAAAGTAAATATTTTTGCATAGTGTAAAATTTTATCTAAAATTACGCAAAAAACTTACCATAATCCGATTTTCTTTAAGATTTCCTTAACAACCTTTAAATTTAGCTTAAACAAGTAATTTTGTTTATTGTAAGTTACCTGATTTTGCAAAAATGTTCTGATTTGCCGATTTTTTTAATCTTTAAAAAAATTATTAAAACAAAAAAGCTTCGTTCTAAAAAACTTTAGTTTTTGAATCTAGCTTTCAATGTAATAAACTGACTAAATCGCAAAGCGATTTACTTTGTGGCGATTAACTCTTTAAATTGAAACTTTAAAAGGTTATTTTTCCCTGCACGCACATTCGTGATGTTTATGCAGATATTTAATGGTTGCTTTACAGATTTTTTCGAGAGAATCAACATTGATATCAGCCAGTTTTTTGACGTAAATACATGCTTTTCCCATCTTATATTTTCCAAAATCATCCAGCAGATGTTGATTATCTTCGGTGGGCGAATAGATGTAAAGTGAAAATTCTGCTTTTCGTGGCGAGAATCCGATGAGCGGCATATCGCCTTCGTGCCCGCTGTCGTATTTGTAATGATAACTGCCAAATCCGATGATGGTAGGACCCCACATTTTCGGTTCAAAACCAGACCATTCGCTCATGAGTCTGATGAGTTCAAAACTGTCCGTCTTTTTCTGTTCATTTTCTACGTAGGAATTGATGAAGTCTGTGACGCTGACTTGGGTTTCTGTGGTTTTGTTGGGTTTAGCCATCGTATAAAAATTTCTTTAAAAATAATAAAAATGTAAAAAGTACTAAATGGTAAAATCACAGAGATTTAATTCAGTATTTTTTATTTATTCAAATTCTTCCTGGCTGTCACTTTACCCTTTTGGTCCCATCTGATGTACTCTCCGCTAAAAATAAATGGATATATTTTATCACCTAAACCGGAGTCATAAATATTTCCGTTTTCATTGAAGAGTAGCCCGTAACTTTCCTTCTTTCTTAATGTTGTGATGTTTTGACTGTTATCTCTAAACTCTTTATTGTCATAATAGGTAAGCAGCTTTATTGCTGTACCATTTTTATATTGTACTGAATAAATTTCATCAGGATTATCAGCATAATAGATAATTCCTGTTATCGGTGTGACATTTTGAATTCCATTTTCTACGTCGGAATGATAATAATTCATGATCCGTTTTCTGACCAGCGTTGCAGAATCTGTCAGTTTTTTATCAAGTAACTCACTTCTGCCAAGGTTCACAGAATCATTTTCGTATGTTATTATTTGATTATTACTTTTGTCAAAGGTGTATCTTCCTCTGAATAAGAGTTCATTTTTTAAATTAAATACTTCTAATAGAGTTTGGTTACATCCATTCTCTATTTTTACATATTGAAAATTATCAGGATTGTCGTCCTTTAGTTTTATATAACCATTAAACGGTTTCATATCATGCTTTGTATACAGACAGTGATTTGAAGAATACATATTTTTATAATCAGAAGCCAGCACTTTCTCCTGTGAAAATGAAAATATCCAAAAGACACTCAGAATTAAAGTAATTAAATATTTCATAGCAGTGATTAATCTTCAATCGCTTCAATCCCCTGTTCTCTAAGTTTTTCCAGATGATCTTTCATCATCTTCAGCTGTTCCGGTGAGTGGCCTTGCCAATCTTTAACTTCTCCGACGACTTTAAAAGGATGTTGTGAACGGTACGATTTTGTGGGATTTCCCGGAAACTTTTTGTCTGTAACATTGGGATCGTCTTCAATTGCTCCGGTGGGTTCTACGATGTAAATTCTTTCTTTTTCTTCACCGAATGCCAGTTCTGCTCCCCAGGTTGCTGCATCCAGTGTTTCAGAAAGATAGATGTATTTTGATTTTCTTTTTGAACCGTAATTGGAAACAAAGCCGACTTCAATGAGGTCGCCTGTTTTTAGATTAGCTTTTGTGCCGTGGTAGTATACTGGAGACTCTGACAATGTATTCATTTTTAAAGATTTAAATGTAAATTAAATAAAGCCTAAGTTTAAATTTAAATACTCATTTTTGGTTCGACTGTAAATCAATTCCTTATTGTAAAAATAAATAAATTTAAGAAATGTGCTCCGCTGTTTTCTAAGCACTTTTCGCCAACCTCACCACCTGATAAACCGCATGATTTTCTAATGCTAAAGATCTTACAATTTCCGGTACTGCCTGCATATGAGCTTCACATAGATAACCGGAATTAAGTTTCCTGATAACTTTACAGTGTTCTGAAATGATTTTCTTTACTTTTTTATCCCTTTTATACAATTCCACATAAACCAGATATTTGCTGTCCGAATAATCTTTCGGAGTTGCGGTGTCTCTGATGTATTTTTCTAAATCTTTTTTGGGCATTCTGATTATTTTTAATTAAACCTATTTTTCAGTCTACTTCCTTTTCAAACTTATTATTAACTGCAATCAATACAGATCCGCTTGCTAAAAACACTAAAAGCATTATTAAACTGTTCACCAGCACTTTCCCCAAACCGAGTTCTGTAACATTGAGGAATGGATATGGATACCAATTGGTTACTGAGCCCCGAACCAATGAATAAATCAGATATGACAAAGGAAAGATCAACCAGTACAATCCGTTTTTCCAGCTCAGCTTAGTTTTTGTAACCAGAAAGAGCCAGTACAGAATATACAGAACCGGAATCGCAACATGAAGCATATTATCTAAAAACAACTGCCATCCTGTAGGTTTCCAGATCCCTCTCAAAACCGTGTTGTAAACAATAAACACAATGAATATGTACAGTGCAACCGCCGTTTTTACAGACAGCCTTGAAAAAAATTGACCTAACTGAGTTTTCGGGAAGAAAGCAGAAAACGTAAGGCTTACCGCTATTAAAGAATTACACAAAATCGTAAAATAGCTGATGACATTGGCGAAAGTATCTGTCGAAATATAAAACTGAAGAATGACGCAAAACCACGTCACCAAAGCAAGCAATGCAGCGAAAATTGTATGGGTTTTTGCTTTCATATTTTGATGATTATTAATTTAGTGCATTTCAAATTTAATCATAATTGGAATGGGATTTTGTTTTTTTCGTTTATAATTTAAATAGTATGAAGTTGCTATGAATGTGAGCGATAAAAAGTCACGGATTGCAAATCCGCGACATCGTGGTTTGTTATTAAGATAAGATTGCTTCGTACCTCGCAATGACGTTACAATTGCATTCCTCGCATTCCAAATTTCAATACATCATCATTGATTTATTTACCAGAAAGCACTTCATCACTAAGATCCGCAACCTGAATGCTTTTAATAGCTGATTTGGTTGAGGAGGCTGTACTTCCGCCGATGATGTATAATTTATCATTATATATCTCAGCAGCAGCATGTCGTCTGGGAATCATATCATTGGATGATAACCTATGCAACTTATTGGTTTCTGTATCAAAATAGGCCAGGAAATTTTGATTATTATAACCGCCGGCAATAAAAATCTTATTACCGGATACCGCTAATGAATGACCAGATATCGCAGCAGGCATCGTATATTGATCAGTCCAAAGATTTTTTTTGAGGTCATACACATTGACCAAGCGTGATGATGTACCGTTAAAACCACCGATAACATAGAGCTTATCATTCACAATTTTGCCCCTTGCTTCTCTGGCGGTCGGCATATTCGGTAAAGTGTGCCATGTGTCTGAAGCAATGTCATAATACTGAAACCTGTCAGAAAATACTGTGGTGGCGGCATTGTTTAGCCCACTTCCTCCGAACGTGTATATTTTTCCATTATAGATGGCAGAACCAGCATTTCCGGTGTAGGCACGGTTAACAGCTCCTTTCGTTTTTTGATGAGTTTCAAGGTCTATAATTTCAAGATGACTGTTTCCCCAACCGTTAAAAATATAAATTTTATTACCGTAAGTCTCCGAATTGGCAAATCTTTTAGGAATCAGACTAGAGTTGATTATACTCCAACGGTTATTTTTAATACTGTATTTCTCAATAATAGTAGCATTGCCATCCACATCTTTATACCCATTGCTCACATAGATGTTGTTACCTGCAATGGCACTGGTTACAGCTCCTCTGCGCATAGACATATCCGCGAGATGTTTAAAATTTAAGGTCTGTGCATTGGCTAAACACAAACCGAAAAGTGAAAGGAGGAATAATTTTGTTTTCAATGACGTTGAGGTTTGCTTTAATTGATTTTCTGTGTAGAGAAATATTTTAAATATAGGGAAAAGTGGCGGATTACAAATCCGCGACATCGGTTTTTTTGTGTTTTATTGCTCAAAGTCGGGAGACATTGAGCAGCGGAAAAGTGCCAATACAATGTTAGCCGAAGTTTTTTTATTTACTACATTCAAGAGAGTTACCTTCTTCTTTGTATTGGTCAATAAGATCTCTATAAAATTCCATTAAACTAAGTGTGTTCTCAAGATAAACTCCATTAGTTTTTTTTAAACTAAATGCTCTTACCGAATTTTTTTTATTCTGTGACCATAAATAAACATCAGGGTAAGCTGAAATAAAAAAATCATCATAAATAAAACTTACTTTGGAAATTTTATTCATTGAGGGAGACTCTAGGTTATTCGGATGATTACCTCTCCTTTTATAGATAAGGTTTGCTTCCATAATAATTGGATTAATATCGTCTAATTTATAAAGATATAAAGCATGATAGTGCAATCCATCTTCTTTATCCGTATTACAAATTACTTCTAACCAATGTTTTAAATATTTTTCTTTCTGAGAATCTGTAACATTATCCTTCACATTATCATAACTAGTTTGTTTTTCAGCTATAATATTTAAATCTTGTATACTGGTGTTGATACATTTTTCAATGAGACTCATTTCGTTAGTAAAAGGATATGTTACATTTTTTCCAATTTGAGTTGTACCATCGTTTCTAATAAATTTAGAATAAATCACTTTTGTATTATCAAATTCAAGTTTCAATCCAATATTTAATTCTCCCAAAATTTCTGATTTTTTATAACAAATATTTCTTCCATCGTCATACTTAATAATCATGTTTAAATCTTCTTCAATAAATTTAGTAAAATTTGGAAATTGCTTTCTTAGACCGCCATTATTATTGTTTAAATTACGAATCTTTTCATTGTCATTATTATTACTTATGAAAACCCATATAATAAAAATTGCTACTAATATTATAATTATTGTCCACATGTATTACGGTATTTAATTTATCTAAATTTTTTCTAACTTGTATATACGCAAATCACACCTTCGCATATCCACCTGAAATTAGGGAGATTGGCAAATGTTTGTTTCGCTTTATTTTTCTCAAAGATATTATATTTAATCATTAAAAATACTTTCTATTTTATAATAAGATTTCACAAAAAAACCGCCCAGAAAATCTGAACGGTTTTACATTTGTGAGTACAAGCGTGACAATTACATCGGCGTTGGGAGATATTCTATTATTTATATTTTGTCAGTTTAATGAATATGATTCCACTGAAATTTAAAATTATTGTTATCTTTTTACTCATATCCGATGTGTTCATTATAACGATACTTGCAGAAAGTTGGATATTGTTTTTTTCTATAATCGTAAATTCATTTTTTTCATGTAATATGCAATGTGTATAGAATGGCTTATGCTCGGTTTCAATATTTGTATCTAATTGAACATTGTCGTTTGTAATTGTCAATTTATGATTATCATTGTACCATATTCCTAAAAAATCTTATTTAGTAATCATTTAAATGTGGAAATAAAATTTTAATATTAGGGTTATAATTATTGAGACTGTGATTCCTGATACAAATAGAATATAGTCTCTGTATTCGCTTCTTTTTTCACCTCTCGACATCATCTCTTCAAAATATGGAACTGCTTCAATTGGAACTTTTTGAAGCGTTTCTACTTTTTCTTTTAATTGTTGTTCTTCTCCAGAAAGAGTTTCGAGCCTTTGTTCTAAAAATTCTATTCCTCTTTGCTTTTCTTTCATTAATTCATTAAACTCATTTGTTGCTTTTTCTACCTCCAAAAATGCTTTATCTAAAGTTGAGATAGTTTCACTGAACCTCTGTTTATACGATTTTTCATTTATTTCAACTTCAAAAAACTTTGATAGAAATTTATTAAGGGAATACTTTTTTTCATTCTCATTTAATGTTTTTAAATATTTTTCTATGATCTTTTTTAAAATAGGAAATAAAGCTCCAAGAAAAGAAGCTAATAGTGCAGATATAATTTCAATTCCCATTGTTTTGATTAAATTTT
The DNA here is from genome assembly GCF_001424105.1 of Chryseobacterium sp. Leaf394. GTDB lineage: Bacteria > Bacteroidota > Bacteroidia > Flavobacteriales > Weeksellaceae > Chryseobacterium. Next base: position 74,397 of record NZ_LMQH01000014.1, on the reverse strand, counting down.
ATAGTTATAAATTAATTTTATTTACTTTGATTTATGTGCGTAAAAAACCGTCCAGAAAAAATCTGAACGGTTTATATATTTAAAGCATCGGTGATGACTACATCATTCCTGGCATTCCACCTCCCATTGGCATAGCAGGTTCTGCGCTCTTGATCTCAGTGATAACACACTCAGTTGTTAACAGCATTCCAGAAACTGAAGCTGCGTTTTCAAGGGCAACTCTTGTTACTTTCGTAGGGTCGATGATTCCTGCTTCAAGCATATTTACATACTCGTCAGTTTTTGCGTTGTAACCGAAATCTGCAGTTCCTTCTGCAACTTTAGCAACGATTACAGAACCTTCACCTCCTGCGTTGGCAACGATTTGTCTCAATGGCTCTTCGATCGCTCTTTTAACGATTTTAATACCTGTAGTTTCGTCAGCATTGATTCCTGAAAGGTTAGCCAAAGCTTCAATAGCTCTCACCAAAGCAACACCACCACCGGCAACGATACCTTCTTCAACAGCTGCTCTTGTAGCATTCAATGCATCATCAACTCTGTCTTTTTTCTCTTTCATTTCAACTTCAGAAGCTGCACCTACATAAAGTACGGCAACACCACCAGCTAATTTAGCCAGTCTCTCCTGTAGTTTTTCTCTGTCGTAGTCAGAAGTAGTTGTTTCCATCTGAGCTTTGATCTGGTTTACTCTTCCTTTGATCTTGCTTTCTTCACCACCACCATTTACAACCGTTGTGTTGTCTTTGTCGATAGATACTTTTTCAGCAGTTCCCAACATATCCAAAGAGATATTTTCCATTGTGAAACCTTGCTCTTCAGAAATTACCTGTCCGCCAGTTAAGATAGCGATGTCTTCCAACATTGCTTTTCTTCTGTCACCGAATCCCGGAGCTTTTACAGCAGCAATTTTAAGAGAACCTCTTAATTTGTTTACCACCAAAGTTGCCAAAGCTTCACCTTCAACTTCTTCAGAGATGATCAGTAAAGATTTTCCGCTTTGTGCGATTGGCTCAAGAACCGGAAGCAATTCTTTCATTGAAGAGATTTTTTTCTCAACTAAAAGAATGTAAGGATTTTCAAGCTCAGTTAACATTTTCTCAGGATTTGTCACGAAGTAAGGCGACTGGTATCCTCTGTCGAACTGCATACCTTCCACAACGTCTACTGTTGTATCGATACCTTTAGCTTCTTCTACAGTAATTACACCTTCTTTACCTACTTTTCCGAAAGCTTCAGCGATTAATGAACCGATCGTTTCGTCGTTGTTTGCAGAAACTGAAGCTACCTGCTTCACCATTTCTGTAGAATCACCTACTTCTTTAGACTGCTCTTTAAGGTTCGCAACAACAGCCGTTACAGCTTTGTCGATTCCTCTTTTCAAGTCCATTGGGTTAGCTCCTGCAGCTACGTTTTTAAGACCTTCTCTGACGATAGCCTGTGCTAAAACAGTAGCGGTAGTAGTACCGTCTCCTGCGATATCATTTGTTTTGGAAGCAACTTCTTTTACCATTTGCGCTCCCATATTTTCTACTCTGTCTTCAAGTTCGATTTCTTTTGCTACAGAAACACCATCTTTAGTAACGTGAGGTGCACCAAAAGATTTTTCGATTACTACGTTTCTACCTTTTGGTCCTAAAGTTACTTTTACTGCATTAGCCAATGCATCAACTCCTCTTTTCAGAGCGTCTCTTGACTCGATATCGAATTTTATTTCTTTTGCCATATTTTTTGCTTTTGGCGAATGGCTGTCAGCTTTTGGCTTTTAGCAATTCGCAAGTTTTGATTTAATTTTTAATTTTATTACAGCTTCTATGCTGCTTAATTTTATTTTTTAGCTATCAGCAATTAGCCATCTGCTAAAAGCTAATTTCCGTTGAGCCTGTTCCAAAGGGCGACAAGCTTCTTTTAAAGTATAGTTAATTCTTCTGAAAGGTTTTGGAAATCTTCTTCTGAAAGATATTCCAGATCTTTAGAAAGTATTAGTTGGTTTTCGGCTTCGTTGGATGATCCTAGTGCGATGTTAATGAAATTTGCAAATTCTTTATCTGAATATCTACCGCTTCCTTCCGAAATGTTGTATCCTATGGAAGCAAAAGATCTTCTGATTTGAGAAGTTACACCAAAAATTTCTTCTTTAGGAAAGCCTTGGCTTGACTTATAAACTTTTAAAGTTAATTTATGGCTCAGTTGCCAAACTTCAAATTTTTTAAAATCTCTCATTGTCTATTTTCAACGCTGGAAGGCCATCTGCCATAAGCCAATAGCTATTAGCTTAACCTATTACTCCTAATAAATCAGACTCCTTAGCGATGATGAAATCTTTTCCCTCCAATTTTAATTCAGAACCTGAATATTTTCCATAAAGAACTTTGTCTCCTACTTTTACAGTTGTAGGCTCGTCTACTTTACCTGGACCCACTGCTACTACTGTACCTTCCTGTGGTTTTTCTTTAGCCGTATCCGGGATAATAATACCTGAAGCTGTTTTGGTTTCTGCAGCGATAGGCTCGATAAGCACTCTGTCTGCTAAGGGTTTAAAGTTTACTGACATAATATATTTGATTTTTTAATTAATTCTGTGTTGAAATTGTCTAATTGTATGCCAAGAGACAGATTTAAATATTTTGGCAGATTTTTAAGTAAGAGTGGAAATTTTGGCAGAAAAAAACCTCTGAAATTTTCAAAGGCTGTACCGCAGTTTATTTACTGCATTTCTTATTGTAATCGTCTACCAGCTGCAGGTAAGGTTTCATTCCGTATTCTGCATCAATTTTCATTTGCAGAAAATTTTCTTCTGCTTTATTTTTAACGTCTTTTCGGATCTGCTTCTTCTTTGCTTCTTTGTCATAATACATCTGCTTCAGATCTTTTTTCTGACTTTTTTCAAAAACCTTCATTGTTTCATCGATATTCTCCTGAAACTCCGGACACTCTTTCGTTGCTTCTTCTAAAGCTTTCTTAAATTTACCTTCCAGCTTTCCTAAATTAAAAATATTCATTCTGTTGATATCGAAAGGCAAATAAGCATATTCACTGTTGGAACTTTTAAGATAAGGAATAAATAACGTTGTCAGATATTGGTTCGCCGGACCTCTGGAATAAGGACTTGCCTGACCGTAAGCTACAACTGTAATTCCGTAAAGATTTAGTTTTCCCTCCTGCTCCAGCGGGAGAATGACTGTTTTTTTGAGGTCAACAACTTCATTGTTGGAATTGATGGTTTTCAGTTTCATTTTGTCATAAACCAGTCTTTCGGAACCGTCATTATTCAGAAGTACAATTCTTTTGACATCAGAAATATTAATCAGCTGAATTGCAGAACCTGATTCTTCTTTGAATTTAAATTCTTTTACCTCAAATTTAAAATTTTTCTCAATTCCGCTGAAGGATCCCACATCCCCATTATAGAAACGGTTGCTTTGGAAATCCTGAAGATATCCGGTTTTAATATCTCCATTTTCTAAAATGACTTCTGCAGCTACCAGTTTCTTTTTTCCAAAGTAAACGTCTTCCTGAGAGAAAGCAGAGATAGAAAATAGTACAAATAATAATACAATCAGTTTTTTCATGAATAGTTTAATTTTTTTTTACGAAAATAATGAAAAGTCGTAAGAATAAAGATATTTTTTGACGTAGCCACTAAAAACAAGTTCGGCGAACCTTTTGGTCCGCCGAAATTTTTATTCTATTCAGAATAAGTTCTAAGACAAAGACTGCATATCAATCACAAAACGGTATCTCACGTCGCTTTTCAGCATTCTTTCGTATGCTTCGTTGATGTCCTGCATTTTGATCATTTCAATTTCAGAAACGATATTGTGTTCGCCACAGAAGTCAAGCATTTCCTGAGTTTCGGCAATTCCACCGATTACTGAGCCTGCAACTGCTCTTCTTCCCATAATCATTGGTGGTGTAGCTAATGCCTCTTCCATTTTCCCGATAAATCCTACCAAAACCAAAGTTCCGTTGATATTCAAAGTCGTGATGTAAGGATTGACATCATGATCGTAAGGAACTGTGTCAATAATCAAATCAAATTTTCTCTGTACAGTTGCCATTTGTGAATCATCAGTAGAAATAACCACGTGGTCTGCACCTAATTTTTTCGCATCTTCCATTTTACCCGGCGTTCTTGAGAATAAAGTCACCTCAGCACCCAAACCTTTTGCAAGTTTAATTGCCATGTGGCCTAATCCTCCCAAACCGATTACGGCAACTTTAGATCCTGCGCTAACATTCCAGTGCTTAAGTGGCGACCATGTTGTGATCCCTGCGCAAAGAAGCGGTGCAACTGCAGCCAGATCAAGATTGGCAGGTACTTTCAAAACGTGACCAGCATCTACAACTACTTTTTGTGAATAGCCACCAAAAGTGTGACCTCCCAAATGCGTATCTTTTCCGTTGTAGGTTCCGGTAAATCCGTTTTCACAATATTGCTCAAGATCCTGTTTGCAGCTGTCGCAATGTCCGCATGAATCTACGATACATCCAACTCCGGCAAGATCACCTACCTGAAATTTAGTAATGTCAGACCCTACTTTTGTAATTTTTCCTACAATCTCGTGTCCCGGAACAGACGGATATTTTGTTCCGCCCCAGTCGTTTCTTGCAGTGTGTAAATCAGAGTGGCAAACTCCGCAGTAAAGAATTTCAATTTCCACATCATTGGCGGCAATTTCTCTTCTTTCGATATTCATTTCTTTAAGATCAGCTTCTTTGGATTCTGCTCCAAAAGCTTTTACAGAAAATGTGTTCATAATGTATTGATAATTTTAAATGTAATCTTTTACCTTACAAATTTCCGACCTTTTTTCGGAAAAGCCCTTACCTTTTTTACAGATTTATTTACCCTGATTACTGTTTTATTTCTTAATTTTCAGTTTTGAAATAGGAAGATGAGCACAAACCATCCATTGCACAACCACACTTTTGAAACTTCGTTCGGGAAAATTTTAGCTTTTAAAGAAAATGGAGTCATTAAGGCTAAAAGCATTCGCTATGCTCAATCTGAAAGATTCAAAAAACCAATTCCCTTAAAATCTGCAGAAAATTTCATTTCAGATAAAACGCCGGTCTGTCCGCAGAAAATCAGTCCGCTTTTGGAAAGACTTATTGGTAAAACTGACCTCGAAAAATTTCAGCCGGAAGAATCAACTCAATTCTTAACCATCACAAGACCTGAAAATTTAGTTGAAGAAAACCTGCCTGTCATCGTCTGGATTCATGGCGGTTCTTATGAAATCGGTTGTGGAGATTTGCCTACTTCCGATCCATCAGTTTGGGTAAAGGAACAGAATATTATTGTTGTTTCTGTTTCTTACCGTTTAGGACTGTTTGGATTTTTGGGAGGCAATGACGAAAGACCTGCCAATCTTGGTCTGTTTGATATTATCGAAGCTTTGAAATGGATTAAAAAATACATTAAAGATTTTGGAGGCAATCCTGATAACGTCACACTTTTCGGGCAATCTTCGGGTGGCGATGCCATTGCACATCTTTTGATTTTAGAAGATGTGGAAGATTTATTTAAAAGAGTAATTATTCAAAGTGCACCACTAGGTTTCAGACTGAAAAGAGAGAAAATGTACACCGAACTTTTTAGTCAGACCGATTTTCTTAAAGATGACACCGACGTTTTGAAAATGGTGGACTCGTATCAGAACTTTCTTCCTTCAGGTTTTAAATACGGTTTAAAAGCGGCCATGCCTTTCTGTCTAAAATACGGTCACGAACCACTTCCACAGGAAAATGAGACTCTAAAAAAATGGAAAGAAAACGCTTCAAAAATTGACGTTCTCATTGGTTATAATGAAGATGAAACTTCCTTTTATGTAAAAACCGCTCAGGAAGGCATCTACACTTACCTTCACAATTCTGTTTTAAACCGGATTGTAAAGATTACCACAAAATCAATCTACGGAAAACCGGCTGAAGTTTTTGCCGGAAATTACGCTTCCGGTGGTGGAAATATTCATTTGTTTAAAATCAAATCGACTTTAAAAAGCCACTTTATCGGTGCTTCACACTGTTTTGATCTTCCTTTAATTTTTGCCAACAAAGATGCATGGAAAGATGCTGAACTTCTGAAAGATGTTCCCTGGGATTATATTTTTGAGAACGGAAAAAAACTTCGGGCTGTCTGGGCAGCATTTGCCAGAACCGGAAAAATTCTGCAGGTTGAGGATAGACCTGATATTCTTGAAATACGAAAAATTTTAGTTTAAAAAAAAGGCTCTGCTTTCACAGAACCGTTTTTTAATTTATTTAAATTTTAAAAATCTACTTACCGTCGAAATTTTCTATCGCAACAATTGCCGCACTTTTGCTTCCGTCATAAGTTCTTGGATAATAAATTCCTTTCACATCGGGTCTGTACAGCAATGCCTGACTGTAAGCATCGCCTGATCCCTGAAACTGAGCTGCCTGAGTTTCTTTGTAAGGAGGCATGTTTTTAAGTTCGACCACCGACTTACTGTCCAGATTAACTGCCGATAAATCATAGTTTTCACCTTTCTTCATGAAGTAATTTCCTTTTACATTGACAATTCCCAAAGCGTGCAAATCAAGTTCTGCATTTTTGCGTCCTTTTCCATTCAGGGCAACCACATTGTCTATTTTCCCTGTTGTTGAATTGATGATTACCATTCTCGGATCTCCTGCAAGGTAATACGTTTCATCGATCATCATGGTACCCATAGGTGATTTCACTTTTTTGGTTCCTGCATTAAGCCGGCTTTCCGTAAAAAGGTAAATATTATCTCCGCTCACTGTAGAATAAGGTATGTTAATATCAACAATCTTACTTCCGTCATTGTACTGGGAAGCGACTTCATTTGAAATAATTTTGCCTTCCGCAATATCGTAAAGCATTAAATTTTCAAAATCTGAAGCATTTACCTTGAACGATTTCGGAGTGTTGTTAAAAGCGATAAGATAATCTTTTGAGCCTATAGAAACAGCTGTTTCACTTACAATTTTCATTTTTTCTGTGAAGAATTTCTCTTCCTGACCCTGAGCCGTCACATACAGTAAAGAAGCATTTTGCTTTGCATTTCTGATAAGACCCACATTTCCCGAATTGGAAACGAAGAAATCGGAATCTGAACTTCCTGCTTCACCTGTAATCTGTTTTTCCCAAACTGTCTTAAGGTTAGAAGTTTCAAAGACATTAATGTTGATTTTTACAGGTTCTTTTCTTGGAGAGTGCTCATAAAAAACCACAGCGCCATATCTTCCGTTTTCAGATTTCTCAAAATAGGAAGTTCCGGATTTCATGACAGATTCGATAGGAAAAGTCGCCATCAGATCTTCTCTGAAAGTTCCTGCAGTTTTATCAAAAATAATTTTGTAAATATTTTTTTTCTTCAGTTTCCCGGCGTAGGTTTCTGTAATAAAAACAATATTGTTTCCGGCATCAAAGCTTCCAAGATAATTAATGTAGGCGAACTTTTCCATCTGCGGAATGTTGTATGTAAAAGTCTGCTTCAGATTATTGGTATTGTCAAACTTCCTTACGAAAATCTGACTCTTGCTTTCAAATGTATTTTCGTTGGTGATGCTGCTCATGTAGAAACTGTTGGCATCTCCGGCAACCATTTCCACATCCTTTTCGATGGTTTTATCAAAATCAAATTTGTTTCCGTGGTTGTATTTTGACTGCGAAAAAGCGTTGATGGCAAAGCACAGCGTAAGTGCTGTAAATATTTTGAATTTCATGCTTTTAAGATTTGTAGATTTGATTTTCCAAAGTTTTCAACTCTGCTTTTTCGTTGTATGACAAATCTAATTCTACCATTTTTTCCTGCATTTGGTTCAGATATTTTTCAGCAACTTTCTTGTTTTCCAAAGCAACATTCAGTCTGATTAAATTTAAAAATAAATATTTCCCGATTTTAGCATTGTACACTGCTTTTTTATCGGTATAATTTACTTTAGCTAAAACCTGCTCCCAAATGTCAGTTCCTTTCTTCATATTTTCAAAAGCCACATTATTTGAGGTAGGATCTGAGTTTGCCTGAAGTTTTCTGAGGTTTGTAATCACATAAATCTGCGCTTTTTCAAGATCGTTGTATTCACCTTTATTTTTCACAAATTCCAGTTTTACCTGTTTGTTTAAGGTTTTGTAACCGTAAGTTTCATTCAGGAAAGTGTTGATCGATTTGATGGTATTTCCCAGATACTTCTTCTCTTCAGCCGGCTTATTGATATTGTTGGAAGGCTGTGAAGAAACAAAAACAAAATCCTGTCCGATACTTGTATTGATTTTCTCGGTTCCGTTTTCTTTTACCGTGATTTTTGTCGGCTGATTTGCAAATGTCTGCCCGGCGTTATCCTGAAAATTGACGGTTGACATATCTATATAAACATCAACATTCGGATTGCCTTTTTTGTATCCGTCGATAGAAATCTGGGATGCCAGAACATTGTTATCTACAATAAAATAATCGTTAAGATCCGGATCTCTGTAAACTGGCGGCGAAGGTTTTACATAAACAGGTTTTGAAGGAAGTCTGAGTGTAGGTTTCATTCCTTTTTCCTGCATATTCAGACGTTCCAGAAGACTCATTTTTTTAAATTCTGCAGATTCCAGTGCAAAAGTTTCCTTGGCATTGATCACCTCATCATTATAATCTCTTAATGACTGCTGATAAGCATCCTGACTTTCCTTAATTGTGTTGCTGAAATTGGCAACAGCGTCCTGGTGATCTTTTTTTGCCTGTTTCAAAACATCTTCTTTGCTCAGATTGTAAGGCGAATTCACCTTTATATTGTAGGTTCTTTCAGTTTCCTTAATGGAAGTCTGTGGCGCTTTTAATACACGGAAATCAACATTTTCTGAATTGATGCTCTGCGCCTGCATACCAATTGCTGAAACAATTGCTATAGACAGTAAAATTTTTCTCATAAAATTGATAAATTATAGGCCGTAAAGATAATTATTTAAATGAATTGTAAATATTTTTTTGTTAAAGTGTAAAAAAACCAATCCCCGTCTCGGTTGAGACAGGGATGAGTATAATATTTCTGTAATAAATTTTTTCTGATAACCTTACTGGCCATTCTCCACGAGCCAGACGCTGACGTTGCCGGCCGGTGCAGGAAAATTCCCCCATCCGTTTTCATCGATGGTCACTTTATCTTCAAATCTTCCCAAAACATCACAGAATGTTTTGCCAATGTATTTTTCGCCCATTTCCATAGGTTTTTCATACTGATCTTTGTTGCTTAAAACTACAGCGCAGCCATCGTGATCATCGTCACCAGCACGCACCCAGCCGACACAGTTTGCATCTTCAAAATAATCTCTCTGCTCACCGAACGCATGATTTTTTCTGGCCTTTAAAAGTTCTTCAATTCCATCTACTTTATTCAGGAAAATTTCATATTCATTTCCGTCATTACCCATGTCCTTATAGCTTGCTCCAAACAGATCCGGATAAAAAATACACGGATAACCATCAACACGAAGCAGAATCAATGCATAAGCCAAAGGTTTGAACCACTCTTCGACCGGTGCTTCCAGATCCTGAAGCGGCTGAGTATCGTGATTATCAACTAAACTCACTGAGTGTAAAGGATCAGCCTGCGTAAGTGTATGCTCAAAAATCTGTCTTAAGTCATAGGAATCACCTTCCTGAGAAGCTGTATGAAAATTGTTGTGAAGCGAACTGTCGAAAAGACTCATGCAGCCTTCAGTTGCTTCAATATATCGCTGTAACAAATTGAGTTGTCCCGGCGCCCAATATTCACCGACAGCGAAGATATTTTTTCCGGAATTGGAGCGGAGCATCGTCAGCCATTCTTTATAAAAGTCAAAAGAAATATGCTTTAAGGCATCCAGTCTTACGCCGTCAAAATCGGTCTGCTCAAAATACCAATTTGCCCATTTGTTGAGTTCTTCACGTACGTGAGGATTTCGGTGTTCTACATCGTTGTACATCAGGTAATCGTAATTGCCTTTCTCATCGTCGATCATCTCTTCCCAGTCGTCGCCGTATTCTGATTTTATTTTGTAGATGTGGGAATCCTTACCTTCTGCATAATCCACACCACTGAAACAGGTGAAGTTCCACTCAAAATCTGAGTATTTTTTTCCGCGTCCGGGAAAGGTAAATTTGGTGTAGGATTCAATATCGATTTCAGACGAAATTACCTTTTCACGGTTATTTTCATCCACTTTTACCACTTTGAATTTTTCCAGCTCATCACCACCGGCTTTGTGTCCTAAAACAATATCGACAATCACCTGAATATTTTTTTCTTTTAAAGCTTTAATGGCTTTAATATATTCATCTTTGGTTCCGTATTTTGTGGGAATGGAATTTTTCTGGTCAAATTCTCCTAAATCGAAAAGGTCGTAAGCATCGTAGCCAACGGAATTTCCACCGTTGGTACTTTTGTATGCCGGAGGAAACCAGACTGAAGTAATTCCTAATTCTGAAAGATATTCTGCGTTTTTATGGGCTTCATTCCACAGCTTTCCGTTACCTTCGGAATACCAATGGAAGTATTGAATCATTGTAGGGTTTGTCATCTGAAGTTGATTTTGATCAATAAATAGTTTGTTAATTATGGTTTTAAAAATTGTTCTTTTGCCTTGAAGCAAAAGAACCAAAAATTCAAGACTGGATCTCTCAGCTAAAATCATTAAAAACTTCCTAAAATTTCCAAAACTCGGGCGGAAAGACAAGTTATCTCTTTTAAAGAAAATATTTGCCGCCACTCAGACAGTGGAAATTTTTTAACGGAATTTTTTATTGATTTCTTAACGCTTCGATCTCCTGAGTCAATAAGATTTTCCAACACTTCGAAAAAGAACTAGTTTATTCCATCTTGAAATTCCTCAAACGGGATTTTAAGCTGAACAGAAATCTGCTTTTTTTCTTCGGTGTTAAGTTGTGACACAGACAAACCCAATAATCGTACCGCTTTATCGTACGGACGCAGTTCCCAAAGCTTTTTTCCGGTGGTAAAATATTCTTCAGGAGATGAATAATATTCTTCCTTCGTAAAACTTCTTGTAAATAATGAGAAATCTTTGTACTTGATTTTTAAAGTCAGAGATCTTCCCATAATATTGTTTTTCTGCAGTCTGCTGTGCAGTTCTTCGCTCAGATTCTGCAGTTTTTCGTCAATCTGCTGCTGATCAAAAAGGTCTTCAAGGAATGTGCGCTCCACTGCAACACTCTTCTGAATTCTGTGCGGCTTCACTTCGGAATGATGAATTCCCCGAACGACGTCGTAGTAGTACTTACCGGATTTACCGAAAAGTCTCGTTAAGTCTTCAAGCGATCTTTTCTTCAAATCTTTCCCTTTATAAATCGCCAGACTGTACATTTTATTGGCAGTAACTTTTCCTACACCATAAAATTTTTCTACAGGCAATTCTTCGAGAAATTTTTCAACTTTATCGGGATGAATGGTTTTTTGTCCGTTGGGTTTATTGATATCTGAAGCGACTTTGGCTAAAAATTTATTGATAGAAATTCCTGCGGAAGCAGTTAAACCTGTCTGTTCAAATATTTTCTGACGAATCTCTTTTGCAATCTGATTGGCAGATTCTATTTCTTTTTTGTTTTCTGTGACATCGAGATAGGCTTCATCCAGAGAAAGCGGTTCAACCAAATCGGTGTACTCATAAAAGATCTCACGGATTTTTTTCGAAATTTCTTTGTAGCGTGCAAATCGTGGCGGAACAAAGATTAAATGCGGACATTTTTCTTTCGCAGTTTTACTGGGCATTGCAGAACGAACGCCATATTTTCTGGCTTCATAACTCGCCGCTGAAACGACACCGCGATGACCGCCACCCACAGCAACCGGCTGACCTCTCAGTGCAGGATTGTCATGCTGCTCCACGGAAGCATAAAATGCATCCATATCGACATGAATAATTTTGCGGTTGGGAAAGCTCATCACTGCAAAATTACTGACAATTATTTGAATTCTGATTTCATTTTTATAACGGCGAATTGCACGCGCCCCGATCTGAGTGGAGCTCTTTTTGTAAGCGAGGGGAAAGCAGAGGCACAAAAAAGCGGGAACCCTTCGGCAGGCTCAGGATAAATTACGTGCGGAAAAAGGCGCCCAAAGATATATCATACCGAATACTTTAAATAATTCTACAAAAAAAATCATCTCTAACAGAGATGACTAAATATCACTAATAACCTTTGCCTCAGCCTCAACTTTATTTTGAAAGCATATCAATTGTTTTCTGAATTTCCGGATCTTCAGGAGAAATAGAATAGTATTTTGCAATTGCAGATTTCTGATCAATGACCATGTATCTCGGAATCCAGTTCAGCTCGATGTAATTGTTGAAATTATTTTTCCAGCCTGTGGAAAACCAGTAGTTTTCTTTGTCTTTCATTGCATGTTTTTCGAGACTCTTATCAAATCCTTCTTTTGATCTCTCGAGTGAGAAAAATACAAAATCAATATTGGGATTGCTTTCTTCAAGTTCCTTTGCTTTTGGCATTGCTTTCAGACAGTCTCTGCACCATCCTGCCCAAAAATCTATCACCAAAACCTTCCCTTTATGCTGATTTAAAATTTCCTGAATTGTGATGCTTCTACCATCTTCATCTTCCAGTTTCTGATTTAAAGCCTCTTTAGAAAATTTCGTTTTAAAAGTGTCCGGCGCTTTCTGAGAACATCCCAAAGTGAAAATACTCAACATTATAAAAGACAGTAACTGCTTCATCTTAATTTTTTTTTACAAATCTAAACATTGAAAAATAATTTAAATAATGAAAATGGATGATTTAACATAATTTGAAAGATTGAAGATTTCTATTTAGCAAAAATAAAATCCGCAACGGTTGCTGCGGATTAGTTTTATTTTTTATTGACAAAATTCATTATTTCCTGATTGAACTCTTCTTTTTTATCGATGACAACATTAATTGGCCAGTAATAAACCAAATCTCTCAAATAATCAAAAGTTTTAAGTCGAACATAGTCTTTTTCTGTCGTTAAAATCAGTTTGTACTCGCCCAGTTTTTTATATTCAGCGACAATATTTTTAATGTCGGCATCTGTGAAATTGTGATGATCTCTGAATTTCAAATGCTTCACACGCTGGGAAAATTTAGCCAGATGATTCAGCAATGGTTTCGGATTGGCAATTCCTGTGATCAGAAGAATATCATAGTAATTCAAATTGTTGTCGGGAAGCATTTTTTCACGTCCGTAAACATTTTCATCGTAACCGATTGAGGAGAAAAACACCTTCTGTCCGCGCTCAGGTCTTATTCTTGAGATGTAATACTGCTTGGTTTCCTCGGTAAGTTCATCCGGACATTTGCTTACCATGATGATATCTGCACGTTTTGCTCCGGCTCTCGATTCTCTCAAATCCCCTGCAGGAAGAAGATGATCTTTAAAGTAAGGATCATTAAAATCAGTCATCAGAATATTAAATCCGGCCTTGATTGCTCTGTGCTGAAGCGCATCATCAAGAATCAAAACATCAAGATCCATATCTTCAATCACTTTCTGTGCGCCGGGAACCCGTTCTTCCGAAACAGCAATAACGAATCTGTTTTTGAACCTTTCAAAAAGCTGCATCGCCTCGTCGCCTACCGTTTTGTAATTGCTCTCATAATTTGTAATGCCATATCCTTTAGTCATTCTCCCGTAACCTCTTGACAGCACACCTGTTCGGTACTGTTTGGAAAGACTTTTGGCAAGATACATCACCATCGGAGATTTTCCGCTTCCGCCCACAGCAAGATTGCCGACGTTGATCACCGGCGTACGGAATTTCGTGGATTTTAAAATCCCCAGATCATAGAAGGTGTTCCGCAAACCGGTTACCGCCTTATAACCCAAAGAAAAAGGATAGAGATACCATCTTTTCATACGTTGGCAAAAATAAGAATTTAAAACCTTTTCAAAGGATGTTTTTAGTCAGTTTTCAAAATATTCTGTAAAATTTTATCATCAAATTAGAGTATTTTTGCAGGAACGTTTCAGCAGGAAGATAAACGCAGATTATTTAGATTAAATCTTCACTTTAGCTTGAATTTGTTTTAAAATTAAATTTAAAATTGCCTTGAGATATTTTATAGAATTTTCATACAACGGTAAAAATTATTTTGGCTACCAGATTCAGCCCAATGAAATTTCCGTGCAGGAAGAACTGGAAAAAGCACTTTCCACTATTTTGAGGGAAGAAATTAAAACAACCGGAGCCGGCCGCACCGACACAGGTGTCCACGCAAAAAAGATGTTTGCTCATTTTGAAACTGAACAGATTTTAAGCGATCAGCTTTCACACAAACTCAACAGTTTTTTGCCTGCAGATATTTCAGTTAAGAGAATTTTTAAAGTTAAAGATGATTTCCATGCCCGTTTTGATGCAACTTTCAGAACCTATGAATATTATATTTCTCTGGAGAAAAATCCTTTTACGCAGGATTCTGCGTGGCAACTCTGGAGAAGAAATATTGATGTAAATAAAATGAATGAAGCCTGTAAAATTCTGTTTGAATACGAAGATTTTACAAGTTTTGCGAAACTCCACACCGACAACAAAACCAATCTCTGCAAAATGTACAAAGCGGAATGGGAACAGAACGGAACGGAACTGAAATTCACTGTTTCTGCCAACCGTTTTCTCAGAAATATGGTCAGAGCCATTGTAGGAACAATGATTGAAGTCGGTGCAGGAAAAATACAGCCTGCAGATGTACGGAAAGTTATCGAAAACAAAAACCGAAATTCTGCAGGAACTTCTGCACCGGCGCACGGGTTGTATCTGGTTGATGTTGGATATGAGTTTGAGTGATTGAGTGGTTTAGAATTTTGCTGGACTTAAAGATGTTGTGGTGAGGTTTTTTTAAAAATTTGCTGCCTTTTTTAAAGAAGTTAAAGTGTCGAACTGTTTTTTCTCCTACTTTACAATTAGAAATATTCTATTGAATAATAATGATTGGATAAAGACTGTAAAATTTTAAAGCCGTAAATTTGCAGAGAATTTTTCAAAACAATTCTTTACGTCAATTCTATAAATGAAAAAACAAGATACCTGGGCAATTGTAAAAAGGCTTTTCTTCATTGGTATGAAGTTCCGCACCTGGTTTATTTTTACCCTGATTATTTCCATCATACTTTCCATTGTTTCTACTTACAGACCTTATCTTACGATGCAGATCGTGGATAATGACATCACGAAATTGAAAGATAAAGCTTTGATGATGAAGCACATCTATGGATTGGTGGGATTGGTTTTTGCCGAAACAATTTTAAATTTCTTTCTCGTTTATTTTTCCAATTATATTTCTCAAAATGTCATCAGAGATATCCGTGAAAGGCTTTACAATAAACTGATTTATTTCAGAACAGCTTTCTTTGATAAAACTCCGATTGGTCAGCTGGTAACACGCGCCGTTGGTGATGTTGAAACGATTGCCACAGTGTATACAGATGGTTTTCTGATGGTTTTCGGTGATGTTCTGAGAATTATTTTCGTCCTCTTTATGATGTTTCAGGTGGATGTGCATCTGAGTTACATTTCTCTTGCAATTTTACCTTTAATGGTGGTGATCACGAGATTTTTCCAGAAAAAACTGAAAAAAGCTTTTGGGGATGAAAGATCATGGACTTCAACTCAAAACTCATTTGTTCAGGAAAGACTTGCGGGAATGCCTATCATTCAGGTTTTCAACAGACAGCAGGCTGAGTTTAAAAAGTTTGATGATATTAATATAACCCTGAAAAGTGCTTTACTGAGAACAGTTTTCATATTCTCCCTCTTTTTCCCTGTGGTGGAATTGATTTCTTCACTTTTTATTGGTTTCGTGCTTTTTTACGGAGGCTACATCACCATCAGTGCGGGTGTAGTAATCGCATTCATCCAGTTTATTTCAATGTTGATCCGTCCTTTGAGACAGATTGCAGACCGTTTCAACAATATACAGCGGGGAATTGTAGGTGCTGAAAGGGTTTTGGGAATTATGGATGAAGATTATGCGATGCCGAATGACGGTAAAGTTTCCAAAGATCATTTTGAAGGAAAAATTGAATTTAAAGATGTACGTTTTGCATACGATGACAAACAGGAAGTTTTAAAAGGAATTGATTTTAAGGTAAATCCAGGAGAAACTGTAGCGATTGTCGGAGCAACAGGCGCAGGCAAATCCACGATTATCAGTCTGATTACAAGATTATATGACATTAATTCAGGTGAAATTTTCATTGATGATGTTGAACTGAAAGATTACGAGCTCTACAATCTGAGAAGTCACATCGGTGTTGTTCTGCAGGATGTTTTTCTCTTCCACGGAAGTATTTTCGAGAATCTTGCTTTTGGAGATGAAACCGTCACTTTAGAAAAAATAAAAGCCGGAGCAAAAGAGATTGAAGTGGATGACTTCATAGAAAGTCTTCCTGGCGGCTACGAATATGTGGTGAGCGAAAGGGGTTCGTCAATTTCATTAGGACAACGTCAGCTCTTATCTTTCTTACGAGCGTATTTATCAGATCCGAAAATTTTAATTTTAGATGAAGCCACATCATCCATCGATCATGAAAGTGAAAAACTGATTCAGAGAGCGACGGAAAAAATTACCAAAAACAGAACATCTATTATTATTGCACACAGACTTTCAACCATAGAAAAGGCCGATAAAATTATTGTGATGGATCAGGGTAAAATCGTTGAAGAAGGAACACATCTTGAACTCCTCGACAAAAACGGCTATTACTCTACTTTGTACAAAGCTCAGCTGAGACATGAGCTGGAAGTTGACGAAAAACTATAATCCGTAAGGTAAAAATCCTAAATCTTCCTTCCAGATTTCACCATATTTTTGCGTAAGATATTGCGCAACCTCAAGATTGTGCTTCTTTGCTCTGTCAGAAAGCAGCGGAGTAGCAACGCAGTTTTCGTAAAAAATTGTCACTCCGTATTTCGCTTTAAAATCATCGTGATTGCGTGACATCAGACCGAACTGGCGAAAATATTTTACGTTTTCTTTTTTATCTGATCCAGCCTCACGGTCTGTCTTTTTTTTGACTTCAAGGATGACCGGCTCTCTTTCCTGTGCGAAAACCGATGTTGATAATGCAGAAAACGTGATTAAAATGACTGTTTTAGATAAATTCATGTTATTAATTTCCAGCTTTGATGCACTATATTGATAGAAGTTAAAATAAAATTCACCAAAAAATTAACATTCTTCTGCTTTGCCATCATCAATTTCTGCTAAATGATTCACTTAGAATCATTTATGTAAAATACGATTAAACCGACATTTGTTAACATTCCGTTCATATTAAATTCACTTTTCATTAATACCTATTCATTTAGGTATAGTTTTTGTAATTCTGTTAAAACTAAAATTTTGAGGCAAACCCTATGGTTAAACGAAAATAAATTGCTATATTTATTAAAAATTTAACAATATATTGAATTTAACAGGGGCACAAGCCAAAATAACTGACAAATTTTCAACTTAATACAAAATATAAAGATGAACAATATCCAAGACGAATTTCAAGTCTTAAAAGAAGAGCTAAAGAAATTAAACATTGATGTAGAAAAAATTGTAAAAGTAGGAAACGGCAGCATGGATTTCCATGAAGTTTTTTACAGATCTCCAAGATATGAGGAGGTAAAAACGGTGTACGTACAGCGTCACAATCTTGATCATCTGATAGAGAAATTCAAAGAGGTTTATCCCTAAAAATAAACGGCGCAACTTGTAAGGTTGCGCCGCTTTTTTTATGTTGTACGATACGTCAGAAATTTCCGTACGTATACCGGTTCGGGTAACTCAGTTTTTCGCTCTTTCTGTTTCCGTTGACGATGAGATGCACAATGTTGAGCTGATCATCAAAGTAATTGTATAAAAAGCTTACAGCAGCTTCCACTTTTTTTGGCTGACTGACAGATTCTGTTTCCAGATAAACATTAACAGATTCGTGATCTTCTTCGTAGCCAACAAAATTTACTTTTAAAAACTTTCCGTCAGATTTCAGTTTAAAATACTCAGCACTGTAGTTTTTCACGGCTTCATTCAGTTGAGCTTTATATTTAGGATCATTAAAATGAAAAGGCTTTCCATATTTTTTGCCCAAAGCATTCTCCAGATCATCCATAAAAAACCTTCCTGTAATTTCGAATGTCTTTGAAGTTTTATTGTGATTTATTTCTACAGAACCTACGTGATAAGGGTGTTTTTCTGTAAAAGAAGTTGTAAAAAAAATTAGGGTTAGAAAAATCAGTATGTAAGATTTCATCATTAAATTATCTAATAATTAGGACAGATTAATACATTCACAGATAACTGTTAAAAGGAATAGAATCTGAACAAAGTTAAAATAATTTCCGTATAATCGCTTTTCTAAAAAACGAAACTGAAATGCAGGATTTTTTATTCTATCTCAATCTGGGCTGGGAACATATTATTTCTCTGGATGCAATTGATCATCAACTGTTTGTACTGGCTTTAATCGCCATCTATTCTTATTCCGACTGGAAAAAAATTCTTGTACTTATCACTGCCTTTACCATCGGACATTCCGTTACTTTGGCACTCAGCATTTTGGATATTGTACGTTTACCATCTGATTGGGTGGAATTTCTTATTCCATTAACCATCGTTCTGACGGCTTTGGGGAATATTTTAATGAAAAACAAAAAGCAGTCAGGCAACAAAACCAATTATTATTTAGCCTTATTTTTCGGTCTGATACACGGTTTGGGATTTGCAAATACTGCCCGTTTGATGATTGCGAAGAGTCAGAGTATCGCAGTACCGCTTTTCGGTTTCAATGTTGGACTGGAATTAGGTCAAATCGTGATCGTCGCTGCAATTCTGGTGATCATGTTTATTCTTTTAAACTTATTTAAAGTCAACAAGAAAGACTGGATTCTCTTTATTTCATCAGGCGTTTTTGCGCTTTCGCTGAAAATGACTTTGGAAAGACTTCCTTTCTGACCGATTTTATTTAATTTACAATTACTTATCATTATATTTACAAATTCTTAAACTGTTGATAATGAAATTCAAAATAACCGCATTTGTCCTTCTCAGCTTTTCTGTTGCTCAGGGGCAGAATATCCTCAATAATCCGGGAAGCAATCATGGAAATAAATTTGAACAGCTGGGCGGAATTCTGGCGACTCCCAATATGTACAGAGCTGCCTCCGGAGCTCCGGGACACGGATACTGGCAAAACAGAGCAGATTACGACATCACTGCGTATCTGGATGAAGATAAAAGAAATCTGAAAGGTTCTGAAACAGTAACTTATTACAATAATTCACCGGATGATCTTGATTACATCTGGCTTCAGCTCGATGAAAACCAGCAGTCGACGGTTAAAAAAGCGGATTACCAGTCTTCCTCAACTTTACCTAAAGCAACTACTGACCAGCAACTGAAAGCAACTGAACTTCCTGCAAAAGATAACGGCTACGGAGTGAATTTGGAGAAAGTAACAGACTCATCAGGAAATCCTTTAAAATACACGGTTAACAGAACCATGATGCGTATTGATTTGCCAAAAATTTTAAAGAAGGGTGAAAAATTCATATTTAAAATAGACTGGAATTACAATATCCCGAACCGTATGCAAATGGGCGGCAGAGGCGGTTACGAAAACTTCGCTGAAGACGGAAATGATCTGTATACCATTACACAATGGTATCCGAGAATGTGTGTTTACAGCGACTTTCAGGGATGGCAAAATCATCAATTCACAGGACGTGGAGAATTTGCATTGGTTTTCGGAGATTTTAAAGTGAAAATGAATGTTCCTGCTGATCACCTGATCGGTGGAACAGGAGAATGTAAAAACTACAGCGAAGTACTTACTGCAGCACAGTATTCAAGATATCAGAAGGCGGAAACAGCTTCTGAGCCTGTAGAAATTGCAACTCTGGATGAAGCTAGGAAAGCAGAGAAAAACCATTCTAAGCAGAGAAAAACATGGGTTTTTGAAGCTAAGGATGTGAGAGATTTCGCATGGACCTCATCCAGAAAATTTGTCTGGGACGGAATGCGTGTGACGATTCCTGAAAACAATAACAAAGTAATGGCAATGAGCTTTTATCCAAAGGAAGCTTACGGATTGTACAGAAAATTTTCTACCAAAGCCGTTGCACATACGATCAAAACCTATTCAGAATTTACCATTCCCTACCCCTATCCTGTAGCACAGTCTATCGAGGCGTCCAACGGAATGGAATATCCGATGATCTGCTTCAATTACGGAAGAACAGAAAAAGACGGAACTTACTCTGAAGCGATAAAAAACGGAATGATTGGTGTAATTATTCATGAAGTCGGGCACAATTTTTTCCCGATGATCATCAATTCAGACGAAAGACAGTGGAGCTGGATGGATGAAGGTTTAAATACTTTCACAGAATATCTTACCGAAGAAAAATGGGATAATAAATTCCCTTCAAGAAGAGGTCCGGCGTGGACGATTGTGGATTATATGAAGCTTCCGAAAGACCAGCTGGAACCTATCATGAGCAACTCTGAAAACATCATTCAGTTTGGCCCGAATGCTTATGCAAAACCGGCTACAGGACTGAATATTCTCCGTGAAACCATTATGGGAAGAGATCTTTTTGACAAAGCTTTTAAAACGTATGCAAAAAGATGGGCTTTCAAACATCCTGAGCCTGCAGATTTCTTCAGAACAATGGAAGATGCTAGCGGCGAAGATCTCGACTGGTTCTGGAGAGGATGGTTCTACGGAACAGATCCTGTAGACATTTCTATCGAAAAAGTGACTGTTGCAACACCTGATTTTGACACTCCGCCAAGAACTTCTTCGGAAACAAAATACAAAACAGATGCACCGGTGCAGAATAAGTATGATGACATCTCAAAAATCCGTAACCGCGAAGATAAATCTATCACTTTTGAAGTTGAAAAAGATAAAGACCTTCAGGATTTCTATTACAGATACGACCGTGGACAGGAAAAAGTAAATACTGACAAAGAATATACATTTAAATCTGAAGGTACATCTGCGCTGGATAAATCTGATAAAGAAAGACTGAAGAATATCACCGCCTACCAAATCGATTTCGCCAACAAGGGTGGACTGGTAATGCCATTGATTTTAGAATTCACTTTTGAAGACGGTTCCAAATTAAAAGACAAAGCTTCGGCTCAAATCTGGAGACAGAATGAGCAGAAGGTTTCCAGAACCTATTATTTCAGTAAAAAATTGAAATCCATTCAACTGGATCCTTTGAGAGAAACTGCAGACATTGATACTGAGAATAATTTCTGGAGCAGTGATAACAGTTCAGCAGAAGCTTCAAAATTCCAGCTCTTCAAACAAAATCAGCAGGGAGCAACGAGAGGTGCAAGCAACGGAAAAGTAAATCCGATGCAGGCTGC
>NZ_LMQH01000014.1:50557-52920 GCF_001424105.1 Chryseobacterium sp. Leaf394 | reverse complement strand
GGCGGGCCAATGGCCCGCCGAAACTGTTTTTAATATTTTTATTTTAAATAAAGTCAAATTCCCTTCTCTCTTTCCATTTCTCTGAAAGCCCACTCCGCCATTGCATGAATGACAGGAATTAAATCTTTTCCTGATTCGCTCAGGTTATACGTCACATGAGGTGGAACCACAGGCTTAGCCGTCCTGATGATTAAACCGTCATTTTCCAGCTGTCAGGTGCTGAATCAACATCTTTTCTGTAACTGCAGGAATTGACCGTTTGAGTTCGCTGTATCTTTTATCGCCCGTTGAAAGGTGATATAAAATGATCGGTTTCCAATAGCCTCCGATTTTTTCCATCACATACGTGACCGGACAGAGGCCGAGTGCATATTTTTTATTCTGCTGAATGGTAGAACTTTCTTTAATGGCTGTCATAATACATACTTTAGGGTAAGTACTTGTATAAAAGTAAGTACAAATATACCTTTGTTCTCAGAAATAACAACATTAAAAATTAAATATTTCAGTTATGAAAATTATAATCACGGGCTCATTAGGAAATGTAGCAAAACCACTTGCACAACAACTGATTAAAGAAGGTCACAAAATCACCGTTATCAGCAGTGATGAAAGCAAAAGAAGTGATATCACAGCTTTAGGCGCTGACGCAGCCATTGGGTCGATAACTGATCTGGAATTTTTAACCAAGACTTTTCAGGGAGCAGATGCTGCCTTCCTGATGACACCACCCAACATGGGAGGCATCAACATTATTGAAAATACCATCGGCGCAGGAAAAAATTACGCAGAAGCAATTAAAAAAACGGGAGTAAGGAAAATTGTAATGCTGAGCAGTATTGGCGTTGAATCTCCAGTAGATAACGGCCCGATAAAAAGTTTGTATTCAATAGAAAAGTTTTACAGTGCTATTGAAAATACCTCTGTAACCTTTTTGAGAGCGGGATATTTTTACTTGAACTTTTTCAATGACATTCCACTGATTAAAAATGCAGGGATTATTGGTGCTAATTTCCCGGAAAGTGCATCCATTCCATTAGTTCACCCCACTGATATTGCCAAAGCTGCCGCCGTAGAGTTGGTGAAATTTTCTGAAGGCAAAAATGTAAAATATATTGTGGGTGATGTTCGACCAGCCTCTGATTTTGCTAAAGTTTTCGGAAATGCTGTCGGCAAGCCTGATCTTCCATGGGTTGAATTCACAGATCAAGATGCTCTGAACGGAATGCTAAACGCAGGAGTTCCACAGGAGATGGCTGAACTTTATACAGAAATGGGATCAGGAATACGAACCGGCGTTGTGCAGAAAGATTTTATTGAACATGATTCTGTTATTGATGGAGATATAAAGTTGGAAGAATTTGGAAAAGAGTTTGCAGAAAGGTTTAATTCTTAAGGAGTTTTTAATTTTAATTAAAAACTAAGATTTTCATCAAGCTTTTGGAATTTTAAAAAAATAATCGGCGAGTGATGAGCTTGCCGATTGTTTTATTTGTGAATATTTTTGATAGGATATTCTATCCTTTATTATTTCGTACCGTTGGGACTTTTATCTTATTTCTTTAAAATTGGTTTTAAAACTTTCAGTTTTCCATCAATTTTTTCGTCGATTTTTAAACCTAAAATTTTCGCGACTAAGGGATAAACATTTACATTTTCAAATTCATTTATTTTATGATTATTTTGAAATGCCGAACCCCACGCAAAGAATGTTGCTTTCATTTCAGGAACCAGCTTCGGATCGTAGCCATGTTTTCCGAGAGAGGTTTTCTGATTTTTTTCTAAAAAGACTTTCGGAGCTTTCGGAATCAGAAGGATTTGACCAATTCTGCTGTAGCTGTCGTCTCTTGTGGCGAAATGCAGATACTTCGGAAGATTTTTATCTAGATAGACTTCATAGTCTTCGGTTTTACCGGCCTTTAATTCTCTGAAAACAGCCTTAACCTCATTTGGATTTTTAACATAAACTCTCAGCAAAGTCTGGGAATTATAAAAATCAAATCTGTTTTTGTCAAAAAGTACTGCCGGAATTTCCAGAGGATTTCCACCATCCACCTGAATCATCCCGTGGTCTGAAACAAAGATGAAACTGACATTTTTCAAACCTAAATCATTGACTTGCTGAACTAAATTTCCAATCGCAGCGTCTACCAACTGAACTGCAAGTTCCGTTTCTCTTGCTTCAGGTCCGAAATGATGCCCTGCCCCATCCACTTCAGGAAAATACATAGAAATAAAATGAGGTCTTTTCTCTTCAGGCAATTTCAGCCAGTTCATCACTTTATCAACTTTTTCTGAAGGTCTAAATTTCTCGTGATATGGATAATAATACGTTGGCCTTTTGCCACCAGCATCACTTCCTG
>NZ_LMQH01000014.1:48854-50538 GCF_001424105.1 Chryseobacterium sp. Leaf394 | reverse complement strand
CCCGCCGTACCATCTTCCGTCTTCCACGATGTCTTTTTTGTTCATGGCGTAGTTCTTCTGCAGTTTATAATCGTAGAAAAAATTATCAATCAAGCCGTGATGTGACGGATATAACCCCGTAATCAAGCTCCAGTGATTCGGAAAAGTGATACTTGGATAAGACGGAATCATGGCCTTTGCCTGAACACCTTCAGCAGAAAGTTTCAAAAGATTCTGAGCACTGTATTTTTCAGCATAATCGTATCTGAAACCGTCTGCGGAAATCATAATGACATACGGTTTCGACTTCGCTTCTTCACTGTTGATTCTGCCAGAAACTACAACCTGAGCCGTATCAATTTTATTCTGCGAAAATGAAACCGTAAATAATAACAGAAATAAAATTGTGAAATATATTCTCATAAGACCAAAAAAAATTTCTGCAAAAATAAAGGTTTCATTTTAAGTGAAAGTAAAGTGAATATCAAAAGCATATTAAACCAAAAAACTGTCTCTGTAAAAAACTGAATATTTCTCTGAGGAAACTATTTATGTTTGATTTAAAAAATAATTTCTTCGAAAAAACTTTTTAAAATTAGTAGTCAACAAAAAAGAAACTGGACTAAAAAAAATACTCAACATTCCATTTTAAATTTAAAAAACATCTGTATTATTCATCGCATAATTGATAAATATCTACTTTATAGAATTTTAAGTTAATTTTAATTTAATTTTAATTTCTTATCTCTATCTTTGCCTGCTGAAAAACAATATACAAGCGTTGAGGAAAAACATACAGATAAATACTAAAAAAATTCAATATCTTATTTCGCTTTTGATGAAAAGTAAAATAGTGATTGTTGTGTTTTTGCTGTGTGCACAGGGCTTTTTTGCGCAAATAACCGTTACCGGAGGCGCATCTCTATATGTTGACGGAAAAAATCTTTCATCCACTTCCGAAAAATCAGAAAAAGAATTTCATTCTGAAATAATTCTTGTCGGAAAGATAAAAGTGGTCAGCGAAAATCATTATGCTTCCAACGAAATTGTAATTCAAAAGAAAGTTAAAAAGACTGCAGTAAAGAAGTTTGCTAATTTGTCCGGTGAAAAAAAGACGATTGTCAAAAAGATCAGAACCCGGAAAAAAGGAACTCCTGTCTTTACACCTTTTCCCAATGATGATACTTTTTTATCCTCCCATTCAAAGATAAGCTGTCCTGCACTTCCGACCACAACACACGATCTGAAGCTTACAGCAATACTTATTGATTTAAAAAGCAACATAACTCTTTTTCCGGATCGAAAAAAAAGAGTTTTCCGGGACGGAGATTTATTATTTTTTAACCATTACCGCAGTTCTTTAAACGTAAGACCTCCCCCATTTATCGAAGGTACTCCTGACTCCATTTAACCTGTTGCCTTGGCTCAGGAAAATAATCTGTTCTGCGTTATTTCATCAACTCAGGATACAGTACTCTGTGTTATTCGATAAATAAATTTTCCGCGATTTTTTGAAACTTTGTCGTGGGGAATCATTATCGAACCGACATCAGGAAGACCATTACTGCTTTACAAAATGAGAATTATCTGTACGAGTAGTCTATTAAGAAAATATCTAAATTCTGGTGATTTCTACCATCATAAAACTGAATTTCATTTTCCTTACATCAACATTCTCTCTGTAACCGACTGTTTTTTTGATTTA
>NZ_LMQH01000014.1:42528-48841 GCF_001424105.1 Chryseobacterium sp. Leaf394 | reverse complement strand
AATTAAAAAAAAAAAAAAAAAAAAATGACTATCAAGAAAATCTTAGTCTCACTCTGTGCCGTATTTTCTACTGTGGCTTTTTCACAGACCGGCAGTGTAGGGATTAATACAAGCACACCCGATAACAGTGCTTTACTGCACATAGAAAATTTTGAAGGTGTACCCGCAACAGCAGTTGCCACAATTTCCGGAGGTGCTGTGACAAGCGTAACAGTCACCAACGGTGGAAGTGGTTACAAAACTGTACCGACGGTTAACTTTTTGGGTGGTGGAGCCATCCTCAACGGTGGTACCAAGGCAACAGCTACAGCCACTGTAACCGCAGGTGTAATCACTGCTATAACACTGAATAATGGTGGAAGCCGATATACAGGTGTTCCGACAGTGACTGTTTCAGGAGGAAATAAAGGCTTGTTGCTTCCCAGATTAAATCTTACAAACTTAAACAGCCTTACAACACCCGTAAGTGCACCTGCTGACGGACTTTTAGCTTACAACGGCGGAGTTAACAGCAACAGACAGACGCTTCATTATTTTGATTCCAGTCCTTCTGTGAACAGATGGCAGGCTGCCATCGATGCGGATGACACCCCGAAAATTGCTTTTGTAGGATTTACAGGAAATCATTCAGGTCTTAACAATGCGACACAGGGAATTAGCTTTGAACTGCTCGTAAACAATCCTACTATTTCTCCTTTCTCGAATATTGCAGGTTTTAAAATCATTAATAACACTTCAGGATCTTACTCTCTTGTACTTCCTCAGGGAAATTATCTGGTAGAACTGAAATTAAATCTTAACTCTCCGCCTGCTGACAATCCGGTTCCCAACAATCCTCCAACAGCACCGCTATCAGGAAGCGATTTTTATCTGATGGGATACTTCGTAGATTTTTACCCCGAGACTTACAACAATACTACCGGAAACATCACTGCCGTGCCCAGAAACAGAAAGGAAATACCTGTGCTTTCTAAAGTAAATGTAAACCATTATGCATCGTGGAGCTATGTGTGCAATGTTCCTGCAAATGCCAATGTTAACATCATGTCAGCATTAAGACTCCGTTTGGGAAGAATGCAAGGAAGCACATTTTATGATTTGGTAAATGTTATCCCGAGCGGATCTTTTATCAGAATAACTAAACTTTAATAGAATTAAATATGAAAAATTATATTTCAGTTATTTTACTGATCTTTTTTAATACAGTATACAGTCAGGTAGTTATCAGCGATGTGCCCGTCAGTACCGCTTCGGCAGCACTTGAAGTTACCAGTTACAACAATAAAGGAGTTCTCCTGCCAAGAGTAGATATTGTTGATGTATTTGACAATACCAAACCGGTAAGTAATCCTGGGAATGGACTGATTGTTTTCAATAAGGGAAATACCATCATTTCCGGAATCTATGTCTGGAGAAACAGCAGGTGGAATCTCTTATCAGATTCCCATAATCTGGTAGATTACATGATTCTGCAGCGCACTACAGATTACACTATTTTAGGTGGTTTAAGCAATGGAACCTTTAAAAATTTCAACGATATTGGCTTTACAACTGTTTCAAACAGTTCAGGAACCAGCTACAATTCTACTACCGGAGTGATTACACTTCCGGGCAACAGCGGATATATTGTGAATTTATCCCTAAACGTCAGAACGGCTTTGGAAGGCACCACTGCCGGAATAGGAGCTACACCCATTCACCTTCACCAATATCTGGTAAAACTGATCGACCCGGCTACAGGTACCCAATATGGAGACACAGTAAGCATCAATGCAACATCGATAGCGGCCGCGGGTGCGAGATCGCATTTTCTGAATTTAAGTTTTTCTTTTGCAACAGACTCCGCAACTCCTATCAATCTATTACCTAGCATCGCCCACGACAATGGTGGAACTTATCAAAATGGCTTGGGTGGCACTAATCCAAACAACGGAGCCATCATCATTACCAATGCAAAATTAGATATCCAAAGAGCTATTCTGAACCAATAATACAAAACAATGATAAAACATATCTTACACATAGTAACGGTTATATTCCTCTTTTCGGGCGAAAATTTCTTTTCGCAGTCGATAGGGATCAATACCACAACTCCCGATCCCAGCAGCTCATTAGATGTGACATCTACCAACAAAGGTGTGCTGTTTCCGCAATATGACCTGCTTACACTGAACAGTGTTTCGAGCCCAGTCGCAAATCCCGCTGACGGACTCGTTATCTACAATAAAGGTGGCGCATCAACGCATCCAAAAGGATATTATGTCTGGATAAAAAACCAGTGGCAGAGATTTATCGTTGCCGGATCAGAGCCGCAATCGATGTCTCTGATTATCAACAGTCCTTCAGAACAAACACCCCTGATACCGGTAAACAGCACTAATAATGTTGCAAAACCATTAAGCGTTATCAGCAACAAAATCACCGGAGCATCACTTGCCGCAGATACCGAAACCATCACTTTGCCGGCAGGAAAATACATCATCAGATACGGAGTGGATGCGGTGGATAATGGCGCAAACAATACAGGTCCTGCCAACACCACCTACCTTGGACACGTACTAACTGCCACACGGTCATATTTGATAAATGCAACCACCAATGCTGTACTCACAGAACAAAACAGAGAAGTTCAGTTATCAAGTACTTTCAGATTTTTTCAGGGTACCTTTTACCTCACCTTAACCAGTCCAACTCCTATCAAAACAAAGTTTGAGTTTGACACAGGCAATGGTTTCACAAGAAGTAATCTTTTGATCCGTACATCCTATTCGATGGTGATCACAAAAATGATTGATTAACACCAGTGAATTTTTATTTTTCTTCCTCCTGAACAGTTTTTTCTGTTTGGGAGGAAGATTTTTTTTTATGATACATTACGAGTTTTCTGAGATCTTTTAAGTTTTATATTAAATTTTTGAAATAATTCATAATAACATGTCGAAGTACGGTATCACGTAAAATTTTATAAAGACTAATTATTAGTTTAGCGACAAAATTAAAATGCTTTTTACTCGGACGCGGTTTGTCTGGGTTTGGGAGTAGATTTGTGAAAAAAAAGGGTTGCGGAAAACTTTCGAGAGTACGTGGTAAAAACAAAAATTTAAAAATAATATGAATTCAGAAATTAATGATGTCCTACAACAATTTAAAAAAGATCTCGAGAACTTTCATAATGCAAAGGTTAAATGTGGCATTATTGGACGAAGTGGAACAGGAAAATCATCACTAATGAATGCCATTGCAGGTGAAATAATTTCTGCTGTTGGAGAAGTTGAAACCACTATGGATATTAGCAAACCATTTGAACACAAAGGACTTTTATTTTATGACTTACCAGGTAGTTCTACTAAAAATTTTCCAAAAGAAACTTACATTGAAAAAACTGGAATTAGAGATTTTGACTGTGTTATTTTAGTAACTTCAGACAGATTTTATGAAGATGATTTGTTTTTAATAAAAGAGGTTTCAAAAATAGGTATTCCTGTATTTGCAGTTAGGAATAAAATTGACCAATCGATCACTAGCGCTGAAAAACGTGGGGTTTCCGAATCAGAAACTCTAAAAAACATTTTTGATGATTTAAATAACAATCTTCAAGGAATTAAATCTAGTGGAATTTATTTAGTTTCCGCAGAAAATCCTTTTAAGTATGATTTTAACAAATTGATTGAAGACATTGCAAAAAACCTAAATAAGATAAAAAAAGAAAGATTTATTGCAGATGTTACAGCGTCCTCAACCAGAATGATTACAGAAAAAAGGGTAGTAGCAGAAAAAATAGTGTCTAGATACGCAGCTTTATCTGCGGCTAATGGACTTAATCCCATACCAGGATTAGATATTTCAGTTGATATAGGATTGCTTGTCAAAATGGCAAACGATATAACTAATATATACGGATTAACAAAAAGCAGTCAAGAATATTATGAGTCATTTTTAGATTTATCAAATACTGCAAAGCTTAGAGCCGCATTAGCGAAAATTTCACAATATGTTGCAAAATATCTTGGTAAAGAAGCGATAATGATTTTATTAAAAAGATTTGCCCTTAGTGCAGCATCAAAGACGGCTTCAAAATGGATACCTTTGGTTGGTCTGGCCATTTCTGCAGGAATTGGTTTTAAAATGACTTCTTCGGTAGGTAATGAAATGATAAATGATGCAGAAGCTTTAGCTTTAGAAATATTCAATAGTTTAAAACAGTAGTTTGTAATCCATCCCATATTGCAAGCCTAACTGGTTTTTGAAACCAGTTAAGTTTGAAGAACCATACTTACTAATAAATAATGACGCTTTTCCATCAAAAAGACCACGCCCTCGCCAAAATCCCAAACCTCTCCCGCCTCCCGTGGGTAGGTTCGGAGTTTTTCGACGCAGAAGATTACTCATCGTTGGCGAATCTCATTACGCAATGGGAAAGACAAAAGCAGAATATGAGGAAGATTTGCTAAGACATCAAGACCCATTTTTCACCAGAAAACTGATTGATGAAACGCAGATTCAGAATTTATGTAAGTATCTGTTATTAGATAATTTTTGGCAGGCACTGTTACAGAAAAAGCCGACTAAATCTGAGCTATGGAAGCATATATCTTTTTATAATTTCATTCAGAGATCCATGGATTACAGCAGTTTTAATGGTGAAAAAAGAGAGCAGCCGAATAGTGCTGACTTTAAAAATGGATGGGCAGTCTTTGCGGAAGTGGTGAAGATTGTAAAACCAACAGACTGTATTTTTCTGGGACTGAAAGCTTCTGAGAGTTTTGGGAATTTCAAAGCTGATAAAACTGTGACGCAATTTGATTATGCGTATTCCGAAAATTGTAAATATGACTCCTGTGGAAGGTTCTTTTACGATAGATGGACAGAAGACCAATGTAAGCTTTATTCAGCATTGTTCATCTTTCTTTTCTCCTCAAAGCTGGAATCCTTTTCTGCAAAATAGACATCCTGATTTGATTAATTTTCTGTCAGCAAAAAATTAGAAGAGATAAACTATAAACCTCATAGGTTTCAGAAACCTATGAGGTTTAAAAAGCAGAAATAGCCTTTGCTACAATATATTCTCAGAAAAGACTACATGCAAAGATATTAAGCAAAAAAGCCACTTCCCAGTGGCTTTCATTTATAATTTAATTAATTTCTCATAGCTCACGCTTCCATCTTTCAAAGCAATTTCAAAGTAGTAACTGCCTGCATTTAAATCGGAAATATTTAAAGTTTCTCCTTCCAATGTTGTGGATTTTACTTTTCTTCCTGTAGAATCAAGAATTTCGACAGATTTAACCAAATCTGCATTTTTAAAACTGACTGATTCCCTCGCCGGATTTGGATAAAGAGAAACTTTTTTACTTTCAGCCGACAAATCTTTGGTGCTCAAGGTAGCTCCCAACGTTAAAGAAGCGTAGCCACGGCTTCCGCCATGATAAGCGATTCCTGTTCCTCCACCCGTTCGCGCGTAGAAAATATTGATTGTTCCTGCGGCATTTGGAATGGCAAAATCGCCCGCTCCGCCTGTAAGACTTCGCGTTGCTACAACAGTTCTTGTGCTTCCTGAAACTGTATTTGAAGTTTGGGTCCAGTCTTGTACAGTGTCTGCAGATGGAGTATTAAATCCTCCAAAAGTATAGTCCCGGTTGGGTGATGAGTTGTAAATAAAACCGTCTGAACCACTCGCCATACCTGAAGATCCGAAACCAATTCCCATCATAGAATTGCTGTCGCCAGTTAAGGTGATCGTCGCTGTCGTTGTGTTGGTATCCAATTTTACGGTCATTGCAGCTGCAGTTAAATTCACTGTTCCTGACGAAAACTGAGCCTGTGCAATGCTTGCCAAAGCTAAACCTGAAATGAGTAGAAGTTTTTTCATATTTTTAATTTTTTAAAAGGTTGATAATTTCTTTATTGTCTGCCTTTAAAGCATATTCAAAAGGAGTCATTCCCATTGAATCTTTCATTGATTTATCGGCTTTATATTGGAGTAAAAGCTCAACAAGTTCTTTATTTCCTGATTTTACTGCCCAAAATAAGGGTGTCGTTCCGGTACCGTCTGCAATATTGGGGTTTGCATTTTTCTTTAATAAATGTTCCGCCAAAGATCTGTTGTAACGTACTGAAAGTCCAGCCAATGCCGTACCATCCTGACTTTTATAATCCACATCTTTTACGTTATCGATTAAAAAATCTGCGACTTCAGTATTTCCCCGGTAGCAAGCCAAAATTAAGGGTGAAAATCCGTTTTCATTGGTTTGATTGATGACATCAGGATTATTTTTCATCAGATCTTTCAGCTCTGCAACCGTTCCGCTTCTGG
>NZ_LMQH01000014.1:0-42522 GCF_001424105.1 Chryseobacterium sp. Leaf394 | reverse complement strand
AAAAAAATGCGAATAAAATTAACCGTCTCATTGTTTTACTAATGTATAATTATATTCCACGTTTACATTCTCAGCAACTTTTTTCATCACCATTTTCGGGATGGTTACTTTAAAATCGGCTGATTTTGCAACAAAATTTCCTTTCAGGTAAATCTTTCCGTCTTTGGCAGAAATGGTTGCGGCAGAAGAAACATTTCTGTCAACACCGTGAAAGTTTAATATGCCCTGAACAGTAACTTTCTGAGGGTTTGCAGTCAGTTTTGTTTTATCAAACGCTACAACTTTTCCTTTGAATGTTGCCTTCGGATATTTCGCAGTTTCGGCATAGCTCTCATTAAAGTGCTCCTCCATCAGTTTCACTTTAAATTTAAAGTTTTTGACTACCGAAACTGAAGCCATTTCTCCGTTATCAGCATTGAGAACCACAACATTACTGTCATCCTGCGCAAAAACATCTTCAAACATCGGAACTGATGCTTCGATGGTGACTTTTCCTGTTTTAGAGCTGTATTTTTGAGCCAAAAGAAGATTACTCAGCAGTAATGAAGTCAATATTAAAAGTAGATTTTTCATTTTAAATAATTTTTAGTTTTCAATCAGACCATCCGCTTTCCATTTCACGAAAAGATTAATTTGATTTGGCGATAAAGATCCGCCCTGAGGCATTTTCAAAGGATCTCCCGCCGGTCGTTGAATACGGTTAATAATGATGTCGATGTTTTCTTTTACCAAATTGTAATTATTGAGAGGTTTAAAACCTGACGCAGAATGGCAACTTGTACAGTTACTGTCCATAATCGGTTTTAAATCTGACCCGTATTTTACCACACTGGTAATCGGCGTATTGTCTGAAATCTCTTCATAGGTTCTGCTTTCACAGGATGTTATGAAAAAAATCAGCGATGCGGTGTAGATTACTTTTTTCATTTTAAAATACTCTGTAAAGATTAAACCCAAAGAAAATCTGTCCTTTTTCCCACTTTCCGGTTGCGTTGGTGAGATAACCAATGTCAGAATTCAACTGTGAATTGCTGAATAAAAGCTGGAAAACATGGCCTCCTGTTTCAATATCCATTCCCAAAGACAAAGGATTTTTGTAGAAACTGTGCTTATCAAAATTCACAAAATATTCTGCATTGATGGAGATTCTTTTGGAAATTTTGTACCGTCCGCCCAATCCGGTCAGAAATTGATTATCGTTTTCAACCGTTGGTTCATAGAGATTTTTGTGAACATAAGACGGCGACAGCTGCAGCGAAAAGTTTTCATTAAATCTTCGTGAAATCAAAGCCTGAGTCAGGTACGAAAGCCTGTCGCCAAACTTCAGATGCGGATATGTATCTTTATCCAGATCGGTGTTCATTGCCATCACGTTGTAGCCTACGAGATCTACCGGAATGTTTTCGCTCTGCTTCAGAAGCCTGTATTTTGCTCCGAATTCAAAGGTTTTCATATTCGTTTCTCTGGAGAGGCTTAAAGAAATTCCGTCTGTTAAACCATAAATTGCTCCGAGTTTGGTGGAAGCATCGTCTAGTCCGAAAAAGTTTTTAAAACCTTCACTCACATCTCCAAAACGGTGTGCTACTACAAAATACCATTCATTTTTTGCAGTGAGTTTGGTCGATTGTCCGGTGACGATCTGAAGTGCTTTGAAAGCCGGTGGAGAAGTTGTACTGTTGGTTGAAATGGTGTCGATATCTTTGAGCAGATCTTCCTGAGAAAAAGCAAGAACTGAAGAAAATACCGACAAAAATAAGAGAGTTTTTGTCATACACGTTTTTGTTTAAAATTAGTACGACAAACTTAGAGACTTCTCTTTCTAAAACTTGGTGATAAAAGTCACCGATGATATTGTTTTTATCAATCGGAATAATAAAAGTACTAAAACAAATTTATTAGATAACACTAACATCGACAGATTCTGGTATTCTGATGCCTTCTCTGCTTTGAGAAATCTCACCTTCATTCTCAATTTTTTTCATTACTCTGCTCACGACTTCTCTTGATGTGCCGAGATTGGTGGCGATTTCACGGTGGGTAAGTTTGATGGGATGATTTCCAGTGATGGTAATTTGTTGTTTGATGTAGCTTAAGATTCTTTTGTCGAGTTTGTGGAAAACGGCTTCGTTGACCATGTTCATCACATCGGAAAATCGCTTGTCGTATTCCTGAAAAAAAAGTTTGTTGATGGCAGGAAAACGGAGCAGCCAGTCATGCATTACGGACACCGGAATGAGTAAAACTTCCGAATCTTCTTCTGCAACGGCATAAATCCGACTGATGTAATCTGTGAAAATAGAGGAAAAAGTCATCATACAACTGTCGTTTTCCCGAACGTAATAATATATAAGTTCGCGGCCATCGTTAAGTGTAAAAACTCTGACGGAACCTTTAATGAGAAACGGAACAAATTTATTTTTCTGCCCTTCTCTTACGATTTCAGTTTTAGCTTTTACTGCAGTGATGACAGCATGTTTACTGATTTCTTTTAAAAATTCTGAGCCTAAAAACTCAAATTTATCAACAATAAACTGATTATCTAACATATTTTTTGAATAATTACGAAATCAAAGGTATAAAATTGAAATTGTCGTTTGATATTTATTTTCGTAGGATTGTAATTTTGAACGATTCTTAATAGTTTATGTTGGATGAGAGGCGGGAAAATGGGAGGCGGGAGACTGTTGAACCCTTCGGGTTCCCTTTTTAGTGCGAATAATTTTATTACCATAGGTTTCACCTACGGCTATTTGAATTTAACCCTGCGGGTTTTTGGTGATGCGAATGATTTTACGCCCATAGGTTCACCTAAAGCTGGAATTTAATCTTTCAGGAGCTCTGTGATGGAATAATTTTTCGTCTATAGATAAACCTAAAGCTATTCGAATTTAACCCTGTGGATTCTTAATGATGTGAATGATTTTGCTTCCATAGTTCACCTAAAGCTATACGAATTAAACCCTTCGGGTTCTTTTGTAGTGCGAATTATTTTATTACCATAGGTTTCACCTACGGCTATTTGAATTTAACCCTGCGGGTTTTGTGTGATGTGAATGATTTGCTTCCATAAGTTCACCCTAAAGGTATTCGAATTGAACATTTCGGGTTATTTGTGCTGTCGCTTCCATAGTTCACCTAAAGTTATACGAATTTAACCCTTCGGACTTTATGAGATGTTGGGGAAAAAGCAGACTCCCGCGCCCCGGCCTGAGTGGAGCTCTTTTTGTAAGCGAGGGAAAAAGCGGTGGCACAAAAAAGCGGGAACGGAGGACGGAAATTGGCGCCCAAATAAAAAAATACCTGAGTTGTAAGTAAAAAGAAATACCCCAACTTCCGCCGGGGTATTCTTTTATATCTGATAAGAAAAATCTTATGCCTGTACGTTGTTTCCTCCTAATACGAAAGGCTCAACTTCCTTGATTTCTCCGAACTGCTGCTCGTAGTTGGTGATGTTTTGCTGAAGTGCAGCCAAAACTCTCTTCGCGTGAAGAGGAGCCAGGATTACTCTTGATCTTACGTTTGCCTGCTGTACACCTGGCATCATTTGGATGAAGTCTACTACAAACTCAGATGGAGAGTGGTTTACTAAAGCAAGGTTACAGTAAACTCCTGAAGCTACCATTTCGTTTAACTGGATGTTGATGTTTCCGTCTTGTGGATTTTGATTGTTGTCCATTTTATAAATTATATTTTTTAAAATTGAAATTTGAGATTGTGAAAGTATAAAAATAATTTCAAACCTCAAATTTCAAATTATTAATTTTAGTTAAGATCTTCGAATTCTTTTCTAGAACCCACGATTACATTCTGATACTCTTTAAGACCTGTACCTGCAGGAATTCTGTGTCCTACAATTACATTTTCTTTAAGACCGTTCAGGCTGTCTACTTTACCTGCAACTGCTGCCTCGTTCAGAACTTTAGTTGTTTCCTGGAACGATGCTGCAGACATGAACGACTTGGTCTGTAGAGCTGCTCTTGTAATCCCCTGCAATACCGGCGTTGCCGTAGCAGGAAGTGCTTCTCTAACCTCAACTAAAGCCTGATCTTCACGCTTCAGTTTAGAGTTTTCGTCTCTCAATTCTCTTGCAGTAATCATCTGTCCCGGCTGGAAAGTTTTAGAATCTCCGGCTTCGGTTACTACTTTAAGACCAAATACTCTGTTGTTCTCCTCAAGGAAGTCGTATTTGTGCTCAAGCGCACCTTCAAGGAACTGAGTATCACCTCCATCAACGATAGATACTTTTGTCATCATCTGTCTTACGATGATTTCGAAGTGTTTGTCGTCGATTTTTACCCCCTGAAGACGGTAAACTTCCTGGATTTCGTTTACTAAATATTCCTGAACCGCAGTTGGCCCTTTGATCTTCAGGATGTCATCCGGAGTAACTGAACCGTCAGAAAGTGGCGAACCAGCTCTTACGAAGTCATTCTCCTGTACCAAGATCTGGTTTGATAATTTAACTAAATAAATTTTTCTCTCACCAGTTTTAGCTTCCACGATCAATTCACGGTTACCTCTCTTGATTTTTCCGTAAGAAACTACACCGTCGATTTCTGTTACTACAGCTGGATTTGATGGATTTCTTGCTTCGAATAATTCGGTAACTCTCGGAAGACCTCCGGTGATATCCCCTGTCTTTGCAGCTTTTCTCGGGATTTTGATTAAGACTTTACCAGCCTTGATTTTTTCACCGTCATTTACCATTAAGTGGGCTCCTACCGGTAAGTTGTAGCCTTTCTGCTCAACACCTTTAGAATCTACTACCTTCAATGTAGGTACAGCTTTCTTATTTCTTGATTCAGAGATTACTTTCTCTTCAAATCCTGTCTGTTCGTCAATCTCCAGCTGGAATGAAATACCCTGGATGATGTCTTCATATTCTACCTTACCGGCAGTTTCAGCAATGATTACCGCGTTATACGGGTCCCACTTACAGATTACATCACCTTTGCTTACTTTATCACCTGGTTTTACAGCTAATATAGCACCATAAGGTACGTTGGCAACCATAAGAGGAGTTCTCGCCTCGTTGTCAGTTACCAATCTGAATTCTGTAGTACGTGATACCACTACTTCAGCAGTGTTACCGTTTTCGTCTTCAGAAGTAATTGTTCTTACCTCATCCAATTCTACGATACCGTCTCTTCTTGCGATAATTGCAGGATTTTCTGATACGTTGGTAGATACACCACCCTGGTGGAAGGTTCTCAACGTAAGCTGAGTTCCCGGTTCCCCGATGGACTGTGCAGCGATAACCCCTACAGCTTCACCCATGTGAATGGTTTTCCCTGTAGCAAGGTTTCTACCGTAACATTTAGCACAGATACCTTTTTTAGCCTCACAGGTTAATGGTGAACGTACTTCAACAGCTTCAAGACCAATCTCTTCGACTTTCTTGGCTAACGCTTCGTTGATTACTTCGTCTGCATTAACGATGATTTCGTCTGTCTCAGGATCGTATACATTATGCAATGAAACTCTACCTAAGATTCTTTCAGAGATTTTTTCAACAATTTCGTCATTTTTCTTCAGTGCAGTAACTTCTGTACCTCTCAATGTTCCACAGTCAGTTTCTGTTACGATAACATCCTGTGCAACGTCTACCAGTCTTCTCGTTAAGTAACCAGCATCGGCAGTCTTAAGAGCGGTATCCGCAAGACCTTTACGGGCACCGTGGGTAGAGATAAAGTATTCTAAGATCGAAAGACCTTCCTTAAAGTTTGCAAGAATCGGGTTTTCGATAATTTCCGCTCCGGTAGAACCGGCTTTCTGCGGTTTTGCCATCAAACCTCTCATCCCTGATAACTGACGAATCTGTTCTTTAGAACCCCTCGCACCAGAATCAAGCATCATGTATACAGAATTGAATCCACCCTGGTCAACTTTCATTCTGCTCATGATCATTTCAGTTAATCCGGCGTTGGTGTTTGTCCAAACGTCGATTACCTGGTTATATCTTTCCGTATCTGTGATAAGACCCATGTTGTAGTTGGCTCTGATCTCGTCTACAGTTTCAATAGATGTTGCGATCATTTTCTTTTTCTCAACAGGAACTACGATGTCACCTAATGAGAAAGAAAGACCTCCTTTGAATGCATTTGAATATCCTAGATCTTTCATTGCATCGAGGAACTTCACAGTGGTAGGGAAATCTGTATCGGCAAGTACTTTACCAATTACATTTCTTAATGATTTCTTTGTAAGAAGTTCATTAATATATCCTGACTGCTTAGGAACGATCTGGTTAAATAAGATTCTACCAACAGAAGTTTCAGTTAATTTCGTAGTGATTTCACCGTTTTCTTTAATTGGAAGTCTACATCTTACTTTAGCGTTCAATGAAACTCTGCCTTCAGCATAAGCGATTTCTGCTTCTTCCGGAGAATAGAATGCAAGACCTTCACCCAATACTTTCATATCTTCAGTAGAGCTTAATTCTTTGGTCATGAAATACAGACCAAGAACCATGTCCTGAGATGGTACCGTAATTGGAGAACCGTTTGCAGGGTTCAAAATGTTCTGAGAACCCAACATCAATAACTGAGCTTCCAAAATTGCCTCAGGGCCTAACGGTAAGTGTACCGCCATCTGGTCACCATCAAAATCGGCGTTGAATGCTGTTGTTACTAATGGATGTAACTGGATTGCCTTACCTTCGATCATCTTAGGCTGGAAAGCCTGAATACCCAGTCTGTGCAAAGTAGGTGCTCTGTTCAGTAAAACAGGGTGACCTTTCATTACACCTTCTAAGATATCATAAACTACAGGTTCTTTTCTGTCGATAATTCTTTTGGCAGATTTTACTGTTTTTACAATTCCTCTTTCGATCAGTTTTCTGATGATAAACGGTTTGTAAAGCTCAGCTGCCATATCTTTAGGAATACCACATTCGTGAAGCTGTAAGTTTGGACCTACAACAATTACCGAACGCGCAGAGTAATCTACCCTTTTCCCCAATAAGTTCTGACGGAAACGACCCTGTTTACCTTTCAATGAATCTGAAAGTGATTTCAACGGTCTGTTTGATTCAGATTTTACTGCAGAAGATTTTCTTGTATTATCAAATAATGAATCTACAGATTCCTGAAGCATACGCTTCTCGTTTCTCAGGATTACTTCAGGAGCTTTGATCTCCAATAATCTCTTCAAACGGTTATTTCTGATAATTACTCTTCTGTAAAGGTCATTTAAGTCAGAAGTTGCGAAACGTCCTCCATCCAACGGAACTAATGGTCTCAATTCTGGTGGGATAACCGGAAGCACACGCATAATCATCCACTCCGGTCTGTTGATCATTCTTGTATTGGCACCTCTCAGTGCTTCTACAACGTTCAATCTTTTCAGAGCTTCAGTTCTTCTTTGTTTTGAACCTTCGTTGTGAGCTTTGTGTCTCAAATCGAAAGATAAAGCATCAAGATCGATTCTCTTTAACAATTCCTCAACAGCTTCAGCACCCATTTTGGCGATGAATTTGTTAGGATCTGAATCATCAAGATACTGGTTTTCTACAGGAAGAGTTTCCATGATATCAAGGTATTCTTCTTCTGTAAGGAACTCCTTATCGTCAAAATCAGAACCATCTAATTTCTTAGCGATACCCTGCTGAATAACAACATATCTCTCGTAATAGATGATCATATCTAATTTCTTGGAAGGAATACCCAAAAGGTAACCTATTTTGTTTGGTAAAGAACGGAAATACCAAATGTGCGCGATAGGAACAACCAAACCGATGTGTCCGATTCTTTCTCTACGTACTTTTTTCTCCGTAACCTCTACACCACAACGGTCACAAACGATCCCCTTGTAACGGATTCTCTTGTATTTACCACAAGCACATTCGTAATCTTTGATAGGACCGAAGATTTTTTCACAGAACAAACCGTCTCTTTCAGGCTTGTGCGTTCTGTAGTTAATGGTTTCCGGTTTTAAAACCTCCCCTCTTGAGTCCTGTAAAATGGACTCAGGAGAAGCTAAACCGATGGTTATTTTATTAAATCTACTTGATTTATTTTTATTTGACATTTTTTTATTTTTAGATTTAAAGATTAAGAGATTTGAGATTTGAGACTTTGATTGTACAATTGTCTCTTCTCTCATGTCTATGCGTCTCTTGTCTTATTACTCTTCCAATCTTACGTCTAATCCAAGACCCTGTAACTCGTGAAGTAATACGTTGAAAGATTCCGGAATACCTGGTTCAGGCATTGCTTCTCCTTTTGCTATTGCTTCATAAGTTTTTGCTCTACCAATCACGTCATCCGACTTCACAGTAAGGATTTCTCTCAGGATATTTGATGCACCAAATGCTTCAAGAGCCCAAACCTCCATCTCTCCGAAACGCTGTCCACCAAACTGAGCTTTACCTCCTAAAGGCTGCTGAGTAATCAGTGAATAAGGTCCGATAGAACGTGCGTGCATTTTGTCATCTACCATGTGTCCAAGTTTCAACATATAGATAATACCTACTGTCGCAGCCTGAGTAAATCTCTCTCCTGTACCACCATCATAAAGGTAAGTGTGACCGAATTTAGGAACTCCTGCTTTCTCAGTGTACTCAGTGATCTGATCAAGAGTAGCACCGTCGAAAATTGGTGTAGCGAACTTCATTCCCAGTTTCTGACCAGCCCATCCAAGAACTGTTTCGTAGATCTGTCCGATGTTCATACGTGAAGGTACCCCAAGTGGATTCAATACGATATCAACCGGTGTTCCGTCTTCAAGGAACGGCATATCTTCCTGACGGACGATTCTCGAAACGATACCTTTGTTACCGTGACGACCTGCCATTTTATCTCCAACGTTCAGTTTACGTTTTTTAGCGATATAAACTTTAGCCAGTTTCATGATACCTGCCGGAAGTTCATCACCGATAGAAATTGCAAATTTCTCACGGTTTTTAACCCCTTGGATATCGTTGAATTTGATTTTGTAGTTGTGAATCAACTGTTTGATCAGTTCATTCTTATCGTTATCAACCGTCCAGTCTGAACCGCTGACGTTTACATAATCTTCTACGGACTGAAGAAGTTTCAGGGTAAATTTAGTTCCTTTACCAATGATTTCTTCATCCAAGTCGTTGGTTACTCCCTGAGAAGTTTTACCTCCGACAAGTGTATTTAATTTTTCAATTAAAGTATTTCTCAACTCGTCAAACCTTGCTTTGTAAGTATTTTCAATCTCTTCAAGCTTCAGTTTTTCTTCAGTTCTCTTCTTTTTGTCTTTGATGTTTCTTGAGAACAGCTTTTTATTGATTACAACACCTCTTAATGATGAATCTGCTTTTAATGAAGCATCTTTCACATCACCGGCTTTGTCACCAAAGATTGCTCTAAGAAGTTTTTCTTCCGGAGTAGGATCTGATTCTCCTTTTGGAGTAATCTTACCGATCATGATATCACCAGGCTTCACTTCAGCACCGATTCTGATCATTCCGTTCTCATCAAGATCTTTTGTAGCTTCTTCAGATACGTTTGGAATATCTGCTGTCAGTTCTTCCATACCTAATTTGGTATCACGAACTTCAAGAGAATACTCATCCACGTGGATTGAAGTAAACCAGTCTTCACGCACAACTTTTTCGTTGATTACAATTGCATCCTCAAAGTTGTATCCTTTCCAAGGCATGAAGGCTACCACTAAGTTTCTACCTAAAGCCAATTCTCCGTCTTCGGTTGCGTAACCGTCGCAAAGAACCTGACCTTTCTGTACCACATCACCTACTCTTACGTTTGGTCTTAATGTAATGGTAGTACTTTGGTTGGTTTTTCTGAATTTAGTCAGTTTATATGTTTTAGTAGCAGACTCAAACTGTACTAAATCTTCGTCTTCGCTTCTGTCATATTTGATTACGATTCTGTCAGCATCTACATACTCTACAGTACCTGTACCTTCAGCATTGATCAAAATTCTTGAATCTCTTGCAACCTGCTGCTCAAGCCCTGTACCAACGATTGGAGCCTGTGGCTTCAACAACGGAACTGCCTGACGCATCATGTTGGATCCCATCAATGCACGGTTCGCATCATCATGTTCCAGGAACGGAATCAATGAAGCTGAAATACCGGAAATCTGGTTTGGCGCAACGTCGATTAAGTTAACTTCAGAAGGCTCTACTACAGGATAATCACCGTCAAGACGGGCAATAATTCTGTCTGTAAGGAACGCTCCGCTGTCATCCAATTCTACGTTTGCCTGTGCAATTACTTTATCTTCTTCATCTTCTGCATTTAAGTAAACCGGTGCATCGTTTAATGCTACTTTACCAGCTTCTACTTTTCTGTACGGAGTTTCGATGAAACCAAGTCTGTTGATTTTAGCATAAATACCTAAAGATGAAATCAAACCAATGTTTGGTCCTTCAGGAGTTTCGATAGGACAAATTCTACCATAGTGAGTATGGTGAACGTCACGTACCTCGAAACCTGCTCTTTCTCTTGATAAACCACCAGGTCCCAGGGCAGAAAGTCTACGCTTGTGCGTGATTTCTGATAGCGGGTTGGTTTGGTCCATGAACTGAGAAAGCTGGTTGGTACCAAAGAATGAGTTAATTACTGATGTTAAAGTTTTAGCATTAACAAGATCAAGCGGAGTAAAGATTTCGTTATCTCTAACGTTCATTCTCTCCTTAATCGTTCTTGCAATTCTTGAAAGACCTACACCGAACTGTCCTGCCAACTGCTCACCAACAGTTTTAATTCTTCTGTTTGATAAGTGGTCAATATCATCAACCTCAGCTTTGGAGTTTACCAATTCAATTAAGTGTCTTACAATCGCAATGATATCTTCTTTTGTAAGAACCTCAGTAGTAGTTGGGATATTAAGACCTAACTTTTTGTTTAATCTGTAACGTCCTACTTCACCTAATGAATATCTCTGCTCAGAGAAGAATAATTTTTCGATAATTCCTCTTGCAGTTTCCTCATCTGGCGGATCTGCATTTCTAAGCTGACGGTAAATATATTCTACCGCTTCTTTTTCTGAATTGGTAGGGTCTTTCTGCAATGTATTCTGGATGATAGAGAATTCGTTTGAATTTTCTTTGTGAATCAAAATAGATTTCACACCAGCATCCAAAATAAGATCTAAATGTTCTTTTTCAAGAATAGTTTCTCTGTCTAAGATGATTTCGTTTCTTTCGATAGAAACAACTTCACCGGTGTCTTCGTCTACGAAATCTTCGAACCATGTGTTCAATACTCTCGCAGCCAAAGTTCTTCCTTCTACTTTCTTAAGGGCAGCTTTAGAAACTTTCACTTCTTCTGCAAGGTCGAAAATCTGAAGAATATCTTTATCAGATTCATAACCGATTGCTCTTAATAATGTAGTTAAAGGTAATTTTTTCTTACGGTCGATATACGCGTACATTACGCTGTTGATATCGGTTGTAAATTCCATCCAAGATCCTTTGAAAGGGATAATTCTTGAATAGTATAATTTCGTTCCGTTTGCGTGGTAAGTCTGTCCGAAGAATACACCAGGTGAACGGTGAAGCTGCGTAACGATAACCCTTTCAGCACCATTGATGATGAAAGATCCACTCGGAGTCATATAAGGAACCGGACCTAAATAAACATCCTGCACAACAGTCTGGAAATCTTCATGTTCCGGGTCTGTACAGTACAATTTAAGTCTTGCTTTCAAAGGTACTGAATACGTCAGCCCTCTTTCCACACACTCATCGATTGAGTAACGTGGTGAATCTACCAGATAATCAATAAATTCTAAAACGAATTGATTTCTGGAGTCTGTAATAGGAAAATTCTCCTGGAAAGTCTTATACAAACCTTCGTCTGTTCTGTCTTCAGGAAGTGTGTCCAGCTGGAAAAATTCTGTAAACGACTCAATCTGGATATCCAAAAAGTCAGGCGTTACGATTTTCCCTTTCGCTGACGAGAAATTAATTCTTTTCTCCTGAGTTGTAGCTGTTGTTTTAC
Source organism: Chryseobacterium sp. Leaf394 (assembly GCF_001424105.1). Classification (GTDB taxonomy): domain Bacteria; phylum Bacteroidota; class Bacteroidia; order Flavobacteriales; family Weeksellaceae; genus Chryseobacterium. The sequence goes on along the minus strand of NZ_LMQH01000014.1, from coordinate 30,583 downwards.
TCATAAAACTTTTAAGAAAGGTTAAAAAATATTTTGATTAGAAAAAATATCAGAAAGAGAAGAAGCACAGTAAAATAAAAAGGTAAAAGTGTTTTTTGGCGCAAACAGTAAGAACCTCAATACTTTAAACTACATCTAGATCTTTCTAACTGCAACGCTGGTATATCTTTTCACAGCGTAATGCAAAATATTTTTAAGGACTTTTGAGGCAGAAATGCCAAATATTTTTAAAATAAACATAGCAAAACCTCTTTCAAAAAGACATGAAAGAGCTGATATAGAGTATTTTAGAAATTTTTATACAAATTTTTGCGCCAAAAGTGACTGCAAAATTACAATTTAATTTCGGAATACACAAAGAATCATTAAAAATCAATGACTTAAACATTGGCTACAATGAAGACAAACCCACAACAGCGTCGAATCCAAAGTTGAATAAAGTAACGAATTTCACATAAAATATTAAAATAAATTACGTACCAAACTGCGAGTGATATTAAAATTTAAATTATTAAAATATTATTAAAAAAATAAATTAAGTAAAATTAATAAAAACATGAATATTTTTTGGTTTTATATTACATAAAGTATTTATATTTGCATCAAGTTAAAAAAATACACCAATCGTATTTTAAAACTTAAAAACATCATACCAATGAAAAATTTAAAAGAAAAATTAGCTGGTCTTAAGATCGAGCAGCTTGAAGAGAGAAAAGAGTTCACTTTCTACACAATTAAGAATTGCAATCCACAGCCACCATGTGGACCGACAACTCCTCCTACAACTCCTCCAACGAATCCAGGAAACGGTGGTGGAAACGGTAGCGGTGGAGGTTGGTAGAACTTTCATAAGCTAAAAAGAAAAGCGAGCTTCAGGGCTCGTTTTTTCTATTTTTAACCAATCCTCCTCCATAAGATGAAAAATGAAAACAGCATAGGTTTTTACCTTTTTCAAAATCTCCTACTCATCATATCTACAGGGTACAAAATAGATAACAAAAGCGTATTCTCCACATTTCAAAATGGGGTAAAAGAATACAGGAATTTTGTTTTTTTACAGGATGGAATAATTGACAACGATATCGATTGGGTTTCTCAGGTAGAAAACAGCGAGAACATTTTTGCCCAATCCAACCAACATTACAAAAATGCGATCTTTTCTCTACTACAAATATTTCCTACTGATCATCAGTTTTGGGATTATCTTGCTGTAGAAGAAAAACTGTATTACTCCTACATTACCAAAGAAAAATATAACAACATCAGAAAACCAGTTTTGGAAATTTCTGATTTTGAAGAAATGTCTTACAACAAGCATAACCTTGCATTGGTTCCCATTAGAGGAATGAACTGGCTTTTCGAAGCTCAGGCCAGATATGATGACATTAAAAATATTTTCACCTGTATTTTTAACGGAATGCAGATGATGGATGATATTGATGATTTTGCTAAAGATCTGGCTTCCGGACAGTGGAATTTACTTCACAGCGATGTAAGAAAAATCATTGCTGATGAAAATTTAGTCAATGATGAAAATCTGGACCGTTTTGAAGAACGCATTTTTTACGCATCGGGATTGTGTGAAAAATACAGTCTTTATGCATTAGATCAATACAAGAAAGCGTTGCTGAATTCTAAAAAAATTGATTTCCCTGAACTTAAAATCTGGTTAAACCAAATTATTGAGGAAGTAAACGAGAGCATCAAACTTGTTAACAAAATTACGAAGTAACGCAATCACAGAAAATTCAAAACTTATTTGATGATGAATCTGCTTGGTGCCCAGCCTGTTTTTACCAAAACGAAAAATGGTAATTATGTAATGGAAATCGACAACAGCTTTTTCGATATCGACGAAGAAGTAAAAACCGTCATGCTCGCACTCGCTCGGGCTAAAAATTATTCTCAGGCCACAGATCTTTACAATGAATACACCCAAGAGGTTCATTCTGAGGAAGATTTCACATATTACAGTACAGAACTTTTAAAGAAATTTGATTTAAATAACAAAAAGAAGAGTTTTCTCCTGTTTGAAAAAATTCTAATTCCTGAAAAAACAGCCGGTACAATATCTCAACTTATCAGTTTTTTATTTTATCCGCCATTATTCTGGATTGCGTTTTCTTCACTTACTATATTTTCAGTTTATAATATCTTTTTTGATGCAAGCACAAACAATAATGGAAATTTTTCAGTATCAATTATTTATACCTTTGCTCTTTATTTTGTAACAATTCTATTTCACGAGTTCGGTCATGTGGCGGCTTGCAGAAGATTTACAGACAAGAATGGGGGCATCGGTTTTGGAATTTATATCCTTTATCCGGTTTTCTACTCCAACATCAGTGCAGTGTGGCATGCAACAAAACAACAGAAAGTAATTGCAAATCTTGCAGGTATTTACATGCAGCTTTGGTTTGTGCTGGTATTTTACATCGCCGGAACTTACACTGGGAATGATTTTTTTGTTGCATTCAGTAAAGTATTGGTCTATATGTGTTTTATTCAGATACTTCCTTTTATAAGATCAGATGGATATTGGCTACTAAGCGACTTGACAGGAGTAGCTAACTTACTGGACAAATCAGGTAAAAAAGTGAATGACTTTCTTAAGCATCCTTTTTCCTTTTTCAACTCAAAAAACTACATCCATTATTTCCTATTTCTTTATGGAGTCTTTAATCTGTTTTTCGTGATCTCTTTTTCTTATTACGAAATCAGATATAATTATGCCGCGATTTTAGATTACCCTTTTTACGTTTGGGGATTAATCAGACAATTTATTGTTGGTGATTGGCATAAAATAGAATTTGATGTAAAATATTTTTCAGTAACGTTGTTTTACTATATAATTTACAGCTATGGAAAGCAGATTTTTCAGAAGATTTTTGGTAAGCCGGAGACAGAAAAAGCCAAATTTCAGGATTTACACCCATAAATATTACAATTTCTACAAATTTTTAGCAGAAAATCACAAATTAATTAAAATATTAATAAAATTTAATGATTTAGTTTAATAATATAAATTTATTAGTGAATATTATTGAAAAATATAATTATATTTGCATAACACTATTGAAAAAATTAAAAAACTAATAACCTTGGCTAATTCCCTTTGCCTTCCGATGGTTTTTACCGTAAAGCGTTTCCCGTTCTGGGCGATGCTCTTTTTCGTTTTTTCACTTTTCGGCACTAAATTAAATGCACAGGTAGATTTTGGAACTGGCAAGCCCGAACAGGTAGGAATTTTTTTAAAGGGAAATGCATCGGTACATTCTTCCGATGAATTATTCAATGCTCAGGTAGCATCTCAAAAGATAGAGATTCACAATGATCAACAAAGTCTTCTAAGCATAAAAAAGATAGGTTCAAAACTTATTATTAAAAATCAGTCAAAAAAAATAACTTTTGCTGAAGAGGCAAAAATAGCCCAGAAAAAAAAGCTTGAAGAGGTAAAGAAATCTGTTGACAAAAAAATAAACGCAACAATTTCAAAGGTAAAATATAATTTAGAGGACAATATAAAAACTCATTCTTCGGAACAGTTTGCTCATTTGGGAGGATCTCTGAAGCCGAATTTCATCAAACCTTCACCTACCCAGGATTTTCAAAAGACAATATCAGAAAAACAATATTTGATCCTGATCAGAACATTCAACTATCTGCAGGAGAAAAAAATATTCGATTACAACAGCCAAAGCAAAAAATTTGGTTTCACAAAAGTCTTATCCGTAAGACCTCCCCCAGTTTTATGTTAACCTATATTTTATTTTTTAAAATAAAAAAAATTTAACGTAAAAACTAACTAAAATGAATTTTAAATTTATAAAAAAATGTCTGGCGATTGCTGCGACAGCGCTTATAAGCGTAAGTGCAATTGCTCAGGCTCCAACGACAGTTAAACTGTATTACACATCTGGAAATGCAGGTAGAGCATACGACATTACTACTCTTAATAACGGGAATTCTACAGGAACTTTGCCAACAGAAAATGCTATATTTGCAACTCCTGCAACAAATATGAGCAGCTTAGCTGTCGGATTCGACACATCAATATCCGGCGGTGGATCATTATCTTTTTTTTCAGCAAGTACCGGAGCAGGAAATTCTATTTTTAAAAATGGTTCGGATACCCAATCAAATCTCCCTTTAGGAGTCGGAGGCTTAGGAACAAACAATACTCCTGGTCCCTATTTTGGTATTACTTATGGTCAGTCGGGTCGAAATCTTTACAGAATTTTTCCAAATCCAAGTTCCACGCCTATTACTTTTACAGGAGATACTACATTTACTAATGGAACTTTTGTAGGAGCTGATATATGTTTTGACTACGAGAACAATGCCTTTCAGCTGGTTAGTTCGGGAGGCAATACATATCTGTACAAAATGAACCTGAGTACACTTGTGGCAACTCAGTTTTTACAAGTTGATACCAGTTCACAAGCAATGCCAGGTAGCGCTGTTGGCGTAGCGTATTTTAATGGTAAAATTTATTTGGCTACAAATGCTACGACCAACACGGTTCAGATTAGAAGCATTGACCTCTCAAATGGTTTATTAAGTTTTGTAACAACGTACACAGGACCAAGTGGAGGTACAATAGGAGGGGGTAACGGAGATTTGGCTTCAGCAGACTATTTTACGCCATTCGTCTTAACCTGTGGTACTTCAACCTTTACTGGAGCAAATGCAGCCACTCCACTTAATGCAGGAGTACCTATTACAAAGATTTTACGAGTTCCAATTTCAAATGTAATATCATCAATTACAGGAAGAACTTACACTCTTAACGTTTCAGGACCTGATTTCCAATCTACTTCTGCGACCGTAAATGTAACATCTTCCACAACCTTTATTGACGTTCCCGTTACTTATACAGGAAACGGAGCTCCCGGAACAAGACAGCTAACCATTCGCCTCAATAACAGTACAACGACATGCGGTCACACTGTTACAATTGCAGATTTAGACAGCGATGGTGACGGCATCACTAATTTCTACGATCTTGATAATGATAACGACGGAATACAAAATTATGCTGAAGGCTTTTGCCAATCAACTCCAAATTTGATTAAATCTCAGCAATTTACAGCGACTGGAAGTGGTGCTGCAGGAAAACCAACGATCTCATTCGAAACCCCAATTACAGGTTCTGGCAAAAGAATGGTGGTATTATTACTCAGCGTAGAGAGAGATCATACACCTACACCTTATGCAGATAACTGGGAATCTGCAATATATCAGGCTGGAGGAATTGCCAACATGCCTAATGTTTCTTATGGAGGAACAGCCATGACTAAACAGCAGTTTAGCTATGCATTTCATGGTGCTACTGGAGGTTCGGGTTCCACTGCAAGACTGAGCAGATCTCAATATGTTTATGTTTTGCCTGATTCCAGCATTCCTGCCGGCGCTCAAACTATAAGTCTTACTACCTTTGCTAATCCCATAAACACTGGAGATGAATTTGTTGCGAATGTTTTAGTGTATGACAACGTTGTGAATATAGAAAATGCAGGATATTCAGGTTTCGACAATACCAGTAACTATCCGGGATCAGTTACAGTAAATGCACCAATGGCATCTACAACTCAACCTACAGGTACTCTGGCGCAAAACAATTTGTTGCTCGCCTATGGTGGTACATCTAATGATAGCGGAATTATTATTTCAAACGGATGGACAACCGTGTTCAACACTGCTATAACCAATTCAAACGGCACATATTCTACTGACACCAATGCATTTCCAGGAAGCTCAGAAAATGATGGTATTACAAATACTGTAGCATCATTCACAGGAACTGCCGGAACACAATCAATCACTTACACTTTAACCAATCCAAATGCAGTTTTAGGAGGGGTTTTACTTTTCAGACTTGTTTCTACATCTGGTTGTCCTACATCTGGTACAGATACTGATGGAGACGGCATACCAAATTATCTGGATTTAGATTCTGATAATGATGGATGTCTGGATGCCATTGAAGGTGGTGCAACAATTGCAAGTTCTCAGCTCACAACCGCCGGCGGAACTGTAACTGTAGGTACTGGATCTTCTGCTGCTAACGCAAATTTACCTGGCCCGGTTGGTCAAACCGGAGCAAATCTGGGAATTCCGCCTTTGGCAGGAAACGGTCAGGGAGTAGGTACAGCATTAATAGCTAATCAAAGCCCTTGCTACATCGATGCAAAAAATGATATCAACCAAACACCAGTGAATATTGCGGTTGCAGGTTTCTTACTTACCAATGATGTAAGCGGAGAGGGTGCTGTAACATTGACATCAGCACAATTCTACACTTCTACAGCGGGAACTTTAGCAAACTTACCAGTAATTACAACAGCACCAGGAACTGGTACACCAACTTCAATTTACACTTCAACAGGTACTCTTGCAGGTACTATCCGTGTGTATTCAACTGGTGAATACCGTTTCATTCCTGCTACAGGATTTACAGGTACAGTGCCGTTAAATTATACCGCAGCCAATGCGGTTGGAGGAAGTGATACTGCATCACTGGAAATTCAGGTGATTCCGGTTACGAACCCAACAGCGAATGATGCGCCGATAGCATTAAACGATACGGGAGTAACTAAATCGGGTGTAACTTTAACTTCAAATGTTTTAGGAAATGACAGCGACCCTAATGCTGGAAACACAATTACTGTAACAGGTGCAACTCAAGGAAGCACAACAATTGGAAATGCGGGAACACCTGTAACTGTAACAGGAATAAATTCATCAGGTGCAACAGTTACTGCAGGTACATTTGCTCTGACAGGAACAGGTACCACAGCAGGAAATTATACATTTGTTCCGGCTGCAGGTTTCGTAGGAACTGTAAACCCTATTACCTATACGATCAGTGATGGTAACGGAGGAACAGATACTGCTGTTGTAAACATTGAAGTAAAAGCAGCAACGGCTCCACCGGTGGTTTTTGCAAATGACGATGCCAAAGCAACAGTGAAAGGTGTTTCAGCAAGTGGAAATATGCTCACCAACGATACCTCAACAGGTACAGGAACACTGTCTGTAACGAGCGTAACAATCAATGGAACAGCTGCCGCACCAACAGGCGCAGGAATATTGGTTCCGGGAGTGGGTACAATTACTGTAAGTTCAACAGGAGCTTATACATTCTTACCGCTTCCAACATTTGTGGGCACGTATGTAATTCCGTATACAACCTGTAACAGTGCCACGCCTACACCAGCTTGCTCTACTGCATCGTTGTACCTCACTTCACTGGATCTGCCTGGTTACTGTTATAAAGAACCAATCACGACAGCTGTTAAAAACCTTCCTTCGAAGCATGGTATCACCGCACTTAACAGAGCCGGATCAGGAAGTACAGAATGGCCGACAGTAAGACAGGGAGCATGGACGGTACTTGAAGCCAAAACCAAAGGTTTAGTAATTAACAGAACAACTTTTGTTGACGAAGATGGCAACCCTGCTACTCCACCTACTCCACCTACAGCTGCAATTCCTGCAGCGAATTATGTAGAAGGAATGATCATGTATGACAACGGTGTAAACTGTCTGAAAGTGTATACAGGAGCGGCAAACGGATGGCAATGCTACAGCACACAGGCTTGTCCGGATTTTTAACAATTTAAGTTTAACATTAATTTAAATTCAACAACATGAAAAAATCAATCAGTATATTAATGATCTGTGCAGCGCAATTCGCATTTGCACAGATCGCAATCGGGAAAGCATCTGTAACGCCTTTACCTGCAACCACTACTCCGAACCCATCAATCTCACTGGAGTTTGGCGATTATGCCGGCCCACAGTTGGGAAAAGGCATAATACTTCCCTACGTGACCTCAGCTGCGGCTGTTACAAATTCTGTAGCAGGAACTTTCTTTTACGATGTGAGTGATAAGGTTGTAAAGTTGAAAAACGGTACCAATTCTTATTTTGCACTTTCAAAAAATGAAGTTACCACAGTGGGTGCCAATACCAGTTTTGATACTACAGGCGTAGTTTCAACCGCTTTGCAGGATGCCCCAAACGTCAGTGAATTTCTGGATGCGAAAGTAAATATTGGCCCTTCTTCATCAGGAACTCCGCCGGGAATTCTGGTTTTGGAGAATACCAATCAGGCGATGATACTTCCAAAAGTAGCGAGTCCGCATCTCAACATTATTAACCCTGAACCAGGAACTATGGCCTATGATACCGTTACCAAGCAGATTGCTGTTTATAATGGTAAAGTATGGTCTTTCTGGAAACCTTAGGTTTATTTTTTTCACACCAAAGCGAGGGCTGCCGGATTTATTTCCGGCAGCCCTTTTTTTTAAATTCAAATCAGTTTTTTTAGCTTTAGTTAACAAAAAACCATTTTTTACAACAGCATAAAAGAAATTTTAAATCGTAACTGTTTAAGGTTAAATCTTAGTAAAGAAGACACACTTTTAATTGCATATTACTAATAAAGCTTTTAATTTTGAACTGAATTGAGCTGATCATGTATTTGAATTCAGACCTACAAATTCTTATTCAGTACCGGTTAAATTTGAATCAAATCTTATCACCTATTTTTTTAAAGTTTAAAATGAACAAAAACATCTATCTGCTGCTTCTTTTTATTTCCGTCAGCCTTTCTGGTCAGAACATATCAAATTGTAATCTTCAGAAATCGGACGCCTCGGATGCACTGAAGTTTGACAGGAACGATATGATCTGTCTTGCTAAAAATTCTGATAAACCTTACACCATTTTTTATACACTGGCTTCATGGTGCGCTCCCTGCCGGCTGCACTTTCCCGATGCCGTGGAACTTGAAAAAACCGGAAAGGTAAATCTATTTGTGGTACTTGTAGAATCTGAAGAGGACAAAAGACTCGTCAATGCCATCAATTTTATTAAATCCATATCTGAAAATGTGAAATTTGGAGTTTTAAAAGATGAAATTTACGGTACGAGGACAGGGAAGCGAAATAAGACCCTTGCAATCGAAATTACGCCCCAACACAATGAAATGATTAACGATTATGGCAAATTCATCCTGATTGACCGGACTGGAACAATACTCTACGTGACCAACTGGAAAGATTATAACAAAGACTGGCAGAATTCTAAAAAGATGCTTGAGAACAAAATTTTACCACTGATTAAATAACCTGCATCTCCGAATATTAAAAATTAAATTACGTATTTATACTGAATGAGATCTTTATGAAACCTTCTACATTTGTAAGGAAGAAAAAAAAGAAAAAAAGTTAGTTCGCTTAATTTTTTGTCCTGCCTCACGGTGGGACTTTTTCGTTGAAAATTCTGAGCATCTCCGCATTTTTTTACCGGAAACCTTATCACCGGTGCAGGAAACTTTCTCAATTACCGGAAAGGTCGTTGCTAAGGTACAACAGACTTTCCAGCTTACCGGCAAAACTCTTGTAGGGGTGCAGGGACCTGTATTGATGGACTTTGATGTTTTTTCACATTTTTTACTTCAAATTAATATTCAAACAGAATTATATCTCAAGAACGTATGTATAAAAATTACCCTCCGCTGGAAATCGGGTAACGGGATTCGCCGGATCAATTAAATAAACAGTGAATATTGAAGTACCGATTGTGAAATCCGAGAGAATTTTTGACGGGATGGTTTCTTAAAATACATTCTTTTATAATGACTCAGTTCCATTTCTAAAACAGCACCTAGCCGTGATAGCAGCGGTTACCCCACAGCAAGCCCGGGCATCAGCGGTGGCGCGAGGAGTATGAGCGGATAGCACGAAACAGCTCCCAAAAAAAAATGAGTAATGAGTAATGGCTGATGGATGATGGATGATTGTTTTGAAGGAGTTTATAGATTTTTGAGGTTAAATTTTTATTAAAATTAGATTTCTTATCCTAAATCAATGGACGGAAAATGAGTCTTGCCCTAAATTTGCTTCATAAAATAACAATTAAAAATCAAAATATTATGTCTACAAAATGGAACCTTGACCCAACACACAGCGAAGTTACTTTTAAAGTAAAACACATGATGATCTCAAACATCAAAGGTCAGTTTAAAAGTTTTAATGCAGAAATTGATGCTGATGACGACACTTTCAAAAACGCAAAAGTGAATGCTACAATCGACGTAGATTCTATCTTCACCAACAACACCGACAGAGACAATCACCTGAAATCTGCAGAATTCTTCAATGCAGAAGCCAACCCAACCATCACCTTCGAATCTTCTTCTCTGAATGACGAAGTGGAAGGAAATCTTACCGTAAACGGCGTTACAAAACCTGTTGTTCTGAACGTGGAGTTCGGTGGTGTAAATGTTGACCCATGGGGAAATACTAAAGCAGGTTTTTCTTTTGAAACTAAAATCAACAGAAAGGATTTCGGTCTGAACTGGAATGCAGCTCTTGAAGCAGGAGGTGTAATGGTAAGCGAAGAAGTGAAAATTGCCGGTGAGCTTCAATTTGTGAAACAGGCTTAATACTTTTTAATCTCAAAAATTCAAACCTTCAAGGTTTTTAAAACCTTGAAGGTTTCCTATTTCTTACACTGTGAATCTTCACGATCTCGAAAATATCAGCAGCGGTTTTAAATCTTCCCAGAAGATGCCTGCCCTCTTTCTTGGGCATGGCTCGCCGATGAATGCGGTCGAGGAAAATCAGTTTGTACAGGGATTCAGAAAAGCAGCTGCAGAAATTGAGAAACCGAATGCAATTCTCTGTATTTCGGCTCACTGGCTGACCGGAGGAACTTTTGTGACGGCTATGGAAATGCCGAAAACCATTCACGATTTCGGAGGTTTTCCGCAGGCATTATTTGACGTGCAGTATCCTGCTCACGGAAATCCGGAACTGGCTGAGGAAGTGATCAGCATTCTGAATCCGGTTGCTGAAGAAGATCACAGCTGGGGTCTTGATCATGGCGCGTGGTCGGTCATTAAACATATGTATCCCAATGCAGATATTCCTGTAATTCAGATGAGTATTGACTATAACAAGCCTCCTCAATATCATTTTGATTTAGGCAAAAGACTTTCAAAACTCAGAGAGAAAGGAATTCTGATTATCGGAAGCGGAAATATTGTTCACAACCTGAGAATGGTGGACTGGAAAAACATCAATACCATTGGAGCCGGCTGGGACTGGGCGATAGAAGCAAGAGAAAAAACCAACAACTGGCTTACTGACGGAAATTTCCAGAATCTTATCGATTACAGAAGTCACGGAACATCCCTGGAATATGCAATCCCTACTCCCGATCATTATTATCCGTTGCTTTACACTTTAGGTTTAAAAGAAAAATCAGAAGATCTCAAACTTTTCAATGATGAATTAATTGCGGGATCGCTCAGCATGACGAGCGTGAGAATTGGATAAAATTCTTCTTTTTTAATCACACAAAAAAGAGTATTATTGTATTCTATGAAGAAAACTCTATTACTTTTACTGATTATTCTGCCATTCTCTATCTCATTCGCACAGACCGTTAAAGGAACTGTTGTAAATGATTTAGACAAACCAATTCCTCAGGTAAGCATTTATCTTGACGGAACTACCACTGCAACTACCTCGGCTGCGGACGGAAGTTTCAGCCTGAACATTCCGAACAGTAAAAATGGAGTTTTGGTTTTTCAGAAAGAAAATTTCGACACTTATACTGTCAATGTTTCAGAAGTTTTAAATAAAACTTTGAAAGTAGGTCTTCTTAAAGCCAGAAATATTGAAGAAGTAAAAATAATTCCTTACACCGAAGCAACATACAAACGCTACATCGGTCATTTTCTGAATGCTTTCATCGGTATGGACCACGAAAACGTTAAGATTAAAAATCAGAGAACACTGAAGTTTGCCTACGATTCTGAAAATAAAATTCTCCGTGTAAAAGCTCCCCAGACTTTAATCATTGAAAATAAAAACCTTGGATATACAATTCAATATAATCTGGTGGAATTTGTGTCTGAATTTGATCATCATACCACAAGATTTTACGGAACCAGCTTTTTTACTGTGACAAAGAACAACGCAAAAATGAAGCTCAACAGAATGAATGCCTTCGATGGAAGTCAGGTTCACTTTTTCAGGAGTGTTTTTGCTAAAAAAGTAGAATCAGAAGGCTTTATTGTCAATCAGATAACGAAATTTCCAAATGAAAAATACCCTACACCAGCAGAACTTCAAAAGTTGAATGATTATACTGCAAGCCTAAAAAGTAAACAGGCAATCTTAAGCATACCGTCTGACATTTCTGACATTGCAGGCAGAAAACGTACAGAACCTGCCTACAAAATCGCTATCACGAAGATGCGTATTCCTGAAACAGACTATACAAAAAATACAGATGGAAAACTGATTCTAGATTATGATTATATGATGCAAATTAACTTCAAAAAATATTTTTACGAATACAGAAAAGGTCAGTTTGTAAAAACAAAAAACCCTATTGTTCAGACCTCATATCTGCATCCCGAGGGTGAAACTTTTGAAATCAGCAGCGACGGAAACACTTCAAATCCCGGAATGCTTACCAATCAGGGCGAATTTGCAAACAATAAAATTGAAAATCTGCTGCCTTTAGATTATGAATTAGGGGACTAAACGCAAAAAGCTTCCAGAACGGAAGCTTTCATTTTACAAATCGTTATATTTTACTGAACTGCCTGCAATACATTGATATTTCCATACCCGTAATCTGCATTTTTTGTTGGGTAGTATGTTGCCGACTGTCTCATTTTATTTAAAACCTGATCTCTCGTCCATGAAGGATTTTTAGACCAGACCAAAGCCGCAATTCCCGCAGTGGAAGCTGTTGCGACTGATGAACCGCCCACGTAATCTGTTTGTCCATTGTAATAACTTAACACCGGAATATTGCTTCCCGAAGCTCTTTCCATCTGGTAGGTAAAATCAATCTCCTCACCCGAATGGCAAACGTCACACTTCTGATTGGATGTATTTTCTTTCACGCCCGTCACTGCTTGTGTCTCTGGCATCCAGGCCGGGAAAATCACACCGACGAACGTTGTGAAGCTTGTGGAAGTTCCGCCAGCACAGAAGATGAGTTTTCCTTTTGAATAGGCATATTTCACACCGTCTTCAATTTTTCCTACCGAGAAAACATGTCCCATCGACATGGAGATGATCTTAACGCTTGCTGTATTTCCAAGATTGGTAAACGCTGTTTTCACGCCATTCTGCTCGTGATAGCCATCCAAAACTACATTCGAAGCGGCACGGTAAGAAATCAAGTTTGCATTGTAAGCCACACCAACGGGCTGTCCCTGATTATTTCTCGGTGCTGCCATCGCCGAAGCCATGCTCGTTCCGTGACCACACTTGTCGTCTGAACCATCGAAACCTGTACTCCACGGCCACACTGAATCTACATAAACTCCGTTTTTGCTGATGGTTCGTCCGGAAGAATTCCCGTTATTGAAGCTGCTTCCCAACAAGGTCTGGTTGGAAGAAACTCCGGAATCAATCAAACCAATCGTCACTCCTGCTCCCGTGCTGTAGCTCCACGCGTTTGTGATGTTGTGTTTTGCAAATGACCAGGGTGCTTTTGCATTTGGCGTTACAGTTGTATAGTCTGCTGCATTTAATGCTAAAGATTCATACCCACAACCTGAAGATGAACTTGATTTTGCAGCACCACTGAATTTATTTTCATTTTCAAAATAACGGTAGTCTGCTGGCTCAAGATAACGGATTTGTTTTAATTTTCTTAAAGCAATTACAGTTTCCTGCTTTTCAAGAACGACGTCAATCTGATTTAAAAACTCGTCTGATGACAGTAAAATTCTGTCTTTTTTGCCCTCATATTTTTCAATAGTCTGCAGAATCATGTTTTCAATCTCTTTGCTGTCGGGAGTTTCGCTTCGGTCGAAAGAATTCCCAAAACCGATCGATGCCAGTTTATTTCCCTGAAAAATACCGCTCCAGACAAAATGATCTGACGATTCTTTCCATGAAAAACGTTTTCCGGTTTTGATGGTTTCGTTGATTTTCTCATTGATTTGTTTTGCGGTAAGCGGATCTGTCTGTGTAATCTGCATTTCTGCAGGATTAGTCTGCAACTCGTCCTGACTGCATGATGTGAAAGCCAAAAACGCCACAAGCATGCAAAATACTTTTGTTTTCATGTATAAAATTTTAAAATGTTTGGTGAAGCCAAGTTATTAATTTATACTGAAAGACAGAAGGTTGAAATTAAATTTAAACAAAAAAAAGCTTCCGGATTGGAAGCTTAAATTGAGTACAAAGATGTAAATTTTGTTACCTTACATCATTTTGAAGGCATTTTCATTGGTGAAGGTGGCAATTCAACTCTAACTGAAGAATCTTCAGCTTCTAATTTTTTCAGAATCTTTTGTCCTATTTCTTTGCCCCATTTCATTCCAGCCTCACTGCTTTCTTTCATTATTAAGGGTGTGGACGCTATTATTTTTTTACCAATTGGCGTTCTATAAAATGAAATAAGATTATTTAAATCTTCTTCTGAATAATATTTTAAATAAATTGGAACAATTAGATCTTCCAAATCTGATGCTTTTATTTCTTTTGAAAACTCATTCCAAAATTCTTCAGAAATATTAGGATAAACTTCTTTGAAAGCATCGGCAATTCTTTTTGAAGAGTCCACACCAATATTTCCCGCACCAGTTAATGTCATCAATTCCCTCACTTTCAATTCTTTTGAATTCTGACCAAAGGCAAAAATCCCAAGAATAAGGGCGCAACAGATAGTAATTTTTTTCATCTTCTATGTTTTAAAAATTAACTACAAATTTCCTCTCATTAATCAATTGAGCGATTGCCAACATATCTTTTCCAATTAACCTGTCATCTTCCAGTTTGGCAACCTTTGAACGGAGAATGGCGTGGTTTTCTTCAATAATCTTCGAGCATTTCGCCGGTCTTCTGAATTCCAATCCCTGTGCAGCAAACATCAGTTCAACTGCTAAAATATTAACTAAATTCCCTAAAACCTGATTGAATTTTCTTCCTGAAATACTTCCCATCGAAACATGATCTTCCTGACCTAAACTCGTTGGGATAGAATCTGCCGATGCCGGAAAGCAAAGTGTTTTGTTCTCCGTAACCAAAGCCGCTCCGGTATATTGCGGGATCATAAATCCTGAATTTAAACCTGAACTTTCGGTTAATAATCTTGGCAACCCGTATTTCCCTTCCAATAATAAATAACTTCTTCTGTCTGAAATATTCCCAAGCTCAGCCGCCGCCAGAGTCGCGTAATCCAAAGGCATTGCCAATAACTGTCCGTGGAAATTTCCTCCGGAAATAGATTCTTCAGCACTCAGAACAATTGGATTGTCTGTTACAGAATTCAATTCTATTTCGGTAAGTAGCTTTAAATGTTCGAAAGCATTTCTGCTCGCCCCGTGAACTTGAGGAACACATCTCATGGAATAAGGATCCTGCACTCTGTCGCAATATTCATGCGCTTTCAGGTTATCTGAATTCTTTAAAAATTTCAGCATTCTTGCTGCAACCTTTTTACTTCCTTCAAAAGGTCTGATGTCGTGAAGTTCTTTTTTGAACGGACTTGCCGATCCTCTGTATGCCTCAAGACTCATCGCGGCAGTCATATCCGCAAGATCCAGAAGGTATTCGAATTTTTCTAAACCTTTAATGGCATGAGCCAGGATAAACTGAGTTCCGTTAATCAATCCCAAACCTTCTTTAGGTCCTAAAACTAAGGGTTCAAGATTGTTTTTCTCTAATATTTCAGCAGTTTCGAAGATTTCGTTTCCTACCCAAACCTGTCCGAGTCCTAAAAGAGGTAAAACCAAGTGAGACAAAGGCGCCAAATCTCCTGAAGCCCCTACAGAACCCTGCTCCGGTACAACCGGAATAATGTCTTTTTCAAGCATTAAAATAAATCTTTCGATCACTTCCAGAGAAACGCCCGAAAAGCCTTTAGACAAGGCATGAACTTTCGCAATCATCATGATTTTTGAAAATTCTTTATCAATCGGTTTTCCTACACCTACTGCGTGAGAAATGATCAAATTAAACTGAAGCTGTGCCGTCTCTTCAGCAGAAATTTTCGTATCACAAAGTGGCCCGAATCCAGTATTGATCCCATAAACACACTGATCAGACTCAACGATCTGCTTAACATTATTCTGAGATTTGATGATCTGATTTTTTGCCGCTTCGCTGAGCATAGCTTTATTTGGAGTCTTACAGATTTCCAGAACATCATGGAAACTGAAAGTATCTATACCGTATATCATTCTAAAAAAATTTGGCTAAAAATACACATTTTGAAGCGAACTGGAAACGCTTTGAAATTGCATAAAATAATTCACCGCAACAACAATAAATTTTATATTTTTACCGCTTTAAAATAAAACTTATTTCCATGAAAATTAAAGCTTTACTATTAGCTCTTTCCGTAATGAGCATTTCTGCCTTCGCACAGGAGAAGGTAAAATACACCAAAGATCAGGTAAAAAAAATGGAACAGTACCTTTTTAACGAAGGATTTTCCGGGCCGTCACCTAAAAAAATATCAACGCTTATTTTAAAAGATGGAAGCATTCATAAAGGATATTGCGATGATATTGAAATGAAAAAAGGTCAGATCTACGAAATTTCCATTAAAGACAGTGCTACAAAAAAACCTGGAAGATTTAATGCAGAGAAAATAAGTGAGATGTATATTTACCCTTCAAAATTTGAGAAAATTTTTAAAGCTGCAAAACACTACAGCAATGTAAGAAGCATGAATACCCATAAAATCAATAAAACATTCACCGATGACAGAATACAGTTTGTAAATCAGACCGTTTCTCTGAAAAATAAAAAGGATGATATGGAATTTCTAATGCAGACCGTTAATCCAGGATTTAACGATATCATAACCGTTTACCATGATCCAAGAGCGAAAGAAGTTGGTGGTTCATATATCGGGATGGGACCTAGACTGGGAAGCAATGCCGGAGTGGTCAAATCTTATTATGTAAAAAAAGGAGATAAAATAATGTGGCTTCATAAAGATGATTTTGATGATAACTACGATTTTCTTTTCGGAGACAACGCAGAATTTATGAAAAAATACCCTAAAAAATCTGTTGAGTGGGGCTTTTTCAGCTTTCTTGTTTATGAATATACTGAAATGAGCAACGGGTAAAATATAATTAAAACAAATACTAAAGCTGTAGAAATTTCTGCAGCTTTTTTTTTACTATAAGGTCAACCTTCTACAGTCTGAGTTTTCCTGAAAATTAAAAGTGAAATTCATAGCAATTTTATAAAATATCACAACATAATGACAAAAAACTGTTTATTTTTTATATTTTTACACAAAAAATCTGATTAGCAGTAGATTTTCAGATAAAATTACATTCATCAACCAAATCAAAATGTATCGCATGAAAAGAAAATTCCTTTTTTTATATATTGTATTGAGCTATATCCAGCTTAATGCTCAAGAGTTTGTACGAGAATGGGGAACCTATTATGGGCCGGTAGATACTTTTTTTGGCAATGCTACTCTGAATACTTTACAGTTTGACTCCAGTAACAATATCAACTTATTGGGAAGCACGCAAACCAATAGTGCTTACCAGGCTTCTTATTATAATCAGTTTGCTACTTCGGGTGCAGGATATGACATCACAAAGGCATCTAATATTTTAACAGGGATTATCAATCCTTCCGGCGCAGCCGTATCTTCCGGTTATGTAGGCAATTCGCTTTCTTTTGACGCGCCAAATATGTCTTTTAATAATACAGGAGAAAGATTTGCCTATCAGTTCTCAAGTACAGGAATTACAGGTGTAACGGGAACTGCAGGAACATGGTTTCCAACAGCTGCTGCTGCAGGGGCAAATAAGATTTTATTATCAAAATACAGCAATACCGGAGTTTTACAGTGGAAAACCTTTTTACCATCACTAAATACTTCTATTAATGAAATAAACCATGACAGTTCCGGAAACACATTCATCATTGGTACAACACTTAATCAGAATATAGGTACCGCAGGATCTTTTCAACCTTCTTTTGTCATCAGATATGACAACAACGGAAACGTAATGTCAAATTCCTATATCGCAAAGCTCAACTCCTCCGGACAATTGGTTTGGGCAACCTATTTTCCTGCACAAATCCAGAGAATAAAATATTACAACGGAAATCTATACCTCACAGGAGGCGATGACGACGATCCAGCTTTAACGCAAATGGCTACCACCAATGCTTTTCAAACCCTGAAAACAAATTTATCGATTACCAAACTGAATGCTGCTGATGGAAGCCGAATCTGGGGAACCTACTATGGACCTGCAGGCATCAATTTTTTAAATTTAAATTCAGGTATTGCTGTAAATGACACAGGGCTGTATGTCGCTGGAGACATCTTTGATCTCACCGGCAGTAACAATACTTATTTCAGCACACCGGGAAGTTTCCAGACCACACCTTTGGGAAGCGGTGATATTTATCTTACGAAATTCAACCACGATGGCGGTAGAGAATGGAGCACTTATTTCGGGAGCAGCTCGGATGATATATCGTCATTTAACAACAACAGCCTTTCGGTGTATGGAAGAGATATCTACCTTACGGGGGTTCAAACCGTTGCGCCTAACAGTGTTGCACCTGACAATCTGGCAACACCGGGAGAACATCTTTCCAGCCCACCACCCTATTCCGGACCAACCCATGTGGCACACAACTATTTATTCTTTGCTAAATTCAACAGTGACGGATCGCGAGAATGGTCTTCTTACTATGGAGGAGCGGGAGCACAGCCTGGTTTTCCACCAAGCTTAAGCATTTCAGTATTTAATGCTGACACTTTCTATGTGTACGGAACCACAAGATCTACCATAGGGATTTCCTCCACGGGAGCAATTCAGCCAACCGGTGTACCTAATGTGTTAAATGGTTACATTGCAAAATTCAACCGAAAAGTATTATCTACTTCAGAAAATCCGGCACTGCAAGACCTTGTGCTGTACGATAATCCCAACAACGGTATTTTCACTGTTGAAGGTCATATTTTAAGAAAAAAGGATTTTAATCTAAACATTTTTGATATGTCCGGAAGATTGCTTTACACCCAGAAAATGAATGGAGAACAAAAGCAGATTTTTAATTATCAGGGAAGATTACAGACAGGAACATATTCTCTTCAGGTTTCTGCGGGAAAAGAGTTTTCTAAGAATTTTAAAATGATTGTAAAATAATTTTGTAAAAAGACAATTTTACAAAGCTGCAGAAATTTCTGCGGCTTTTTTTGTTCTTTAAATTGCTTAATTTTGTCTTATGAATCCTTCTTTAGAACTACAGCTTAAAACTTTACCATCAGAACCAGGCGTTTATCGGTATTACGATAAAAACGAAAATCTTCTGTATGTAGGAAAAGCAAAAAATTTAAAGAAAAGAGTACTCTCCTATTTCAACAAAACACTTTCCGGATACCGTACCAGAATCATGGTCGGGAAGATTAACCGTCTGGAAACCACTATCGTAAACAGCGAATACGATGCACTTTTACTGGAAAACAATCTGATAAAAGAACATCAGCCGTTTTACAACATCATGTTGAAAGACGATAAGACCTACCCCTGGATCTGTATTAAAAATGAAAATTTTCCAAGGATTTTTCTGACCAGAACCAAAATCAAGGACGGCTCAGAATACTACGGTCCATATGCAAAAGTACGTCCCGCAAAGATTTTGCTGGATACGATTAAGCATATTTATAAACTCCGTACCTGCAATTTAAATTTAGCTCCGTCTAAGATTGATGAGGGCAAATATAAAGTCTGTCTGGAATATCACATCAAAAACTGCGAAGGCCCGTGTGAAGGACTGGAAAGCAAACAGGATTATGACGAAAAAATCGATGCCATCCGTGGAATTGTAAAGGGAGATTTCCGTCTTGCAAGGGAATATCTTGTGAATCAGATGACAAAATATGCCTCGAATCTTCAGTTTGAAAACGCTCAGCAGATCAAGGAAAGACTTCATATTCTGGAAGATTATCAGTCGAAACATACGGTTGTAAATCCAAACATTGATGATGTGGATGTTTTTGCGATGACGAGTGATGAAACGGCGGCTTACGTGAATTATTTTAAAATCAGAAACGGAAATATTATCCAGAGTTTTACCACCGAAATCAAGAAAATGCTTGAGGAAACGGATGAAGAAATTATGGAGGAAGCTTTGATTGAAATCCGTCAGAAGTTTGATTCTGATTCAAAAGAAGTTCTTCTTCCCTTCCATTTATCTGTAGAAATACCGAATGTAAAACTGATCGTTCCGAAGGTTGGCGACAAAAAGAGAATCGTTGAACTTTCAGAGAAAAATGCCAAAGAATACAGAATTGAAAAATTAAAGCAGGTTCAGATTGTTGATCCTGAAAGACATTCCAACAGAATTATGGCTGAAATGCAGAAGCTGTTGCGAATGCCGGTTGAACCAAGACATATTGAAGGTTTTGATAACTCAAACATTCAGGGAACAAATCCCGTTTCTGCGTGTGTGGTTTTTAAAAATGGCAAAGCCAGTAAGGCAGATTACAGAATTTTTCACCCAAAAACTGTTGTTGGACCTGATGATTTTAAAACGATGGAAGAAGTCATCTACCGCCGCTACAAAAGAATGCTGGATGAAGGCGAAACTCTGCCTCAACTGATCCTTATTGACGGTGGAAAAGGGCAACTCTCTTCCGCTGTGAAAAGTTTAAAACTTCTCGGGCTGTATGGCAAAATTACCATCGTCGGAATAGCGAAAAGGCTCGAGGAAATTTTTTTTCCTGAAGACCCCATTCCATTGTATTTAGATAAAAAATCTGAAACGCTGAAAATTTTACAACAGGTTCGGGACGAAGCCCACCGTTTTGGAGTAAGACATCACAGAACACGCCGAAAAAACTCAACTATCAAAACGGAATTGGAGGAAATTCCTGGTGTAGGTGGTAAAACGATCGAATTGCTTTTGTCTAAACTGAAATCTGTAAAGAGAATAAAAGAAGCCAGTCTTGAAACTCTGGAGGAAATTTTAGGAAAATCGAAAGCGAAATTTGTCTACGCATATTTTAATAATGAATAAAAATTTTTAGATATAAAAAAATGCCCGGTTCATTGAAGAATCGGGCATTTTTATTTAGATTTTAGTCTTTTTTGAAAGTCTGTTTCATATAAGAATTATCAGAAACGGGAAGTTCAATTACGATATTTCCATTTTCCAAATAAGCAATGGTATCGCTTCCGTTCTGCAGTTTTACTCTGAAAATATCATTTCGGGTCGTTGCTGTAAAGGTTGCAAAAGGTGTTGAACTTTTATCAGCCAATATAAACTGTTTATCATTCAGTTTAATTTTCTGGAATTTAATATTCTGATTGGTGTACATCTCCGCTCCTGAAGCTGGCTTTGTATCTTCTAACACTACTTCTCTTGTCGTCATTTCGGGCATACTGTTGTTACTTACCGAAGATTGAACCAAAGAATTCTCCACCGGAACTGATGTTGGGATAGTAGTCATCGCCTGCTTCAAAGCATCCTGAAAACCTGCCTCAAATTCCTTGATAGACGACGCTCCTTTTTGGGTAGCAATCACCTTGTTGTTGCAGTCTTTAAACTTTACAATAACTTTATTTCTCAGCATTCCGCTGTCATTCTCTACATCTGCGAGAAGAACGTTACACGGATTCTGCATGGCTGCTGCAGGCCATTCGTTTCGGTTAGCAGGTAAAACAATATATTTTTTTGAGTTTAAAGATTTAATTAAAGCTTTATCCAAACCATAATTGCTCTCTTTAAAACCTTCAAATTTCTCAGCAAGAGAGATATATTGATAATCTGAAACTTTCTGTGCAAAAATTGCAGTAAAGCTCAGCATTGAAAAAGCAATGGCTAATTTTTTCATTTTCTAAATTTAATTTACATTATTTCTACATCAGCATATGGCCAAAAGCAGATTAGTCGTTTCTGAATTCTCCGATGTCAAGCTTTAAAGAAAAGAAATTCGAGTAAAAATTAGATGCTCCAATTCCTGAATTGCTGATGGCGTAATCCAAAGTCAGACCTCTGTAGCGTATACCAATACCCGCACTCGGCTGGAAAGAAACTTTTCTGCTCAAGTCTTCAATGTCTGTAATCGACTGAAATCTGTTGACCCCCAAACGGACAAAAATCATTTTCTGATAACCAAATTCTGCTCCGGCATACGGTGTAATACTTGCAAAATCCGTTGATAGCAAAGCTGCCGTCTTAGCAAAATCTACATTGATTCCTGCTTCCGGAAGAATATACATTGTATTATTGATGGCGAAATTTTTACTGACGCCCATATTTAATTTAGGCATCGTTAATTCCATTTTATCGGTCGGTGCAGGGTTAAATTCTTCCCCATTCACCACTGTTGACAATTCTTTTTGATTTACATTCCAGAAGTTGACTGTAGTAGTCGCGTCTCTCAACATTGCACCGATTTTATAACCGCTGTCTAATTTGTAGATTGCTCCCACATCAAATCCGAAACCGTATCCGCTGGCAAATTTTCCTACATTTCTGTAAACAATTTTGGCATTCACACCGACGTCAAGATTTTCGCTTCCTCCGGGACGGAATGCGTAGGATAAAATTCCGGCGTAGTCTGACTGAGAAAACTGGGTGATTTTGTCATAATCAATATTTCCTTCAGCATCGATTAACTGTGTTGTATTTAAAATATTATCAACCCCCAACCTTACGACTGAAACTCCGAATACACCGTTTTCTAAAACTTTAGCATACGCTAAATAATCATATTTCGCTATGGATTCGAAATACTCTGCGTGCATCGCTGCTCCCTGCCAGTCTTTCTGAATACCCAAAAGTCCCGCGGGATTCCACATTGGTGAATAGACGTCGTCCTGATTGGAGATGACAGCTCCACCCATACCTAAACCTCTCGCACCTGCGCCGATATTCAGGAATTCGTTGGAATATTTTCTTACAATCTGTGCCTGAGAAATCCCAAATGCCAATGAGAAAACCAGTAAAAAATATTTTTTCATCATATAAATTGATGCTTATTTGAGTTGTTTTTGTTTTTTTGCTTTTATAAAACCGTTCACCACAATGGCTAAAATCATTACCAGTGAGGCCACGTAAAATACTGAACTCATGTGCTCTGATTCTCCAAAGATAAAAAAAGCTAATATAATTCCGTAGACCGGTTCTAAATTTACTGTTAAAATTAAGGTAAATGGCGAAATATATTTCATCAGCTTCACAGATTCGAGCATTGGAAAGGCCGTAAACCCGCTTGCCAGCAAGACTATTAACGCAATATCACGCAAATTTATTTCATTTAAAGTAAAAAACTGACCTGTAACCAGATAAATAATCATTAAAATAAACCATCCGGAAAAAATTTCATAAAAAATAATGTTTCCCGAACTGGTTTTGCCGAACATCTTACCATTAAAAACCGAAAATATAGTCCCAAAAACGGCACATAGAATCCCGTAAAAAATACCTTCTTTGTATTGGAATTCTGTTTTAAAAATGAGAAGAATACATGCTACGATTACGGTTCCCATGATGACCTCGGTCAAATCAATTTTCCTTTTAAAAATAATCGGCTCCATTATAGAAGCGAACAACGTTGATAATGAAAGACAACTCAGAGCGATGGAAACATTCGAAACTTTAATGGAATAAAAAAAACAGTACCAGTGCAGCGCCATAGCAAAACCAATTCCTGCAAGCTGAAAAAATAGCTTTTTTGAAATTTTAATGCTTTCTTTCTTAAATATTCTTAAATACAGATACAGAAAAAAGGCAGCAAAAAGCATCCTGTAAAATACAAGCACGGGAGCAGACGAAGTAATCAGTTTTCCTAAAATCGCTGTAAAACCCCATAGAAAAACGATAAAATGCAGCCTGAAAAGAGCCTGTTGCTTCATGTATTCTGATAAATTAAACACAGCAAAAGTACGAATTAGATAGGCTGATTGGGTATAAAACTTTTCGAAAGTATGCGCACAAAAAAACCCTGAAAATCTATGAAACTTTCAGGGCCTTCAAATAATAAACTATTAAAAAAATAAACTAGGAACTTAGAGCGTAAACAAAGATGTTATCCCGTTTATCTCTACTGTAAAATTAGCAAAAGTATTGCCAAAATCAAAGAGGTGCATAGTTAAAAATTTCATAATTTTCTGAATACCACATATTTAATAACTAAAAATTCTTATTTATCTCATTTATCTAAAAGTAGTATATTTAAAAACGCAATAAAATAAAATTTAATGGATTTAGAATTCAATAAAAGAGAAGATCAAAATAAACTCAAACTTTCCGAAATCAACAGAATTTTTAAAGAAATAAAAAAGGGTGGTGGCGAAAAACGACTGCAGAAGTTACGTGATGAAGGAAAGATGACCGCCAGAGAAAGAATTGAATATCTTCTGGATAAAGATTCTGATTCTATAGAGATAGGTGGTTTTGCCGGATATGAAATGTACGAAGAACACGGCGGATGCCCGAGTGGCGGCGTTGTGGTGGTGATGGGCTATGTTGCAGGAAAGCAGTGTTTGGTTGTGGCCAACGACGCTTCTGTAAAAGCCGGAGCCTGGTTCCCGATTACAGGAAAGAAAAACCTGAGAGCTCAGGAAATCGCCATGGAAAACAGACTTCCAATCATATATCTTGTAGATTCTGCCGGAGTTTATCTGCCAATGCAGGATGAGATTTTCCCTGATAAAGAAATGTTCGGGAGAATTTTCAGGAACAATGCTAAAATGAGCGCTGCCGGAATTATCCAGATTTCTGCGGTAATGGGAAGTTGCGTTGCTGGTGGTGCTTACCTTCCGATTATGAGTGACGAAGCAATGATTGTTGACAAAACAGGATCTATTTTCCTGGCAGGAAGCTATCTGGTAAAAGCTGCGATTGGTGAAACAATCGATAATGAAACTTTAGGTGGTGCAACAACACACTGCTCTATTTCTGGGGTGACTGATTATAAAGCAAAAGACGATAAAGATGCTTTAGACAGAATCAAAAATATTATGAAATCTGTCGGAAGCTACGACAAAGCAGGCTTCGACAGAATTGAAAGTTTCCCACCGAAAGAAAATATTGAAAACATTTTCGGAATTATGCCTGTTTCGAGAGCAGATCAATATGATACTCTGGAAATCATCAAATGCCTTGTAGACAATTCTGAATTCGAAGAATACAAACCGGATTACGGAAAAACAATTATCTGCGCAACCGCAAGAGTCGACGGATGGTCTGTAGGAATCGTTGCCAACCAGAGAAAACTGGTAAAAAGCGGCAAAGGTGAAATGCAGTTCGGTGGCGTGATTTATTCTGATTCAGCAGATAAGGCAACCAGATTTATTGCGAACTGCAATCAAAGAAAAATTCCTTTAATCTTTTTACAGGACGTAACAGGATTTATGGTTGGTTCAAAATCAGAGCACGGCGGAATCATTAAAGACGGAGCTAAAATGGTAAACGCTGTTTCCAATTCTGTAGTGCCAAAATTCACGATTATTACAGGAAATTCCTACGGTGCCGGAAATTATGCGATGTGTGGAAAAGCTTACGATCCGAGATTAATTGTCGCCTGGCCATGGGCAGATCTTGCAGTAATGGGAGGTTCTCAGGCAGCCAAGGTTTTAGCCCAGATCCAGGAATCTACTTTGAAAAAACAGGGAAAAGAAATTACCGCAGAAGAGCACAAAGAAATCCTCGATTCTATTACAAAAAAATATCAGAAACAGACTGAAGCAACTTATGCAGCTTCACGATTATGGACAGATGCCATCATCAACCCGGTTGACACCAGAAAATGGATTTCGATGGGTATTGAAGCAGCAGATCACTCTCCGATTACTGAGAAATTTAACTTGGGTGTAATTCAGGTTTGATTACTGAAAAATAATTTTGTGTGGAAGCCTTACGTAACTGTAAGGCTTTTTTGTTTGATTTGATTTTTAAATGTATGATTTTTGCTGTGTGAATCATCAATACCTCACTGGGTAAATTTTAAAAATTAAAACTAAACTGAAAACTATGAAATCTTTACTAATCTTAATCCTTACTGCAGCGAGCCTCCTGCTTCCGGCGCAGTGCCAGATTCTTGGACCGTCAACAGTAAAAGTCGGCGACAGTTTACAATTAATGTCTGACACGGCTGCAAAATGCCTCGACTGCTACAAATGGAATATTTCTTCTGATGAATTTCTCTCCATACACAATTCATCAGAAGGAAAAATTACGCTGAAAGCTCTCAAGGCAGGAACTGCAAAAATTAATTTGACAACAGAAACTGCTGATGGAAAGTCAAATTGCGAAAAAAATTTGGAAATTCAGAATCCTTCTCAGCAAAAAGAAAAACAGTGCGATATAGAAATTTCAGATTTTAAAGATGTAAAAGTGGATGAAAATACCATGTCCTTTTTCCCAAACAGAATGTCGCAGAAATATTCTTACTACTGGCAGGCGACTTATGCGGACGGTTCTACCCGGGAATCTGAAGAAAAAATTCCACAGTTTGCCAATAATCCTGCATCCTACATTAATTCCGTTGTTGTGAAGATCATCAACAAATCGTCAAATTGTTTTTCAGTAATCACCCGGACTTACGGAGAAAAATTCTGGTTTCCAAAAGCCGAAAAAGTTGAACAGCGGAAATATATTCAGGGAAGCTATCAGCAGCAAACTGAGATAAAAAAATAGTCACCGTATTCAGACTAAATCATTTTTAAAATTATTATGTTAAGTCTTTAAAAAGTATCCTGCTAAAATTTAAAATCCTCTATCCATCAGCAAAATTTGCATCTTTGTATCTTTAAAATCTCATATATTATGTTAAATAATTTTAAAGATTCATAAAAAATTGCGTTTTAAAAGAAAAAGGAAAGATTATTGTTAACTCATAATTACCCTTAATAACCACCTTTTAGAATTAGTTAACGATGCGATTGAGTTATGAGAAGATATTTTGTGGTTTTTATCAGCCTTTATACGATTTTTTTACTTTATATGATGTTTTTTGCTTCCGGAAGAGAAGCTTCAGAGGTTTCATATTTACAGATGCAGCCATTTATTACGATACAGCATTTTTTTACAGATGATGTAGACAGTGAAGCATTTTTAGTCAACATTGTCGGAAATGTTTTTGTGTTCAGCCCGTTTGGCTGGCTGGGTTTGTGTATCAGGAAATTTAATTCACTGATTCCGATCACAGCATTCTTTCTGGTAATAATTACTGTAATTGAATCTATCCAGTATATTTCCGGAAGAGGTGTTGCAGACATTGATGATGTTTTTCTCAACACGCTCGGAATGTGTATCGGTTTTATTTTATTTAAATATGCAACGTGGAAAAACATTGCCAATATCAAGTTCCATTTTGAACTTATTGAAGACAGGAAAACGCTTAAAACAGCGTAAGTACAACCTTAAAATTATTTTTTACTATAAAAAAAGCTTGAAATGTAATATCTCAAGCTTTTTTGTTATGTTAAATCAGAATATCTTAAGAAAAGAAAACTCCGGTTCTGAATCTTTCTTTATTAAGCTTTTTACTTACTGCCAGTCCCCAAAGTACAAATTCTTTTAAGAACAGACGGTCTTTCTCATCAGTTTCAGGTCTGAATTCATTGATCAGGTCATCCAGTGGCGTGATTTGATTCAGCTGTCTGATGTAATTTTCGTCCGAAGAATTATCAGTTATTTCAAGAAAACCTTTATCATCCGTAAACCAGTTGAGTACCTGATCGTACGGCGTTGCAGCATCTTTTTTCTGTAATTTTTCAATTTTCGGGAAAAGTATTCCGAATATAGTACGTACTGCATTGTCAATCAGCAGTTCGGCAATGGCTTCGGCACCTTCCTGCTCACCTTCATAGACCAATTCTACTTTTCCGGTAATTGCAGGAACGATTCCTACAAAATCGCTGAGGCGCACAGATGTCTTTTCATCACCCGTGATCAAAGCTCTTCTTTCGGCAGTACTTAAAAGATTTTCAAAAGCTGTGATACTCATTCTTGCACTTACACCACTTTTGGCATCAACATATTCGCTTTCTCTTGCTTCAAAATTGATCTGTTCCAATAAATCTTTAGCTAATTCAGGAACATAGACCATTTCATTCTGACGCCCGTCAAGTGAAGATTCATATTTTGTAATTTCTTTAGCCGTCTGAATATTTTCAGGATAGTGCGTTAAAATCTGCGAACCGATACGGTCTTTCAAAGGAGTAACTATACTTCCACGGTTGGTATAATCTTCAGGATTTGCTGTAAATACAAACTGAATATCCAAAGGCATTCTCACCTTAAAACCTCTGATCTGAACATCACCTTCCTGCAGAATATTAAACAGGGAAACCTGTATTCTCGCCTGGAGATCGGGAAGTTCGTTGATTACAAATATGCTTCTGTTGGCTCTCGGTATCATTCCAAAGTGAATCACACGGTCATCAGCATAAGACAGTTTTAAATTGGCAGCTTTGATGGGATCCACGTCACCAATTAAATCAGCAACTGTCACGTCCGGCGTTGCCAGTTTCTCGAAAAATCTTTCGTCACGGTGAAGCCATTCAATAGGCGTGTTGTCACCTTCAGCCTCGATAAGTTCTTTGGCAAATCTTGAAATTGGGTTTAAAGGATCATCGTTTATTTCGCTTCCTGCAACAAACGGAATCCACTCGTCCAGTAAAGTCGTCATCATTCTCGCTAATCTCGTTTTTGCCTGGCCCCGCAAGCCAAGAAGATTAATGTTGTGTCGGCTTAAAATAGCCTGTTCCAGTTGAGGAATGACCGTATTTTCATATCCAAAAATGCCTTCAAAAACATTTTTTTTATTGAGTATTTTCTTTTTTAAATTGTCTCTTAATTCATCTTTAATGCTTTTTACTGTGTAGCCTGATGTTTTCAGTAGTCCTAATGTATTTATTTCCGGTCTTGATGTCATCTTTTTTAAAATCTAATTAAATATTGAAATTTTTAATGCTCATTTACATTAAAAATGATTAACGAATTCTCTTTTTCCTGTTGCTTTCATAATCTTCAAAAATCATCTGTCCCAGACCATTTAAGCCTGTATAAAAAGCTTTTCCCTGATTGGCTGCGGTAAACTCACTTACAAAATGTTGCAGATAAGGATCCTGAGCAATCATAAACGTCGTTACGGGAATATGCAGACGTCTCGCCTGAGCCGCCATGTTATAACACTTCTGAACGACGTACTCGTCCAGACCAAATGAGTTTTTGTAGTAAGTACCGTCAGATTCACGTACACAACTCGGCTTTCCGTCGGTGATCATGAAAATCTGTTTATTGGTATTTCTTTTTCTGCGGAGAATATCCATTGCCAGCTGAAGTCCCGCAACAGTGTTGGTATGATAAGGCCCAACCTGCAGATAAGGAAGCTCTTTAATTTTCACAGGCCACGCATCATCACCAAAAACAATAATATCCAAAGTATCTTTCGGATACCGCGTCGTGATGAGTTCTGCAAGAGCCATAGCAACTTTTTTAGCGGGAGTAATTCTATCTTCTCCGTACAGAATCATACTGTGACTGATGTCAATCATCAAAACCGTACTCATCTGGGACTGATGAATGCTGTCTTCCACAATCAGGTCGTCCTCTGTAAGATGAAAATCTCCAATTCCGTTATTGATCTGAGCATTTTTCAGACTTTCAGTAATTGAAATCTTCTCTACCGGATCACCAAAAGTATAATTTCTGAATTCTCCGGTGCTGTCTTCGCCGGTTCCGCTTTTGTTGGTTTTATGATTTCCACTTCCACTCTTAGCAAGATTTCCGAATATTTGGTTGAGTGCCTGTTTACGGATATTCTGCTCCATTTTTGCACTTAGTCCAATACCGGTTCCGCTTCCGTCGGGACGGATTTCTTCTCTGATGTAACCTTTCTTTTTCAGATCTTCAATAAAATCTTCGATAGTGTAATCGGGAGTTGTCAGTTTATATTCTTCATCCAGCATCCTGAGCCAGTCTATCGCTTCATCAAAATCGCCTGAGGTATGGGTGAGCAGATCTGTAAAGATTTCCAGCAGCCGGTCAAAGACAGAAGATTCCGGTGCCGTATAGTTTCCAAATCTGAAACCGCTTACAATTCTTTCTTTCATAATATAAAGTTACGACATAAAGCACGACCATCACGAAAGATTTAGTCTATTTCCTTATTTGTTAATAGAAATTAACTGTTTCAAATAGTTTTTTTTCAGGAGCTGTTTCCCGCTATCCGCTATATCTTTTTTGCTTCCCAAAGGCTCGTGATCAAAACAGAATTCATAAATAGCAAAAAAGGATGCCGCTGCTATCGGGGCTAGGGGATTTTGTATGCCGGAAAAGCATTTCTAAAACAAACTTATGGCAAGAATAATTGGTAATGAGCAATGAGCAATGAGCAATGGATAATGTGTAATAAATGATGATTGATAAATGATGTTTGATGATTTATACTTGAGTAAGCCTGATCAGCATTTTTTGCCTTTACACCAGACCGGTGTGTATGGTATTGGTTTATCAAAATTGCCTGAACCTATAACCCGCATCCCGCAGATCCCATCTTAACCTTAACCTTAACCTTAACC
>NZ_LMQH01000013.1:39093-45294 GCF_001424105.1 Chryseobacterium sp. Leaf394 | reverse complement strand
CCTACGGAGTGCGGTTATTTTTGGAATGGTGGTTTCTACGCAGATGGCACTCCTACGGAGTGCTGTGGCGTTAGTTGTCGCTTTTGCTACACAGATTTTACTCCTTCGGAGTAAGGTGGAATTTTTATTTTGAAAGGTGTGGAAATTGCTGACATTACTTGAGTGGATTCTGATTGGATGAAAAGTGTTTTTGGCTGAACGGGTGCGAGTTCGTTTTGCATAGTATTGGTGGACGTCCGCAGCAGCAGATGGGATGATTTGAAATCTGAAGTTTGAGATTTGAAATTCGGAGTGCAGAGTCCGGATCTGGAATGTGGAATGGGGAATGTGAAATGTGAAATGTGGGTACGGGCGGGACGCCCGCACCAGCGGTGAGTGTTCTACTTTGTTGGCTTCATAGCTCGATTCATAAAAGGTTGATTTTTGTGTGGAAGTAACCACCCCCGTCTAAAATCTGCGATTATTGACATCCCCTCCGGAGGATGGGAATGGTTCAACGGGGTATTGGAAATAAGGGAAGTTTGGTCTTTACGAATGATCGAACTGAAAATGTAGTGAGAATCGATGGTTGAAACTTTTGAATTGAAGTTTGGCTTTCCGGTTATGGTTTTTGCTGCTTTCTTTAATGAGATTATTGTAGATTAATTACTTACTGGTGATTACTTATTACCTATTGCTCATTACTTATCAAAATTCAACAGTTCTTAAAAAGCCAAATCGTAACTNGGCTGACGGAATGAAATGGAGGCAGCCGCAAAAAAGATATAGTGGACAGCGGGTTCCCGGCTCATGAAAATTATGTGGGAGGATCTGAGGGTTGGAGAGTTTGAGGATTTGAGGGAAGTGAGATGCAATATAATGTGAGTAAGGCCTTAGGCTTCTATGCTTCGGATTCTAAATCTTCAATGGCAAATTGAATTTTGTCGTATTCGAAGCCGCGGCTGATGAGATATTTAATGGTTTTAGACTTTTTCTGGTATTCTTTTAAACCATGGTGTCTGGAAGAATAATCCTGATAGATTTTTGTGATGGTTTTCTGGTAATCTTCTTCGTGAATTTCGTCGAAGCATTTGCTGATCAGCTTATCGGTGATGCCTTTGTGTTTCAGATGGATTTTGATTTTGGTTTTCCCCCAATGTTTGATGTAAAATTTCCCGCGGATATAACTTCTGGTGAAACGTTCTTCGTTAAGGTAGTTTTCCTTTAATAAATAAAGATAGATTTCTTCTTTTGCCTCATCAATCAACAGAAAATCTCTCATCTTCTGCTCCACTTCGGCATGACAGCGATCCTGATAAACGCAGTAGTTGACCAGTTTCTGTTTGATTTCCTGAAAGGTGTAGGATTTGCTCAAGATTTGAGATTTGAAGTTTGAGATTTGAGATTCGGGTTCCGGGTTACGAGATGCGTGAGTTGATGTTCGAGGCTTTTGTTTTAATAAGATTAAAAAAGGTGCAAAATAAATCTGCACCTTTTATATTATATATAAGCTAAAAGCAAGATGCCATCAGCCAGAAGCCTTCTAATAATTGAAAAGTGCTTTGCCTTCCATTAATTCGTTTACTTTTTTCTTTACGGAAGTGATTACTTCTTCGTTTTTGATATTGTCAACAACTTCAGAAACCAGTCCAGCAATCGTATCCATATCGTTTTCTTTTAAGCCTCTCGTAGTAATCGCTGCAGTTCCGAATCTGATTCCGGAAGTTGTGAACGGCGACTTGTCGTCAAAAGGAACCATGTTTTTATTACATGTAATATCAGCCAAAACCAAAGCTTTTTCAGTTTCCTTACCGTTTACTCCTTTATTTCTAAGATCTACTAACATTAGATGGTTATCTGTTCCGCCACTTACGATTTCAAAACCTCTGTCGATCATCGATTTTGACAAAGCTCTTGCGTTGGACTGAACCTGTTTTGCATACGTTTCAAACTGTGTATCCAAAGCTTCTGCAAATGCAACTGCTTTTCCTGCGATTACGTGTTCCAACGGACCGCCCTGAATTCCAGGGAAAACAGCGCCGTCAAGCACCTGGCTCATCATTTTGATGTCTCCTTTTGGTGTTTTGTGACCATATGTATTTTCGAAATCTTTGCCCATCATGATCATCCCTCCTCTTGGACCTCTCAATGTTTTGTGCGTAGTTGTAGTTACCACATGGCAATGTTCAAATGGATTATTCAACAGACCTTTTGCCACCAAACCTGCAGGGTGAGCGATGTCTGCCCAAAGTGTAGCTCCGATTTCGTCTGCCACCTCTCTGAATTTTGCATAATCCAAATCTCTTGAGTAAGCCGAGAAACCAGCGATCAGCATTTTTGGTTTTTCTCTCAATGCCACCTCTCTCATCTGATCATAATCGATCAAACCTGTTTCTTTCTGAACGCCGTAAGAAACAACGTCATACTGAATTCCTGAGAAATTCACCGCAGAACCGTGGGTAAGATGACCTCCCATTGAAAGATCCATCCCCATGATTTTGTCACCCGGTTTCAAAACAGCGAGATAAATTGCTGCGTTGGCCTGAGAACCTGAGTGCGGCTGAACATTAACGTAATCTACTCCGAAAAGTTCTTTAGCTCTGTCTATAGCCAAAGTTTCAACCTCATCTACGACTTCGCAACCTCCGTAATATCTTTTTCCGGGATATCCTTCTGCATATTTGTTGGTCAAAACGCTTCCCATTGCTTTCATCACGTTTTCAGAAACGAAATTTTCTGATGCGATCAGTTCGATACCGTGCGTCTGTCTCTGTCTTTCTTTTTCGATAAGGTCAAAAATAATGTCCATTTACTTTTTAAGTTTTAGATTACTTCAGCAAAAATAAGGAATTTTAAATGAGATTTAAAATATAATTCAAATGATAAATCTGATTTTAATAATGATTTAAAATATCAAATCTGTATTTGCAATAGCATATTAAATGTCTGCTCTTTTGCCTTGAAGCAGAAGAACCAAAAATTCAAGACTTGGAAACTCGGCTAAAATTTTAAAAAAATCCTAAAATTTCCAAAACTCGGGCGGAAAGAAGATGAGTTTCATTTAACATGATTTTTGCCGCCACTCAAACAGTGGAAATTTCTTAACGGATTTTTTTTAAAATTTTTTAACGCCTCCGTTTCCGAAGTCATTTAATGCAAAAAAGTTCTGAGAAACGAATCACAGAACTTTTAAAAATAATCAATTGAAGAAATTTTATTTTAAAGTAAATTTTACTTTTGTAAGAATATTGTCTGAAGAGTTTCCGATCTGGGCTTCGAAATCTCCCGGCTCGGCAAACCATGCGTGTTTTTCGGCATCGAAGAAACTTAAGGCTTCTTTGTCTATTGTAAATGAAACTTCTTTCTCTTCGCCCGGATTTAAAAACACTTTTTCAAAACCTTTCAGTTCTTTTTCAGGTCTTAAAACGGATGATTTTTTGTCTGAGATGTAAAGTTGAACCACTTCTGCTCCAGCTTTATTACCGGTATTTTTAACTTTTACAGTAAAACTGATTTTATCATTCTGCGAAATGGTCGTTTTATCTGAATCTGCTTTACCAAACTGGAATGTCGTGTAACTTAAACCATGACCGAAACTGAATAACGGTTTGATCTTTTTGGTGTCATGCCATCTGTATCCTACCAAAATCCCTTCGTTGTAGGTAATGTTGATTGGATTTTTCTGATCTTTACCTTTTCCGGCAGCCAGTTCTTCCTTGTTTCCGGGATATTCACCCAATTTGTGAGCTGAATTATCTTCCAGTTTCACAGGGAAAGTGAAAGGTAATTTTCCTGAAGGATTCGCATCACCAACTAATACTGACGCAATTGAATTCCCAGCTTCGGAACCCAAATACCATGCCTGGACGATTGTTGGAACTTCTTTTACCCACGGCATTGCCACAGCATTTCCGGAAACTAAAACCACTGCCAGATTTTTATTGGCTTTTGCCAACGCTGAAATCACATTGTCCTGGTTGTACGGCAATCCGTAGCTTTTTCTGTCGTTGCCCTCGCTGTCCTGAAAATCGGCTTTGTTTAAACCTCCTACAAAGATGACATAGTCTGAGTTTTTGGCCAATTCGACTGCTTCTTTTAAAATTTCATCGGCGGAGCGGCTGTCTTTCAGATCCTGACCGGATTTTACACCATTGTATTCTCCGCCAACATCACCTACGTAACCTCTGGCATACTGTACATCAGCGTTTTTGCCGAATCTGTTTTTAATTCCATCCAACGGTGATGTTTCGTATTTAACTTTTAAAGAAGACGATCCGCCACCTACAGTCATTACTTTGATCGCATTTTCTCCGATCACTGCAATTTTTTTGGCCGTGTTCATATTAACCGGAAGAACGTTTCTGTCATTTTTAAGTAAAACAATTCCTTCTTCTCCGATTTCTTTTGCTACAGCTTTATGTTCTGCAGAAGCGACATTTCCGAAAGGTTTATTTTTATTTAAAGTCGTTTTATAAGCTAAATTTAAAATTCTTGTGACTTTATCATCCAGTTCTGTGGTACCGACTTTTCCTTCTTTAATCATTTTTAGATAAGGATGCGCCAGATAATAATTGTCGTAAGCGTTTGAAGTTCCGGCAGAAAGACCATTCGTCCAGCTTCCGAATTCCAGATCAAGTCCGTTTTTGATGGCCTGTTCGGTACTATTTACTGCGCCCCAGTCTGAAACCACTACTCCTTTATAATTCCACTCTTTTTTTAGAATATCATTTAAAAGATACTGATTTTGGCTGGCGTACTGATTTTTGTACATATCGTAAGCTCCCATAATCGTCCACGAATCCCCTTCAGTTACCGCTGCCTTGAATGCAGGAAGATAAATTTCGTATAAAGTTCTGTCGTCTACAGTCACATTGCTGGTATGGCGGAACATTTCCTGATTATTCAGCGCAAAATGCTTCACAGAAGTGGCAACGCCGTTGGACTGTACACCTTTTATATAAGGAACAACCATTTTTGAAGTCAGATACGGATCTTCGCCCATGTATTCAAAATTCCTTCCGTTGAGCGGTGTTCTGTAAATGTTAACTCCAGGTCCCAGAAGAATATCTTTTTTTCTGTACCGGGCTTCCTCGCCAAGTGCTTTACCGTAATTCCATGACATATTTTTGTTCCAGGTTGCGGAAAGAGCAGTCAATGCGGGATAAGCAATGATGGAATCATTCGTCCAGCCTGCCTGATCCCATTCGTCCCAAAGCACTTCTGGCCTTACACCGTGAGGACCGTCTGTAGTCCAGAATTCGGGAATTCCCAAACGGGGAACGCCTGGAGAAGAGAATTTTGACTGAGCGTGAAGCATAGCCACTTTTTCTTCAAGTGTCATTCTTGAAAGTGCATCTTTTACTCTTTGCTCAACAGGTTTTGATTCATCAAGATAAACCGGTATCGTTTTGTTCTGCGCAAATGCAGAAGCGGAAATTAA
This sequence comes from Chryseobacterium sp. Leaf394, assembly GCF_001424105.1. Classification (GTDB taxonomy): domain Bacteria; phylum Bacteroidota; class Bacteroidia; order Flavobacteriales; family Weeksellaceae; genus Chryseobacterium. The sequence goes on along the minus strand of NZ_LMQH01000013.1, from coordinate 39,875 downwards.
CATAGAAAAACTAAAGAGAGCAGCTTTTTTGATCATAAATCTTTTAGTTTGAATTGGTAACAAATTTAAGCATTTTAATTTTATTTGCTCAAAATGAGACAATGAATTTTAAAAAAATTTACTTTGAAGTAAAATTAATTGTTCTTTTGCCTTGAAGCAAAAGAAACAAAAATTCAAGACTTGGAAATCCTTGATTCGACGAAGTCAAACTCGTCTAAAATTTAAAAGAAATTCCAAAAATTTCGAAGCTCGGGCGGATAGAAGATTGGCTTATCTGAAATGATTCTTGCCGCCACTCAAACAGTGGAAATTTCTTAACAAATTTCTTTTAAATTTTTTAACGCCTCCGTTTCAGAAGTCAGAAAAGTACATAATTGTTTTCTTCACAAAGCCGCTCATTTATAAAAAATCTCCTCAAATGATCTGAAGAGATTTTTTCGAAATATTAAGTTTTAAGGAAATATTTAAAGATATTAATGAAGCTCAGATTTATCTAATTCCTCAAAAATGTTTTTTCTCCAAAAACTATGGACTGGAATTCTCAACATTCTTGATTAATTTAAATACTCTGTTCTTTTGCCTTGAAGCAAAAGAACCAAAAATTCAAGACCTGGAAACTCAGCTAAAATTTTGAAGAATCTCCTAAAATCTCCAAAACTCGGGCGGGAACGAATTTTTATCATAGAATAATTAATTTTGCCGCCACTCAGACACTGGAGATTTCTTAACGGAAATTCTTCAAAATTTCTTAACGCCTCCGTTTCCGAAGTCAAGAAAATCCA
>NZ_LMQH01000013.1:5152-39076 GCF_001424105.1 Chryseobacterium sp. Leaf394 | reverse complement strand
TTTTTTTTTAATCGATCGGTTCCCAAAGCTGGATTTTATTATCTTCCAAATCAAGAATATGTACAAATTTGCCGTAATCATAAGTTTGAATTTCGTCTAAAATCTTCACTTTTTCTTTTTTGAGTTCTTCAACCAGTAATTCGAGATTTTCTACGCGGTAATTGATCATAAATTCTTTTTGAGAAGGCTCAAAATATTCGGTAGTGTCTGCAAAGGGCGTCCACTGTGTTGTTCCTGTGTTGCCGGTTTCTTTATTTTTCCATTCAAAGCTTACACCGTAGGGAGTGGTGTCTAAACCGAGATTTTTCTTATACCAATCGTTGACTGCACTGGTGTCTTTTGCTTTGAAAAATATTCCGCCGATGCCTGTTACTTTTTTCATTTTTTTGCTGGGTGTTGGATGTTGGATGATGGATGTTATTTAATATTCAAATAAAATACTTCCCCAGGTAAATCCGCTACCGAAGGCTGAAAGAAGGACTAAATCTCCCCGTTTGATTTTACCAAGCTCTATGGCTTCACTTAACGCAATCGGAATTGATGCTGCGGTTGTATTTCCGTATTTTTGGATGTTGTTGTGGATTTTTTCGTCCGGTAAACCAAATTTCTGCTGAACAAACTGGGCAATTCTTAAATTCGCCTGATGCGGAATAAACATATCCAGGTCTGCAATTGTTTTTCCTGCTTTGTCCAAAGCTTCTTTCATCGTTTCAGGAAATCGTGTTACGGCATGTTTGAAAACAAAGTTGCCGTTCATAATCGGATAGACTTCTTTGCTGGTCACATTTTCCGGCTCCTTTCTCATTCTGTCACTCCAGCCGTATTTTGATCCCGGAAACTGTGTACACAGTTCGTCTGCATATTTCCCTTCAGAATGCATGTTCATGGCTAAGATGTCTCCTGCATTTTCATCTTCAGTTGCTGAAAGCACGATCGCCCCTGCCCCATCTCCGAAAATCACGGAAACTCCTCTTCCTTCATCAGAAAAATCGAGTCCGAAAGAATGAACTTCCGCTCCCACCACCAGGATATTTTTATATGTTCCTGATTTAATAAAAGCATTCGCCACACTCATGGCATACACAAAACCTGAACACTGATTTCTTACATCTAAAGCACCAATGGTATCACAACCTAACATATCCTGAAGCAGTACTCCACAACCGGGAAAATAATAATCCGGAGAAAGTGTTGCGAAAATAATGTAGTCTATATCTTTTGCTGTTAAGCCAGCCTTTCCCAGTGCTTTTTCTGAAGCTTTAAAACCTAAATAAGCAGTCGTTTCCTGAGCATCATTACGGTTTTCACGGTGTCTTCTCTCTTTGATTCCGGTACGTTCGGTAATCCATTCGTCATTGGTGGTCATCAGTTTAGAAAGGTCATCATTCGTGACAACATTGTCCGGAACGTGAAAACCGATACCTTTAATGGTACTTTTAATCATAATGTTTTTTTATTTTGGTAAAGATAAAATTTATTTGATACATATTAGGTTAAGGCTAAGGTTTAGGTTTAGGTAAAAATCAGGAACACTTTTAATACTGAAGTTTGCCTGATGAATATTTTAGATGTTTGATTTTTAAACTCAATAAAACTGACGATGCTTAGATTCCTCCGGAATGACAAACAGAGGGTAAATATGGTGGGCTTACTCAATGAAATATCAGCAGATATTTCGTTAACCGAACTTAACAACTTCAACATCTTAGTGGTTCGATTTTTTTGATTTAAAATTATTCCTTTTTATAACAGTAAATATTCATTTCAATATATCTTTGTTTTTCAAATATCATTACTTTTATAGTATGCCAATAGAAACCCTGTACCGAGACAAAAACTGTGAGTGGATAGACGTAGAAGCGCCGACGGAGGAAGACATGAAATACCTTCACGAGCGCTATGAAATCAACAATCTGCTTCTGGAAGATACTTTGGATCCCAATCACCTACCCAAATACGAAGCCGACGGAAACGTGAAATTTTTCCTTTTGCGCGAAAATACCGAGCTTGAAAGAAAAAATTTAAATACCATCAGCGATATCAGCACTAAAATCGGGATTTTTTTATTGGAAAATACGATCATCACGGTGCACAGAATGAAAGCCAAAAGTATTTCGGAGGCTAAAAAAGAGCTTGCATCCCGCCAGGAAGAATGTTCGCCGGCAAGAGTGGCACTGAAAATTGCACTGGTCCTGATGAAAAGTTTTGATGATGAAGCCATCAGCCTTTTTGAAACGATGGACAATATCGAAAATGAAATTTTCCTGAAAAATACCAACCACACCCATCAGATCCGGAGGCTGTATAAACTGAAAAGAAAATCAGGTCTGAATTCGAGGGTTCTGACGATCTCCACGGATGCGATTGATAAATTTAAACTGCTCAATCTTCCTGATTCTGAATTTACAGACTTAAAAGACAAACACAAAGATGTTGTTGCCGATTTTGATCATCTCAATATTCAGATTACCAACTTAATTTCTATGTTTCTGGCACTGTCTGATCAGAAAGCCAATCAGGTGATGAAGGTTTTGGCAATTTATTCGGTTTATTTTTTACCGATTACTTTTATCGCCGGTGTCTACGGGATGAATTTTGACAATATGCCCGAACTTCACACAAAACACGGTTACTTTTATACGCTTGGCTTAATGGGAGCAATTGTGATTTGCACGTTTATTTATGCGAGGAGAAAGCAATGGTAATATTTCACGCAGATTTAGGGATAACGTAGATTTTTTTCATTCATTAATCTGCACAATAAGATCAATCCGCGAGAGAAGATAAAACTCAGAAATTTTTTAAAAGTGAATCTGGTTCCTGCACCTTTCAATGATATCAACCAAAAACACCACAAAATCATGAAACCCGAAATTTTAAATCAAATTTTAGCAGATGAAACGCTTTCGGCAGAATCCAAAGAAAAACTCAAAGCACTGCACGAAATTATCTCAGAAAAAGAGTTTTCAGATCTTCTGGATGGCAATGGAAATCAGTATGTGGAATTTGTGCAGGAAGGTGGCGGTGTGTGGGGAAGTGCACTGGTAGGTTATCTGTACGGACTTGAAATCTTCGGAATCCGCTTTCTGAAAGTGGCAGGAACGAGTGCGGGAGCCATCAACACCATGCTGATTGCAGCGTGTAAAAATAAAGAAGACGCCAAAAGTGACGTCATCAAAGACATTCTTTTCAACTGGAATTTTGCTGATTTTATGGATGGTAAGGATTATGTGAAAACGACCATCCACTCGATTCTGAACAACAAACATTTTCTGCAGACTAATTTTATTTTAGCCGGAATGCTGATGTTGGCACTTGTGATTGCTCCGTTTGCCATCCCGACAGGAAGTATTCTATACACCAAACTTCTGTTTTTAATTCCCATTATTCCTTTAATCATCGCCTTTCTCTATATCCGAAAACTGTATCGTGATTTTAAAAAAAACAACAGCGGCCTCAATCCGGGAAATACTTTTCTTGAAAAAATGACCGACGTTCTGAAAGCTTTCGGGATAAAAACCGTTGCCGACCTCAACAGAAAATTTTCGCAGAAAGAGGAAAATTTAAACCTGAATTACCGCCACGGAAACCATTCAGAATATTATGATCTGGCTCTTGAAAGCATTGAAAAGATAAAAGCTGATCACACGAAAACCGAAAATCACATCGACGAAACCCGCTACAGACTGTTTTTCGAGAGTGTGAAAAACAATGATTACTACAAAACCAATCCTTTCTATCTTTTAAAATCTGAGTATGTAGTCATTACCACCGACATCAGTGCCAAAATAAAGGTCGAACTTCCAAGAATGGCCAATCTTTACTGGTCTGAAGAGGAGCTGAAAAGAAGCAGTCCGGCAGAATTTGTTCGGGCGTCAATGTCGGTTCCGTTTTTCTTTGAGCCGATGCAGAAAATCATCAACGGAAAAGACGATTCTGTACAATATGCATGGAAATACTGGCTCAACATGTCCCCCGAAGAGATCTACCCTACCGGAATTTTCATCGATGGGGGAAGTCTTTCCAATTTTCCTGTTGATCTTTTTCACAACAACGATGTTTTCTACCCAAGACTCCCGATTTTTGGAGTGAAACTCACCAGCGATTCGGATATGCTCACCGACAAACAACACACCTCAGACGAAATTCTGAAAACTCCCCTGTCTTTTGCCGGAAATATCATCAGCACGATGAAAGGTTTTAATGACAAGGCATTCCTCAGCAAATACAGTTTCTATGAAATCTACAGCATCCAAAACGTGAATTGCGGCAAAAGCAACTGGCTGAATTTCTTTATGGAAAAAGAAGAAAAAGAAGACCTTTTCAACCGCGGATTTCAGGCAGCCCTTGATTTCCTCAACCGCTTCGACTGGGAAAAATACAAATATGAAAGAATGATTGTTTCGATGAAGGAGAAAAAGATTATTAAAGAAGAAGATACGCCGACGGTGGGGTGAGTTGGGTTGGAGGGTTAGTAAGTTGGAGTGTTTTAGGGTTTTAGTGTATGAGGGTTTTTAGAAATGTTTTTTTTAAGTTTAACTAACAGACTTAGAACTAACCCTATTTTTCTAAATTAAGGGTTTTAACTAAAACAAGAATGAAATTGTACTTAGACATTGATGGCGTTTTATTAACTGCAAAACAAACAAAGGCGGCAGAAAATGCAGAGGAATTAATAATATTTGCTGTGAAAAACTTCGACTGTTATTGGTTGACTACACATTGCAAAGAAAATGAACCTCAAGCCATAAACTACTTGAAAAATTATTTCCCAAACAATATTATTGATGCTTTAAGAAAAGTAAAGCAACAAATTGGCCCACATTAAAAACCGAAGGAATTGATTTTAGCTCAAACTTCATTTGGTTGGATTATTATCCCTTGAACGCTGAAAAGTTAGTTCTGAAAAAAAAATAAAAGTCTTAAAAACTTAATTGAAATTAATTTAAATCAAGAACATGAACTCTTGAATATATTAAAAAAATTAAAAATTCTTCTTAATGAACAGCACCTGAAGCATGTTTAGAGATAAACTTAATTTCTAAGTTTTAGAATTTTAAAAAAGTAAAACCTCAATGCCTGCAAAATCTACAAAAAAAATTAATACTTCTCAAATATTATGGACAAAGAGAAAATACATTATGTGATCACCTACTTCAGTAACTTAATGACCGACAATGAAAAGTTAGCATTGAAACATAAAATGTACATATCTAAAAGCTCAGACAATATAACGTTGAGGAATATGATGACAGAAAAAGGGTGGATTAATAATGATCCTGAAACTCTCCATCTCCTACAACAAGGTTATGAAGAATTTGAAAGAAATGTGGTTAAAAGAATTTTAACAGAAACGCCCGAACTTGTATTTTTTAATAATTGTCCAAAATGTGGCAAACTTGCACGGACACACAATGCAAAACAATGCAGATATTGTTCATACAGTTGGCACTCTAAATAACTATTATAAACGTGATTACCAAAAAAGAACTTAGAGAATCTCTCAACCTACCCAATTCAGAAGCAACCACACCCACTGAAATTTTTCAAAACCAAACCCTGCGTCCCATTCTGAAATTGCAAAACGATTTGTATATATTGCTGTTCTCCACCTATGCCATTCGTCAGAATTCAGATTTTAACGCGCTATCTTCCGCGAAAAAAGCCGTGATGGTCGAGCAGAGTATTCAGAAAGACAATGTTTTGAAAAATACTTTTATCGGAATTACGATTGGAATGTTTACCGCTGAAGAAATGGAAATTTATATTTCAGACAGCAAGGTTTTTAATAAAAGAATTATTACAATGTTGATTGAGAGGCTGAAAAGTCAAATGAGTTAATAGTTAATGTTGATAAACTGATTAGGTTTTGGCTAAAGCCAATTTACCTCAATATGCATAAATGGGCTGAAGCCCATTTCTATTGAATAATTGTAGCGACGCAACCTTAACCTTAACCTTAACCTACTCAACAAGCCACATCGGTTTCTCCTTCAAAATTTTCCCGTTGATTTCGCAACCCTCCGCATGAGCACCTTTCAGAAAACCAATGCTCATCAGAAACTCATTTACGATTTCTCCGCCGGTGAATTTGAACGTTTTTTTGAAGAGCTTCATCCATTCTTCTAAAGTTTTTGGGTGATGATGCTCGAGCCATTTTTCGAACGAACCAAATTCCTTCTGTAATTCGATGATGGTTTTTGCATTTTCGATGGCGGCATTTACTTTCAGTTTATTTCTGATAATTCCAGGATCCGCGAGTAACCGTGCACGGTCTTCTTCGTTGTAAGCAGCAACTTTTTGAATATCAAAATTGTCGTAGGCATTTCTGAAACCTTCTTCTTTTTTAAGAATGGTTTCCCAGCTCAAACCTGCCTGATTGATTTCCATAACCAATCTTCCGAACAATTCGTTGTCATTATGAATTGGAAAACCGTAATGGTTGTCGTGGTAATTTTTGTGAAGTTCTTTGCGGCTTTCGGGCTGCATTCTTTCGATAGCTGAACAGTAACTCATGAGAAGAGGTTTTCAGTTTTGGTTAAAAATTTATCTAAAGCTTCCTTGATGTCAATTCCGGTGCGGTCAGCAAGTACAATCAGCCACCATATGTTTTCGCCTAATTTATGTTCCAGTTCTTCAGCGGAATTCTTTTTTGGCCATGCTGTTTCGTGAGACATTACGTCTCTGCCAACCAGTCCGGCATCTGTAAGATAAGCTAAAGCATCCTGTTCCAAAGTCCATTCTTTTCCATTTTGCTGAACTTCGAGTTCGTGGTATTTTTTTCTGATCGCCAGGGAGCGTTCTATGATTTTGTCGAAATTATTTTGATCCATATTTGAATTTTAGGGAATAAAGATAATACAAACTGCTGACAACCGCCTGTCAGGAGATTCTTATTCTTTTTGGTTGTACAAAATTGATCAAAATTATTTCCCTAACCCTGAAGGCAGTAACAAAAATCAATTTTAATATAACTTTTCCTCTTCAAGACTGAGTAAAGAATCCCAAAGCTTCAGGATATTTTTTTGTCGTAGAAGATTAAATTACAACCAAAATTCTTTTAAACAGCAGCCTCAGTTTTTAATCTGAAAATCTCTTTCGCATTAAAAATTATTACCGCTAAAAATATAATCGAATAAGATACAATTTGTAAACCTCCCAAAGCTTCATTGTACACCGCTCCCGCCAGAATAAAGGCTATGATGGGATTGATATTCAGGATCATTCCCACTTTTGAGGAAGCGATTCCTGACAGGGCATATAAGTTTAAAAGTAATGGCACGATGGTGTACATCACCGCAATGATTTCAATATAAAAATAAAACTTAAAATCCGTCGGCACCGGTCCGGAATAGGTCGGGAAAAACGGAAGCAGGATCAGAGCTGATAAAATCATGTGGAAATTAAGCACCAGAAACTTATCAAATTTGGAATTCACACTTTGAATAATCAGATAGCAGGCGTAAGTAGAACCTATGAGCGTGCTGTAAATCATATCTAAAAGATTGGCGTACGATAATAAAATGCATCCTGCCGCACTTAAAATCACTGAAATCCATTGAAGTTTGCTGAGTTTTTCGCGGAGAATAAGAAAGGCTAAAATGGTAGTGATAATCGGGCAAACCAAATAAGCAACAGAAGTTGCACGCACGCTGATGTGATTCATCACATAGATAAAAGAAAACCAGTTTCCTGTAAGCAAAATACTGCTCAGAATATTTAATCCAACTATTCTGCGTTTTTCTTTGGGAATGAGATTTTTAAAATAATTTACATTATTCCTCAACTTTACTTTTCGAAATAGCACCGTCACCAAAGTCATAATAACCGCACAGCTAAACACCCTGTAAAAAAGAATATCCAATGAAGGATATGAATGCAGTGGCTTTAAAACCAGACTGAATGTTCCCCATAAAGAGAAGGCAGTGATGGCGGCGATATAGTATTTCAGATTGTTCAATGTAAAGCTTAGTTTTTAATGCTTAAAAGCGAGGCAAAGATAGGGAATCCGCTAAATTTTATGGCTGAAAATTAATCGGGCTGAAAAGATTATTTCGTAAATTTAAATCATTAAAAAACCACCAAAACAAATTATTATGAAAACCATTTTTTCCTCAGTTTTAGTATTCACTTTGTGTAGTTTCGGAATATTTGCTAACGCTCAAAAAATTTCCGATGGCGAAACAGTTGATTTCAACGGACTTAAAGTCAGTTTCAACATTATGAATAAGGAAAGTATTCAGGCCGGCGGTAAAACTTTTGACCGCTACAAAGTTGCTGCTTCCGTAAAAAACACTTCAGACAAATCTTACAACATCAGACTCACCTCATATCCTCAAATTGTGATGGATACAGGAATTGTAGAGCTAGACTGCATGAATGCGACCGGAGCGAAACTGACATCGAAAAAAATTCAGCTTAAAATGAAAACTCAAATGATCAACGTCTCCTACTCGGCTTATGATAAATCCGGAAAGTCGGTGACCAACATTCTTCCTGTGATTGGCAGTTATTATTTTGACACTGGGGATACCATCAGCGATGATGCTGTTTTTATTGTTCCTGCCGGTGAGAAACCTGAAGTGACGGTGAGGAGTTTGAGATAGAGTTTTAAGAATGATGAAGAATATCCTGTTTTTTGCATTCTCTATGATCTTTAGTTTTGTTTTCAGTCAGCACAAACTTGAGGGAATTTATCAAAATGATTTTGGAGAAACTTTAAAACTTAATCCAGATCATACTTTTGAATACAAATGGAATTTTGATCTTGCGTCAAGCTGGAATATTGGAACATGGAAATCAACCGACAACCAAAATATTTACTTAACAATAAATGAGATTATGGACACCGTTAAGGAAGATGGAAAATCTGTACTTTCTGAAGACAAAATTTCAAATACCATTACTCAGATGGATTATGTATTACAATCAATCACCTCTGGCGGACAAAGCAGAAACCCACCGCTGAAAAAATTTTTAATTAAAGGGAAAATCTTGTATCCATACTTCAAAGATGGAAAATTAAGAGATCAAAAAGAGCCTTCTCCTATTAATGGAACTCTTAAAGGAAAACCATGGTTTGAAAGGGTGGCTAGGTAATGATAAAAAAATCTCCGAAGTTTTTCAGAGATTTTGGTTTTACAGATTATCAATAAATTCCAGATACATCGGAACACTTCTTTCAATCCATTCTTTAGAGACATTATGCTCTAAACCATAGTAAACAAACGGTTTTTTATAGTCTGCTCTGATGTACTCAAAACTGAGCTCAAAAGGTCTTGTAAATTCAATGACCGTATGTCTGTATTTTCCATCAGCTTTGAAATCTTCATCATCTACTCCTGCAGATATGGCCAGCACAACCTTTTTACCGCCGACTTTATATCCGCTTTTGCTTCCGTATGCCCAACCGTGCAACAATACTTCATCAAACCATTTTTTCAAGAGAGACGGACTGCTAAACCAATAAAATGGAAACTGAAAAATAATCCTGTCGTACGCTTCCACCAGTTCCTGTTCTTTTTTTATATCTAATATTTCATCCGGATAAGCTTTGTACAGTTCGTGAACCACATATTTTTCGGGAAATTTATTCAGTTCTTCCACCCATCTTTTGTTGATTAAAGATTCGTCCATATTGGGATGAGTTACTATTACTAATGTTTTCATATTTTAAAATTTCTTCTACAAAAATAATAAGTGTAACTTACAATTCGGATAGTAGCCACCAATTGTACGGTACTATAAAAAATGTAAGTAATGACTAAAATAAAAGAAACATCAACCAACTTTGCCAACAAAAAAGCACTTGTAGAAGAGTGTCCCGAGCTCTACGCTTCGAAACTGATTGGCGGACAATGGTCACTGGCCATCTGCAGCTATTTAATCAATGGAAAACTGAGATTCGGGGAACTCAGAAAAAGCCTTGGAAATATTACAGAACGCATGCTCACGCTTCAGCTTAGAAAACTGGAGGAGGATAAAATCGTCACAAGAACCGTTTTCGCCGAAGTTCCTCCAAGAGTCGAATATGAGCTGACTGAAATTGGCTATCAGCTTAAACCAGTTATCGTAGAACTTGATAAATGGGGAACGATGCATAAGTCAAGTGTTGAGAATTAGTTATTATAATGGTCATCAGTGAGAATCTGTTTAGAGGGAAGCATTCCCAAGTTGGGACGAGGCAAACCTGTTTAGGATGATGCCGTCCCAAGTTGGGAAAAGGCAAACCAGTTTCGGGGGCTGAAGTCCCAGGTTGGGAAAGTTCAAACCACTATTGATTAAGCAAAAACATACGTGGAACGGAATGATTTTTATAAAAAAAAACAAAAAACCTCTGAAAAATTTCAGAGGTTTATATTTTAATGCATCGCCTCGCTGAGGTCGATTTTTTCTTTGCTTTTTCTTTCCCTTACAAATAAAATAAAAGGAATGCAGACTAAAAATATGACCCCCAGATAGAGAAATACATCCATGTAAGAAAGTACCGCAGCCTGCTTCGTAACGCTGAGATCGAGAATTTTGTAGGCCGATTTTTCAGCGACATCAGATGACATTCCTTTCGCCATAAAACTTGCTTTCAGTCCGTTGATTCTCTCCTGAACATTTAAACTGTTTTCATCTAAATGTGAAAGAAGATTTACCCTGTGCTTCTGGCTTTCATTGGCAATAAACGTGGTGATTCCTGCTATACCGAATGAACCTCCGAGCTGTCTCATCATTCCTGTAAATGCCGCTCCCTGCCCGATTTCCTGACCTTTCAGTGTACTTAAAGATAAAGAAGTAATCGGAATAAAAAGTAAACCAAGACCTGCTCCTCTCACAATCAGCATCCAGAAAAATGCGTCTTCGCCGGTGTCCGGTGTCAGAATTTTATAACCCCAGAAACTGTAGATAAAGAAGATAAATAGTCCCAATGCTACCAGAATCTGCTGTTTGGCACCTTTCGTTAAAAGTTTTCCGATAATCGGCATCATAAATGCCGTGGTAAGTGCCGCCGGAATCATCAAAGCTCCCGACTGCAGGGCCGTCCAGCCCAAAATACTCTGCGTGTAAAGCGGAACAATAAAGGTAGAACCGTACAGTCCAAATCCTAAAACAAAAGACATAATGGTTCCGATCCTCAGGTTACCGTTTTTCAAAACACGAAGTTCCACGATGGGATATTTGTAGGTGAGCTCGCGCCACAGAAATAATATAAATCCTAAAACCGCTGTGGAAGTAAATGTTACGATCATTCCACTTTCAAACCAGTCTTCTTCATGACCTCTTTCCAGAATAAACTGAAGTGAGCCAACCGTTAATGCTAAAAGCATAATCCCGAGCCAGTCGACATCCGAGGCTTTCCTTTTTTCTGCATATTTCGGGCTTCTCACAAACTGAAGCGTCATCAGTACCGCAGCAATCCCAATGGGAATGTTGATGTAAAAAATATACGGCCAGCTGTAATTATCAACGATATAACCTCCCAAAGGCGGACCTAAAGTCGGACCGATAATCACTCCCAAACCGTAGATCGCCTGAGCCATGCTCCGTTTTTCGATGGGATAAGATTCTGTAATAATCGTTTGAGAAGTTACCAGAAGTGCTCCCCCTCCAATTCCCTGACAGAGTCTGAAAAATACGAGTTCCCAGATATTGTCGGCATTACCGCACAGAAATGAGAAAACAGTAAATATAATGATGGAGGCAGCGAAATAATTTCTACGCCCAAACTGCTGTGAAAGCCAGCTGGTCATCGGTACCACGATTACGTTACCTATGGCATACGCTGTAATCACCCATCCCACTTCAGAAAGTGTTGCGCCCATGTTTCCCTTCATTTCGTTGAGGGCAACATTTACAATCGTAGAATCTACAATTTCCAGCAAAGCACAAAGGATCGCCGTGATGGTAATGATTACCCTTCTGGCTCCATATTCTACTAATGAATCCTGCATTGATTTTTTTGTGTGTTTAAAGAAGGTTGAGGCTGAGGTTAAGGTTGAAAGAAAATTCCTTTTTCCTAATCAACATCATTTTTCCCCGTCTTTAAGATTTTTTTTATATTAAAAGTGAATTGTCAATAGTCAATCAACTCCGTTGTCAATTTTTCTTCTTCATTTCCAAATAGCATCAATTCTACTGCATTTTCAATTCATAATTGACTTGCCTCTGCAAAATTGACAATTCACTGATATACTTTATAGATGTGAATGGTAAATTTGTTTCGTATCGATAGAGAGTTTTAAAGCAGTCAGTTTAAATTGACAGCGAAGCGAATTCACTATTGACAACGAAGTTTATTGACCTTTCATTATTTCAATATTACTTCAAAGAAACTTCTGCCTTCACATTCATCCCTGTTCTCAGTCTTTTGGCAACTGCTTTATCAAGGTCGACGAAATCTATTTTTACAGGAAGTCTCTGCACTACTTTTACGAAGTTTCCGCTTGCGTTATCGGGAGGAAGAATTGAAAATGAAGCACCTGTTGCCGGAGAAAATGAACTTACAACACCATCAAATTCTCTGTCAGGAAAAGCATCGATCTCGATTTTCACTTTCTGGCCTTCCACCATTTTATCCACCTGAGTTTCTTTAAAATTAGCCACCACCCATTTCTGATCGTTTCTGATCAAAGCAAAAAGCTGTGTTCCGGCCTGCAGAAACTGTCCGGCCTGCGTAGAAACTTTCCCTACATAGCCATCTTCCGGAGCGGTAATAACAGTATATGAAAGATTTAATCTTGCATTTTCTACATCTACTTCTCTCTGTTTCGCTACCGAACCTGCCACTGAAATCTGCTGAGAACTTGCCTCAGTTTGGGAAGAAGCAATTCCTGTCTGCTGTGCAATCTGATTTCTCTGTTCCACCAAAACCTGAAGCTGCTTGTCCGCAGACTGTTTTGCTGCCAAAACCTGCTCGTACTGCTGTTCTGTAATGGAATGGTCTTTTACCAGAACAGAATATCTTTTAAGATCCTGAGCCGTTTTCCAGACATTTACTTTTGCTGCTTCAATCTGCGCATTTGCCGTAGAAACCGCTGCTTCAGATGAACCGATGTTTTTTGATGTTGCTGTTGTAGTAGCCTGAGCATTTGAAATATTGCTTTTTGCTGTTGCCAAAGCTGCTTCTGCCTGAGCGAGAGTCATTTTCTGATCTCTGTTGTCGAGTACCACCAAAGTATCTCCTTTTTTCACAAACTGGTTGTCTTTCACCTTTACTTCCGCCACATAACCTGAAATTTTTGATATTACAGGAGCCATGTTTGACGAAATTTGTGCATCATCCGTTTCCTCGTGCACCTGACCGTAAGAGTACGTTTTATATCCGTAAATTCCTCCACCGATGAGTACTACAGCCAATATAATCGGGAAAACTAAACTTTTTTTCTTTTTAGGTTCAGTAATTTGTGTTGTATTATTTTCCATTTTAAATAATGAGTTCTTTAAATTAATTGTTGGTTAAAGTTCCTGTGGTCTGCACCAGTTTTCTGTATGCAAGTGCGGCATCAGCTTTGGCATTGATCACGCCTACTGTTGCAGCAATTTTCGCAGCATCGGCATCCAGAAGTTCCGTCATGGTTGCCAGACCGTTGTCATATTTATTTTTTGTAATTCTGTAGTTTTCATCAGCCTGAACAGAAGATTTTTCGAAAACAGCAATTCTCTGTTTAAAATAATCTGCGTTTTGATATTCTCTGTTAACTTCCAGTTTAATATTGTCATTCAGCATTTCGTTGGTGGCAGAAAGTTGTTTTTCTCTCGCCTGAGATTGTTTTAAAGCTGAATTTTTCTTCCACAGGTTTGAAATATTATACTGAATTCCCAAGCCTACGTTTACAGCGTTGTACATCGTGAAAAAGTTGGGAACATCTGCTGCAGCGTATCCCCCGGTCAACGCGATGGTTGGTAGACTTTCTGCCTTTGCTGCTTTCGTACCGACAGATGCTGCTTTTCTCTGCTGCTGAAGTGCCTGAAGATCTTTTCTGTTTTCCTGTGCTGTGTTCAGATAGAAATCAACCGGTTTGGCCTCCTGCATTTCGTTGATATACGCTTCATCTACTTCTATTTCAGTATTTTCAGGAAGTCCGAGGAGAAGATCCATATTGATGTTTGCAATATTGTAATTGTTTTTAGCTTCCAGCAGCTGTAATTCAATATTTGAAGTCTGAAGATTGGCCTTTAAACGGTCATTTCTTGCAATGACACCGTTATTTTCCAGTTTCAGAAAAGTTTCATCCCTTTTTGACGAAGCTGAAAGATTTTCTTCTAAAACTTTAATCGACTGATTGGCTTTAAAAAGGTTGTTATAAGCCTGAGCCACGTTGTAAGCAATTGCAACTTTATCGTTTTCAGTGTTCAGTTTCGAGGCTTCCACCAGATATTTTGCAGATTCTATTCCGTATTTTATTCTTCCGCCACTGTACAGCGGGAGTGAAAGATTGGCAGAACCAAACAAAACCTGATTGACTCTCGGACCGCCAGATGCAGAAACATCCGGAAGTTTTATATTGACATTAGGCTCCAGCGGAAGATACATGTAGCTCACTGATGCTTTAAAATCGGGAAGCTTTCTGTTTTTTGCTTCCAGAAGATCAGCGGTTGCCTCTTCTATTTTGGCAGCATCAATTTTGAGACTTTTACTGTTCTGGATTCCCAGCTGCACAGCCTCATCAAGGGTAAGCATTTTCTTTTCCTGAGCATGGAAAAAAGAGATTCCAGCAAAAAAAACGGCTGCGATTACCGGATTATTTTTTGTCTTCATAACCTAAAAGGTCTTTTAAAATATGTTTGATATGTTGTGTAAGTTCGTTGAAATACGTTTCTTCGAAAACCATTTCATCTTCCTCATTTTTAAGAAAATCTTTATACATCTGTTTGGCATTGGAAGCATAGAATAAAGTTCCGCTCACCGTAGAATGTAATAAATAGATTGGTGGATTTTTAGTGAAAATTCCCTTTTCCAAACCGCTTTCAAGAATTTTTGAATACATGGTAATGAAACTCAGTTTGGTTTCTTTCAGAAATTCTACAATCTGAGGATTCTCGCTGTAAAGCTGCTCTCTCTGCATAATTCTGAAAAACATTTTGTGGTGTCGCACTCTTCCTGCAAACTGATCAACAATTCTTTCCACCTTTTCCCATTCGTTGATATCTGTACGCTCCAGAAGATCTTTTGAAAAGAACTGGCCTTCTCTCATTCTGTACTCAACAAGTTTTTCATACAATTTTTCTTTTGAACCGAAATAATAGGAAATCATCGAAATATTAACGTTCGCTGCTTTTGAAATCTCCCTTGTTGATGTTCCGGAAAAACCCTTTTCTGCAAAGAGCTGTTCGGCAGCGAATAAAATATTTTCTTCTTTTGAAACCATTGTTGTGATTTTACGGGTGCAAAGATACATCACGGAATTCATAAAATCAAACGTTTGATTGATTTTTTAATTTAATTTTAATGCTTCATATATTTCCAATTAATTTTATATTTACTGAAAATCAATTGTATGGGCTTTTTCAGTTTCCTTTTCGGCAAAAAAAAACAGGCAGAGAAAATCATTCCTCAAAAAGAAGATCTGATAGTTGTAATTTCGGAAGCAGAAGAAAAATTTGACAGAGAAATTGTAGAAGCTTATAAAAGATACCATTCTGATCCGGCCTCTGATATCAGTTTAGTAATTGAAGATCAGAAAGGAAATATTGTACCTCCGCATATTGCTCATCATGAGATATTTTCTGAGTGGGAAAAAATTCAGTCTAAATGGGACAGAATGTCTGTGCTTTATGAATTCTGGGACAGATCTCAACTGGAAAATCTTGAAGACTGGAAAGTCATGGAACGGTTTACGAAAGACCGTTACGCAACAAAATCCCTTAAATATTTCAGGGAGAAAGTTGAGGAGAAAAACCAAATGTCTGTGGAAGAACTCGTGGCGGCATCTAAACTTCACAGAATTCTGCTAGACAATGATGCTGCTATGAATTACGCTCAGAAAGCCTACGAAAAATCCCCAAACAATGATTTGGCAAAAGTGGAATATGCCAGTGTGCTTCATTTATCCAAAGACACCGTGAAAAAAGAGAAGAGCCATCAGATCATCGGTGATGTTTTAGATAAAAAAATGACGGACACCAGCCTGAAAAGTGTATTCGACTGCTTTATCTTCTCTGAAAATTATCTCGATTCTTCGGTTTTTGCAATGGCTTATCTTATTAATACCGATGCCGGTCTGGAAACATGGGATTATGTAGCAGAAGAATATTATTACTGCCCAATCTTCAGGTATGAACATGCTGTAAAATTATCTGAATCTGAAAATGGAGGATTGCGGGCACTTGCAAAACTGACATCTCTAAGCCAGGAATTCCCGTGGTTTACAACTGCGGTGCAGTCTACTGTTAAAAATATAGAATCGATGCGTGTTCAGCTGGGGAAAGCTGATTTTATGGAGGAGGAATATGAGGAGTTTAAACGGAATTTGCAGCGGTAGATTTTGTAAAGCTTGACTAAAATTTTTACATTTTTTACATTAAATCGATTATTCGACCATTCTCCAATTTAAACGGTCCCTTCAAATAACTGTTTTCTGCCATCGCTTCATCCATTGCTGTATAAAATTTTTCCCAATTTTCTTGTAGTAGTCTTTCGTTTCCTGTTTCCCAATATTCACTTTCGTCAAAAATTTCAAGATTTGAAAAATAATCTGTAATAACATTTAATAACTCAGTAATTTTTATGTGCGTTTCAATATCTGAAAATTGAGTTTTGCAGTATTCCTGGATATACAAATCTTTATCAAACTCAAAAATTAATGGTTCCGAATTTTTATGTGGTTGTACTTGAACTCCTTTAGTGGTGCCAATATAATCCCAATCTTCTTCATTTTTTACTCGTTCTAATTTTTTTAATTCATTTTGGAATTCGAAAAAATTCCAACCTTGAAACTCAGAATATTCAATCACTTTTCTAACGAGCAGATTGTAATTTTCATCGTTTTTAACTTTCCCTTCAAAGTGAATTGTTATTCCCATATTTGTTGACTTACGAACTCTTATGAATATACCTCGACAGCTTTATCCCCAAATCCGTCCACACAATTTTCGGGTTTCCGTTCCGGGTTAAATGATGATCGGCTTCGTTGATTTCTTCAAGTATAGAAACGATATTGGCTCCGCTGATGTATTTTGAAAAACCGGCCCAGTTGAATCCGTTCGCATCAATTTTTTTGTACACCAAATCCTGCGAGCCGTAGTTCTGAAGCATCGCCAGTCTGAAAATTTCTGCACAGTAATTCAAAAAATTCTTCTGCTTCTCACGGTTCCATGAAGCAACTTCTCTCGCCCAGCTGATGATGGATTTCAGATATTCGGGTTTTTTCTTGACCATAAAAGCATCGCGCACCCACTGTACAAAAAGTGCTTCAAAATCGCTATTTTTATTTTGAGAATTTAACAGTTTGAAAGCTTCATTCAAATCTCCCTGAGCCTGATGAACAATTTCGGTAATCCTGTTTTCATCCGCCTGCACATTTTCTTTCAGATATGACTGAAGATCCTCATCCTCAATTCGCGGAACATCTATAATCTGAGTACGTGAGAGAATGGTTGGTAAAATATCGTCGATAGTTTCTGTCGTCAGAAGAATTAATGTTTTTGCAGGTGGCTCTTCAAGAAATTTCAGAAATTTATTAGCTGCGGAAGTATTCATTTTATCGGCTCTCCAGACGATGAGAATTTTTGTTCCACCTTCGAAACTTTTTAAAGCAAATTTTTGGTTTTGATCATCCATTTCATCTGCCGAGATAAAAAGCTGTTTGTTTTCAGATTCCAAAACTCCCGACCAGTCATCAAAACTGGCATACGGAGAATCTAAAATCATTGATCTGAAATCGTCAAAATTTTTCTTGCTCAATGAATTGTTTTTCTCACTGAACACAGGAAAACAGAAATGGAGATCCAAATGATTAAGATGATCAACCCGCGAAGCAGAATGCTCATTTTCGTTATTCAGAATCTGTTTTGCATACGCCAAAGCTAACGGCAGAGTGCCATATCCTTCTTTTCCTACGAACAGCTGAGCGTGGCTCACCCTGTTATCTGAAATACTTTCCTGAAGCAGTTTTTTAAGATTTTTCTGCCCTGCGATGTTCTCCCAATTCATGGTTCAAAGATAAAAGAATTTTGTGAAAAGGCGATTGGTCAACTGTCAATTTTGCTCCGCAAGTGAAATCTGCATTTCATGAAAATTGGGTGAATAAAAATTGACAGCGAAGCTGATTCGCTATTGACAATTCACACAAAATCCCCCTTAACAAACTTTAACCTCGGTAAATTTTTACAATTCATTAATATTTAAGATATTTGCGCATTATTTTAAAAATCTAGAATGAAAAAAATCTTTGTACTATCATTCATTTCGGTGGGATATTTCCTTAACGCGCAAAGTATAAGCAATTCGCCATACGCAACTTACGGAATTGGAGATGTAAAGTTTGATAATACGATTGAGACATCCTCTATGGGAGGCATTTCAACAGCATACATCAGTGATTTCACGAGTAACTTCAACTTCGGGAACCCTGCCAACAATACCAATTTTGAGCTTACGAGCATCAAATTGGAGGCTACCAACGAAAACAATTACTTCAAAACAAATTACAACAATACAAAGTCTACTAAGCATTCTACGTATTTGTCCAATATTTCGATTGCTTTTCCGCTTTCACCAAAAGTTAAAATGGGATTGCTTTACCAGCCTTACAGCTCCAAAAGCTACGATGTGCTGACTTCTGAAACGGTTACGAATCCTCTGACTAATGAGGAATCAATTTATGCAAATAGATTTACCGGAAAAGGAACATTAAATACAGCACAGGCCGCAATTTCATATAATGTGGGTAAAGGTCTGTCTGTGGGAGCTAAAGCTAATTTCTACTTCGGAAATTTATATGACATCAATGAATTTACCGTTTCCGGAGCTGAATTTATCAACGGCTACGAAACCAAAAACAATATCAAAAATTTCAATTTTACTTTAGGTACCAGCTATCAGAAAATCAACACATCAACTGATAATAAACTTACCCTTGGTGCTACTGTCACATTCGGGAATACCGGCAATATGATGACTGATTACAAAAACAGCACCTATTATTACGGTACCGCCGAAACGAAGGTTAACGAAACGATCATCGAACAGAAAAGCATAAACTCTAAAAATCTAATTCCGTTGCAGGCTTCATTAGGAGCTGGATATGGCAGCAATAATGAGTGGTTTGTTTCTGCACAGCTGGATTACAAGAAAGGTGAAGACATCTCTTATTTTGGAAAAAGTTTCGACTTTCAGGATACGTACAGAATCTCTGCCGGTGGTTGGTATTTACCAAATTACAACAACTTCAGAAACTATTTCTCGAGAGTGGTTTACAGATACGGTGCTTTCTATGAAAGAGGAGGTTTGAAAATTGCCAACAACAGCATCAACAAATACGGTATCTCTGCCGGTGTGCTTCTTCCATTTAAGACCAGTAATATCCAGAGAATGAGTGGTCTTGAAATTGGCATCGAGGCCGGAAAAAGAGGAACACTTAAGGACAATCTGATCAACCAGAATTATATCAATCTGAAACTTGGTTTCAACTTTGCTGACAAATGGTTCAGAAAGAATCTTTACAACTAAAATGTTTTTGACTTCAAAAAATATCAAATTTAAAAATATAGCATACCTTTTCAGTTGTGCTATATTTTTTATACTCACATCCTGCGAAGACGACCTCACAAAACAGAAAGGGACTGACAGTAAAAATTTCCCATCTCAGGTAATCAACAATGCGAACATTATCCAGCGCGATTCGGGTATGATTACACTGAAGGCTTATGCTCCGATTATTGAAAAATATGAGTTGATTGACAGTCCTTATGTCGTGGCAAAAAAAGGAATCAAAATAGATTTTTTCGACAAAAAAAATCCAAAACCGGGAACGATTACTGCCAAATACGCCAGAATTTTTGAATACAAAAAATTTTATGAAGCTAAAGGTGACGTGAGAATCACGACCAATGAAGGACGTAGGTTTGTCACGCAAAGCGTCTACTGGGATCAGCGCAAGCAACGAATTTATACCCGCGACACTGTTTATCAGACCATGCCAGATGGATCAATTCTGATCAATGCCCATGGAATGACAGCCAAAGACGATTTCTCCGAGTACAGATTCTTTAAAAACTCGGGAGATCTTGATGTGAGCCAAACTAAGCTTGCCCAATAAATTTAAAGCATGATAACCAAGGCCATTGGATTAATGTCGGGAACGAGTCTGGATGGGCTTGATCTCTGTCTTGCTGAGTTTGAAAAAACTGAAAATAGCTGGCAGTTTGTAATTATTGAAGCTGAAACCATCTCCTACCCTGAAAAATGGGAAAACTATCTCAAAAATTCCATTCACCTATCTGCTCAAAATCTTTTGGCATTAAATTCAGATTATGGATTTTATCTGGGTGAAAAAGTAAATGATTTTATCCGAACTAAAAAAATCTCAGATATAGATCTGATTGCTTCTCATGGTCATACCGTTTTTCATCAGCCTCAGAGAAAATTTACGCAGCAGATTGGAGATGGTAGAGCTATAAAGCTTCTGACCTCAATCCCCGTAGTCTACGATTTCAGAACTCAGGATGTACTGATGGGTGGAAATGGTGCTCCACTCGTTCCAATTGGTGATGAACTCTTGTTTTCAGAATATGATGCCTGTCTGAATTTGGGTGGATTTTCAAATATTTCATTTAAAAAATCAGGGAAAAGAATTGCTTTTGATATCTGCCCGGTGAATATTGTTTTAAATAAAATCTCAAAGGATCTCGGAAAAAACTTTGATGAGAACGGAGATTTGGCAAGAAAAGGGAATATTGATTTAGATTTGCTTGAAAAGCTGAACAATTTAGAATTTTACGATCAACAACATCCGAAATCTTTAGGAATAGAATTTTGTAACCAAAATATTTTTCCGCTTTTGGAAAATGTAGATTCTCTTACAGCTTTGGCAACATTTACAGAGCATGCGGCTGTTCAGATTTCGAAAATATCCAATGAAAATCACTTGAAAAAAGTTCTGTTTACCGGTGGCGGAACTTACAATTTTTTTTTAATCGAAAAAATCAGATCGAAAACTTCCGCAGAAATCATTATTCCCGAAAAAACCATTATCGATTTTAAGGAAGCTTTGATTTTCGCTTTTATGGGCGTTTTAAGAATGAATAACGAAATTAATGTTCTTTCTTCTGCAACTGGAAGTTCCAACGATCACAGCTCAGGGATTATCGCATAAAAAAACCTTCATTGCTGAAGGCTAAATATTATTTATAAGTTTCGATCTTATCTGTAAGCGTATTGATAAAATTCTGAAGCGGTTTCTCAACCATCATTTTAATAAAAGGATTAAACTTTCCTTCAAACAGCATCTGCACTTCTGTCTGATTTTCATTTAAAGGTTTCAAAGCAGCTGTCAGAGCAAAGTCAAGGCTTGAACTTGCTGATTTTAAAACAGCTTTCTCTTCAGTTACTTCATCAATTTTCAAAGCGATTTCGGGCATGCCCTGAAGTCCGAATTTGAAGCCGTCTTCACGCGTTTCAAACTTCTGCAGACCATCCGGCATAAACTGTTTGTAATTTTCCGGTGTTTTTAATACTTCTGAAAGTTCTTTCGCAGATTTATTAACGATTATTTTTCGTCCTTCTAAATTCATTTTTTATTTTTGTATTTAAATTATTACAAATGTATAAAGTTTTTGTCAACGAAAAAAAATTATTGCTCTCTAAGAATCCCGAAAACTTAGAAAAAACAGTCGGTTACGAAAACTCTACAACGCTGGAAATTGCTTTGGATCTTCTTCAGAATACATCAACATCAGAGATGAATGTTTATGGCGAAAATCTGGACAACATCTGGAATGAATTTAATTTACTTTTCAGAAAAATAGAAGCGGCCGGCGGAATTGTAAATAATCCTTCGGGCGAAATTCTCTTCATCAAAAGACTCGGAAAATGGGATCTCCCAAAAGGTAAAATGGAAAAGGGTGAATCACGTGAAGAATCTGCCATCCGAGAAATCGAAGAAGAAACCGGACTGAGAAATGTTGTTTTAAAAGATTTTATCAATACTACATACCATATTTATGTGGAAAGAAACGGTGACAAAGTACTGAAGTACACGCACTGGTTTGAAATGTTTTTTGATGGCGAAGACACCTCAAAACCGCAGATTGAAGAAGGGATCACCGAAGTTGCATGGAAAAACGACCTGATGATCACCGAAGAAGTTTTCCCGAATACTTTTAAGAATATTAAACTGATTCTGTCTGATTTTAAAGAATCTAAAATTAAATAAAATCCAGAGCTTTTTCTAAAGCGATTCCTCTTGAAGCTTTTAAAAGAATATTATCTGAATTGATTTTGTTTTTCTCTAAATAAGCAGTCAGTTCAGCTGTGTTTGCAAATGCTTCGGCAGAATCATTTACATTTTTGAACTGATTTCCGACAGTAATAATTTGGTTAAAATTTAAACTTTTAGCCAGATTTAAAATATTCTGATGTTCGGTTTCACTTTCACCTCCCAATTCAAGCATATCTCCTATTACGATTGTTTTTGTCCCTTCAAAAGTAACAAAGTTATGCAGTGATGCCGTCATCGAACTTGGATTGGCGTTGTAGGTATCTAAAACAAGCGTTTTCCCATCCTTTTTCATAATCTGTGAACGCATATTTGTTGGAGTATAGTTTTCTACAGCATGTTTTATCTTTTCAGAATCAATTCCAAAATGAAGTCCGAGACTTGCTGCTGCACAGAGATTGGTAAAATTATATTCGCCTGTAAGTTTTGAAACAGCGGTTGTATTGTTAAAATTAAAACCAACAAAATGTTCAGAAGAAATTAATTCAAACTGATAATCAGAATTTTCTTTCCCGAAACTGATTTTTGGGGAATAATTGAGTGTCTTTTCAAACTGAACATTATCATTATCATTCACCAAAATGGTCTGTTGATGATTTACTAAATAATCGTACAGTTCAGATTTGCCTTTAATTACACCTTCAAAACCTCCAAAACCTTCCAGATGCGCTTTCCCGAAATTGGTGATGTAACCGATAGTTGGCTTTGCAATGGAGCAGAGTAATTCAATTTCTTTCTGATGGTTGGCTCCCATTTCTACAACAGCCATTTGATGTTCAGGTTTAATGGAAAGAATGGTCAACGGAACTCCGATATGATTGTTCAGATTCCCAAAAGTGTACTGTACATTGAATTTTTCAGATAAAACAGCGTGAATGATCTCTTTGGTCGTAGTTTTCCCGTTGCTTCCAGTAAGGCCTATTACAGGGATTTTCAGCTGATCTCTGTGGTAAATTGCCAGTTCCTGAAGGAAGTTTAATGTAGATTCAACATAAAAAATATTTTTTTCTGTATTTTCAAAATCCTTCTGCTCAACGATTACTGCCAGGGCACCTTTCGCAGCGGCATCTTCAGCCAGTGTTGCAGCGTTGAAGTTATCGCCTGAAAAAGCAAAGAAAATGTCGTTCACTCCAACTTTTCTGCTGTCAATTGTTACTTTATCCGCTTTTAAATAGATCTGATAAAAATCCTGTACATTCATAACCCAAAAATAAAAAACCTTCTGAATATTCAGAAGGTTTTTTGTATAATATTTTGATAATAAATTATCTTCTCGTTCTACCTTTGTTTTTTGAACTCGCATCCTGCGCTACACGGAATCCGATCCATCCGTAACCTGCGTTTTCAGCTTTATATCTTCTTTGTCCCGGATCTAACCAGTACGCTGAATCCTGCCAAGAACCACCTTTCACAACTCTGATATCGTTAGAAATCTGAGAAGTTCTCTTCCCGGTATCTTTCTGCAATTTTACTTTACCGTTTGCATCAACGAAGAAGTTTTGTTTTGCTCCATTATACATATTGTAAGATGAAACAGAATCAGAAGCATTTCTATAACTTAAAGAAGACTGTTGATCTCCGTCTCTAAAGTTAGCATAGTTTGCAATAGTTTCTCTTGAGTATTGACCAGGTAAATTTCTTGCAACCAATCTTCCATCTCTTAAAGTATCATATTTCATGTTTGTTTCATCTACCATCTGGTAAGTTCCGTCTCCGTTTCTTACGATAGCCTGAGGAGCATTACCTCTGTAGTAGTTGAAGTCACTGTATTCGTCATCTACAATTGGTCTGTAAACATCAGCAGTCCATTCAGCAACGTTTCCGTACATTCCGTAAATACCGATAGCATTTGAAGGATATTGTCTTACGTCTGAAGTTTTAGCTGAACCGTCGTTTTTCCAACCTGGAAGACCCGAGTAATCTCCCTGACCTTGCTTGAAGTTTTCAAGAAGCATTCCTCTGTCTTTACCTTTAGTACCTCTTAGAGACTGGATTTCAGGAGCTTTACCTAAGTACATATTGTACTCTCTGTTTTTCTCCATTCCCAAAGCAGCGTATTCCCACTCTACTTCACTTGGAAGTCTGAATTTCGTAACCATATCAGCACCAGGAGCTCTGTTTGCAGCGATAAGTCTTTGGTTAGTAGTTTTTATACCGGTTTTCTGTTGTCTTCTCTGTTCGTTGATATAGCCTTGCATTTCAGGATCATTCGATTTGAATTTATCCATATTGAAAGCAGTACCACCCTGATTGTTAGATTCATTAATATATAAATCTTTAGCAATGATACCGGCATTCATTAATGCTTTCTCGTTTGCTCTGTCTGTCAACCATTCACAATATCTGTTTGCCTGAGCCCAAGCCACACCTACTACAGGATAGTAATCGTAGTTAGCATCTCTGAAATAAGTTTCGTTGAAATCATTTCTAGAAAGCTTATTATCCCACAATAAAGTATCCGGCAAAGCACCGTTGTAGATTTCTTTAAAGCTAGGATCACTTGGTGGGAACACATACTTCAACCATGTAAGGTATTCACGGTATTCGTAGTTAGTAATTTCTGTTTCACCGATATAGAAAGAACTTACCTGCATTCTGCGAGGTGAGTTATTCCAATCGTGCATTACATCATCTTTCACTAATCCCATTGTGAAAGTTCCACCTTCTACATAAACCATTCCTGGCCATCCCTTCTGCTCTTGCTGCTTTCCAGCAAAAAACCAACCCTGTTTCTCGTTTGGTTTCCAGCCTGTCTTAGAGACAAAACTTTTCGTACCGCCTCCTTTGCCGGTCCCGGAACCACCACAACTGGTTAATGCAAGTGTAGAACTCAATGCTATTAATGAAAACAACTTTAGTTTTTTCATAGTCGATATAAATATTATTCAAAGTACAAAGAAAAGTAAATTATTCAATAAATCAAATAAAGATTTGATTTTTTTGAAAAACGATGTGAAATTAATTTTATTGTTGTCTACGTAATTCTAAAATTTTCATTTATTTTGTAATTCGGAAATTCATCCTATAAACATGAGACTGAAAATTATATTTATATCCCTCTTCTCCTTAGCGACCACATCACAGGCACAGAGCGTTGCCATAGAATGGAACGGTTCTAAAACTGAAGATTTTGGTACAGTAAAAAAAGTGTTGCCTGCATTTAAAAATGAAGGATTTGCATTCAGCCGAAACAATATTTTTATTCATAATAAAATACAGACGGGATCAAACCGGCTGAAGATTACGAATCTTCAGTGGGAAAATGTATCATATAAGGATTTGTATGAATTGAATGCGTTGCAACTTCCCGACTATGAAATTAAGGATATTACTTATGTAGATATCGAAGGAGAAAGATTTGCCAGCTACAATGTTTCTTTATTTAAAAGAGTAAACGGAACGGTGCAGAGACTTTCTTCTTTCCAGATGACAGAAGACGGATCTTCCCAAAATCTTAACGCAGCAAAAGTAGGAACAACAGTAAACCCGCTATCAACAGGTGGATTCTATAAAATTAAGGTTGACAAATCAGGAATCTTTAAAATCACAACACAGTTTTTAAAAGATATTGGAATCAACCCTTCCAGCGTCAATCCTAAAAATTTCAGAATTTATGGGAATGGCGGTATTATGCTGCCTGAATTTAATCAGGATACCAAATACAGTGCACTTCAGGAGAATGCAATTCAGGTGGTAGGTGAAGAAGATAATGTGTGGAATGATAACGATTATGCACTTTTCTACGCTCAGGGTCCCGACGGATATAATCTTTATAATACCGCAAACGGCAACGGTTATAAGAGAAACGATACCAGAATCGACAGAAGCAACAGCTTAAAAAATATATATGAAGACTTTTCCTATTACTATATCAACTTTGATAAGGGTGCCGGAAAACGAGTTCAGAATATGGATGTGAATCTGCCTGCCACCCCACTTATTACAAGATATGATGACTATCAGGTTATCAATAATGATCAGAAAAACCTTTTGAAAGTAGGAAGAATATGGGTAGAAGAAGCTCCTTTCTCTGCTGATAAATCTATTGTTGTCAACCTGAAATCACCTGTACAGAGTAGTGATGTTATCAGATACAGAACACAGGTAATAGGATATACCGCACAGCAAAACAGCATTACCTTTAATGTTAACAATACAAATCCTTTTACCTCTACGGTACCCGCAAACACGCAGAGTTACGTCTATGACTACTTTTCTATGCGATATACGGGAACGATTTCAAACGTGAGTGGAAATCAGCTGACTTTTAATTATCTTCCAAATATTGCTACCAATCCCAATGGTGCGTTTCATTTTGATTATCTTGAGGTTCAGTATAAAGAAGACTTAAAATATAATGGTGGACAGTTCCTTTTCAGAGATTATTCTCTCCAGAGTGGTTCTAATACTACTTACGGTTTTGGAATTTCTAATACTGCAGGCATGGAGCAGGTATGGGACGTTACAGATATTACCAACGCAAGCCGGAAAGTAAATAAAGCAACAGGATCAGGGATTTTTAATTTTGGATACACTACATCCAATATTTATTTTAATAATGAATTTGTAGCTTTTAAAGCAGATGCTGCATTCTCGCCGCAATTTGTAGAAAAAATCGCTAACCAGGATTTATCATCACTTCAAAATATAGATTATCTTATTTTGGCTACTCCCGAATTTATGGGGCAGGCTCAAAGATTGGCAAACTATCATCAGACAAATAACGGTTTTAATGTACAGATTGTAGATCCTGCAAAAATCTATAACGAATTTGGAAGCGGAAGCCGCGACATAACAGCCATAAGAGATTTTGTAACCAAACTGAATACTCCTGCAGGCAGATTAAAATATGTTTTCCTTCTGGGTGATGGATCTTACGACTATAAAAACAGAATTCCAAACAACAGTAATGTCATTTCGAGTTACCAAAGTGAAGAATCATCCGATTTTGTGAGCTCGTTTGTTACAGACGACTATATTGTAATGACTGCTCCACAAACCAATACTACTCTTACGAGCAATCTTCCCAATATCCCTGTCGGAAGGCTGCCGGCTGCAAATGCAACAGAAGCGGCTAATATGATTGACAAAACTTTGGCATATTACAATTCTTTGCCAGGCCAGTCTAATTCTTTTGGAGAATGGAAAATGAAACTTGATTTTGTAGTAGATGATGATAAAGATGGTGGAGCACCATTCCATAATGTAATGAATAATTCTTTGCAAAGTGTTTTTGAAATTCCCGGTTCTACCAATCTAAGAGAGTACAATGTGAGGAAACTGTATCTGGATGCTTTCCCTGGTCAAAGTACCGCTGGCGGACAGAGATATCCGCAGGTTAATCAGGCAATTTCAAATGACATCAACAACAGCCTTTATCTTTTCTACTTCGGGCACGGGGGCATTAATGGCTGGGCACAGGAAAGAGTTTTAACGGCGACCGAAATCCAGGCAGCAAATAACTTCTCAAACATTTACAGCAGATTCCCTTTTGTATCTACAATCACATGTGAATTCACGCTGTGGGATGAGCCGGCAACATTTTCAGCCGGAGAGCAATTTATAAAATTGAAACAGGGGGGACCCGCCTCAATGATTACATCAAGCCGTGCCGTAGGTGTGGGATATGGTATAGATTTTACAAATCTTTTCACAAGAGAAATGTTCAGACTTACTAATGATGATTTTATCAGTATTGGAAATGCTCATTTAAATGCTAAAAAACTTAAACCCAGCGACCCCAATCACTTTAAGGTAAACTTCCTTGGAGACCCGGCGATGAAACTTTCCAGACCTAAGAGATATTTGGTCATTGATAATATCGAATCTCCGGTTCCGGGATTAATCAGAGGACTTGATTTTGTAAAAGTGACAGGCCATATTAATAATCCTAACGGCACATTAAATAACACCTTCAACGGTCGTGTAGTTATTAATATTTTTGATAAAAGAATTACTAAAAACACTTTAAACAATGATGGAGTTTTGACTCCTGTCCTTAATTATACAGAAGAAGGAAGTGCGATCGTAAAAGCTTCAGGAATCGCCACGAACGGACAGTTTACCGTAGAATTTTACGTTCCGAAAGATATCAATTATACTGTAGGTGAAGGCAGAATCCTCGGATATGCCGATAACAAAGTGTCTGATGTATTCAACAATCAGGCAGTACAGGTAGGTGATATTAATCCGAACGGAATTAATGACAACGAACCGCCGAAAGTAAAACTGTACATGAACAACACCAATTTTGCCAACGGAGGAATTACAAACCAAAACCCTACACTACTCGCTTGTCTGACAGATGATACAGGAATCAATTCTACAGGTTCAGGTGTGGGACACGATATCACCACTTACCTTGACGGACAGATCATCAACACAGTTGTTCTGAATGATTTCTATGCTTCCGGTGAAGGAAACGGCTGTATCAATCCAGCTTTGGCAGAATACCAGAAAGGTAATGTAACTTACCCATTCAGAAACTTAGCAATCGGCCACCATCAACTTACGTTTAAAGTTTGGGACATCAACAATAATTCGACAGTCTCTACGTTAAACTTTGAGGTAAAAGATCAGTCTGATCAGCATCTGATTATCAACAGACCGATGAACTGGCCAAATCCGTTTACCAATAAGACCTACATTCACTTCGAGCATAATTGCGACGATATTCTGGATGTAAATGTTCAGATTTATACGATAACGGGAAAACTGGTAAAAACAATTACCTCTGCTGTGATTGCAGAACCTTTCCTGCAGGGCTACAGAACACCGAAACAGGCAATAGAATGGGATGGAAAAGATGATTTTGGTGACACCGTAGCAAAAGGTACGTATATTTTTAAGATATTTGCAAAAAGTCAGAATCAAGAAAAATGTAAAGGAAGTGCTACAGCTGTAGAAAAAATGGTACTTTTGAAGTAAAATTATAATTTAATCGAAATATATCTATAAAACTGATAATATATAAAAGACAACATATGAATTTAACTACTAAACTGCTTTTAGGAATAGGTCTGAGTGCCGGCTTCTTAAGCTACGCTCAGGATTTAAGCCAGGTAAGACCTGTTTTGACAGGAGCACCTTTTCTTAGAATCGCACCGGATGCAAGATCAGGAGGTATGGGAGATCAGGGTGTGGTAACTTCACCTGATGCATTCTCACAATTCTGGAATGCGGCTAAATATCCTTTCAGCAGAACAAGTTCTTCTATTGGTTTGAACTATACTCCTTATATGAGCAAACTTACAAATGATGTATTTTTGTTGTACGGAGCTTTTCATAAATTTTTAGGTCAGGAAGAGAGATCTACCATTTCTGCAAGTATTTATTACTTTAATATGGGAGAGGTAGACCTTACACAATTGGTAGGAAACGAAGTTACTTCTATGGGAACTTCTAAACCAAACGAATTCTCTATTGACGTGGCTTACGGTCTTAAACTTTCAGATTCTTATTCAATGGCGGTTACAGGTAGATTTATCCGATCAGACTTAGCCGGAGGATTCAACACAGATACTACTTTGAAGCCGGCAAACTCTTTCGCTGTTGACATTTCTGGTTACTACACTTCACCGAGATTTCAGAGTTTTGGAAATTATGAAGGTAAAATAAACGGAGGTTTTGCCCTTACCAACTTAGGTCCTAAACTGGATTATACAGGAAACGAAGAATCAAGATCTTATCTGCCGACAATGGCAAGATTAGGTTTAGGATATGATATGTACCTTGATGATATGAACAGAGTTGGACTTTCTGTGGAAGGTTCTAAAATTTTGGTTCCCGGATCTGAATTTATCGGAAATGATCCGAATACAAGACAGCCAATGTACGCAGTGCCAAACGTAGGTGTAATGGAAGGTATCGGAAAATCATTCAACAATACCAATTCTATCATGTACAGCGGTGCTTTGGAATATTCTTATGACAACGCATTTGCTTTAAGAGGAGGTTACTTCCACGAAAGTGAAGAGCAGGGAGCAAGACAGTTTGCAACTGCAGGTATCGGTTTGAAATACCGTTCATTCGGTTTAGATATTTCTTATCTGATCAACATGTCTAAAATCAATACAGCTTTAGATAACACACTTCGTTTCGGTCTTACCTGGAACATCGGCGCAGAAACATCTAATGTAGATTATTAAGATTATAAAAATCAAAATATTCAAAAGCACCATTCATGGGGCTTTTGTTGTTTTAACCTAAATAATAAAATCCACTTCCAATCTAAAAGTTCAATATTCCTTCTACCCTCACCCAACTTCAAACATCCAACACCCAACCAAAAAAATAACATTTAGTCCAAAAACAAAACCCACCAATTCACATATAACCCTTATTTTTGCAGTATGAATTATTCTTCTGAGCTCAAAAAGTTTGTAACCAGCCAATACGTATATTCTGCCATCAGAATTACATTGTCTACGGTGCTTCCGTGTCTGGTTCTGGCACATTTTGGGATGCTCAAAGAATATTTTCTATTTCCGTTGGGAACCAGTTTTGTTGCACTCACCGATCAACCCGGGCCATTTATCCGAAGAAGAAATTCATTAACTTTTGCGATTTTCTGCTTCGTCGCTGTCGCTTCCATTGCCAGTTTGGTTAAAGGGATCATTCCACTCGTAATTCTGGAAATTGTCGCTTTCGGAATGTTCTTCTCTCTGATTGGTGTGTACGGACAAAGATTAGCGGCAGTGGGTTCACTGGCATTAGTTGTACTGGCCATTTTCATTGACGGGCATTTAACGGGAGCAAACATTTTTAAAAGTTTAATGATTTTCGCAGCGGGATCCGTTTGGTTTTTGCTGATTTTTCTAGTCGTGACCACGATTCAGCCTTACAAACTGGCAAGTCAGATGATTGGAGAAAATTATCTTCAGCTTGCCGAATTTTTAAAGATAAAAGCTAATTTTTATCAGAAAAACCCCGATTTTAATAAACTTACAACGCAGGTTATTGCCAAACAGATCGAGATCAAAAATCTTCAGGAGGAAACACGTGATACCGTTTTCAGAACCAGAACTATCGTCAACGAATCAACAACAATCAGCCGTTTACTGATGCTGATGTTTCTGAATTCTATGGACTTGCACGAAAAACTGATGACCTCAGAAAGTGATTACAAAAAACTACAGGAAAGTTTTGAAGACTCGACAATTTTAGTAAAAATTCATGACTATCTCAACATCCTTTCTGAAGAAATTGCCAACATTGGAATCTCACTCCAGAGCAGCACCAGAGCCAAACCGATTTTTAACCTTGAAGTTCGCTCAGATGAATTAAACGTCAGTTATTTTGAATTGAGAAACAGAGAAATGACTCCCGAAACTCTGGAAAACTTTATGATCCTCCGTCAGATTATGATGCGGATTGGTGAAATCACCAAGGAGATCAATGAGATTTATAAAGTATTCTCCCAAAACGTAAAACTGGCAAAAAGTCTTTCCACAGGTTTAGATTTAAAAAAGTTTATGCCCAATGAGGAAAAGATTAATTTTAAAGTTCTAAGAAGCAACATTTCGCTTACCTCATCTCATTTCCGTCATGCTATACGGGTGACAGCGGCGCTGTTTTTAGGATATCTGGTTTCCCTGCTTCCGTTTATAGAAATCGGTCATACCTACTGGATTTTAATTACAGTTGTTGCTATATTAAAACCTGCGTACTCCATTACCAAACAGAGAAATCTCCTGCGTTTTTACGGTACGGTTGCCGGTGCAGTCATTGCGTATGCCATTTTGCATTATGTCCATATCAATGCTGTTTTGTTTTCTGTACTCTTAGTCAGCATGATTCTGTGTTTCAGTTTTCTGAAAGGGCGCTATTTCTGGGCTGTTTTATTCATGACGATGTATGTTTTTCTGAGTTTTAATTTCCTGAATCCCGGAAACATTAATGTGATCTTTAAAGACAGAATTGTAGATACCATTATCGCAGGAATTATTGCTTTTCTGGTTTCATACCTTATATTGCCTGTTTGGGAGTACACACAGAATTTAGATCTGATGAAAAAGTCTGCAGAATCTAACCTTACTTATTTTCACAGCGTGATGTCTAAGTTTCTGAATGAAGATTTTGATATCGAAGACTATAAAGTAAAAAGAAAAAACGCCATTATTTCGCTTGCCAATCTTTCGGATAATTTTCAGAGAATGATTACCGACCCGAAAAACCAGCGGAAAAAACTGGAAGTGGTACATCAGTTTGTTGCGACTTCACATCTGATTACCGCTTACACCGCCTCTCTTTCTCAATATTCAAAAAAAGAAAAAAAATACACCGAAATAGATTCTGAAAGCTGGACGAAAAAAATTGAGGCAGAAATGAATCAGGTT
The DNA here is from genome assembly GCF_001424105.1 of Chryseobacterium sp. Leaf394. GTDB lineage: Bacteria > Bacteroidota > Bacteroidia > Flavobacteriales > Weeksellaceae > Chryseobacterium. The sequence continues at coordinate 6,315 of NZ_LMQH01000013.1, read as the reverse complement.
TCCGTTTTGCTGAATGGCGAAAAAATTCCTGAAACTTTAAGAATGGACAGCCGTCTGGAGCCAGAAGATTCATCCATCGAAGATCTCCTTTCAAAAAGAAAAACCGAACTTCTGGAAAACGAGCACTACGACACCAGAGATCCCAACAAAATTTCTCATTTAACGGAACTGAAAAATATTCATGATGTTTTGGAACTGATTTATGATGTTGCCAAAGAACAGAGAAAAGTAATTGAAACGTACAGAAACGAAGAGATTATTCCTCAACAATCGTAAAGCAGTAATCATCGAAAAACTCTACTCTTGCTTTCAGTTCATCCGAAATTTTGTCGTCGTGAACCCTGCATTTTATAGATCGGAGAGATTTTAATTCAAAAGGTCTTACCTCATAGTGTTTTTTCAGAGACCAGTGTTTGGAATGATGAATTTTATACATGCTCTCTTTCACACTCCAAATGATGGTGTAAAAAACCACTTCCGTATCAAAAGGGATAAATCCGCGCTCGTTTTCGTAGGAGAATTTATCGATAACTCTTAATATTTTAGGATTAAATTTCTCAATATCAATTCCGATTTTATTTTTTGAAATTGCAATCGCTGCGAACGGAAAAGAATGGGTAATCGAAATTTCGGCATCTTTTGGCGATAAAAAAGGTTCTCTTTCTCTGTATAAAATTTTAGAATCTGGTTTTAAACTTTTCAGAAGTTTTCTTACCATCAAAACCTCCTGCAATTTTTTCGGATGATAATCTTTTACTTTTTCGGCATTTTCGGGCTCTAAAAGTTCTTCCATATTCAATTCTTCATTCTCGTCGTATTTCCAGACCAGAATGGTGGCATTGTCATCAGAAAAATCGCGGTAAAGAGGCATGGGTTTGAAATTATTGGGTAAAAATAAGAATTTTTTTTATGCCGGAAGCTGGGTGATGGAAGCTGGAAGTTTTTGGGTGGGGTGTTGGGTGATGGATGCCGGATGTTTTGTGATCCGAATTCTGATGCGGAAATTCTTGATTTATATTTAAATTTAAAATATGTTTTAAATTTAAAATCCACACACAAAGATGTAAATCGCGCACCCCGCTTTCAGCATCCAAAATCACAAAAAAATTCATGATAATCCCAAGATTTAGGTGAACTCAATATATTTTAAAGCCAAAAAACCT
>NZ_LMQH01000013.1:456-5114 GCF_001424105.1 Chryseobacterium sp. Leaf394 | reverse complement strand
AAAAAAAAAAAAATCACTCAAATCCTGAGACTCAAGTGAATTAATATTATTTTAATGTAAAATTAAAGCAGTTAGTAGTAACCTTCCAGCATCATGCATCCCTCAACCAACGTACAAATTCCAGCTTCCTATTTACTCTGGTGATTCTGATCATTTCTGTGCTCCATAATTTCAAGATTTTTATCTACGAAATAAGCACTTCCGAAACCATTGACGTAAGCACCTTTTACAGGAGTTAAAGCAATCAGAATAAAATCCTTCATTTCAGAAATTACTTCCACTACTTTACCGTGAGTTTCCTTTAACTGAGCAACAACTGTATTCCATTTTTCAGAATCTCTTTCAATTTGAGAAGTTGATGCTTCAATAGTCAATCTTTCTCTTGCATAAATCTGTTTTGTAGCAGATTCATCTTCAATAAACATGATTGATGTTTTTCTTCCTTCAGAAAGATTTTTTGTATGTTTTGCCATGAAAGACACTAAAATATAGAAAGAATTGTCAACCTGTACAAACGGCGCATAACTTGAGTTTGGAGTTCCTTCTGCATCTACGGTTGCCAAAATAATACTTTGGGTTCTTGCAATCAGTTCTTTCACTTTTGGAGCAAGAGGCTTAGCTTGTCTCTGAGCTTCTTCCTGAGTTGAGGTGTGGTTCATATATAAGATTTATTGTACCACAAAAGTACGTTAATTAGAATTAAAACAAATAAAACAAAGGCTGTAAAATCTCATATATGGGAAAATTTCAAGTGTTTTTTTATCTAAATTATATGTTGTAATTTTGCACTTTAAATATTTGAATTTAAATCATTCATAAGATATGAGTACAACTACACAATACGTTCCTTATAAAGTTAAGGACATCTCCCTTGCAGAATGGGGAAGAAAAGAAATTACCCTTGCTGAAGCAGAAATGCCAGGATTGATGTCTATCCGTGAAGAATACGGACCGTCTCAGCCATTGAAAGGAGCAAGAATCGCAGGATGTCTTCACATGACGATCCAGACTGCAGTTTTGATCGAGACTTTGGTTGCTTTGGGAGCTGAAGTTACATGGTCTTCTTGTAACATTTTCTCTACTCAGGATCACGCTGCTGCTGCTATTGCTGCTGCAGGAATCCCTGTTTACGCTTGGAAAGGTCTTAACGAAGAGGAATTTGACTGGTGTATTGAGCAGACTCTTTTCTTCGGGGAAGACAGAAAGCCGTTGAACATGATTTTGGATGATGGTGGAGATTTAACCAACATGGTTTTCGACAGATACCCTGAATTCACAAAAGACATCAAAGGACTTTCTGAAGAAACTACTACAGGAGTTCACAGACTGTACGAAAGAATGAAAAACGGAACTTTGGTAATGCCTGCAATCAACGTAAATGATTCAGTGACAAAATCTAAGTTCGACAACAAATACGGTTGTAAAGAATCTGCAGTTGATGCTGTAAGAAGAGCGACTGATATTATGTTAGCTGGTAAAAGAGTTGTAGTTTGCGGTTACGGAGACGTTGGTAAAGGTACTGCTGCTTCTTTCAGAGGAGCTGGTTCTATCGTTACTGTTACTGAAATCGACCCAATCTGTGCTTTACAGGCTGCAATGGACGGTTTTGAGGTAAAAAGATTAGATTCCGTTGTTGATAACGCAGACATCGTAATCACTACTACCGGTAACTTCAATATCGTAAGAAAAGAACATTTCTTAAAATTAAAAGATAAAGCAATTGTTTGTAACATCGGCCACTTCGATAACGAAATCGATATGGCTTGGTTAAATGACAACTACGGTCACACAAAATCTGAAGTTAAACCTCAGGTTGACATCTATACTTTGGAAGATGGTAAAGAAGTGATCATTCTTGCTGAAGGCAGATTGGTAAACTTAGGCTGTGCAACGGGTCACCCATCATTTGTAATGTCTAACTCTTTCTCTAACCAGACTTTAGCTCAAATCGAACTTTGGAACAATTCTGAAGCTTACGGAAACGAAGTGTATATGCTTCCTAAACATTTAGATGAGAAAGTAGCAGCTCTTCACCTTAAAAAATTAAGCGTTGAGTTGGAAGTTCTTTCTACAGAGCAGGCTGAGTACATCGGTGTAGAAGTACAGGGACCATACAAGCCGGAATATTATCGCTACTAGCAGTTGGCTTTTGGCTAATGGCTTTTAGCATTTTGCTATACAACGCTTCGGAATTTTCCGGAGCGTTTTTCATTAACAGAATTCTCTCCCCGCTCAAACCGTCTTGCTCTAAACATTACCTGCCCCATTAATCATTATAAATTACTTATTGCTTATATTTTAAGGAGCTATTTCCCGCTAGTAGTTTATCCTGAGCTTGACGAAGGGCTGTATCTTTTTCTCTTCGTTCCTCATCACAAAAGGATGTCGCTGTTATCGGGGCTGGGACATGATTGCGCATACACCACCCCGTCAAAAAATCAAAGATTTTTTGACACCCCTCCAAAGGAGGGGAATTTAGACGATTATTAATTAATCTGAGTTCGGGTTAAGCTTTAAGTATAAATTTTCAAAGAGTTGAATCAATAACGACGGGCTTTAGCCCAATGTTTCTTATGATGAGCATTATAAGGCTTTAGCTGTAACTTAAAGATACATTTCGGCTTAGGCCAAATATATATCTTCATATAAATGGGCTAAAGCTCATTTGTGTTGAATTATAGAATCTTTTTTATCCCAGATCCAGGTTATTAAAATCTATTTTCTAATAACTAGCGGCTATATTATCAGTTTTCAATTAATGTTGATGATTTATTCTAAAATTATAACATTATTCAGACTGCTTTTCCAAATAAAGTGATAAAATCAACATTTAATTACAAGCATTCACAAAAAAATAATATATTTGATATCGATAATAAAAAAAACAATTAATGAAAAAACAGGGAGTTTCAAATGCATTTGTCGCGGCATCATGGGTGGCGTTGGGTGCAGGTATGATCGGATTTATCGTCGGATTGGCAAGAGCCGAAATGCAGCTTAATGAAAAAGGGTATTATTTTACCATTCTTCTTTACGGTTTATTTGCCGTGGTTTCTCTGCAGAAAGCAGTAAGAGACAGAATGGAAAACATAAAAGTAACTGATATTTACTACGGTATTAGCTGGTTTGCTACCTTGTCTTCGATTGTACTGCTTGTGATCGGACTTTGGAATGCCACCATTTTACCAAGTGAAAAAGGGTTCTACGGATTTGCATTTTTGCTGGCTCTTTTTGGAGCGATTGCCGTCCAGAAAAATACGAGAGACAACATGACTCAGGAATAAAAATGACAGTTGACGCCCACCAGATTTGGTGGGCTTTTTTATTGTGTATTTTTTATTTCACAAAATAATGAAATTAAAAGTTGTATTTTTGATTTTTAATAATTCACCACACCAAATTAAATGTTGATTAATATGATCGCAGAAAACAATCTTTTAAAAACAAAACTTACAATTTTCTTCCTGATGATATTTTCGTTTCAGCTGCTGACAGCTCAGAATGAATTCATCACTACCTGGAAACCTGCCAACAGCCAGAATCCAATGCTGTCCAGCACCCCATTTCCATCATCAGACACTCAGGCATGGATGCCCATTAGGGGAAGCAACTTCACGGTTGAATGGGAAGAAGTGGGTTTTCCCGCACATCATGCTACCATTGCCAATCAAAATTCTACGCAGTTTATATTGCTTGATTTCGGAACTTCACACCATCCTGTTTCTGCCAATGCTACCTACCGTGTAAAAATAAGCAACGGGAATGTGAACCGCATTCTTTTCCATGAGCCGGTTCCGGGAGGCAATCCTAACTATCTTTGGGGAGACACATCCAAAATTACTGAAATTAATCAGTGGGGATCTGCTGTATGGTCGTCTATGTCACACTCATTTGCAGGGTGTACAAATTTAGATTTAAAAGCTACAGATTCTCCCAATCTTTCTCTGGTGACCGACATGCAGTACATGTTTTCCGGATGCACTTCGCTGGTCGGAAATCCATCCATAAACAACTGGGATACCTCTCAAAATACCAAACTGGATGCTACTTTTCATGGGTGTGTACTTTTCAACCAGCCCCTGAACAACTGGAATACTTCTAATGTTACCAGTATGGGAGTAACTTTTATGATGGCGCAAAATTTCAATCAGCCTTTGTCGAACTGGGATACTTCTGAGGTTACAGATATGACATCCATGTTTTTTATGGCAAAAAATTTCAATCAGCCCATCGGAAGCTGGAATGTTTCAAAAGTAGCAGACATGGAATTTATGTTTTCGAATGCCTGGCTGTTCAATCAGGATATCAGCAGCTGGAATACGGGCGAAGTCATTTTAATGAACCACACGTTTCAAAATGCAAAAGCATTTAATCAGCCCATCGGAAGCTGGAATACATCAAAAGTAACGACAATGCAGGGAATGTTCGGAGGTGCTGTGGCTTTCAACCAACCCATTGGAAACTGGAACACCTCAAGTGTTAATCACATGGCAGGTATGTTTCAGGGCGCTTCATCTTTTAACCAAAGTCTCGCAGGATGGAACACTGTGAACGTCATCAGCATGAATAATCTTCTGAACAATGCGGTCAGTTTCAATCAAAATCTTGGCAACTGGAATCTTTCATCACTGACTTCCGCTTACGGAATGTTTCAGAAC
>NZ_LMQH01000013.1:198-448 GCF_001424105.1 Chryseobacterium sp. Leaf394 | reverse complement strand
CTGGAGCCAGAATCCTGCAACACCCAATAATATCAATATCAGCAGTGCATCACCGATGATTTATACCCATCCCGTAGCTGTAACGGCAAGAAATTACCTCATCAGCAATAAAGGCTGGACGATAACCGGAGATTCTTACGATGACAAATGTATATCGATTCTTTCCACAAAAGAAGATTTCACCGAAAATGATTTTCGTATTTATCCTAATCCTGCATCAGATTTTATTTATTTTAAAAATGTAAAAGAC
>NZ_LMQH01000013.1:0-154 GCF_001424105.1 Chryseobacterium sp. Leaf394 | reverse complement strand
GAGCTATACAATTTTCGATAACAGCGGAAGAATTATTTTGCAGAATAATTTAGATAAAAATCAAATAGATATCCGAATACTGATGAAAGGAAATTATGTTATTCAGCTGAAAACCAAAAGCTCCGTGAAGAATTTTAAAATTATAAAGAATTAG
>NZ_LMQH01000012.1:469615-470561 GCF_001424105.1 Chryseobacterium sp. Leaf394 | reverse complement strand
GGATGTAATGTAGGACATAGGAGTTTGGAAAGAATCATTGTGCATGGTTACGTGTTATTTTTCCGCAGGGTGGATGGGTGAATTGAGCTGGTTTAGTATGTGTTGTTGGGAATTTTTGAGCATCATTGTTTATTTTGTAAGGCTTTTCGGTGAAAATGATTGTGCATTGTATAATTTGAAAATATACAAAATGAATTTTCAGGTCGCTTCTGTGGAGNCCTACGGAGTGCGGTTATTTTTGGAATGGTGGTTTCTACGCAGATGGCACTCCTACGGAGTGCGGCGGCGTTAGTTGTCGCTTTTGCTACACAGATTTTATTCATCCGGAGTAAGGTGGAGTTTTTATTTTGAAAGGTGTAGAAATTGCTGACATTACGTGAGTGGATTCTGATTGGATGAAAAGTGTTTTTGGCTGAACGGATGCGAGTTCGTTTTACATAGTATCGGTGGGACGTCCGCAGCAGGAGATGGGATGATTTGAAATTTGAAGTTTGAGATTTGAAATTCGGAATGTAGAGTTCGGATGTGGAATGTGGAATGTAAATTGGGTACGGGCGGGACGCCCGCACCAGCGGTGAGATTTTTACTTTGATGGTTTCATACTTCGATTCATAAAAGGTTGATTTGTGTGTGGAAGTAACCACCCCCGTCTAAAATCTGCGATTTTTGACATCCCCTCTGGAGAATGGGAATGGTTCAACGGGGTACTGGAAATAAGGGAAGTTTGGTTTTTACCGCTGGCTGGACTGAAAATGTAGTGAGAATCGATGGTTGAAACTTTTGAATTGAAGTTTTGGCTTTCCGGTTATAGTTTTTGCTGCTTTCTTTATTGAGATGATTATAGATTAATTGCTTACTGGTGATTGCTTACTACTTATTGCTCATTACTTATCAAAATTCAACAGTTCTTAAAAAGCGGAATCGTTACCAGCCCCGATGGAAACGA
>NZ_LMQH01000012.1:469430-469602 GCF_001424105.1 Chryseobacterium sp. Leaf394 | reverse complement strand
GGCTGACGGAATGAAATGGAGGCAGCCGCAAAAAAGATATAGTGGACAGCGGGTTCCCGGCTCCTGAAAATATGAGCTATGAGTAATTAGCGATGAGTAATAAAAACGGTATGATAACTTATAAAAGTGCAGCGAGAAAGTTGGAGTTTATTTGAGAGTGGGGCAATGAAGA
>NZ_LMQH01000012.1:465379-469410 GCF_001424105.1 Chryseobacterium sp. Leaf394 | reverse complement strand
AAAAAAAAAGAGACTGAAAATTCAGTCTCTTTTTAAATATCAATTATTTAAGTTTTAAAAATTTTGCAGGGATGCCTGTGACTCTAATTTTGCTGTTGCATTATAGCTGTCTCCGTTTTCGTTGATCACTCTCTTGGCAAATCTGAACTTTGGACCCCAATATGAATCACTTAGTGAGGAAACCATCACTCCTCTGGATGTTGCGGCGTGTATAAATTTAATATCGCCATCTTCTGAAATGCTTTCTACAATTCCTACATGAGAAATTCTTCTGCCGTGTGAAAAGAAAACCAAATCTCCTTTCTGTAATTCTGTTCTGTCTATTGACTCCCCTTCCTGTGCCTGTGAAGCTGCTACTCTTGGTAAAGTAAGACTTGCTGCTGCACCGAAAACCGATAATACAAATGCCGAACAGTCGATTCCGTTTCTTGTTGTACCACCGTATCTGTAAGGCGTTCCCAAATAAGTTTCTGCTTCTGTAAGGATGTTGTCGATTACCTTATTGTATTTGATTGCTTTGGCAATTTCAGAATTCTTTAATTTGTTTTTTGCGTTGGATAACGCTACTGTTTTTTCAGATACAAAAGAGCTGATTAGCTGCTTTTTATCCATTTCCAACCTTTTGCTCTCAACTGCCGCATAATTGGCATCTGATTTGTTGTCCTTAATATAGGTTGTTGGTTTTGAAACTACATAGTTAGTAACACATGACTGTAAACTTACAGTAGAAATCAGCATCACTAAATACAACAAAACTTTTTTCTTCATAGATAAATTATTTCCGTGTTAAACGTTGTCTTTTATTTTTAAAGCGTTACAAAAGTATCGATTCACATCAAAAACCTGTCGAATCTCATACTTTGAAAGACTGCATTTAACACACTTTAACATAATTATTAACAATGTTAAAGCAATTAAAACCGCAAACGCCCATAAACGGACGTTGTGCGGTTTTTTTTATTAAGGTTTTTTAACAAATTGAAACGGTTGTTTAAATTAAATTGTTTTAAATATTATTTACACAACTCATTATCAATAAATTACGCTAATCTGTCACATTTCTTAATTCATCCTTATATATATTATGAAAAATAAATTATAATAACTGCCTTATGCCTAAAAAAATTCAGTGCATTCCATTAAAAGGGAGACTTATTTCGTCTCCTTCTTCTTTTTAGATTTCTTCGGCATTTTAGATTTAATGAATTTCTTTCGGCTTTTCATAAAATCCAAACTTTGGGGCATGAAGCAAAACTTCTCCGCTTCGGTTAAAAATTTTAATGCATTCGGAAGACTTCCTCTCATCTCAGATAACAAAGCTCTGTAAAACCATAGAGTCGATCTGTCAATTCCTTTTATTTTTAAAGAATAGTTAATCAGCTTTTCTGCTTCCTGAAGATCTTCGTTGTCCAAAAGACATTTAATGTAGTATTTTGGCGTATTCAGATTGGTCACATCACACTGCATTGCTTCCTCGAAATAGAGTTTTGCTTTTTCATAGTCATCGAGCATTTCGCTGTAGATTCTTCCCATCAGACAAAGCGAATCTGCATCTTCAGGGTCGTAGGAAAGCGCATAATTCAACGCTTCCAAACAATCCGGCAAGCTGTATGGATAATTATCCAGCGCTTCAAAATAATATTTACTTTTAGTTAAGGTCATTTCTGTAGTTTTTTAATTCATTTTTCAGTTGATTTCTTTCTTTTTTGAAAGTTTTCTCCTGATGATTCTTTTTAAAATCGCTTCCCGAAAACGTCCGAATCGGATTTCCTCTTTGAACATTCAGATGATTGTTCCACGTTTCCTGCATTTGTTTTTCCAGTTGCTGGATGTGAAATTCCATTACTTTTTCTTTTAATCTGATGATGGAAATTTTCTTGTTCTCCAGTTGCGAACGGGAATCCTGCACGAAAACACTCTGTCCGGTTTTCAGATAAGTTGCACGAACAGCAGTTTCCACTTTATTCACATTTTGTCCGCCACTTCCCTGACTTCTTGCGGTCTGAAACTGAACGTCTCTTTCATTAAAATCCATTTTCTCCAAACCTTCCAATTCAAAAATCCCGATAAACCAGTTGCTTCTTTTATGGAATTTCCTAAAAGTGCTTTTTCCAATCCAAAGAATGCTTCCGAGCCAGTTTTTCAGAAATTCATTAGCTTCTTTTCCTTTTAAAAGTAAGGTCGCAGATTTCAAAGTCAGATTTTCATCGCCATTTTCGCGGTGGATGATTTCGTAACCGATTTTATTTTGTTTTGCTTCCTCAAGAAAGACCTTCAGAACTTTGGCAACTACCCATTGACATTCCAAAGGTCCTCTTCCCGAGGTGATCTGTATTATTTTGTCCATTTTTTATAGGAGCTTAATCCCGCTTTCCGCTGTATCTTTTTTTGCCCTCGCTTTTTTCAAGCCCTTGCAAAAAAAAGGATGCCGCTGCAATCGGGGCTATTGTTTTTCTCCTTTGTATTACTATTGTTATAAATTATGTAATGATTTTTGAAAGAATTAAATGCAGGTTTTTGACATCAAACACCCAACATCCCGCATCCAACATTAATCATTATTTATCCATCCTCACAATTCGGGGTTGGAAAGTTCCGAGAATATCGACCAGTTCACTTTGCGCGTTCATCACTTCGTTGATGTCTTTGTACGCCATCGGTGCTTCTTCCGCATTTCCGCCCATCAAAGTGACATTTTTGAGTTTTAATTCTTTCTTAATATCATTTTGAGTGAAGCGGTTTCTACATTTTCCTCTCGAAAAAGCCCGTCCCGCTCCGTGTGAAGCCGAGTTCAGTGAATTCGGATTTCCTTTTCCACGAACGATAAAACCTTTTGCCGTCATCGAACCGGGAATCATTCCCAACTCGTTTTCATTGGCCGGAGTGGCACCTTTTCTATGAACAATCACTTCTTTTCCGTTGTGGATTTCTTTCCACGCGAAATTGTGATGGTTTTCGATTCTGGCTTTTACTCTTCCGCCGACCGCTTTCACCAATCTTCTGTGAATATCGTCGTGGCAGGCCGAAGCATAATCTCCTGCAAGATTCATCGCCGTCCAGTATTCTAATCCGAGATGCGTGTTCAAATCCAGCCAGGCGAAGTTTTGTGCTTCTTTCGGTAACGGACACTGTTCGGTCGCCACTCTCGAATAATACTGAGCGATTTCGGCTCCCAAACCACGCGAACCGCTGTGTGAAAGGATTCCGAGGTATTTTCCTTTCGGAAGATTGATTTGTTTATCTTCTTCCGTAATTTCCACTTCACCGAATTCCACAAAGTGATTTCCGCCACCGGAGCTTCCCATTTGTTTGATGGCTTTTCCTTTTAATCTTCTCAAAATCGGAATTAAATCAAACGTATCTCTGTCGAAAATCTCATGGTCGACGTGAGATTTGTGCGTTTCGTACATCCCGAATTTGGTGTGTTCGGCAAGCGCTTTTTCATATTTATCTTTGGCGCCGTCGAGATATGAAATTGGCGTATCCAAAATACTGAGCGACATTCTGCATCCGATATCCATTCCGACTCCGTAAGGGATTACCGCATTTTCTACCGCAAGAACGCCACCTATTGGAAGTCCGTAACCGCTGTGGGCATCGGGCATCAAAGCGCCTTGTGTTGCAATTGGCAGTTTCAGTGCAGTGTAGAGTTGGTTTTTTGCTTCATCTGAAATATCATTTCCGAAAATTTGGAAAGACGCCCGGTTGGTGTTGAGCATTCTTTTCTCAGTTTTCTTGGATGAAAGCAAAGCTTCCGCAATTTGTCCGAAGGTTAAGTCTTTCTCGAAGTTCTCCGGATTTTGCTGGATTTCCTTTAAAAGAGATTTCACATAATGAATATTTTTAGTTGCAAAATTTCTCTTCATCACTTCCAATGCGATGTTGACGCTCTGGTTGTTTGGATAGCCTAATTTTAATATATCTTTTCCTTTTAATTTTAAATTTCCCATTTTTATATAATTGATGAATGATGAGAGATCATTGATTTTCTCGCATCTGGTTTGCCAACTAAAATTTTAGTTGGTTTTATT
>NZ_LMQH01000012.1:451081-465373 GCF_001424105.1 Chryseobacterium sp. Leaf394 | reverse complement strand
TTTTTTTGCCTGGGCTTGAAAAAAGCGCTGGCAAAAAAAAGATATAGCGGAAAGCGGGATTAAGCTCCTAAAAAAAAGATTTCGGGGAAACGTTTTCAGTTTGAAATATTGCGCAATAAAAAACCCGAAATCTTACGACTCCGGGTTTTGATATTTCATTATACTGTTGTTCTAAGAATGTACCAAACCACGAAGCCCCGCCTTTGCAAAAGGCAATCCTACTGTTGAATGTAAGTTGAATCTGAACATTGCTTCGTTGTTTTTTAAAATGGTTAAACTTGATTTTCAGATGCAAAGATATTATTTTTTTTGAAATTCAAAATAAAATTTTAATTTTTTTTCACGTTAACATGATTTCCATGTAGTACAAAATGTTATATTTGTTTTCTTAACTCAAACATTTATGAAAAGCACTTTAATGAAAACTTTACTGTGTGCATTTGCGCTGGTAATCCTTTTTTCATGTAATTCTAACAAGAATGATGAAATCTTAAACTACACCACAGACACGACTTTGGGAATATCCAGAGTAAATCTGAAGGAAATTTCAAAAAAAATTCCTGTAGACAAAATCCTGAAAGAGAAGAAAAATATTCAGGCTGAAGAAAAGCTGTTTCTGCAGTTGGTCAATAAACCTGAGGAATCCGGAATCGACATCGATAAGCCTCTCTATCTTCTCGTTGATCAGGGAAAAACAAATTCTGAATTTGACGTAAAATCTTTTCTTTGGATCAATGACAAGGCGAAGTTCCAGAAAAGTATGACTGATCTGACCAAAACGAAAGTGACCATCGACAACAAAGATCATATCTACATTGGTGGAAAACTTGCCGGAAGTATGAAGGGCGATATGGCCATTATGGTCAGCGAAAAAGCGTACAATCCTTATGGTGGATACAATTCTGCGATGCCTGAAGGTTCTGAGAGAATCAACGATAAATATTTCGCAGATTTCTGGGCAAGAAAAGGAAGTAAAAATGCTGCGATCAAAGAGCAGGTAAACAATTCTCTTGTAGGAAATAAAGATGTGAGCGGATGGGTAAATCTTGCTGCCGTAGCGAGCTTCGCATCTAAAGGTTATATTGAAACACTTGCCATCAACAAACTGATCAAAGATTCGGGAATTGGTTTTGATTTTAATTTCGACAAAGGTAAAGCTGATATGGAAACTAAAACTTTCTTTAACAGCGATATGAAGAAAATCGTAGAGAAATATTACGATAAAAATAAAGTAAACTACGATCTTGTAAAAAATGTGGAACTGGATAATGCAAAGTCATACTCAATCGGGTTTTTCAGTTTAGATTTTATGAGATATCTTGTGAAAGAATCTGGTTTTGAAGCTACGGTAAATCATTATTTGGCTTCAAGCAACAAGTCTTTGGAAGACATCACTTCTACTTTTACTGGAGATTATGCTTTTGTTGATTTTAAAGTAAAACAGGATACCGCTGATTATTACAATTACAGATCAGACAATGCGATCGTTTTAGGATTTAACCCGAAAAACAAAGCTACACTGACAAGTCTGATGGATCAGTATCTTACATCTGCAGGAAAAAGATATGTAGTAACAGACAATCAGGTAATTGTTTCTGAAAATCCTGAGGTTCTTTCTCAGTTTCAGGGGGAAAAAGCCGGAAAAAATTCAACTTTGGATAAAAAATCGGGTGTGATGTCTTATTCATGGTCTGACGGTAAAGATTACAACCAAAGAGAAAATCCGCCGGTGAAAGTGATCAGTATGACCAACGAATCTAAGGAAGACAGCGGAAACCTTCTTTCTAAAACGGTATTTACTCTCGACAAGAAAGACGAAAACGCACTGTATTATTTATTAATGAATGACTGATATTGTTTTAAATAATATTTCGCCAAAATATTTTACCCCGAAAAATATTGAAGATTCTGAAATCTGGAATCGGAATATCACATTCGCAAAAGGTAAAAAAAATCTGATCATTGCACCGTCAGGGAGCGGGAAATCTACTCTTGCGACGGCAATGCTCGGAACTCATTTCCAATATGAAGGAGAAATAAAATATGGGACGAAAGTTGTAAAAAAACTGCATCTGGAAAAAATTGTTGAACACAGAAAACAGGGCATCAGCTTGCTTTTTCAGGATGTAAGAATGATTAAAAACCTGACTATTTCTGAGAATATACTGCTGCGTATATTTAATAAAGATAAAAAACAGTTTATTCCAAAAATGGAAGAATATTCGCGACGTCTCGGAATTGAAAGTCTTCTGAACAAGAAAGCTGAAAACTGCTCGTATGGGGAACGCCAACGAAGCGCCATCGTGAGAAGCCTGATCAATCCGACAGATTTTTTGATTTACGATGAATGTTTCAGCCATTTGGATATTAACAATAAAAAAATTGCCTTTTCACTGATCAACGAAGTTTCTGAAGAAAGTGGAAGTTCGGTGATCTTTTTTGAGCTGAACGAGTTTCCTTTTGAGCATCATTATCAAATTCTTCATCTATAAACGCTATGAAGAAAATTTTTAATTCACTTATTCTGTACGCCGGACTGTTCATTGCCTTTATTTTGGTGTTATCCTGTCTGCAGCTGTACGAAAATGCCAACCGTCTTTTCGGAAGCAAAAGCAGTGACAGCAATTACTGGCTTACTTTCAGCAAAAAACTCACTCCGGATAATATCGGACGTAAAGAACTGCTGGGTTTTAATGAAAATGAAGTTGCGAAGATCAAAAACTGGTCTGAGGTAAAAAACATCTACCCTTTTTCTGCCAATGAGTTTAAAGCTTCGGCGAACGGAGGCGATTTTATTCCTTTTTACACTGATCTTTATTTTGAAAGTGTAGATTTGAAGGCGATTGACGTTCCTCTGAAAGAAGAAGAGTTTCAGGTGAACGGAGATGAAATTCCAATTATTATTTCAAGGGAATATCTGAATCTTTACAATTACGGTTTTGCCATTAATCAAGGCTTACCGCAGATTTCAGAAGATTTTGCCAAGAAAATCGAAGTTAATATCAACATTACTATTAATAAGGAAAACAAAACGTATCGGGGAAAAATGGTTGGGCTTTCAGACAGAATTCATTCTGTGTTGATTCCTAAAAAATTCCTTGACTCTCTGAATGCTGCTGCCAAACCGGAACTTGCCAGTCAACCTAAAATTTACAACAGGGTTTTGGTTCAGGTAAAAGATTCCGGAGATGAAGGCTTGGTTTCGAAAATGAAGGAAAACGGCTATGAATCGAATCAGGAAAGCCTACGTTCAGCAAAAATAAAGTCGAAACTGTTTTTGGTTTTAAAAGTGATTGCAGTTTTGGGGATTTTCATTTTCGCTTTATGCCTTTATATTATTGTAAGTTTTATTAAAATTCAGTTTTTAGAGAAACAGGAAGAAGTTTCCATTAAAAACAGTCTTGGATATTCGCCAAAGAAAATGGTAAGCGATATCAGCAGGAAGTTCAGTTTAAATTTAATGATTGTTTTAATTTTAAGTTTAGGACTGATTGCCTTAGGACAATACCTGATTGCGAAATCTGATGTTTCCAACGGTTTGCTGTCGATGTATGTGAATCCGTTTTTATGGACGGTCATTGTTGTTGTACCGCTGCTCGTTTATTTCTTTGTCAATATTCTGATTTACCGCTGGCTGCTGAAAAGCTGGAAAATATAATAGAAAACGACCGTCGTGATGACGGTCGTTTTTGTTTTAAGTGAAAAAATATTTCAGATAATTTTGGCAACTTTTTAAACATTCCAAAACCCCACCGTACACGATGAACACACACTTAATCATACTTAAATCCTGGTAAGGCGAAAAAAAATATTTTACATCTATCCGTAATTTATTATATTTGAATTTTACTAAATCGTTTCATAAACAGTTCCTCTTGCGAAGCGGAATAATTAAAAAATTGTTGTTAATACAATTTGCGGGGATTCAATTTATGGATAAAGAAAAGTTAAAAATTATCATTTAAGGAAATCGTATTCTGTTGAATAGTCAGGAATAACACAAATTAATTAGATATATGAAAAAAGTTTACCTCAGCCTTATTGTCGCAATTAACACTTACTCATATGCACAGGTTGGAATTAACAATTCATCACCTAAAAGCACATTAGATATTACTGCAGCACTCTCCACCGGCACTCTGAATCCGGAGACAAAGGATGGGATCATCATTCCTAATCTGGACAGGCAAAGAGCACAGGCAATGGGAAACAATACCACTCCTGTAACCACACTTTCTACACTGATCTACGTTAATAACAGTACAACAGGAACAGCAACCGGTTCAGCTATAAATATCGGATCGCCGGGCTTTTATTATTTTGATACTGCCGCACTTCCAGCACCCGGAGTCTGGCAACCAATCAGATCAACCAATGTTGACATCTATGGAGGTCAACTGAAAATACCGCCACACCAGCAGTATACATCCGATTTTAGCAATCACAATAATACTATTTATGACAGCGATAACTGGTGGGTAATTTCTAAGGTATCGACCTACGCAGGAACCAATACTCCGGCCAAAATGGTTATTGTATATGAATTTCAGGGAAGCCCATTTAACGTTTCAGGACTTTATCCGCAGCTAACCGCCGGTAATAACAGCGGATTGCCAGATGTCTACAATGCAAATATGATTTCTATTGAAAATAACGGCACTAACGGAAGAACGAGACTTACAGTTGTAGTAGTTCGTTCAGACAATTTTGCAAATAATTGGCAGGGAACTTTTCTCTTAAATGTGCTTCTTACACGAAGAGTAAACTAAATATTTTTTCAGATCATCAATTGAATTGATCATGCAGAAGTTTTTCTGGATGTAAATTCTCTTTTTAGAAAATTCCCAAACAGCACGAAAGTTTTTTAGCCTATCACTTACCATCTTAAAGATTTTAGAGTTTTAAACATTCCAAAATTCACGATCCAGACTTCTGTACTGTATTGCTTCGGATATATGGTGTGATAAAATATTTTCAGATTCTTCCAGATCAGCGATTGTTCTTGCCACTTTTAAGATTCTGTCATAGGCTCTTGCAGACAGATTCAGTTTTTCCATGGCCATTTTGATGAGATTAAATGAGGTGTCGTCCAATTCGCAGAATTTTTCCAGTTCACGCGACCCAATTTGGGCGTTGTAGCTTATCGGTAAATCTTTATACCGCTCATTCTGAATCTCACGAGCCACCAAAACCCGCTTTCTGATGTCTTCACTTTTTTCACCTTTTCTTTTTTCGGCGAGCTGTTCAAACTCAACTTTCTGTACTTCTACATGAATATCAATACGGTCTAAAAGCGGACCCGAAAGTTTATTCATATACCTCTGCATTTCAAAAACAGAAGATGTATTATTCGGATCATCGGGAAAATATCCGCTTGGGCTGGGGTTCATAGATGCGACCAGCATAAAACTCGAAGGATAATTTACAGTAAATTTAGCTCTCGAAATCGTTACTTCACGGTCTTCCAGCGGTTGCCGCATGACTTCAAGAACGGTTCGTTTAAATTCCGGCATTTCATCCAGAAATAAAACTCCGTTGTGAGCTAAAGAAATTTCTCCGGGCTGAGGATAACTTCCGCCACCGACCAGTGCGACGTCCGAAATTGTGTGGTGCGGACTGCGGAACGGCCGAACCGTCATCAGTGACGTTTCAGTTCCCATTTTTCCGGCAACAGAATGAATTTTTGTGGTTTCCAGAGCTTCCTTTAAAGTTAACGGAGGTAAAATACTCGGAACTCTTTTCGCCAACATCGTTTTTCCGCTTCCGGGAGGGCCGATCAGAATAATATTGTGACCGCCGGCCGCAGCAACTTCCATGGCTCTTTTTGCTGTTTCCTGGCCTTTCACTTCAGAGAAATCAAAAGGAAATGAATTGATTTTATCCTGAAATTCTTTCCTGGTATCCAAAACTGTTTTCTCCAAAGGAGTTCCTTCGTTAAAAAAATCAATGACTTCTTTGATGTTTTCTACACCATAAACGTCGAGATTATTTACAATAGCTGCTTCTCTGGTATTCTGTTTCGGTAAAATAATCCCTTTGAAACCTTCTTCACGAGCCTGAATGGCAATAGGCAATACGCCTTTGATCGGTTGTAAACTTCCGTCCAGCGAAAGCTCACCCATGATGATGTAATCTTTAATATGTTCGGCAACAATCTGGTCTGAAGCCACCAGAATTCCCATGGCAATACTCAGATCGTAAGCTGCTCCTTCTTTTCTGAGGTCTGCAGGAGCCATGTTTATCGTGATTTTCTTTCCGGGAATTTTGAAACCGACATTTTTCAGTGCGGCAGAAATTCTGTAGCTGCTTTCTTTGATGGCATTGTCTGGAAGACCCACAAGATGGTAGCCTACCCCACCGGTATCTATGTTGACTTCAATAGTAATGGTTTGAGCAGATACTCCGAAGATGGCACTTCCGTAAATTTTGATCAGCATTGCTTTGTGTTTGAAGTAAATTTAAAAATTTTCCGGCAAATTATGAAAGTTTTAAATTTAAATTTTAATGCTGTTATTTTTTGTGTGTAAGGTCAAAATCAATTTTAGACTTTTTTATTTTGACAGAATCATTAACTTTTTGAAGTAAAAAAGATTCTTTAGTATTCGAAATTGACCGAATTACATCATAAGTTAATAAAAATTCTGATTCTGAATCTGTTCCAATAGCTGTTGTTTTCTGCCATCCGATAAGCCTGTAGTCGAGGATTGATCCATTTTCATTTTCTACCATATCATATATGAGATAGAATTTCTCTCTATCTTCTTCCTGCTGATCAAATAATTTAACGGCATCTTCTTTATTATGCTGTTTCAGGAAAGTATAAAAATTTAGAACTGTTTTTTCAGCTTCTACAACTTCATTGTCCTTTGACACACATCCGAAGAAAAGGAAGGATATAACAATCAAAATATATTTTTTCATCATCGCGAAATTTAATTTTTGTGAATTAGTTCTTCTGTCTCTCTAATACAGCAGGCATTTAACAAACATAGAGAAAATCTTTAACAGTAAATTATTTTAGATAAAATTTGAATCAAAATTTTAATACTTTTGTTTAAACCTCATAATTCTTTTATGTAATGAGCACTAAACGCGAAATATCCTGGGCAGATTTTGAAAAATTAGACATCAGATCCGGAACAATTATTTCTGTAAATGATTTTGAAAAAGCCAGAAATCCTTCCTACCAACTTGAAATTGACTTTGGAGATTTGGGAATAAGAAAATCTGCAGCACAAATCACATCATTTTACAACAAGGAAGATTTAGTGGGAAGGCAGATTTTAGCTGTGGTGAATTTTCCGAAAAAACAGATTGCCAATTTCTTCAGTGAATGTCTTGTTTTAGGTGTCTATGGTGAAGATTCCAAAGACGTAACCCTTCTTTCGCCTTCATTGCCTGTAAAAAACGGACTGCAGGTTGGTTAAATTCAACAAAAATTTCAAAACTAATGGATTAAAAACCTTTAGGGTTTGAAATGACGAATACTATTACTTAGAAAAATCAAACACAATATGATCCAAAATATTCCTATAGAAAAACTACTGTTTCTTGACATAGAAACGGTTCCACAGCATGGAAACTGGAACGAAATTCCTGACACCGAACAAACGCTTTGGGATAAAAAAACAAGATACCAGCGCAAGGATGAAATTTCCGCAGAAGATTTTTATGATCGGGCAGGAATCATGGCAGAATTTGGAAAAATTATCTGCATTACCATCGGAATGGTCGAAAAAAACGACACTTTAAAAATCAAAAGCTTTGCAAACGACGATGAGAAAATTCTGCTTGAAGAGTTTGGTGAAATTTTCAACAGCATGAGGCTTCGCGACGTGATTCTCTGTGCTCACAATGGCAAGGAATTCGATTTCCCCTGGATTGCCAGAAGATTTTTAATCAACGGAATGCAACCGCCTTCTCCCTTCCAGCTTTTCGGAAAAAAACCATGGGAAATTCCGCATATAGACACGATGGAACTCTGGAAATTCGGGGATTATAAAAGTTTTGTTTCACTGGAACTTCTGGCGCATGTTTTCGGGATTCCGACGCCAAAAGACGATATCGACGGATCAATGGTTTCATCAATTTACTACATAGAAAAAGACTTGCAGAGAATAGTAGACTATTGTGAAAAAGATGTCTTAACTTTGGCCAATATTTTCCGGCGCATGCGTCAGGAAGATTTACTGAAAAGATATTCTTAATTTAGATTAATCATAAAAATGAAATTTACAGACGATCAGATCGCAGATATTGGTGAAGAAATAATTGGTGTTTTAAAAACGGTTTATGATCCCGAAATTCCGGTAGACATTTATGAGCTGGGATTAATTTACGACGTGCAGATCTCTGAAGAAGCCGATGTAAAGATTATTATGACGCTTACAACGCCTAACTGTCCGGTTGCAGAAACGCTTCCACAAGAGGTGAAAGATAAAGTGAAAGAGGTGGAAAATGTAAATGATGTAGATCTGGAACTTACTTTTGAGCCAAGCTGGAACAAAGATATGATGAGCGAAGAAGCAAAATTTGAGCTCGGAATGCTTTAATATTTAAATTTTAGCTGAAACATACAGAAAGCCGTCACAATTGTGGTGGCTTTTTACTTACACTTTATTCAGTTTCAAAATACATCAATTCCTCATCTTCATTGGGAAGTGTAACGAAGTTTTTGAACTTTAAATCCAGCTTTTCAATTAATTTTTGGGATGAAATATTATCTTTGGTAGTGATGGCAGAAATCTTTTTTAAATTAAACCGGTTCATGACCTCATCTTTTATTTTAGCGGCAGCTTCGTACATCAAACCTTTTCCTTCAAATTTTTCAAGGACAGAAAAACCAATATCCGAAACATCGAGACCCTCACGCTCAAAAATACCTACTGCACCAATTTTAATATTTTCTTCCTTTAAAATTACTGCATAATTCCCATAGCCCAGACGGTTGATCTGCGGGAAAAATCTGTTTTCAATATAATTTTCAGCAGCTTCAAGACTTGTGATATGTCTGTTTCCGATGAACTTTATGAAATTGGGCATGTTGTAAAGATCAAAAATCAGCTGAGCATCGTCTAACGAAATCAAGCGGATGATGAGCCTTTCGGTTTCAAAGAAATTATCTTCGTTTTGCAGGTTGTTTTTTGGGGTCATCTTTCGGTTCAGGCTTTTTTTCTATTTTTAAAAGTCTCGGATTGTTTTTGCACTTTTTATTATAAAGTTCGATATAAGAACCGTTCTCTTCAGCTTTTTCGATCATTCCCGAAGTTTTGGAAACTGTAAGCGTGAAATGCTTTTTCTGATACGGACATTCCTGAGAAGTGACTTTTCCCAGATCAAGATAATAATTTTTTGCATCCTGATGGTAATTTGCGGCAAGGTCTACAAACTCATCATCAATAATATAGCCTTCCAAAACAGCTGACAGCGCTGCCTCCTCGGCATTATCAATTTTACCGATAAATGGTTTGAGATCTTTTAAATCTGTAATATAACTTATCTTCCCCCCTTTAGAATTAACGATGTAGAAAAAAGTATCTTCACTCGGTGTAAGATCAAAACCGGAAAACTGTGGCAGATAATCTTTTTTTGAACCGGAAATTTTCACCTCTTTATTTTTGCCGTATTCGTTGTACACCAAAACCCAGAAATCATATTTGTCATTCGGAATTATCTGAGCCAAAACATTCTGCAAGCTGGCAAATTTCTTTTTCTCCTGTGAAAATACAAGAGTTGAAATAAGCATTAAAACTAAAATTCCGGTGTTCTTTAAACTGTTCATAAATCGAGTTGCGGCAGCATAATGCCGGCTTTTTACATAAATTTATCCCCTTTTTTAAGGTTTTTCAGATCAAGAACATAATCTTTGATGCGCTGATCGTGATCTCTCGGGCAGATCAGAAGAACCTTGTCTGTATCTACAACGATAAAATCGTTTAATCCGTCTACGATGACCGCTTTATTTACATTTTTTAAATGAATGATGTTTCCTGAAGAGTTGTAGGAAAGTGAATGTTTGTGCGGGTTGGCGTTGTTATTTTCGTCTTTTTCACTATTCTCAAAAACAGATCTCCAGGTTCCCAGATCACTCCAGCCAAGATCGGCGGGGATGACGTGTACATTTTCTGCTTTTTCCAGAATACCGTTGTCAATGGAAATCTTCTGAATTTTAGGATAAATGGTTTCAATACAGCTGATTTCACTTTCAGAATTATACTCACACGAAGTAAACTGCTGCGTCATTTCCGGAAGAAAATCTTCAAAAGCTTTTTGAATCGTCTTAATATTCCAGATAAAAATACCTGCATTCCAAAGGAAATCACCGCTTTCCAGAAAAGTATTGGCCAGTTCTAAAATTGGTTTTTCGGTCAGTGTTTTCACTTTATGCAAATCAGACTGCCTGCTTTCTACGTACTGTATGTATCTGTAGCCGGTTTCCGGCCTGGTCGGAACGATTCCCAGAGTAATCAGATAATCATTTTTGGAAGCTAAATTCAAGGCAAGTTTTACTTTTTCAAGAAAAACATCTTCCTTTAAAATTAAATGATCTGCGGGCAAAACGATAAGCGTGGCATCAGGATTCAGTTCCCCGATTTTATTGGCCATGTACAGATTACAGGCTGAAGTATTTTTCACAAGCGGCTCGCCCACAATGTTTGCCTCAGGGATTTCCGGAAGCTGCTGATGAGAAAGAGCAACGTATTCTTTATTCGTAATTACGAAAATGTTTTCTTTAGGAATAAGCTTGCTGATGCGGTCGTAGGTCTGCTGAATCATCGTGCGACCCGTCCCCAGGATATCCTGAAACTGTTTTGGAAATTTTTGCGTACTCAATGGCCAGAAACGGCTTCCGATGCCACCTGCCATGATTACGCAGTATTGATTTGATGTTGACATTTTTTAACTGCAATTTTGTACCCTCGCCAAAGGCCTGAAAGAATACTTTCTGCCTGTTTCGAGGTTCATACAAAGATAGTTTTTTTTGATCAGACCTTCTAAAACATACTTTTGATTTCGGTAGATAAAGTTTTCTCCTTTCTTAATGCTTTCCACATAAACGCCATCATCATCATTTTTTTCAAAATGAAAATACTTAACGAGTTCCGGACTTGCCATAAAATTAGCCTTCGGAGATCTGGAGAATCGGATGATGATTGACTGTAATTCTTTGCTATAAACGTCAATGCTTTCCAGCAACATAATTCTGAATGTATGTTTCCACTCATTTCCGTGTGGTGCAATTCTGCGGCCGTACTTTTCAAAAGCGAGGAGGTGTGCCAGCTCATGAGTGAAAACAAAGAAAAAAAGCTCGGGATGAAGTGTAGAATTGATCGTGATTTCATGTGAACCATCACGCTTTTTTCTGTAATCTCCCAGTTTAGATTTGCGGTCTCTTGTAATTGTAATGTGAATGGAATGGCCAGCAAACCATTTTTTCAGATGGCTTACACAGTTGTCCGGCAAAAATTTTTCCAGCGTTTGAATAGACATTTTACAAACTTAAAGGGATTCCCGCATAGAAATTTAATAATTTTAAACTGAAAAGATAATTGTATTTAGACTGAGCCACCGATCCCTGTGCATTGGCATAGTTGTTTCGGGCAATATTCACGTCAAAAATTGTAGAACGGCCCGCGGCATAGCTTTTCTCAGCAAAATCCAGCGAAAGTTTTGTATTTCTTTCTGCTTCTGTGGCAGCGAGGTAAATTTCGTAGTTGGCATCGGCGTCAAACTGAGCCTGCTGAACGCTTTGTCGGATGGCAAATTTCTGCTGTTCGTAGTTGTTTTTGGCAATACTTTCATTGATTTTTGCCTGTTCCACCTGAAGTTTAGTAATTCCTTTGTTGAAAATAGGAACATTTAGAGACAGACCTGCCTGCTGCCCGAAATTATCGCTGTACTGATTAAAAAAAGAAGGATTATTATTTGGAAGACCAAACTGATCGTATCTGTTCAAAAGGTTATTGTAAAAACTTCCAACCCCTACACTTGCCGTAAGTGTAGGATAAAATGCTGTCCGGGTAACAATTGTCTGCGCCTCCGCAGCTTTAATTCTGCTCTCAGCAGCTTTTACCAATGGCTGATTTTCGTAGGCGGTTGTAAGAACTTCATCCACATTCACCAGTTGAGGTGCTAGCTGATCAGACACTTCTACATCCTCCACATCAAAATCTTTATATTCTTTAAGCTGAAGGAGCTGAGCTAATGCAAAAAGACTACGACCCACATTGATTTCGGCGGTTTTTAAATTTTGCTTTTCTCTTGCCAGAGCCGCTGCAGCTTCTGCCAAAACAGTCTGCGCGGTTGTTCCCACTTCAGTTGTAGCTTTAGATCGGTCGTACTGCTTTTGTGCATTGGTTACGGCACTCTGAGAAATTTTTACAATCTCTTTATTCAGAAGGGTATTCAGATATTGCTGGGCAATCTGAAGTGAAATGTCATTTTTAATGGTTTCGATATCATACTGACTTGCCTCAACATCAAACTGGGTTTTTCTGACAGTTTTTTCCAGTCTTCCGTTGTTGTAAAGTAAAATATCGGCTCCGATATTAGCATTATTGCTGAATCTGTCGTTCCTGATACTTCCCGTTCCCAAAGAGGCCCGCCCGAAGCTCACATTATTTCCCATGTTGGCAGACACAGTTGGCAGGTAATTGCTTTTGGCAATTTTCAGGTTGGCATCCTGAATCTGTTTATTATATTCATTCTGAATTACCTGCAGATTATTTTTCACAGCATAATCTACACATTCCCGCAGTGACCACTTTTTCTGAGCATTAAGGCTCAAAACCGAAAGTCCCGCAAAAAGAATCAGAAATTTTTTCATATTGAGTTATTTTTTGTTTTTAAAGCTAAAATTCAGTCGTAATTTCTTTACAGGTTTTTGAAAAACCAAAATACAGCGAATTCATATCAGCTTTTTTCACATTAGACGAAACCATTACAGAAAAGTTACAGCGGATGCAAAATTTATATTTTATTTTACCAAAACTTTCAGGAATTTTGTGGCATGACAAATCAGCAATATCAGGAAGCTGTAGAATGGCTTTTCGTACAGGCTCCGAATTATCAGATTGACGGCGAGAAAGCCTATAAACCGGGATTGGACAATATTACAAGGCTCTGTGCTTTTTTTGGCAATCCTCAGGAAAAAATCAAATGCATTCATATCGGAGGAACCAATGGTAAAGGCTC
Source organism: Chryseobacterium sp. Leaf394 (assembly GCF_001424105.1). Classification (GTDB taxonomy): domain Bacteria; phylum Bacteroidota; class Bacteroidia; order Flavobacteriales; family Weeksellaceae; genus Chryseobacterium. The sequence goes on along the minus strand of NZ_LMQH01000012.1, from coordinate 452,179 downwards.
TACCAGCAATATGTTGGCATCAGTTTTACAGGAAGCCGGCTACACGGTCGGGCTTTACAATTCCCCACACCTCATCGATTTTACCGAAAGAATAAAAATTAACGGAAAAAACTGTGATAAGGAATTTGTCTATGATTTTATTTTAAAATTAAAGACACTTCCTGAAGACATTCTGCCGTCATTTTTCGAGTTTACGACCATAATGGCGTTTGAATATTTTGCTCAGAAAAATGTGGATTTTGCCATTATTGAAGTCGGTTTGGGCGGAAGACTGGATTCCACCAATATTATTAAACCTCTAGTTTCGGCTATCACCAACGTGCAGCTTGATCATCAGAATATTTTAGGCAACACCATTGAAGAGATTGCTTTTGAAAAAGCAGGAATTATTAAACCTCAAGTTCCAATTGTCTTCGGCGATGAAAATGAAGTAGTCAGAAATATTATTAAAGCCAAAGCTGAAAAAGAAAATGCACCACTTACCGATGCAGCTTTGTTGGAATCAGATTTAAAATCAGATTTAAAAGGAAACTATCAGCATAAGAATATAAAAGTAGTTTTGGGTCTGACTGCAGAATTAAAAAAACAGAATTATGCAATTTCAGATGAAAATATAAAAACCGGACTTTTACATGTTCATCAAAACACAGGTTTCATCGGCCGCTGGTTTGAATTTTCTCAAAACCCACTTACAATCTGTGACACGGCACACAATCAGGCTGGGTTGGAATTTGTTTTTTCACAGTTAAATTCAATTCCGAAACATAAACATATCGTTTTAGGTTTTGTAAATGACAAGAAAATTGATGATGTCATGTCTCTTCTTCCTGAAAATTCTGAGTTTTATTTTGCAAAACCTTCCATTAACAGAGGCCGTCATCCGGGAGAGTATGAAGATTTATTAAAAAATTCAAAAATAATTTATAAAATTTTTGATTCTGTTCAGGACGCGTATCTTTCTGCAAAACAGAAATGTACAAATGGAGAAATGATTTTTATTGGCGGAAGCAACTTTGTAGTGGGAGAATTTTTAGAAAAAAACTTGACTGATATAAAATAAGTGTGTATATTTGCACCACTCAAAACGAGAAATCGTCT
>NZ_LMQH01000012.1:450946-451037 GCF_001424105.1 Chryseobacterium sp. Leaf394 | reverse complement strand
TGGTTCAGAGCATCTGGTTTACACCCAGAGGGTCGGGGGTTCGAATCCCTCAGGGCCCACAAAGGTTTACTGAAACCTTTCAAAAAAATTC
>NZ_LMQH01000012.1:362502-450890 GCF_001424105.1 Chryseobacterium sp. Leaf394 | reverse complement strand
TGGTTCAGAGCATCTGGTTTACACCCAGAGGGTCGGGGGTTCGAATCCCTCAGGGCCCACAAAAGTCTTCTAATTTATTAGGAGACTTTTTTTGTTCCCGGAACTTTCCTTATTTTTGAGAAACTCAAATTTATGATTAGAAAAGTTATTGTATTTTCAATTTTAATATTTTTATCAGCATTTTGCAAAGCTCAGAAAACAAAGAAGATAAAAGGAATTGGATCTCCCCAAAAGACATTAAATCCTGACACTCCTTATATTTACAAAAAAGGATACCTGAATTTTGATATTGTACCGACACCCGTTGTCCAGAATAATGATACAATAAGTCTGAATTTACTTAAATTTAATGCTGTATTTTCAGCAATGTATACACAAAAAGTTATGTATGACAAATTTGGAAAATGGACTAAAGAATTAAGACCAAATAATGAAAGGCATCCCATTTTAGTATGGAGCAAGGTAAAACTTTTTGAGAACAAAAATGAGCTATTTACTATTTATGCCAATGGTGATGAGAGTTGGGAAGAAATATATGCTTCTGTTCTGGTTTTTGATGAAAATGGCAAAGATTGTTTGTCTGAAAATAATACTAATAAGTCCGAAATCATACGTTTTTTTTCTGAAGGCATTAAGATTTTGAATAATAGTGAAAAATTTTACAAAGTCTATTTGGATGCTATTGACAGTTACAAAGTAAATCCAAAATTAAAAAGATTAAATCCTTAATCCTGTAATACAAATTCTTAAAACGAAGATATTGCATAACAAAAAAGCCTCTATCAAAGCTTTTTTTATTCCCACAACATTCCTTATTTTTGAGAAAATCCTTCATCATGAATTTTAAACCCATTTTGCTAACTGCTGGAGTATTGTTTTCAGCAACAATTTATTCTCAGAAAATGAATTATCCTAAAGCTATAAAAGGAAATCAAACCGACACTTACTTTGGAACTGCCGTTGCAGATCCGTACAGAGATTTGGAAAACGACTCCCAACCCACCAAAAAATGGGTGGATGAAGAGGTGGCTTTCAGCCAGAATTATTTATCTAAAATTCCGTTCAGACAGGAAATCGCAAAACAACTGACAGACATCTGGAATTACGAAAAGATCGGTGCACCTTTCAAAGAAGGAGATTGTACGTATTACTATAAAAATAACGGACTGCAGGCACAATCTGTTTTGTACAGAACAGATAACAAAACCAAAACAACAGAAGTATTTTTAGACCCAAATAAATTTTCTGAAAAAGGAACAACATCACTTTCAAGTCTGTCTTTTAATAAAAAAGGAAATCTGGCAGCTTATGCCATTTCAGAAGGTGGAAGCGACTGGAACAAGATCATCATCATCGACGCAATTACCAAAAAGCAAATCGATGAAACCATTGTTGACGTCAAGTTCAGCGGCGTTGCGTGGCAGGGCGATGAAGGCTTTTATTACTCAAGTTATGATAAACCGAAAGAAGGAACAGTGCTTTCAGGCATGACAGATAAACATAAGGTTTACTATCATAAATTAGGTACAAAACAATCTGCTGACCAATTGATTTTCGGAGGAGAAAAAACACCGAGAAGATATTTAGGAGCGTACCTGTCTGAAGACGAAAGATATTTGATTATTTCTGCAGCCAATGCAACCAATGGAAATGAAGTTTATATTAAAGATTTAAAAAAGAGTGGCGATTTCTTACAGATCAACAGCGGTTTTGATATCAATGCCAATATTGTGGATACAGACGGCGATAATCTCTACATTTTTACCGATAAAGATGCACCCAATATGCGTTTGGTGAAAACTACCATCCAAAATCCAGCTCCGGCAACCTGGAAAGACGTGATCCCTGAAACAGAAAATGTGTTGGGAATTTCTTCAGGCGGAGGATATTTCTTTGCAACGTACATGGTTGATGCGATTGACAAAGTTAAACAGTTCGACAAAACTGGAAAACTTATCCGGGAAATTGCTTTGCCTGGAAAAGGGAATGTTGGTGGATTCGGTGGTAAGAAAAAGGAGAAGGAAATGTACTATTCTTTCAGCAATTATATTACACCGGGAACGACTTATAAATTTAATGCAGATACCGGAAAATCTGAGGTGTATCAGAAGCCAAAAGTAAAATTCAATCCTGAAGATTACGTTTCTGAACAGGTTTTTTACACATCAAAAGACGGCACAAAAGTTCCGATGATGATCAGCTATAAGAAAGGAATTAAGATGGATGGTAAAAATCCGACAATGCTGTATTCTTACGGTGGTTTCAACATCAGCTTACAGCCTTCCTTCTCCGTTGTCAATGCGATCTGGATGGAAAATGGCGGAATTTATGCCGTTCCAAACATCCGTGGTGGTGGAGAATACGGAAAAAAATGGCACGATGCAGGAACGAAAATGGATAAGAAAAATGTATTCGAAGATTTCATAGCAGCTGGAGAATATCTTCAGGATAAAGGCTATACTTCAAAAGATTACATGGCACTTTCAGGAAGATCAAATGGTGGACTTTTGGTTGGGGCAACGATGACGATGCGTCCTGATTTAGCAAGAGTTGCTTTCCCGGGAGTTGGTGTTTTAGATATGTTGAGATACAACAAATTTACTGCCGGTGCAGGCTGGTCTTACGATTACGGAACTGCTGAAGACAACAAGGAGATGTTTAATTATTTAAAATCCTACTCTCCGGTTCACAATGTAAAAGCAGGCATCTGTTATCCATCAACGATGATTATCACGAGTGATCACGATGACAGAGTGGTTCCGGCGCACTCGTTTAAATTCGGGGCAGAATTGCAGGAAAAACAGAAATGTGCCAACCCAATTTTAATAAGAATTGAAAAGAATGCAGGTCACGGTGCAGGAAGAGCAACCGACCAGGTCATCAGTGAAAATGCAGATTTACTTTCTTTTGCGCTGTATGAAATGGGTGTGAAAAAATTGAAAAAATAAATTTTGTTATCAAAAAAAAGAGCGTCAAATTTGATGCTCTTTTTTTAAACTATTTTAAGATTAATTTATAAGTTGAAATAATAGTATTGTCAACGTTCATTTTTACTGTACCAGCAACACTACTGGTCATGTTAATTGTCATCTTTTCCAATTCTATATATTTATCTTTAAGGTTGTAAACCATTTCGCCAGTTCCGCTTCCTTTAAGATTTATTTCTGAAGATTTATTACTATTTTGAGTAATGGCAATTGAAAATAACGCAGAATTATCTTCAATTTTCGTTAAAGTATATTTTAAAATTCCCGAAACAGAAGCTCCTCCATTTTTACTTTCCATTGATCGATCAGTGGTAAAAGAATCTCCAACTTTCATATTCGTTATCTTAGGAAAGTTGTATAAGAAATATTTTGGAAGATCATTTGCAGCCTGAACATCAGAATTTTGAACAACTACAGGTTTTCCATCAATGTAATTTCCCTTAATAATAGCATTTGGAAAGCCGCCTTCCCTTTTTTGTTTTTTCCCATCACTGTCAATATCATAGCTAACATTGCTATAATAAAATTCAAAAGGAAAAGAATCTGTAAGTTTTTTCCCTGTCTTGTAGACCGACGAGTAATCTACTACATATTTCAGTTTTCTAATTTGATTATAACCAGCCTTTTTCAATGAAGCAATTTCTTGAGGCGAACCGGTAATTTTCATTGTACCAGAAGTGTTTGTGCTTTGCTCAATTACGAAATTAGAATTTTCAGGATAACTGAATTCAAAATCAATCGTTTTCTGTCCGTAAGCAAGAATCTGAACGAGAGAAAAACTAAAAGTTAAAAGTATTTTTTTCATCATAAAGTTAGTTAGAGCAAATATAAATATTTTAATCAATCAGTTCATCATGATAACTTCTTATATGTATTGAAAATCAGCACCAAAACATTCCATCAAAAATGCTTACTTTTAAAATCTTAAATCAGAAAGCATGAGAAGGGAAATTCAGAATAAAAATCCCCAATTTACCATATCAGGAAAACATTTGGAAGTCTATCAGTTCGAGAAAGACGGTCTTGAATTGAAATCAAAATACACTACTGAGGATATTAAAGATCAGTCTATCAGCGATTCTTCACCGGGAATTGCTCCTTTTTTACGGGGACCTTACTCCACAATGTATGTTCAGAAACCGTGGACGGTGCGTCAGTACGCAGGTTTTTCAACTGCTGAAGAATCCAATGCTTTTTACAGAAGAAATCTGGCAGCCGGACAAAAAGGACTTTCTGTAGCTTTTGATTTGGCAACCCACAGAGGATATGATTCTGACCACGCAAGAGTAGTCGGTGACGTTGGTAAAGCCGGTGTTGCGATTGATTCTGTTGAGGACATGAAGATTTTATTTAATGAGATTCCTCTGGATGAAATCTCAGTTTCGATGACGATGAACGGTGCCGTTTTGCCGATTCTTTCTTTTTATATTGTCGCAGCAGAAGAGCAGGGCGTTTCTCAGGATAAGCTTTCAGGGACGATTCAGAATGATATTTTAAAGGAATTTATGGTGAGGAATACTTACATTTATCCGCCGACACCTTCCATGAAAATCATTGCTGATATTTTTGAATACACCTCTAAAAATATCCCGAAATTCAATTCAATTTCCATCTCAGGCTATCACATGCAGGAAGCCGGAGCCACGCCGGTTTTGGAAATGGCCTACACTTTAGCCGACGGTCTGGAATATGTAAGAACTGGAATAAAAGCAGGAATGAATGTCGATGACTTCGCTCCAAGACTGTCTTTTTTCTGGGCAATCGGAATGAATCACTTCATGGAAATTGCTAAAATGCGTGCTGCAAGATATATTTGGGCAACTTTGTTGAAGCAGTTTAATCCACAAAATCCAAAATCTTTAGCTTTAAGAACCCATTCTCAGACTTCCGGCTGGTCTTTGACGGAACAGGAACCATTTAACAATATCACAAGAACTGCCATCGAAGCTTTATCTTCAGCTTTGGGAGGAACTCAGTCTTTGCATACTAACGCTTTGGATGAAGCCATCGCACTCCCGACGGATTATTCTGCGAAAATTGCGAGAAATACACAGATTATTCTTCAACAGGAAAGCGGAATCTGCGATGTCGTAGATCCGATGGGTGGAAGTAATCTTGTAGAAGCCTTAACTCAGCAGATGATCGAAGAAGCGATGAAATTCATTGATGAGGTAGAAAAAGAAGGCGGAATGACCAAAGCCATCGAAGCAGGAATTCCAAAAATGAGAATTGAGGAAGCTGCCGCAAAAAAGCAGGCAAAAATCGACAGCGGCGAAGAATTTATCATTGGTGTCAATTCATTCAGATCGAGTTTAAAACAAACGCCGATTGACATTTTAGATATTGATAACACGGAAGTCCGCAGAAAACAAATCGAAAGACTTGAGTCTATCAAATCAACCAGAAAGACCGAGGCAGTCAGCCAAATTTTAAATGATATTAGAAATTGTGCTAAAACTGGGAACGGAAATCTTTTAGAACTTTGCATCGAGGCAGCCCGCAGAAGAGTCACTTTGGGCGAAATGAGCGATGCTATGGAAGAAAGTTTCGGACGTTACAAAGCCAACATCAGAACAATACAGGGAGTTTACGCTATGAATGCAGGTAAAAACGAATACTTTGGAAAAGCCCTTGAGCTTACCCAAAAATTTGAAGAAGAGGAAGGCCGCCGCCCGAGAATTATGGTGGCAAAAATGGGTCAGGACGGTCATGACCGCGGTGCAAAAGTAGTTGCAACGGCTTTTGCCGACATGGGATTTGACGTGGATGTTGCGCCATTATTCCAAACTCCTGAAGAAGTAGCGAAACAGGCGGTGGAAAATGACATTCATATTTTGGGTGTGTCGTCTCTGGCGGCAGGTCACAAAACTTTGGTTCCGCAGGTTGTTGAAGAACTGAAAAAACTCGGTGCAGAAGATATTACAATTGTCGTAGGTGGCGTAATTCCACAACAGGATTATGAGTATCTGTATGCGAATGGTGCTGATTTTATTTTCGGTCCGGGAACGAATTTACCTAAATGTGCGGTGGATATTTTGAATCGGTTTTTAGATTAAGTCCAAAACGATTATTTATATTTTTATAAATTTAATTTTAAATAAAATGAAAGCACTTACTCACAAAAAATATTTCAGATAAAATAAAACTTATCCCAGACTATCTTTCTGATGAATTGTCGGACTTTGTAGATTACTTACTCTTTAAAAAAGAAAAAGACTGGGCTGAAAATTTATCAGAAGAAGAAAAAAACAGTATTGAACAAGGACTTGAAGACATCAAAAATGGACGTCTGCATTCTCATGAATCTGTAATGGATGAGATCTCAGAATACATAAAATCCGGAAAAAATGACTTAGGTCGTATGGTCGGATTTAGCGAAAAGAAATTTCAGAAAGACAATCGATTATTTATTTGAAAACTGGAGTTTAAAAGAGGTGGAAAGCTTTAAATCTAAGATTCAATTCTGACAGACAATATTTCAGCTAACACTTCAATTTGCCCAAAATCTAAAATTTTAAACTTGAGAAAGTGCTTTGTAGATAAAAATAATTCTCTGATATATTTATTTGAAAATAACATTATTTAGAGCCTGTTTAAAAATGATTAAAAACAAATTTTCAATGAATTTTTCTTTTCCCCAACCCTAAAGGGTGGAAAAATGCATTGAAAATTTCATCAAAATTAACTCCCTTTAGGGTCGGGGAAAATTAATTTTGATGAAATTTAAACAGTCTATTATATTGTGACAATTTTAAACAGCAAATCATAAAATCAATATTGAAGTTATTTTAACATTTCGTTAGACTGTAAATTGCACACCATTTGCATTTAAAGCCATAACCAAAAACAAAATATTATGGCTTATACAGTAATTTCAGTATTTCCGCCGGCAACTGACACCGAGGAAGTAAAATCACAATTAAGGAGCGAAGGATTTTCAGATGAAAATATTATCGTTTCAAAATCTAAAGTAGATGTTGATTCTGCAAATGATCTTGAAGATGATGAAAACACAAGACATTTTTGGGATCACATGTTTGCCAACGACACCGAAATGCTTGATGCCTACAGCAAAAAAAGCAGAGGAAACACCACCATCGTTCTGTACACCAGCAGCTACGATGAAGCACAGAGAGCAAAATCGATTCTCGACGGAAAAGGTGCTATCGAAATCATAAAACAGCGGGAAGGTGAAACCATCAGAAAGGAGGTTCCGGACGACATCCCTCAGGATGTAGAAAGAGGAATTATTGCTAAGGCAAAACACAATTTATACTTCCTTGGTTCAGAAAGAAATTACACCACTACACCAGAACAGGGTATGGGAGATACAATGGATGGATTGGGATCTAAAGATTAAACAAAAAAAACCGGTATGAAAAACATACCGGTTTTTTTATGAAATAATTTTGATTACTTCTTCTTTTTTGCAGGAGCTGCAGTAGGAACTTTAGATTTTCCTGTGTCTGCAGGAGTGTTTTCGTCCTTCACCAGTTTCAGCTCATCTACGATTCTTCTTGCACCGGCATACTTGTCGATTGTCCAAAGTACAAAACGAACGTCTACGCTGATGGTTTTCTGCCATTCTTTTTCGAAAACGATATCACCGCTTAAAGCTTCGCTGTTTCCGTCGAATGCAATACCGATAAGGTTACCGTCACCGTCGATAACCGGAGAACCTGAGTTTCCACCTGTAATATCGTTATCTGAAAGGAAGTTTACCGGTAAATATCCTGCTTTGTCAGCATACATTCCGTAATCTTTAGCTCCCTGAAGTGCCAAAACTCTCTGAGGAAGATCAAATTCTTCATCCTTCGGCTTGTACTTCCCTACTAAACCTTCCATTGTAGTATAATAGTTATCTGTAACTCCGAAATAGTTTCTGTCGTCTCTTACAGGCAATGTTGTAATCTGTCCGTAAGTAAGTCTCATTGTAGAGTTTGCATCCGGATAGAATTTTTTCTCAGGCATAGCTTTCATTAATCCAGCTAAAAACAGTCTGTTGTTTTTTGCAAAATTATCATCAATTTTTACAAATCTTTCAGCTGAAGCTTTTTGATCTGCCATAATTCCTTTTGCAATTTTCAATAAAGGATCTGCATCCAGCTTCACTCGGTCAGGATTCTGAAGGAAATTGGTAGCTGAAGTTTTATTGGCAAAAATTGAAGAAAATGCAATATTAGAAAGATTCTTAGCATCAAGAGCCATCAATGTCGGCGATGCAACATCTGCTTTCACTTTTGTCTGGTAAAGGTTTACCATAGAATTCATCATTTCACCTTCAAGCTGTGTGTTGATGCTTTCGTAAGTCTGCTTGATTGCATCTTCTACTTTAGGTTTCATAGCTACTCTGCCAGCGAGATCCTGAGATGCATAACTGTTGAATAAGCTTGAAAGCTGAAGTGCTACTGAGAAATATTTTGAATTTCTTGTTAAAAGAGAAGCATAGTTTCTTTCAACATTTCTGTCTGAAGTCTGCTTGTAATAGGTTTTAATTTCGTCTAAAACCATTTCATTCTCAAGATTTGCAGGTTGTATTGCCCATGTTCTGAATGTATTTTCTACATTCTGTTTGTCAGTAATTGTTCCGTTTTTGATTACGGCATCAATTGTTCCCTGTCTGTTTTTCCAGTAGTTGGCTACTGAAGCATATTGTGAAGCGTATGCCAACTGTGTGGTTTTGTCCTTGTCCATATACTTCTTCATAACGTCCATCGCCAGTTTTGAAGCTTCTACCCAAGCCGGATAGTCTTTGTTCACCATCTGATCGATACCGTAAGAAGTAAGGTAACGGTTGGTTCTTCCTGGGTAGCCTAAGATCATTGAGAAATCACCCGGCTTAATTCCTTTTAAAGAAACCGGAAGTGAATGCTTTGGCTTCAAAGGAACGTTGCTTGGAGAATACTCCGCAGGATTCCCCGCTGCGTCAGCATAAACTCTGAAAACTGTGAAGTCTGCAGTGTGTCTTGGCCATTCCCAGTTGTCTGTATCTCCACCGAATTTACCTAATGATGAAGGTGGTGCACCCACCAATCTGATATCTTTATAATCCTGATATACAAAATAGTAGAACTCATTTCCGTTGAAGAAATCTCTTACTACAACTGTATATTTTCCGTTCTCTGAATTTTCTGTCTGGATTGCTTTTGATTCGGCATCAATTACTGCTTTTCTTTCAGCAGCAGACATCCTGTTGTTTAATTTTGAATTGATTCTCTGCGTAGCATCATCCATTCTCACTAAAAATCTTACGTAAAGATCTTTAGCATTAAACTCATCTTTATCTTTCATTGCCCAAAAACCATCTTTCAGATAATCTTTGGCAGGCGTTGAAGCAGCAGCGACAGCACCATATCCACAGTGGTGATTGGTAAAAATAAGACCTCTGTCTGAAACGATTTCTCCTGTACAGAATCCTCCGAAGCTTACGATAGCATCTTTAAGACTTGAATTGTTTACAGAATAAATCTCTTCCGGAGTGAGGTGAAGACCTTCTTTCTGCATGTCAACACCGTTAAGTCTCTTGACAAGCATCAGAAGCCACATGCCTTCATCAGCTCTCATCTGAGCGAAACTCAGTAAAAAAGTGAATAGTAAAAGTATTCTTTTCATTTTCTAAATAATTTTTGTGTGGCTAAATTACTAATTTTTACGCTATCTACTGCTTAAATGGTATGAAAATGGACAGATAAAGCGAATGAAAAAGACAATATCAATATTTATAGGGTTTCTGTGTTTGGGATTGATCTTAAACTGTTCATCTGCAAAGATTAATAATGCACAAATCCAAAGACAGTGGATGTTGGTTTCATTTAAAAATTTCACTAAAGAAGAACTGGTAAATAGCAAGGCTGAAATCAATTTAACATCGGAAATCAAAGACAGAAAAATACAGGGCGGTGCATTCATGGGCTGCAACAGAATGTTTTTCACTGCTGAGATTAAATCTAAAGACAAAATAGAAATCTCCGGAGTCGGATCCACTTTAATGGCCTGTGAAAATATGAAACTGGAAAATGAATTTTCAAATGAATTTAAAAAAGTGAAATATTATCTGGTGGAAGGTCATTTTTTAACGCTGACCGATGATCAGGGTAATCAAATGAAGTTTGTAGCAGCAGACTGGGATTGAATTTAATTATAATTCAGGTAAAAAACAAGTCCGCCTCGAAAAGCGGACTTATTCATGAAAAGAAAAATGGTTATTAGTTTTTGTGTTTAGTTTAGTTTTTTGGAATTGTTTTTTTAATGTCGTAAACAGTCATTTCCGGCGTCAATACAAATCCTTTTGTTTCGGTTTTCGCAGTATTAGCCTGTTTCGCTTTTGTCACTTTCCTTCCCGGCATTGCCGCTAAAACTTCTTCCAGACTAGCCGTATTGGGCAGCAACTTTCCCGAGTTATCCTTTGGCGTTTCAGCTTTTATGTTTTTTTGCTTTTCAGCTAGCCCCTGCTCCGAAGCCAGTTCTACCAAGGGTTTCTTACTCTGATTTTCTTTCGCTTCCTGCATCATTTTCGATTCAAAGGTTTTCGATTCTTTGTATGATTCAGCTTCCTGAGTCAGATTTTCAGTAGACTTTTTATTTTCCTGAGCGTAAATATTTAAACTTAAAGCTAGAAATGGGATGATATATAGTGATTTCATAATAGTTTATTTAATGTTTACCAATACTTTAATTTTACCGATTCCGTTTTGATCGTAATCCTGAAGGGCTTTCCCGATGACCTGCCCTATTTTCACTTTTTTAGGATTGCCTTTCATTGCTATTCCTGATTTTGATGAGGTTACAATAAAATCGCCTCTCTTGATTTTTCCTCCTTCAAGACAAACTTTCGTCGGAATAACGCCTACAACTCCCATCGGAACTTTACCAATTAACTCAGAATCTATATTTTCTTCTGTTAAAAGTACGCCTGGTTTTGTAGCATAAACCCCTGCAACCAAAGTAGAATATGCTTTTGAAGATTTCTCTACTGTTCTGTCTGTGTCTGTAGAAATCACAAGAATGTCTCCCGGCTCGTATTCTGAAGTATTTCCTTCCACATCAAAAGCTTCCGCTAAATCGGCACCGCTGTTTTGTGTTCCGCCATTAAAAAATGCCTGTCCTGTTTTATTTATTCTGGCTACATTCGCACTTCCACTCTGAAATACAGCAATATTCCCTGAAGGCCCCTGATGGTTGACCAATAAGGTTGAACCGGTTCCTGTTGTAGTTACATGAACTACCGGCTGTCCGTTTGCGTTATTGAAGTTTCTGAAATATCCTGCTCTACCGGTTCCGAAGTTGGGAATCCAGCCATATATCGCAGAACCTGTTCCATCTGCTGTAGCCTCCACACCATCACCGTTTCCGCCTGCATTGGCAGTAATTCCATTTCCTGCACCCTCAGTTAAAGCCAATAAAGCCGGTCCGTTCCCTGTTGTGTTTGATGCGTAGAATAAACCTGCGTATCCACCTGTTCCTGATGATAATCCATACACGCCCGCAGTTCCGAAGTTGGCAAAAATGGAATTTACCTCGCCTTTCAATGCTGCAGAAGTTCCTGTTGTTCGGTCTACTAAAAAATTCCCGGCAATACCGTTGCCCACGGTTGTTGAGGTAATTACATCGCTTGTATTTGCGGTGTTGAAATTATTAAATTTTCCGGCCCGTCCGTTTGCGAATGTAGGAACCCAGGCATACAGGGCATTCCCGTTTCCGTCGATGTTTGTTTCTACCCCATTCCCATCTTTTCCTGCGTTGGCGCGGATGGCATTTCCATTTCCTTCAGTGATGGCTACCAAAGCGGCTCCATTTCCGTTGATATTTGATGCATGAAAAAGTCCGCCAACCCCTCCTGTTCCAGATGATACTCCAAAGATACCCGCTGCACCGAAGTTTCCGAAGATGCTTTTTACTTCTCCTCTAACCCCGGCACTTACGCTGTTGGTATTGGTATTGAGAAAAGAGGAAACATTTCCTGATGTATTATCCGGAATATTACCTGCACCATTAGATTCTACTTCAAAAGTATTTCTGTCGTTATTGGTATTACTGTTTACAAAACGTCCGGCTCGTCCTTTCCCTGAGTTAAGACCTACCTGACCAAATACCCCAACGCTTGTTCCTGAAGTATTTCCTGAGACAAAACCTCTTACACCATAACCACCCCCATCGTTTCTGCCCACTACTGCGCCGGCAATATCACTTGTGTTTCTACCTACAACTGCTTCCCCGGCACCGTTATTATCAGCGATGACCCCGGCAGAACTTTGTGCAGATGTAATTCCGTGAACAGCGAAACCGGCTCCTGTATTACTTACAACACCTGAACCTGAACCAGTAGTAGATACATTGACTACTATTCCGTTTCCTAAGCTGTTGGCATTGATAACATTATTGTTGTTGGCATTATTGGATATTGCAATATTTGCTGCGATACCATTTGTACTTGTGGCATGCAGACCTGTTCCTGTATTGCTGTTTGCATAAACACCATATCCTGCGCCTGAAGAATTTCCGTAAACCCCCAAACCTGCCGGCGATACACCATAAACTCCCCATCCGCTTCCGTTTTGAGAACCCCAGACACCGATTCCCAGACCACCGGTACCGTTATTGATTCCCCGCACCGCAGAAGAAAACCCTCCCGGAGCTGTATTGTTAACCAAACCTCTTACGGCTGCAATGCTGGAGGTGGCTGTATTATTGGTTCCTTCCAGAGAAGCTCCGTCACCGTCATTATTGATTGAAAATAAGTTACCTGCATTATTCACAGTTGCTGTGTAAGGTAAAGTTAATGCCCCACCGGAAGTTCCTCCTGCTGTCTTCGCATACATTGCATATGGTACACTCAGAAGCTGACTTGTTCCGGCAATCGAATATGTTGTTCCTCCAAGTGGATCTGTTTCAGTTTTCAGATAATAATTTCCTGAAGCCCAGTTGATGCCTGCAAAAGTTCCGGATAAGACAGTGCCTGAACCAATTTCGAGGCTTACCAATCCGTTGGCATTGGTAGTACCTGTAAGTCTTTCAGAAAATACCACCGTTCCTGTTGGCGTGCCTTGAAGTACACTTACGCGTACAGCGATATTCTGATTTAAAAGAAGTTGCCCTCCCGAATTTCTCATTACAGCCTGATAGCTCATTTTTTCAGGAGCCTGAGCAGACACCAGAATGGAGCCCAGCACAAGCCCGGCTGTTAGTAAAAGTTTTTTCATGGTATTATTTTTTGATTATTTTGAATGATTTGATGCCTTTCCCTTTTTCTACGATGTTGAATAAATACATCGCTGAAGGAAGTGATGAAAAATTAAATTCAGATTTGGAATTTTGAATCTTCTCTGTTCTTAAAAGTTTGCCGGAAGAATCAAAAAGTTGAAATTCTGCATCCTTATAATCTTTTACAGGAAAATCGAGATAGATAAAATCCTGAAACGGATTTGGATAAAGCCTGATGTCTTCTGTATTGGCAATGGCGCTGTTAACCGAAAGTGAAATAATCTCATAGCTTTGCTGCACACCTTCCATCATCGGAAGACCACTGCCTTTCTGATTAAAATCTATTTGACCAACGCTGTAGGAAACTGAACCATTGCTTCCCGTTGCACTAGTTCCCGTTGCAAGAACCGCTTTCTGAGCCTGAAGACCAATGCCCGAAAGTACAAAGAGCGGAATCAGTTTTAGAGTGTAAAAAATTTTCATGGTTATTAGTTTTATGATTATGATCAGTGTTTTGGTGGAGCTAAATTAGTTCACCGATGAAGCCCTTTCAGAAAAAATAGATAAACGACCTAAAAAATCGACAAATGACAGATGAAATGTTTGTATCTTAGTCATAAGCAAGTTATTACCATGAAATTCAGGCTGTTCATACTTACTCTTGTTCCGTTTGCACTGTGTGCACAGAGCTCACTGAAGACGGCTAATCATCAGAAGCCTCCATCCTGGCAGATTTCAGATGAAAGAAAATTTGAAATTCAGCAAAAACTTGTCGCTGTTTACAGAACTTATAATCCCGACAGCTGTCTTATATACACCAGAAAAAATCTCGAACTGATAAAAAAAAACAACTGGCAAAGCAAAAAAGGCAAGGCGCTGCTGGGTTTGGTTAGTTATGCTACCGAAAAAAATCAGATTAATGACGGCTTGAAATTCAATAAAGAATCTGAAAAACTTAACCTTAAAAACAAAGACAGTTATTCTCTGGCAGACAATTATTACATGTACGGCAGACTTTTTCATTTGAAAGCAGATCACAAAAATGCGGTAGCGAATTATTTAAAAGCTGTAGACCTTGGAGAAAAAAGCAAAAATTACCGCATTGTGAGCAGTGCCTACAGGAGTCTCGCATTCCTTTACCTGGACGAATCTGATGAGAAAAAATCATACGAAAACATCAACAGAGCCATAAGATCGGCTGAGAAAGCAGATAATTCTGATGAGCTGGGGTTTTGCTACGGTGTTTTGGCAGAAATGGAGAGAAATTTAAATAGGAAAGATAATGCACAGAAAAATTTCCTTTTAGCCGAAAAGTATTTTAAACAGAATCACAATGAATACGGCCATGCATGGCTGCTGACCAACTGGTCTCTTCTCGACATTTCTGATGTTGACAAAAGCTACTGCATGCAAAAGGAAGCACAGGAAATCTGGGACAGAATTTCACCTCATCATTACATGTCTGTAGCCAATCATTACAACACAGGATTTTCTTACATGGATTTTTACCTAAACTTTTCGGTCTACAGCAAAAAACATGGTTTTTCTAAGAAAGAACTGCTTGAAAAGGCAATGCAGGAATTTAAAATCAGTAAAGAAATTGCACAGAAAAATAATAACCAACAGTGGGTAATGTTCAATTATTTGGGAATGTCTGAACTCTATAGAATCACAAAAGATATTGATAATTACGCCAAAAACATCAACGAATACCACACTATAAAAGATTCGGTTTATTCACAGGACAGAAAAAATGAAATAGCAAAACTTGAAAGCAGAAAAGTGGTAGAACAAAAAAATAAAGAAATTGCCTACAACAGACTCGTCATTAAAAATAAAGAGAGAGAAAAACTGCTGTCACTGGTGGGTCTCGGTTCAGTAACGATTATCGTAATTCTCCTTTTCTTTCTGTACCGCCAGAGCAAAAAGAACACAGACAGACTCACGAAACTCAATAATGAACTGGAAACCGCCAATAAAACAAAAATTAAATTTTTCGGAATTTTAAACCATGACCTGCGAAGTCCCGTTTCCGGACTCATACACTTTCTGCATCTCCAAAGAGAGGCACCGGAACTGATGGATGACGAAACCAAACTCCGGCTTGAAAACAAAACGATGGATGCTGCAGAAAAGCTTCTTCTGCAAATGGAAGATCTGCTTTTGTGGAGCAAAGGGCAAATGGATCATTTCTCGCCGGAAATATCAGAAATACCAGTGCAGGAAATTTTTGATGACATAAAAGATAATTTCACGTGGGTCGAAAATATTTCTTTCAAATTTGACTTTCCTCAGGAATTAAAAATAAAAACCGATCCCGAATATCTGAAAACCATCACCCGAAATCTCACCAACAACGCCGTAAAAGTGCTGGAAGAAAAACAGGGCGAAAAAACAATCTGCTGGAAAGCTGTGGAAAAACCTGAATACATCTGCCTAACCATTTCAGACAACGGTCATGGCGCGTCTCAGGAAAAATTTAAGGCGCTTTTCGATGACAGAATTGCTGTCGGAATTAAAAAAGGCCTTGGCCTGCACCTCATCAGAGACATGAGCAAAGCCATCGGCATTTCGCTGGAAGTTCATTCTGAAAGCGGTACCGGAAGTGAAATCTCCTTAAGGATTAAAAAAATCTAAATTAGCCTTAAAAGCCCTGCCGATGGGAAGTTTGATCTGCTGAACGATCTCAATTTCGTGAGCAGATTTTTTTCTGATATGATGTTTGGGAATTGCAAAACTTCGGTGGATGCGTATGAAGTGACTGAAATGCTCCTTCTGCAAAAGGTTCCCGATGGAATCTAAAATACAGTGTTTTTTGTCTGTCGTAATGATTCTGGTGTAATCCTTTAAGGCTTCAAAGTACAGAATATCACTTATTTTAATCTGAAAAACTTCGTTTCTGTCTTTAATTTTAACAATATTTTCGCCAATCAGAGCATCAAAACTTTCTGACTTTTCTTTCATTTCAAAAAAATCGCCGAGTTTCTGCATCGCATATTCGAAGCGGGTTGCTTTTAATGGTTTGCTTATAAAGTCTAATGTGTCCAGTTCAAAAGTATCAATGGCATATTCCGGATGCGAACTGATGAAAATACATGCAGGAATGTTTTTAAAATTTTTCCGCAGTTCAATACCATTCATTTCCGGAAGATCAATATCTAAAATTAGGAGATCCACATCTGGGTTTAAAGAAGAAACCGCAGTTTCCGCCGAGGCAAAAATACCCGACACAATTATATGAGGATATTTTTTCAGATGTTGCTGAAGAACCAGCCGGTCCAGCTCGTCATCTTCTACTATGATACATTTGATTTCCCTTTTCATCTCGGTTTGGTTATAATTTTTTTTATCTGAAAAGAATTAGCAGATTAAAGATAGACATTTAATAACAAAAATTTATTTGAACAAACCCGATTTTGATGAAAATTTAGACGTCGTTCTCATATGAAAAACTCCTCTTAGCAAAATGCAAAGCTATTTTACGGACTCTTTTTTGCATCTGAAGATAAAAAATGTTATCTTGTAAATCTTATAAATTATACAGAATTTAATGCTAGAAAAGAAACAACATAATTACGAAAAGGCCATTTTGGTCGGCGTTGTTACCCAAAATCAGGATGCAGAAAAGCTGCAGGAATATATGGACGAGCTGGAATTTTTGGCTCATACTGCTGGTGCTGAAGTGGACAGACGTTTTACACAAAATTTAACTCAGCCTGACTCCAAAACCTTTGTAGGAAGCGGTAAAGCTCAGGAAATAAAAGAATACGTAAAAGAAAACGGGATTGGTACTATCATTTTTGATGATGAACTTTCGCCGTCACAGCTGAAAAATCTTGAAAAAGAAATTGAAGTCAAGATCCTCGACCGAACCAATCTGATCCTTGATATTTTTGCACAAAGAGCACAGACTTCGTATGCAAGAACCCAGGTTGAATTGGCGCAATATCAGTATTTACTTCCCCGCTTGAGCAAAATGTGGTCTCACCTTGACAAACAGAAAGGGGGAATCGGGATGCGTGGTCCCGGTGAAACAGAAATTGAAACCGACAGAAGGATCATCCGCGACAGAATCAGTTTGCTGAAAGATAAACTGAAAATCATCGACAAACAGATGGCGACCCAGCGGAACAACCGTGGAAAAGTAGTTCGTGCTGCTCTTGTAGGTTACACCAACGTTGGGAAATCTACCCTGATGAATGCCATTTCCAAGTCTGATGTTTTTGCCGAAAATAAACTGTTTGCAACGCTAGATACGACCGTGAGAAAAGTGGTGATTGGAAATTTGCCTTTCCTTTTAACGGATACGGTTGGATTCATCAGAAAATTACCTACTCAGCTTGTAGAATCTTTCAAATCTACTTTGGATGAGGTACGTGAAGCTGATCTCCTGATTCACGTTGTGGATATTTCTCACGAAAGTTTCGAAGATCACATCGAGTCTGTCAACCAGATTTTAATGGAAATTAATGCGCATCAGAAACCGATGGTCATGGTTTTCAATAAAATTGACGATTTCAGCTATGAGAAGAAAGATGAAGACGATCTTACTCCTTCATCAAAGAAAAATATTTCTCTGGAAGAATGGAAGAAAACATGGATGGCAAGATCTAAATATCCTACCGTTTTCATTTCGGCTTTGACGAAGGAAAATTTCCCTGAAATGAAAAGAATGATTTACGATGAGGTGATGAAAATTCACATTTCGAGATTCCCGTACAACGATTTTCTTTTTGAATATTTTGATAATGATGAAGAAAACAACTAAAAATATATTCAGATGAAAAAATATTTCATCCTTTTTCTGATGCTTGGTTTTGGGTTGTTTTCTGCTCAGAAAGCAACCATCGACCTCAAAGATATTAAGAAAAATCTTCAGAATAAAAAGTCAGATTTCCACTACGACAAACTGATTTTCAAATACAAAGGTCTTCCAAAATCTTTAGACAGTCTGGAGGCTCAGCATCTGTATTACGGAAGAAATTATCAGAACATCATTTCCACTTCAAGCGATGAATTTAAGAATCTTGCCAATGCTTTCAGAGATAAAGATGTTGACAAATCTATCACGCTTGGAAAGGAAATTTACGGGAAAGACCCGACCAATCTTGATGTCTTATTAATTCTGCTTCGTGGCTATGAGATGAAGCAGGACATCACCAATTTTTCGCACCACATGAATCAGCTCCGAAGCTTAACCGATGCTATTAAAAGTTCGGGCGACGGAAAATCTGAAAAAACAGCTTACGTTGTTAACTCTGTGGGTGACGAATACATTCTCCTCAACATGCTTCAGATCGGGCAGGATTACTCGCGCGGTTCTCAGGCCGCCAATGGCGCGATGTACGATGTTTGGTCAAAAGGAGATCAGAAACTCTATATAAAAGTACTTTACACAGGCTTTTAATCTTAAAATTTTTTAATGGAATTATACTATTCATTTTCAGCACTTATCGTTTTAGCATCTATATTCGCCTACATCAATTACAGGTTTTTAAAACTTCCGAGCACCATCGGAATTATGGTTATTGCCATTGTGGTTTCTATCATTCTGGTATTATTTGGTGAAAATTTTCTTCCAAAAACATTCAGTCATTTAAATGATCTGATGAACAGCATCGACTTTACAGAAGTCCTGATGGGAGCGATGTTAAATTTCCTTCTTTTTGCGGGAGGAATTCACATTAACATCAATGATTTAAAGGAACAGTTCCGGCCGGTGCTGATATTTTCCACAGCCGGCGTTATCATATCGACCTTCATTGTCGGTTTTGGAATGTTTTACCTCTTGCCTTTGGTAGGTTTGAAAATACCGTTTATCTATTGTCTGGTTTTCGGAGCTTTGATCTCTCCAACCGACCCTGTGGCAGTTTTAAGTGTTTTGAAGCAGGCCAATGTCTCAAAAGCTCTGGAGACAAAAATTGCCGGCGAGTCACTTTTCAATGACGGTATGGCGGTCGTGGTTTTCACCGTTGTATTGCAGCTGGCTATAGGAAAAGAAGTTGATTTGGGTATAGAAAATATAGGAATTTTACTCCTTCATGAAGCAGGCGGAGGTCTTCTTTTAGGAGTTGTTTTAGGATGGGTAACTTCAAGACTGATGCGTGAAGTGGATGATTACATTATTTCAGTTTTGGTAACACTTGCAGTGGTGATGGGTGGTTATCTTGTTGCACGTCAGATGCATGTTTCAGGACCGTTGACTATGGTTGCGGCGGGACTATTTATGGGTAATTTCAATGTTAAATTTAAAATGAAATCTGTCACTCAGGATTATTTAATTAAATTCTGGGAACTGATTGATGAGATTCTGAATGCTGTTCTATTCCTGTTTATCGGGTTTGAACTGTTGATGATTAAGGATTTAAATCATTTTGTCATTCCTGGTTTGATCGCTATTGTAGTTGTATTGGTTGCGAGATTTGTTTCGATTTGGGGACCCACGAAATTCATGTCTTTCAGAACAAGATTCAGTCCGCAGACGATAAAAGTTCTGTTTTGGGGTGGAATTCGTGGCGGTGTTTCCATCGCACTTGCAATGTCTATTCCGAAAGGAGAATACCACAACACGATTTTAAGTATTACTTATTTTGTGGTTGTGTTTTCAATTATCGTTCAGGGACTTACAATTGCCAAAGTCGCCAACCCGAAAAAGATTGCTGACGAAGAAAAAAGTCTTGAATCTACTGCGATGGCAGAAAATCAGAATTAATTTCTCATGCTTAAAGAACTGAAAACCGCCCTTGCAGAACTTGCCATTCCTGAGAAAGCAGCTTTTCTTCCTAAATTTTTCAAAATCGGGAAAGGTGAATACGGCGAAGGCGATCTGTTTCTGGGCGTAAAAGTTCCAGACCAGCGGGCGGTAGCGAAAGAGTTTTACACCAAGATTTCTTTAGATGAAATCGCAGAACTTCTTACCTCGAAATATCACGAGCACCGATTGACAGCACTTTTCATGCTGATTTTAAAATTTGAAAAAACAAAGGATAATTCTGTAAAAGACCAAATCGTTCAGTTTTACCTGAATAATCTTAAAGGAATCAACAACTGGGATTTGGCAGACACGAGCTGCTACAAAATATTAGGCCGCTATGCTTTTGAAAATCAAAAAGATGACCTTCTGATCAACCTCTCTGAGTCCGAAGATATGTGGCACAAAAGAATTGCAGTTGTAGGCACCATGCATTACGTAAAAAAAGGTAATTTTGAGCTTACAAAAAAACTGGTTTTGAGAAACCTATTTCACAGCCACGACCTGATGCACAAGGCAAATGGATGGCTTTTGCGTGAAATGGGAAATAAAAATGAAACTGAATTAATCCAGTTCCTGAATTCTCACTACAGAAAAATGCCCCGAACTAGCCTTCGTTACGCGATTGAGAAATTGGATGAAAACCTGAGGCAGGATTATTTAAAAGGAAAAATTTAGACATCAACACGGATTTTTTATATGAAATTAAAATACTTTTTGTTCCTGATGCCACTGCTGCTTCTTACAAGTTGCTTTGATATCTTAGACAAAGTCAACATCAAGGCCGACGGAAGCGGCGATTATACTTTGATTTTAAATGCCAGCAAAAGCAAAACAAGAATTGCTTCCCTGTCTAAAATGGAAACCGTGAACGGCAAAAAAGTTCCCAAAAGATCTGAAATTGAATCTAAAATCAGTCAGGCGGCTCAGATTTTTAAAACCACTCCCGGAATTTCTAATGTGAAAACATCGATGGATTTTGACAATTACATCATTAAACTCAGCTGCAGTTTCAAGAAAATTGAAAACATCAACACCGGACTGGAAAATTTAAAGGCTAAGAATATCATCGGAAAAATGATTCCTACGAATATGTACAGCCAGAATATTCAGAACAAAACATTTACGCGAAATAAAATTAATACTTTCAAAGAAGATTACAACAAGCTCAGTGCGGCAGACAAAGAAGTTTTTGCTACGGCAAAATACGTTTCTGTAATGCAGTTTGAAAACACCATTAAATCCCAAAGCAACAGTCTTTACCAGCTTTCGCCCAACAAAAAAGCGTTAAAGCTTGACGGAAATATTTTAGATTTCATCCTTCAGAAAAAACAGTTCCACAACAATATTCAATTTCAATAAACCAAAAACTTCATGAAAACATATTTAATAAAAACACAGAAGATCTTTTTCCTGCTCTTCGCGTTTGCATATCTCGGGGCACAGCAGAGCCCGAAGTTGCCAAAAGACGCACTTTTCTACATGGAAATCAACGGGAAGCAGCTTAATAAAAAAATAAACTGGGAGAAAGTAAATCCGTTTTTCAAGGAACTTTCAAAGGATAATGACAAGAAAACCGCTTCGTGGAATGACTTTTCCAAAACCGGAATAAAATACGACGCAACACAGTATCACTACGCTTCGGCAAATGATTCCATTTACGCTTACACCACTTACTTTACTTTAGACAACACTTCAAAATTTACCGAATTCATTAATTCTGTGAAGAAAAAAGGTCAGGAAGTCACCAAAAAAAGCAATTACGAATTTGTAGACATCGACGACAATATTTTTGTAGCGTGGAACGACAAAAAAGCCGTTCTCAAAATGATGAACTACAGCAAACCATACGATTATGATGTGTATGCAGACAGTACAATGGCAGTGGTAGACAGCGCGGCAGCAGCCGTAGACAGTGTGGCGGTGGATGCAGATTACGAAATAGAAGCAGAAAAACCGTTTGATTACAAAGAGGAAATTCAGAACCTAAAAGATGAAATTTCCTACATCAAACAAAATATCAAAGACAACAATGCTGAAATTGTGAAACTTCAGAAAGACATAAAATATCTTGAAAAGCACAAGAAATATCCTGAAGAAAAAACGATGGAAGCCATCAGAGACACCACCTATAAAGAAGGCAGCTACGAGGAGGAAATTCCGCCTCCGCCGCCTGTAGGACCACGGAAATCTGGTGAAGAGGAAGACCAGACAGAAGAAATGGATGACTATGATTATGAAGCAGAAGCCGTTGCCGACTCACTCTTCATGAAGGAAATGGATTCGATTAATATCGAGACTTTCAAAATGGTGAAGAAATTTGCAGAGGCTGATTTCGACAAATATTTCAGTTCAAATCTTGAACTTGAAGTTGCAAAAGATGTATTGAGTTTCAGAGACAGCAATTCTGACGTATTTATTCATACAGATTATGGCAAAATTTTCGGATTAAAATCTTACAGAAGCTTTTACAGAGAGTTTGATATTGAAAATCTTGTAGGAAAAATGTACAATTCCAATTCGTCATATAATCTTTATTTCGACGACGATAAGGTGAGGCTCATCAACAATTACCAACACAAAGACAGCAACATCAACAACAGTTTTGCCGCTGTGTACAAAGGTAAAAAGAACAAAAAACTCACTGCTCTCATCAATGATAAAAGCATTGGATATTATGCGATGAACCTCAACGGCTACAAATATTTTGACCTCATCTACACTTTATTTGAAAACACTGGTGACGGAAAATATCAAAAAGAAATTCAGCTGATGATGGAAACGGTGAAAATCGTTCTGGACGAAGAAGCCATCTCTAAAATCGCTTCCGGAAACGGTATTTTTGTTCTGAATGAGTTGAAATCAAAAAAAGTAGAATATACAGATTTTGAGTACGACGACGATTATAACGAAAAGGAAGTCACGAAAACCAAAGATGTAATGGTTCCGGATTTCACGTTTGCATTTGCAACGGAAAACGAAAAATACTGGAGCAGAATTTTCGACATGCTTGTTTCAAACAAAGAAACAAAAGAAAAATTCATTAAAGAAGGTGATTTCTACAGATTCAAAGAAGGAAAAAATCAGGGACCGGTTGATCAGCTGTATTTTACTGTAAAAGACGGTATTGTTTATCTGACGACGGCAAAAGAAAACATCAACCCGAAATCTCAGACAGAAATTTCAAAAAAATGGATGAAAGATTCTGAAAAATATGCAGTTTCAGGAAGATTTGACCTTCAGAAATTACTCATCGGTCTCAATCAGGAATTCAAGGATTCATCTGAAATAAAATTGCTGAATTTAATGAAGAAAAATGCCGGAGAATTCAATTACAAAAGTGAAGTGAAAGGCAACAGCATACAGACTGAGATTGACTATAAAATTAAAACGTCTGCTGAAAACAGTCTGATGTATTTCTTTAATCTGGTAGATGAAATCTATAAAATATCTGAGTCTGAGAAAAAAAATCAGCCCTTGTAAATGAAAAGACGGCTTCTTTTTCTGGTGTCTGTTATCGTACTTTTGGCGGTGTATTTCATTCTTTATCATAAAAACAAAGAACTGAAATACATTCCAGACGGTGCAGATGCTGTGGTTTTGATTGATGTAAAAAATTTCACAAGAAAATATCTTTCTGAAACAGTTCTGCATCCCTCAGTCTGGTTGAAAGAAGGTGATAAAAAAGACGGGATTTCATGGAAAGATGCCGGAATTAAAATTCCGGATTTTGTGCAGCTTTTCCATCTTAAAAATGAAAGTTTTTCAAACTGGTACACGGTTTTAGAAATTAAAAACGGGAAAGAATTTAAATCTTTTTTAAAAGACCAAAATTTTCAGACAAAAGACAACAGTCTTTATACCAACGGAAATATTTTCCTGAAGATCAACGGAGAAATCTGCATCGCCGGAACATCTCAGAGATCATTTGAAACCATTGAAACCTCTTTAAAATCAAACAAAATTCTATGGAATGCGGATGATTTTATGACTGATGGAATTGGAAGTTTAGGAATTATTAATGGAAAAAATATCGCGAAATACGCTATTCATTTGAATGATGACAGCGCTGAAATATCCAATTTTTCGGATTTAAAAAAGGCAGAAACAATACTTACACAAAATTCGGCGAACACCGATTTTATGATTGCTCAGCTTGACCAGAAAAATATTCGAACCATTTCAGGAATTTTTAAAACTGAAATTTTTTCTCATCCTGAAATCAATTCGGTTGAAATGAATGCTGATTTAAAACAAATTACAGACACCATCATCAGCTATGATTACGATGATAATTTCAATGAAGTTGAAAAAGTCAGCTATCAGAAGATCGTTCAGCCAGAGTATCTTATTCAGATTAAAACCAAAAATTCCGATGAAGTATGGAATTATTTTGAACAGAAAAAATTCATCAGTCCGCAAAAGCAGTTTACAGCGATTCCTTTTCTGCCCAACAAAATTTCGAGAGATGAGAACGGAATTTTAATTAACACTGTAAACCATCCAAAAATCAAAAACAGTTCTGATGCGAATTTTATTTTAATTAAAAACAACCCTTTACTGCTTTCATCATTTAAAAGCTTATCTCCCAAAATCACAAAAAAGGTACGTGAGCTGGAATCTGTACTGTACTGGAATGATAAAAAGCAAACTTTGGTACGGTTTCAGTTTAAGTCTGGCAATCTCCCATTAATCCTGAGATAAAACTTAAATTATATCCGATGAATGCCGATGATCTCGCTCTAATCAGAACTTTTACGCATTATTTTTTACATCTAATTTTTCCTGCTGCCATCGCGTATCTTTTCTTCCAACCTCACTGGAAAAAGGCTTATGTTATCATGCTGGCCACCATGCTTGTAGATCTCGATCATCTACTGGCCAACCCAATTTTTGATCCCAACAGAATGAGTGTCGGTTTTCACATTCTTCACTCCTACCCTGCGATTGCGGTGTATTTTTTGATGCTTTTTTTTAAAGGAAATATCAGAATTGTTGCTGTTGGTCTGCTCTTTCACATGCTTACAGACTTTCAGGACTTTATGTTTTGGCAACATTAAAATTTGATTAATGTTTTCTTTTAATATTGCCCTTTCAATAGATTTTTTGTATTTTAGAGACTGTTATGAAGCTAAAAGAATTTTTACACTACACCTACATTTTCCCTGTGCTGGCGGTAATTTATTACTTTCTGGGATTTATGGGAACCGGAGTTATATCTGACGTTATTGCCGGAATTCTTTTAACCGGAAGCGTACTGTCTGCAGTTCACCATGCTGAAGTTGTAGCACACAAGGTCGGCGAACCTTACGGAACGATCATTCTCGCACTCTGTATCACAATTATTGAGGTCGCACTGATTGTTTCTCTAATGGTAGCTGGTGGCGAACAGGCCATTACCCTCGCCCGTGACACTGTTTTTGCAGCGGTGATGATTATTCTGAACGGTATTATCGGTATCTGTGTATTGGTGGGAGGTGTGAAATATTTCGAACAGTTTTTTGCCCGCACTTCAGCAACAACTTATCTTGTGAGTATTGTCTCAATTCTTGTGATCACACTGGTACTCCCGAATTTTACCTCAAGCGTTAACGGACCTTATTATAATAATGCGCAGCTGGTATTTGTTTCTATTGCGTGTCTGGTTATTTACGGGGTTTTCCTGATGGTTCAGACGGTAAGACACAGAAGTTATTTTGTCCCGGCGGATGGTAATGCAGAAGAGTATTATATTCCTAGTAAGGCTCAGGCAATTAACAGTTTTATCTTTTTGGTCATCTGTCTTGTGATCGTTGTTTTATTAGCCAAAGGACTTTCGGGAACCATTGAAGATATGGTACAGAGCATGGGCGCTCCGAAGTCATTGGTAGGTGTTATTATTGCAGCGGTCGTGTTGCTTCCTGAAGGACTTGCCGCAATTCGTGCAGCAAGAAATAATCAGATACAGTCGAGTTTAAATTTAGCCTTGGGATCGGCTTTGGCGAGTATCGGTTTAAGTATTCCTGCGATTTCTGCGGTAAGCATTATGTACGATATTCCACTTGTTTTAGGTTTGGATAAGAAAGATATTATTTTACTTACTCTATCCGTGTTTATCGTGATGTTGTCGTTGAGCAGAGGGAAAACGAATGTGCTGTATGGAACTGTGTTGCTGGTTAATTTAGCAGCTTATATTTTTACGGTGATTGTGCCATAATTCAGGTTAAGGTTAAGGTTAAGGTTAAGGCAAAATTAAGTTAAAGTTTTCTGTCCATTTCCATTTTATAAGCCATAAGTCTAGCAATATTCTCCGATTTTGTAATCGCTATATCAGCATTTTCTCCGTCGAAATTTTCTTCGATGGTTTGCTTCCATAGTTTTAACCACTGCTCGAAATGATGTTTTT
The DNA here is from genome assembly GCF_001424105.1 of Chryseobacterium sp. Leaf394. GTDB lineage: Bacteria > Bacteroidota > Bacteroidia > Flavobacteriales > Weeksellaceae > Chryseobacterium. The sequence continues at coordinate 424,567 of NZ_LMQH01000012.1, read as the reverse complement.
CCATGGCTTCCAATCGGTTGATCGGAAAATGTACCGCCATCGGATTTCTTTTGTAACTCATCTGTCCGAATAAAATCGTTTGCCAGAAAGAATACATTTTAGGCAGATGCTTTTTAAAATCAACATTCACAATATCATTAAAGAAAAAACCAATCGTTTCATCCTTCACAACTTTATCATAAAACGAATTGACTAGCAGTTCGATGTCTTCTCTTGATTCTAATTTTTTCATTTGATTTAAATTAAATTTAAACTAAAAATCGTCTGTCAAATTTAGTTTAATTCTTAATCGTAAAGTAGATTTTATGATTGATAAGTTTCATATAGTGATTTTTAAATTTTAAAAACGAGACCTGCAAACGCTTAAAAACCTTATGCTTCTACATTTTTAATTCATGACAGTTTCATAAAAACAATGTTTTATCTTTGCACTCTGCTTTTCAGCATTTTAAAATTAAAAAATTGAATTTAGACTTTTATAAAACCCAGGCTTTACAGAAACAGAAAGAACATAAAAAGTTTCTGGATGGTTTAAAAAAGAAACCGCCCAAAAACTTAGATTATGCCGTTCAGGAAATACATGAGGAAGTTTTTGAAAAAGTAGACTGCCTTCAATGCGCCAATTGCTGTAAAACCACTGGTCCTCTTTACACCGAAAAGGATATTGAAAGAATTTCAAAACACCTCCGCATGAAACAGGCTGATTTTGAAGCCAAATTTCTGAGAGTAGATGAAGAGAACGACAAGGTTTTACAGAATCTTCCATGCTATTTTCTGAATGAAGATAACACCTGTTCGATTTATGATGTCCGTCCAAAAGCATGCAGAGAATATCCTCATACAGACAGGAAAAAGATTTATCAGATCAATGATTTGATGATCAAAAACACCGTGATTTGCCCGGCAGCATTTGAGTTTGTAGAAAAGATGATGACGAATTTGGGTAAGTAAATACTAAAGCGATTTTTCGAGAGTTATTACAAAAATACCCATGAGAACATTACTTATTTTTCTGTTGATTTTAACATTTATTTTTAGCTGTAAAACAAAAACAACTGCAACTGTTCCCCATTTGAAAATTCAGACAAAAGAAGTTGATCGCCATTCATTTGTTTTGGAAACTGAAAAAGATTTTGACACGATTGATAAAAATTATATCATTTACATCAAAATGAATCATGGAAGTAGAAAATCAAATTTGGACTGTGACAGTAGTGAAATTGAAGAAAAATATATTTTATTCAAAAAGGAAGATAGTTCCTATATTCAAAAAGTTGTTGATGTGGCGGTTTATTATCCGACACCACTCAAATCAAATGACATAATCAACTTATATATTAATTTATTTTCAGAACTAAAAAATGAAAGAATTAAAAATTTCAGAACCATGCAAAAAAGTCAGATACTTGGTTTACATAGCATTCACAAAAATTACATATTTGTAGTTGAGCAAAACCACCCTGTCACTATTTCGTTTCCTGAATATGATTTTAAAAAAGATTATGCTGATGAAAAAAATGCAAGCTACGAATACAATAAAAATTTAAAACTTTTCAAAATTGACAGTTTACTGAACTCAGAAATTGATGAACTCAACAGACAAAATGCTTTCAGTTTCAGGAAATGCCGCAAGAATTAATATCGATCTTTAAACGTCTGCAATCTGACTTTGAACAAATAAAGTTGAGTGATGAATTTCTACTTATAAAGACATTCGAAAAGCTATCATCCCATTGATCTGATGATTAAAAACGCGATGATTGCCCGGCTGCATTTGAGTTTGTGGAAAGTATGATGAAAAAACTGAATAAATAATTTTAATCTTAAAAGGTTTTAAAATCTTTTAAATTGAGTTAAAATAAAAAAGAAAATATAATTTTATTTCTGTCCCTGCGTTTCAGAATTAAATCAATGCAAATTGGTTTGCACATAGAAGTAGTTTTTATATATGTAAATGGAGTCCTGAAATGTAATATTTCAGGATTTTTTATCTTCAATTTCTGCAATTTTATATTTCACCATTCTTTCAACCAGATCCAAAGGCAGATCTTCATTTAAAGGAAACTGTACTGCTCCTTTGGAGAATTTAAATTTTCTTACGATAAAATCCTTTTCAAAATTTTTCATTCCTTCTGAGGCAGGGTAAAAACCAATGTGATTTTTGTACGCAGCAAAGTAAACCAAAGGCTTTTTGTTATACCTGAACGCCGGCATCTTATAGCCGATGTATTCCTCCAGTTCTGGAGTCTGGGCGTGAACGGTTTTTCTTAAAGCTTCAAGCTTAGTCTGAACATCTTTGGGGAAAAGAAGAAAATATTCTTCAAAATTTGTAAATGTATTTTTCATTGCAAAGTTTTTATTAAAAATAAAAAATATGAAATTCTAAATCATTAAAAAATTAAAAAAATTATTAATTTGATTAATGATCACAGAGTTGTACGCTATTTGTATAGTATTGATTATCACCAAAATATTATATTATGAAAAAATTAATTTTAGCAGCTTTTGCTATGGGAGGTATATTTGCTGTATCTGCACAGACAACACCTCAGAAAACAAATACAGGTTCAAGCACTGTTACAACTCCATCAACAACTCAGAAGGGTATGACTATTCCCCGAGGAAACCTTAACTCAGATGTGAGAGCGTTGGATAATAATCAATTAGGCACCGGGAATAATCTGCAGGGAACTGTGAATAACAATATGGGCACCATGAATAACGGAACCATCAATTCTCCCAACCCAAACGGAACTCTTCCTTTGAGTACAGGTACTGTCGATAATAAAATTTCATCGCCTGGTACGGTCAACATCGGAACTACAGGCAGTCTCAATACAAGCGGAAATGTAAATACGGGTGTTAATAAGCCTATGCCGGGCTCAGGAACTGTTAACACCACCAGTCCGACCACACCTGTAAAAAAGACAAAATAAGACAGTTTTGTATCACAAAAAAAGCATTGAACTGGACATTCAATGCTTTCACTTTCACTATTACTTTTTCCCATTTATAATCCCGGGACAGGCTTTATGAAAAAAGGCCGGGAAAACTTCCCAACCTTTATATTTCTATACTACACCCTGAGCCAACATTGCTTCAGCTACTTTTACGAAGCCGGCGATGTTTGCACCTTTCACATAGTTTACATATCCGTCTTCTTCTTTACCGTAGTCTCTACAAGCTTTGTGAATTCCGATCATAATTTCTTTCAGTCTTGCATCAACTTCTTCTGAAGTCCAGTTGAGTCTGATTGAATTCTGAGTCATTTCCAAACCTGAAGTAGCTACACCACCTGCGTTTGAAGCTTTCCCTGGAGAGAATAATACTTTATTCTCAAGGAAATAGTTGATAGCTTCCAGTGTTGAAGGCATGTTAGCAGCTTCAGTTACACAAAGACAACCGTTTTCAACCAAAAGTTTAGCATCCTCAAAATCAAGCTCATTCTGAGTTGCAGAAGGAATTGCTACATCACACTTCACTTCCCAAGGACGTTTTCCTGCGTGGAAAACAGCCGAAGGATATTGTTTTGCGTAATCTTCAGCTCTGTTGTTTCCAGAAGCTCTTAATTCAAGAAGGAAATCGATTTTTTCACCATCGATACCGTCTTTATCGTACACATAACCATCAGGTCCGGAAAGCGTTACCACTTTACCGCCCAGTTCATGTACTTTTTTAATAACGCCCCACGCCACGTTTCCGAAACCTGAAACCGTTACAATTTTATCTTTAAATGTCTGTCCGATAGTCTTCAGCATCTGCTCAGCAAAGTAAACAACACCGTATCCTGTAGCTTCAGGACGGATCAGTGAACCACCGTAAGCAAGACCTTTACCGGTAAGAACACCTGTAAATTCGTTTCTCACTTTTTTGTACTGACCGAATAAATATCCAATTTCTCTTGCTCCAACGCCGATGTCTCCCGCAGGAACGTCAGTTTCAGGACCAATGTGCTTGCACAATTCCGTCATGAAAGCCTGGCAGAAACGCATCACTTCCATATCAGTTTTACCTTGCGGATCAAAGTCTGAACCTCCTTTACCACCTCCCATTGGAAGAGTTGTCAAAGAGTTTTTAAATACCTGCTCGAATGCTAAGAATTTAAGTACAGAAAGGTTAACAGTTGGATGAAAACGGATTCCTCCTTTGTATGGTCCGATTGCAGAGTTCATCTGGATTCTGAAACCTCTGTTCACCTGAATTTCACCTTTGTCATCAACCCATGGAACTCTGAAAATAATAATTCTCTCGGCTTCAGCCATTCTCTCAAGAAGCTTCATGCCTGTATATTCTTTTCTGGTAAGGATAAAAGGAATTACTGTAATTGCAACTTCTTTTACTGCCTGTAAAAATTCCGGTTCATTCGGGTTTTTTGCTTCTATCTTAGCAATAAACTCCTGAATTTTCTGGTCAATATTATATTGTTCCATATTAGGTAAGGTTGAATATTATGTCAACAAATTTAATTTTTTTTTCAAGATTCACAATAGCTTATTTGATATTTGCTGATAATTCAACAATAACGAATACTAATATTATTAAATTAATAATAACAATCTGAATTTTATTAAAAATTAAATGTTATATGTAAAATAATGAAATATTACGAAATCATTAATTCTTATATTGCCAAAAATTGTCTCCCTGAAAATGATTTTACTTTTCCCAAAAGCTCGAGTTCCAGTATTACAGGCAATAATTTATGTGATGGGAATGATATTTTTTCTGCCAGATCGTCTAATGTAACATGCGGATTCTCTCTGATACTTCTGTATATTAGTTCCTGATTTTCAGATAATTGAATTGTGACTGTACTGTGCGGAAAAAGCTCTCCGATTATTTCTCTGGAATCATTAAAACCGATGAGATCCAGCAAATCTTTGATTGTTGAAATTGCCGTTGCCTTATTCTGAAATATGAGATGATTGCAACCCTGGCTGTATCTGTCTGAAATTCTTCCGGGAAGTGCAAAAACATCTCTGTTGTAAGTATTTGCAAACGTTGCCGTACTGATAGAACCACCGCCAAAAGCTGTTTCCACAACGATTGTGGCTGGAGAAATTCCGGCAATGATTCTGTTTCTCTGAATGAAATTTTCCCGGTCCGGTTTTCTTGAAGAATTAAACTCAGTAAGCAAACCACCATCCTGTTCAAGTATTTTATCTGAAAGTTTTCTGTTTTTTGACGGATAAAAAGTATGAAAACCATGAGCCAAAACACCAATGGTGGGAATCTGATGATTCAGAGACTGCTCGTGAACTTCTTTATCAACACCCAATGCCAGCCCACTTACAGAAATGTATTGATGTGATTTTGTTTCTTCGAAAAAGTCTTCTATGAATTTTTTGCCGTATGAAGTAATATTTCTCGTTCCGACAAGACTTACGGTATTTAGTTTCGTGTCAAAATTTCCTTTCTGGTAAAGGATTGCGGGAGCATCATCGCATTCTTTCAGTAAAAACGGAAGTTCATTCTGATGTCTGAGATTTATTTTAACTGAATTTTTTTCGCAAAACGAAATTTCTTTTTCAGCAAATTTCAGATGTTCAGCATTTCCGATATCCGAAACTGTTTTCAGGCCTATCCCGTCTGTTTTGCTGAGTTCTTTTTTTGAAAATTTCCAGACATTCTCTGCAGTTCCGAAGCGGCGAACCAGTTTCAGAAAGTTGATATCTCCTATAAAATTGCACTCCCGCAGCGCAATAGAATACAGTTGCTCTTCTGTGTACATTTGTGTTTTATTTTCATCAAATTTAATCAATTAAGATTTATTTTTTCTTAAATCTTCCAGATAATCCCAGATATCTTCTCTTTTTTGATACGGAAGTTCCAGAAAGTCGTCCGGATGATTTTCTTTATATTCCTGCCACAGTTTGTCATCTTTTTCGCTGTAATAATTTGGAAATTCCCAAATATACTTTTTCTTTTTTTCACCTAATTTTTTAAATGAGTATGCCAAAACACTTCCTACAATGGCACCTGCAGAATGTGCCTGCCATGAGATTTTGCTGGGCTCAAGCATTTCGCTGAACATTTCTTCAGGAAACATTCCCCAGATCAGACTACCATAATACAGGACAACCAGAAGTGAAATTGTCAGTAATTTCATATTCCATCTGAAAACACCGCTGAAGAAGAGGAAGAACGCCAGAACATACACTACCCCACTCGCACCGATGGTACAGGTGTAGGTATATTCGCCAGTAAGAATATCAATTGGAGGAAGTATCCAGACTAAAAAACCAGCTAAGATCCACCCGATTACAAATACTTTATTGGCGACTTCAGGGTAAAACTGATAAAGAAGAAACATCAGAATTCCAATCGGAATGGAATTGCTTACAATATGATCTATATTTCCGTGAAGAAGCGGCGCCGTGATAATTCCTAAAAGACCTTCCGGCAGCAGAGGAATAATTGCGCCGAAGCAGCTGTCAAAAAAGCCATTCATCTGCAGCAGATATCCAAACCACATCGCAGCCAGCATCAAAAGCGGGTAAAGCAAAGCCTTTTTTGAAATTACATTATTAATCATACCTCTTAGCTCACAAAACGAAAGCCACACATAAATTTCGGAAATTTTGGCTTTTATTTTATGTTTTTAAATATTATTCAGACAGAAAGTTATTAATTATCAAAATGTTTAGGGTTATGAATTACTGATTTTGAAAAATTTAAATTTATCTCCAAAGTTTTTCATAAAGGTCTGATAAACCGGTCAATTTATATATTCTTATTTTTGCACCGAACAAATTATAAGTAAGAATTATGAGGAAGTTTTTTCTGCTATTTTTGATGTACACAGGATTGATGATGAATGCCCAGGTAATTATAAGCGATTCCACGGCAGTAGATACCATTAAAAAACCGAGACACTGGTCCATAACTGCTAAAAACAGTTTGATGTTTAATCAGGCCGCATTCTCCAACTGGGTGGGCGGTGGTGCCAACAATGTAGGATGGCTTGCAAGTGCCAATTACAATCTCGTTTATGAAAACGGCCGTAACCTTTGGGAGAATATCATCATTATGAATTACGGACAAAACACCACCAAAGGTATCGGAACAAGAAAAACGCAGGATGTCCTTAATATTTCCACCAACTACGGTCTTCAGTTTTCCAAAAGCTGGTATGTGTCTACAGGAGCGAGTGTTCTCTCACAGTTTTCAGGCGGTTTTGAAGACGGAAATAATCCTGAAGCAAAAAAGATTTCAAATTTTATGGCGCCAGGATATGTGAATGCCGGGCTCGGGATCACCTACAGACCCAATGAAAACCTTACTGTTACAATGCGACCTGTCAACGGCAGATTCACTTTTGTACTTGATAAAGAACTGCAGGTTGCCGGAACATACGGTTTAAAATCAGATGGTGATTTTTTCCTGATGCAGATGGGTTTTCTGGGATCCGCAATCTATAAAGTAAAACTGATGGAGAATATCGAAATGACCAACACTGGTTCTATCTTCTCAAATTATCTTGAAAATCCTGATCACATGGTTTTATCCTATAACATGCTTCTGAATATGAAAATCAACAGATTTATCTCATCAATTGTAACTCTGGATTTGATGTATGACCATAACCAGATCAGAAAAACCCAGCTGAAACAGACTTTAGGGGTCGGCGTTGCATACAATATTGATAATGGTGTAAAAAGATCTGACAGGAAAGACAGCCAGTTTTGGCTGAAGAAATAAATTGCATCAAATAAAAACAGGCAGTCTCAAAAGAGACTGCCTGTTTTTTATATAAGATTTATTTGAATTAAAATTCCATCGTAACTTCAAGTTTCTCAGCTAAAAGCTGCTCGATTTTTACTTTTAACGGTTCAATGTCGATATTCTGCATTGCGTCATTGGCAAAAGCGTAAAGCAATAATGCCTGTGCTTCTTTTTTAGAAATTCCTCTTGCTCTTAAATAAAACAAAGCATCTTTATTCAACTGACCAACCGTACAACCGTGAGAGCACTTCACATCGTCTGCGAAAATCTCCAGCTGAGGCTTAGTGTCGATTGTTGCGCCTTCGCTCAGTAAAACGTTGTTATTTTGCTGATAAGCGTTGGTTTTCTGGGCAATTTTATTTACAAATACCTTTCCGTTGAAAACTCCATGAGATTTATCTTTGAAAATGCCTTTGTAATTCTGGTAACTCTGACAGTTTGGAGTATTGTGGTGAACTGCCGTGTGGTGATCTACCAACTGATCTTTCCCGATAATGGTGATTCCGTTCATGAAAGAGTTGATATTTTCTCCGTTATGAATAAAATCAAGATTGTTTCTGATGATCTTTCCTCCGAATGTAAACGTATTTACCGTCGTTAAGCTGTCTCTTTCCTGCTTTGCAAAAGTATGATCTACCAGATAAGAAGTATCGCTGTCGTTCTGAATTTTGTGCCAGTCGGCTTTTGCATTCTGATAAGTGAAAATTTCAGTTACCGAATTGGTAAACACAAAACTTTCGTCAAAATTATGGTGACTTTCAATGATTTCAACTTTTGCACCTTCTTCTACAATCAGTAAATTTCTAGTGTTGTAGAATGTGTTTTCTTCCTGATTCTGGGAAAGATAAAAAACGTGAATCGGTTTTTCGATGATCACATTTTTCGGAACTTTTAAAAAGAATCCGTATTTGCAGTATGCCTGATTTAAGTTTGTAAAAGCTAAATCTTTTGCAGCAATTGTATTAAAATATTTATCGAAAACATCTTTGTGATTCTCATCATTCAAAGCGTAATTGAAAGACAGAAATTCTGCATTTTCGATAGAAATGTTCGAAAGCTCTTTGCGAAGCTGACCGTTTACAAATACAATCCAGTCAAAATTTTCTTCTCCCAAATGCAGCTCATCAAGCTGTTCTTTGGTAATGTTGTGACTTTCTTTCGGGAAAAAATTGTAATCTTTCTCCGTGATTTCTTTGATGTTGGTATACTTGTATTCTTCGTCTTTCTTGGTAGGAAAACCTTTGACTGCAAATTTTTGAAGCGCCGTTTTTCTGTCGTCATCTAAAAATCTGTGACGCAGACTCTCCAAAAATTCACTGTGATTTTCTATTGTTTGATCGTATAAAGCCATTACTGATATTTCGGCCATCACACCTTTATTATAAATTTAATTTGTATCAATACCGCAGTTTTTCACTGCATTTTTGACTAAGGATTGATAAAAAACTTAACCAAAAATATTTTATTAGTTAAGCAACCAGTCGTATCCCTTGCTTTCCAATTCTAAAGCTAAAGATTTATCACCAGTTTTAATGATTTTTCCGTTCGCTAAAACGTGTACATAATCAGGCTCAATATAATTCAGCAATCTCTGGTAATGCGTAATTAAAAGCACTGCATTTCCTTCGTTTTTAAACTGGTTTACACCGTCTGCAACGATTCTCAAAGCATCAATATCCAATCCAGAATCGGTTTCATCAAGAATCGCCAGTTTAGGATTCAGCATCATCATCTGGAAAATTTCGTTTCTTTTCTTCTCACCTCCCGAAAATCCTTCGTTTAATGATCTTGAAAGGAAATCTTTTTTAATTCCAAGCTTTTCAGATTTTTCGCGAATCATAGCAAGCATTTCTTTTGCAGGCATATCTTCAAATCCGTTGGCTTTTCTGTTTTCGTTTAAAGCAGCTTTAATGAAATTCGTCACAGAAACTCCCGGAATTTCTACCGGATATTGAAAAGAAAGGAAAATTCCTTTGTGCGCTCTTTCTTCAGGAGCATCTTCAATAATGTTTTCACCTTGAAAAATGATTTCTCCTTCCGTTACTTCGTAATCCTCTTTTCCTGCGATTACAGAAGAAAGCGTAGATTTTCCGGCACCGTTGGGTCCCATGATCGCATGAACTTCGCCCGGCTTGATTTCAAGATTGATACCTTTTAATATTTGTGCGCCATCTTCAATTCTGGCATGTAAGTTTTTAATGTTTAACATATATTTTTAATTTATCGCAAGGTTAGACAAAGATTTTTATTTTGTCTCCTGTGTTATCTTTAAGATAAACGAAGGCGCTAACGCTTAGCGAGGAAATACTATTTCTATTTTAATGTTTAAATTTGATCAAGATTATTTGCTATTCTTTTGACTCCGTTTTTAAAAAGTTGAGAGTTAAAATTTAAAAGCATGCCTAATTTAAAATTTCCTAGTCTTAAATAATTTTTTAACTGTAAAGCATGATAATTATTTAAGCTTTCGACTGATTTTATTTCTAAAACTACTTTATTTTCAATCAGCAAATCCATTTTAAAAGCTCTTTCCAGAATCAGCTCTTCATATTGGATATTCAGAAATTTTGTCTTTCGACTACTAATCCTTGTTGTTCTAATTCATAAAATAGGCAATCTTCATAAATGGTTTCAAATAAACCTACACCTAATTTTCTATGAATTTTTAATCCACTTTCAAATACAATCTTTGAAATTTCATTTTCTGTCATTTATTTGTTTTTCGCAAAGATACAAGTTGAAAATTAATTTCATTTTGTATTTCTTTCCTAAGCGTTAGCGGCTTAGTATATCTTTAAAATCAGCGGTTTGCCTTTAAAAAAATCTTTGTTTTACTTTGCGATAAAACCAATTACCCTACAGAACCTTCCAAAGAAATCTCCAATAATTTCTGAGCTTCGATGGCAAACTCCATTGGTAATTTGTTTAAAACCTCTTTACTGAAACCATTCACGATCAAAGCAATTGCTCTTTCTGTGTCGATTCCTCTCTGGTTACAGTAGAAAATCTGATCTTCACCGATTTTTGAAGTCGTAGCTTCGTGCTCCAGCTGCGCCGAAGGATCTTTAATTTCAATGTAAGGGAAAGTGTGCGCTCCACATTCGTTACCCATCAATAATGAGTCACACTGTGAGAAGTTTCTCGCTCCTTTTGCGGAAGGCATTACTTTGACCAATCCTCTGTATGAATTTTGAGATTTTCCTGCAGAAATTCCTTTAGAGATAATCGTTGATTTTGTATTTCTACCGATGTGGATCATCTTTGTACCGGTATCGGCATACTGATGATTATTGGTTACTGCGATAGAGTAAAACTCACCGATCGAACCATCACCTTTCAAAATACATGAAGGATATTTCCAGGTTACCGCAGAACCAGTTTCAACCTGTGTCCATGAGATTTTTGCTTTTGTTTCGCACAATCCTCTTTTGGTTACAAAATTGAAAACTCCACCTTTTCCTTCTTCATTTCCCGGGTACCAGTTCTGAACCGTTGAATATTTAATTTCAGCATTATCCAGAGCAATCAATTCAACAACCGCTGCGTGAAGCTGATTTTCATCTCTTGACGGAGCTGTACAGCCTTCAAGATAAGAAACATAACTTCCTTCATCTGCAATTACAAGTGTTCTTTCGAACTGACCTGTCCCAGACTGATTGATTCGGAAATAAGTTGATAATTCCATCGGGCATCTTACTCCTTTTGGAATATAACAGAAACTTCCGTCAGAAAATACTGCGGAATTTAATGCTGCATAAAAGTTATCTCCTCTTGGAACTACTTTTCCAAGATATTTCTTCACTAAGTCCGGATGATGCTTAATCGCTTCGGAAATTGAACAGAAAATAATTCCTTTTTCTGCTAAAGTGTCCTGAAAAGTTGTTTTTACAGAAATCGAATCGATAACAATATCAACGGCAACATTTGAAAGCCTCTTCTGTTCTTCAATGTTGATTCCTAATTTGGCAAAAGTTGCCAATAATTCAGGATCCACTTCGTCTAAGCTTGCCAGTTCCGGTTTAGCTTTAGGTGCAGCGTAATATTTTATCGCCTGAAAATCCGGTTTTTGATATTTGATGTTTGCCCATTCAGGCTCAGTCATTTTCAACCAGATTCTGAAAGACTCCAAACGCCATTCTGTCATCCATTCCGGTTCTTCTTTTTTAGCAGAAATAGCACGGACGATGTCTTCGTTTAAGCCTGTCGGGAAATCTTCGTAATCGATCTTGGTTTCCCAGCCGAATTCGTATTTTTTATTTTCTAAATCGACTCTTAAGTCGTCTTCAGTATATTTACTCATAATCAGTATTCAAAATCCAAAACCCAAAATTCTGAATTTCTGAATTAATTTTATCTGTATTAAATGTAGAAACTTTAAAAATCAATTACCAATGATAAAGTCTCTGTCTTTTTTAAAGCTTTCGCTTTTTATTTAAAATCAAACTTTCATGTCTGATTTATCTACAATTGAGCATCATCTCAATTTTAAATTTTAAACCTCAATCTTAATTAAAGTGAAAAACTCTCTCCACAACCACAGGTTCTGGATGCATTAGGATTATTAAATATAAATCCTTTTCCGTTCAACCCTCCGGAGTATTCCAAAACAGTTCCTGCCAGATAAAGTATTGCTTTTTTCTCAACAACGATTTTGATCCCGTTATCTTCAAAAATCTGGTCACCTTCTTCTTTTTTATTGTCGAAACCCAGCACATACTCTAAACCTGAACAACCACCGCTCTTCACTCCAACTCTTATATAATCTTCAGTAGGATTGAAGCCGTCTTCTGTCATCAGCTGAACCGCTTTCACCTTTGCCTGATCGCTTACTTTTATCATTGTTTCTATTTAGAATGAATTTAGTCTGCAAATTTACGACTAATAATCAGTAAATAAAAATCAGTGTTTTTATTTTTAACTATTTTTATCATTGATAAGTTTAACTTTGCCAGAAGATTAATATCCAACCTTAAAATTAAACAGAATGAAAAAAATTTTCTTCTTAGCGACGTGCTTTATGGCATTCAGTATCAATGCACAAGTGAACCGTTTTGTATATCAGGTCACCATGAAATCTGATGCTGAAAACAAGAATGACGTAAAAACAGAAAATGCCTACCTCGATATTTCAGCAGAGAAATCTCAGTTCTATTCCGAGAACAGAATCAAGAGAGATTCTGTCATGCAAGCCATGTTTCAGAGTGGAGGTGCACGAAACTTTAACCGTGAACAGATGGAAGGTTTAAGATCAAACATCGATTACACCATAGAAAAAGACAAAAAATCTCAAAAAACGACGTTTAAAAACAGAATCGGAAGGGATTTGTATTCATACGAAGAAGACAGACCTGTCAACTGGAAAATGTTTTCTGAAACCACAAAAATTGGTGATTACAAAGTACAGAAAGCTGAAACAGAATTTGCAGGCAGAAAATGGACGGCATGGTTTACAACTGACCTACCTTATCAGGACGGACCGTACAAATTTTCAGGACTTCCCGGTTTGGTGGTAAAAGCAGAAGATGATAAAGGAGAATATTCTTTCGACCTGATGAAGAACTACAAAATTGCAGATTTCCCGGCAATGAATCAGTTTGGAAATACAATGAAAGTAAAGCGTACAGACTACGCCAAGCAGCAGGAAAAATTCAGAAAAGATCCTGAAGCTTTCATGAGTTCACAAAACACTGGCGGCGGCGGTGGAAGTATAAGAATTGGTGCACCAAGTCCGCCGATGAGTCGTGGCGGTGGAAATCAAAATTCTGCTGAGATGAGAAAAAGAAGACAAGAAAGAATGAAGGAGGAAATCAAGCGCAACAGCAATCCAATCGAATTAAATTAGATAAAATACAGACCGAAGTTTTCACGAGCTTCGGTTTTTTGTTATCTTAAACTTTAAAGCTTAAAAATAAATAAGTTACACGCTATTTTGTTATATTTACATAAATAACCTTTTGTGAAATATTTTATTTTCTTTTTTTTAAACCTTTCAGCTATGGTTTTTTCTCAGCAGACGGAAGATTTCCGTTCTGTAAAAACCTATTATAATCAACACAGAAGCATGCTGAATCAGGAGTTCAAAAAGAAATTTGACAAGGAACAGAACAACTTCGTGAAAGCTTCCATCAAAAATGACTTTCAACTCTTCATGAGAAAGATGGACAGCATTGAAAATGTTGCATTAATAGGCGCCCTTCTGAAAACCAAAAACCTTGAAGATTTACAGCATTTCAAAGGACTGAAATTGAACCTTAACAATCATCAGGATCTTCCGCAAACTATCGATAAAAACGCAGATTATCCGGGAGGCATTAATGCTTTGAGACAGGAAGTTGCCAATCTTTTTTATTCTGATGGTGTTTATTCTGAAATAAAAGATGTTAAAACTCAGATTGCATTTATCGTTGAAAAAGACGGAAGCATTTCTAATGTAAAGGCTGAAGGGGAAAATTTCACACTCAACAGACAGGCTGAAATTGCATTATATTCTGTTGTAGAGAGATTTTCGCCCTCCTATATCAATGGAATCGCTGTAAGATCCCGCTTTAAATTGCCATTAAGTCTGAAATTTGACTAAAATTAATTAAAATTCATAAAAAAACTTCACCATGTCATGGGAATGTTTATTTTTGGCAAAAAAACTTCATGAAAAAGATTTTTACAGTTTTAACGGTTTTATTTTCAGTAATAAACCTTTTCGCACAGGATCTTAATCCAAATAATGAATCCGGTTCCCAGAGAAAAAATGACATTGTAGTAGATCCTATTCTGCTCATTGCAGTACCAATGATCAATATTTCTTATGAAAGAATTCTCAACAAAGACATGGGTGTCGGGATAAATGCAATGGTAACGCTAAGTGACGAAGTAGATGATTTCAAACAGTTTTCTCCGTATTTCAGGTATTATATGGGAAGAAAATATGCACAGGGATTCTTTTTTGAAGGATTTGTACCTGTAACAACTGACAGTTATAGTCAGTATGATTACTTTAATAACGGAAATTTTTATTATACTGAAAAGAAATTTACGACTGTAGGTGTTGGCTTTGGTGTTGGTGGTAAATGGATTATTAAAGAAAGGTTAGTAATAGAAGCAAGCGGAGGTATCGCAAGAAGATTCGGAACTGAAAACAGTGATTATTCCGAACCTGTTACCGGAAAAATCATGGGCGGCATTGGTTACAGGTTTTAATTATAATAAAAATATATCCTGAAAAGCTTAGTTTTGTACTAAGCTTTTATTTTTTATGTTTACCGACGAATATTTTATGAAAATGGCTTTTCAGGAAGCCGAACTCGCGTTTGAAAAAGATGAAGTTCCGATTGGCTGCGTGATCGTTTCAAATGACAGAATTATTGCAAGAGCTCATAATTTAACCGAAACCTTAAACGATGTTACTGCCCATGCCGAAATGCAGGCAATTACTTCCGCCGCCAATTTTCTGGGCGGAAAATATCTGATCAACTGCACTTTGTATGTCACTTTAGAACCCTGTGTCATGTGTTCGGGAGCATTGAGCTGGTCGCAGATTTCGAAAGTAGTTATCGGAGCAAGGGACGAACAGCGGGGATTTATCAACAAAAAACTCAGCCTCCATCCCAAAACAGAAATCGTCTCCGGAATTATGGAAAATGAATGTTCAGCGATTGTAAAAGAGTTTTTTAAATCGAAAAGAGGTTGAGGCTTAGGTTCAGGCTGAGATGTAAAGCTTTTCAAACTCAACCTTAACCTTAACCTTAACCTTAACCTTAACCTTAACCTTAACCTTAACCTTAGTTAAATATCTTTCCCTAAAAAGTACAGTCCTTTCAAAGTGTGAAGCCTGTCTGCAAGATGAATTTTATCAGTCAATGGCTTGTAAACGTGGGAAACGCCTCCAGTGGCGATGACGAAACAATCGTCATTCACTTCATCATTAATGCGGTCGATGAAACCCTCTACCATTCCTAAAAAACCATAAACCATCCCGCTTTGCATGCAGGAAACGGTGTCTAATCCCAAAACAGATTTCGGTTTTACCAGTTCTATTTCCGGAAGCTGAGCAGTCTGACTGATTAGTGAATTCAAAGCCGTCACAATGCCCGGAGCAATAATTACGCCCAGACATTCTCCATTTTCAGCGACGCAGCTGGCAGTAAGCGCGGTGCCAAAATCGAGAACGATTTTTTTTCTGTCCGGATACATATTATGTGCTGCCACAAGGTTGGCGTAAATATCAGTACCCATTTGTTTTGACTTGGCTACTACTCCCGAAGGCGTATTTCGGTCGACCATAATGGGCATGATTCCGTGAATCTTCCTGATCGCGGAGCTTATTTCCCTGGTCAGCTGCGGAACTACAGAACCGATAATGATTTTTTTGATTTTTTCAGGATCAACTTTATAGGTTTGATAAAGAATCAGCATCTGGCCGTGAAGCTCATCGGCTGTACGATAAGGTTTTGTATTGATGACCCACGAGATTTCGCAGTTGTCACCATTAAAAAGTCCGAATCTGATGTTGCTGTTGCCAACGTTGATTACGATTGAATTCATACTTTTTGTTTATTCAGCAGCTCTTACAAAAAGCTGATATTAATTTTTCCGGTTTAAAAGTAAGGAATTGCTGTAGAAAAAATGCAAATTTTAAAGACATCTTATCAATCTTAAAATTTTGCAATCCTGCTTTTTTAAAGTTTAATCATAAAAAAACCTGTGAAGTATTACATTCCACAGGTTTAAATTATTTAATCAAAGTTCTCTTAAGTTTATCTCAGTTGCTGGAAAGTGTTTCCCTGCTTAATATCTCCGGAGTTATAGCCTTTCATAAACCATTCTTTACGCTGTGCTGATGAACCGTGCGTAAAGCTCTCCTGGTTCACATATCCCTGAGATCTTTTCTGGATATTATCGTCGCCCACTGCTTCTGCAGCTTCTACGGCAGACTCAAGATCGCCTGGTTCTAAGAAACTTTCTCTTTCGTTGGAATATCTTGCCCAAAGTCCGGCATAAAAATCGGCCTGAAGTTCTGTGGCTACAGAAATTTTATTGAGCTCAGATTCAGAATAGCGGCCACTCTGTCTGGCGTTATGGGTTTCGTTTAAAACACCTAATAGATTCTGTACGTGATGTCCCATTTCGTGAGCCATTACGTAGGCAATCGTAAATTCTGTGACTTTGGCTCCGAACTTTGTCTGAAGTTCTTTAAAGAAACTCATATCCATATAAACCGACTGGTCTGCCGGGCAGTAAAAAGGTCCCATGGCAGCCTGTGCCGTTCCACAGCCGGATGAAGTTGCACTCTCAAACAACACTACTTTTGCAGGTTTATACTGCATATTGTTTTCGGCGAAAATCTCCGTCCAGGTTTGCTCGTTCTCTTTGGTAATCATCTGAATGAAGCTCCTTACATTAAGCTCTTCTTTTGAAAGTTCTCTCTGTTCAGTCTGCTGCGTAGAGCCTCCTCCCGAAGAAAGAATCGCGGAAGGATCGCCTCCCAGGAAGAAAACAATCGCTGCAATGATAATGGTTCCAAGACCACCTCCTACTGCCATTCCGCCGCCGCCGAGGCCTCTCCGGTCGTCTACATTGTCACTTCTGTCGTTCGTCCATTTCATATCTGTAATTTTTTGGGTAAATTTAGAATTTTAAATAATATTTTTGTAGAAAAATATAACTAAAGTGAGAAAATTTAAATTATGTCTTTTAATTTTTGGTTTAATTACGGCAACGGCTTGTGATGATACTGAAGAAAAAGAAGATGAGGTACAAAATGTAGACAAAAAATCTTCTGTGGAAACTGAACTTTCTGTACAGCATATCGATACCGCTGATGTTCTGATTACCAAACATAAGATCTGGAAAGACAATAAACTCTTCCGAGAAATTATTAAAAGGGATACAATTCCTGCGCTGGGAGACTCTCTGCAGGTTGTAGAAGATGAAAACGGAAATGAGCACAGCACAAAAGTGAAAAAGGATTACGAATTTTATATCACCGTACAGTAATGAAGAAATCGAAATCTATAAAGCTCCTTTTCGTTACCGGAATTCTAGCCGCCTGCTCGCAGGAGCCACCAAAAGGACAGGCGCAAAATGAGAAAAAAGTGTATATGCGGTCAGATACCACAGCTTCCTATTCTCCGACGCATGGTTTTATGACAGGATTTTTGCTGTACCACGCCTTCCGTCCGTATGGAGCTTACAGCAACGGAGCTTATCAAAGGTCAGGATATTACAGTGATGCCATCAGCTCAAAATCAAATATCGGGAGAAGCACGCACAAGGGAAATGTAATAAGAGGCGGACTGGGCAGAAGCGGTTTCCGTGCATCATCTTAGAATTTAAAAATGAAAAGAATCGCCTCATCATTCAGAAAAAACTGGGAACATAAGCTTGAAAACCTTGGTTTTGGCTATCATTCTATGGAAGATCTCTATTGGGATGAAAGTCATTACTATGAATTTTCAATGGATGAAATCAATACAATTGAACGGGCAACTGCGGAATTATGGCAGATGTGTCTTGAAGCTGTAGATTATGTGATTGATAAAAACCTTTGGGACCGGTTTAATATTCCTGAATATTTCAGAAAATATATTGTGACGAGCTGGGAAGAAGATCATCCGTCAATCTACGGAAGATTTGACTTTGGCTTTGACGGAAAAAATTTAAAACTTCTTGAGTTTAATGCCGATACGCCGACCTCTCTTTATGAAGCATCGGTGATTCAGTGGTATTGGCTGCAGGAAATGTTTCCGGGGAAAGATCAGTTCAATTCAATCCATGAAAAACTGGTGGATTACTGGACGTATCTTAAAAAGTACATGAATCCGCATTATATTTATTTTGCATCATTAACGAATATTGAAGACGTCACCAATGTGGAATATCTGCGCGACTGTGCTACACAAGCCGGTTTTGAAACAGAGTTTATTCCCGTTCAGGACATCGGCTGGGCAGAAGATGCAGGAGAATTCATTGCAGCTGACCGAAGTGTAATGGAATATATTTTTAAACTTTATCCTTACGAATGGATTCTGGATGACGGTTTTGGCGAAAAACTGGTTAAAAATAATTTCAGATCTCAATGGATGGAGCCTGCCTGGAAAATTCTTCTTTCCTCAAAAGCTATTTTGCCGATTCTCTGGGAAATGTACCCAAACCATCCTTATCTTTTAGAATCTTATTTTGAACAGAGAACTCTGACGGATTTCGTTAAAAAACCAATCTATTCCAGAGAAGGAGCGAATGTGAGCCTGCACAAAAACAGTGTTTTGGTAGAGAAAAATGAAGGCGATTATGCCAAAAACGGTTTCATCTATCAGCAGTTGTTTGAACTTCCCAATTTTGAAGGAAATTATCCTGTCATCGGAAGCTGGGTCATCGGTCAGGAATCTGCCGGAATCGGAATCAGGGAAAGTGTCAATTTAATTACGAATAATCAAAGCCGGTTTGTGCCGCATTTAATTGATCAGAATAAACTGTATATAAAGGAAAAGGAGCTGTAAAAGCTCCTTTGTTATTCAAATATATTCCGTTTTATTTCCCAAAACCAATATCTCCTTTTTTCTCTGAAAGATTCTTTTTAAAATCAATCATTCTTAAAGCCGTCACTGCCGCTTCCACACCTTTGTTACCAAGATCGCCGCCACTTCTTGCGATCGATTGCTCCTTGGTATCGTCAGTTAAAACGCAGAAAATAGTTGGAGTATCGGTCAGGATATTACAGTCTTTAATTCCTTGCGCTACTGCGTCACACACAAAATCAAAATGAGGCGTTTCTCCACGGATAACGCATCCGATTGAAATTACAGCATCAAACTTACGCTCTTTGCAAAGCTGCATGCTCGCATAATTCAGTTCAAAAGCTCCGGGAACTGAGTATAGTTTTATGTTTTCTTTTTTTACGCCTTCTTTTTCAAGAATTTCAAGCGCTGCATCACGAAGGTTGTAAGTTACAAAGTCATTCCACTCAGAAAAAACAATGCCGATAGAAAAATCTTCGGCATTGGATATATGAAGTGGCTTGTAATCTGAAAGATTAACTGTTGCCATGTTTTAGTTTAAATATTTAGACATTTCAATGTAAGAATCAGACATTCCGTTGTCGTAATCCTGGTATTTTTCGTCAATTGTAGTAAAATATTTTTTAGCCTCTGCATTTTTCTTTAAACCTAAAGCCAAAATACCTGCTTTTCTTGTAAAATAATACGTTGTATAAGGGTCATTTGATGCAGAAACTGCTTTGTCTAAAAGGCTTAAAGCTTCAGTATTTTTGTTCAAACCAGACTGTGCATCTGCCATTACACCATATTTCATTGCCTCTAAAGTCTTATTGTCTGAAGAAAATTTGTCCATCAGATCGTAAGCTTCCTGAAATTTTCCTTCCTTGAATTTTAAAAGAGCCGCGTTGTAACCAGCCAGTTTACCAACTTTAGTAGAAGAATACTCGTTGTAAGTACCTAAAAATCCCGGATTTGCTGCAGATTTTCCACCTAAGGCTTCTTTATCTTTACCTTCTGTAAGATTTTTCTGTGCAGAAAGATAGGTTTTTACTGCCTCAGCATTTTTTGGAGCTACCACAAACTGCTGGTATCCGAAAAATCCTAATACGCCTAAAACCAATACACCAAAAGCAATACCTAACGGTTTTGAATATTTTTCAAGGAATCTTTCTGTGTTTAAAGCTTCTCTGTCAAGGTCTTTAAAGAATTCCACTGTTTCTTTACCTTCCTGCTCGTTCGGAGCCTTATTTCCCAATTTTGCCATAAATTCTTAAAAATTGAACTGCAAATTTAATTGTTTCTGAATGATTTACAAAATACTTTGCGAGTATTATTAGTTTTAAATTTTAATATTCTAAAGTGCGGTAAATTTCCGCATTGAATTTCTTTAATTTTTCATCTCCTTTAAGGTCTTTTAAACCAATCAGAAAGCTGCACTGCGAGACTTCTGCACCTTGTTTTTCAACCAGTTTTGCAGCAGCTTCGGTAGTTCCGCCCGTTGCCAGGAGATCGTCGTGAATCAAAATGCGCTGTCCTTTTTTAATCTGACCTTCACGGGTTTCAATCACGGCACTTCCGTACTCGAGGTCATAGCTTTCTGAAATGACCGGCGGGGGCAGTTTTCCTGCTTTTCTGATTAAAATGAATGGAACTTCAAGTGCTGTGGCAATCGCAATTCCAAACAGATAACCACGGCTTTCAATTCCGCAGACTGCATCGATTTTTCCTTTGCTGAACTGTACAAAATCTGCGATCACATCTTTGTAAAGCTGATGATCGAGAAAAATGGTGGAAATATCTTTAAACTGAATTCCGTCAATAGGAAAATCAGGAATATTTTCTATGGTCTGGTTTAATCTCTTTACAAGTTCCTGAGACGCCATTAAGGATTGATTTTATAGCTTGAAATTTTCCAGTCTCCGTTTACGTTTTTCAATCCGAAAGTTACTTTCAGAGCGGTTGTTTTTCCGCTTTTATCGGTGACATCGTAAGTAGCATTCACGCTTGCAGAATTTGGCGTTGATGCATTCGTACTTATATTTTTTACGGAAACATTTTTCACTGCTCCAAAACCTGAGGTAGGATTTGAAAAAGCATCATAACTTCCCCAACTTGGGTTGCTTGATGCGTCAAATGCGGCTTTCAGATTTTGAGAACTTACATTATTCAAAAATTTATTTACTGTAGATTTTGGGTCTGCAGTAGGTTGTTTTGGTGTAGCAGGAGTTGTTGTTGAAGGATCTGTAGGTGTTCCTGTTGGTGTGGTTACATCCGGGAAAGTTGGTTCTGTAATCGCTGTGGAATCTACTTTTGGCGGTGCCGGCATTTTTAAAGCGGAAGGATTGACATCCAAGCCGATTTTTGTCATTTTTAAAGTCTTCGCAGAGGTTTTTACTGATACGGTGATATCAATTTTACCATCGTTCACCCTTTCTGCCGAAAGCGAAGAAAATTTTAAATAAAATCCTTTAAAATTATTATCCAGCATGATATTTTTTGCGGTAGACAGTTTTACACCATTATTGAAAACTTCCAGAGTAGTCTCCAAAGTGGCACCACTGAAAGAAACCGGATTTCCGGATGCATCTACCAGTTTCGGGATGATCTGTACGGCAGTCGGGCCGCTTCCCGTGTCTCCGGAATATTTTGTGATAAGATTTACAGAGCTGGCACGCACGTCATTTGAATCTACTTCTTTCGGATTGAGATCTCCGAAAATATCCATTTCACCTAAAGATGGCGGAGCTGTGCTCGTCCAGTCCATATTGTTTTTCTGTGCCACCTGATCGGCGAGAGAAAGAATTTCAGGTACTTTTTTACCGTCAATCAGTTTGCCTAATGCTTTCAGTTCATTAATGTCACCTTCAGCCTCTACACCGAAAGTTTTGAGTACGTATAAAGCTTCATTAAATTTAATCTGCTGCAGTGTGTTCAGACTCGACGTCATATCGTTAATGCTCGACTGCAAAGACTGTGTGGAACTTGCGTCTACATGGTCTTTCTTACACGATGTAAGAAGTGCGAGACCGGCAATCAGTAAAAAGAATCTAACCTTTTTCATATGTACGTATTTATTTTTTTCCTGGCCACATGCAATCGCTATATCATGTTTGTTTCTCCAAATTACAGCGATTTCAATGGATGGTGGTTTGTTGCAAATTTAAATAAAACCTTTTATATGAGCGTTTTTTATTTGGCGTTTTGTTTTTCCTTTAAATCATCTTTAAAGAATGAACTGAAAACAGTCTGCATATTCGGAAATGAAGGCTCTTCCCAGTATTTTGTGCTGTAGTTGCTTTGGTTTTTGTTGTATTTTACTTCTTGCACATTATCTTTATCGGCATAATCGAGTTCTGTTGGGTGAAAATTTTTGTAGACAATCACCTGATTATAGTCAGCCTCGCTTTTGTGCTTCAGTTTTATGTACATAATCTCGTTATATTCTGTAAAATCTCTCAGCTGTTTTTTTGATTCTTTTTCAAATGAAAGGTTCATGACTGATCTGAGGTCATAGATTCTGTAGCCCAGGAAAGAAAGTTCTTTTTCCTGAAATGCCTCTCCCGTAACTTCAATCTCGTCTTTGAATGTGCCTTTAAGTTCTTTTATTTTAAATCTTCTTGTCTGATAGTCTTCATAATTTCCTACATTCTTCATTTTTGGCATTTCCATCCACGAGTTGTAATCCCACGATCCTGTTTCTTTCTTCTCATTGGTAGCACTTTCAAGACGGAAAATCCTGTACTGCTCAACATGAATGTCTTTAACCTTTCTTGTTTTATTGTCGAAAACATAGGTTGCAACACCGTCTACATAGCAGTTAAGCATATTGTTGACCGTCACATAAGCATTAAAATTTCCTTTGATGAAAAGATATTTGGCGGGTTTTGATTTTTTAATGACTACAGCTTCTATTTCTTTTACTTTATCATTTAGTTTTACAACATCTTTATTGATTTCTGCATAAGAAAGTTCTGCCAATACCAAATTGTCATAGATAAGTTTAAATTTTTCCTGTTCAGGTTTAACAGCAGATTTTTCAATTTTACCATCAATGTCAGAAAAGCCGAGAATATTTCCGTCTTTGCCGAAAACAGAAACTTTGGTAAGTGGTTGTCCGCTTCTTTCAGAAACGAAAGTAATGGTTTGGGCAAAGAAAAAGTTCAGCACAAAAAGCAGCAGAAAGGAAGTTTTAATTTTGAAATTCATAGTTTATTTGTTTTTTTAATATTTATTATAAAGACGAAGAAAATCCGGAATAGTTGTCTTGAATTTATAATTATTTAATGAGTGCTCTCAATTTAGTTTTTGTTACGGGAGATTTATTTTTTGTTAAGAGTACAAAAATAAGTTTTCATTGTGAGCGATGGATAACTTCCAGCATCCATCTTCCAATATCCACTCAAATATTCATAACAAAAAAGACTGATCCGAAGATCAGTCTTTTGTAATATATTCTGTGACGAAACCTTAGAAAGGATATTCGTAGATTTCAGATTCGTGAAGGTAAGGGTTACCTGTAGGAATCAGTTTCAGTTTAGACAATGCAGAAAGCACAGTAAACATAAACAGTCCAACTACAAACAATACCGCTCCTGCTACCAATAAAAGTAATTCAGGTGTTTTCCAGAAAGGACCAACTGTTCCCGGCATTACCATATTGAAGTAATCTAAAAGGTGACCGAAGATAACGATGCAGGCCATTGTAGTTACCACTTTGTAATTTCTCTTGATGCTGCTGCTTACCAATACCAATAAAGGTAAAAGGAAGTTGAATACCAACATAGGAAGGAAAGTAGGCGAATAGTGCTGGAATCTTCCGAAGAAATAATTTACCTCTTCAGGAATGTTTGCGTACCAGTACAACATGAACTGTGCAAACCATGTATACGTCCAAAGTAAACTTGTAGCGAAAAGGAAAACTCCTAAATCGTGTAAGTGATTGTCATTAAACTGTGGAAGGAAACCATTTTTCTTAAGATAAACACTTAGTAAAATAATAACCGCAACACCACTTGAAAGACAGCTTACCATTGAATACCAGATATACATTGTAGAATACCAGTGAGGGTCAATAGACATCAACCAGTCCCAAGCCCATGCTGCAGAAGCAAATCCGAAGAATGCAATGTAACCAACTGCCCATCTGTAAAGGAACTGATACTCAACCAAAGATTTTGTATCGTCTACTTTTTTAGACTGTGCCTTAAGTTTCCATGCAAAGAATGATGCTCCACAAACATAGATAAATGTTCTGATCGCGTAGAAAGGAATATTCAGGAAAATTTTCTTTTCAAAAAGGATTACATCAAAGTGTGCTGATGTAGGATCTGTTAAATCCGGATCCATCCAGTGGAATAAATGTCCCTGGTGGAAAATGTTAAGTAACATAATCACAATCAGGATTGCTCCACCGAAAGGAATGTATGAAGCAATAGCTTCCATTACTCTCGTGATGATAATTGGCCATCCAGCATGAGCTGCGTGCTGAATACAGTAGAAAAACAATACTGCAGCACTGATTCCGAAGAAAAATACAGCTACAAAGTGAATAGATGCCAAAGGCGAATTGTGAATCTGCATTGTTGCGTGCTCAAGATGAGCCTGCTCGTCCTGCGGACCCACCTGCTGGCTTGAGTGCGTAGGTGCATCATGACCTGAAGCGTGTACTTCATGCATCATGTGCTGAATTTTCTCAGTAGATAAACCGCTATTCAGGAAATAACCGGCTATGAAAAGAACCAAACCTACAACAAGAAGTATGAGAGAAGTTGATTTTAATTTTGGTGAAAAACTATACATTTCTTTTCTTATTTTTTAGTTTCAGTAGATTCAGTAGTTGTTGCTGCTGGCGTAGCCGCCGGAGTTGCTGCAGGTGCCGGTGCTCCTTTTTTGAAAGCATTCATCACATACATTGCCACTCTCCATCTGTCGCCAGGGTTCAGCTGTCCTGCATAAGATCCCATGGCATTTCTACCGTTTGTTAATACATAATGCACAGATCCTACAGTGACTTCTCTGTCTGCATAATTTGGTACACCGGCGTAAGCTCCGCTCTGTACGATTGGACCCTGACCATCACCTCCTGTACCATGACAGGCAGCGCAGGTACGCTCAAATAAGAATTTTCCTCTTTCGATATCTTTTTCGGCGTTTGCAGGATTCAATGGTGATGTTGTTACTGCTTTTGAAGCATCATAACCTGCATTATACTCATCCGGATTTTTTGGAAGTTTACCTTCAGCGAAAATTCCGTCTTTATTCTGAGCAACTGATCCTTCTACAGGAGAAAGACCTGTTGCACCGTTATTTTTTACAAAAGCAGGAATTTCGTTTTCATGATCTGAATAAGCATCCTGAGCCTTCATCAAAGGATCGTAAGCTACAGGAAAATACATATCCGGAAAATATACCAAAGGCGTACTGTCTTTTGGTCCGCATGAAGTAAACAATGCTGCTGAAAGACCTAAAACGGCTGTAATTTTTAAAATATTATTCTTCATCTTAAGCATCTTTTACAGTTATCTCTTCTACACCGGTCTCAATAAGAAGCTGCTTTACAGATTCCACATCGTCTGTTACAAATTCCATTAAGAATTTATCGTCAGTAGTTCTCGGATCAGGATTCTGTGCCGGAGCTCCAGGATACATTTTATTTCTTACAAAGAAGGTTAATGACATCATGTGAGCCGTACAGAAAACCATCAGTTCAAACATCGGGTCGATGAAAGCAGGGAAGTTATTCACCCAAGTGAATGCCGGCTTACCACCGATATTCTGTGGCCAGTCGTGGTTCATGATGTACCATGATAAAGTAATACCAATGGTTACACCATAAAGAGCAAAGATAAATGCGGCATCAGAAATTCTTGTTTTCTTTAATCCCAAAGCTTTATCAAGGCCGTGAACCGGGAAAGGAGTATAAACTTCGTTTATAGAGATCCCTTTATCGTTGAATGCTTTAACGCCGTTCATTAAATCGTCGTCATCAGCATAAAGTCCGTATACAATTTTAGTGGTGCTCATCTCCTTCTTTTACTTTATAGGTTTCACCTGAAATTTTTAAGATACTCTTCAATTCAGCCTGTGCAATTACAGGGAATGTTCTTGCATATAATAAGAATAATACAGAGAAGAATCCGATTGTTCCTAAATATACTCCAACGTCAATGATGGTTGGTTTAAACATCGTCCAAGATCCTGGAAGGTAATCTCTCGAAAGGTTGATTACAATGATGTCAAAACGCTCAAACCACATACCGATGTTGATAATTAAAGCAATAATAAATGTTGCAATGATGTTTGTTCTTACTCTCTTGAACCAGAATAATGCAGGAACAACAAGGTTACAGATAATCAATGCCCAGAATGCCCACCAGTAAGGTCCTACTGCAGCACCCGGAGAAAGATAAGTAAAGTCTTCGTATCTTGAACCGGAATACCATCCGATGAAATATTCAGTTGCGTAAGCTACAGTTACCATACCGCCAGTCAATACGATTACGATGTTCATAATTTCGATATGATACATAGTAATGTAATCTTCAAGGTGACAAACTTTTCTTGCGATTAACAATAGCGTCTGTACCATTGCAAATCCTGAGAAGATAGCACCCGCAACGAAGTAAGGAGGATAGATCGTAGAGTGCCATCCTTTAATAACCGAAGTTGCGAAGTCAAAAGATACCGTAGTGTGTACCGAGAATACAAGCGGTGTTGCCAAACCTGCAAGAACCAAAGATACCTCTTCAAATCTCTGCCAGTGTTTTGCTTTTCCACCCCATCCGAAAGACAGTAATGTATAGATTTTTTTAGTCCAAGGAGTTTTTGCTCTGTCTCTGATCATTGCAAAGTCAGGAATCAAACCTATGAACCAGAATACGGTAGATACTGAGAAATAAGTTGAGATTGCAAATACGTCCCAGAATAGTGGTGAGTTGAAGTTGGTCCAAAGTGTACCAAACTGGTTAGGAAGAGGGAAAACCCAGTATCCTACCCAAACTCTACCCATGTGAATTACCGGGAACAAAGCTGCCTGTACAACCGCAAAGATCGTCATCGCCTCTGCAGATCTGTTTACAGACATTCTCCATCTCTGTCTAAATAATAATAATACTGCTGAGATTAGAGTACCGGCGTGACCAATACCTACCCACCATACGAAGTTGGTAATATCCCAACCCCAGTTAATAGTTCTGTTAAGCCCCCATGATCCAATACCTGTTCCGATAGTGTATGCGATACAGCCGAATCCGTAGATGAAAAGAACTAAGGCTGCATATAGTGAAATCCACCATAGTTTTCCTGCTCTTTCTTCGATAGGTCGTGCAATATCTTCAGTGATATCGTGATAAGTTTTGTGACCAATAATTAGAGGTTCTCTTATCGGAGCTTCGTAATGTCCTGACATTTTTTACCTATTTATTATTTATAACTTTATTTTTCTACTCTGTTTCTTACTTTAGTGTGATAGAACACGTTTGGTTTTGTGCCGATCTCTTCAAGTAAATGATATCTTCTGTTGCTGCTGTACAGCTTTCTAACTTCAGATTCTTTGTCATTCATGTCTCCAAATGTCATTGCTCCGGTAGAACAAGCAGCTGCACAGGCACAAGAATTTTTAAATTCGTTGTCTGTTACTCTTCTGTTCTCTCTCTTCGCAGCTAAAATTGTAGCCTGAGTTTCCTGGATACACATAGAACATTTCTCCATTACCCCTCTTGTTCTTACAACAACATCCGGATTCAATACCATTCTACCTAAATCGTTATTCTGATTAAAATCAAAACGGTCATTTAAGTTATAAGTAAACCAGTTGAAACGTCTTACTTTATAAGGACAGTTGTTTGCACAGTATCTTGTACCGATACATCTGTTATAAGCCATGTGGTTCTGTCCCTGCTTACCGTGTGATGTTGCCGCTACCGGACAAACAGTTTCACAAGGTGCGTGGTTACAGTGCTGACACATTACCGGCTGGAAGATCACATCAGGATTTTCAGCTGGATTTTCCAAAGAACCTTCAATTCCAAGAACTTTGCTTCCGTATAATTCAGGAACAGCTTTATCTTGTGCAAGACCGTCATAAACAGTTAAAGTTTCTTTTGAAGAATAGTAACGGTCAATTCTCAACCAATACATATCTCTAGACATTCTGATCTCTTCTTTTCCTACTACAGGAACGTTGTTCTCAGCCTGACAAGCAATGATACATGCTCCACAACCAGTACAAGAGTTCAGGTCAACAGATAAGTTGAAGTGAGGTCCGTCTGTATCATCAAAAGCATCCCAAAGGTCGATTTTAGCTGCAGGAAGTGCTCCGCTGATGGTGTGATATTCCAAAGGCTTGTTCCATCCTTTGTGCTCATCATCGAAAGGTACTTTGATGAAATCTGCCAGAGGAACTTCTCTTGCGATTTCGTAACGGCCCATTAAAGTATTCTGAAGCTGTACTCCCGCAAATTCGTGGTCTTCTCCCGTCTTATCGATTTTTACACCGGAAAGAACTAGGTTTGATCCATCAAATAAAGGATAAGCATTTACTCCTGTATCAGCAGTAGCTCCGGAATTTTTCTTTCCGTAACCAAGCGCAAGACCTACAGATCCTTCTGCCTGACCCGGCTGTACAAATACAGGAACGTTTTCTAATTTTACTCCGTTTACTGTAAGGTTTACGTAAGAACCGTCCAGCTGCATTCTTGCGTTAAGATCATTTTTAATCTCAAACTTTTCAGCATCTTTAGGAGAAATGGTAAGGTAGTTATCCCAAGACATTCTTGTAATAGGATCCGGTAATTCCTGCAACCAAGGGTTGTTTGCCTGAGTTCCGTCTCCCATCGCAGTTTTGGTATACAATACCAATTCTAATTCAGCAGGTTTGAAGTTTCCTAATTCTGCTAAAGCCTGACCAGCGTTTCCGCCAGCGTAAGAAAGCATAGTTGAATTTGTAGAAGCTACAAAACCGTTATATAAAGCTTTGTTGAATGAAGTTCCTCCTAAAAGAGAACCTGCATTTGCTTTTAAATAATCGTAATAGTTATTAGCAGCATTGTTTTTTCCATTCTTCCAAACCAATAAAGACTCTTCAATCTGTCTTGATTTGTAGATTTTCTGGATTGTTGGCTGCATTAATGTGTAGGCACCTGTCTGAGGTTCCATATCTCCCCATGATTCCAACCAGTTGGCTACAGGAATCACAGCTTTCGCTGCTTTGTACATTTCGTTTTTCTTATCAGCAACAGCAACGATGTACGGTACTTTTGCCAAAGATTTTTTGAAATCCTGACCTTTGTGGTAGGAGTAAATCGGATCTACATTGTTTGTGATTAAAACACCAACCTGTCCGCCGTTTACCCATCCTAAGAATTCTTCAAATCTTGCTTTGTCAAATTCCTTAAGGAAGTTTGCTTTACCTGTGAAAGCTACAGAACCTAATTTCTGATTGATTAAATGAGCTAAAACCTGAGCCGCTTTAGAACCGTCAGCCAAAACTAAAGCTTTGCTTCCTTTAGCCTGAAGTTCTTTTACGATTTCTGCTGCTGTTTTATCAGCCGGAGCAGTTCCTCCAACGATAGCATTGTAAACTTCAACTAAAGTTTTGTTTACAGCACTTGGCTTTAATCTGTATCTTGAATCGGCGTTTGCACCGGTTAAAGACATATTAGATTCAACCTGAATGTGTCTCAACATCGTTGCTCCCGGAGTTCTTGCAGCAGCGTAAGAAGTTTCAAGGCTTGAAGCATTAAAATCTCCTAAGAAGTCTGCCTGGAAAGCTACTACCAATTCTGAACCTTTAAGGTCATACACCGGTAAAGCTCTTGTTCCGAATACTTCCTGAGCTGCATCTAAAGCTGCGTTGTGAGGGAAAGCATCGTAAGTTACCAACTCTGCAGTCGGATATTTTGCTTTAAATTCAGCAAATAATTTTTTGAATGTAGGTGAAGCGAAAGACTGAGATAAAAGAACAATCTTTTTACCTGAAGCCTGAGCCTCATTTAATCCTTTAATAACGAAATCATCAACTTTATCGAAAGTTTCGTCTTTCCCATCTAGTTTCGGCTGCTTTACTTTATCATTGTCATACAGTGAAAGTACTGCTGCCTGAGCTCTAGCATTAGTTTTACCTAAATCGCCTGCTGCCGGGTTCGGATCAATTTTGATTGGTCGTCCTTCTCTGGTTTTTACCAAAACACTTGCGAAATCGAAACCGTCAAAATATGTTGAAGCGTAGTAATTGGGTACCCCAGGAATAATATCGTGTGGCTTTACTACATAAGGAATCGTTTTGATTACCGGAGCTTCACAAGCCGCTAAAGTTACCGCAGCTGTTGAGAAACCTAAAAGTTTTAAGAAATCTCTTCTGGTTGTACTTGCATCGCTGGTTTCCGCTTTGTCGAGAAAATCTTCTACCGGAATTTCTTCCTGGAACTCTTTAAGAGCCAGCTTACCGTTTAAGGCAGGGTCTTTAAGTTCGTGAATACTTCTGAATTGTATTTTATTTGAAGCCATTTATACTTCTAATTTTTTAGTTATTAATAATGACATTTACCGCACTCAAGACCTCCAATTGCATCTACAGTGATCTTACCACCATCCTGAGGATATTGTTTTTTCAACTTATCGTGTAGATTTTTGAAGTAATCTTTATTATAACCGTTGGTCATATCTATTTCCGTAGTTCTGTGACATTCGATACACCATCCCATTGTGAAATCATTTGCCATCTGTACAACGTTCATGGTATCAATTTTACCGTGACATGCTTTACAGACTACATCGATTTTGCTGTCAGGATTCTTCTTGTTGAAAGAATTGATGATCGCTTTTTCTCCGGCAACAACGTGCTGTGAGTGGTTGAAGTAAACGAAATCAGGCATATTGTGAATTCTCGTCCATTCTACAGGTTCTGTTTTTCCTGTGTATTTCTGTGCAGCAGGATCCCATCCGGTAGCAGCATAAATCTTCTGGATTTCTCCGTCGTAGAATGCTTTGTCTTTTCCTGGCTCCATGTATTTACCTTTATACTCAGAAATTGTTCTGTGACAGTTCATACAAACGTTCATTGAAGGGATTTCAGAAACCTTACCGTATTTTGCACTTGAGTGACAAAGCTGACAGTCGATTTTCTGTTCTCCTGCGTGAATTTTGTGAGAGAAATAAATCGGTTGCTCTGGCTTATATCCTTTGTAAACACCAATCCACATAATCCAGTTCCAAACACCGTAAGCAGCAAGGATTGCAAGAACTGCAAGAAGGCCTTTACCTACCATGTGGTATTTCTCGTAGATTTCGCTGAAAGATTTTACTTTAGACTGATTGTAATCAGATAATTCGTCAGACTGACCTAATTTTACCAATTGTCTCAATTTCAACAAAATCCAGACTAAAAGTCCGGCAATTGCCAAAAGTGATATAATCATGATTGTTGTAACGCTTTTATCAACAGGAGCTGCGGCTGCAGTTCCGTCTGCGTTGGCTGCACCTGCACCAGCTGCAGGTTTTGGCTCTTCTACAGGAGGATTAGTTGTATAAGCTAAGATGTTATCAATATCCGCATCTGAAAGATTTGGAAAGACCTGCATTTCAGTCTTATTGAATTTTTCAAAGACCTCATTGGCATACTTATCGCCGGAAGCTCTAAGTGCCTTGTTGTCTTTAATCCACTTATGAAGCCATTCTGTATCCAGGCCCTGCTCAGACTTCAGTCGTTCTACAACACCTTTCAGTGCCGGTCCTACTACCTGCTTGTCTAAAGCGTGACATGCTGTACAATTTGCTTTGAAAAGTGTCTCACCTGCTTTAGGATCGCCATCTTGCCCGTAAATTGAAGCACTTGTCGACAGCAACATACCAATTGCAATCAACGTTTTTTTGTAATGCTTTCTCCAACTAATCATTTAAATTATCTTATATTAGTAATTATTGAATTTGTAATCAATCCCGCAAAAATAAGATTTTTAAGAAGATTTTAACGACTGCTGTAAAAGGTAAAATGTCATTTCCGTTTAATTTGTAACTATTCTAAATAACCTTGCTTGCTATGTTTTTTATTATTTATAACTTTGCAGAAACAAGGTTTTAAATGAAAAAAATTATTGCGACATTTTCTGTTCTTGCCTTATGTGGTATTAATACTGTTGATGCACAGCAAGTTGTAAAGAAAGATACGATCTCCGGAACTGAGCTTGTTTTGACGATGGATTCTAAAGTGAGCGATGCTTTGGGCAATCTGGAAGAGCGTTGCGAGAAATCAACCTACGGCAAATCTTTTGAAGATCCGGACAGCGAAGTGAAAAAACCCGCTAAAATATATGTTCCGAACCGTGAACTGACAAAAGCTGAAATCTGTGCAAAAAACCCAAGGATTTTAGGTTTTAAAATTCTTATTACTACTGTAAAATCGAATGAAGAGGCCAATGAGGTAAAAGCCTATTTCAGAAAGAGATTTCCTAATCTGAAAGTGGAAACTGATGCCTCTTTAAGACCAAACTATAAAATTTTAGCTGGAAGTTATTTCTCTAAACAGAGTGCTTCAAGCGATCTTTCAAGAGTAAGGGAATATTTTAAATCTGCTACCTCAGTTCAGTACAGAATCTTCTGTTCTGAAGCGAAATAGAAAAATTTAACTTAAAAATAAAAACGTCTGCAGTGTTGATTGCAGACGTTTTTTTTGTTAATAATACCGGTTTACAAAATCGAAAAATTCTGTCATCCGGTAAAAATTATTTAAACCTAAATACAGGGTCATAATAAAGATTGAGCAAGCTAAAAATGAAAGTGTTTTAGGCTGATTTCTGTAAATGAAAAACAGCCATCCCAAAATCATTGGATAGACAAAAACAAAGTGACCGCCGTAAATATAGGAAGTATGAAGGCCAAATCTGAAAATGCAGTGAATTGCGATGTCAACAGCAAAAGAAATCATCAGAATCTGCACGAGTTTGTTTTTGAAATTTTTAAAATAACTCCAGAATATCAAAACAAGCAGTAATCCGATGAAAATATACGGAACAGCAGAAGTGTACACATCCATGAACAAAGCTTTGTAATAAAAACCCTGCATATTGTGTTTTTCTCTGATAAAGAAACTTGGGAACAGAATATTTCCGCCAAAAAAGTAAGAATAAACCATATCCCAAACCGGAGTGGAATTTACATTCGAAAACTTTTCATACTGCTCACCAGATTTAGAAAGAATATTTTCATACTTAAAACTGATTCTGTTTAAATACAGCAAAATAAAAATGACACATGAAATCCCGACTCTCAGCGCGGCAAATCCAAATTTTTTCCAGTTTTTAAAAACATCTTTTTCAAATAAAACAGGGATGAAAATCTTAACAATATTCGTGACCGTCAAACCTCCCACAACCGTTGATCCCAAAACCAGTGAAAGTCCTGAAATTTTGCCGTCATTTTTGAGTTTTACAGCTGAATAATAGTTGAATGCCGTGAGCAAAAGCAGAGTGTAGGTGTAAGTCTCCGGTGTGAATGATAAAAGAATGCACGTTGAAAATAAACTGAAGAACAAGACCAGAAGCAAATTGATGAAAAGCGGTGTCTGAACAATGTTTTTTAAATATTTATAAACCTGAACAATGCTTAAACTCACAATAAAATTGCTGATCCAGACCAGAAAGAGTCTGAATTCCATTCCCATTTTCCCGTTGGTGAAAAGGAAAATAAATTCTCTGATCCAGTTGAAAAAATACCACGAAAGCGGATGCCTTTCAAAGCTTCCACCCGTCATCACAATCGCTTTGTTATCAAAACTGAAATAGGCGTCCCACGGAATTCGGCTGTCGAAAACAATTTTGTAATGCTGAGCCAGAAAAGTCCCGAAAATCCCGTAAGCTGCAAGAAAAAAAATGAAAATTCCCAATTCCATTAGAGTGGAAGGAAAAATCATTTTAAAAAAGTGAATGAGTTTTGATTTGATAGACATTCAGTATAAATTTCTGCAAAAATAGGATTTACAAAAGTCTTTACCGAAGTCTTCGAGGTTTAAATTTAATTATGAACTGCACGAAAGCATCGAACAGCCCGCTACACCTTCAAAACCATCAGGTCTTTTCACTGAAAATTCGGGGAATTTTTCTTCGTAAGGGTTTTCTAAAGCGGTAATCAGTTTTTCAAGTAGATCTCTTTTGCCCTGTTCAAGCTCTTCGATGCATTGGTACAAAAGATAATTTCTTAAAGTGAATTTCGGATTATTTTCCTGCATCAGTTTTTTAGATTCCTCGGAAGAAATTGAGTTTTGAGATAATCTCTTTTCATATTCAGACAAAAAACTGTTGAATTTTTCAAACTTTTCTTCGTCGATTAATCCATAAGAAATTTTCTGAAGCTGTTCAGAAGTTGTTTTTTGGTTTAAATGACTTTCAAGTTGATTAAAAAACAGGGTGTAATCTAATGAAAGTTCCTGCATCAGGCTTTGCCATTGTGAAAAGAAATCATCATCGCCGGAAATCAGTTTTTCAAAACCGAATTTTCTGCACAACATTTCATCATGCTTTTTCCAGAAGTAAGTTCCAAATTCGTTTAAGGTTTTTTCTAAAAATTTTTCATCTTCAATCACCTGAAACAGCGAATTGGCAAGCTGCCACAAGTTCCACTGGGCAATCTGTCCCTGCTTTCCGAAAGCATATCTTCTGCCCGGCAAATCTGTGGTGTTTGGGGTGAAATTCAAATCATACTCATCCAACATTGAATATGGGCCAAAGTCGATACTGAGACCTAAAACCGACATGTTATCGGTATTCATCACACCATGTACAAAGCCCACGCGATACCATTCAACCATCAAATCGGCAGTTTTTGTACAAACTGTTTTAAAGAATTCCTGATATTTCTGTTCGCCCTCAGATTTTATTTCGGGGATATAATTTTTAACAGTGAAATCAAGTAATTTTTTTAAAGTATCTGTTTCTATCTGTGCGGCAAGAAGTTCAAAGTGTCCGAATCTTAAAAAGCTTTCGGCTGTTCTGATGACCACTGCTCCCTTTTCGTATTGAGGATTTCCGCTGTACATGATGTCGCGGACTACACTTTCTCCGGACAATGCCAAACTTAAAGCTCTTGTAGTCGGAACTTTTAAGTGAAACATCGCTTCACTCATCAGATATTCCCGGACGGATGATCTCAGGACAGCTCTTCCGTCTGCGTGTCTTGAATACGGCGTGGCACCGGCACCCTTCCACTGGATTTCATTTTTTTCACCTTCTTTATTTTCAATTTCTCCTGCAAAAATGGCGCGCCCATCACCGAGTTGTCCTGCCCAGTTTCCAAACTGATGTCCGGCGTAGGCAGTTGCGTATGTTTTTACATTTTCAGGCAAATCTGTACCGACAAGAAAATTTAGATCAGATTTTTCATTAAACTGACCGAGACCGATTTCATCAGATAATTTTTGATTAAACAAAATCAGTTCTGGATTTTCAAAACCTGAAGGTTCAACAGTTGAGAAAAGTATTTTTGGTGTCTGCCGCTGCATGGTGTCTCCGGAAAAATCTCCCGGAAAATGTTCTGTGAAAGGTTGTTTTATCTGATCGAGATTCATATTTCAAAATTAACCAAAAACTTCATAAAAAAAGACCTCCCAATATGGAAGGTCTCTATAGTTACAGTTGAGTATTCTTATTTATTAAAGTCGATTTCTTCAGACTTATTAAGATTCTCGTTTACATTTTCTTCTTTTCTGCCGGGTTGTTTAGTCGTGTTGTCGGCAGGTTTCGGATTTTTGATCTCGTCTATGGTCTGTAATCCGCCTTCATCACCGTATCCTGAACTTAAACCTTTAAGATTGCTGCATCCGTCTTTCCATTCTGACGGTTTTACGAATTTGTCATCAGGTGAGATTTTCAGAGACTTGTCTGCCCAAACTTTCTTCATAAAGATAGCCCAGATCGGCAATGCCATTTTCGCACCCTGACCTTCACCGGTTCCGAGAAAGTGGGTGGCTCTGTCTTCCCATCCTACCCATGCACCGGTAGCTAATTTTGGAGTGATTCCCATAAACCAACCGTCTGAGTTGTTCTGAGTTGTTCCGGTTTTACCTGCAATTTCAACTGCTTTAGAAATTCCTTTTCTTCCCAATTCTCCTGAAGCGGTTCCGTATTGTGCAACACCTTTCATCAATTCAATCATGGTGTATGCGTAATTAGGATTCATTACCTCTTTAGGCTCAGCATTAATTTCCTTGATAACTCTGTTGTTGGCATCTTCAATTCTCCAGATCATCTCCGGTTTGTTGTAGTTTCCGTAGTTGGCAAAAGTACTGTAAGCACCCACCATTTCGTAGATTGTAATATCTGAAGCACCTAAAGCCATCGGTAAACTCGTAGAAATATCCTGAGTTACACCTAAATCCCGTGCAGTCTGAATAACACTCTGTGTTCCTGCCATTTCAGCAAGACGAAGTGCAACAGGGTTTTGAGAGTGTGCCAATGCATCTTTTAATGTCAGCATTCCACCACGTCCCGGTACACTGTAGCTTCCTTTGGTAAATGTTCCGTTGGAAACTACCGAACAAGGTGTCATTCCCAGTTTCATAATTGCTGTCGCATAAACAAAAGGTTTGAAGGTAGATCCTACCTGTCTTTTTCCCTGCTTGATGTGATCGTACTGGAAGTGCTGCCAGTCGATACCACCTACCCATGCTTTGATTTCACCTGTTCCGGGAACCACAGACATCAAACCTGCCT
This sequence comes from Chryseobacterium sp. Leaf394, assembly GCF_001424105.1. GTDB lineage: Bacteria > Bacteroidota > Bacteroidia > Flavobacteriales > Weeksellaceae > Chryseobacterium. Next base: position 387,654 of record NZ_LMQH01000012.1, on the reverse strand, counting down.
GAGCAACCTGTTTGTGCCATCTGATGGAGTCCCATGGAGACATCTCAACTTCTTCTTCGCCATTCCATGTAAATCTTGACATTTTAATAGGCTTGTGGAATTCCATCATGATAGAATCTTCCGGCATATTTTCAGCTTTCAGAAGTCTGTATCTTCCGGTTCTCTTCACTGCCTGCATCATCACATTGTTTACCTGCTCATCGTTAAGATAGTAGAAAGGTCTGTTTTTCCTTCTGTTCTGCTCGGCATCAAATCTTTTCTGAAGATCGGTAAGGTGTTCTTTGATTGATTCTTCGGCGTATTTCTGCATTTTAGAATCCAGAGTAACGTAGATTTTTAATCCGTCTTTATAAAGATTCAGTTTTTTTCCTGTTTCTTTTTCGTAATCGTCAAGATATTTATCTATTTCTTTTTTCAGATAAGATTTGAAATAGGCTGAATATCCCTGTGTAACATCTTTGATAGGATGATAATCTACCACAACAGGAGTTTCTATCGCTTTCTGATAAGTTCCGTTGTCGATATATCCTGTCTTAAGCATCTGCTCCAAAACAACGTTTCTTCTTTCTTTTGCTTTTTCTGGATATCTGTGTGGGTTGTTTTTGTTCGGGTTTTCCAGCATTGCTACAAAGGTTGCAGCTTCCGGAAGAGTAAGCTCAGAAGTCTTTTTATTAAAGTAAATTTTAGATGCCATCTCAATACCGTTGGCATTAAAAAGGAAATCAAATTTATTGAAATAAAGCTCAATAATTTCCTGCTTGGTATATCTTTTTTCCAAACTTACAGCAACTACCCATTCTTTCAGTTTTTGGGTACCTCTCTGTATTTTATTTCTGGAAGCAGTTCCTGTAAATAAAAGTTTGGCAAGCTGCTGCGTAATCGTAGATCCACCACCACGCTTACCTCCGTATGCAACGGCTCTTACAACAGACTGCAAATCGATTCCTGAGTGCTCAGAAAAACGCTCGTCTTCTTTTGCCTGCAATGCATAGATAAGATAAGGAGGAAGCTCCTGATATGTAATTGGCTGTGTTTTCTCTTTTTCAAATTTACCTAAAACCACGCCGTCTGATGAGATGATTTCTGAAGCCACAAAAATATCGGGATTTTCAAGCTCTTTCACATCCGGCATTTCTCCCAAAAATCCTTGGGAAACTGCAAAGAATAAACCTGAAATTCCTAAAACAACAGCTAAGAAACCGATCCAGACGAATTTCACTCCTCTTTTCCAGCGGGTATCTTTCTTTTTTTTAGGCGGAAGCGGAAAAGTTTTCCCTTTGCCTCCGGAAATGTTTTTATTTTCTTCCATGTATGATTACGGTTTTGCCGTTTCTACTTTAATTCCTAAATCTTCAATACCCGGCAGATTATCATTTCTCATAGCCTGCGTCACATTGATCTCATACTTTCCGTTTTTCGGAAATCTGTAGTTTACTTTATACAGAAACAAAGTCTCCTTAGTATCTCCAAAACCAGTTCCCAGCCACTCGCCGTTGGGCTTTGCAAGAATGTAATTTAAAGTGTCAACATTACTTTTTTTGTTCTGAAGATCCTTGAAATCAACAATAAATCTGAGATTGCTGTAAGGATAACTATCGTTGTTTCTCACAACAAATATAATATTTTTAGGATTTTGATTATCAGAAATACTCACATTATATTTCTGCACTGTTTTTCTGTTCCATTTTCCGTTTACGGGATTCATAATGACGTCTTCCGATGAAGAGCCACAGCTGATGAACAGGGCAAAAAATAATAAACCTAAAAATTTATGCATTATTGTTGTTGTCTTTTTTTGGAGGATATTTCTTCTTAAAATTCTTTTTGTTCGGATTAGGATTCTGAGGTTTAGGCTTGTCAGAATTTACTGCATTTTCCACCTTTACCACTTTTTCCGGACGTTCAGTTTTTTCATTCTGACCCTTTGGCGGCTGATTTTTCTGAGGTCGCGGATTGTTTTGATTTTGATTGTTCTGATTCCTGTTTTGCTGATTTCTGCCTGAATTTCTTTCAGTATTTTTATCTTCTGCAGGACGTTCATTACGTTCAGGTCTCTCAGTGCGTTCAGGTCTCTGAGGGCGTTCAGTTCTTTCCGGACGGTCCGTTCTTTCACCACGGGGTTTGTTTTTCTGTCCGCTGTTTCTGTTTTGATTACTGCCCTGTCCCGGATTTGAGTTTCGGTTTCTGTTGTTTCTGCCTTTCTTTTCAAAACGGTCAACACTGTTCTCCTGAATAAGATCTACCGATGTTACTGAGAGTTCAGGTATTTTAAGATCTTCAAGCGGAGGTGCTTTTTCACCTTTCTTGTTCTTGGCAATCAGTTCTTTAACCAAATCGATATCGAAATCGTACCACGCCATAGAATTATCTACGTAGGCGAACCACATTTTCTTTTTGAAAACGTCGATTTTTATACAGAAAGCTCTTCCTTTTTCAGTGTCTAATGTTGTTGAAGAAGATGGAAAATGGCTTAAGGCATCCAGATAACTGTCGAGCTCGTAGTTAAGACAGCACTTTAATTTTCCACACTGGCCTGCCAGTTTCTGCGGGTTGATGCTCAGCTGCTGGTATCTTGCAACGTTTGTATTAACCGATCTAAAATCTGTTAACCATGTTGAACAGCACAATTCTCTTCCACAAGATCCGATTCCTCCCACTTTTGCAGCTTCCTGACGGAAACCAATCTGTTTCATATCAATCTTTGTACGGAATGCTGATGCATATTCCTTAATCAAAAGTCTGAAATCCACTCTGCTTTCTGCAGTATAGTAAAAAGTTACCTTTGAGCCGTCTCCCTGGTATTCAACATCAGTTATTTTCATCTCAAGACCAAGTCTGTGAGAGATTTTTCTGGCTTCAACCTTGATGGTTTCTTCCTTTTTTCTGGCTTCCTGCCATACTTCGAGGTCCTTTTGGTTGGCCTGTCTGTATATTTTAAGAGCAACATCTTCGGGAGCTCTCTTTTTTTTCATCTGAATCTTTACCAATTCACCGGTGAGACTTACTACGCCCACATCATGCCCGGGGCTTGATTCTACCGTTACTACGCTACCTATATGTAAAGGAACACTGTTTACATTTTTAAAAAATGCTTTCCTTTCATTTTTAAATCTAACTTCCACAAAGTCACATCGTTCTGATGTAGGATTTTGAACGTTAGACAACCAGTCGAAAACACTTAATTTATAACTATTACCACAGGTATTTACACTTTCGCAGCCACTGGCGGTTTTTTTAGGTCCGCACGAATGGGTAGAATCGCCGGACGTTTTACATCCACAACTCATATATTGTATATTAATTTAATTTGCAAATTTATCGATTTTTATTTTTACACAATTCCAAAAATAGCATTTATTCTGTTTGTTAAATGTTTAAGTTTAAACGGATGTATAATAATTTTTACATTTTAATCATAAAAGTCTTGTTAATAGTTACTTATCTCAACTATTCGGGGAATTGTTATTTTAAACATAGTTTTCTTTTAACCTAATGTTTAAAAATTATACTTTTATTAACAGACGTTGCCAAAATAATTTTATATTTGACTTAATTAATAATAATACCCTATGAAAAAAATATTAGTATCAACGGCTTTGCTGGCTGGGGTCTTATCTTATGCAGGAGGCTTCAGGGTTTCACTTCAGGGAGTAAGACAATTGGCGATGGCACATACCAGTGCGCATACGGAAGATGCGAGTGTTGCATTCTTCAATCCGGCGGGAATGTCTTTCATACCTTCTAAGCTAAGTATTGTTGCGGGAGGTTTTGGAGCAAGTAATAAGGTTACATTCCAAAATCTAAACACGCTTCAGAGTACAGAAACAGATAATCCTATCGGAACACCTATTTATGCTGCTATTGCTTATAAGCCTATTGAGAATTTATCTGTAGGTTTCAGTTTTTCGACCCCGTTTGGAAGTACAATTGAATATCCTTATGATTGGGAAGGCCGCGAAATGGTGCAGATGCTGGAACTGAAAAGCTTTTATTTTCAGCCAATGGTTTCTGTAAAAATGGCTCCATGGCTGTCTTTTGGTGCGAGCTATATCTACGCATCAGGAAAAGTAAACTGGGATAAAGCTGTAACGCAATTCGGTGGAGACGTAAATCTGAAGAGTGAGGATGCCAGTGGCCACGGATTTGGTTTTGGTTTCTATTTTAAGCCGGACGATAAGTTTGAAGCGAGTGTTGCATACCGCTCACCGGTAGATATGAAAGCTGAAAATGCTACTGCAACATTCAGATTCCCATCACAGTCAGTTTATGGACTTTTAGGATTAGGAACAGACGGTATTGACAATTTTAACGCTACCCTTCCTCTTGTTGACGAGTATACAATCGGTATGACCTATAAAGTAACACCAAAATGGCTTGTTTCCGCAGATTTCAACTATCACGGATGGGAAAGATATTCAAAACTGACTATCGATTTTGCTAAAGCTCCGGCGGGGAATCAGGCAGATCCAACAGTTTTGGTTGCGCCGAAGAACTTCAGAAATTCTAAAACTTTCAGACTGGGAACTCAATATGCCTTCTCAAATATGATCTACGGAAGATTGGGAGGTTACTATGACGAATCACCTTACACAGACGAAAATTTCATCCCTGAAACTCCGTCATTCAATACATTTGTACTTACCGGTGGTTTAGGATTTAAACTTAAAAAATTCGGTGTAGATGTAGCCGGAGGATACACATTCCCACAAAGCAGAAGTGTAAACAACAGCTACTTAGGATTTAACGGACAGGCAAAAGCGCAGGCTTTCTACTTCGGTCTGGGACTATCGTATAACGCCCTTTAATTTTGATTATCTTATGAAAAAAATATTAATATCTTCTATAGCTGTTTCAGCATTGTTTTTTACAACAGGCTGCGAAACAGATTTTGAAAATGACGTAACAGACATTGCCGTAACAAGCGGTGAGGCCAATTTTACCACGTATGTAGCACTAGGTAATTCTTTAACGTCAGGATACAGAGACAACGCTTTGTATATCGACGGGCAGAATGAATCTTACCCGAGTATGATTGCAGCACAAATGCAGCGTGCCGGCGGAGGAGCTTTTGTACAGCCTCTTATGGCAGACAACAACGGAGGACTGGTTTTTGGGACAACGCCTATTCAGGGAACAAAACTTTATATTAAATCTTTTGTAGACGGATCTCCGGTTATTGAAAATGTGGCTGGCGCGCCTACAACCAGCGTTACAACAAAAGTAACAGGATCTCTGAATAATTTCGGAGTTCCGGGTGCAAAATCTTTCCACCTCATTGCTCCGGGATATGGTAATGCTGCCGGACTTTTATCCGGAACTGCAAACCCTTATTATGTGAGATTCTCATCCAGTGCAACTTCTACAGTCGCTGATGATGCTGCTAACAGAAATCCCACTTTCTTCTCACTATGGATTGGAAACAACGACGTATTGAGTTATGCAACAAGCGGAGGTTCAGGTATCTATCAGTCATCTGCAACTACCAATCCTGCAACTTATGGTTCTAATGATATTTCGAATCCGGCGGTTGTGGCAGGCTCCATTCAGACAGTACTGGAAAAGCTGAAAGCAAAAGGAGCAACGAAAGGAGTGGTGGCTAACATACCTTATGTTACTTCAATCCCGATGTTTACTACAGTTCCTTACAATCCGCTTACACCAGCTGCTTTAGGAGCCAATCTTAATACTTTAAATACAAGTTTATACGGGCCTCTTAAGCAGGCTTTGACAGCTTTTGGTGCAGGTAACAGAATTAATCTGCTTTCATCTACGGCATCAAACCCTGTTTTAATTAAAGATACATCTCTTACAGATCTTTCTGCACAGCTTACTGCGGCTCTTACTCCTTCTTTAGGATTACCAACAGCAACAGCTTTCGGCCAGATTTTCGGACAGGCAAGACAAACAACAGCTGAAGATTATATTCTTTTAACGTCAAGATCAGTTATCGGAACTACTTTTGCAGGAGCACCGGCACCTGTGAATGTCTACGGCATCTCTTATCCTTTACAAAATCAGCATGTTTTAACTAAAACTGAAGCTGCTACTGTGAAAACAGCTACTGATGCTTACAATACTTCAATTAAAACGCTTGCAGATACTTACGGACTTGCGTTCGTAGATGCCAACAAAAAAATGGTGGAACTCAACGGGGCTTCCGGGATTTCTTTTGACGGCGTGAAGTACACAGCTAAGTTTATTACCGGAGGAACTTTCTCATTAGATGGTGTGCACCTTACAGGAAGAGGCTACGCTGTAGTCGCCAATGAGTTTATTAAAGCGATCAATCTGAAATACAAATCTACCTTACCTCAGGTTGATGCCAACAAATATTCAGGAGTGAAATTCCCTTAAAAGGACGAAAAATAAAAAATGAAAACCACAGGATTGATTCTTGTGGTTTTTTTTTAAATTTGCAAATCTTTAAAAATGTAAAAATGGCCGATCAGTTAAGTTACCTATTTTCTACAAGAACCAGTAAAGAGCTGGCAGAAAAAATTGCCCAGCATTACGGGAAAGAATTAGGAAAAATCATTATTCAGGAGTTCAGCGACGGGGAATTTGAGCCTGTTTTAGACGAATCTGTAAGAGGAGGAAGAGTTTTTCTGATTGCTTCTACATTTCCGCCGGCAGACAATCTTTTAGAACTGCTTCTGATGATTGACGCTGCCAAAAGAGCTTCTGCAAAAAGCATCACAGTTGTTTTGCCTTACTTCGGTCTTGCAAGACAGGACAGAAAAGACAAGCCAAGAGCACCAATCGGAGCGAAACTGGTTGCCAATCTTTTGACAGCTGCCGGAGCTACCAGAATTATGACAATGGATCTTCACGCAGACCAGATTCAGGGGTTCTTTGAGATTCCTGTGGATCATTTGTATGCTTCTACAATCTTTGTAGATTACATCAGAGATCTTAATTTAGAAAACCTTACAATTGCTTCTCCGGATATGGGAGGTGCAAAAAGAGCGAAAAACTATGCAGGTCACTTAGGTGCAGATGTGGTAATCGCTTATAAAGAGCGTAAAAAAGCCAATGTTGTAGAAGAAATGTTCCTGATCGGGGATGTGGAAGGTAAAAATGTAATCCTTATCGATGACATGATTGATACTGCAGGAACACTTTGCAAAGCTGCAGATATTTTGATGGAGAAAGGTGCAAAATCTGTAAGAGCCATGGCCACTCACGGAGTGCTTTCCGGTAAGGCTTATGACAATATAGAAAACTCACAATTGTTGGAAGTTATTGTAACTGACTCAATTCCTGTGAAAACTAATTTGTCAACTAAAATAAAAGTGCTATCTTGCGCCCCATTATTTGCTGATGTTATGAAGATGGTGCACGAGCATCAGTCAATTAGCAGTAAATTCGTTATCTAATTGATAATTAATTATTTGCAAATTAAAACGAAACAATTTTTTTAAATTTTTATAAATGAAATCAATTACAATTCAAGGTACAAAAAGAGAAAGCGTGGGCAAAAAGTCGACAAAAGCTTTACGTGATGCTGAATTAGTTCCTTGTGTTGTTTACGGAGGTGGCGAGCCATTGAACTTCTCTGCATTGGAGAAATCGTTCAAAGGTTTAGTGTACACTCCTGAAGCACACACGGTATCTATTGAAGTTGACGGACAGGTAATTCCTGCAGTTCTTCAGGATATTCAGTTCCACCCAATTACAGACAAGATCATTCACGCAGACTTCTACAGATTATCAGATGATAAGCCGGTAGTAATGGAAGTTCCTGTAAGAATCACAGGTCGTTCTAAAGGTGTTGTAGCTGGTGGTGTTTTACGTCAGACTTTCAGAAAACTGAAGGTAAAAGCTATCCCTGCAAACTTGCCGGATGAGGTAGTGGTAGACATTACTCCGCTTAAAATCGGTAACAAACTATACGTTGGATCAATCAAAGCTGAAGGTTATACTTTCATGCACCCTGACAACGCAGTTGTAGTAGCTGTTAAAATGTCTAGAAATGCAGCGAAAGGTGGTGCTATGGCTGATGATGACGATGAAGAAGAAGTTACAACTGAAGGAGAAGCTCCTGCAACTGAAGAAGCAGCAGCAGAATAAGAATTTCTTATCCTAAATAAATTAACCTGTCAGATTCTGGCAGGTTTTTTTGTTTTTAGATTAAATCTATTATGGCTGTAAGCATCAAATCTTTTCATAAAAAAGCCGTAAATTTGACGTGTTCTAAATAATGAACGTTTTAATTAAAATTTTAATAAATGTTTGACATTCAGGAAATCAGAAGTCAGTTTTCTATATTAAACCGCGAAGTGAACGGTAAGCCATTGGTTTACTTAGATAATGCAGCAACATCTCAAAAACCTAACTCAGTTCTTGAGGTTTGGAATGAATATTATACAGAGCTTAATGCCAACGTACACAGAGGAATTCACACTTTGAGCCAGCTGGCAACTGAAGAAATGGAGCTTTCGAGAAGAAAAATCCAGAAATTCATCAATGCCAAAAATGATTTCGAAGTAATTTTTACCAAAGGAACTACAGAAGGTTTAAATCTTATCTCCTATATTTTAACTTCGAAATTAAAACAAGGTGATGAAATTATCATCTCTTATCTGGAACATCACTCGAATATCGTTCCGTGGCAATTGCTGTGTGATAGAACCGGAGCTAAACTGAGAGTAATTCCGATTGATGAAAACGGAATTTTACAGTTGGATTATTTAGATCAGTTTTTAAGTGAAAAAACGAAAGTTGTTTCCGTAAATCAGGTTTCCAATGCTTTGGGAATTGTAAATCCGATTGAGGAAATTATTGCAAAAACAAGAGCTAACTCAAATGCTTATATTGTAATTGACGGTGCTCAGTCTGCGCCACATTTCAGTATTGATGTTCAGGCTTTGGACTGTGATTTCTTTGTTTTTTCAGGGCACAAAATGTATGCTCCGATGGGTACAGGTATTTTATACGGAAAGCAGGAAATCCTTGAAGATCTCCCTCCTTTTCACGGCGGCGGAGAAATGATTGCCGTGTGTTCGTTTGATGGAACAACTTACGCCGGTTTACCCTTTAAATATGAGGCTGGAACACCCAACGTAGGTGGAAATATTGCTTTGGGAGCTGCGGTCGATTTTATGAATAAAGTAGGGCATCAGAATATTCAGAATCATGAAAATGCATTGCTTGATTATGCTCAAAAACAGCTTTTACAAATAGAGGGCCTGAAGGTTTATGGCGAAAATGCGCACAGAACCGGCGTTGTTTCTTTTAATTTGGAAGGAGTTGGGATTTCATCCGACGTCGGAATGATTCTCGATAAAATGGGCGTTGCCGTCAGAACCGGACATCACTGTACCCAGCCGATTATGGATTTCTTTAATATTGCCGGAACAGTACGCGCAAGTTTTGCTGTTTACAATACTTTTGAAGAAATTGACCTTTTGGTAGAAGGAGTGAAAAAAGCACAGAGAATGCTGTCTTAGTTTTAAATAGAGAATAATTAAAATATTTTAAATACATCAACCCTGCCAGCGTTTGAAACGCTGGCAGGGTTTTTTGAATCTGCAGATAAGATCAAAAACAAATTCCCCGTCTGAGAAGGCGGGGAATTTTAATAATATGGAACTTTAAAGATGTTATCTTGTAAATAACATTTCTCTGTATTTCGTCATTGGCCAAAGCTCGTCATCAACCATCATTTCAAGATTATCAGATGCTTCTCTGATTCCCTCAAATAACGGGATTACTTTCGTGCAGTAGTCTTCTGCCTGAATTTGGCTGTCAGATACTGATTTTGCAGCTTCTCTTGCTTTGATCAAGTCTTCAACACCCAATTTAATTATTGAAACATTTTCAGAAATGTTTGTAATCAAACTCATCTGCTCTTTTGCCAGTGTTTGGAATTCTTTTTCTCCGAAGATTTCTTTAAGACCCTTTACGTTTTCAATCAGTCTGTTCTGATATTTCAAAGCGGAAGGGATAATGTGGTTTCTTGCGATATCACTTAAAACTCTAGCTTCAATATCAATTACAGTTGAATATTTTTCTAATTTGATTTCGTTTCTTGCTTCAACTTCTCTGTGGTTAAAGATTCCGATTTCTTCATAAAGATCAAGGAATTTCTGATTCATTTCCTGTTTCAAAGCTTCAGGAGTTGTTTTCCAGTTGTTCAAACCTCTTTTTTCAGCTTCCAAAGCCCAATCATCAGAATATCCGTCACCTTCAAACATAATGTTTTTACACTGCTTGATGTATTCTCTTAATACATTGAAGATCGCTTCGTCCTTTTTAAGACCGGTTTCAATTAAAGCATCCACTTCTATTTTGAAATCGCTTAACTGTTTTGCGGCAATCGTGTTCATTACGGTCATAGATTCTGCACAGTTTGCAGAAGAACCAACCGCTCTGATCTCGAATTTATTTCCTGTAAATGCAAATGGAGAAGTTCTGTTTCTGTCTGTGTTATCCAACAGAATTTCAGGAATTTTCCCAACTACATTTAATTTTAAATCTGTTTTTTCGTCTGGTGAAAGTTTCCCTTCTGTTACTTTTTCAAGCTCTTCCAAAACTCTGAACAGTTGACTTCCGATAAATACAGAAATAATTGCCGGTGGAGCTTCGTTTGCACCCAGTCTGTGGTCGTTGCTTGCAGAAGCGATGCTTGCTCTTAAAAGATCTGCATATTCATGAACAGCTTTGATGGTATTCACGAAGAATGTTAAGAACTGTAAGTTTTTCTTTGGGTTTTTTCCCGGGCTTAAAAGGTTTTCGCCAGTATCAGTAGCCAAAGACCAGTTGTTGTGTTTTCCGCTTCCGTTTACACCTGCGAAAGGTTTTTCGTGGAATAAAATGTGGAAATGGTGTCTGTGAGCAATTCTTGCCATAACGTCCATCAACAGAGAGTTGTGATCAACAGCAACGTTTACTTCTTCAAACATCGGAGCCAGCTCAAATTGGTTTGGAGCCACCTCGTTATGTCTTGTAGTAACAGGAATTCCCAGTTTCATACATTCAACTTCCAGTTCTTTCATAAAGTTCATAACTCTTGTAGGAATCGAACCGAAATAATGGTCATCCAACTGCTGTCCTTTTGCAGGAGAGTGTCCTAATAAAGTTTTACCTGTTAAAACCAAATCCGGACGGGATTGATACAATGCTGAATCAACCAGAAAATATTCCTGCTCCCAACCTAAAGTCGGCGTTACTTTCGTTACATTTTTGTCGAAATACTGCATTACATTCGTTGCAGCTTCGTCTACAGCGTTCAAAGCTCTCAAAAGAGGTGCTTTATAATCTAAAGTTTCGCCTGTGTAAGAGATAAAGATTGAAGGAATACAAAGAGTAGTTCCCATAATAAATGCTGGAGATGTAGGATCCCAAGCCGTATAACCTCTTGCTTCAAAAGTGTTTCTGATACCACCATTCGGGAAAGAAGATGCATCCGGCTCCTGCTGAATCAATAAGTTTCCGCTGAATCTCTCGATCGCTCTGCCGCCTTCAATTGGCGTGAAGAATGAATCGTGTTTTTCTGCAGTGCTTCCTGTTAATGGCTGAAACCAGTGTGTATAATGCGTTACACCTTTGCTCATTGCCCAGTCTTTCATTGCTACAGCTACCTGATCTGCGATGTGTCTCTGGATTTTAGTTCCTTTTTTCATCGCATCCAAAATAGATTGGAAAGCTTCTTTCGTTAAGTATTCTCTCATCGTTTCCTCAGAGAAAACATTCTGGCAGAATAATTCTGACAATTTTACAGGAACTTCAATAGAATTATCTTTTCTGAAGTCCTTGAATGGTAAAGTTTCTAACGCTTTGAATCTTAAAGTTGACATATAGGTTGATTTTTACGGGGCAAATTTACAAAAAATATAAATCAAAAATGATATACCCCTAAATTTTATGATAATTTAAAGTTAATTTAAGTTTAAATTAAGCCTTTGTCTTATTTTCAACAGGGGTGTTTTAAAATATTTAGTTATTTAAATTGGATAAGAGTACCGTTTTGTATAAATGATATCTTAAATCACATTTTAAATTTACAATTCATAAAATCTCTCTTCATGAATACTTATTATTTGCCATCATAAAATACATGTTTGTAAATATCAGATTGAATCCAAACTAAAATTCCTATTTTTGAATAAATCGAACTCAAATGACAAAAAGAATAATTCTCATTATCTCATTTCTGATATCTCAGATTTATTATTCCCAGAAAACTGAACTTATTTACTACGATAAAGACTGGGAAATTACCACAAAAGCAAACGCTTTATTTTATAGATTAATGCCCATGAAAGAAATCGGTGAACTGGTTCTGGTTCAGGATTTTTATATGAATGGGACACCGCAGTTTGAAGGTTATGCTCTGAAAAGTGATAATGATTCTTATGTAGGTGATATCATCTGGTACGACCAAAACGGAAATGACGAAAATTTCAAACAGTATCGTAACGATACAAAAAACGCTACCCTATTATATTATCATCAGAATGGAAAACTTCGGAAGAAAGTGCAGTATAAAGAAGGTGTTAAAGATGGCGAAACAATTATTTACGGAACCGATGGATCAGTTTTAATGAAAGGGATTTATGTAAATGGGAGACCCGAAAGCGGAAGTTTCGAAAAGGTAAAACACAGTGATAACTACGATTACAACACAAAAATCGAGCAAGTGGATATGATACAAGGGGTTGGCGAAGTGATAAGTGATAATGTAAGAATGGTTCCACCACCACCACCTCCAGCCCCTCCGGGTACTGATGGAAGGCAACTGCAAATGACTGTGCCGCCAGGCGAATATGAAGATAAGTATATTGCCGAGAGTAAAAAAAACCGAAAAACAGTAACTGAGAAAATATTTTGGGCAAACTCAAAACAACTGGCTCAGGAAACGGTTTTTGTAATTGGATCCTATGACTTTAAACCTGTTTCCCGCAAAAATTATGATAAATCCGGAAAGCTAATTCAATCTTTAAATGAAACTCAGTTTAGGAAATACGGAGATGGTGTTGAAAATGGATCTGAATACGAATATTATCTTCAGAATAATTTTGCGACCAATCTAAAATCTGTTTCAAACTATATTAAAGGCGAAAAGTCAGGGAAAGAGATCGTTTATTTTCCAAATGGAACTATTTCTTTAGAAACAAACTATAAAATCAGATATAAAGAAGGTGAGGAAATTGTCTTTAACGAAAATGGATCTTTGAAAAGCAAAAGAGTTTATAAAAAAAACGAACCATTTAACGGAAATTTCGACGTAAGAGTGGGCGGAATGCTTGTCAATCAAAATTACACAAACGGTGTAAAAGAGGGAGAAGCTATCGTGAAAAATGAAGACGGGGAAGTTGTTGGAAAAGGAATTTATAAAAACGGAAAACCTTTTAACGGAACTTTCATTGAAGATAATGAAAACCGGTCTGATACCTACGAATTAATCAATGTTGAAAATTTCAAAAAAACCGGGCTGCAGAAGGTGTTTGGTTACAGACTGGAGAATTTAGAAAGAACCTACACCATCCAAAATGAAAAACTCAACGGAATCACTACTTTCTATGATGACGGAAAAGTCGTGGGAACTTTAGAGTATAAAAATAACGAACCGTACAACGGAAACCTGGTTGAAAGTGAGAAAACTTCGGTTTTCAAAAACGGAAAAATTACAGAAGAAACGTATTTTGAAGATACATATAATAAGGATAACATTCGGAAGCAAAAACTGTATGAAAATGGAATTCTGGCAAAAGTAAAAGATTATTCTTTCACCATTTCAGAAAAACCTCAGGAAATTTATGAAGGTGTTTTTAAAAATGGCAAACCGTTCTCAGGATATTTTGAAACTGATGACAACCATGAATTTAAGCAGGTCAATTATTACGAAAATGGGGTTCTGAAATTTCAGTATTCAAATGATTACCTGAAAAACATGGATAATTATAGACATCAGCCTTATGATATTAAATCTACTTACAAAGACGGAAAAATATACGATGGCGTTGAGTATGTTTTGAACGAAAAGCAGTTTACGTCCAAATATTGGAAAAATGGAGTCCTGCAAGCCTTTGATTGGGATTTGTTTGCAATGCATTATTTTAACAGACTTCACTTTGAACTGAAAAATAATTCGATCGAGATCAGCGATATGCAGGCAAAGAAAAAGGCTGAAATTAAAATTGACCCATCCAAAAACACGTTTAACAAACAGCTTTCTATCGATGGAAAAGTAGTTGACGGTACCAGAAAAGATTATTTAGATTCAAAGTATAAAGAAAGCATTATTGTTTATCACGAGAAAGACGGAAAAATTGTCTCAAGTACTGTAAATCCGGTTGATGAATCGATGGAGCCGATGGAAGGAACTGAATTATTCTACAAAGTTTATACGCTGGTGAATGAAAGTTCAGATCTTCAGGAGAATTTCAATAGGTTGGCTGAGAAAATTTCAGGCGACAAATTTATTGAAGACACTGATGAAAACCGTATCATTACGGGAATTCAGATGGATGCTGAAGGTAAACCAAAAGACGGACTTCTGATTACTCCCACCCAAAATAATACGTATACTGTACAATTCTACATGAATAGAAAACTGATGAAAACCGTAGAAAAAGTCACCGTAGAAAAAATGGAGACCGTCATTAAGAATATAGATAATTAATCTCAACTGCATTTTGAAGCTTTGTATTTCGGAAATAAGTGAAACGGCATTGTTTAGCTTAGTCTCAATGCTTATTCTCATGAATTCTTTGTGTATCCTTGCGTTTTAAAAAACAAAAGCATTTCAAGTATAAATTTTACAATTTCCAAAATTATAAAGTTAGCAACTAGATGCGGTGGAGATCTTGAGGTTAAAATTTGACGCATATTTAAGATCGATTAATGCGTAGAAGCAATATGAATAAAACTTATTCCAAAATTCTTTCTCAATAGAAACGTAAATATTAATTTTAAATCGTTTAAAAATTTAGTTTAAAAGGTAATTGTTTGGTTTAAAGCTTTTTAAATCATTAAAATTATTTTCCGTAACTTAGCAGACTTTTTATAAAAAATTTAATATATGACAAATTCTAGAGCAAGAGAAACTACCGAGGCAATTGAAAGACTATACATTTCTATGAGACACCTGTTCTATAGAGGTTTTTTCAAGCCAAGCGGAGTTTCCGGAGAAAGCATTAGAAGTTTGTTGAAAACGATCAATCCCGAAATTTACGGTACCATGAGCGTTCCAAGCAAGTTGGAGCTTGATGGTTTGATGTATGTTTTAGACAGACTTCCGGAAGGAATAGAAGAATGTGCTTTCATTCATCTTACATCAGACGAAGGTTTTGATAAAGGAAGTTTCGAGCCGATTGTTCCTAAAAAGAGAAGGAGAAACTGTTACCGTATCGACGAACATCAGATGAATATTGAAGTTCTTTTGGGGCGTTCAGAAATCTACGATATCCTTACCCACTTAACGTTCTTATTTATAGAAGCCGATAAAATCCGTAATCTCGCATTTATTCAGGATGAAAACTGGAA
Source organism: Chryseobacterium sp. Leaf394 (assembly GCF_001424105.1). Lineage (GTDB taxonomy): Bacteria > Bacteroidota > Bacteroidia > Flavobacteriales > Weeksellaceae > Chryseobacterium. The sequence goes on along the minus strand of NZ_LMQH01000012.1, from coordinate 372,165 downwards.
GCCGACACGTGCTTTCAAAATCATCGAAGAAGTGGTAAAAGGCGAGAAAAAATTCAGCAGAAGAGAAAAAGAAGTCGCTCTGATTCATCTTTCTTCTTTAATAGGAAGAACTTTCGATGAAACCTTAAATGCGTATAATACTTTTGGTGACGATGAAAATCCGGACAGGTTATTCAAAATCATTTACCATTTAGGAAAAGTGAGTCTGGAAGATGCCAAACAAAGCCGTGAGCGCGAGATTTATTTCAGTGCTATTTTAAAGGAAAGAGTCGGGCATCACTATTTCGGTGAAAAATGGGCTCACAAAGTGAAAGAAGTTTTATTTGAAAACGATCTTCACATGCGTCCGTTACATATTATTTCCGCGAATATGCATTCGGTGAAAAATATGCTGTACAGCAATGATGCTTTAAAGAAAAAAGATCCGAAAGACGTTGATTACAAACTCTACGGAGAAATTTCAGATAAAAAAGATCTTCGCGACAAAGTTTCAAAATACGCTTTGGAAGAAGGTTTAATTTACATCAACGACAAGAGCGGAAGTAATATTGACGTTCAGATCATTGATTTAAGTAAAACCAATCTTAAAAATACACCATTCGGTCACTTGAAATATGACGGAGACGATGTGATCATGGTTTTCGATTATGCTTTTGGCGAACAGGCCTTTGAGGTAATGGATGAACTGCTGAGACCTTTCGAACAGAAAGGAGAAGTATACATGATGAAAGTAAAATCTGTTTCCATCATGGGGAAAGCGGGAATTCTTGCTGGTGGAAAAGGTGATATTATGATTCCTACTTCCCATATCTTTGAAGGAACGGCAGATAATTATCCGTTTGAAAATGCTCTGAAGCTGGAAGATTTTAAAGATGATGAACTGCAGGCATTCGAAGGACCGATGATTACCGTTTTAGGAACGTCACTTCAGAACAGAGACATTCTTTCTTACTTTATGAATACCTCATGGAAGGCCATCGGACTTGAAATGGAAGGTGCACATTATCAAAAAGCGATTCAGGTAGCATCTAAAATCAGACATCATATCGCGCCTGATCTGTTTGTAAGTTATGCTTACTACGCTTCAGATAATCCTTTGGAAACTGGAGCTACCCTTTCTTCAGGAGGATTAGGATTGACCGGTGTAAAACCCACGTATCTGATTACTTTAAGAATCCTGGAAAAGATTTTACAAAGCGGAAAGAAAGAAATTTCTTCAAAAAAATAAGTCTGATCACTCAGAATACATTTAATCCTTCAAGGTTTTAGAAACCTTGAAGGATTTTTTTTGGATTTAATCGTCACGAATCTTGTCAAGGTAAATTAGAATAAATGATATTGTTTCATTCGTGAATTCGTGGCAATAATTATTTTGCTGTTTTTAAAAAAATCAGTGTAATCAGTGTGAACTCAAAAAATATTATCTTTAAGATATCTAAATGTAAAAGAAATGAGCACACCCTCACAATTAGCCAAAAGATTCCGTGAAGTTTTATTGGATGGAACATGGATTGCCAATACCAATTTTAAAGATCAGCTTTCAGACTTAACCTGGCATCAGGCAAACACTAAAATTGCCGATCTCAACACCATTGCAATGCTCACATTTCACATCGACTATTATATTGCCGGAATCCTCAATGTTTTCGAAGGTGGCGATCTGGAAATCAGAGATCAGTTCAGCTTTGATCTTACACCGATTGAATCTCAGGAACAGTGGGAATCTCTTTTACATAAACTGTGGAATGATTCTGAAAAGTTCGCAACATTATTAGAACAGATGTCCGATTCTAAATTAAATGAAGTTTTTGTCGACGAAAAATATAATACTTATCTGAGAAACGTGGACGGAATGATTGAGCATTGCTATTATCATTTGGGACAGATTACTTTAATTAAAAAGATAATTCATTTCAACGCAAACAACACGGATGCTTTTCACTGATTGGTACAGTTGCATTTTGAGGTTTAAAAGTTTGAACCTATTCAAAGTTTTTGAAACTTTGAATAGCAATTAGTCTTATTGAATAATTATTATTAAAGCGTTTACCTTTTTATAATCTATGTTGGGTTGTTCATTTTCTAATGAAAGCTCATCAATAACTATAGAATCGCCAGACTTCGTTTTTAAAATTCTATCTTTTGCAGATTGGTTAAATTCTTCACCATAATTAATCAATGGTTCTTGTTGATTTATCTGATATTGGAACTTTCCTACTTTTGGTAATTCGTAAACCAGTTGAGGAATAAAATATTTTATTTTAGAAACAGCAAGCTCTTCACTGGTTAGTTTAATTTGTATTGTTTGGTTATTTATACTTGCATACGGTCTTCCAATATTAAGGATTCGGAATTTTCTTTTGTCTGTAACCACTTTGTCTCTAATAAAACCAGTAATGATAATTTCGAGAGTGGTACCAGTTGTAGGAACTATGGAGTATCGGTTTTTTCCTTCTTTTTTAACGCCTGCTCCGCTTATCTGTATGCTGTCAGATTGCGGAATATCAATATTAAGATGATTTTGTACGCCTCTGTATAAGATGTTAAGTTGTCTATTCTCAACAATAGCTTTGATATCAGACTTTTTATTAAATGTTTTTGTTGAAGAGCAATTCAAACATATAATCAAAAGGAGAATGAGGTAAATTGTTTTTTTCAAAATATTGAATTGTTTATAGTCAAATATATTAATTTTCAAAATTTACTTACCTTTAAAAAAAATAAATCTTCAATGAAAAAATCGTTTGCAATACTCTTTGCTTTGATCATTTCGCAGTTTCAGGCGCAGCAGAACGCTTATTATCAGCAGGCTGCCCAATACAAAATGGATATTGATGTCAATGCAGAAAAATTTACCTACGAAGGAAATCAAACTTTAAATTATTCCAATAACTCGCCGGACGAACTCAATGTCGTGTACTTCCATTTATATTGGAATGCTTTTAAACCCAATTCAATGATGGATCAGCGAGTGGCCGGACAGGGAAGAAACGGAGATTCGAGATTGCAGAAAGACGGCGTTTCAAGACTGGCATCCATTCCGAAAGATCAGGAAGGCGCACAGAACATCCACTGGATCAAACAAAACGGAAAGAATCTGAAGTTTGAAATTCAGGAAACGGTGATGAAAGTTTATTTAAATGAATCTTTAAAACCCAATTCCAAAACCACTTTCACAATGGAGTGGGATGCTGTAATTCCTCAGCAGATCAGACGCAGCGGAAGAAATAACCGTGAGGGGGTCGATATGACGATGTCTCAATGGTATCCGAAAATTGCCGAATACGATTACGATGGCTGGGCAACTTTCGATTATGTGGGAAGAGAATTTCATGCACCTTTTGCGGATTTTGATGTTACCATTAAAATCAACAAAGACTATATTGTTGGCGCAGGCGGAACACTTTTGAATCCTACAGAAGTGAAAGGTTACGACGCTTCAGCAAAAATTAAAGCAGATAAAAACAAAGCTACATGGAAATGGTCAGCCAAAAATATGCTCGACTTCGCATGGGCGGCAGATAAAGATTATTCAGTAGAAAGTTTTGATGTTCCGCAAGGCCCGAAAGTGTTTTTTGTATATCAGAAAAATGACAAAACTAAAGTCTGGGGCGAGGCAAAACCTTTAATCACTAAATATTTCCAGATTATGAATTCTCGTTTCGGGAAGTATGCTTATCCATCTTACGCTTTCATTCAGGGTGGCGATGGAGGAATGGAATACGGAATGTGTACGATGATTTTAGGTGAAGCAGAGGGCATTGAAGATTTAATGGGGCTGATGGTTCACGAAGGTTCGCACTCGTGGTATCAGCAGATGCTGGCGACCAACGAACCGCTGAGACCGTGGATGGACGAAGGTTTTACAAGTTATGCCGAAAGCATCGTGATGCATCAGCTGTTTCCTCCGAAAGATGAGCGGCCAAACCCATTTGTGGATAAAATCAATGCATACCGAAACATCGTAAAAAGAGGAATTGAGGAGCCTGCCGTTTGGTTGGGCGATCATCATGACAACGGCACGGCTTACAGTTTTGCAAGTTATGTGAAAGGTGAATTGTATCTGGTGCAGTTAGGCTACATCGTTGGCGAGCAGAATTTAGAAAAAATAATGAAAGAATATTTTGATCAGTGGGCAATGAAACACCCTACCGACAGAGATTTCCTCCACATCGCACAGAAAGTTTCGGGAATGGATTTAAAATGGTTTCAACATTACTGGATCAACACAACCAAAACCATCGACTATGGAATTAAAGATGTAAAGTACGACGCAAAATCTACAACGATAACTTTAGTTAACAACAGTCAGATCCCGATGCCTATTGACTTCAGCATCATGACAAAAGACAATAAAATCGTTACTTACCAAATCCCGATGAACATGACCCGCAATTGGAAACAACAGGACGGCTACGGCGATTTCAAAACAGAAAAATACTGGCCGTGGACACAGAAAGAATATATTTTTACAATTCCTTACTCAAAATCTCAATTATCAATGTTGGGCATAGATTTGAGCCAAAGAATGGCGGATGTAAATCCGACGGATAATTTTGTTGATTTGAGATAATTTTTGGATCAGAGTTAAATTGAAAAGCCCTGAAAGGACGACATCAAACCAATCCCCGAAGATTAACACTTCGGGGATTTTGTTTTAAAATTAAAAAATCACTTCATTTCGTCAGGCGGTAAACCACTCTCTCTTTTCATCAACAAAACATTGTACTGGTCTATTAATGCATTCAGCTGATTAATGAGTTTGCTATAAGGCGATTCCGGACTTTCTGTCAAGGTGTGCAGTGCATCAATGCGGTCGCGTAAAGCGTAATACGCTACATTTGTTTCCTCCCTCTTAGATTTTATGGTTTCAGGATTGGCATCTCCATATTCCTGCGTACGGGTAAGAAACTGAACATTAAATTCAGTATTTGCATCGTTCAGTTCATCCAGCCATGGTGCAAGATTAAGATAAATCACAGCATCCATCAAGTCGGGTTTGGTAGTCCAGTCTCTGTAAATATTGTTGAGCGTTGCAGTTTCAGACTGATAATTCATTCTGGCAATTCCGCTGCCATAGAGGGTGAGATTATCCCGCAGAAGCTGGGCATTTTTTCTGGTTACAGATTCAAAATGATAGCCTAAGCTTTGTACATATCCCGTTAATCCGTTGATGGCATTGTCCCGTCTTTCATCCAGCTCCAGGACGGTTTTCGTTTTGTCGCTGGCGAGTGCTTTCTTAAATAAATCCTGCAGTTCACTGCTCTTCGTTTCAAAAGCGGAAAGTTTGGCGTCAATCTGCAGAGTTGTAGGATCGTTTAGATGGATAATCGCTGCATAATCTTTCATGAACTGCAGGTACTCTGCGTTTCGAAGTAATTTTAAATGAATTGCATTCATGCTATAATGTGTTTTAAATGTTTTTTTTCGGGATAAAACAAAGCTGGCGTGCATCGCATTGTCGACAGTTGGGGAAAGTGTGCTGCCGTCTGCAGGAGGTTTTCCCGCTTAGGGGAAAGTCTGTTCACGCGTGCAAGGAACTTTCCCCTGAAGAGATTTTGTTATTACAGGGTTGCGACGGCTTTTCCCGTAATTTTTATACTTTAAATTAAATCTGATTTAAATTCAATGAAAAACTTACACCTTTAAAAAGGATAAATTTTCTAATAATGACGCAGGTTGTAGAACTCAAGTAACCTACATTTTTGCGGAATTTTGCAGGGATAATTTTCATTTCTGTGTTTGTTTTCAAAACAAATATATAAATTAATTTAATTTTTCGGAAAGTAACGGTGACGGGTGATAATTTTAAATTGCGGCAAAAAGTAAAAGCAAAGTAAAGGAATTCGCCAACTTTCTCTGATCCCTGTGAAGCTATAGTATTAATAAAAACCTAATACTTTCAAGACGTCATTATATTTTGAAGATTAGTCTCTGTTATTATTAATAGGTTAGTCTTTAACGGTATATTTGAAAGTTGAACTAACCAGAATAAGTTATGATGAATTATAAGTATTCTATCTGTTATCCCAATCAAAAGGAAATTGAGCACAGAAATGAGGTAATTTCTGCAAATGAAGTTATAAGTATTGCCAAAAATTATCCATGGGAAGATCAATTAATGTTATTAGACAGCTTAAAAGAAAATTCTGTTTACTACAATCCGTCATTGGACTTTATTTGTTTATCCAATAAAAGAAGTTTTGGGTTAACGGCAGAATTCAGTAAAAATAAAGAACTCGAATTTTCTCTCTGGTATGACAGACCTAAAAAAGTAAGATTTCTTTTTGGTATTTTAGGCCATAAAGAAAGAATGGTCTTAAATGAAGTAAGCTCGGTTGATTTTGAAATGTCATTAATGTATCTCGGGCATTTCGTGAAAGGTAACTATTTAATGCTTGAAAAGTTATATCATAAGTAATGCTTATTAATAAGTGGTCTAGCTTTTAGCAATTGAATTTATATTGACTGATTTTTCTTTAATCTAAACCTAGTACCCTCTCGCATAAGACTTCTTTTCCTCCAGATATTCCACCTTATCACCATGTCCGGTTTTAAAAAGGGTCTTCACTGTTATTCTCTGTTTCTCGCCTGTGGAACTCGGGAGATAGGTGACGAAATGAAGATGCGGCCCGCTGCTCCAGCCTGTATTACCGCTTTGGGCAATGGGCTGGCTTTTGGTAACGCTATCACCTACTTTCACTTTAGCTCCGTTTTGCATTAAATGAAAATACTGCGCAATAGTACCGTCAGGATGTAAAACAGATACGTAACTTCCAAAGGCAGCACAGTTTTTTGTAGGACAGCTTTTGTCGTTATGTTGTACAATATCAATCACCAATCCGTCTCGGGCTGCCAAAATCTCGGTGCCTTCAGGCATGATGAAATCTAATGAATTTTCATTCTGATGAGAAAATGTGCCATTATACCCCTGATGAATCCAAAACGCTTTTCCTTTCCCGAAAGGCAGATCATACTGGTAGTTCTTGTCGTATTGCTTTATGGTAATATCTCCGATGTAAGACTGGTAACCAGGCATTTTTTTCAGATTCCAGCCTTTCTTCTTATCGTTCACTACGAAATAGGTAACGCGGTATCTGCTGGTTTTGCCGGGAATCACCTGAGTGGTTTTAAATACATCGGGTTTTCTCAGGTTTTCTGCTTCGGGCTGACCATTAAATACTAATGATACAGGATAAATTTCATTGTTATCAACATAAAATGTGAGAGAATCGCCTTTTCTTTCGTTGTACATTTTGATATTTTTTTGAGAATATGCGAGAAAATTCAGCAGAAGAAAGGCAACTGTAATAAATAATTTCATTTTAGTAATTTTCGAATTTAAAGATAGTTCTTTTCGTAATAATTTTATGCTACTGACCTGTGCTGTTATCAAAAATGTAAGTCAGTCAGGAAACCAAAGATATACAGACAAATATGGTTTACAGCAAATTTCTTAATTTTGACAGTGGGCCTGGTAATAATTTAAAAATTAAAGGAAAAGTTCCCTGATTAAAAAAGCCTGAATCAAAACTGATAAAATTTATTAAATTTAAAAAATAGACTATGAAGAAATTGTTTTTAATGATGATTTTAATGTTTTTCGGAGTGGCAGTGAGTGCACAGGCATACACCGGAAGTGGCGATCAGAAAGTGAATGCGGGGCTCAGCGCCTGGGGCTACGGAACCGGAATCGCAGGAACCTATGACTACGGTATCAACGATTTGATTTCTGTAGGAGCAGGATTGAATATCTACTTCGAAAATTTTAAGGATAACAACAGTGACAACAGATTTTTTGCTTTCGGAAGAGTTAATTTCCATTTAAACAAAACACTGGAATTACCTGAAAAACTGGATATTTATCCCGGTGTAGATGTCGGAGTTCTGCATAAGGAATTCGGAATTGGTGCTCATATCGGCGCAAGATATTTTTTCACACAGAACATCGGCGTGTTTGCGGAAGTCGGCAACAATGGCAGTCTGGGTGTTTCATTTAATTTTTAATTCCCGGCATATCTGACAAAGCTTCTCATTTAGAGGAGCTTTTTGTTTGGCATCCTTTTGATAATTGTTACCTTTGCAAACTATAATTTAAAAATAATTAATGGAAATAGCAATTAAAGTGTTTCAATTTATTTTGAGCATTTCTATTTTAGTCATTCTTCACGAACTTGGGCATTTCCTGCCCGCCAAATGGTTTAAAACCAAAGTAGATAAATTCTTTTTATTTTTCGACCCTTACTTTTCCATCTTCGCCATGAAGAAGATCAATGGAAAATGGAGATATCAGTTTTTAAGTAAAAACCAACCGACCGAAGAAGAGGTAGAAGTTGACGGTAAAAAGGTGCTCAAGCCTATCGACGTTTCTGTACTTCCTGAAAGTGACTGGAGAAGACATGAAGGCGTAAAATACGGAATCGGATGGCTTCCTTTCGGAGGTTATGTGAAAATTGCCGGAATGGTAGACGAAAGTATGGACACCGAAATGCTGAAACAACCTGCAAAACCATGGGAATTCAGAGCAAAACCGGCATGGCAGAGATTGATTATTATGTTGGGTGGTGTAACAGTAAATTTCTTTTTGGCCTGGATCATTTTTGGAAGTTTATCTTTTTTTAACGGAGAAACCTCATTTGACACAGCTAAAGTGAACGCTCCGATGAATTATACCAATATTGCCAAAGCAATGGGTTTCAAAGACGGAGATAAAATTCTGAAAGTTGACGGAAAAACCCAGAACAATCTTGACAAATTAGCATTAGACGTTCTATTGAGCGACGAGATTACTGTTGTAAGAGATGGAAAAGAAGTAACATTCCCGACAAGTGATGACGGAAAAGCTTTAGCTTTCAGAGATGAAAATCCGAGAGCATTTCTTACACCGAGATTTCCGGCGGTAATAGATTCTATTTTCAATACTACAACAGAACATGCAGGTCTGAAAGTTGGTGACCAGGTAGTTGGTGTGGATGGAAAGAAAATTACTTATTACGACGAATTTCAGGAAATTGTAAGAAGCAGCGCAGGAAAAAACATTAATGTTGATGTACTGAGAAACGGGACCACTACTCCACTTGCTTTGACTGTATCGAAAGAAGGAACTTTAGGATTGGCTTCTTATAAGCAGATGAAAAAGTTTTATGAAACCAAACATTTCACATTCGGACAATCTATTGGAAGAGGTTTTACAAGAAGTATTGAAAGTTTGACCTATCAGGTGAAGCAGTTTAAACTGATCTTCAATAAAAAGGTGAAAGGCTATGAAAAAGTAGGCGGCCCGTTGGCCATCATCAACAAAATGCAGGTAGATAAAGCAAAAGATGGCAGTCTTTCTATTGACTGGACCTGGTTCTGGAGTTTTACAGCAATGTTCTCCGTTTGGCTGGCATTCTTAAACTTAATTCCTATCCCTGGATTGGATGGCGGACATGTTATCTTCACTTTGTACGAGATGATTGTTGGAAAGCCAGTGCCACAAAAGATACTGGAAAACGCTCAGATGGTTGGCGTTATCTTCCTGCTTGGATTGATGTTACTGATTTTCGGAAATGACATTTTTAAAATGATAACCGGAGGATTTTAATTTTTTTTTAAAAAATTAATTTAAAAACTTGCGTGGTTTAAATATCCGTCCTATATTTGCACCACTTAAAAATAAGG
>NZ_LMQH01000012.1:362254-362473 GCF_001424105.1 Chryseobacterium sp. Leaf394 | reverse complement strand
CTGTTAATCAGAGGGTCGCTGGTTCGAGCCCAGCAGGAGGAGCAAAAAGACTTACAGAAATGTAGGTCTTTTTTTTGTTTATATTTTTTAGTATTGTTATTTATTTTAAAATTTAAAATCCTGAAAAATAATCTGATAGGCTGTTTACGGCACTTTTAGCTACAAAATATTTGTATAATATTATTTTTCCTTTTATATTTGCACCACCTTAAACGAGGA
>NZ_LMQH01000012.1:215834-362248 GCF_001424105.1 Chryseobacterium sp. Leaf394 | reverse complement strand
CTGTTAATCAGAGGGTCGCTGGTTCGAGCCCAGCAGGAGGAGCAAAAAGACTTACAGAAATGTGAGTCTTTTTCTTTTTTATAACCTTTTGAGACATATTATAATTGTAAACAATAAACTTTCAGACGCACACAATATCAAGACTGTTTTTTTCGTTACATTTGCACCTTAATAATCAGAGACAAAAGCTCTTTAAATATTTTAGTTTAAATAATTTACAGCACGCTTTTTGTTTAAGCTAAATGCTCGATGAATCAAATGATGTCTACACAGATTTATAAATATTTTCTTTTTATATCTTCCCTCTTTACCACAGGCTTTTTTTTCGCACAGACTTCCGTTACCGGAAAAATTTCAGACGCTAAAACCAATAAAGACCTCACCGGAGTCAGCATCTTCATTAACGATAAGACTGCAGCCGCTTTAACGACAACTTCATCACAGTTTACGGTAAGTTCAGACACGGTTATCTACAAGATCAGGTTTGAAAGAAAAAACTATGCTTCATTTGAAGTCACGGCTATTGAGAATAATCTTCAGATCAAACTTTCTCCTGAAAAGGAAAGTGCAATTGCCGAAGTTGTCATTCAGAATACCAAGCCGAAATACAAAAACAAGAAAGAAAATCCTGCCTACGCCATTATGCAGGAAGTCTGGAAACGCAAAAGAAACAACGGGCTCGAAAAATTCGACAGCTACAGCTATAAAGAATACGAAAAAATTCAGTTTGACGCCAATAATATCGACAGCGCATTTATGAGCCGGAAGGTTTTTAATAAACTCGATTTTATTTTCGACTACGCCGATTCCACAGCCAACGGAACAATGGCTTTGCCCGTCTTCCTCAACGAATCTATTTATGAAAACTACGGCTTAAACAAACCTTCCAAAAAGACTAAAAAACTTCTTACTGCACAGAAAACTTCGGGATTTCAGGATAATCAGGTGGTGGCAATTACGGCGAAAAATCTTTACCGTGATATCAACATTTACGATAATACTTTAAATTATTTTGATATCGGATTTCAAAGTCCTGTATCGACAGATGGCTTCAGTACTTACGATTATCAGCTGAGCGACACTATTTCCATCAGCGGAAACCGAGCCTACAGAATCCGCTACGAACCGCGCAGAAAAGACGTTCTGGCTTTTCAGGGCTATCTTTATATTGACACGGAAACATATGCTGTTTTAGGAGCTACTTTAAGATCGACCAGTAAAATCAGTGTAAATTTCATCAATTCAATTTATACTGAACTGGAATACAGCAATCCCGATGACGAAACTTTCCTGCCGAAAAAACTGGTAACTCAAATTGAACTTACCCCTTTTTCAAAAAAGAAAAATTCTAAAAGTCTGCTTGCAAAACGCTCTGTTAATTATTCAGATTATCAGTTTAACCAACCTCTGGCTGACGAAATTTTTGTCCGGAAAGAAGAAGAGTATGATGCCAAATTTGTAGAAAAAAACGATGAATTCTGGACTGCTGCAAGACCCGACTCCCTTTCGAAACAGGAAAAAGGTGTTTACGAAATGCTTGAAAAGCTTCAGCAGACACCGAAATTCAACCGAATTGTAAAACTGTATGAAACACTGGCATCACGATATTACAATGTTACAAAGGGTATTGACTTAGGGCCAATCACTTCCATCTATGGAAAAAATGAGGTGGAAGGTGACAGAATCAGAATTGGGGCGAGAACCTATTTTACCCAAAATGATCCGTGGAGACTTGAATTTTACAATGCATACGGCTTTAAAGACCAGCAATTTAAATATGGTGTGGAAGGACGTTATATGTTCAACCGTGTCAACCGTTTTATGATCGGTGGAGGCACCAAGAGAGATATCACACAGCTTGGTGTACAGCTGACTACCGAAGACGGTATTCTATCCCGTTCATTCGCTTCTTCAACGGTTTTTGCCCGAGGAGAAAATGCTTCATTAAGTTCGGTTATCCAGACAAGCTTTTTCACATCAGTAGAACCTTGGAAAAACTTTCAGGTACGCGTAGATGGAACTGTACAAAGCATTAAATCTGCCAATCCGGAAGATTTCAATCTGATGTATTACAGAAATGGTGACCTTAGAAAAACCGTAAATGATTCGCGTGTTACCATCAGTTTAATTGCCAGACCGGGAGCTAAATTCTCACAAACCGGTGTCGACAGATATGAGCACAGCACACTTGCACCCACAATCGTTTTAAAATATACCCGTGGAATTGAAGGTTTATTTAATGCAGATTTCAACTACAACAAACTGCAGTTTATGTTTTACAAACCGATGCTGCTCGGAAGCTGGGGCAAAACCTTCCTGAATTTTGAAGCAGGGAAAAACTTTGACACTGTTCCTTTGGCGCTGCAGAATATTATTCCGGCTAACCAGAGTTATGGATTGGTTCCGAATACCTTTGCACAGCTTAATTATTATGAGTTTGTAGCAGACACCTATTCTACTTTGCATATTGAGCACCATTTTAACGGCAAAATACTCTCATTTATTCCTCTAATTAAGAAACTGAAGTTAAGGGAAGTCGCTTTCATCAGAGGAGCTTATGGAACCCTCAGTGACGCTTCTAAAAATATCAATGTTGACAATTTAAAATACTCGGCGCCAGATCAGCAGATTTATTATGAATATGGTTTCGGGATTGAAAATATCGGCTTTGGAAACATCAGAATCATCCGTGTAGACTTCAACTGGAGAGGAAATTATCTTGACCGTCCGGATGCTTCCAGATTTGGAATTAAGGCTGGATTTCAGTTTTATTTTTAATTCAAAAACTTAGTTGGAGGCTTGACCACATTAGTCACAAAGAGTTTTTATCTTTTCCCTGCATATTTTAGAACACATTAGAGAAAAAATTAAAATTTTTTCTGTCCATGATCCATTGTCATTTATTATAAAATACATTTAAAAAAGTATCGGCAAACAACCTACACAATGAAAAATCTTTGATTTTTCAATTCTTATGTGATCTATTAAATGCCAGATTTGTAAAACTATCTGATGTGACTAATGTGTAAAAAGACGATCTAAAAGTTCAATTCAAAGCACAAAAAATCCTCAACATGAATGCTGAGGATTTTATTTTTATAAAACGCTTTTTAAATTATGCGTTTGGTTCAATAGATACAAATGATCTGTTGTTTGCTTTCTTTCTGAAAACTACTTTCCCGTCAACAAGTGCGTGCAAAGTGTGATCTTTACCGATCCCAACGTTTTCACCTGGGTGGTGCTGAGTACCTCTCTGTCTTACAATGATGTTACCCGCGATAGCGTCTTGTCCACCGAAAATCTTTACACCTAATCTTTTAGAGTGAGATTCTCTACCGTTCTTCGAACTACCGACTCCTTTTTTGTGTGCCATTTTATTTTATGGTTTTTTGGTTAAACAATTATTCTGCGCCAGCTTCCTCAGTCTTAGGAGCCTTTTTCGCTTTAGTTTCTTTTTTAGCTCCGTCAAATCCTGTGATTCCAGTGATTCTGATCTGAGTTAATGACTGTCTGTGACCGTTCTTTACCTGATAACCTTTTCTTCTTTTCTTTTTGAAAACGATTACTTTATCAGCTTTTACGTGATCCAGGATCTCTGCTTCTACAGTGATTCCGCTTACAGCTGGGGCGCCTACGGTGATTGCTCCGTTTACAGTAAGAAGAATTTTGTCGAAAGATACTTTCGCTCCCTTATCTCCTGCCAAACGGTTTACAAACAGCCTCTGGTCTTGCTCAACTTTATATTGAAGCCCTGCTATTTCTACAATTGCAAACATTGTTTATAAATTTTAGTTATTTCGAGGTGCAAATGTACTGATTATTTATTGATTAACAAGATTGTTTGACCAAATTTTCTATTTTTTATACAAATTTAGTTCCAGCTGATTATTATTGTTCTTATATTTTTCCGAAAGCATTCCTTCATAATACTTAATGATTTCGGCATTTTCATTAATTACCCTACCATCACCAAAACTAATTTCCATTTTAGTATTTGGGTTTGAAAGCTTTTGTTTAACATCTTTTGCAGGATCATTTTTATAGGATAAATAAAGCTTTTTGTATTGATCAGGAGTGACTTTCACACTTTTCGTCTCATTTTCTGCATCTTTTTTCAAGGCTAAAATCAAATCCCACGATTCATCTTTATCCTTTAGTTTTTTACTTCCTTTTAACAGAAACTGATGAGATTTTGTATGATCTTCCAGTTTCACAATCAATCCCGGCAAACCATGAAATTTATACGGACCATCCGGAAATGGAAGATCTTTTGAAAACCATGCTTCCCAATTTCTGCCGCCAAATTCTGTAGTGGCTTTCTGACAGCTGTAATTCTCAATTTTTGCGGTTTCCGACAGAATATTCCATTTAAATTCCTGCTTGCCTTCCACATTTAAATCGGTTTGTTCGATTTGAGTAAACCATTTCATCTTAAAATCAGGATAAGATTTTTCAACAATATATTCAATATTCCAATCCTGAATAGTAGACTTGATAGTGTAATTTCCAGGCGTAGCATTTCTTTGCTTTGCAAGTGAGACGTTATCTGCAGAATCACTTTCAAATTTTGCCTGACCATAGAAATAAGATCTATCGGGAAAAATATCAAGATTTACGAATTCTTTTTTAAGACTGTCGGTTCTCGTAGAATCTCTTCTTGATTGATATTCGTAAATAAAACGGTTTCCCTGCGCCGAGAGGTTAAGACTGACTAAAAGAATTAAAATAAGACTGGAAATATGCTTCATTATACTGTGATTATTTCTCCAAATATAGAAATTAAATTAGTTCTTTTTATTTGTACTTTTGGAAAAAACTTACAATGAAGATAATTTTAAGCATGTTATTTTTTTTATCACTTACATCATGCACTGTCTACGGGGTGACCAATGATTATAAAAAACTTTCAGAAAAAGAAAAAACCACAGTTGTTGCTTTGGAAAGTTTTGACAAAACTGATACACAACACGTCTACAAAATAAATGGCCAACAGCTTAAATCTGAATTGGCTAAACATCCAAAATCTCTTGTTTATATTTTCACAAATGGGTGTACTTCCCAATATTGTCTTCCCATGTCAAATTATGAGAGATTTGCAAAAGAAAATAACTACAGACTTTTTCTTGTAATGGAAGGTTATTCACATCTGAATAAAACAACGGAACAACGTTCGGAAGTTTTTAAACAACCTCTATACTCCATCGATAATGACTTCTACAATTCGTGGTTTTCTGTTAGATATCACAGACTTTTTGCAAACGAATTACGGGGGATAGAGAAAACGGCAAAACCAAAATGGGAAGGAGGTTTGTATTTCTTTAATTATGACAAATTAGAAAAAATAACCAGAGATTTACCTTAATAACATGAACCGAGATCTTTATATTGATTTTGCGAAAGGTCTGGCGACACTTTCCATTATTTTCATCCACACCGCGTTCTGGTCGGGGCAGTTTTACATTCAGCCGGAAGTGAGAGTCTTTTCACTGGTTTTCGATGTGGCACTTTTTTATGCTCTCAGTGGGATTACTTCGGGATCAAACATCGAAAAAACATTTTACAGATTACTCAAACTGCAGGTGACATACATGATATTCGTGACGCTGCTTTTCTTTTTAGATTATTTCTTCAAAATTTTCGGACTCACCTTTTTCTCACTCGAATGGCTGCAGAGCTTCTACTCCACTTTCGGATCGAAGTACGCCGCAACAAGCATTTCAACAGTTCCTCAATGGCAGAATCTTGGAAACTGGTATCTTCATGAATACAACAATGCAGACACTTTTCCTGTGGTAATGGGAAGTTTCTGGTATCTGAAAGTTTATTTTATCTTAACCGTTTTTGGAGTTTTGATCTTAAAATTCTTCCCGAAACATGTCAACTGGTTTATTGGAATGTGCATCGCTTTAACATTACTCTTTAATATTTTCCCTGAAATATATCCCAATGGCCAGGTTGGATATGTCGCGTTTTACATGACGGTTTTTTTAGTTGCCAACAGAATGAAAGGCAAAAAAATCCCTACAAAGATGATTCCTATACTTTACGGAGTGGTCGCCGCAGCATTAGTTTGGATGTTTCTGTATTTCGGGAATGAAATTTTCTTTAAGATCAACAAGCAGAAATTTCCGCCGAAAATCCCATACATTATCTGGTCTCTGTTTTCACTGACAACACTTTTCGTGTTCTACAACCGTTTAAAAATCACCAAAGAAAACTTCGTGACTTATATTGGTAAAAACGCCATTTTCTTCTATTTCGGACAGGGAATCAGTTCGTCCCTGATTTATTTCCTCGTCGTTCCGTTAAAAGAAACTATGCCGTGGTGGCTTTTGATGGTAATCATTTATGTTTTCAACGTCATTTTAGCATTCATCATTTCGGCAGGATTAAAGAAATTTGATGCTCTAGGATGGAATGTTCTGGAATTTTTACGCAAAAAAACCGCTCAATAATATTGAACGGTTTTTTGTTTTACTTGCTTGTATTTTAATCTCTTCTTCTTCGTCCACCCATAACCAAAACAGCTATCAGAACGATGAACAGAACCGCACCTATGATGATATAAGTTGGATCTGCATACCATTCTTCAGTGTGCGTGGTTTTTGTAGTTGTTGTAACTTTAGAGTCTGTTGCTTCCTGTGCTGAAGCTGCAATGCTCAGGAAAAATGCCAACATTGCGAAGGCAAATTTTTGCACTTTTTTTGTGATAACTGAAATTTCCATCGTTGATTTTTTTATTTGTTAAAATATGTTAAACCAACTCTATGCCAACACTATCGCAATCTGTTTTTCAAAATAGAAAGTTAAGCTTCATTGGATGTTAATTTAATTAATTAAATTTACCAAAATTTTTTAGTCATGTTTAAGCTGAAACTTCCTACCGACCCGAGGTGGGCCAATATTGCAGAAGGAAACCTTCAGGAAATCCTGACAGACCATGCGTGGTGCGAGCAAAAAGCCGCCACCAATGCCATTGGACTGATCACGATGCTTCCTGAACGTCCGGATATTATTTCCGAACTTTTGCTTATTGCTCAGGAAGAGCTGGAACATTTCGGACAGGTTTTAGAGATCATCAAAAAACGCGGCTACACTTTTGGGCGTACCAGAAAAGATGATTACGTGAACGAACTGGTCAATTTTATCCAGAAAGGCGGTCACAGAGATACGCTGATTGTTGACAAAATGCTTTTTGCTGCCATGATAGAAGCAAGAAGCTGTGAAAGATTTAAAGTTTTAACAGAGAACATCAAGGACGAAGAATTAAAAACATTTTACAGAGATCTGATGATTTCTGAGGCCAATCACTATACCACTTTCATCGGTTTTGCAAGAGAACTGGGTGATCCTGAACAGGTCAATGCACGATGGGAAGAATGGCTTGAATATGAAGCCAAAATCATAAAATCTTACGGAAACAAAGAAAGCATCCACGGATAATAATCAGAATTGAAGAAACCAACATTTGAAAGCGTAACCAATATCTTTCTGAAAAACTTTTTTCAGGGATTAATTATCATTGGACCTATAGGATTGACCATTTATGTTATCTGGTCGGTAATTACGTCTATTGATAATATCATTCCGTCGGTTGCCAAACAAATTCCGGGATTGGTTTTTATCTCTGTGCTTTTAGTTACAGCCTTACTCGGATTTTTAGGAAACAAGTTTGTTGTAGGTCGCTTTTTTGTTGATTCTATTGACAGACTTTTAGAAAAAATTCCCGGCATCAAGCATATCTATTCTCCAACAAAAGATGTGATGTCATCATTCGTTGGCGACAAAAAGAAATTCAGCGATCCGGTTTGGGTAAAGACCAACGAAAATCCGGAAATCTGGAGAATCGGTTTTTTAACTCAAAGAGAAATGGACGTTGTTCAGAAAGCAAATTATGTTGCGGTCTATCTTCCCCATTCTTACGCCATTTCGGGCTGGGTAATCGTCACTGAAGAAAAAAACATCAAACCCGTTGTGGGCATGAGTGCAGCTACAGCAATGAAATTTGCAGTAAGCGGCGGTGTGGCAGGTTTTCACTCTGATGATAATGTTTTTAAGGCTCCGGAATAGTCCTCCTTCTTTATTTAATAATACTCTCTCAGATATTATTTCTTTTTCTTTTAAATGGATTCCTGTCAATTCAAAAAAGAATCTTTACAAAAATAAAAAATTCTTATTTACTGAAATTATTTAATTTAACTAAATGATTATCTGTTATTTAGAATTCAATTTAAATAAAAACTAAACAATACAATTAAATTAAAAAAGATGAGTAAAGTTGCAATCATTGGAGCCGGAGTTTCCGGTTTGAGCATGGCAAATTATCTTGAAAAAAATAATATTGACTATCATCTCTACGAAAGAAGAACTCAAAATGACCTGAAAGGACACGGTTTTATCCTTCCAAAAGAAGGAATTGAACATCTTTCAAGTATTATTGATATCAATGATCTTTACAAAAAAGGAAGTTTCCTGAAAAAATACATCCACTACAATCAGGCAGGCGAAATCATGTCTGAAAAAGATCTGGATGATGTTTTTGTAGTTTCAAGAAGTGCGTTGATTGAAATTCTCGCCAACGAAATTCCGTCAGATAAAATTTCATACCAAACAACCATCGGGCTCAAAGGTTTTGAAAACGGAAAAGCAAACATTGAGATTGATGAAAACAACGTGATACAAGCTGATATCGTGGTCGCATCCGACGGCTCGAGAAGCAGAATCAGAAGAAAAATATTTCAGGATGAAACGATGAGAGCGGTTCTGGAAAACGAAGTTGTTAACATCATCGAAAATGAAGAACTAGCAAGCCAGATTGAAAGCAATTTTCTGAAATTCCATCACGAAAAAGGCGGTCTTACCTTTGGTGTTTTAAAGCTTTCACCTAAGAAAATCCTTTGGTACTGCCAGTTTGATATTACAAAGTATTTTATTAATGAAGATTATACTGCAGACTGCATCAGACAGTTTATGATTGAGAATTTTGGTAATTGGAATGAATTAATTACATCCATTATTGAAGGTTCAAGCTACGAAAATGCCCACATCTGGCGTGTTTACGAACTGGAGAAACTGAATCCTTTCTATCATGAAAATGTAGTGTTTATCGGTGATTCGGCGCATCCTTTAATTCCGTTTACAAGTCAGGGCGTGACTTCTGCGCTGAAAGATTCTTTCACCTTAACCCAACTTTTAAAAGAAGGAAATGACCTTCAGGAAACCTTCAGAAGATATGAGGAAGAAAGAAGACCGGAGATTGACATTCACATCAACAACGGAAGGATTTTATTGAACCAGTTCCTGTTACCACTAAGCGAACAGCCGAAAAACACTTTACCCATTTCATACAAATAAAAAATGTTTACAAACAACGATATCAATTTCGAAGCTCTGAAAAGAAAGGCCTACAATGGCAGATGGGCAACCCTTGAAGACGGCATCATCCCTTTAACAGCTGCAGATCCTGATTTCAGAATGTCTCCCGCAATCGAGCAGGGAATTATTGAATACATAAAAGACGGATACTTAAGTTACGGACCGTTTTCCGGTTTGCCAGAGTTTAAAAGAAGTGTTGCAGAACACTTTAACAGCGGCAAAAACGGAAATTTCACTCCTGAAAATGTTTTGGCAGTCAACAGCGCAGCGATGGGAATGTACATGGTTGCCAACTATGTTCTGAATCCCGGCGACGAAGCGATTATTTTTGATCCGGTAGATTTCCTATTCAAAAAAACAGTGGATGCCGTTGGCGGAAATATCAAATTGTGTGCAGTAGATTCCACAACAGGTGACATCGATCTTGAAATGCTGGTTTCGCTCATTGGCCCTAAAACCAAACTGATCAGCATCTGCAACCCGCACAATCCGGTTGGTCGTGTTTATTCCAAAGAAATTTTAATCAAAATCTCCGAAATCGCTGCAGCACATGACCTTTGGGTGATGAGCGATGAGATCTGGAGTGATATTGTTTACGATAAAAAAGAATTCAACACCTACTCTTCTGTTTCTGAAGCAGCAAAAAAGAAAAGTTTTACCGTTTTCGGTTTCTCAAAATCATATGGAATTGCTGGTTTAAGAATCGGTGCTGTTTTGTGCAACGATCAGGAATTGTTGGATGATTTCACAGAAAAATCTCAGTTTAATTCAACGATTGAAGGGGTTTCTACATTATCTCAGATTGCCGCGAGTGTTGCCATTGACAAGGCTAAACCGTGGTTTAATGATTTTCTTAGTCATTTACAAAGCAACAGAGACTTTGCATATAACAAGCTGAAAAACTCAGGTATTTTAACGCCAAATCACCCTGAAGCCACGTTTGTAATTTTCCCAAAAATTGAAAATGGAATGTCGAGCGATGTTTTCGCACAACACGTTCTGAAGCAAGGCAAAGTTGCCATTGTTCCAGGCTCCGAAAGATGGTTTGGAAAAGGTGCGGAAGGCCATGTGAGGATTTGTTTTTCAACTTCGCAGGAGATTTTGGAAGAGGGTCTAAACAGGATCTTAAAGAGTTTTTAAGTTAAAAATAAATTAAGAAATGGCTGAATCTTTTGATCCAGCCACTTCTTTTTAATTTATTACAATTTATTTCTTAGAAACCCTATACAGTTTCCCACTATCCGTCACCCCATAAAGATTTCCATCCATTCCATTCAGAACATCTCTAAATCTTTCTTTCTGGTCTAAAAGTAAACGCTCTTCACCCACAACTTTATTGTCTTTTAAAATAATTCGGTTGATGTGTTGTCCGCTCAGACAGGCGATGAAAAGATTGTTTTTCCATTCTTCAATATTTCCGGTGTAGAAAGTGACTCCACTTGGCGAAACTACCGGATCCCAATAATAAACCGGCTGTTCGGTGCCTGCTTTTTGCGTAGTTCCGTTGTTGATTTTGTCGCCGTTGTACTCAATTCCGTAGGTGACATCGCCCCAACCGTAATTTTTTCCGGGCTGGATCAGATTGATTTCATCTCCCCCTCTCGGTCCCATTTCAATATCCCAAAGCTGTCCTTTTTCATCTAAAGCCAGTCCTTGAGGACTTCTGATTCCGAAAGCGTAGATTTCTGGTTTGTAACCGGCTTTTCCGATGAATGGATTTCCCTCAGCAGGTTTTCCATCTTTGGTAATTTTTAGAATTTTACCTAAATAATTATCGGTTTTCTGAGCATAAACTCTTGTCTCTTTATCAGATCTTTCGCCGGTGCTTACAAAAAGATTTCCTTCTTTGTCAAACTGCAAACGGCTTCCGTAATGTTTGTCGCCATCATAAGTAGGCGTAGCTCTGAAGATTACTTTTACTTCAGAAATATTTTTCAGGTCAGCAGATAATTTTCCTTTGGCAACTGCTGTATGATTTCCGTCTCCGTAAGGTTCAGAATAACAGAAGTAAATAATTTGATTTGTTTTGAAATCAGGATCTAAAGCAACATCAAGCATGCCACCCTGTCCTTTGTCGTCCACTTTTGGAAAGCCTTCGATTTTAGACACTTTTTTTCCGTCTGTAGAAACTACATTGATGAATCCTGATTTTTCAGTAATTAAAAATCTACCGTCAGGAAGATTAATAATCCCCCAAGGTTTTCCGAGAGATGTATTGAGTATTTCAACGTTGTAAGGTGTCGTGGTTTTTACCGGAGCAACGCGTGTCTGTCCGGCAAATGCAGGTTTGTAGTTCGTATTGGGTTTTTCTTCTTTGGCTGATGGTTCACTGGGCTTCCCCTTTCCCTGACATGAAACAATGGTTGTCGCAGAAGCTAATAAAATAGGTAAGAAAATCTTGCTCATAATTAATTTTTAATGGGTTACACAATTCAGACGAAAAATAATGCCATAAAAATTTGCATAATAAATATTTTACTCTACATTTGTAGAGTAAAATATAAACTTGTAGAATATGAATGAAATAAAACTGACAGACTCCGAGAAAACTTTAATGGAAATTCTCTGGGAAAAAGAGAAAGCTTTCATGAAAGAAATTTTGGAAGCTTATGACGCTCCAAAACCTGCCACTACAACAGTTGCAACACTTCTCAAAAGAATGCAGAACAAAGATCTGGTAGGCTTTACGCTGTATGGAAACTCAAGAGAATATTATCCGAAAGTAGCAAAAAGCGAATACTTTAAGGATGAAATGACAACGATGATTGACCGTTTTTTCAACTCTTCGGTTACTCAGTTTGCTTCGTTCTTTACGTCAAATTCCAAACTGACGCAGAAAGATCTGAAGGAACTCCGGGACATTATAGACCAACAGATAAAAAAATAATTATGGAAACTTTCATATTAAAAACCGTTATCTGCTCAGGAATTCTGTTCGGATTGTACCATTGGTTTTTGGCAAAGGAGAAGACATTTGTTTTCAACCGTTTTTACCTGATTTTTTCGGTTATTTTTTCACTTACAATTCCATTTCTGACAATTGAGTTGCCGAATTTAAAAGAAGAAAAATCAAATTTGGTAGTCGGAGAGGAAATTCCTCAACAGGTCTTCACGCAACAGATCACCGAAGAAAGCAGTTTTGATTTCAGTCAGATCATTCTGGCTGTTTACTTTTTGATTGCTGTCCTTTTTCTGGCAAAATTTATTATCTCAATTTTAAAAATTAAAAATCTAAAGGGAAGAAGATTAATTTACAGAAGCAAAAATATTGTTTTACTTCAAAAGGATCTCGCACCATTCAGTTTTTGGAATACCATTTATATTTCTGAAAAATCTTTCAGCTATTCCGGAATTGACAATAGAGTTTTTATGCACGAGGAAATTCATATTCAGCAGAAACATTCACTTGATCTGATCTTTATTGAGCTTACGAAAGCTGTTTTGTGGATCAATCCTTTCTTTTATTTCTATAAAATTGCAATGATCAACAATCATGAATTTTTGGCAGACGAAGAAGTAATCAACAAAAATATTAACATTAAAAACTATCAGGAACTGATTTTACAGGAGGTCTTGAAACAGCAAAATATACCTCTGACTCATCAGTTTAATTTTAACAACACTAAAAAACGATTTATTATGATGACAAAACAAAATTCAAAATTTGCGAAGGCAAAAAAATTTCTGGCGGCACCTGTGTTTGCAATTGCTGCGTTTGTTTTCGCTGAGAAAGTTTACGGGAACAGCACAGCGGAAAATCCGGTATCAATATCACAAAATTCAAAGATTGAGAGTGATGATGCTTTGATAGCGTATCAAAAAATACTTGATAAATATTCTAAATATTTAGATAATCAGGATTATCATGGCTTTATACAAAATCTTTCACCTTCAGACAAGATACAGTTGCATTCACTTTTTCAAAAGCTGAGTGACGATAACCAATATAATGTACCAGTCCGTTTTAATGACAGGCAGATGAAAACCAAAAGATGGAAAATTACAGATGCCGACATCAAAAAATATTTAGACAGCGAAAACTATTCTGTAATAGTTGATGGAAAACGGATCAAAAATTCAGATCTTTCGAAGTATGATATAAATGATTTCGCAACATTTCTTGAGATGAGAACAAATCCTAAGTTTAATCTGAAGCAAAGCCGCACGGTAATGCTGATGACAGAAAACTATTACGCAGCTTATCTGAAGAGAAAAGATTTGAATATGATCATTTCAGGTCCAAACTTATATTCTAAAATAAAAACCGATACGATCCCACCAAAAAAGGCAAAAGATGCAAAAGCTGAAATAAAGAAAATAAAACCTGAAGACATCAATGTAAACGAATACCCGCCTGTTGCTATGCCAAAACCTGTGCAGACTGTAGAGCAAACTCCAGCAGAATATCCCGGTGGTATGGATCTTATGAGAAAAGGGATGGGAGAAAATTTCAATGCGGCGCCTTTTGAAAAATTATCGGGAACAGTCAAAGCGAGCATTTTGATTTCAGTTGATGAGAATGGGAAAACTACCGACATAAAAGTAACAGGACCAAACAGTGAGTTTAATAAGGAAGCATATAGAGTAACAGAACTGATGACTGCCGGAAAAATCTGGAAACCAGCTACAGAAAACGGCAAACCTGCTAAAAGCGTTTACAAACTCCCACTTGCCATGAAGTTTGAAAATACTGCACCAATAAAATAGATATTATGAGGCTTTTCTCAATTTCCATATTGGTCTGCATAATTTACAGTTGCTCCGGAAATCATTTCAGTCAATACTCACAGTATAACACAAAAGCCTATTGCTATGAAGACCGGCAATATCTCTGCGTGAGCAATGACAGTTTAAAATTGAAATTTGTGAGTTTTGGTGGATTTAAATTTGCGTCCAGCGACGAAGAATTCAAAAGATTAAATAATAAAAAACCAAAATTTAAAAACATTCTTTTCTATGGCGACGACCGATACATCAAGACAGATTATTATGTTTTGCTTGATAATAAAAAAAGAAAGAAAGGCTACGCCTACAAAGACAGCATCATCGGGAACAGACATTTTACAGTTGCAGTAAATGATTCCTGCCATGAAAGTAATAAGAAATTTCTTCTGAAAGGTTTGAGAAATTTATGATTTTTTAAAGCGTTCTGATTTTTTCGGGACGCTTTTGTGTTTATTTACATATTTTTGACATTTCAATTAAGCAAATGAAACAATTAGTTTTTTATATTATTTTTATCTCAAATATTTCCTGCAGTAAAAAATCAGTTGAAAAAGACAAGTTGATTCTCAATAAAGGTAGTCAGGTGAACAATAAAAATTTTAAAAAAACCATTGATAGTATTAAGTCTTCCGATACTTATGAAAATCCGGAAAATTGGGAGGCCAGAGGACTTATGCCGTCTCCTAAACTAATAATTTTTAAATTGAGACAGGCTACAAATGACTTTTTAAGAAAATTAGATAGCATTCAATTATCAAATGATTCTTATGATGCTAAAAAAAGTCAGATAAAGGATATCGTTGATGAGCTGCCGTGGGATGAATTGGATACTGAAGAAAAAGAATTTTTGGCAGACACACTGACTCCGGCAATTAAAGCTGCAGGATTCGATCCTCTTGCAGTATTCTAATCATTTGTAATTGGAAATATTTATGACCTCCATCCTATTCTCCTCAGATATTTATTTCCTAAATTTGTTCAATGCAATTCAAACTTCAATCAGAATATCAACCTACAGGAGATCAGCCTACAGCAATAGAAAAACTGACAGGCGGCGTTGAAATTGGTGAAAAATATCAGACGCTTTTAGGAGTTACCGGTTCTGGTAAAACGTTTACCGTTGCCAATGTTGTGAATAATGTACAGCGGCCGACTCTGGTTCTCGCCCACAACAAAACTTTAGCGGCCCAGCTTTTCATGGAGTTTAAAGAATTCTTCCCGGAAAATGCCGTTGAATACTTTGTAAGCTACTACGACTACTATCAGCCTGAAGCGTACATTGCGAGCTCCGGAACGTATATCGAAAAAGACTTAAGCATCAACGAAGAAGTGGAAAAGCTCCGTCTTTCAGCAATTGCAAGTTTGCTTTCAGGAAGAAGAGACATTTTGATTGTTGCCTCAGTATCATGCATTTACGGTGTCGGAAACCCTGCAGAATTTCACAAATCCCTAATTTCTCTTGAAATTGGTGAGAAAACTACGAGAACTGCACTGCTTCACTCTTTAGTTAATGCACTGTATTCCAGAACGCTCAGCGAGTTTCAGAGAGGTACGTTTCGGGTGAAAGGTGATGTGATTGACATCTTTCCAGCGTATGCCGACAACGGAATCAGAGTACAGTTTTTTGGAGACGAAATTGAAAAAATTCAGAGTTTTGATCCGGTTTCAGGAAATGTAACGTCCAATTTTGAATCTATCCAGATTTATCCTGCCAATCTTTTTGTGACTTCCAAGGAAACCCTGAACGGAGCCATCAGAAATATTCAGGATGACATGGTGAAGCAGGTTGATTTTTTTGGTTCAATTGAAAAACCTCTGGAAGCCAAAAGACTTCAGGAAAGAACCGAACTCGATCTTGAAATGATTAAAGAACTCGGCTACTGTTCTGGAATTGAAAACTATTCGCGATATTTAGACGGAAGACTTCCCGGTTCACGGCCATTTTGTCTTTTAGATTATTTCCCGAAAGATTATTTGATGGTGATTGACGAAAGCCACGTTACTGTTCCGCAGGTTCATGCCATGTACGGTGGCGACAGAAGCCGTAAAGAAGCTTTGGTGGAATATGGTTTCCGTCTTCCCGCTGCGATGGATAACCGTCCCTTGAAGTTTGAAGAATTTGAAGCGATACAGAATCAGGTCATTTATGTTTCCGCAACTCCGGCAGATTATGAACTGGAAAAAACCGGTGGCGAATATATTGAGCAGATTATCCGTCCGACAGGACTCTTGGATCCGATTATTGAAATCAGACCTTCTTTAAATCAGATCGATGATTTGATGGAAGAAATTAATAAAAGAGCTGAATTGGATGAGAGGGTTTTGGTGACAACTTTAACCAAGAAAATGGCTGAAGAGCTTACCAAGTATTTCACAAAATTCGGCATCAGAACGCGTTACATTCACTCTGACGTGGAGACTTTGGAGCGTATTCAGATTATGCACGATCTCCGTGTAGGACTTTTTGACGTGCTGATTGGAGTCAATTTATTGAGAGAAGGTTTAGATTTACCTGAAGTGTCTTTAGTTGCCATTTTGGATGCAGATAAAGAAGGAATGCTGAGAAGCCGCAGATCGATGATCCAAACCGTTGGCCGTGCTGCAAGAAACATCAACGGAAGAGCCATCATGTATGCCGATAAGATCACAAAATCGATGCAGGCTACTTTGGATGAAACTGAGTACCGTCGTGCTAAGCAGGTGACTTATAATCAGGAACACGGAAAAGTGCCGACAGCTTTAAACAAGAAGATTTCTGAAAACCTGGTGGGAAGAAGCAAAGATTTCCCTGATGAAAAATATACTCAGAAAGAGATTACACAAAAAGTTGCTGAAACGAAAGCGAATTATTCTACCGAAGATGTGGCAAAAATTGTTTCACAGAAACAAAAGGAAATGGAGGCTGCTGCGAAAAATTTAGACTTTATAAAAGCTGCAAAACTGCGTGATGAAATTGAAGCGTTGAAAAACTAACGTTTTGGAAGCAAAAACTTATAAAACTTAAGAATTTTTTTCATTTTCCGTTTACGAACCATTCCGTTGATGGCTTCGGTGATTCTGTTGAAGCAGTAATCGCCCGATGATCCGACAAGTTTTGCATACTCGTCGCTGATGATTCTAATTACTTCGGAATCAGATGTTAAACGCGAAAAGTTTTTTAATCTTTTATCTAAATTTATCTCCTGATGGAAGCTCATTCTGTTGAGATCGACCATATAGAACTGACTTCTTCCATTCTCATTCCTGATGATGAAATTTCCCGGTGCATTGTCTAAAAATTCCATTCCCTGCTCATGCAGACGAAATATTAACTGAGCATATTCACGGATGATTTTCTCTCTTTCCGGAAATGAATGATTCACAATAACTTCCATTAAAGTCGGAGAATCTTCGAGTTGACGGCTGATGTAATAACTTGATGTTACGCCCCAAAAGTCAAAGTTTTCAATATAGGCAACAGGTTCCGGTGTATGAAAACCTTTGCTTAAAAGAAGCTGTGCATACTCAAAAGAGCGTTTCGCCTTTGATTTTCTGTAATATTTGTAAACGTGTCGGTTGATAACGTTGTGCTGTTTAAAAGATTTAAAATTGAATCTTTCTCCATCAATATCAAAGATTTTAACCACATTTCTGCTTCCGGGACCAATAAGAATTCCACCCGTTTTAAAATTTTTTAAAACATTTAAAATTTTAGTCTCGAGATGACGGAAACCATCGGCATAAAAACTCTTCATACTGACACGATTATTTAATTGTTAGAGGATTTGCTTTAATAAATTGATGATCTCATCGGTAGAATGCTCATTGGTATTAACTGCAAAACTTCCTTTGTTGTAAGGTTTGTATACTTCTTCTTCAGTAACCATAAAAAGACCAACCGTTGGTGTATTTACAGCACTAGCCAAATGCATTACACCATTATCTGCGGCAATAAAAACTTCACAATTGGTAATAAATCCACCCATTTCACGGATGTCTTTGCTGTAAAAAGACGGCGCACTGAAATTAATTTTAGAGATATTTTCTACCGGTAAAAGTTCTACGATATTGTAATTGGGAAATGCCGTTTCCAGCTTTTCGTAAAAGGCATTCCACCATTCTTCGGAGTAACATTTTGCTCCGGTTGCGTTGGTAAAAAGACAGATCGATTTCCTGTCATTTTTTACAAGATTGTTCAGCTTCTCTTTTCCTTCTTCAATTTCAGCTTCGCTTAATTTTATATCTAAATCAGGAATTTTAGAACCGCTTCTGTCGATATCCAACTGACTTAAGAAATCTCTCAGGCTATAAATTGAATTTTTTGCAGCGTGACGGTAATCTGAAAATTTAGTTGCTAATTTTTCGTCAGTATCTCCAAAAACTTTGTATTCTGATCTCGCCATGGAAGTTGACAATTTCCCTGAGGAAGAGCCGTAACTGGCATTAATAACCAAATCGTATTTTCTGCTTTTAAGTGTCGCCCAACCTTTAATGTATTGAAACAAACTGCTGAAAGGCTTTTTAGGAAGCTGAATGATGCGGTCTATATTTTTATAATTTTTGTAAATAATAGGTGTAATTCCACCTTTTACAAAAAGATCAATTTTTGCCTCCGGAAAAGTTTCAATAACTTCCTGCACTAAAGGCGACAGAAGGAGTAAATTTCCAAGCCTGTGATTGGGTCTGGAAATTAATATTTTTTTTATCGGAATATTTCTTTTTACAATGGCACCTGCATGAGATTTACCCACATTTTTGGTAAGACCTCTCATCAAAGACCTTCTGGCCGCATTTACTTTTTTAGATACTTTCATTTAGAAAAATAAGATCAACGTGCAAAGGTCGTAAATAATCTTGAATGAATCTAATTAATTCCTGAGAGGTCTGAGCAAATCTGTCAGACCATTGATTTTTATTTCGTAAACCGTCGAAAGCTGCATTCCCAATTTGCCCGCAGGCATTCCTTTTTTGTGCATCCATTCCAGATAATTTACCGGAATATCGGCTAAAACAGTTCCTTTATATTTACCAAAAGGCATCTTTACTACGCATATTTCCTGAAGTATTTCAGGTCTTAATCCTTCCATGTATCAAACAATCAAATCAATTTTATTTTCGAGTTCTTCATCTTTATCGGAAAGCAGAAGTTCTTTGGAATCATCCTCAGAAAATTCGTTTCTGTACACCTGAATTAAAAGCAAAGTTAAAGAAACCATGATCGGGCCGAATACCAATCCCATAAATCCGAAAAGATTCATCCCCATGATAATTCCGAAAACAGTATTTAAAGGGTGAATATCTTCCAGTTTTTTAAGCAAAGTAAATCTCAGTAAATTATCTGTAACGCCCACCACAATTACACAATAGGCAGCTAGCCCAAGACCTGCTCCTGTATTTCCTTCAGCAATCATAAAAATACAGATCGGAACGTAAATAATTGCCGCTCCAACCACCGGAATCATTGAAGCAGCCGCGGTAAGCGCAAACAAAAGTACAGGACTCGGTGCTCCGAAAATAAAGTAACCAATCAATGCAATAATCCCCTGACCCAAAGCAACAACCGGAATTCCAATCGCATTTGCCATAATCAGTTTACGCATTTTTTCGCCAATCAGCGATACATTTGATCTTTTTAAAGGAGCTGCTGAACCTAAAATTCTTTCGAATAAACGCGGCTTTTCAAACATAAAATACAGAATGAAATACATTGACATGATTACTGTAAGCGTATTTACCGTTCCGCTTAAAGCAGAGGTAGAAAATCTGCCGGCCGTGGTTTTCAGCTTATTCATATTTTCTTTGCTCAGAATATCAATTTTCGTTTTGCTGTAAACAAAATCGTGAATTTTATCTATAAATACATTGAACTTGGTCATGTACGCCTGCGCATTTCCCAGTTTTTCAATAAGAAGATCCGCGATAAAATAAACCGGCAAAACGATCACGATAACACTTGCTAGCATCAAAACCAGAGCAGATGCCCAGGGCTTCCATTTTCTTTCTTCCTGCAGATAAAAATTATACTTTCTGCACACGACGTAAATCGTGATGGCTCCCAAAACGGACGGGATAAATAAGGCAAGGTTAAAACAAATCAAAGCAACCATAGTAATAATGATTGCTAAAAGGAATACCTGTTTAATTTTAATACCGCTAATCTGTTGATCTTTATTCATGGCTTTTAATTTAGATTAAATCTGTCTTGGCTTTCCACAATACGCACAGTACATGGAATACATTACGACATAAATAAAGGGCAATGTAAATATTATACCAATACAGCAGAGAACAAATCCCAGAACACTGATTAAAATACCCAAAAGCGCTGTTCCGAGAAAAGTTCCGTAATCTTCTTTGGCAATTGCATACGTTTTACTGATGGCGTCAACAGCTGACAGATTTTCGAATAAAAGAAAGGGCAAACCCAGCATAAACAGCGGATATACAAAGAAAAACGGCAATCCGCATAATGCTGCAGAGATGGCAAAAATAATTGTTGTAATCAAACTGTAGAGTAAAGTCTGACCTAAATTCTGACGAAAACCGATAAATAAATCTGAAAATTCTACAGTCTGTTTATTATTAAATTTATTTGCAATATAAATAAGACCAAGGTGTAAAGGTGCCAGCAAAATATTCCAAAAACTGGAAAATGAATAGTATAAACCAAAGCCAGGTTTTTCCCAAACCATATTCTCTGAATTATTAAAATTTCTGAAATCACCGTAATCACCCCAGACATTGAAACCAGAGA
Source organism: Chryseobacterium sp. Leaf394 (assembly GCF_001424105.1). Taxonomy (GTDB): domain Bacteria; phylum Bacteroidota; class Bacteroidia; order Flavobacteriales; family Weeksellaceae; genus Chryseobacterium. Next base: position 341,415 of record NZ_LMQH01000012.1, on the reverse strand, counting down.
GAAGCTGAAATAAAAAATCTCCTATGATGTAAATGATCATTACAACAAACGCGTAGAGAAAAATGCCTTTATAGATTTCAAACGCATGCGAAATAATAGAGCCCGTGCTTCTTTCCGGACTGGAACCTTTCTGGTCAAATTCGTCAAACTGAGACATAGCTATTCATATTTTTATGGTTACTCAAATATAAATTATTTTCACCATAAAAAATTACTCTGCCGGATCTAAATCTTTTTTCTCCTGCCCGAAAATATTTTTGTAAAGTGAATAGATCATAGCATTCCATAAAGGGAAAGTGAAAAGAATACCGAAGAAAAAAACGATAAAACCGGCATAGCAGAAAATTACTGCCACCAAAACGCAGACAAAAATTTCCAGAAAATTGGTCTTTAAAGCCTTCCAGCCTATTCCTAGAATTTCGATGATTCTTTTATTTTCAAAAAACATCAGAGGAGCCGCAAAAATCGTGAGCATCACCCAGATTACAGGCAAAACAAATGTCTTCCCGATAATGGTGTAAAGAAAAACCCAGAAAATATAGAAACTTATGAATTTAAAGAAGTTAATTCCGATGTATCCTGCAAACAGATCATTAAGTCCAACCTCTTCATTCAAATCCATCTTCCTGTAAATTTGGTAAAATCCTATGTTTAGAGGATAAAGAAAAATTCTCACCGCCATCATTCCTAAAATGAAATACTGAAAACCTTCACTATCAAAAACAGTAGCTACATCTGTCTGGAAATCTTCAAGACCGCTTTTGCCAACATTCTGATAATTAATGTAAGCCGTAAGTAAGTTTTCAATTACATTATATTTAGTTCCTAAATAATAAAATACAGTGAAGTAAATTCCAAAATAAATAATCGAAAACATTACCTGTAAACCCAAAGTCCTGCTCCAGTAAGAAAATGCCTGCTTTAAAATAAGATCGATTCCCGCTTTTTGGGGATATTGTTGCTGCATCAGAAAATAATTTATGCAAAAGTAAACATCAATAACTACTTTTGCGGAATGTTTTTGGCAAATCATCCAAATTTTAAAAGAATGGACGAACTTTCGCAAAAGAAAGTTCCGTTTTTTTTCATGATTGATTTTCTTTGTGAAAATGTTTTGGTTTATACTGAAAGCGAACTTTATAATTCAGGCTTATTGATTGATTTTCAATCCTTTTCAAACGCAAAACAGAAAGATGACCTAACCAAAAAAACTGATTTTAAATCTTTTCCTGAAACCGTGGAAGAATTTAAAAAAGGCTTCGTTCACGTACAGAATAATCTGAGGCTAGGGAACTCATACTTAACCAATTACACAAGGAAAACAGAGATAGAAACCAACCTCAGTTTAGAGGAAATTTTCTATCATTCTCAGGCAAAATATAAGGTGTTATCTGAAGATTTTTTCGTATTTTTTTCTCCTGAAACTTTCGTCAAAATAATCAACGGTAAAATTTATACGTATCCGATGAAAGGTACTATCGATGCATCTTTAGACAATGCCGCAGAAGTTTTGAAAAATGATCCTAAAGAAAAAGCAGAGCATTACACCGTCGTAGATCTGTTGAGAAACGATTTAAGCATGGTTGCTGATGATGTGAAGGTTGATAAATTTCAGTTTATCGATTTTCTGAAGACAAAACAGAAGGATCTTTTTGCCATGAGTTCAGAAATCTCAGGTACTCTGAAGCCGGAATTCCAGGGCAAAATTGGAAGCATTATGCAGAAACTCCTTCCTGCCGGCTCAATATTAGGAGCTCCAAAACCCAAAACTTTAGAAATTATTCTGGAAGCAGAAGGTTTCAACAGAGGTTTTTACACAGGCGTTTCTGGCTGGTTTGACGGTGAAAACCTCGACAGCTGCGTGATGATCCGTTTTATTGAAAAAGAAAACGGGAAACTATATTTTAAAAGTGGTGGCGGAATTACCCACATGAGCAAATTAGAAGACGAGTACGAAGAAATGAAAAACAAAATCTATGTCCCAATTCATTGAAAGCATAAAAGTAGAAGACCAGAAAATTTTTCTTGCCGATCTTCATCAGAAAAGAATCAACGATACTTTTTCTCACTTCGGGAAAAGCGATCCCATAGACCTTCAGAAGATTTTTAAGCATCTGGAGCACGATGAAGATGGATTGTACAAGCTTCGTCTTGTGTATGATTTAGACAAAAAAATCCGTACGCAGATGATTCCGTATGCGATACCGGAAATTCACACTTTTCAGCTTGTGGAAAACAACAGCTACGACTACTCATTTAAATTTGAAGACCGGAAGGAACTCGATAAAATGAAGATGAAATCTCGGTCTGAAGAGATTATTATCGTAAAAAACAACCACATCACCGACACTTCTTTTTCGAATATTTTATTTAAAAAAGGGAAAGACTGGTTCACACCGACAACGTATCTTTTAAATGGAGTTCAGCGTCAGCATTTGCTTAAATCCAAAAAAATAAAAGAGACAGAAATCACGTTACAAAATCTGAAAGATTTTTCTCATTTTCAGCTCATTAATGCAATGAATGATTTTGATGATATGTTTATTTATCCGATCGACAAAATCGTCAACCTTCCAGGAAACGAGGATTATCTGGATTTGTAAACTTAAAATTTTTAATTCTTAATCTCAGACTCAACCTTAACCTCAACCTGGAAACTACAAAGATTTAAAATAAGTTTTCAAAATATCAGCATTGCTTTTACCTGCAGTGACTACTTCCAGGATTTTTGGCTGAATATCGGCTTTAAAGAAATTTTCCATCACACGGTCAAGCGTCATTTCATCTTCCACTTTTGTGTAGGAAAACCCGAAATGTTTTGCTAAAAATTCTACATTTTTGTGGTGTTTTGTAGAGATAAATTCATCTACCGTATTCGAGTTGGCATTTCCCGGTCCCGGAATGATTTTAAAGATATTCCCTTCCCCGTTATTGAAAATAATAATTCTTGTAAACGGCGGAATATACTGATTCCAAAGCCCATTAACGTCGTACATAAAACTCAGATCTCCTGTAAGCAGAAGCGTTGGTTTTTCATTTTTAATGGCAAAGCCCATTGCTGTAGACGTACTTCCGTCGATGCCGCTTGTTCCGCGGTTACAGTAGATTCTTCTCTTTCCGAAATCAAACAGCTGAGCATACCGGATAGCCGATGAATTGCTGAAGTGGATATTATAGTTTTCCGGAACGCTGTGCGAAACTTTATTGAAAAAATAAAAGTCTGAGTATTCAGCAAGATTAAGATACTGTTCGTGTTTCAAATCTTTTTTATCCCTCAGAACATCCCAAAGATTGTAATAAGGTTTTGGTTCAAGCGTTGCAAAATTCAAAAGTTTTGAAAAAAACAGTTCAGGTTTAACTTCAATTTTCTGCGTCAGTGCAAAATAAGTATCAGGCTGCCAAACCTCATCCAAATGCCAGTGCTGTTTAGGATGAGCGCTTCTTAAGAACTGTTTTACTCTTTTTGAAACCACATTCTGACCAACCGTAATTAAAAGATCGGGAGCGTATTGTCGGTAATCTTCCTCTGTAAATCCGGTAATGTAACGGTCGATATGTTTAAAAAATTTCTCGTGATAAAGATTTGAATTTGTCTCACACAGAACCACTACTGTATGGTTTTTCACCAGCTGCGTCAGCTGATTTTCAAGTTCGGCACTGTAATCTCTTGTTCCCACCAAGATCATAATACGCTGAGATGTGTTCCAGTCGGCAGCGAGGTTGGATGGCATTTCATATTCTTTCTGACGGATCGTATGCTCTACGGAAGGAAAAGTGGGCAGTTCAGAAACAAGCTCATACAAGGGTTCTTCCAGAGGAATATTGATATGAACGGGACCTCTTTTCTCAAAACAAAGTTCAATGGCTTTTTTAATCGTTTCAGAATTGATATTTTCCGCATCATCTTTGGAATCTTCCAAAAGCTGAAAATCTCCGTAAGAATGCTGATGGAAAAGATTGTTCTGACGAATAGTCTGTCCGTCAAAAATATCGGTATAGTCAGTCGGGCGGTCTGCCGTGAGAATCAATAGGGGAATATTTGAATAAAAAGCTTCTGTAACTGCCGGATAGTAATTGGCAGCTGCCGAACCACTTGTACAGGTAATCACAACAGGTTTTTTTTCACTGATCGCCATACCCATTCCTACAAACGCAGCACTTCTTTCATCAACAATCGAGAAACAGTTGAAGCTGTCAATTTCAGAAAAATGGATGGCCAAAGGAGCGTTTCTCGATCCCGGCGAAATGATAATATCTGAAATCCCGTACTGCTGAAGAAGATGTGCAAGAACCTGCACACTGCGTTTTGAAGAATATTTTTTCATTTGAAAATGTCTGTTGTTAGATCAATGTAATCGCTTTCAGATCTTTCTAAATTTAGATAAGATATTAAACTGCGATTTCAAAAAACAAATTTAATCTTTAAAAATTTAATCGTGAAATGATTCGGGATGAGTTTTATTTTCTTTCAGGATTAAAATACCAATATAACACTCTGAAATAATTAAAAATATAGATTGGGAAAAACGCGGTAAAGATGGCAAGCAGGAAACTCTTCCAAAAGTCTGCAGACCATTCAGATTGTAGAAAAAACTCAATGATGTATAATCCAAATATAACTACCGGAACAATGAATCCGCTGATTTTTGATTTTTTCAAGTAAAAGACCGCGGTTGAAACAATATAAAGTATTGCAAATCCAAAAAAATCAATGATAAAAAGCAAAGAACTTCCTTGACCTCCAAAATTTTTCATCTGTTCCGTAAAATAGGCTTCGCCATAAAGAGAATCACCGCACCCACAATAAAATCTAAAATAAAATTGATGAGTAATTCTTTTCTGAACATTTACTTATAGGCTACGATAAAGCAAAGCAGAAGAATGGCTATGAGAGGTCTGGAAAATTCAAGAATCATATTTAAAGAAAATATTTTGGGACAAATTTAGTTTTTTGTCTAAAAATGCAGTTAAAAGAAACTTTAATTTGCTTAAAAAATTCTGTAAATTAGCCCCACGTAAAATTTCTATAAAATGGATAAAATACCTAGTGTAGACCTGCGTGATTTCCTTTCGGACAACCCGGAACGCAAACAGAAATTTGTAAATGAAATCGGAAAAGCTTACGAAGAAATTGGTTTTGTTGCCTTAAAAGGACATTTCCTCGACGACCAACTCGTAGACGATCTTTATGGAGAAGTAAAAAACTTCTTCGAACTTCCAACAGAAACCAAACAAAATTACGAAATCCCCGGAATCGGCGGACAGCGCGGCTATGTAGGCTTCGGAAAAGAAACAGCAAAAGGATTTAAAAAAGGTGACCTTAAAGAATTCTGGCATTTCGGACAGTATGTTTCGGATGACTCCAAATACAAAAGCGAATATCCTGACAATGTTGTTGTAGACGAGCTTCCAAAATTTAATGAAGTAGGTAAAGAAGCTTACCAGATGCTAGAAAAAACAGGTAAATATGTCCTGAGAGCTTTGGCATTATATCTTGGTCTTGACGAGTTTTATTTTGATGATAAAATCGCGGAAGGAAACTCTATTTTAAGACCTATCCATTACCCGCCAATCACGCAGGAGCCTGATGATGCAGTAAGAGCTGCAGCTCACGGAGACATCAACCTGATCACTCTTCTGATGGGTTCGCAGGGAAAAGGTCTTCAGGTTCAAAACCACAAAGGCGAATGGATCGATGCCATTGCGGAACCAGACGAACTGATGATCAACGTTGGAGATATGCTTTCAAGACATACCAACAACAAACTGAAATCTACGATTCACAGAGTGGTCAATCCGCCAAGGGAACTGTGGGGAACTTCAAGATATTCTATCCCTTTCTTCATGCACCCAGTAAGTGAAATGTCGCTGAATGCTCTTGAAAACTGTGTAGACGAAAATCACCCCAAGCTGTATGAAGACACAACGGCAGGAGAATTTTTGCACGAAAGATTAATTGAACTTGGATTAATTAAAAAGTAATTTTGAAACCGAACTTTTCAGTTCGGTTTTTTTGTGTCGTAATTTCTACCGGAATACTTCGCCGGTTTCTACCTGTAAATCCGGGAAAAGTGTTGATGTAAGTAACTGACCGTCGGAGAAAGGTTTTAAACCAATATACTTACCCTCCTGTAACACAAAGATATTAATTGATCTTTCCTCCGGATATACCAACCAATATTCCAAAACTCCTGCTTCCTGATACAGATCAAATTTTGTATCCATTTCCTTCTGAGAATTCCCCGGAGAAAGAATCTCTACAACCAAATCCGGTGCACCTACACATTTTTTGCCGTCAGCAATTTTTTGAAGATCACAAACCACAAAAAGATCAGGCTGTACCACCGTAAAAATATCTTTGTTTTCCTGCATCGATTTTTTCATATCTACCAATACGACATCCGCCGGAGCATAAAAATACTGACAGGTTTTTCCGTTTAAATACTGATGCAGAATAATATTAATATTTTTGGAAACCGTTTGATGTACGAGATTCGGCGCAGGACTCATCTTTAGAATTTTACCTTTGATGAGCTCTACTCTTTCTTTAAATTTCCAGTGCAGATAGTCTGCGTATGAATAGGTTTTATTCAAATCCAACAAGCTGATATCTGTAATATAATTATCCATAACAATTTTTCTATTCAAAAATACGAAATTTTCTCTTCGAGGGTTAAAGTTAAATTCTTTTTATTCCTTCAAAACAACCTCAACTGCTGTTCCCTCGTCCCGGTAAAACCATCTGTAGAAAGCTTGGGGAATTCTTTTCCTTCGAAAAACTTCTTTCTGCCGATTTTAAAGGTGTTGTGAATCATTTCTGCGATATTGCCTTCACCTTTCTGCCTGTCGAAATATTTCTTTTCACCCAGTTTTCCGCCACGCATTGATCTGATTAAATTTAAAACCTTTTGGGCTCTGTCAGGAAAAGCAGTTTCAATCCATTTGACGAAAACGGGTTCTACAGAATCATTTAATCTTACCAAAGTATATCCGAAACTCTGAGCTCCTGCTTCGGAAATTGCTTTTAAAATACCTAATGGTTCATCACTGTTCAATCCCGGAATAATCGGCGCGACCATCACATGAGTAGGGATGCCGTTTTGCGACAGAATTTCTACAGCTTTTAGTTTATTGTTTGCCGAACTTGTTCTCGGTTCCATTTTTCGACGTAATTCTTCGTTGATGGTGGGAATGCTCAGAGAAACTGAAACCAAATTCTGTTCAGCCATCGGTTTCAAAATATCCAAATCCCGCAGAACCAAAGCATTTTTGGTGAGAATATTTACAGGATGTCTGTAGTCGAGACATACCTGCAACAACTGTCTTGTAATTTCAAACTGTCTTTCCGCAGGCTGATAGCAATCGGTGTTGCCGGAAAGTAAGATGGGTAAAGGCTGATAACCTCTTTTTCTGAAAAACTTCTCCAATAATTCCGGAGCATTTTTCTTGACCATGATTTTTCTTTCAAAATCAATTCCGGCACTGTAGCCCCAGTATTCATGGGTCGGTCTTGCAAAACAATACGAACAGCCGTGCTCGCAGCCCTGATAAGGATTCATAGAATATTCCATTGGCAAATCGGCGCTTTTGACCTGATTAACAATGGTTTTAGGAAAGACTTCCGTGAAAGTGGTTTTTATATTTTCAAGATCTTCATCGTCGGGCTCAAAAGTATATCTGTCGAAACGGTTGTTGACGTTTCGCTGTGCTCCCTGACCTTTTATGATGTTTTCGTCTTTCATTGTTCCTGTAAAAATATAACCGGAATATTATAAAGTAATAAGTTTTAAGACTGAAGTTTTCCACAAAAAAATCCGGCACACCAAAAATTTGGAAATGCCGGAAATTGTAAGACAAATATAATTGTATACTACTTCTGCGGTTTGTTATTTCATAGCAAAATACTCTACACCGTGCTCATCTTCGGCATCTACTCTGTCGTGATGTCTGTGATAGTCACCATAGTAATCGTTGTATTTCTTCTGTTTTTTTTCCAATATCTTCTTGATTCCGATAAAACTTAATGCAGCCAGAAGGCCTATTCCTCCTGCAAGTAAAATTCCTGCTTCTTTTTTCATATTATGAAATTTTTTGTTTTAGACGAAAGCAAATAATGTACCTTTTGAAATGGCGGCAATAATAAATTTTGTTAAAGAACAGATTTTTATATCCATCTTTTGTGGTTTGATAATTGTAGTTTGAAACTAAAAATATTATTATGGAAAACAAAGATACAGGTGACCAAATGACCACGCTCAGCCAGGTAATGACCAGACTCGCCCAGAGAGGAATTCACAGAGAATACAGAATGGATGAGGAAGGAAATATGAAACTGGACAATTCTGAAAGAACATACGAACCATCCAATCTCACTATTTTAAGAACCTACCGCTTCGAGGGCGACAGCAATCCGGCAGACAGTGCCGTACTTTATGTAGTGAAAGACCACGAGAGAAACATCGGTTTTATTTTAGATTCCTATGGTGCAGAAAGCAATTATCCCGGACATAAATTTGATGAATTTTTAAGAGATATTCCGGTAGAAGAAGACGATGAATTCAGTATTGACTGAAACAAATTTTATAAAATTAAATCCGAAACTGATTACTTAGTTTCGGATTTTTCTTTTTTCCTGAATACGCCTTTCATAAAACCTTTTTTCTTTGGAGGTTCTTCTGTTTTCGATGGAGATTTTGCATCGTCTTTCACAGATTTTGTTACATCTTTTACAGTTTCCGTAGTTTTAGCAAGGCTTTCGCCGATGAGCGTTTTCTTCAGGCCGTCTTCAATCCCTTTCCAGAACATATTGAAGAACGATTTTGTAGGATCACGTTCAACACCTTCCACTTCAACAGACTCAGGGAATTTGTCTGAAGTACTCTTAATGAAAACATTTGCGACGGCACTAAGCAGATTTTTCTTTGCCTTCGTCTGTTTATCTAAAAGGGCTATTTTTAAATCTTTATGTTTTAATTTAAAACTTCCGGCTAAACCTTTCGGATTACCTTTAAAATCAAAAAGCATTTCCTGAATCGTGCCGGTTGCAGAAACATTCATATACGGAACGATAAACGCATTCAGCGATGATGCAGGAATTCCCGTTGCGCGGCCGGCAATTCTGAAACGGTCGTTTTGATCTGCTGTATTAAAATTCCAGTTGACAGAAAGTGGCGATGCATTGAGGAAAGAGCAGTCGATTTTGATTTTAACTTCGGTCGGTTTTCCTTTCATTTTGGCAGAATTCAGATTTTGAACGTGCATATTGAAGTTGCTGAAAGTCAGTTTTCCCGGTCCGTCACTTTTTTTGGTATCTTCTTCGTATTCGAGATAAGAATTTTTAAGATATAAATGATCAACAAACATCGGGATGTTGATCGATCTCAACATTTTAGAATATAAAGGCTTTATTTTCGGATCATCCGCAGGAACTTTACTTCTGAAAATATTGGCATTGGCATTTGAAATTGTTACGTTACTTGCATGAATCGATTTGTTTTCCGAGAAGAAATCCCAGTCGCCGGCAGCAGAAATCTGAGCAAATTTAAGATCATACAGATCACTTTCAACCGGAATCATTTTAATAAACTGAGCTCTTGAAACCAGTGGCTTCATTGCGAAATTACTGATGAGCGCCTTGTTTTTAGCTAAGTTTAAATTTCCGACAGTCATCAGATAAAATTTTGTTTTATAGGAAAAATTGGATGAGGAAAGACTGTAATCTTTTACTTTAAAGGCGAGACCTGAATTGTCTGATTTTGGAGCAATTTCCAGATTGCTGATTTGCGCATTGAGATGCTTGAATGATAACGGCTGATTATCTTTATCTAAAGTAAAATCTGAATTTTTAAGCTGAATACTTCTGATCGTTACAGGAAACTGAATACCTGCAAAATTTTGCTTTTTCTTCACTGCCTTTTCGCCAGAAGGAATGTATACCCCGGCAACGCCGTCCACCAGGACATTTTTTACATCCAGATTGAGTTTTTTGTCTTCAATCTTCCAGTCGTTAATATTGAACGCAATTTGTTTAAGTTTTAAATCAGTTTTATTGCCCGGATTTGTAACTGCAATTTCACTGAACGAGCCATTTTTAGGATTAATATTAACGTTTTTAAAATGAATATGGTCATTGGCAGCCAGCAAAACATCCTCACCACTAAATTTAAAACCGCTACAATGCACAGGAATTACCTGAGATGAAGTCTCTTTATTAAAAACAAGATCATTGACCGAAAGATTTAGTTTTTTTGCCAGCAAAAGGTCGGTTCCGTCTGGTTTTATAAGCTGAGCAGATGCGTTGGTAATCTGAAGGGCTTTCAGATCAATATCAAAATTGAACGGCTTTTTTTCTTTTTTGGAAGCGACAGCATTGTTGGTGTAAACCAAAAAACGCGGGTTGATAAAATGAGCACCGGAAAGCGAAACTTTATTTTTTTTTAAAGCAATATCCTTAAAATTCATCTGCGGAATGGCTAACTCTAAAAGCTTCTTCTGGTTGGGAAAATTCTTTTTAAATTCATCGAAACTCACCAACGGTTTCAGGTAAAAATTTTCTACAGACATCTGTCCGTCTCTCGTCGTAATTTTCGCAATGGTAAGCTGATGAATTTTATTCGGCTGAAAAAAGAAATTCTCTCCGCGAATGCTGTAGCTGTCGAAAACTACAGGCAGTTTATCTTCCACTACATCTTCGGTTGTTTCAAGATTTTCTACAATTAAATCTAAATTCTGAACACTTAAAAACTTTTCTTTTGTTGGTTTAAAAACCGTTATTTTACCATTTCTGATTCTTATATTTTCAAAGGAAACCGGATTTTTCTTTTTCCCAGTTTTCTTATCAACAGCATCAGCCAGTGTAATTTCAAGATTCGGATTTGCCAAAAGGAGATCGGTAGAACTGATTTTTTTATTGAATACTGCATCAAAAATTCCAAAACGGCTGATTTTCAAAGTATCAATACTTCCCTTCAAACCAATCACCTGTGTGTTTGTCGGATTTTTGGATTCTACTTTAATCGCGGAAGCAAAAATATTTCCGGTCATAAGATCCACATCCATCCTTTTATACGATACTTTGTAGTCTGTATTTTTTTTAATGTAATCAGGAAGCTGGGTTTTGAGCCAGATATTGAGAGCAAAATTGGCAATCAGAATCAGTCCGAAGAAAATTCCAAGACCTATTAAAAGCTTTCTAACCCAGGGTTTTTTCATGATTTATTTCTGTTGAATTATTGATTTTCACTTATTACTTGGTGAAACTAACTATTCCTGTATTTGTTATTTATTGATGACGGGAATTTCAGAATGTTCCATTACATTTTTTCTAGTTAGGTTTGATTTTAAAACTTTTCCTTTAGCATCAATCTGAAAATAAGCATTTCCGCTTCTTGCATAAATTCTTGGCTCTTGATTATCATATCTGTAGAAATCATTTAGATTAGGATAAATTTCATCATAAATAAAATCACATAAAATTTTTCCTTCTTCATTTATAATCCCAGCTTTGTTTTGTTTCTTAGCGAAAATTAAGCCATTGAGATAACTAAATTTATCATAAATCGGTGGTATCGTAATTTTTAAAGTTTCGTGATTAATTAAACCTGTTTTTCCATTTTTTACAATAAATTTAGAATGTCGTGGTCCATATTCAGTCCAATTTGAGATTTCATCGTATTCCAACGGAAGAATTATTTTTTTGTCGATATTAATAATCCCAAATTTTTTGTTCTTGGAAACAATAAAATAACTATGATTATCGAAAATGGGTACAATCAAATTATATCCGTCAATTAGCACTTTGTTATTGATGTTAATTACTTTATTGTCTGCAATAAACAAATTCTTTTTACTTAGTTCTTCATCATCAAATTTATCATAGAGCGGGTATATTTCGTGGTATTGAAGAGGAATTTTGATCTGTCCCTTTTCATCAATGATTCCAAAACTATCCCCAATTGCAACACTCAGAAATGGTGTTCCCTCAATTTCATCCATTCTGTCATATACAAAAGGTATCAAAGTTTCACCTTGCCAATCAACCATTCCAAACTTATTTTTCAGATTTTTAAAAATTATGATTGGATCATCTATTGTAAAATCATTGTAAACAGGCTCATAAGAAAGTCCTATTTCTTTGAGTTCCTTATTTAAAATGTGATAAATTTTTCCTTTTCTTGCATTATAATATTCGGAATAAACTCCATGACTGGTATCGTAAGGTTCTATAAAGTCATATTCTAGGGGAATTTTAAATTCACCATTGGTCTTTATCATTCCATACTTCCCGTTTCTTTTGACAATCGCATTTTTGAAGGTATCGAATACACTTGCAGAATCAAATTTATTATTTGGAAACGCAGCTTGAGCTTTTAAATTTATAAATTCAAATTTGCCGTCTCTTTCCACAAGAGCTGCACCATTTTTAAAATAGGTAGAAGCATCTCTTTTAAAAAAATCTTTAGAAAAATCTGTAATGTCTGTACGATGAATTTTATCATAAATAAAATCTGCAAGTTGCTTACCTTGATTATCGAAAACAGCCCACTTCCCGTTTTTCTTTACAATTACATTAGTATCGAGCATTTGCTGATCAACTTCGGGATATATAATTGGAATAATCTCATTACCTTTCTTATTTATAAATCCCCACTTGCCGCTTTTTTGAACAGCGCATAAGCCACTTGATCTAAAATAATCAACCTTATCATACTGAGGAGGAATCACAAATTGCCCTTGAATATTAATAAATCCCCATTTTTGCTTTTTTCTGGCAGAAGCAAGTCCTTCAGAAAAAATGTTGATTGCTTCAAAATCTCCTTCTAATTTTAAATTTTTTTTTGTGATGAAAAATTCTTTGCCATTATTTTTCGCATATGCCAATCCATTTTCAAAAGGATTCAAAAAATCATATTCAAAAGGAATTATAACTAAACTGTCTTTATTTATGAATCCCCATTTATTTGGTTGATGAAGATTTACTCTAATCCAACCCGTCTCTTCATCTTTTTCGAAATATGAAATGTTTTTTCTTGACAAATCAATCATTTCCTGTGAATTTGAATTACAAGAAATAAAAAATAATACAACGATAAAGAACAGATTTTTCATTTTTTAAGAAATTTCCAGCTCAATGACATACCCTTCATGCCCTCTCACATTTATAAAGTTCCCACCTTCGAAGCTCAGATACTGTCCTTTAATTCCAACCAACTTTCCGGTAAACTCCGGTTTTTTATCTAAAGTGAAAGAAGTTATTTTTTCCGGTTTTGAAAAAGGATAATCAAACTTCCACATATTTTCACCTTCAGAATAGAACTTCTGGAAATCTTCAGGGAAATACTCTCTGATTTTCTGCTGAAAATCCTGCAAATCAATCTCATCTTCAAAATCGTCCTGAAGCATCTTGCGCCAGTTGGTTTTATCGGCAACATGCTCTTTCAGGGCAACTTCTATCATTCCCGCTTCGTAACGGTTTTCTGTTCTTGCAATCGGAAGTGCAAATGTGGCTCCCTGATCAATCCATCGTGTAGGAATTTGCGAGTTTCTGGTAACACCTACTTTCACATCGCCTGTGTAAGCTAAGTAAACAGTGTGCGGCTGCAGCTGAATTTGTTTTTCCACGTCAAGATCTCTTTCACCAACGCCCAAATGCGCTGTAGAAAGCTCCGGACGAATAATGGTATCACTGGCATACGGACTTTCGAAGAAACAGTTTTTGCAGAAACCCATTCTGTACACTGTTTTGTCCAATCCGCAGTTTACACACTGGTAACCTGTATATTTTATTGTCAGATTTTTTCCGAACAGCTCATTCATGTGAATCAGATCGCCGGAAAGATTGAGATAATATTGTATAGGCTGAGCATCAAAACTCGTCATTTTTAAAATTTGCCCTTGGAACTTCATAGTATTAAAATAAAAAAATAAAGGTATTGATTTTTATGCAAAAATATTTTTAAAATTATTTGTGGTATTTTAAAAATAAAATATATTTGTGAAAATAAAACACTTATTATTATGAAAAAAATCTATGCGATTCTATCGTTGTTTGCAACGATTTCTTTGTTTTCTCAAACAACAATCTACTCTGAAAATTTTGGCACACCTGCAGCAACAACCGTTCTGACGACCTATACTGGTTATCAAAACAGCAGTCCCATTGTTTATTCCGGTACGGCAGACGTCAGAACATCTACACCTTCGGAAGGATATACAGGAGCCAGCGGCAACGGATGTGTATTTTTAGGTGCCACTACTCTAGCATCAGGAAATCCGGCAAAAACTCTGATTATTGAAGGAGTCAATACCACGAATTTTACTGGTATAACAATGTCTTTGGGTCATCAAAAGAGCACCAATGCCGGAAGCAACGAATTGACAATTGAAGTGAGTTCAGACGGATCGAGCTGGTCGCCACTCACATACACACGACCTACCGGAACCGCAACATCAAACTGGATTTTGATCAATCCTACAGGAACAATACCGGCAACAGCAAATTTGAGAATAAAATTAACCAATGTTTTAGATTCTAATGTGGGTTTTAGAGTTGATGACATAAAACTTACAGGAACTGCGGTAAGTTTGGCTTCCAACGAAAGCAATAAGAAAGAATTTAAGATTTATCCTACTTTGGTTACAGACGGTAAGATTTATATTATGTCAGGTAAAAATTCTGATAAAAAAATAAAAATCTTCGATCAAATGGGAAGATTGCTTACTGAAAAGACGATTAAACATGAACTCAACATTTCTGAATTTCCAAAAGGAAATTACATTTTAAATGTAGAAGAAAATCATAATTTGGTATCCCAAAAAATCGTAATTAAGTAATCATAATATTTATTCAAGAAAAAGAATCTCAGTTTTTTTATTGAGATTCTTTTTTAGTTTATGAATATATTTGTGGAAGAAATTTAGCCATGACATATCTCATTACCGGCGGAAGCGGATTTATCGGTTCTCATCTAATAGAAAACCTGTTGAAAAACGGACATTCTGTCATCAGCATCGATAATTTTGATGATTTCTACGATTATAAAATCAAAATCAGGAATACTTTAGAATCTGTAGGTTTCAATTCTTCATTTAATTTTAAAGATAAACTAAATGATATTCAGGCTCTGACTGAACAGACAAAATCTGAACGTTTCCAGCTTTACAACGTTGATATCAGAGATAAAAACGGTTTAGAAGAAATTTTTAAAAATCATACAATTGATTTAATAATTCATCTCGCTGCACTTGCCGGCGTGAGACCATCCATCGAAAGGCCGTTAGATTATGAGGAAGTCAATATCAAAGGAACCATGCATCTGTGGGAGCTGGCGAAAGATTTCGGGATTAAAAAAATGATCTGCGCTTCATCATCCAGCATTTACGGTAACAACGAAAAAATACCTTTTTCAGAAAGTGACGCCGTTGACCAACCTATTTCTCCCTATGCCGCCACAAAAAGAGCTGTTGAAATCTTAGGCAATGTTTATCACAGTCTGTATAAAATCGACATGATTCATTTGAGATTTTTTACTGTTTACGGTCCGAGACAACGCCCCGATCTTGCCATTCATAAATTCACAAAACTTATTTCTGAAAATAAAGAAATCCCGTTCTATGGCGACGGATCCACCGCACGGGATTATACTTTTATAGACGACATCATCCATGGAATTATTGGTTCAATAGAATATTTGGAGAACAGTGACAGGGCTTATGAAATTATTAATTTAGGTGAAAACGAAGTGATCACACTCAACGAAATGGTCGCTACGTTAGAAAAAGCTTTGGGACAGACAGCAAACCGAAAAAATCTGCCAATGCAGGCCGGTGATGTCACAAAAACGAACGCAGATATTGCCAAAGCAGCCACATTATTGGCTTATAAACCTACTGCAAACTTCCAAAATGGCATAAAAATTTTCGTGGAATGGTTTTTGAGAAATCGAGAACAGAATAGCTGACAGAGTGTGTAAATACTTCACGCTGTTCATAAATATTTAACAAAAAGAATTGAAAATCAAGTATAAAAAAGGCTATAATATAACCTAATTTTATACTTTTGCAAAAATTAAAATATTATGTACTGGACATTAGAATTAGCATCCTACTTAAGTGACGCGCCTTGGCCAATGACAAAGGCAGAATTGATCGACTACGCAATCAGAACCGGTGCACCGATGGAGGTGGTAGAAAATCTTCAGGCTATCGAAGATGAAGGTGAAGTTTACGATGCCATCGACGAAATCTGGAGCGACTATCCTACAGACGAGGATTATCTTTGGAACGAAGACGAATATTAAGATAGCAACAGCTGATGGCTTCCGTCATTGGCTTTTTTATATAATTACTAACGCAATTAGCCACAGGTTATTTGCTAAAAGCTAAATAAATGAGTTTTTTAAACAAAGTTCTTAAAGGGTTTTTGGGAGACAAGAAAGCGCAGGACCTAAAGGAAGTAAAAAAAGTTGTAACAAAAATCAAAGCTGTTGAGCCTGGAATTCAGCAATTGTCTGATGATGGTTTAAGAGAAAAAACGGCCGAGTTTAAAGAAAATATCAGTTCTGCAACCAGCAAAATTACTGCTCAGGTTGAAGAAACAAAAGAGCTTATCAAAAACTCAACTAATGTTGACGAAAAAGAAGCTTTATTCTCAAAAATCGACACACTGAAGAAAGAATCGTACGAAATTGAAGAGAAAGTACTTCTTCAGATTCTTCCGGAAGTTTTTGCTTTAGTAAAAGAAACAGCAAGACGATGGGCTGAAAACGGAGAAATCCGTGTGACGGCTACAGAATGGGACAGACAACTGGCTGCCTCTGGAAAAGATTTTGTAGAAATTCAGGGTGACCAGGCGGTTTGGAAAAACCATTGGGATGCTGCCGGAACTCCGGTAAACTGGGATATGGTACATTACGATGTGCAGTTTATTGGTGGGGTTATTCTTCACAGCGGTAAAATTGCCGAGATGGCAACCGGTGAAGGTAAAACTTTGGTAGGAACACTTCCTATTTTCCTTAATGCTCTGCCAGGGAGAGGCGTACACGTGGTAACCGTGAATGATTATTTGGCAAAACGTGACTCCGCGTGGATGGGACCATTGTACCAGTTCCACGGAATGTCTATCGACTGTATCGACAATCATCAGCCGAATTCAGACGGAAGAAGAAAAGCATACAATTCAGACATTACCTACGGAACGAATAACGAATTTGGTTTTGATTACCTGAGAGACAACATGGTGAGCTCTCCGACAGAATTGGTTCAGAGAGAATTAAACTTTGCCATTGTGGATGAGGTAGATTCAGTTTTGGTAGATGATGCAAGAACGCCGTTGATTATTTCCGGACCGGTACCTCAGGGTGACAGACAGGAATTTGATGTTCTGAAACCTTCTATCGACAGAATTGTTGAGGTTCAGAAAAAAACAGTTTCTGCAATATTTAATGAAGCTAAAAAATTAATCGCTGCCGGAAATACCAAGGAAGGTGGGTTTAAATTACTTCAGGCTTACAGAGGTCTTCCGAAAAACAGACAGCTGATTAAATTCTTATCAGAAAGCGGAAACCGTGCATTGCTTCAGAAAGTTGAGGCTCAGTACATGGCAGACAACAACCGCGAAATGCCGACGGTTGATAAAGATCTATACTTCGTTATTGAAGAAAAAAATAATCAGGTAGACCTTACAGACAAAGGTGTAGAATACATGTCTCAGGGGAATTCAGATAATAACTTCTTTGTACTTCCTGATATCGGAACTGAAATCGCAGAGGTTGAAGCTAAAAATTTATCTAAAGAAGAAGAATTTGAAGCTAAAGAAAGACTTTTTGCAGATTTTGCTGAGAAATCAGAGAGAGTTCACACCATGAGTCAGTTGCTTAAAGCTTACACATTGTTTGAAAAAGATGATGAGTATGTTGTAATCGACGGTGAAGTAAAAATCGTTGACGAGCAGACTGGCCGTATTATGGAAGGTCGCCGTTATTCAGATGGTTTGCACCAGGCGATTGAAGCTAAAGAAAGTGTAAAAATCGAAGCGGCAACGCAGACTTTTGCTACCGTAACCCTTCAGAACTATTTCCGTATGTACAACAAACTTGCGGGGATGACGGGTACAGCTGAAACTGAAGCAGGTGAACTTTGGCAGATTTATAAATTAGACGTTGTGGTAATTCCTACCAACCGTCAAATTTTGAGAAATGACAAACAGGATTTGGTTTTCAAAACCAACAGAGAAAAATACAATGCCGTAATTGAAGAAGTTGAGCAGTTAACAGCTGCAGGAAGACCTGTTTTGGTCGGTACAACATCGGTTGAGATTTCTCAGTTGCTTTCAAAAGCACTTCAGTTAAGAAAAATTCCACACCAGGTTTTAAATGCGAAACTTCACAAGAAAGAAGCGGAAATCGTTGCAGGAGCTGGACAGCCGGGAGTTGTAACTATTGCAACCAACATGGCAGGTCGTGGAACGGATATTAAACTTTCAAAAGAAGTGAAAGAATCCGGTGGTTTAGCAATTATCGGTACAGAAAGACACGATTCAAGACGTGTGGACAGACAGTTGAGAGGTAGAGCGGGGCGTCAGGGAGATCCTGGAAGTTCGCAGTTCTATGTTTCTTTGGAAGACAACTTAATGCGTTTATTCGGTTCTGAAAGAATTGCTAAAATGATGGACAGAATGGGTCATAAAGAAGGTGAAGTAATTCAGCATTCTATGATTTCAAAATCTATTGAGAGAGCTCAGAAAAAAGTGGAGGAAAACAACTTCGGAACAAGAAAAAGACTTCTTGAGTACGATGATGTCATGAACAAGCAGCGTGATGTCATCTACAAAAGAAGAAAGAACGCACTTTTTGGAGATCACCTGAAGTATGACATCACAAATATGATTTTCGATGTTGCCAATTCTATCGTTGCGAAAGGAAAAGCTACCGGAAGTTATAAAGAATTTGAGTACGAAATCATCAAAACTTTCACAATGGAATCTCCAGTTTCAGAGGACGATTTCAAAGCTAAGACTGTTGCAGATCTTACGAATACTTTGTTCAGCGCAGCTCAGGAAGATTACAACATGAAACTGAATCTGTTGAAAGAAAAATCTTTCCCGATTATAGAAAATGTTTTCCAGACGCAGGGTTCAATGTTTAAAATGATTCAGGTTCCTTTCACAGACGGTATCAAAACAATGACAATTGTTACTGATTTGAAAGAAGCTTATGATTCTAAATGTGAAACCATGATCAACGATTTTGAAAAGAACATCACTCTTTCCATCATCGATGAAAACTGGAAACTTCACCTCCGTGAAATGGATGATTTGAGAAAATCTTCTCAGGGAGCTGTTTACGAGCAGAAAGATCCGTTGGTAATTTATAAACAGGAATCTTTCCACCTTTTCAGTGAAATGATCGATAAATTAAACAGAGAAATTATTTCATTCTTATACAAAGGAGAGATTCCTGCATAAGAGATAAATTTCATTTTATATAAAAACCGTTTCTTTTGAGACGGTTTTTTTGTTATTTACTGAATATTAATTGTGATTTAAATATGACAAATATCAATTTTAAGATTTATTTAGAATAATTAAAAAGAATATATTTGCAGAAAATTAAGTCTACATGAATAAGCTATTGATTTGTGCTTCACTATTAGGAACAGTGTTCGCATTTGCACAGGAAAAAGATTCTGCCAACTCCAAAAATATAGAAGAAGTTATCATTAATACCGTACTTAAGAAGGATAGTGAGTACTCAAACAAAATGCCTTTAAAAGCTATTGAAGATCCTCAGGTTCTATCTTCAGTGAGCAGAGTTGCTCTGGAAAATCAGGCAATCTTTACTGTAGATGACGCTTACAGAAACGTAACTGGTTTGCAAAAAATGTGGAATGCTACAAGCAGAGCGGGCGACGGAGGTGCATTTGTAGTTTTGAGAGGTTTTGTATCTAGCAGTTCTATGAGAAACGGCTTAGTATCTCCTGTTACAACAACGGTTGATGCTATTAATTTAGAAAAATTAGAAGTTTTAAAAGGCCCTTCAGGAACTTTGTATGGAAGTAATGTTGCTTCTTACGGCGGTCTTATCAACAGAGTTACCAAAAAACCAAACGAAACTTTTGGTGGAAATGTTTCTTTAATGGCTGGAAGCTATAATACTTACAGAGCACAGGCTGATTTAAATACCCCTCTTACACAGGATAAAAAACTTCTATTAAGAATAAACACGGCTTACACGAACGAGGGTAGCTTTCAGAAAACAGATCAGAAAAATTCTTTCTTCGCATTTACGCCATCTCTTACGTACAATGCTTCAGATAAATTACAGTTTAATGTAGAATACGAAATGTTCAACACCAGAGCGGTTGGTGAGCAGTTATTTTTCTATCTTTCACCTAATGCATTAGGCGGAATAGACAATATGCTTGATCTGGAGAAAAAAGGTCTGGATTATAAGCAGTCTTATTTAGGAGATGATCTGTACACAACTGCAAGAGTAAATAACATCTTCGGTCAGATTAATTATAAAATCAACGACAATATCAGATCGTCTACTAATATCAATAATTCTCATAGCTATTCTGACGGTTTCGGGCCTTACTTTTCTGCTGGTGTTGTGGCAGATCAGGTATTTGTTAACAGATACGACCAGGGAACAAGAGACAGCAAAAAGTCATGGTTTCAGATTCAGCAGAATTTCAACTTAGATTATACTTTCGGAAACGGTATGAGAAACAGAACAGTTGCTGGTTTTGATTTCTTACAAACTAAAGACCGATCAAGATTTATTTACCTTACTGTAGATGGCGGATTTAATCCTGTTCCTGCAAACGGTGGAGATTACTCAGGATTCAACGGTACCGTGATGGGTAACCTTTACAGCAATCCCGGCAACATCGGCAACTATGATGTAAATTCAGATCTTAATACTTACAGTGGTTACGTGTCCAACGTATTTACCCCTGTTACCGGTCTAAATTTGGTAGTGGGAATCCGATATGAAAGCAATGAATCTAAGGGAGGTGATGTTTTCATGGTACCAACAGATCCGTACACTCAGTCTGCATGGTCGCCAAAAGCCGGTTTGGTTTATGAGATTGCCAAAGATAAATTCTCAGTTTTTGGAAATTATCAGAACAGCTTTAAAAGCAATGGATACTATACGTTTAATTCAGCCGGAAATATAGCTTTATCTGATCCCGAAAGAGCGAATCAGTTTGAAGGAGGTTTTAAAACCAATTTAATTAACGGAAAAATTAACGCAACAGTAAGTTATTACGACATTAAAGCTAAAAATTATCTTGTAACGACCGGCTATACTGCAAACAACAGAGCTATCCAAAATCAAACAGGTGAAATACACAGCAAAGGCATTGAGCTTGAAGTAAATGCTTATCTGGTAAAAGGATTCTCTTTAATCGGAGGTCTCGCATATAATGACACAGAAGATCTATCAACTGGTCTGAGACCTGCCACAGCCGGTTCGCATTGGTTAGGAAACTTTAATGCAAGCTACCAGTTTCTGGATGGAAGCCTTAAAGGTCTTGGATTTGGCGTTGGTGGAAACTATGCAGGTGAAAATAAAATTCTCAACAACCTTGAGACAGACGGAACAGTTACATCCTTTACCCTTCCTAAATTTTTTGTCCTGAACGCCAATGCATTTTTTGATGCTAAAAAATTCAGAATCGGAGTAAAAGTAGACAACTTTACCAATCAGCATTATTGGATTGGATATTCTACTGCAAACCCCCAAAAACTCATCAATGCCCTTGGAACGGTTACATACAAGTTCTAAAATCAAAAATTTATAAATTCGCTATTCCTGAAATTATTCGGGAATAGTTTTTTGTTTTAAGTCATGAGAAAAAAACATCACCATAAAAAGAAACCCTCCGCATTTAAAAAATGGACAGGCAAAATCCATCTCTGGCTGGGACTGTCCGTTGGGCTTATTATTTTTATCGTTTCCATCACCGGAACTCTGTTTGTCTTTAAAGATGAAGTGGAAAATTTCACAAGAAAAGAAGTCATCTACCACAACGAACAGAATATCGCTCAAAAGCAGGTATTGCCCATCCGTGTTCTGGAGAAAATGGTTGATGAACAGGTGAAAGAGAAATATAAAATCCATTGGGTGAATGTTCCCATTGATAAAAAAATGTCTTATCAGTTCTATTGGTACGAGCACAACACCACAGCCTGGAATTATTTTGATGAATTTCCTGTCTACAAATCAGCTTACGTCAATCCTTACACAGGAAAAGTTTTAGAGGTATTCGACGAGAAAAACGGCTTTTTTCAGATCGTAAAGTGCATTCACTGGAGCTTTTTGCTGAAGCAGGACTGGGGAAAATATGTTGTGGGAATTCCCGTTATTATCTTCGTCATTATGCTGATTTCAGGCATAATTCTTTGGTGGCCAAAAAACAAAGCTGCAAGAAAGCAAAGATTCTCATTCAAATGGAAAAATATTAAAAGCTGGAAAAGAAAAAACTATGATCTTCATAACGTCCTGGGTTTCTACGCCTCTATTTTTGCTTTAATCTTCTCAATTACCGGTTTATTTTATGCATTCTTTGTAGTTCAGGCGATGATTTATTTTGTTTTTTCGGGTGGCAGCACAGTCTATCCCGATTTTTCTCACATCACTACAAAAGCACCAGTTGAAATGAGAAACGAAACCACTTTAGACAAAGTCATTTCAACCGTTCATGCAAAATATCCAAGTTCTTACGGCTTTGCAATTGATTTGGGGCATCCGCACATGGATGACCATGAGCACCCGAATTTCTCAGTTTTTGTGAAGCATCTTTCCTACTCTTACCACAAGAACAGCAGTCTGATCTTCGATGAAAATTCTGGTGAACTGCTCCATACCTACAACCACGAAGACAAGAACTTTGGCGAAAAAACAGTAGCCGCGAATTACGACATCCACGTTGGATCTATTTTAGGATTACCTACAAAAATCATTGCATTTATTGTCAGTCTCATTTGCGCTTCACTTCCGGTTACCGGCTTTTTAATTTGGTGGGGACGGAGAAAAAAGACTAAAAAAACAATCCAGATTCTGAAATAAAATACGTTTCATAACTATTAATACAATCTTTTTTATAAATTTATTGCCTCGAAATTATACAATAAGAAAATGTCAGTAGTAGATTTGTCAAAACAGGTTGCATTAGGTATCGATATCGGTGGAACCAATACTAAATTTGGTCTCGTCAACCACAGAGGTCAGATTTTAACCAAAGGTTCCCTATCAACCGACCAATACGGCACACCTGAAGAGTTTGTAGACGCACTTTACAGCGAAATTCAGCCTTTGATTGAAGAGTTTTCCGACAGTGGAATTGAAGGTATCGGTGTAGGCGCTCCCAACGCAAACTACTACAGAGGAACAATAGAACTTGCTCCAAATCTTCCGTGGAAAGGCGTTATCAGTTTTGCTGATTTAATGACCGCAAAATTCAACAGTCCATGCAAGATGACCAACGATGCCAACGCAGCAGCTTTGGGCGAAATGATGTACGGCGCAGCGAGAGGCATGAGAGATTTCATCATGATTACCCTCGGAACCGGTGTAGGAAGCGGAATTGTTTCCGGCGGACATCTTATTTACGGCAGCGACGGATTTGCCGGAGAATTAGGTCATACCATCGTAAAACCTGGCGGCAGAAAACACTGGAGCACAGGATCTGAAGGCAGCCTCGAGTCTTATGCATCAGCTACCGGAATTGCTATCACAGCCAAGAAAATGCGTGCAGAGTTCCCGGAATCTATGCTGAATCAATATCCTGAAGAGTCAATCAATTCCAAAACAGTTCATGAATGTGCTTTGAAAGGCGATCCTGTAGCTGTTGAAGTTTTTAGGTATACAGGTCAAAAACTGGGTGAGGCACTCGCCAATTTTGTGATGTTCTCTTCCCCACAGGCCATCCTTTTGTTTGGCGGTGTGATTAAAGCAGGAGATTTTATTTTAAAACCTGCAAAACTTCACATGGAAAGAAATCTTCTTCCGATTTTCAGAAATAAAGTAAGATTGGTGTTCTCTGAATTGGATGAAGCTGATGCCGCTATTTTGGGTGCAAGCGCGTTGGTTTGGGAGAAATAAATTTTAGTTTAAATTAATAACATAAAGCATTCTTTCGGGGATGCTTTTTCGCTTGAATATGAGTAGTGAAAAGAGATAGCGTTCCTACGGAACGCGCCAGCAACACTGATTATTTTCTCTACACAGATATTGCTCCTATGGAGCAGTCAATAATGAAGTGACAAGCTACAAATCCCTAAAAAGCCGCAGAGCGGCGTCCTGTAATAGAAACAATATGCAGCCACACGCAAAAAGCTCCGTAGGAGCGGCCTGCTAATTCCTGTAAAATCTCTAAAAAATATTTCTCACAAAAAATTCTTCACATGGAAAGAAATCTTCTTCCGATTTTCAGAAATAAAGTGAGGTTGGTGTTCTCTGAACTGGATGAAGCTGATGCTGCTAATTTAGGCGCAAGTGCATTGGTTTGGGAAAAATAAATTTTAGTTTAAATTAATAACACAAAGCATTCTTTCGGGGATGCTTTTTCATTTGAATACTAGTAGTGAAAAGAGATAGCGTTCCTACGGAACGCGCCAGCACAATCGACTGTTCTCTACACAGATATTGCTCCTATGGAGCAGTCAATAATCAAATGTCAATCGAAAATCCTGGAAAAGCCGCAGAGCGGCGTCCTGTTAATAGAAACAATATGCAGCCACACACAAAAAGCTCCGTAGTAGCGGACTGTTAATTCCTGTAAAATCTCTTAGAAATATTTCTCCAAAAAAATTCACCCGCATCAGTCTTCCAATTTACCCGCATGATTTACTCAATTCATCCGCATGAATTCTTTAACTCACCCGAATGAATTTTTGATTTAAATTTAAACCTGTAAAATTTAGACGTGTAAACCTGTAAATTCACACGTCTAAATCTTCCAAATTACACGTCTGAATTCTTTAGTTTACACGTCTCATTTTTTGTGATGCTCTTTTTAAATTTCAATTATTTACGGAATCATACTTTAAACCCAACTCTTTTGGCAAGATTTTTCCTAATTTTGATAGGCTTTTAAAAGCATTTTAAATTTAAATAAGATTCAATAAAAAAATGGATACAAATCAATTTGAACAGATCACTTTTGGCGGAGGATGTTTTTGGTGTGTTGAGAGCTGTTTCAACATGCTGAAAGGCGTAGAATCGGCTGTTTCCGGATATTCCGGCGGACATAAAGACAACCCGACCTATGAGGAAGTCTGCACCGGACAGACCGGTCATGCCGAAGTGGTACAGCTTACCTACGATCCTCATGTAATTTCCTACGAACAGTTGATGGATGTATTTTTCTTCCTTCATGATCCTACCCAACTCAACAGACAAGGCAACGACATCGGAACCCAGTACAGATCGGTGATTTACTACAAAGACGAGGCAGAAAAAGCAAAGGCAGAAGCAGCTATGAAATTGTCACAGGAATCTGGAAGATGGAACGGAACTTACGTTACGGAACTTTCTCCTCTCGAAAAATTCTGGCCGGCTGAACAGTATCATCAGGGATATTACAACGAAAATCCTACTCAGCCGTATTGCAGCGCAGTGGTAGGTCCCAAAATTCAGAAGTTTAAAAAACATTACGGAGAATTGGGATTAATTACAGAAGGTTAAGGCTTAGGTTAAGACTTAAGCAGAGATTATGTCTAAAGGTAAAACAAGGCAAAACATGTATTTATCTTAATACACACTTACCGATGCTTCCTTAAAAAACTTAACAACTAACGGTTTAATTACTTAGTGTAGATGCTTCCAGCATGACAAAATCATGTATTATTCATACAAAAATGCAGGCTGATAGCCTGCATTTCTTATTATCGTAAATTACTCTGTACTATTTTATTTCCACACATCCCACTCTACCACCGGCATTTCCTGTTGGCTGAGTCTGGAAATCATCCGCTGCAGCGTGGATGATCATACCTTTTCCGAGAATATTTTTGGTTTCATCTACACAGTCAAGACACCATTTGTCAGTTTTGAAAGTCAACTCAGCGTTTCCTTTTGCGTCCGCAGTAAGATTCCCAATGTCACCCATGTGGAAATGTTCACCACCCCATCTTCCGTGATCCATCTTTGAAGGATTCCAGTGCCCTCCTGTTGATTCGCCGTCAGCTGAGGAGCAGTCGGCTTTTTCGTGAAGGTGAACTGCGTGAATTCCCGGTGTGAGATTTTTAGCTTTAATCTTCAGTGTTACTTCACCTCCGGATTCGGTAAAACTTACGGTTCCGGCAGTTGTCGTATTGCTTTTCGGAAGGATGTCGTAGGTTTTACTGGCTCCGCAAGATACGGTGAACAGGGCAAAACCACCTAATAATGTAATTGTTTTTAAATTCATTTTATTAATATTTTAGAATGTGAATAATTTTAAAATGAAAAAAATCTTAAACCAAAGAAGTCTTAAGATATCATCAAAATACGGTTCGGAGTTTAAAAATTACCATTCAGTATATTTTAATTGAACGCGTTTGATGAACTGTGTACTTTTACATCAAATTATTAGCCAATGAAAACTTTCAGTCTCAGATTACTCCTTTTAAGTTTCACCTTTATTTTTATTTCTGCATCTTCCCAGATAAAGATTTCAGGAAAGGTAAGCTATAAAAACAGAGGAATTTCTCAGGTAAATATTACACTGAAAGACACGTACGACGGAACAACATCCGACAGCGAAGGGAATTTTTCATTTGAAACTTCCGAAAAGGGAAATCATATTCTACAGTTTTCGCATCCAAAGTATATCGATACCGAAAAGTCTTTGCTGATTGAAAATCAGAACATTGAACTGCGAGTGGATATGAAAGAACAGATCAGTGAGATTGATGCCGTAGTGATCACAGCAGGTTCTATTGAGGCGAGCGATAGGAACAGAGCCACTGCACTGCTTTCTCCACTGGATATTTATACCACAGCTGGCGCAGACGGACAGATTTCTTCTGCATTAAATTATCTTCCGGGAGTACAGAAAGTAGGCGAAACTGAAGGGCTTTTCATCCGTGGCGGGACAGGTTCTGAAGCTAAAATCTTCATGGACGGAAGCCTTATCAACAATTATTTTTCAAATTCAGTTCCGGGAATTGCGGGAAGAGACCGTTTCAATACTTCACTTTTTAAAGGAAATATATTCTCAAGTGGTGGCTATTCCGCTTTGTACGGGCAGGCACTTTCAGGTGCTTTGATGCTGGAAAGTGTAGATCTTCCCGACCAGTCTTCCTATGATTTTGGAGTGGCTCCGATTTTCTTAAACGCTTCATTTCAGAGAGTGAATGATGAGAAAACACATTCCTATGGGGCAAGTGCAGGCTATTCCAATTTAAAACTGATGCAGGAAGTCTTTAATTTTAATACCAATTTCCATGAACCACCGAGTGGCTTTAATGGCGATGCCAATTTTAGAATTAAAACAAAGGCCGGCGGCTTTCTGAAATACTATGGTATGTTCAGTACCGATGTAATGGGCGTAAAAATGCCCAGTCTTGAACCTGATTATGAACATTCATTAGTTAATTTAAAAGGAAAAAACACTTTTCAAACACTGTCTTACCGTCAGAAATTTGGAAGATACCTTTTAAATTTAGGAACATCATATTCATTCAACCGTTCGGATCTGCGTTTTGCAACAGAAAATCAATCTGTAAAATCAGACGAAACGAGAGTTTTGAATGACGGAAATTATCTGAACTTCAAAGCAGTTTTAGAAAGAAAGATCAACAGAATAAGTGCTGTACGGGGTGGTTTTGAATTAAATCATGCTCAGGAAGAACTTTCTGTTCAGGACATCAACAAAAATTATTCAGATCTTATTTCTTCGGCTTTTGTGGAAACAGATTTAGGTTTCAGCAACAGGTTTTCAGCTAAAATCGGGGCACGAGGTGAATATTCTTCTTTCCTGAGAGCCGCTAATTTCGCACCTAGAGTAGCTTTAGCCTACCGCTTGGCAAAAGACTGGACGACTTCCCTCGCCTACGGAATCTTCTATCAAAATCCGGAAAGCAGATACATCAATTCACCTGCAAAACTCGGTTTTCAGCAGTCTCAGCATTATATTTTCCAGCTTCAGGGCAATGTGGAAGGAAGAAGTTTACGGTTTGAAGCATTCTACAAAAACTATGATGATCTGATCAAAGTGCAGAATGTCGCCAACATTCCCGGGCAGTATCAACCCGTGCAGACAGCCGTGAGCAACAACGGAAATGGATTTGCCAAAGGTGTTGAATTCTTTTTCAGAGACAAAAAGACCTTCGAAAATATTGATTACTGGGTGAGCTACTCGTTTTTAGATTCAAAAAGAGATTTCCTGAATTATCCGATGAGTTTAAAACCATCATTCGCTTCTGAACATACTGTTGCTGTAGTGGCCAAAAGGTTTTTCCCTAAACTTAAATTCGGAACTAACCTGTCATTTAATTATGCCAAAGGCCGTCCGTACTATGACATTGTAAGCAACAACGGCGAAAATATCATCCGGAATGAAGGCAGTCTGAAAGATTTCAGTTCGCTCAATTTAAGCTTCAATTATCTGCCTAATCTTGGTAGAAAAGATTCGAAGGCGTTTACTATTTTTGTTTTGAGTGTTTCCAATGTTTTGGGGAGAAATAATGTTTACGGATACAATTTTTCATCCAGTGGGAACTTTAGATCAGCAGTCGTTCCGCCTGTGAATACCTTTGTATTTGTTGGAATGTTTATCAGTTTCGGAGTAGATAAAACGCAGGATGCCATCAACAACAATCTTTAAAAAAATCAATTATATTTAACTTTAAAAATTTTACAATCATGAAAAAATTACTTTTAAGTCTGGCTTTAAGTTTAGTAAGCTTATCCTCTTTTGCACAGACCACTTACGAAAAAGCAATGTCTGATAAAATTGCAAAGATCGAAACCAGTAAAACCGCTGATGAATTCCATGCTTTGTCTAATGATTTCGTAAGAATTGCCGAGAAAGAAAAAGGAAAATGGCTTCCAAATTATTACGCAGCACTGGCACAGATTCAGAAAGGAAGAACACTGATGCGTGAAGGAAAAATGGATCAGCTGGACGCCGCTGCAGATGCGGCACAGAAATATGTAGATCTCGCAATGGCTGCAGATGCCAACAATTCTGAGATCTATCTACTTCAGAAAATGATCTACTCTCTGAAAATGGTCGTGAACCCAATGGAAAGATACATGACTTTTGGAATGAAAGCCGACGAGCAACTGAAAAAAGCAGAAAGTTTAAACCCTCAAAACCCGAGAGTGGCTCTGATAAAAGCAGAAGATACCTATTTTACTCCTGCGCAGTACGGCGGAAGCCAGACCAAAGGAATTGAACTCTTCAAAGTGGCTTTGGAAAAATACAGTTCATTTAAACCTAAAACTGCATTAGATCCAAACTGGGGCAAATCTGAAGCTGAATATTTTGTCAGTCAGGCTGCAGGAAAATAATCTAATTTTGTGCAATGCTTTTTGAGCCTGTATACAATTTATGAAACGTAAGAATCTTATCACATTAGCCTGGATATCATTAGGAACGTCAATGTTTTTCTTTTTCGCCTTTACAGACGAAAAGACACTGGAGAACTTTGTGCTGACCATACTCATTTCCTTCATGTACTCTTTTATTCTGGGTGCAGGAAACTGTTTGATCAATGATTATCTGAACAAAAAATTTCCGTGGTCTGAGGCCACTACAAAAAGAGGAATCATCAGCATTGTGACGATATTGATTGCGAATATTATTCTCGTGTATTTCTGCAATTACATGAATTTTGTGGTCTTCCAGAAAGCGGCAACTACCGAAGAATATTTTACCGGAAGGTATAATTTTATCAACTGGTTTACCATCAATGTTGCGCTGCTGATCTCGGCCTTTCTTCATGCGAAAGGTTTTATGGATGAGCTGAAGAAAACCTCCAGAAAAGAAGTTGTAGAGCAGAAACTCATTGCCAAATCTGCCAACGCACAGTTTGAAAGTTTAAAAAATCAGCTCGACCCTCACTTCCTTTTTAATTCTCTGAATGTTTTAAGTTCGTTAATCGATGAAAATCCGAAACAGGCTCAGAAGTTTACAGCCTCAATGTCAAAGATTTACAGATACGTTCTGGAGCAGAAAGATAAAGAACTGGTGACGGTACAGGATGAGCTGGATTTTGCTAAAACCTACTGTGAACTGTTGAAAACAAGGTTCGAGGACAGTGTAGATTTTGAATTTAATGTCAATGAAAATGACCTGAGAAAATTCGTTGTTCCGCTTTCGCTACAGCTGCTTCTGGAGAACTGCATCAAACATAATTTTGCGACCTCATCAAAACCATTGATCATCAAAGTTTTTACAGAAAATGACTGCCTCTGTATTGAAAACAATCTTCAGGCAAGGGAACAGCTGAAAGAAAGCGCAGGAATCGGTCTGTCAAACATCGTTCAGCGTTACGCTCTATTAACCAGGAGAAATGTCTTCATTGAAAAATCTGAAGATTATTTTAAAATTAAATTACCGATACTTGCTGAAAAACCACAAATCGTCAGCGAAAAAACGCATGACGATAACGAAGCTTATCAAAGAGCCAGGAAAAAAGTAAAAGAAATGAAATCATTTTATGCAAACCTCATCTCGTACTGCATTGTGATTCCTTTTTTAATTTTTGTAAATCTGTTTACAAGCAGAGAATATCTTTGGTTTTGGTGGCCGATGTTGGGTTGGGGAATTGGTGTGGCATCGCACGGATTTCAGGTTTTTGCAATTGGAGACTCCTGGCAGGAAAGAAAAATTCAGGAAATTATGAACAAACAAAAAAACGGAAATAATGGATCAGTTTAATCAAAATGACTTTCGGTATCAGCAGGCCAAAAAACAGGTCGAAAAGCTGCGCGGCTTCTATGGACATCTGTTCTCATACGTTGCTGTGAATATCCTGATTGCGGTATTTAATTATTACGATTTACGACCTGGAGAAACTTATTTTCAGTTTAAAAATTTTACGACGGCAACTTTCTGGGGAATTGGTGTTCTGATACATGCCCTGTTTGTATTTTTCCCAAGGTTCAGCTTTTTCAGAAACTGGGAAGAGAAAAAAATAAAAGAACTGATGAATAAAAACAATCAGCATGGAAATTCTTGAAACCATCTTCTACTTATCAGTCGCCGTCTGGTTTGCAACAGAAATCTATTACAAAAGAATTTTAAAGTCTGATGAAACGGCTGAAAAAAAGGACAGCTCAACCCTGAATATCCTCTGGATTGTGATTATGCCATCAGTTTTTTTGGGCGTATTTATTTCAAAAACAACTGCATTTGAGATTACTGATCAGGACTGGATTTACTTTTCAGGTTTAACCATGATTATCACAGGTGTTTTGATCCGATGGATGATTATTAGGAGTCTCGGAAAATATTTTACTGTAGATGTCAGCATCCGGCAGGACCATAAGATTAAGCAGGATGGCATTTATCAGATTTTGAGGCATCCGTCGTACAGTTTTGCACTGCTTACATTTTTAGGTCTTGGCCTGTATCTCAATAACTGGATTTCTTTAATTATTGTTTTTATTCCCGTCTGCATCGCGTTCAGATACAGGATTGCTGTAGAAGAAAAAGCTTTGATAGAAACTTTCGGAGATGATTACCTCAACTACCGAAAAAGAACAAAAATGCTGATCCCGTTAATTTATTAAGATCAGTTTACTTATTAAAAAAATAATCCCGATTCGTCTGAGTCGGGATTTTTGCTGTTCAGTCGCCAAAAATGACCGTTCGGTTAGATAAAGTTGAATTGGGGTGGTTTTCTGTTCTACATTTGTCTCAACAAAAACAAACAGATACTAATTTTTAAAATAAAACATCATGGAAAATCTTACTTACAACAAAGAAAACTTAGCTTACGAAAAAGCAGCAAAGAGAGTAAAAGACCTCAAAGGTTTTTATGGAAATCTTGCTTCATACTGCATCGTCATTCCGTTTTTAATCATTATTAATATGATCACATCACCTCAACATTTGTGGTTTTACTGGCCGATGTTAGGATGGGGAATTGGAATTGTTGCTCATGCCGTAAACACTTTCGGGATCGGAAAAGACTGGGAAGAGAAAAAGATTCAGGAAATCATGGACAGAGAAAAAAGAAACGTAAAATCACTTTAATTACAAATTAATAACAATTTAAAAATAAACATCATGGAATATCAAACTGCACAACAAAGAGTAAAAGACCTGAAATCATTCTACAAAAACTGCATGTGGTTCGGAATCGTAGCTTTAATCATCTTTACGAGAAGATTTATCAAATACGGAGATTTTACTGAAGCCATTTCAACCGGTTCAATCATTCTTACAGTCTGGGGAATCATCATTGCGGTAAAAGCGGTAAAACTGTTTATTTTAAATTCTGAATGGGAGGAAAAGATTTTACAGGACGAAATGAACAAGACCAAAAAGCCGATAAATTTTTAAGGAAAGAAAGATTTAATTACTTTTATAGTTCAGATTTAAAACTAAAAAACGACCTATGCTCAGAACGCTCATCATCGAAGACGAAAAACCCGCAGCCCGAAAGCTTGAAAGAATGCTCAGCGAATTTCCGGACATAGAAATCGTTGCCAAAATAGAGTCTGTGGAAGAAGGCGTACAGTGGTTTTCTGAGAATGAACATCCGCAGCTGATCTTTTCTGATATCGTTCTGGGCGACGGCCTCTCGTTTGACATTTTTGAAAAAACGCCGACAAAGGCTTTCATTATTTATACCACTGCGTTTGACCAATACACACTGAAAGCATTTAAACTCAACAGCATCGACTATCTTCTGAAACCGATTATGGATGAGGATCTCGCTTCTGCGGTAGAAAAATTCAGATCATTCATTCCTTCAGGTAACGCCGTTAATTCTCAGGAAATTAAAGATTTAATTAAAAAAGACAAATCTACTCTCTCCAGGGTTTTAGTTAAAATCGGTTATAATCTAAAAATTGTCCAGACC
Organism: Chryseobacterium sp. Leaf394; assembly: GCF_001424105.1. Classification (GTDB taxonomy): domain Bacteria; phylum Bacteroidota; class Bacteroidia; order Flavobacteriales; family Weeksellaceae; genus Chryseobacterium. The sequence continues at coordinate 308,384 of NZ_LMQH01000012.1, read as the reverse complement.
TCGGAAATCAGCTGTTTTTTCAGCGAAAATAAAATTGTTTATCTGCAAACTTCGGACAGGTCTTATCCTTCAGATTTCACTTTAGATGAACTTACGGAAGTTCTTGATGACCAAAAGTTTTTCCGGGTAAACAGGCAGTTTATAATCAATTCAGATTATATTAAAAATATTCACACTTCGCCCAATTATAAAGTAGAATTAAATTTCCAGCCTGATGAAGAAATTACTGTGAGCCGGGAGCGTGTAAAGGATTTTAAAGACTGGCTGGTTTCATAAAAATACAGAAGCCGGAAAATTTCCCGGCCTCTTTCGCAAATATTATCTAAATGAGCGGTTGAACGCTACTTTTCTGTCCTTGCCACCTTTTTTCTGGTTCTGAACATATCTCTGATACTGTTGTCTGGTAAGAATGCTTTTGATTCTGGCTTCATATCCTCTTTCGGTAAGTCTTTCTCTTTCCAAAGATTTTATCTGTCTTTCCTGAGATGCAGACAGTCCCAATCCGTACCAGCCGTTTTGATTTTGTCTGTTTTCTACACGGTCATGCTTCACTTCTACTCTTCTTTGCTGTGCTGTGATGGCTACTGCAACAAATAAACTTGCTGCTAAAACTAATTTTTTCATAAGGCTTTATTTTTTAAGGTTAATTAATTGTTTTCTGTTTTAAATGAAACAATAGACATGCCCTAAAACGCCATTAATAAAGGCTTATAGAAGTATAACTGATTTGTATAGATGAATGATGAAATTGTGTCGACGAATGTAATTTTGGGATCTAAAATTTTATTTATAATCGATTCTGTTGGCTTCGGTATCTTCCAGCTGTCTGATAACTGATGCCGGAATCTGGTCGCTGTCGATAGGAAAACTGATGGAGTCAGGAATAAAGTTTTTTCTGTCTGCTTTCTGAAATATTTCAAAAAGAGCAATCGGCTCCTGATTAAAACTAATACACGTACTTATAAAATGCAGTTCATAGAGCTTATATTCTGGATTTTTCATCTTCTCATTGATATCTTTTATTCTTGAGATAAAATGCCTTTGGCGGATAAACGTATTGCTGTTCATGATGATGAAAACATAATCTGAATACGCTGTGATTTTCCCGAAATACTTGTGACGGTCGCCACCGCTTCTTTCAACAAAATATTCGCCTGAAGTTTCAGACTTATAAATTTCTGTTGCGGAGCGCCAGATTCTGTCTTCTTTCGACTGCAGAGGATTCTCCGGAAGGTTTCTGTTGTAGGAATACCAGCAGCCCACGAGTCTGTCGAGCAGTTCTGTGTTTTGTTTTACGTTGTTCATATCAATTCTCAGATCATTAAAGTTAAACGACTCTGTATTGGAGTTGATAAAATCTATATAATTTGAATAGCCCAAAACCTTAACAATCTTCGTCAGTTTTGCCAGATTCGGCTTACTTAAAACTGAATTTTCATTTTGGTAATATTTCTTCAGCTTATTGATGATCAAATGTTCATATAAATAATTGGAGCCCAGCAATTCCGGATCTTTTTTAATGCTTTTTTCATTATTGTCACTGATGATCAGATCATTGATTTCGTCAACAATGTAAGACCATTCCGTTTTGGAAACATCTTCCCAGCGGTTTTTCTTTAGAAACTGGAGGCTAAGGAAATTCATCAGTTTCTCAAGATGTAAAATATCTTCTTTTCTCATTATCTACTTTTATGATAAGACTAATTTAAGATTTTTTTAATTCTTAAAAAGATTTTTGCAGGACTTTTATATTTTCAAATCAAAGGATATTTGAGTAGAAAAATTAAAGAAAACAAAATGAAAACAGAAATTGTATTAGAAAACGAAAATCTTTGGCAAAGAATTCAGGGATTTTCATTAGATCAGGAGAATGCGACATTTCCATTCTCAAAAAAACTGGCAAAAGAAGAAAACTGGAGTGCAGAATTCACCCGGAAAGCGATTGAAGAGTACAAAAAGTTTGTGTACCTCTGCTGTATCTTGCCTCACGGCGCATCACCAAGTGAAACCGTAGATAAAGTCTGGCACATGCATTTGATTTACACTCAGAATTACTGGGAAGATTTCTGCCCGAATATCCTGAAAAGAAGTCTTCATCACCACCCATCCACAGGAGGAAACTCTGAAAACACAAAACATCAGAACTGGTTCTCAGAAACTCTGGAAAACTATCGTAAAGTTTTCGGCTTGGAGCCACCAGCTGAAATCTGGAACGGTCAGATTTCAAAACTTAAACCTAAGATATCTTGGCTGAAGAATTTAAAATTGACTTCTTTCTTCACTGCTCTCCTCCTTCTTGGATCCTGCTCAGACTCGGTTTCAGGAGTTTTGGTAACGGTTATCGGTGGATTCATTGCCTTTTTTGTGGTGCTGAATATTTTTGCAGCAATTCTTGGAACCGCGTTCGGTAAAAACAAAGACAAAAACGGAAGCAACGGAGAAGGAGGAAGCATTTCCAGCGATGGAGGCTCCAGTTGCAGCAGCGGCGGTGATTCAGGAGGAAGCAGTTGCGGCGGCGGAGGTTGCGGTGGATGCGGCGGAGGAGGATGTGGAAGCTAAAAAAAATAATGATATGAAAAGTACAGCATTACATTCAGTTTCAGTAATCACGGCGCTGTTCTGGTTGTTCATCAGTCATCAGACACTTAATCCGATTACTTTAAAAGGTCCTGCCTTTCTGCAGTTTTATCTGATTATTTTAACTGGATTATGTGTGACAGTTATCCTCGGAAAACTTTTAAAGATCAATAACCTGAGGTCAATACTTTATTTCCTCATCATCATTTTTAGTTTAGGAATAATCAAACTCATCAGAGGAATTTACCTGGGAAAACCTGTCGTCTATCTGACAGTTATTCTGATGATAGAAATAACTGTAATTCTATTTTTTAAATCAACACACTTCAACAAAAAGTTGAAATAATCAGTTTTACATTTAACAAACAAAAACCCGAAACAAAGATGCTTCGGGATTATTTATGTCTTATCATTAAATAATAATGAAGAGAGTTCCTAAATCTGCGAAATCTTAAAATTTTAAGAAATCACACCGCTTCCAATCAGTTCATCCTCCAGATACCAAGCAGCAAACTGTCCTTCTGCAATAGCTGATTGAGGATTTTCAAATTCCATAAAAAAGGCATTTTCAAACTGATAGATTACAGCTTTCTGAAGTTCCTGTCTGTAACGGAATCTCGCCATCACCTCCATAGATTCACCATTTTTCAGTCTTAAATCTTCACGAACCCAGTGCAGTTCAGTATTATCAATTTTTAAAGCTTTCTTATGCAGACCCGGGAAGCTGTGGCCCTCACCAACAAAGATGATATTGTTTTCCATATCTCTGGAAACGATAAAACAGGATTCTTTATGACCCCCAATTCCCAGACCTTTACTTTGACCGATGGTGAAAAACTGTGCACCCTGATGCTTGCCAATTACTTTTCCGTCAGATTTTTTATAATTTATTTTTCTGCTTAAAAATTCAAGTTCATCTTCTTTTGAAGAAAATACCGGAATTTCCTGAGAAAACAATGGAGAATCTTTAAAAATTTCGATGATCTCACCTTCTTTCGGCACCAATTGCTGTTGTAGAAACTGTGGCAAACTAACTTTCCCAATAAAACACAGACCTTGCGAATCTTTTTTGTCAGCAGTTACCAATTCCATTTCTCTGGCAATTTCTCTCACCTGAGGTTTCGTCAGCTCTCCGATTGGAAATAATGCTTTTGAAAGCTGATCCTGATTCAACTGACATAAAAAATACGACTGGTCTTTGTTATTGTCTTTTCCTGCCAGAAGATGAAAGATTTCTTTTCCGTTTTCATCAATTGTAGAATCTACTCGTGCATAATGACCTGTTGCAACTTTATCCGCACCAAGCGACATTGCAGTCTTCATAAAAACATCGAATTTCACTTCCCTATTGCACAGAACATCAGGATTTGGAGTTCTTCCCTTCTGATATTCGTCAAACATATAGTCAACGATTCTTTCTTTGTACAAATCGCTCATATCAATCACCTGAAACGGAATTCCCAGCTTCTGAGCAACCATTAAAGCATCATTACTGTCTTCAATCCACGGACACTCGTCTTCCAAAGTTACGGAAGCATCGTTCCAGTTTCTCATAAAAAGAGCCACGACTTCGTGACCTTGCTGTTGCAGCAAATACGCCGTAACACTTGAATCTACACCTCCGGAGAGGCCTACTACTACTTTCATTTAATTCAATTTTACGAAACTCTTAACGGGAGTTCTTAGTTGAGCCGCAAAATTACGACAATCTCATTCGCAAAAAAAATGATATTTTTAAGGATTGATAAAAACGATATTCTTTACAGACTTGCTTTTGTATTACTTAAAATTTAATCAAAAATTGCGCTCACCGCTGTCAAGAAGTGATTTTGTTTAAGTTTGAAAGATTTTGTTCACGTTAAAAATTACATGATATGAGAAAACTTTTTATTGCGACTTCAGTTTTGATTTCCACTTTTGCCTATTCGCAGATCGCGATCGGCAACGCCCCAGAAAGCCCCAGCCGATGGACTTTCGGAGGCGGAATTGGCTTTGGTTTCGGAAGTAATTCTATGTTCAACATTCAGGCAGCACCCAGAGTTGGTTACCGTTTAACAGAAGATCTTGAGGCCGGAATCACGGGGACGGTGATGTGGCAGACTTCAGACTTTTACAGGTCAACCATGTTTGGAGTGGGGCCTTTCGCCAACTATTATTTCGCAAGATCATTCTATGTAGGTGCAAATCTTCAGCATTTTTTTATTAATTATGAAGATAAAATTTACGGTTACAAATCATCCGACGAAGAGACTGCGCTCTATCTTGGTGGCGGATATCTTCAGAGAATCGGCAACAACTCTTTCCTGCAGCTTGGTGTAATGTATAATGTGTTGTACAGGGAAAACAACAGCATTTTTGCAAGCGGACTTATGCCGAATATCGGTTTTGTAGTCGGTTTGTAATTGAAACACCCGGAGCTTTTACTTTTCGAAGAGCATTTTGGTGAGAAAATCTTTCTCGCCCTTCCCTCTCGCAGGAGAATATTCTCTTCCATAGTAAATAATCTGAAGATGAAGTTTGTTCCAGACGTCTTCTTTCCAGAGCATTTTGGCGTCCCGTTCTGTTTCCACCACATTTTTACCGGAAGTCAGTTTCCATTGAATCATCAAACGGTGAATGTGCGTGTCGACAGGAAATGCAGGAAACCCAAACGCCTGACTCATCACCACAGAGGCTGTTTTATGACCAACACCGGGAAGCGCCTCAAGCTCTTCAAAAGTTTGAGGGACAATGCCGTTGTGGTTTTCCAAGAGGAGTTCAGCCATTCTTTTCAGGTTTTTGGCTTTAGTATTGGAAAGTCCGATTTCTTTAATCAGTTCTTTGATTTGAAATTCTTCCAGCTTTGCCATTCTTTGAGGCGTACCAGCAACAGCGAAAAGCTCAGGCGTAACCTGATTCACCTTTTTATCAGTTGTCTGAGCCGAAAGTGCCACCGCCACCATCAATGTGTAAGGATCTGTATGATCCAGCGGAATCGGAACTTCAGGATAAAGTTTCTCCAATTCCTGCTGAATGATGACGGCTCTTTGTTTTTTTGTCATTTAAACTATAAATTTGAGCAAAATTAAAAAATATGTTGAAAGTCGGAGACGCTTTACCAAATTTTGAAAGTGTAAATCAGGATGGCGAAACAATTAATTCTGAAAGATTCAAAGGTCAGAAACTGGTGATATTCTTTTATCCTCAGGCGAGTACGCCAACGTGTACTGTTGAAGCCTGTAATTTAAGCGACAATTATTCTGAATTGGAAAAAGCAGGTTTTCAATTGCTTGGAATCAGTGGAGATTCTGTAAAAAAGCAGAAAAATTTTCATTCTAAATTTGCCTTTCCTTACGACTTAATTGCTGATGAAAGCCGTGATATTATCGAGAAATTCGGTGTTTGGCAGGAAAAGAAAACTTTCGGTAAAACGTACATGGGAATCGTAAGAACCACTTTTATCTTCAACGAAAAGGGAATCTGCACCAGAGTAATTGAAAAAGTGACTTCGAAGACTGCAGCGCAGCAGATTTTGGAGGAAAATTAAATTTCTTTAGCAATCTCTTTGTCTTCCCTTCTGCTCCACTCACTCCAAGAGCCGACGTACAGATTGGGAATATCGAAACCAGCTTCATGCAAAGCTAAAATTGTGTGACATGCAGTTACGCCCGAACCGCAATGGACAATCAGCTTTTGAGGTAGACCTTTTAAAAGTGCTGAATATTTTTCCTTTAAAATTTCAGGTTTCAAGAAATATCCATTTACATCTAAATTTTCCGAAAAAGGAATATTGATTGCTTTAGGAATATGACCTGCCACCAAATCAATCGGTTCTGATTCGCCTATGTAGCGGTATGAATCTCTAACATCAATCACAGTTGCAGAATTGTTTATCAATTCATTTTCAACATCTTCCAAGGTTGACAACGGATGAAGCCAGTTTTTAACTTCAATTAAATCTGACTTACTGAAATCTTCTTTTCCAGAAGAGAATTCCAATCCTTCTTTCTCAGCAGCATGAATTCCTCCGTCTAAAATTCTTACGTTATCCAATCCAAAAGCTGTGAGCATCCACCACGCTCTCGCTGCAGCATTGGCTCCGTTTTTATCATCGTAAATCACAATATCTGAATCCTTCGAGATTCCTAATTTGGAAATTGTTTCGGCAAATTTCTCCAAATCCGGAAGCGGGTGCCTTCCACCAAAAGCTGCGTCTTCTCCGATTTCAGCCAAATCTTTATCCAAATCTATAAATCTTGCTCCTTTCAAATGGTTTTCAATATAATTCTGGTAGGCATCTTTTCCGGCTCTGGCATCAAGTATGATCAGATTTTCTGTTAGATTTCTTAAATCGAAAGCGGAAATTATTGATGACATATTAAAATTTTTGGTGAATAGATTTTGGCTAAAGCCGTTTGATTCAGCACTAAAGAAAGCGGGCTAAAGCCCGCTCCTATTGATAAAATTTTAAGAATAAAATTTTTATTGATAAACAAAACTCAACGTCTGCTTCAAATCCGGATGCAGACTTTTTGAAACCGGACAGTTGTAAGCAATTTCTTCAATAACTTTCTTCTGCTCATCAGAATACTGATCTTTAAAAATAAACTCACATTTGATTTCGCTGATTCTGCGCGGATTTGCAGCCATCACTTTTTCAAGATTACAGTAAGCACCATCGATGTTGATGCCTTTGTCTTTACCTAAAATTGCAATAGTTGTAAGAGCACATTCTGCCAGAGAAGTTGCACACATATCGGTTGGTGAAAATTTCTCGCCTTTCCCGTGATTGTCTGTCGGAGCATCACTTTCTATGATTGTTCCGGATTGTAAGTGTTCTGCGGAGCATCTTAAATCTCCTAAGTATGTTATTTTTGAAGTCATAATTTTTATATTTCTAAAGAGACGATGTCTCAAAAATGAAAAACATCTTTTGCTTTATTGTAAGCACTTTCAAAATTAAGCAAATTCAGTTTATGAGGCGCTTTTTCTACGCTCATAAAATTTATGACCTGTTCTGTCGGCATATTTCCCACCAGATCATCTTTTGCCATAGGGCAACCGCCAATCCCTTTAATAGCAGAATCGAATCTTCGGCAACCTTTGTCGTACGCGGCTTTCAATTTGGTATAAGAATCTTCGTAACGGTTATGAAAATGCGCTCCGAAATGAATTTCAGGAAACTTTTGAGGAATTTCGCCGAACAGCAGTTCAATTGTTTCAGTCGTGGCAACGCCGGTGGTATCTGAGAGAAGAATATTATCAATCCCGATTTCCGAAAATCTTTTAGCCCAAAACTCTACATCCTCCAACTTCCACATTTCGCCGTACGGATTTCCAAAAGCCATAGAAAAATAGATATTGAGACTGCGGTTTTCAGATTTTGTGAGTTCAAGAATCTTAATAATATCTATGAAGGCTTCTTCCTGACTCTTGTTGGTATTGCGGTGCTGAAAAGTTTCAGAAATGGAAAAAGGAAACCCCAAAACATCGATTGAACCGTGCTTCAAAGCTTTCTCAGCTCCCCTGAAATTTCCGATAATGGCAGAAACTTTTGTTTTCGAATCTGATTTATCAATATTTTCGGCAACCTCAGCTGAATCAGCCATTTGAGGAATCGCTTTTGGAGACACAAAACTCAGGCAGTCGAGCACATCAAAGCCTACATCCATCAAAGCGTTGATATAGTCTATCTTTTTGGTGGTGGGTATAAATTCTCCCCAGCCCTGCATGGCATCCCGTGGACATTCTGTAAGAAACATTTTTCTATTTTGATTTTCTCAAATATAATAAAACTTAATAATTTAAACGTCTATTTCAAAATATCACAGAATCAATTGATTTAAAAGTGTTTAGAGCTCTCTATATCATTCAGAATTATTAAGTGAATTACCTGTTTTATAATTAAAAAAAACTTAAAAGTGGCGTATAAATTATTTAATTGACATTTAAATTAGATTTAATTTAAACATATTCAATCAAAAAAGAAATTATCGTGATGAAATTTTACTAAATAATTTTAAAATTAAATTGATTTGGTAAAGGAATTGCAATAGACATCAAAACGCCTAAAACCTTTGTGCCATGAACATTTCTTACTATGATTTCAAGAATTTGGAAAATCAGGATCAGTGCAGTCTGGTGCTTCACAACGGAAAAATCGTTAACGAAAGAACGATGAATGATCTGAAATATACATTATATGAATTTTCAACTTTTACGGTTGAACTGATGCACAATCTCTCCAACGAAAAACTCGCTGTGATTAATGTTTTTCAAAACAGAGCTGCGTACGCAGTATAGAAATTAAATCATTTTTAAATAAAATCAGGGAAGCATTTAGCTTCCTTTTTTATTGGTATCTAAGTATAAAATTTTGACATTTTTCGGGCATCCTGATTTTACATCGTATATTTGTGAAAATTTAAAATCAATAATGAGTACGATAGAATTTAACCAACTCTGGAAAGAAAAATTACTGAACCGTTTTCTTACTTACGTAAAAATATACTCTACCAGCGATGCTGAAAGCGAAACGACACCGTCTACAGAAAGACAGTGGGACATTGCAAAATACATCACTCAGGAACTGAAAAATATTGGCCTGGAAGATGTTTCAATAGACGATCACGGCTATATCATGGGCTACGTACCTTCAAATCTGGAAAATGACAGCCAGCCAACCATCGGATTCATTTCTCATTATGATACTTCACCGGATTTCAGCGGGGAAAATGTGAAACCTCAGATTTGGGAAAATTATGACGGAAGCGATCTGGTATTAAATCAGACTTCAGGATTTACTCTTTCGCCCTCAAAATTTGAAAGTTTAAAGAAATACATCGGTCAGACTCTGATTACCACCGACGGAAACACGCTTCTGGGAGCTGATGACAAGGCCGGTTGTGCAGAAATTGTAACTGCCGCAGAATATCTTATCGCTCATCCTGAAATCAAACACGGAAGAATTGCCGTTGGATTCACACCTGACGAAGAAATCGGAAGAGGAGCACATAAATTTGATGTTGCCAAATTCGGAGCAGAATTCGCTTACACTATGGATGGTGGCGAAGTAGGCGAACTGGAATATGAAAATTTCAATGCAGCCGGTGCGGTTGTAAAAATCCACGGACTGAGCGTGCATCCTGGTTATGCTTTCGGAAAAATGGTGAATGCTGCTTTGCTCGCTGCAGAATTTATCCACATGTTGCCTGCTAATGAAACTCCTGCAACCACAAAAGGTTTCGATGGTTTTTATCATTTAATGGAAGTTACAGCTGATATTTCTGAAGCTAAACTTCAATACATCATCCGTGACCATGACGAAGAAAAATATGAGGCAAGAAAAAAAATCATGGAGGAAAAAATTGCTGAATTTAACCAAAAACACGGTGAGGGAACTGCTGAAATTGAAATTAAAGAGCAGTACAGAAACATGAAACAGCAGTTTGAAGGCAAAATGCACATTATAGATTTGGCGGCTAAAGCAATGACGGAAGCCGGAATTGAGCCTAAAATCAAAGCCATCAGAGGTGGAACCGACGGTGCCCAGCTATCTTACATGGGCTTGCCTTGTCCGAATATTTTTGCAGGGGGAATCAACTTCCACGGACCTTACGAATATGTAGCGCTGGAAAGCATGATGAAGGCGACTGAAGTGATTGTGAATATTGTGAAAGCGTAAGGCTTTTGCCTACAACATAAAAAACCCGGCGAAATCTGCCGGGTTTTTTGGTTCATTGAATTTTGGTTTTAAAATATCCCTGCATACTTTTTGAAACTCCTCCCTTAACGACGCAACTGTAATTTACATAACCAAAAATACTGTCGTTCTTTTGAAAATCAGATTTATTTAAATGTAAAATTTCATATCTAGGAACGGCTCCAATAAATTTCACTTCATCTTTCAAAGTTTTGGGATCATAATCGTGGACTCTAAAAGTTCCATCAAAAACCTTAATCATAATGCCATTACTGATATAACCATCGTAATTGTTTAAGGAAATATTAATCGTATCTCCACTTTTTTCTGCACTACATTTGTAGTTGTCAAAAGAAGCTGTAAAATTCAAAAGTCCTGAATTCTGAAGTATATAAGCAGTTCGGGTTTTACTTTCCAGTTTTTCCTTTTTGAATAACCGCAGCTCAGGAAATTTTGAAAGCAATCTAATCGTGTCATTATGAACTAAGTCTTCATCAACAACTACTTTTTCATAACATGAGATCACTTTCTCTTTTTTCTCTCTGCATCCCATAAGAATAAAAGATAAAAAAATCAGGGAAAATAATCTCATCACTTTGTATTTTAATGAGGAATTTCCTCGGTCAGAACATCATTTCCGGCCTTGTCAAAATAAGTGCAGGTGAAATGATCTAAATCTACAATCCATTTTTCAACACCGTTTTCAGCGCAGTCTCTGCAGAACTGCATATAATCTGTTCCGCCTTGCTGATGGATCTTTAACTGCTTAGCAAACTTTTCCTGATTAACGGTTTCATTGATCTCCAAATCATCGTATTGTGGTTGAGATTTAGTTTTAAAATCATTTTCGCCAAAATATTCTGTGTGGCTGTCTTTTACCCAGGTTGTAAAGTTTTTCACTCCGAAACTTTTAATTTCCTGAATATATTTCGGGAATTCTGCTCCTGATTTTACTTTGCTGTGTGCGTCTTCAATTTGCTGTACTGTAAACATTTGTATTTTTTTAATGAAATTATCTGTATTTTTCTAAAACGCAAATTTAAATATTTTGAAAATTTCTTTTACAGAAATATTGAATGACCGTTCAACGAAAATTATAACGAACTGTTTTTCTTGCATTAAAATATTTTATTTCTGCTTTTCAGCCCATAGAGCCATTTTTCTGTTTAAAACGTCCAATGGAAGACAACCCTGACTAAGAACTTCGTCATGAAACTTAGCCAGATTAAATTTTGTTCCCAGTTCTTTCTGATATTTCTCTCTCAATTCACGGATTCGAAGTGAACCGATTTTATAGCCTAAAGCCTGTCCGGGCATCGCCATATATCTTTCCACTTCGGCAGTAGCACCGGCTTCATCGTACGCAATATTGCTCAGAAAATATGCAATCGCCTCTTCCCTGCTCATTTTTCCGGTGTGAAGACCTGTATCTACCACTAATCTCACAGCGCGCAGCATCTGATCACTCAAATAACCCATTTTTTGGTAAGGGTCGGTGTAAAGTCCGAATTCAGGGCCTAATGTTTCACAATAATGCGCCCAGCCTTCGCCATAAGCACCCAACCATCCGAAACGCATAAACCTGGGTAACTTTGTATTTTCCTGCTGAAGCGACACCTGATAATGATGTCCGGGAATAGCCTCATGCAGAAACAGCGATTCCATGCCAGAAGTCACATTAAACTTTGAAGGATCTGGAAGCGGGATGTAAAAAATCCCCGGTCTCCCGCCATCCGGAGTTCCCTGAATATATTCTGCACTTGCACTCGCTTCTCTGAACTTTTCTGTTTGTCTCACCTCAAATTTTGTTTTTGGAGTGACACTGAACATGGTTTTCAGCTTCGGTGTAATTTTAGCCAGAATACCGTTAAATGCTTTCAATACCTCATCAGAACTCTTATAAGGCATTGCTTTAGGGTCGTTTTTTACGTGGGTAATAAATTCTTCCAGCGTTCCTGTAAAGCCCACCTGCTGTTTAACTTTTTCCATTTCAGAACGGAGCATTGCGACCTGTTGAAGACCTGTTTTGTTGATTTCATCGGGATTCTGATCAGTAGTCGTCCAGCTTTTTACGTAAAAAGAATAAATGGAGCCTCCGTTTGGCAGACTGTTGTAACCATCTGTATCTCTTGCTTTTGGATAATATTCCTTTTCAAGAAAATCGCCTAATTTATTATAAGAAGGTATTATGTTTCTCTCCACAGATTCGTGAAAAAGTCTGGTGAATTTTGCTTTTGTCTCTTCAGAAAATTCTTTCGGAAACTTTTTCAGCGGACCAAAGAAAATATTTTTCTCTTTGTCTGAAGTAATAATTTCCTCCGATCTCATTTGTGGGATCATTTTAATAACCAGCTTTTTAGGCAGAACAATTTTAGCATTAATTCCTTCATTAAAATTATGAACAGCAGCATCTGCCCACGCCGGAAATTTCTCCATTCTTTTCAGCCAGTTTTCGTAATCTTTTTCTGTCTCAAAAGGCTGGCTTCCTTCCCCACTTCCCAAAAGCGGAAACGTCAGCGGTAATCCACCAAACTGTGTGAACGGAATGTATTCAGGATGAAAATTGTAAGCTCCTATCTTATCTTTTAATGTAAAATCCAACACATCGTAAATTACTTTTTTATCATCAGGAAGATTTTCGTAATCTACATTTTCCAGCTGTTTCTGCACAGAAGTATAAAAAGCTACCTCTCCGGTAATAAAATCTTTATCAATATTGACGGGCAACTGGTCGTTATACCTCTGGTCTCCCTGCTGCGTTGCTTCAAGAGGATAGAGCTTCAGATACTGCTCATAATAATTGGCTGCAATAGAATCTATATCTTTAGGAGTAACTTTGGTAAGCGGAGAATCTGTTTTTCGGCAAGAGGTAAAAGCGGTTGCGATTCCTAAGCAAAAAAGGCTTCCCAGTACAATATTTCGCATGATTATCAAATTTTTGAAGAAAACAAATGTAATGAATATCCTCTGAAATTATATTTATATTAAATTTTAAAAAAAAATTAAAAAAATTTTTCACATTCACTCAATTTTCTATCTTTGTTAAAACAATTAACATTCATACCATTACGGATCTTTTCTAAGAAATAATGAAAGGGATTTTAAAAATTTACCACCCGGACGAAACGCTTAAATACAATATCAATCACACTTATTGCAAAGCCGTTTACCTTAATCAGAAACACTTTTTGGAAGTAGAAATCACTACAGACGACAGTCTGGATCATGTGGACGATGATTCTCTGCAATACAACTTTCCTCAGATTTCAATGGAAGTTTTCGATTTCCCAATAGAATCCGGCGAGATTGAAGACAAAACTTTTCTCATTAACGATTCAGACGAAGATTCCTACACAGAAGTAGATCTTTTTGATGACGAAGATGCGTTTCTCTATGACAGCGAACTTTGCTTCGAAAAAGATGAGAATGGCGAACTTCAGTTGATCTGGAAAGGTCATATTGATGATTTCTACACCGGCTCAGATAATCCTCTTCCATTCAGACTAAAGTGTGAACTGAAGCAGGATGAGATTGAGATAGACGAAGATTAAATTCAGATAAATTAACGGAAAATCACATCATTTCTCTTCATTCGTTTTGAAGGGAAATTTTTTGCTGGGCTATGAAAAGCTTTTTTTAAGCATATTTTAAGATAAATATTGATAATATTCCTTTATTTTTGTCGTTTAAACTACTAAAAAATACAGATTAATGCTTGTAACAGAACTTACTCATGTTTTATTTGCACAGGTCGCAGCGCCTGTAGTAACTGCAGAAAGTGCCGAGTTTTCATTTTGGAACATCATGTTCCACGGAGGTGCTTTTGCCAAAATCGTAATGGCAACCGTACTTTTGTTGGGTATTTTTTCTGTCTATCTGTTCTTCGAAAGGTTTTTCTTTATTAAAAGGGTAACTTCGAAAACAGATTCCAATTTCATGAACAATATCGAGGATTTTGTGAGAAACGGAAAAATAGATTCTGCATTAGACTACTGTAAAACGCAGAATTCTCCGGAAGCGAGAATTCTGGAAAAAGGAATTTCGAGACTGGGAAGACCGGTTTCTGATATCGTAAGTGCGATGGAATCTCAGGCTCAGGTAGAGGTTGCCAACATGGAAAAAAATCTTAACCTTTTGGCCGTAGTACCAAGTATTGCACCGATGCTGGGACTTTTGGGAACCGTAATCGGGATGATTATTGCTTTCTTTAATCTGTCTCATGCAGAAGGTTCTTTCTCTCCGAAGACTTTATCAGAAGGTATTTATACCGCTTTGGGTCAGACAGCTGTAGGTTTGGCAGTTGCTATTCCTGCAAACTTTGCTTATAACATTCTTTTAACGAGAATTGATAAATTTGTTTTGAATGCTCAGAATATGTCCGGAGAATTTTTGGATATTATCAACAAACCTTTATAATCTTTAACGATGAAAATTCAAAGAAGAAATAAAGCCAACCCGGAATTCAGTTTAGCAGCGATGACAGACGTTATTTTGCTGATGCTGATATTCTTTATGATCACCTCATCGGCAGCCAATCAAAGCTCCATCGATGTGAAGCTACCGAAAGCAGATACTGCAACAGATAATACTCCCAATCCATTAACAGTGACGATTAATGCGGAAGGAAGTTATTTTGTAGACGACAAACCTGTACCGAGAGAGCAGGTAGAACAGACAATTGTGACCTTGCTGAATTCGAGAGACGGAAAATCTTTTACAATCCGTGCCGACGAAAACACGATGCATAAAGATGTAATTTTTGCCATGGAAATAGCAGAAAAACACAAACTGAATATTGCAATTGCTACGGTAAAAGAAAATTAATTTTATTCTTAACGTTTTAAACGTAAAAAGTTTTAATTTTAATTTAAATCAAAAATTTTTAACTAAATTAAAATTCAGACATCAAACCAAAGGTTAGATTTAATTATAAAAAATCTCAGAAACTTTTTAAGTTAAACAACTGATAATGAGAAGTTATACACTCGACAAAAACGAACACAACAAAGACCGGATCAAGAGCGGAATTCTATCTGTTTTGATATGGTCGGCGATTCTGTTGTTTGTATTCATCTATAAACTTAAACCGACCGAGGAAGAGAAAAAACCGGAAATCATTACTACGATGCTTGTGAATTTCGGTGACAACAGAAACGGTGACGGCTTTGAGGAACCCGCTCCACAGGAAGGTAGCCAGGCCGCAAAAGTGGATGAAACCACAGCTGAACCGGTAGAAAACAAAACCGAGCCGAATACAGTCATTAAAACTGAACCTAAAGTAGAGAGCAAAAAAGCCGATGTCAAAGAAAAAGCAATTTCGGGAAATGACAACCGTAAAGTTGCTAAAAAAGACGACGCAAAAAAAGACACGAAATCGACAGCCAGCCCTACTAAAAGCAAAACTAAAGGCGGATCAACAGCAGCCAACAGCAAAACCGGAAACGGTGATGGCAAAGGAAATGCTGCTATCGGAAACCTGTTAAGCGGCAGAGGTAAAAACCCCGGAAATCAGGGCGATGGCAAAGGTCCAGGAAACGCCGGAGATCCTTTAGGCGGCGACGGAAATGGTGACAGCAAAATAGGAATCGACAGAAGTCTGACGGATTATATTCCCGGAACAATGGGAAGAGGCGGTGCACAGCCTAGCCATAAATGCACAGCCAGCGGCTCGATCAGAATCGCTTATACCGTGGACAAAGCCGGAAACATAATATCCGCCAAAAGATCTGGTGGAATTTCAGACCCCTGCGTGGTACAGACATCTGTTTCCTGGGTTAAGAAATACGTCAAGGCCGAGAAATCCAGCGTTTCGTCCACCGGAACTTATAATATTACATTCTAAAAAATACAAAAGCACTTTATTCAAGTGCTTTTTTTATTTATATGAAGGATATAATTGATTTCTATTTGTTTTTTACAATTGCCTGATTTGTCTTAATATTTGACCAGAAATTACATTTTGGCGATTTCTGAAATTCTGTTTATAACCGGCAGAGCAAAGATTCCGCTCGTCTGAAGATACAGCTCGTAGAAGGTTTTTGCTTTGTCTAAAAAGTCGTTATTATTTAAAACTTTCCCGTTGTAGTAGAAAAGATTTCCGAGCATTTCATAGTAATCTTTGTGATCTCTTTCCTGTCTTTCTTTTACAATTTCAATCACTTCTTCTTTTGGTTTTGCCGAAAGTTCTTTAAAATCAAATTTAAAAATATCTTTCATTAAAGAATCGAAATCGAGTTCTTTCTGCATTAAACTTTCTTCAGGTTTGTCCAAAATCAGTTTTTCTAAAGCTTGAGATAGCTGACGGATGAGTCTTAGGGTGAATTCTTTATCTGTGATCATAACTTTTCTTTTAATTTAAAATTTTGAATTTAAAAAGATTAATCCTTCCAATTCATTTCTATGAACTTCAACTTCTTTTTTGAAGTTTATTTTATCAGATTTATCGTTAATTTCCATTTCAAAAGCAGCAATAAATATTAATGTCTCTTCTTTTATTTCGGATAACACCATATCTAAAATTATTAAAGGTGATTTACATTTTTTACAAAGTAGAAACTGTTCCTCATAATATCCTGCATCAACATTGATTTTTCTTACTTCTACAAATTCTATTTTAGTGCCATCAATTAAAATAAAACTGGAGTCTTTTGTCTGAAAATAGGATCTTATTGAAGGTTCTTTTTCTTTCAGTTTATTAGATTTAAAATCTATTCTGAATGTTTTTCCAATCTGGTCTTTCGTAATATCTCCAATTTTTAAATAGCCAATATCCCATCCGCCCTGCGCAGATAAAATAGAATTAAAAGAAAGAATTAAAAATAAGACTAAGCCAAATTTGATTTTCATATCATTCTAAATTATAAGAAGTATTTCTTTTTAAGCAAAAAACAAATACGCCAATCCAATTGCTGTAATCACGCCCACCAAATCCGCCAAAAGCATAGCAACAACCGTATATCTCGTGTTCTTCACGGCTACAGCTCCGAAATAAACTGCAATCACGTAGAACGTCGTATCTGAACTTCCCTGAAGAACTGCTGCCAATTTCCCCTGAAAACTGTCTGCCCCGAAAGTTGCCATCGTATCCACCATCATTCCACGGGCTCCAGAGCCTGATAAAGGTTTGATTAAAGCTGTTGGAAGTCCGTCAACAAATCGTGCATCGAGATTTGCTGCATAGGCAACCCATTTCATTCCGTCGATAATAACGTCAAAAACACCGGAGGTTCTCAAAAGAGAAATGGCAATCAACATTCCGACTAAATACGGAATAATTTTTACACATGTATAAAAACCTTCTTTAGCGCCGTCAATAAAGGCATCAAAAACATTAATCTTTTTGTAAACGGCTCCAAGAACAATGGCTAAAAAAATGAAAAGTATTAAACCATTACTCAAAACTTTACTGAAATCATCAAGTTCATCTTTGCTCAGCTGAACCAGATAAACAACCAGAAGACCGACTAATACTGAAATTCCGCCAACATAGGCAAGGACGATAGGTTTTAAAAGATTTATTTTTTGGTATAATGATACGATAATCATTGCCGCCATGGTGGCTGCAAAAGTCGCAATCATGCAGGGAAGGAAAATATCAGTTGGTGTTTTTGAACCCATCGAGGCCCTGATTGCAATGATGGAAACGGGTATCAAGGTCATTCCTCCAGCATGGAGGCAGAGGAACATAATCTGTGAGTTGCTCGCCGTATCTTTATCTGGATTTAAAGTCTGTAAACTCTCCATCGCTTTCAGTCCGAAAGGTGTTGCCGCGTTATCTAAACCTAAAAGATTGGCACTGAAATTCATCAGCATGTGCCCAAAAGCAGGATGGTTTTTTGGAATTTCAGGGAAAAGTCGGGAGAAAAATGGCTGAATAAACCGGCTTAATAAATTAATCCCGCCTGCTTTCTCCGCAATGCTCATGAATCCCATAAAAAGGGTCATAATTCCAATCAAACCGATACAGATTTTCACAGCCGTTTCGGAAGTCCCAATCACACCATCGGCCTCCTGAATGCGGTATACCTGAACGTTCTGTTTCAGAGAATCGGTTTTATAGTGAATTCTGCTGTCGGCAAAATCATTTTTCTTCATCAGGCTGTCTCTCACGATTGGAGAAAGCATACTGATGTTTTGGGTTGCCACCTGAACAGTGTCGCCGCCTTTTCCGACAACCATATCGTTGAAAATGGTTTTGTAGTGGCTAGACGAAATGTATTTTATACTGGCAATGGCAATGGCGATAATGATAAAGGCCGACCAAATTCTGCTGAGAACCATTTATGTAAGATTAATTTTTAGAAAAGATAATAAATTTAATGAGATAAAACTGAAACTTTTAGCTTTAACCATTAAGATTTGATTAGGAGTTAAGAATATTAAGAAAGAACCTTCAATGTCACAATGATCTTACTTAAAAACAAAATTCTCCTATATGGTTTAAATTAAGTTATTTTTCATCCAGATAGACCAGCTCGCCCGCAAAATCATCATCCAAATTTTTCAAAACCTTTGCGTTGGCAGTCTTCTTTTGAAGCTCTTCTATAAAGAAATTTTTCTCAAAAAACTGGCGGTGAACTCCCGGCAAAAGCTCCATGAAATAATCCATACCGATTTTATTGTTGTGGAGATCCATTTTGGTTTCTAAAGGTTCGTTAGGGAATAATTCTTCGTGCAAATCTGTAATTTTTTTGCAGAACTCCAGTGCTTTTTCGGGTGAGGAAATTTTGCTGCAGTACATCATAATCAGGCAACACCAGAAAGCGTGTCTGAACGCATTACCTTCACCGTTTTTAGATGCTGTTTTCGGATACAGTTTTTGAGCAATGGAAAAAGCTTTTACCGTTCCATAGAAACTCATCATAGAAAAGAGAGGATGTGGCAAAACGGCTGACGAGAGCTTAAGAATTTTCTTAAAACTCATGCTTTTTACGGTGTTAAAAATTACTTTGAAAGTCCTCATAGGTTCGCTTTTGGCAAATGGCTAATTGCTTATGGCTTTGAAATCAAGCCGTATATTTTTAAAATAAATTAATCGCGTTTATTTAAACAAAAATCTCTCCCGAATAGAGAGAGATTGTATGATTTTCATTTTAAATATTAAGCTTTTACCGCTAATAAATTTACTGTTTTTGAGACTACTTCTTTGATTTCGGTTCTTTTTACGATGAAATCTACGAAACCTTTTTCCTGCAAAAATTCTGAAGTCTGGAAACCTTCCGGTAAGTCTCTACCAATGGTTTCACGAATTACTCTTGGTCCGGCAAATCCGATTAATGCTTTTGGTTCAGCCATGATGATGTCTGCGGTCATTGCAAAAGATGCGGTAATTCCACCGAAAGTCGGGTCACAAAGGTAAGCGATGTATAAAAGTCCGGCTTCTGAAAGCTGAGCCAGTTTCGCCTGAACTTTTGCCAACTGCATTAGTGAATACGTTGCTTCCTGCATTCTCGCACCACCAGACTGACAAATAATCATGTACGGAAGTCTTTTTTCGATACAGTAATCAATCGCTCTTCTGATTTTTTCACCCATCACAGAACCTAAAGATCCTCCGATGAACGCAAAATCCATACATGAAACCACCATTTCAGTTCCGTTTACGGTTCCGACTCCGTTTCTGATAGAGTCGGTAAGCTTTGTTTTCGCTTTTACTTCTTTCAGACGGTCGGTGTATGATTTTGTATCTTTAAAGCTGAGAATATCAATACTTTCAACATTTGCATCCAGCTCAGTGAATTTTCCTTCGTCAAAAAGAATGCTGAAAAACTCGGCACTTCCTATTCTTACGTGAAATCCGTCTTCAGGAGAAACATAATTGTTTTTCTTTAACTCGTCGTGTTCCACTACTTTTCCTGACGGAGTCTGATGCCAAAGACCTTTCGGTACATCTTTTTTCTCGTCGGTAGAAGTGGTAATATTTTGTGCTTTTCTTTTAAACCAGTCGAATGCCATATTATTGATTTGAAATTATTGATTTGAAGTTTGAAATTCAGGTTTGCCGATAAAAATTTTCATCTCAGACAATCTCAAATTTCAAACCTCAAATCTCAAATTAATTTATTTTAAAGTATTTACGTTATTTAAATCTTCAAATGCTCTTACCAATCTTTTAGAGAACGTTTCTTCGCCTTTTCTGATCCAAACTCTTGGGTCATAGAATTTTTTGTTCGGCTTATCGTCTCCGTCAGGATTTCCGATTTGAGTTTTCAGATATTCTACATTATCTACCATGTAATCTCTGATTCCCTCTGTATAAGCGAACTGAAGATCGGTATCTATATTCATCTTAATCACCCCGTAATCAATCGCTTCTCTGATTTCTTCTAAAGTAGAACCTGAACCACCGTGGAATACGAAATTAATCGGCTTCTCAGCAGTTCCGAATTTCTCCTGAACGAATTTCTGAGAATTGTCTAAGATTTTCGGAGTCAAAACTACGTTTCCTGATTTGTAAACACCGTGTACATTTCCGAAAGCTGCTGCAATCGTGAAGTTATCAGAAATTGCTTTCAGTTTTTCATAAGTGTACGCTACATCTTCAGGTTGAGTATATAATTTTGAATTGTCGATATCAGAATTGTCAACACCATCTTCCTCACCTCCTGTTACACCGATTTCAACTTCCAAAGTCATCTGCATTTTCGCCATTCTTTCGAAATATTCAGCAGAGATCTCAAGGTTTTCTTCTAAAGATTCTTCAGAAAGATCAAGCATGTGAGAAGAGTAAAGAGATTTTCCGGTCTGCTTGAAGAATTCTTCGTTAGCTTCCATCAAACCGTCGATCCAAGGCAACAATTTCTTTGCAGCGTGATCGGTATGTAAAATTACTGTCGCTCCGTAAGCTTCAGCCAAAGTATGAATATGTTTTGCTCCAGCGATACCACCTAAAATAGCTGATTTCTGAGCGTCATTGCTAAGTCCTTTTCCAGCGTTGAAAGATGCTCCACCGTTAGAAAACTGAATGATAACAGGTGAGTTTAGTTTTGCTGCAGTTTCCATTACTGCGTTCACGTTGCTCGAACCAATTACGTTCACTGCAGGCAATGCAAATTTGTTTTCTTTAGCATACTGAAAAATATCTGTAACTAACTGACCTGTGGCAACTCCTGCCGGAAAAATTCTGCTCATGTTTACTTTTTATATAAAATTAGGGTATGTTTGAAAAATTCTTGTAAAGGTAATAATTTTTAAGAAATGATTAATTTCTTTTATCCCGTCCCCAAAGTAGCTTCTGGCGGATGGTTTCGTAGAAACTTAAATTATTCGGCTGTACCAGTAACAGCTGGAAACTTGCCTTTCTGATCACAATTTCTTTATCCGTCTCAATATGAATTAATCTTGAATCTAAAGAAAGAGAATATTGCGGAACCCGGCTTTCAACTTTAAATTTAATTTCAACTTTATCGTTGACAACCAAAGGTCTTACATTCAGGTTATGCGGCGCAATCGGAGTAATGACAAAATTTTCGTTGTTCGGAGAAATAATCGGTCCACCGCAACTTAAAGAATAAGCGGTAGAACCCGTTGGCGTAGAAACAATGACGCCGTCGCCCCAGAAAACATTAAGAAATTCATTATTGATATAGGAATCTACCGTGACCATTGATGTGGTTTCTTTTCTGGAAATCGTCACATCATTTAAAGCATACGGAAAAAATTCGTCAGATTTTGGCGAAACTACTTCGATTACTGATCTTCGGCTGGTTTTCACATCTCCTTTTAAAATAGAATCTAACTCCTTGAAGGCTTCTTCTTTTGTAAAACTTGCCAGGAATCCAAGTCTTCCGGTGTTGACACCCACAACAGGAATTTCGAGATCTTCGATGAAAGTTAATGAATTTACAATCGTTCCGTCGCCACCAAAAGTGAAGAACAGATCAACTTTTTTGTCGATGAGATCCTGTTTGTTGCCAAAAGTCTCAAATATTTTTGAAAATTGTAGCGCGTCAGCCATTTCGTCAAACAAAACAGATTTTACGCCTCTGCTTTCCAGTTCAGAAATAAATTTGCTTAAATATAAAAAAGTATCAAGATCTTTTTTCTGAGAATATATGGCTGCCTTCATATTATATTTCGATAAATTTTTGTAAAAAACCTAAACGGTCTTTGAAAAGATCTGTTTTCTCGTCAGAATAGTATTTTTCAACAATTCTGTAATCATAACGGTCAAAAGTAGCGTCGATGGAAGCTAAATTCTCGTTACTGATTTTAATGGTGATGTGAATAAATTCGTCTGACATAAAACTGATAAATCCACCGTAGAACTTAGAATTGTTGCTCTCTACGATATTAGCAATTTCGGTCATAGAATATTTTCTTGCCGGAGTTTCTATCGTTAAGGTAGCACCGGTTTCCGAAAACAGAGGGTATTTTGAAAAGGTCTGAAACACATCATCACAGCAGATGTAGCCCAGATATTTTTCGTTTTTATTGATCACAGGAATCACGTTGGCATTGAATGTATAAAACAGACGGATGCTGTCCATGATATTATTATCCTCCAAAATGGCGAAGCGCTCGATCTGATGTTCGAGGTTCTTCAAAGTACCTTCTTCTTCATAAAGAAAGTCTTTGGCGATGGCTCCGTAAAAGTGGTGTGATTTTTTGATGAAAATATGCGTATATCCAAATGCTTCTAGGGTTTCCCTAGCCGATTCGATGGAGTCAGTCAGATGAAAACACGGAAAATCTTTTGAGATATAGTCCTTGATAAACATTGTGCTAATTTATAAAATTAAAAACGAAACCTTCCTGCTTTATTGCAGTTTTTTTTCATAAAAATAAAAAAAGTGAAATAAAAATTTGCCCGTAAAGAAATTTGAAGTATCTTTGTCGCCTTTCATTTTTACTTTTTATTAGATTTATTTCAAACTGCACTGTCTTTTGACAGACGCAGTTTTTTTATTTTAGGGCATATTCTGATTTTCGAAAACTGAATTTTGCTGTTTTTTTTAAACGCAAAGTCCGCTAAGATTTTTTTGAACTTCTACACGCTTATAAGTTTATACAAAGGCGTTCTACTTAGCGAAGAATTAATTTAAAACAATTATTATTTAATTCCTAAAGCTTTCGCAAATTCCCACATCACGATTCCTCCGCATACGCTTACATTTAAAGAATGCTTAGTTCCCAGTTGCGGAATTTCAATAAAAGAATCGATATTCTGAAGCACTTCATCACTGATTCCTTCCACTTCATTTCCTAAAATGACCGCGTATTTTTTTGAACTGTCAATTTTAAAATCAGTAATCATCGTGCTGTTAGTCGTCTGCTCGATTCCCACCACTTCAAATCCCTGACTTTTTAAATCATTGATTGTGACATTAATATCCGCTTCATGCGACCAATCCACACTTTCTGTCGCGCCCAAAGCAGCTTTGTGAATTTCACGGTGTGGCGGTTGCGGCGTAATTCCACATAAAATAATTTTCTCGACCAAAAACGCATCTGCCGTTCTGAAAGTCGCCCCTACATTGTGCATGCTTCTGATGTTATCCAAAACAACCACCAACGGAATTTTCTCAACTTTTTTAAACGTTTCTACATCAATTCTGTTGAGTTCTTCCAGTTTTAATTTATTTACCAAAATATATTTATTTCTTATTACAATTTACGAATTCTTCCGATTGAATGGATTTTAAAATTTTATTTCAAATTCATCTGTGAGAATCTGTGGGATCTTCTGTGAGAGATTTTTTTTGCTTACAGATTTACTTAATATTTCCCGCCCATTATCTGATGTACATTTCTTTCAATATTCTGAGCAATCGTCTCCATCGGAATATCATTTTCATCATTATTAAAAGGATCTTCGATTTCCTCAGCAATCAGTTCCAGACTCATCAGTACGTAATATACGAAAACCGTCAGCGGGATCATAAATAATCCAAGATTGATGACGTAAGCAACCGGCAAGGCCAATACATATAAAATAATGAATTTTTTAATGAAAGATGAGTAAGAATACGGAATCGGTGTGTTTTTTATTCTTTCGCAACCGCCACAAACATCCAGAAAACCGGAAATCTGAGTGTCTAAATACAGCATTTCAACATCAGAAATTTTCCCTTGTTTTTTTAGCTGATATAATTTTTCAGTTATCTGGATGATCAGATCATTGGGTCCATGATTTTTCAAAGAATTTTTAATTTCTGAATAATCCTCATCCAAAGCCAGCCTTGTCGATTCCTGAGAAAGATGTTTGGCTAAGAGATGTGGAAAAAACTTCAGATATTTTGAAATCTGCTCAGCAGATTCTTTGTCGTCCGTAAGAATAATATTGATTTTGATGGCGAAATTTCTAGTGTCATTTACAAGTTTTCCCCAAAGTTTTCGGCCTTCCCACCACCGGTCGT
This sequence comes from Chryseobacterium sp. Leaf394, assembly GCF_001424105.1. GTDB lineage: Bacteria > Bacteroidota > Bacteroidia > Flavobacteriales > Weeksellaceae > Chryseobacterium. The sequence goes on along the minus strand of NZ_LMQH01000012.1, from coordinate 283,769 downwards.
AAGCCGTGTTTGTCCTGAAAACCAAAAGCAGAGACAGCACAAATCCCAATAAAGAATGAATCATCCCCACATTGCTGACCTTCGATTTTGAGGTTAAATGTAAATATTCAATCTCAAGATATTGGATTCCATAGGAGTACAGCGCCATCAAAACCATCGTTGGAAACAGAATTTTCAGCGTATCACTTTTGTGTAAGCTGATCAGGATCTTCAGGAAATTTTTGGTGTTGTAGACTCTCATGGCTGATGTGCTTTTTGCAAAGATAAAATATTCGGATTATTGTTTTTCGTGGAAATTTTTATTTTGGGACTAAATAGCTCTCGCAGATTAAGCTGATGTCGCAGATTTAAATTAAATAATAGTTTTAAGATGCCACGAATGCACGAATTTTTATGAATTGATGGCTGAATTCTGAATTTTAAGTGAATAAAAATTACGATTGTCGCAATTTGTCCTATCAAGAATAACTTGTATTTCCTTGCTAAGTTTACACCTTTATATAACTTGAAAAAGACGGATGAAATTTAAATTCTTTGTTTGGCTTTGCGTTTAATTAAAAAGTCGGGCAAAATTCGGTTGTTCAAATAATAAAGATTTATTCGTGCATCCGTGGCATTTTCTCACCATAATTATTCACAATCATCCACACAGATCTGTGTAATCTGTGGTAACTAATTCCATCAAAATTTTTTCAAATTTCAAAAAAACACTATTTTTATTTCGCATTAAAAAACAAAACAGATGATTCTCGAAAACGTAGATGTAGTCAGCGACATCAGTAAAGAAGATTTTCAGGAAAATTATTTCAAAAAACAGAAGCCGCTTCTGATCAAAAACTACGCGAGTCGCTGGGAAGCTTTCGACAAATGGAATTTTGATTTTATTAAAGAAAAAGCGGGCGAACAGGAAGTTCCACTCTACGACAATAAACCTGCGGATGCAAAGAAAAGTTCAGATGCTCCCGTAACAAAGATGAAAATGAAGGATTATATCGACACGATAAAATCCAAACCTTCTGATCTGCGTATTTTCTTTTACATCATCACCGACCGACTTCCAGAATTGCTGAAAAACTTCACATATCCTGATTTGGGAATTAGGTTTTTCAAGCGGCTTCCGACTTTATTTTTTGGTGGAAGTGATGCGCATGTTCTGATGCATTACGATGTTGATCTGGGAGATTTTATGCATTTTCATTTTGAAGGAAAAAAAAGAATTTTGCTCTTTGACCAGAAACAGTCGAAGTTTTTATATAAAGTTCCGCTTTCGGTGCACACGGTTTACGACATCGATTATGAAAATCCTGATTACGAGAAATTTCCGGCTTTGAAATACGCCAAAGGCATTGAAATCTTTATGGAACACGGTGATGCGCTTTTTATTCCCGGAGCATTCTGGCATTTCAACAGATACTTAGAACCTGGTTTTTCAATGTCGCTCAGAGCTTTACCAAATAAACCTAAAGTTTTCGCGAATATGCTGTATCATGTTTTTATTATGCGCTACACCGACAAAATTTTACGGAAATTATTTAAATCGGAATGGGTAGATTATAAGCAAAAATGGGCGTATGAAAAGGCAACGGAGGCTTTGGAAAAGCACTTAAGTAAAAATAAAAGTTAATCCTCCAATATTTTTATGCCGCGAATGCACGAATTTTTATAAAAAGATAAAGATGATTTTTATTGCAAACAGAAATCTCATTCGTTAATTCGTGGCAATTCCAGCAGTACAATTTATTTTTAATCATCCTTGAAAATCTGTGCAATCCGTGGGAAACCAAAATCACCATTTCCCTCCTTCTTTTTTTATTCCTATTTTTACCAACCCAAATTTAAGTATATCTCAATGGCAAAGGCGACGAAGAAAGAAACCCCGTTAATGACGCAGTACAACACCATCAAGGCGAAATATCCTGATGCGCTTTTGCTTTTCAGAGTGGGCGATTTCTACGAAACCTTCGGTCAGGATGCCGTGAGAACTTCTCAGATTTTGGGGATTGTTCTGACGAAAAGAGCCAATGGCGAAGGTCATATCGAACTGGCGGGATTTCCGCATCATTCGGTGGATTCATATTTGCCTAAACTGGTGAGAGCCGGAATTCGTGTGGCGATTTGTGACCAACTGGAAGATCCAAAAACCGTCAAAGGAATTGTAAAACGTGGCGTAACAGAATTGGTGACGCCAGGAGTGACATTCAACGATCAGGTTCTGACTTCAAAAAAGAATAATTTCCTGCTTTCACTTCATAAAGAAAAAGAAAAATACGGAATCGCTTTGGTCGATGTTTCTACCGGAGAATTTTTGGTGAGCGAAGGAAATTTGGATAAAATTTTACACATCATTAACACGTTTGATCCGAGTGAAATTATTTACCAACGAAGCGTACAGATTCCCGATCAGCTGAAAAACAGAAACGTTTTCAAACTGGAAGACTGGGCTTATCAATATAATTTCGCTTATGAAAAACTAACGAATCAGTTTAAAACCAATTCATTAAAAGGTTTTGGTGTTGAAGGTTTACCTTTGGCAATTACCGCGGCAGGAGCAATTTTCGCTTATCTGGTTGAAGATACGCATCACAAATTACTGGCGCACATTACCAAAATTCAGATTATTCCGCAGGAAGATTATCTGATGATGGATCATTTTACGCTGAGAAATCTCGAAATCGTTTATCCAAGCCATCCGAAAGGAAAATCTTTGTTGGATATTATCGATAAAACTTCTACGCCGATGGGTGGAAGATTGTTGAGAAGACGAATTATTCTGCCTTTAAAATCTGTTGAAGAAATTGGCAGACGGCTTTCGTTAATTGACTTTTTAAATGAAAATGATCATTTAAAATATGAAATTTCCCAATTACTGAGGGCGATCTCAGATTTAGACCGATTGATGGGAAAACTTGCGGCGGAAAAAATTTCACCTAAAGAATTAGGTTATCTGCGTCAGAGTCTGATCAATATTCAGAAAATTAAAGGCTTGCTTCACCCTCACGCAGATGTCTTAGCCTGGTTGGAGCCATTGAATTCTTTAGATGACCTGATTCAGTTGCTGGAAAATCATTTGAATGAAGAGCTTCCTGTCAATTTAGCGAAAGGAAATGTGATCAAACAGAATATTTCCGAAGAACTTGATCATCTGAGAGGTCTGCAAAATAAAGGACGTGGTTTTCTCGACGAAATGTGTCAGCGGGAAGTGGATCGTACAGGAATTACAAGTCTGAAAATTGATTTTAATAATGTTTTCGGATATTTTATTGAAGTAAGAAATACCCACAAAGATAAAGTTCCAAGCGATTGGATCAGAAAGCAGACGTTGGTGAATGCAGAAAGATACATCACAGAAGAACTGAAAGAATACGAAAGTCAGATTCTGGGTGCTGAAGAAAAGATTAGCGTTCTGGAAAACCAACTGTACCGAAAAGTATGTTCGGATACGATGATTTACATGGACAGAATTCAGGAAAATTCGAATATTATTGCACAGCTTGATGTTGCAGTTGGTCTGTCTGAACTGGCGGTTTCTGAAAGCTATACCAAACCTGTTCTGAATGACGGTTTTAAAATTGACTTAAAGGAAGCCAGACATCCAATCATTGAAAATGCACTTCCTTTAGGCGAAAAATACATTCCGAATGATATCTTTTTAGATAAAGATTCGCAGCAGATCATTATGGTAACCGGCCCCAACATGGCGGGTAAATCGGCGATTCTGCGTCAGACGGCTATTGTTTGTCTGATGGCACAAATCGGAAGTTTTGTTCCTGCAAAACACGCTGAAATTGGAGTTTTAGATAAGATTTTTACAAGAGTTGGCGCGAGTGACAATATCTCTGCCGGCGAATCAACATTCATGGTGGAAATGAATGAGGCGGCGTATATTTTAAATAATATTTCAGACCGAAGTTTGATTTTACTGGACGAGATTGGTCGTGGAACTTCCACTTATGATGGGGTTTCCATTGCCTGGGCGATCGCAGAATATCTGCATCAGCATCCTTCGCAGGCAAAAACTTTATTTGCAACGCATTATCACGAGTTGAATGAAATGACCGTGAATTTTGAGCGTGTGAAAAACTTTCACGTTTCCATTCAGGAGAATAAAGGAAATATTATCTTTTTGAGAAAACTTATTTCAGGTGGAAGCGAGCACAGTTTCGGTATTCATGTGGCAAAACTGGCGGGAATGCCTTCAAAAGTTGTCAACCGGGCAAATGAAATTCTGAAAACTCTGGAAGCCAGCCGTTCGCAGGGAGGCTCTTCTGAAGGTGTAAAAAGGGTTACCGAAGAAAATATGCAGCTTTCTTTTTTCCAGTTGGATGATCCTGTTCTGGAAAACATCAGGGAAGAACTCACGAAAATTGATATTAATACTTTGACACCGATTGAAGCTTTGATGAAGCTGAATTCGATTAAAAAGATGATTGGGAAGTAGTCCTGTGATTTTATTTTTTAGTGAAAGTTACTGTTAATGGAATTTTGAATCTACAAAATATCTTCTCGCCATTCATGATACCGGGAGTCCATTTTTGCTTTATTTTTAAAAGTGCTCTTTCTGCTTCCTTATTAAAGGTAAGGTTGCTTCCAACAGATTTTACGTGTTCTATCGTACCTTCTTTGCCGACAATAAAAATCAGAGTACAGAACTCCTGATCAGCAGTGGTTACTATTTTCCTCATCCTGAAATTATTCGCAATCATATTTCTCAAAGCATCGGCACCAAGTGGAAAAGTTGCAGGTTGTTCAGCCTCCATTCTTATTTTTCCATCTCTGTGAGTCAAAGCCAGCTCATTGAGTTGACCGTAATCTTTGATAATATCCTGTCCGAAAGCAATGCAGTTAATGAGCAAAACCAGAAATATTGTAATTTTTTTCTTCATAGAAACAGTTAATTTTAGTGGAAATTCATTAGAACAGGAATCTGCATTTTACTTCTTACTAAGTTGCCGTTTTTCTTTTCAGGAACCCATTTTCCTTTAATTCGTTTTGCTGCAACTTTAACAGCATTATTAAACTTTTGATTTGTACCACTTACCTGAATTTCTGAGATTGTTCCATCTCTTTCAACAACGAAATTGAGGATTGATTTGAAACTTTCTTTACCTTTCGCCATTATCAAAGCATCAGAAGATATTTGGCTCTTTAATTTTTCAACAAAATCTTCTTTGTCATTTAAAAACAAGGCATCATGATCAGGATAATCATGGCATACTGTTATTATTTCGATGTCTTTTAGATCAACTTCTTTCACAGGTGAGCTGACAGGCCGTACATCCTGCGCTAAGAAAATTGCGGAGCAAAGTAAGAACAGAAATATTGAAATTTGTTTATTCATAATTATTTGAAAATAAAACTAGTCAAGCGCCATCATCACAGGAATTCTGAATCTGCTTCTCACGGTTTCACCTTTATATTTGGCGGGTTTCCATTTGTCTTTTATGCTTTTTACTGCTTTTATCACCTCAGCATCAAAATCAACATTTATTCCTTTTGCCTGAACATCACTAATAGAACCATTACGCTCAACTACAAAACTGACTATTGTTTTAAATTTTTTCTCTGTCGCACTTTCAAAAGAAGAAGTGACCATTACTTTATTAAATTTATCTCTGAAAATATTAATTCCTTTAGGAAATTCTGCCACTTCTGTAGGATTTTCATACACTTTTACGATACTTACAGGGAGCTCAGCATTACGGTCAACTGCCGGCGGCGGCGCAGGAGAATAGGTTCTTTGGGCTAAAATAATCTGACTGATAACCAGTAAGAAAATTGTTACTGTGTTTCTCATTACCTGAATTTTGTCAAAAGTAAAAAATTTTAAACAAAAACGACATCAGAAGATTGATGTCGTGTTATTTATAATTTGAAAGTATCTTACCATTTTCTCAAACCAATGGGAATATAGAAAATATATCTAACCGGTTTGCCTCCGATTTTGGCAGGTTTCCAGCGTTCGAAAACTTTTTTAACCGCTTCTTCGCCTGCGGCTGCGTGTTTTTTATTTTTGCTGATGGCAGCATATCTCCTAACATATCCATCTTTTTCTACAATAACATAAATCGTGGTGCTGAATTGCTCTTTATTTTTAATATCAATAATCGGCATATTTTCAGAAACTTTGTAGAGATAAGCCTTTTTACCGCCCGGATATTCAGGCTCCTCATCTGCTACTGTAACAACGTCTTTCAGATCCAGCCTTTTCTGTAATTCTGCGTAGTCTGGCAGTTCTTCAACTGTTTTTGCGACTTGCGGTTTCGGTTCGGTTTTAGGTTTTGTCTGAGCATTTAGATTAAATCCAAAGGATAAAATCATCATCAGCATAGTTAACTTTTTCATTCAATTATTTTTTTGCAAATTTAAAATAATCATCAATAACGCTTCCGCAACAAAAAAAATGCCTAATTGAATGAATTACAAAATTCTTATCAAGAAAATTGGATTTTTTTTGACAAATCAATTATGTTTGCAGTAAATAAACATGAAATGAAAATTAAATTTAGTTTAAGGTACCTTTTACTTACCTCTATTCTTTTTTGTGTGGAAATTCTGATCGCCACCGTTTTCAAAAACAATTTCTTCATAAGAGCCTATCTGGGCGATGTAATTGTGGTTATTTTACTATACACTTTCGTAAGAACTTTTATAAAAATAAACAGTATAAAACTGATTGTCGGAATTTTTATTTTTTCATGTCTTATCGAATTTGCACAACACTTTAATGTAGCCGAAAAATTAGGCTTCCAAAAAGGAAGCCTGATGTATATTGTGATCGGAAATTCATTTTCCTGGATTGACATTCTTTGTTATGCCATTGGATGCTTGCTTCTTCTGATTCCGGTTTATCTGAACAGAAATACCATGAGTTTCTGAAAAACCGTCATCATCAGCATCACAGCACCTCCCACAACAATAGAGCCTACAAGACCATAAAGCCAAAAGGTTAAATATTTCTTTACTGAATCGTTTTCTATTACCTTTATTTTCCAGACTGATGTGATGATAAATCCTAAAAATATCTGAAAAAGTATGACAATCGGTAAAAAAAGCAGAATTACGAAACCACCTAAATTTCCCATGAATAAAGATTTTATTTAGTTAAAAAAAATTATCTTCCAAACTGGTCGTATTTATCTTCTGCATATTTGATGAAGCGGTTCAGCAATGCAACATTATCTTTTTCCATTTTTGAAAGCTGATTATCTACATTATTTGAAACGGGAATATACCAGTCTGTCTGCTCAAAAAAGTATCGGTAGGTTGGTTTTTTAAAGGCATAGCCATGTCTTGCAAAAACTGCATTTTTTATGATTTCCATGTCCAGTTTTCTCAGGTTCTTCAGGTCTTTTTCGCTCAGTTTCTGTTTTGAAGCATTGATTTTAAAAACTGCGTCAGAAGCAAATCTGTTTTTGGAAGTCGTGTAAGATTCTGTTTTGCCCTCATCGTCGGTATATTTTTCCTTAAAGTCCTTAGGATTCTCCCAATCTATGAGATCAGAATCTTCATTAAGCATAAAATTAGGATTGTAGACAAATTCTTTCTTTGCCAGTTTCAGATTTTTCAAAGGAATATTTACACCCGTTTTTTTGTACGCTGCCCAACTTCCGGACATTGAATCTTTATAGATTTTCACCTCAAACCTTCCGTCTGTCTTATCATTTCCTGGTTCATCCAAAATAAATGAATTGGCAGTTTCGTTAAAAACGCCTCTGAAAGGCCTTTGATTTCCGTTTACAATGCTTTGCCCGTACACAGAATCCTTTGTAATTCTGTTGATTTTCAGTGACAGTTTTTTGTAATCTGTTCCTTCGTAAGAATCTTGGGTTTCGTTATCGAATATTTTACCTTTGCCAAAAAAATCGCCCGTGTAAATACCATAAAGTTCTTTGTGAATTTCAGGAACTACCACAGAATCTTTCTTTTCTGCAACGCTGTCGTTAGGTTTTTCTGTTGCTCCTTTATCCTTTTTACAGCTCACCAAAGTGGCAACCGAAAAAGCAAGAAGCGATAATTTTAAAATTTTCATATCTGTTTTTTTGTGATTAAATATTCTGTTAAAATGATATTGGGAACCCAACCGAGCCACGCAATGATTTCATAAACATCCATCGGGTTTGGGTGGAATAAATATACAATAATTACCTTCCAGATTCTCAGGGTAAGTGCAGAAATTGTGAGCGCAAAACTCCGCCACATCCACTGTTTATGTTCCCTGAATTTTCTTTTCCTTGCTAATTGATATGCTCTGAAAGTAGTAAACCACCAAAGACAGCCTAAAATAACGAAGGATGATTTAGCCAAAAAACCGCCATTGGCAAAAATTCCCATGTAAATTCCGGAAGGTGCGGCAAGGAAGAGAATCAGAAAAATATAAATTTTCCCTGCGTTTCTGTGAAAGTTTTTTAGGCCGAAATCTTTTCTTATTATCGCTAAAAAGCCACTCAGCAAAACAAAAATACTGGCGTAAACATGGGTGTAGAAAAACCAGAGATACTCTGGCCTCTCTTCCACCTCAGTCTGTTTGATCATTAAAAAACTCACATCTGTTTTAAGCGGGACATATTCTAAAGTAATTTTCAGCATCAGCCAAAAGAAATATCCGAAACCGATGATGAGAAGGGTTTTTATAAAGAGTGGGATATTTTTTTTGAGTGAAAGCATTTTAAAATTTACTCAAAATTGATCTTAAAAGGTATTTTATATCTTGATTTTACAGGTTCTCCATTTATTTTTCCCGGCTTCCATACTTTATTCTTCATTGAATTTAAAGCCCTTATAGCTTCTGCATTAAATGAACGGTCGTTTCCTTTAGCTTCCACATTGATGATCTGTCCGTTTTCTAAAATCACAAAGGTCAACTCACAACTAAACAATCCTTTTCCTTTGATTACACTTATATCAAAATTTTTACTAAACTCCTGTCTGAATTTATCCAAACCTCCCGGGAATTCAGCGCCCTGTTCTGTCATTGTGTAAATGCTGTCCTTTGAAATTTCTCTTTGTGGTTTGTCTATTTGAGCCTGTATACGCTCCTCTTGTGAAAAAACAAATGAGAACATCAAAATCATTAAGAGTCGCAGTCCTTTAATCATCATAATATTAGTTTAAATTATTTAAATCCTGAGCAATCAGCCATGCTTCACTCCAGCAGGCCTGAAAATTAAATCCTCCCGTCACGGCATCAATGTTTAAAACCTCTCCGGCAATGTAAAAATTCGGTAAAAGTTTTGACGACATATTCTTGAAGTTAATTTCCTTTAAATCAACACCTCCGGCGGTTACAAATTCATCTTTAAAAGTGGATTTACCGGTTACCTGAAATTTCTTTTTGCATAAATTTTCAATAATGGTCTGCATTTCCTTTCCGGAAATCTGCGCAACCTGTTTGTTTAAATTCACATTTGAAACTTCCAGAATTCTCTGCCAGAAACGGTTGGTTACTTCAAAAATTTTCGACGAGCCAATTGTTTTCTTTGGATTAGACTGTTTGAAATTAATAAATAATTCTTCAGCGTCATCCATATCTTTTGAAATAAAATTCACCTCAATTTCGAAATTATATTTCACTTTTGCAAGATTGATCGCTTCCCATGCCGAAATCTTCAGAATCGCAGGCCCCGAAAGTCCCCAGTGTGTAATTAACAGCGGTCCGCTTTCTTCTGTTTTCAGCTTGGGAATAGAAGTTTCTGCCATTTCAAAACTCGTTCCCAAAAGGTCTTTCAATAAATCATCTTTAATATTGAAAGTAAACAGTGACGGAACAAGATCAATAATTTTATGACCTAAATTTTCAATCATTTTCAATGATTTTGGCGAACTTCCGGTGGAATAAATGACATAATCGGCCTCAAAATCGCCAAGACTGGTTTTTACAAGATACAATTCATCAAGTTTCTGAATCTCTTTCACTGAACATTTTGTTTTTACCTCAACATTTTTCTTTTGAATTTCATTCAAAAAAGTATTGATAACCGTCTGCGAAGAATTGCTCTCAGGAAAAACCCTGTTGTCGTTTTCAATTTTTAAAGACACATTTCTCTGTTCGAACCAATCCATCGTGTCGCCTGGCTGAAATTTTGTGAAAACACTCAGTAATTCTTTATTTCCACGTGGATAAAACTGAACCAGTTCTCTCGGATCGAAACATGCATGCGTAACGTTACAGCGACCTCCGCCAGAAATTTTTACTTTCTGAAGAACATCAGAATTTTGCTCGAGAATCGTAATTTTATATTTTTTACCGTCAAGATTTGCTGCACAGAAAAAGCCTGCTGCACCGCCTCCGATAATGATTATTTGTTTCATAGTCTTTACTTAACCACAAAAGGCACAAAAGTTTTCAGCTTTTTCAGTTCTTTCAATAAGTGCAAAAAAGTACTGCGAAATGACATACTTTTTTTTAAAATTAAAAGCTTTTATGCAATGGATTATTTCTGCAAAACTACAATTTTTATAAACCATCTTATTTGAGTAATTTTGTGACAGTAAATCAACTGCTCAGACACAATATTTTTTTGAACTTTAATAAGCTGAAATTTAGCTTTAAGATGATTATTTAATCTTTTGTGACTTTTGTGGTTTTAAATAAATTTAAATGACTTTCTATCATACTTTTGAAGTGCGCTGGAGCGACCTCGATGCCAATAAACACCTTGCCAACTCATCTTATGTGCAGTACTGTGCCCAAACGAGAATGGCTTTTATGAAAAAAGAAAAAATGGGTGTTACCCAAATGAGCCGTTGGGGAATCGGTCCTGTGATTATGCACGAGAGATTTTCTTTCTTTAAAGAAATTTTTGCAGATCAGAAAGTGATTGTGAGTCTTGAAATAGACGGATGTGCAGAAGATGCTGCGATCTACCGTTTTATACACAAGTTTTATCTTCCGGATGGTTCACACTGCGCTACTTCAGAAGCTACAGGGGTATGGATCGATACGATGCTCAGAAAAATGACTACTCCACCGGATGACGTTGTTGAAGCAATGAACAAATATAAAACCGCGGAAACAATTTTGATGACGAGAGAAGATTTTAAAAAGCTTCCTTTCCGCCCGGAGAATATTGACCCGCAAGTATTCAATATTTAAGATTTAAAATTTTAAAAATTACTCATTACCAATTACTTATTACTCATAAAAAATGTTTGAAGATAAAGAACCGGAATTGACGCCCATTTCCAAGTTAGGAGAATTTGGCCTGATAAAGCACCTTACACAGTTTTTTCCGATTGTCAATGATTCTACGGAACTCGGCGTAGGCGATGATGCCGCTGTGATTAATCCCAACGGTAAAAAAGTTGTTTTAACAACTGATGTTTTGGCTGAAGGTGTACATTTTAATTTAGGATATGTTCCTTTGAAACACCTTGGTTACAAAGCTGTTGTGGTCAATCTGAGCGACATCGCTGCGATGAATGCAAAGCCGACACAGATTCTGGTTTCGCTTGCCGTCTCCAACCGTTTTCCGGTGGAAGCACTTGAAGAATTGTACTCAGGAATTCAGACGGCCTGCAACCACTACAAAGTTGACTTAATTGGCGGAGATACAACGAGTTCCAATGCCGGTTTGATCATGAGCATTACCGCTGTGGGAATTGAAGATGAAGAAAACCTCGTTAAGAGAAGCGGCGCACAACCCAATGATCTTTTGGTGGTAACCGGTGATTTGGGAGGTGCGTACATGGGACTTCAGATTTTAGAGAGAGAGCACGCTGTTTTCCTTGCTGATCCGGATATGCAGCCGGAAATGGAAGGTTTTGACTACATTTTGGAAAGACAGTTGAAACCTGAGGCAAGAACTGACGTGAAGGCGACCTTGGAACAGCTCGATATCAAACCTACTTCCATGATAGATATTTCAGACGGCTTAGCCTCAGAAATCCTGCATCTTTCTGACCAGTCGAAAGTTGGTTTCAGATTGTATGAAGAGAAAGTTCCGATGGATAATCTGACGATTACGACTGCGGATGAATTTAATTTAAATCCTGTGATGACAGCTTTAAGTGGTGGAGAAGATTATGAATTGTTATTCACAATTTCCCCGAATGATTTCGAAAAAATGAAAAATCATCCTGATTTTACCATCATTGGTCATGCAGTAGAAAAAGAAGAAGGAAACTTTATGGTTGCAAGAGGTTCAAACCAGTTGGTGGCTTTAACAGCACAAGGTTGGGATGCCTTTTTGGGGAACCAGCAGAATGATTAGAATTTAATTTCAAATATTGTGAAACCACTGCATTTGTAGTGGTTTTTTGCTATTTTTACTACATGGATAAAAACAATCATACATCAACTTCGCAATGTATTTGTTGTGGATATTTTTCTTTAGAACAAAAAGGAGCTGCAGAGATTTGTACTGTCTGTTTTTGGGAAGATGACGGAGAAACTGATTTAGATGTGATAAGCAATCCTAATGTGATGACTCTACGAGAAGGTAGAGACAATTTTTTAAAATTCGGAGCTCACGATAAACAATATATCAAAGATGTGGTTAAAAACCCTGAGACCATATTTAAAAAAGGAAATCTACCTACATATTAAACTAAAAGCCAGCTAATCGAGCTGGCTTTCTTTGTTTTATGATTTCTTACTCATGTCAGCAATAATATTCATCGCTTCCTGGAGGTAAGTATCTTTGCGGAGGTTTTTAACCCAGATTTCAGATTTCTTTTTGAAAACTTCGTCTTTCTTCTCTCTTTCGATTTCGGCAGGATACATATTGAATTTCAATCCGTTATCGTATTTCGTAAGAACTTTAAACTTCTCGATCTGTGCTTTTCTCTGCTTCATAAGATCGTTGAATTTATTCATATTTAAAGTGATGGTTTTCTCTTTATCTAATTGCTCTCTCCACTGTGCAGACTCCATCAACAGTTGATAATTGGCGTTTTTCGCCATTCTTGCATTGCTGGCAGTTTCCAATGCTTTTACATCAAAAAAGCTTAGTTTCTCGTACTTTGTAGATGGAATTTTGTCCCACGCCAAAGAGAAGTCATCGTAGCGCTCTCCTATTTCTGCATAGCTGAAGAAATCTTTCATCTGAACATCAGAAACAATTCCTTTTCGCTGGTTAGATTCTCCGGTAATTCTGTAGAATTTCTGAATGGTTAATTTTAATGATCCAAAATCATCTTCGGTATTTAAAAATCTGTTTAAGTCAACGAAAGTCTGAACCGTTCCTTTACCGAATGATTGCGGTGAACCAACCACAACAGCTCTGCCGTAATCCTGCATCGCGCCTGCCAGAATCTCAGATGCTGAAGCTGAAAGTTCATTTTGCATAATTACTACAGGACCTGTCCAGATTGGAGTTTCCTGCTTATTTTTCAGTGTTTGGATTTTACCGTTAGAATCTTTGACCTGAACATAAGGTCCGGCATTCATAAATAATCCCATAATATCGCCTACTTCCGTCAGTGAGCCACCGCCGTTATTTCTGAGGTCTAAAACAATTCCCTCAATGTTCTGAGCTTTTAACTTAATGATCTCATTTTTGATGTCATCAGAAGCGTTTCTTCCTTTTGCATCTTCAAAATCTGCATTAAAACTTGGCAAATTGATGAATCCGTATTTTTTTCCGTTAGGAGAATTTACGATGATGCTTTTTGCGAAAGTGTCTTCAATAGCCACTTCTTCACGAATCATGGTCACTTCTCTTACAGTTCCGTCTTTTTTCTGAACCGTTAAAGTTACCGGCGTTCCTTTTTCACCACGGATCAGTCTTACAGCTTCGTCAGAAAGCATTCCCACAACGTTAACGTGGTCTTCTTTAGGTTTGGATCTAACTTTCAGAATTTTATCACCTTCAGAAAGCTGTTTTGATTTCCATGCCGGAGCTCCAATGGTAAGTGCCCCGAGATAAAGATTTCCTTTTTTCTCCTGGATAATAGCTCCGATACCGATTACTTTACCGGTAAACTGAGTATCAAAATCTTCCTTATCTTTAGGAGAATAATAGTTGGTGTGCGGATCGAAAACTTCTGTGTACGAATTCATATACACAGAGAACCAATCCATTTTCTTTCTCTTTTTGAATCTTGTAAATGTTTCTTTTACCAGATCTTTCACCTCATCGGTAGCTTTCTGAATCTTCTGCTGAGGCGTAAGAACTTCAAGTTTGATGGTATCCTGCAGCTTGTATTTCTGTACAGAATCTTTCTTTTCCTTCTGTGCATCGTATTTACTGTTCATTGATTCCACCTCCTGAAGAATGTTGTACTTGATGTATTTTCTCCACTCATTGTACTGCTCCTGCTTATTTGCCGGAACAACTTTATCTTTTGCTTCCAAAACCAAGGTTTCATCTTCTTCCAGGTTTATTGGTTTGCTGAAGATATCCTGAGTGATTTTATCGATCTCGTCTACTCTCTGGTAAAGTCTGTCGATAGTAAGTTTATAAAACTGAAGATCGCCCTGATTGAGATAGTCATCAAGTTTTGTTTCGTGCTTTGCAAATTCTGTCATATCAGACTGCAGGAAATATCTTTTTCCGGGATCTACCATTTCAAAATAATGCTTGTAAACATCTTTTGAGTAAGCATCGTTGATGGGTTTTGGGCTATAATGTAAGTATGAAAGTGTGTTTTTAACGCTCACCATTATCGTCTGCATCTTTTCGTCATCATTTTTCGGTGAATTGAAACAAAACATCAAGCTTGTTAATGGAATGAGGAGTAAAAATTTATTCAGTTTAAAATTTTTCCACATAAATCTTTAAGGTATAATATTATTTTCTAAAAATTGTTTGCTAATTAGTGTATAAAACCGTGAAGCTGTTACAAACTATCAAAAGTAATACCTTATTTACAAATATCAAGCAGTTTTAAGTATTTTTTAATAGCAATTTTCATTAATTTTTACTGTTAAATTATTTCATTTTTTCGGGATAATTTCTATTTTTGTGTAAACACAAATGACATAAATGAAAGAAATTACGCTCTCCAAAAAAGAGTTGCAGCACCGGCTCAACAGCATAAAGATCAATTATGATGGCCTGAAGCCCCGAAAATACGGTGTTTCTGTAAAATATTTTTCCGGAACCGAAAACAAACCTTCAAAACGTATTGACTACGAAGTAACCGCTGATTTACAGATCATTAACGGAATCGGAACAATCAGTTTAGATAAAAAAAATATTTTTTACAACCAGCATAGCCCCGATCTCATTAACGAAATTTTTACGGATGGCATTACAAAATCAATGTATCCCATTGAAACCACTATTAACGAAAGAGGAAATTCTACCTGCGAAATTTTAAATCATGATGAAATAATCAATCGCTGGAAGCAGAATAAAGAATTGTTATCAGAAAAATATCAAAGCGAAGCACTCGATGAATTTTTTGCTGTAGCGGACCGGAAAATCAATTCAAAACCGCAGATTGAAAGAAGTTTGCATCACGATTGGTTCTGGAATTTATTTTTCCATCCGAGACTGATCAATTATGGTGACTACAGACAGGTCGAAACAGATTTACTCCTATCTGTTATTCCATATCAGGCTCCTGTAAGATTTCATGGAGTTCAGACGATTGAAAAGATTCCGACGGATTATCATTCTTTTGTGATCCGGTTTGAAAGCAATGAAATAAAAGCTCCTGAGTATTTCTATCCCAAAAACAGTGCAGATGATTTTGTACTTTATATTTCTCTGTGCGTAGAGTTTGATTCAGATCTTTACCATCATTTTCCGATGCATATCCGTGCTATATTCCAGATTTATACTAAAAATCCGGATGGCTCAAAATTGATTTTCAAAAAAATTGAATTTACGGTGTATCAGATCAATTCTGATGGGTATCAAAACAAAACTTTAAGTATGAAGAGTCCTTTTATTACCGGCGGTTTGGTGAAACTTCCACCCAATAAATGGGGCTTTGACAATTTTGAAAACCTGGAAAATAATTGGTAATTATCATTTTTTATTGAAATAATTATTATATTTATATACCACAACTACAAAATAATAAACACAATGTCACTGAAAGAAAAAGTAGTACAGGGAGCAATCTGTATGTGCAACTTCGGCACAACTCCCGACACGTTAAAAGTTCTTACTCAGAGCAAATACTACCTCAACGATTACGAAGGAAAACAAAAACTGGCAGCGACGCATAAAGATATCGGGCCAACTTTTGAGAAAAATACTTTCGGTCCCTGCAAAATGCAGCCCACACCCGGAGGCTACAAACCCTGCCAGGCCATTGTCACAGAATGGAGCGGCTATTATGAAAAAGAAAAATACTCCCCACCCGATGGCTACATACTACTGGAAGACAGCAAAGCAACCTGCCCCATTGGCGGTAAAGACTGTATAAAAATCATAAAAACCGGCCAGATTGGAGAACCATCAAAGAAGAATTTTGAGAATGCTGACAGTGAGTTGCAGTCGCATGTGAATCCTTTGGTTGATATGAAGAATTTTGACAAGAAAGATCCTTATGAATTTTTAAATGCAGAATAATTATGCCTGATACTATTAAAAATACAGTCGGATTACAACACTGCTACTGGAGTACGAACGGAAAACTTGCAGCCGTTACCAAAGGCGGTACTTATTATTTGTATACAAGAGATAAAAACGAATTTATCGTTGATGAAAGTTGTGTTGGTGGAAAAACGGCCAACCCTAAATATACGGCAGATCATGCCAGATGGGCTTTTATTTATGACCTCTTTTTTCAAAGCTTGGAGAAAGCAAAACCTGAGGATATTACAGAAAATCTCTGGGGACCTTTAAGCGGCGGAACTATTCCTGTTAGTAAATATGGATTAGAGAAAAAATATAAAGTTGGGCGTTCTTTATAATTTAATCCGTCTGAAGGCTCATATTATTTTGGACATAAACAGAGAGTTGAGCTTTTCAGCGAGAGTCCGGGAACAGGATTTTATTTTTATATCGTTCCCATAACTTCATCAAAAATAAATTATGCCTATTTTCATAAGAGTGAAGATATTAAACACTACGGAGAAAACGTAAGTCTTACCGTGATGTTTCATGGCTATAATCTTGAAAAGAAAAATAAATACAAAGCAAAAGTTTATCTGCTTGAGGAGACAGAAGCGATAGGATTAACACAAACAGAAGACTTTGAAGACAAAAACCTTTGGGATGCTGTAATTACTGATGATTTATCTTCAACAGGAAAAGATGATGATTTTAATCATTATCTAAAGCACAATTTTAATATTAATATCGACTGGAAAAAAGGAGAAAACAGGAAGAAAAACTTCACCGTTGCAGTTGAGGTTTACAGAGTTTGGGAAGAACCGGGAATGATATACGGCACAAATGCAAAAGAAGAAAGAGTCGCTTTTAAAAACTATGCCGATACTCCTACTACAGATCTCATCAATTATAATGCTGAATTATTAAAAACCCAGGATGTAGATAAAAAAGATTCTATCTCCAGCCGTTTTATGGTTTCTGAAGAATTAATGGATCATTATCTTACCCGCATAGAACAGGACAAAAAAAATATGATTCAGTATATCGGGGATATTGAATATACCCAACGGGAATTAACCAGCCAATGAAATTGATAAAACGGAACACGCATTTGCTATCATAGCAGGCGACAATCGAAAAGAGATAACCATTATTCTTGATGGTTTACAAACAAAAAACCAGTTCTGTCAAGGTTTGCTGCTGGATAAGGGACAAAAACACACAGAATATAAAAATGTTTTTCAGGTAGATAAAGTGTATTCTGCATCTTTCAGAGGAGAAATCACAACACCAGACTCTACACATCAGCAGCAGCAGAAAGACGCTGGTATTGACACAACTGAGGAAAATAAAAATGACACTGATGTTATAAAAACCGACAATATCTCTAATCCATCTGCAGCACAACAATGGGAGGACAGAATTGATTACAAAATTGAAAGTGATAAAGAAATTACTTTGAAACTGAGGTATTTGTATAATAAGACGGCGTTTGAAAGTTTACAAGGTTCTAATAAGACACTAAATAATGCGGTAAATTTATTTTGGGTTTTTAGATATTTTTGGTTTACAGATAGGATTGTTCAAAAATATTTCCTTCCAATTTCAACATGCAGGTATCCAAATCAAATAGCAAAAATAAATGTTTATCCAGATATTGAATGGTTAATAAGTTTGAAATTAAGCTCAACAATACCCAATGTATATTCGCATACTAATATGCCATCTGGTCCCACCTATGAGCATCATCAGGAAAGAGCTATTGAAGTTGGTCAAAATAGGAGAAGACTAAATAAAGAAGTATCTTTTGAATTGGTAATTAAAGCAACGACAGACTCTGTAGAACGTTCAATCGGTATTGCTTATGAGGACAAAATTGAATTTTATTAAAAGCTTTAATTAAAGTCAAAGAAATTTTAGATAATATTACAGGTGTTACAAGTGCTCGTAATGGAATGGCAGGAGAAATTGCAGATAGACTTCCAGGGTTTTTAGGAAAAAGTCCAATTACATTTCAATTAGATTATCCCACAATTTCAATTGACGGGGGTTGGAAATTTGGATTTGAACCCTCAAAAAGAACTGTGGAAGCCCAAGGTAAACTTGCTGTTGCTCTAACACCATTAATAAAAGGTACGGGAAAATTAGATTTAATTGCTTGTGCCGAATTTATTCCTCCAGCAAAGCCCATTATTATGGCAATTAGAACTGCTACAAAAGCAGTTGGTGTAGACATTTGGTTTAATTTATATGCGTTTGGACAGATAGATATAAGTTACACTTTTTTATTTGGTGCTATTGTGGGAGCAGAGCCTTTGAATATTGCTACAACAGTAGGCATCGGTGCTGAACTCGGAGTTAGAGCATCTGCAGAAGTGCCGAAATTGAGCTTTGGAAATAAAACCGTAGATAATATGAATATTGGTTTTGAGGCTTCTGCTAAAGGGGAAACGTCATTAATAATTTCTGGTAAACAAGGTTCTACTACAGAAGGTGTTTATATTGAACCATCAATTGGTTTTGGTGGAATGGTTGTTATAGTAACAGCAAAAGCCAGTGTATGGAAGATGGGAGTTGGATTTGAAGATAAACCATATGAATTAATAAAACCTGAGCCAGATCTTTTAAAAGATAAATTTTATATAATAAAAGCAAACAATGATAAGAAATAGTATAATTTGTCTCTTAATGATGATGTTGATTTCATCATGCAAAGGACAAGATAAAGATCAAAAGATGGAAAAAATTACGGAAGAAATAATTAGCTTAATTCATCAGTATCCTACTACCCCTATGTACTCTTTACAAATGAATAAACAAGGATGTAAACTGGTAGTTGAAATGGAAAACAACGTAGATTATAGGTTAGTAGAAAATAATGGCGAGAGTATAATGATTCCCCTAAATGTAATGATAACAAGAAGTGGAAAACAAAGATTAAAAGTGAAAATTTATCCTAAAGATGGGGATCAATACCTTACCAAGTATGCACATGTGCAGATAAATATTTTTAACGCTCCTTCTAAAAACAGCTCATTAAAGGAGTATGTTAAAATTGCTGAATTTATACTACCTCAAGGATTAGAGGCAAAAAAACTACCATATTATGAACAAAACATAGATTTTGAGGCACATGTTCCTTTCGATTATAGTGAAGAACTTAATACTGCAATGGATCTGAGTAAAATAAAAGGTATTGAAGAAAAAGTTGTAAAAAAATATAACGAAGTCAGAGAAATTTGTGAAAATTCTGATATTATCGCTTATAATAAACTCTCAATACATTCTTCTGCTCTGGTCTATAATACTACTTACACATCGGCTGAAGATATTAAAAACGGTCAGAAGTCTAATAGATTTGGTATTGTTGAATCAAATTTAAAAAACATAAAATTTTTACCTATAGAAAATTATATTGTACAGTTTTATGCCAATAATAAAATTGTAGCACTTTGGCAAAAGAATCATAATCCATCGCTATTTATGAATGGAGAAAATTCTACTGGTAAAATTATGGAAGGCGGAGATCCTTTATTTCTATATATGCCCGAAGGTAGTACAGAATTAAAAGCTTGGTAGTTTCATAAGTAAAAATGTGAACCTCTTTAAATATTAGCAAGAAATAATTTCTTGCTTTTTAGCTATATGCAATCTTATATGTTTTTATGAATTTATCTATAAATAAATGGTTTTCAGTAAATAAAAAAAACATTTTTCAAATTTGCTAAATTAATCATTTATAATCCTAACCCCCTTTAGAAAACATTTATATTAAAGAAGGTAAAAAATAATAGAAATGAAAGATACTTTTATTAACACTATGCTTTTTATTGATAATAAGTTGTAAATCCCAAGAAAAAGAAAACCCTAAGGCACTGGGTAAAAAAGATCAGAAATTTTATTTGGATAGACTGTCATTTAATGAAAGTAAAGATGTTTTATTTTCAAATGTAAAATATGTAACAGGTAATATTAATGATAAGGCAACCTTATACAATATTAATAATCCAGAAAATATTTCACTCAATATTGGGGATGTAAATATTATTTTTGATTACAGGCAATTTTGGATTAATAAAAAATAAATTTATTTTTCTCGAGTTGAAGCCGATGAAAATAAAACATCTGATATTATAAAAAATCTAAGTGAATCATTTAAAAAGATTGATTTAACTGATAAAGAAATATTAGAAGAGGATATCTCAGACAAGAATACTTTCATGTATCATAAAAACTACTTATTTAAATCAAGTAACATGTATATAAATTTGGAAACAATTGAATTTAAAGATAAAAGAGAACAAGACAGAATTCGTTTAAATTTTTATTCATATCCTTATGACAACATTTTAATTGAATCCAATCAAATAAGTGACAAAATATTAATCAATAAAATGTATAAGAATCCTTTTTATATAGCTGAATTACAAGCTAGTAATTGTCAAGTTGAGTTATTAGTTAATGATCTGCCGTGCTTTAATCAATATACACAAAATTTTCCTTCCCAAATAGTAATAAAAGATTTGGCATGATCCAGAATAAAATATTCAGATGATGAATAATACAATAAATATATTAACCTGCACAGTATTATTTTTGTTGACGATAGCTAGTTATAGTTGCTCAAATAAATCTAACGATAATAAATTAATCATTCAAAATAAAACCCAAATTGAGAAAAATAAACACATAACTTATGCCGTGCATGTGAATGCCAAAACACCATATGAACTTTATCTCGATGATATATTGATAGATCGTTTTTATGAAAATAATATGAATCGTAGTACAGATTTAAACACTTATCTTTTAAACAATGGAACACATAAACTAAAAATTAGATATCTGCCATTGTCTGACAGTCAGGATGGTTTGTTGGATCCTAAAGATATTATATTTAATAAAGATTCGAGATGGCACATTTACTTTGTCTCGCTTAACAAGGACCCTGAAGCTCCTTTAGGGTATACCAATGAAATAGATTATGGAAGTAGTGCTTTGAATATTATAACGCCACCAAAAAAAGTCCCTTTTTGGGAACAGGAATGGGATTTAGAAATAAAAGACTTACCCTATAAGTTAAAAGGATGGAGTGAAAGTGAAGATTTATCAAAGGTAAATCAAGACGAGTTGAAAAAAGAAGTTGTAGCATTCTTTGAGGAACAAAGACTTTTATTAAATGAGGGAAAGGTTGACGAGTATCTACAATTGGGATTAAAAAAAGATCAGGAAGTAATTGTTGCTACTTATGGAGAAGATTTAGAGTATTATAACTCACAAGAAAGAAAAAAAAATATATTAAGAGCAAAAGGAGATATGCTTCCATTAGAAAATTATACATTGGAGCTGTTTGCCAACGGAAGATTAGCAACATTAAAAATAGCATCCGGACAATATAAAAATTGGTCAGCATTATTAAGTAAAAGTGAAAAAGGAAGAGTTAGCGGATGGGGAATCTTAGTACATAAGCCTAAAGGCTCATCCCAATTTGAAATTATTAGAAAATAAAACAATTTTGAAGCAGCTTTTAAATACCGGAATCAAAATCGTAGGAATTATATGTTTAATTGCTACAATCATGATCTCTATTACTGCATATACTCAAAAGATAGAAATTATACCTACTTATTTGGCTATTCTTTTTTGTGGAATTTTATTTGAAAGTTTTAGAATTTCAAATAAAAGTAAATCAATCTTTTACGTTTTATTATATGCCTATTTTATAAGTTTAATAGTTTTCTTTCCTGATCAGGGAAATGATGCTTATCATTTGAAGAAAGAATTAAGCGATTACCGTATGTTTTATGTTTTGTCTATTTAATAATTTTAGTTGCTTCCCATAAAAAAATAATAATCCCTAGACTCACCGAAGGGGTAACCTTACTGCTTTCGGTTTCTATTATATATTGGTTATTAAGTAAGCAATTGCTAAATTTTGAAACCTGGTACTCATCAATAATAACAATAGTTACTTTATTAGTATCCTTATTTTCTGTCATTAATGGATTGTTTTTGGTAAAACTTTCTAAATTAAACCGTTTAATTTTAAGTATTTGGAGTACAATTATAGTATTTGTAATAAGTGTAGATGATTTTATAGGTTTGATGGATTATATTAGTTTTGATGATCAGAATGGTTTTTCTGATTCATTTAAGATTGTTATTCAATATTTTCTTTTTGGGATGAGTAGTATTTACTTAATTCAAAACTTTTTTTTATTATTTCTGTTCATACCATCGAAAGAAGATCAAGACAATATTTTGTTTCATGAAAACATCAGAGATCATTACGGTCGGTATTCTGAAAGTCAAGTAAAAAGACTCTTTTCTATTTTTTGCATTATATATTGTTTTGTATTTTTTTACCTAAATCATATCCTAAAAATTTTACCCATAAATACAATTATTTGGATCGTTACATTTACATTTCCAGTTGTATTAAATGTAATGATAAAAATTAACTATAAAAAAAGTGAGTTCATTGATTAATGATGGATTGGTTTGTTTGTAGAAAAAAAGATAATCAAATTATTAGATTAAAATTTTTTTTAATGTTTAACAACTTACAATTATATTCTCAATAACTAAAAAGTATCTCAATAATTTTAACAAAACCTTCACCCCACCCTCTCAAAAATCAATTTCCATTTTAGTAAATTTGTTCAAATTAAAAATAATATATGGAAAAACCACTTATTCTGGTAACCAATGATGATGGAATTACGGCTCCCGGTATCAGAAATCTTGTAGAATTTATGAACGAAATCGGGGAAGTGATCGTGGTAGCTCCCAACTCTCCCCAAAGTGGAAAAGGTCACGCCATTACCATCAACTCGACTTTAAGTTTCGAAGAAGTACAGCTTGAAGGGCCTCAAAAAGATTATTCGTGCAGCGGTACTCCCGTTGACTGTGTGAAGATGGCTTTGGATAAAATTCTTCCGAGAAGACCGGATATTGTGGTTTCAGGAATTAATCACGGTGCGAATTCTTCAATTAATGTAATTTATTCAGGAACGATGTCTGCAGCTGTGGAAGGCGGTGTGGAAGGACTTCCATCGATTGGATTTTCACTTTTAGACTTCAGTTGGGAAGCAGATTTTACGCAGGCAAAGGAATATATTCAGAATATTGTAAGAAAAACTTTAGAAAACCCAATGCCTAAAGGTGTTGTGTTAAATGTGAATATCCCTAAACTTTCGAAAGAAGAGATCAAAGGTGTGAAAATTTGTAAGCAGGCCAATGCAAAATGGGAAGAAAGTTTTGACGAAAGAATCAATCCGCACGGTAAAAAATATTATTGGTTAACAGGTTATTTCAACAATATGGATGAGTCTGAAGATGCTGACGAAACCGCTTTGGCTAACGGATACATCTCGATTGTCCCCGTAAAATTTGATATGACGGCTTATGAATATATGAACACGCTGAATGAGGTGATGAAGTTTGATTAAAAGAATTATTCTTTTGTCTTGAAATCGCAGATTCGACGTAGTCAAACAAAAGAATCAAAAATTCAAGACTTGGAATCTGAATGTTAAAAATTAAAATTTAATCCTAAAATTCTCAAAACTTGCGCGATTGAATATTTTTTCTTCGATTCAAAATTTCTACCGCGCTTCGAACAGTGGGAATTTCTTCACGGATTAAATTTTAATTTTCTTAACGCTTCAGTTTCTTATGTCGTTTCTGATTCATCACAATATAAAAATCTGTGAAATCTGTGGGACATTTTACTTTAAGTTATTGTTCTGTGGGATTTAGAATAAGATTTTATCCTCTCTCCTCAATTCCTCCAGATATTTAATTTTATCATCACGGTAGAATAAATTCATCGTCTCAAACGGAATCATTTTTAAATCTTTATTCACAATGTGCACACAGGATTTTTTGATAGCCCGGACATCAAAGTCATGGGCATCCATAAAATTCATAATGATGATTCTGAAAAGATTATCATAATCCAAATTCGGAGCTGAAACTTCTGGCAGACAACACAATAACTGGTTTACTTTAGGCTGAACTTTATCCACAGAAATACCGGTACTGAAAATATCCAGAAGCTGCATCTGTAACCCTTGATCCTGTTCGTAAACAATAGTGTTTTTAGTTTCATTATTCAGCAGATCAGCAGGATTAATGTATCGAGTTAAAGGAATCGTCTCACCTTCGAGCTTTAAAATATAACCCATGGCCAAAGAATCGGGATTACACGGAACAGGAATAATATCATCTCCATTCAGCAGCGGAAACTGATTTAAGATTTCCTGACGGACTTCAGTTAACGTAATTTTTTCGTGCGCTGAATCTTCACGGTTTCTTCCGGCAACCTCAACGGGCTGAAAGGTAATTCCGCGGACGCATTTCTGCTTTAAAGCAAAATCAATCAGCTTCCCAATCTCATCAATATTTTTTCCTTTCTGAAGAACAATCACGAGCGTTGTGGAAAGATTTAACTCATTCAATTTCTCCAAAGCTTTCATTCGGACGTTCGTGAGATCTTTTCCTCTGAAATCTTCCAGAACTTCAGGCTTAAAAGAATCAAACTGAAGATAAATTTCAAATTCCGGAGCGTAAGTCGCCAGCTTTTCTGCGAAACCGGGATCATTCGCGATACGGATTCCGTTTGTATTGAGCATCAAATGTTTAATGGGTTTCGTTTTGGCGATATCCATTATTTTAAAAAATTCAGGATGTATCGTTGGCTCGCCACCGCTGATCTGCACGACATCAGGCTCGCCTTCATTTCTGACAATCGTGTCAAACATCGCTTCGATCTGCTCCAAACTACGGTGACTTCCGTAATGCGGTGAAGACATCGCGTAACAGGTCGGACACGTCAGATTACACCGGTCGGTAACCTCAACAATCGACAGACAGCTGTGCTGCTCATGATCTACGCACAATCCGCAGTCGTAAGGGCAGCCATATTCCACATCTGTTCCGAAGTGAACAGGCATTTCTGATGCTTTGTTGTAGTTTCTGATATTTTTATAGTAATCAACATCCGAAGCGATCATTGTTTTGAAAAAGCCGTGATCCGGACATCTTTTGGTCATAAAAACCGCTTCATCTTCAATGATAATCTTCGCTCCTACCCTTTTCAGACATTCGGGACAAAGGCTTATTGTATAATCGTAATAGGTATAATTTCTTACAGGCATAATTTTTTATTTAAAGTACTCCGCCACAGACCATTCCGCTTATAATCAGAATAAGAAGGGCTGCTATTGCAATAGTCTGCCAAAACTGCTTTGAAGAAAATTCTTGCTTTCTCCAATGAAAAATAACTTTTGTAATTTTTGCAATGACAAAAGATATGAAAAAAACGATGGCTCCTCCCATCAAAAGAAGCATCAAAATTCCAAAGATGATTTCCATTTAAATTTTTTACATTCCTCCACAAACAGCTCCGCTTATCAATCCGCAAATCAGCATTGAAATAAGTACGGTTGTCCAAAACTGGCTTTTAGAAAATTTTCGTCCGTCTTTACTTTCGTAAATAAGTTTTGCAAAAACGGCAACGACCAATGATACAACGAAAGCTACAGCAAGAATCATCAGAATGATCATGGCAACCAATCCTTCTAAACCACCAACTTCCAGGAGTGTCAGCATTTTCATAATGTAACTGTGTTTTTAGGTTTAATTAAATTTCTTTCCGTTTTTAATACATAAATATAATAAATAATCATTAAAAGACAGACCAGTTGAATCGTTCCGAGATTTCCGATGATGACAATTTTAGGTTTAATAAAATCTAAAAGAAATCTGAATGAAAAATAACTCAGCATAAACATTTTAAAGAGAAATCCGGAAACATATTTGTTTTTCCGGGCAATCATCTTCAGTTCGAACCAAAGAAAAAGTAAAAATGCGATCTCATACAGGGCTACAGGATGTCTCAGATATTCATCACCGAGATGCATTCCGAAAATTGAGGTTGTTGGTAAGCCATAGGTTTCTTCATGAACGCCTGTCAGAAAACAGCCGATTCTTCCGATGATCATGGCTAACATTAAGGGATAAACAATTAAATCTCCTGTACTTTCTTTATGACCAACGATTTTTTTTGCCAGTTCCACTCCAATCAAACCAAACGCCAAACCACCGACGATGGTGTTATTGGTCCAGAATCTTTTAAAATTAAAATCACTGAAAAAAACGTGAGGATTTTCAAGATTTCCGATGAGTTTTGAGCCAATCAGAGCGCCTGCAGTTGCACCGATCAAAACCGCTGCAGAAGTGTTGAAAGACAGTTTTTCGGATGATTTTCTTTTCAGATAAAAATAAAAACGCATTCCGAGAAAAATCCCTACCGTTTCAAACACGGGATGTGCCAGAATTGTTTTGCCAAAAATCTGAAAAGTAACAGGGAAATCCATCTTACCAAAAGTAGTATATTTAAGGTAAATTATTAATTTTAATATTTAAATAAAAATAAATTTCACCAAAATGCGAATAGAAAATGATATAAAACTGGGTTTTAAAGACGTTATGTTCAGACCGAAGCGTTCAACCTTAAAATCCCGCTCAGAAGTTGATCTGGAAAGAGAATTTACCTTTCTTCACACCCAAAAAAAATGGAAAGGAACCCCAATTATCGCTGCGAATATGGATACGGTGGGCACTTTTGAAATGGCTGTGGAGCTGGCAAAAGACAAAATTACCACTGCGGTACACAAACATTACACCGTCGAAGAGTGGTCAGAATTCCTTGAAAATCAAGATACAAGCATTCATCAGTACATTGCATTAAGTACCGGAACAGGGAAAGCTGACGAGGAAAAAATTAAAAAAATTCTTGATAAGCATCCGCAGATTGAATTTCTGTGTATTGATGTCGCCAACGGATATTCAGAACACTTTGTGCAGTTTGTAAAGAAAGCAAGACAGGATTTTCCTGATAAAATCATTATTGCAGGTAATGTAGTGACTGGTGAAATGGTGGAAGAACTGCTTTTGGTAGGTGCAGACATCATCAAAGTAGGAATCGGGCCGGGATCGGTCTGTACTACGAGAGTGAAAACCGGTGTTGGTTATCCCCAACTTTCCGCTATAATTGAATGTTCTGATGCCGCTCACGGTTTGAAAGGTCATATCATCGCAGACGGTGGCTGCAAAGTTCCGGGTGACGTTGCCAAAGCTTTTGGCGGCGGAGCTGATTTTGTAATGCTCGGAGGAATGCTTGCCGGACATGAAGAAAGTGGTGGCGAAATGATAGAAGAAGACGGTAAGAAATTCAAACTTTTTTATGGAATGAGTTCTAAAACAGCAATGGATAAACACGCCGGAGGTGTCGCCGAATACCGTGCCTCAGAAGGCAAGACTGTGAAGATAAAATACAAAGGAAATGTATCTGAAACCGTAAAGGATATTTTGGGCGGAGTGAGATCAACATGCACTTATGTGGGCGCTTCAACGCTCAAAGAATTGTCAAAAAGGACGACATTTATCAGGGTTCAGGAGCAGGAAAATCAGGTTTTTAATGATTAAATTCTGAAAAATCAGCATTAATTATAAAGTTAATATGTACTTTAATACTATCTTCAAACCCTCATCAGTAAAGCATTTATAAAAGTAGAGGGCTACTTGAGGGCCGGATTTTTTGCCCTTTTTGATATTTATCCATCTATTTGCATCATCAAATCAGTGAAAACTGAATGATACACAAATGATGGAGAACAACAAGCTCCGGATACTTTTTCTTTTGGAATAAAGTATTCGGATTTTTCATGTTTTTAAATTTGAATTTGCAGATGAAAATCACAGTTATCAAAACTGTATTTCTTTGTAAAAATAAAGTGCATGCTCAAAAGATCTTCTGACTTTTCTCCTATTTTTTCTGCAGAACCTTATTCTCAATTTACTCTGGAGATTTTCTGTCTTTAAAAATTTATTCTTTAAATCCGCAATTGCAGGAATAAATTACCACCCCATACATTGACGCTTTTATTTTCAGAAAAAAATTTCATTTTAGAATATTTAGCCATAATTAATTATGATCACTTTTCTTTAAAAAAGAAAATCGAGCATCTTTCCAACTATTTCAGACTTTCCGAAAAAAATCTCTAACTTTATACTACAATCAGTGAATAAGGCATAATTATTTATACCTAAATTAAAATTAATCCGGACAAAAACAGGTCCTTATCAACTGTCAAACTAATAACGTGATCTTTATTTGACAGTAAAATCTAAAGGTTGGAACTCAATTTGTTTATGCGATTGACTAATTTAATTATTTAAAAATCAGTATTAAAAAATGGATTATAAAAAATCCTTTCATAACATATTTTACATTTTTCTATTTCTGTGGAGCGGATTTTTATTTTCCCAAAAAAATGAAAAACAAAATCATATTGATCAGCTGATTAATACAACCAATCAACTGTATCTGGACGGTAAAACTGAAAATTTTCTGGCAACGTCAAAAGAAATTATTTCGCTGTCTGAAAGTATGAAGTACGAGAAAGGCATTGCTTATGGTTACTACTATTTATCCGCATATTACTATGACATCGCTGAGTTCAGAGAGAGCATTCATCAGGTAAAAAAAGCGCAGGAATTTAAAGATTATCTGTCAAAAGATAAAACGCTGGCAGCCAGAATTTCGGCCATGCTTGGAGGAAATTACCTGCTTTTGGAGCTGTACACACTGTCTTCAAAAAATTACAGAAACGCACTCAGAGTCTTAGCAGGAAAATCCGGAAAAAACACCATAGATTCACTTACAGAGAGTTCGGCTTACTCGAATCTGAGTTACCTTTTTCATAATATTAACCTGCAGGATTCCATGTATTTTTATCTGAATAAGGAAAATTCGATCCTGAAAAAGATTAAATTTAAAGATTCATACGTCGAAAAAGGATGCTCATGTTTAGGCTTTGGAAACTACCATTCTACCCAAAATAAAACTGATTCTGCGGTATATTATTACAATAAATCTTTAGCTTTTTTTGAGGGTAAAAAACATCCATGCAAAATAGAATCCCTGATTGGCCTCGGCAATCTTCTCACTCAACAACATGACTACCAAAAAGCACATGAATATTATAATTCCGCTCTTCAGAACTTCGAAAACAACAGCTTTCCGGACATCCAGAGTGAACTGTACAAAAAAATTTCAGAACTTTATATAGCGCAAGGCAACGCAACAGAAGGAAAAAAATATCAGGATTTGTACCTCACATCACATAAAAAGCTTGATTCTCAAAAGAAAAAAGAACGGGATTTTGCCCTGAATGAGGCAATGAACGAAGAGAAAGCATTGCACGAGGCAGAGGATAAGAAAAATCGGAAAATTACCTTTATAATAGTTTTTGTATTAATCCTAATCACTCTTTTTATTATTTATTTGCTGAAAAAATCAAAATCAAAAAACGAGAAAGTATTAGAAATTACAAAAAAATTACAGACTGAAAAAGTAATCACAGAAAGGGAAAAAGACAGTTTGAAACTGCAGCTGAGCGATGCTTACGAAGAAGTACGGAAACTGGCCAGAGAAAACAGTCCTGAATTTTTCATCAGATTTCAGGAAGTTTATCCACATTTCAGAATAAAAATGCTGGAAATCAATCCTAAATTTAAGGTTTCTGAACTTACTTTCGGTGCTTATATTTATTTGGGTTATAACACAAAGGAAATTGCAGATTATACTTTTAAGGCAGTAAAAACAATTGAAAATAACCGGTATAATTTCAGAAAAAAACTGGGGATTTCTCCCGATAAAGATCTGTCGGTCTGGCTGAGGAATTTTATCGATTCTGAGTAGAAAAAATCCCTTTCACCAAGTTGATAAAAGGGATTGTATTTTTGATCAAATCTTTCTTACGTTAACATTCCACCGTCAACATTCAGAACCTGACCGGAAATATAAGAAGACATTTCGCTACCGAAGAAAACGCACGCATTGGCTACATCTTCCGGCTGTCCGCCTCTCTTCAACGGAATTCCGTCTCTCCAGCCCTGAACGGTTTTTTCATCAAGAGCTGCAGTCATTTCAGTTTCGATAAATCCTGGAGCAATGGCATTGCAACGGATGTTTCTTGAGCCCAGTTCTAAAGCGATAGATTTTGTGAAACCAATAACTCCTGCTTTAGAAGCGGCATAATTTGCCTGTCCTGCGTTACCTTTCACACCAACTACAGAAGTCATGTTGATGATAGAGCCAGATTTAGCCTTCATCATCGGTTTAATCACCGCTTTGGTAAGGTTGAATACAGAATCTAAATTTACTTTGATAATCGTGTCCCAATCGTCTTTAGACATTCTCATCAGCAGATTATCTTTGGTGATCCCTGCGTTGTTGATCAAAATGTCGATTTTACCAAACTCCGCCATCACATCTTCTACCAGTTTCTGTGCAGCATCATAATCTGATGCATCAGACTGATAACCTTTAATCTGAGTAACAGAACTTAAAGCAGTTTCCAATTCTTTCGCTTTTTCTACAGATCCGGCATAGGTAAAAGCTACTTTCGCTCCCTGCTGAGCAAAAATTTCAGCAATTCCCTTCCCGATTCCTCTTGTAGCTCCGGTAATTAGTGCTACTTTTCCTTCTAATAGTTTCATTATAGTAATATTATTTTTCTAAGTTTTTGTATTTATTTGTGGAAGTTTTCTGTGTGGGTTCTTCCTCCGTACCGGCCGCGTTATTCACAATCAGAACAATTTCTCCTTTTAAAGTTTTGCTTTTGGAAAATTCAATTAATTCATTGATTGTCCCCCGCTTAGTTTCTTCAAATTTTTTCGAAATCTCTCTGCTTAAACTTGCTCTCGTCTCTTCACCGAAAAATTCTTTTATCTGTTCTAAAGTCGTATTGATTTTATGCGGACTTTCGTACAGAACAATTGTTTTTTTCTCCTCTGCCAATTGTTTTAACTTGGTCTGTCTTCCTTTTTTCTGTGGAAGAAAACCGGCAAACAGAAATTCATTATTCGGCAGACCAGACACCACAAGGGCTGGAATTAAAGCCGTCGCACCGGGCAAACAAATCATTTCAATATTGTGATCTGATCCTGCTTTTGCCAAAAGATATCCGGGATCTGAAATCCCCGGTGTTCCTGCATCGGTTATAATCGCAATATTCTGACCGTTTGTAAGGTCTGCAATTACTTTTTCTGTGGCCTGATGCTCATTGTGAAGATGATAGGATTTTAAAGGTTTCGATATTTCATAATGTTTCAGTAAAATTCCCGAGGTTCGGGTATCTTCACACAAAATATAATCTACGTCCTTCAGTGTCTTGATTGCTCTGAAAGTCATATCCTCAAGGTTCCCGACCGGTGTGGGAACAAAATACAGTATTCCGCTCAAAACTAAAGGAATTTATTTTCTACCAATACCCAAAGTCTTTGGGCATATTCATCTACTTTCTCCCACTTTTTGTCGTAATATAGCTCGCTCAGATATTCTTTAGCTTCATCAATATTTTTGCATCTGTTCAGTACAGAAACGGCATTATTAAGATCTGTCTGGCTTCCACCGAAAAGTACCTTAGTAAATGCAAGTCTGTCATTCAGATCTAGTCTGAATTCAGGTTTTGGTTTTTCAGCTTCCATAAAATCTGTCGGCATATTCGCTTTAAGCAAGCTTCCGGTATCTTCTTTTACAACAGGTTTTACCTCAGTCTGCTCAGGTTTCTGTTCAGGAATTTCTCTCTCCAAAGGATCGTCATCAAACAGAGTCTGGATATTTTTCAGTCCTCTGATGTTGGCCAGTTTTATTTTCTTTTCCTGACGGTAAGCTTCTATATTCTCAAAACTTTCATCGGAACGGAGATTTTCGTTTACCGTTTCAGATTGAGGTTGATCAATGTCAACAATTCTTCTGCGGTCAGATTCTTCAGGTTTTGCTTCAATCTCAGCTTTTTCCAAAACCTGATCATCTCTTTTAATTTCACTTAAAATAGATTCTACATTTGAACTTTCTGTAATGATTTCATCCTGTCCATGATTCAGGCTTGAAACGTATTCATTTTCAGTCTCTTCAATCAAAATGTCATCTTCATTCTGTTCGGTCGCAAAAATGTCGTGAATGGTATGTTTTTCCGTTTTAGGAGCTTCAGAAATTTCGTTTTCTTCAGCATTTATTTCATTTAACTGATCATTAAAAACCTCTTCTTCCTCAGTAACTTCCTCTTCAAAAATTTCTTCATTGATATCGTCATCGTTATCCGGCTCAGAATTTTCCAGAATCCTGTCTTCATCTACAAAACTGAGAACACGATCGGTATTTTCAGCTTCCTCGTCCTCATCAATTTCATTCAGCTGATTGTTGAAAACAGCTTCTTCTTCGAGTTGTAGATGATCTGAAATTTCGTCCGAAACAAAATTTACATCTGCTTCCGGCTCGTTTTCTTCAACTGAGTTGACAATATTTTCATGGAAATCACTTTCAATAATTTCATTTAACTGATTATTGAAAATGGCTTCTTCTTCCTCAACTTCAGACTGCGTTTCAGGCTCAGTGAAAGCTTCGTTTCCGATTTCATTGAGCTGGTTATTGAAAATCGCTTCTTCCTCCGTGACAGGATCAGGCATCAGTAAATCTTCTGCCGGCTGCGTTGAAAAATCAGGGGTTTCCTGGTTATCATTTTTGATATTTTTATCCAACAATTTTAAAAAAGCAATTTTTTCGGCCAAATCTTCTAACAGATTGTGCTTCGAAATCAGTTCGTCAACATTGTTTATTCCACCCAAAATATCGATGATATTTCTGGATTCAAAAAAAATCTTATCCTTTAAATCTTGAATGTTCTGCATCGTAGATTCTTATTAAAATTGCTTACTTTTGATGTTAAAATATTACGGCTAATTTAACAAATGTTTTTAGAAAATACAATTAATCATTCCAAACAGAGCGGTTGGATGGAAGTTATTTGTGGCTCAATGTTTTCCGGAAAAACCGAAGAGTTGATCCGAAGGCTGAGAAGAGCAGAAATGGCGGGACAGAATGTGGAAATTTTTAAACCTAAAACCGATACCCGGTATTCTGATGAAGATGTCGTTTCGCACAACAAAAATAAAATCCGCAGCACAGCAGTACAGAATCCTGATGAAATTATTCTTCTCGGATCAAATTGCGATGTAGTGGGAATTGATGAAGCTCAGTTTTTTGATGAAAGCATTGTGGAAGTTGCCAATCAGCTCGCAAACAGTGGAATACGTGTTGTGATCGCTGGTTTGGATATGGATTTTCTGGGAAGACCTTTCGGACCGATGCCCAACTTGATGGCGACTGCAGAATATGTCACAAAAGTACATGCAATCTGCCGTAGAACAGGGAATCTTGCCAATTATTCGATGAGAACATCAGAAGGTAAAAATCTGGTGGAGCTCGGAGAAACAGAATCTTATGATGCCGTGAGCAGAAGAGTTTTTGTAGAAGAGGTTCTTGAGAAGATAAATAATGTTTAATTTAGTTTGATATAAAAATTAGGCTAATACTATAATTAAAATCTGATTTTGAAATTTTTAATTACTATTTCAAACTTTTCGCATTGGCGATAATCAAAATAACAAATATTAAAGACAGCAGATAAGCAGAAAGGCACCAATGAATTATACCGCAGGACAAATCGCAGAAATAACCAATGCAAAAGTAATTGGCGATAAAAATGTAATGATCAAAAACATCGCTTTTGACAGCAGGATCATTTATTCAACAAAAAATACTGCGTTTATAGCCATCAACACGGGTAAAAATTCCGGTGAAAAATTTATAGAATCTGTTGTCGACAGAGGGATTAATGTGATCATTTCCGAACATCAATATCCTCAGTTTGAAAATATTAACTGGATTTTAGTGGAAAATTCAGTAGAATTTCTGCAGAAATTGGCAAAATATCATTTTGAAAATTCTCATCTTAAATCAATTGGAATTACGGGAAGTAATGGTAAAACTATTTTAAAAGAATGGCTTTATCAATGTCTCTGGAATGAATTCCCGACTGTAAAGAGTCCAAAAAGTTTTAATTCTCAAATCGGATTACCACTTTCTCTGCTTCAGATCAATAATTCTCACGAGCTCGGAATTTTCGAAGTCGGAATTTCCAAACCCAATGAAATGGAAAAACTGGAAGATATTTTCCAGCCACAAATTGGTTTACTCACGCATATCGGAACGGCTCATCTTGCCAATTTCGAGTCTGAAGAAGAATTAATTAACGAAAAAATTAAGCTTTTCAAAAATTCAGAAGTAATTATTTACAATGGAGACAATGAATTGGTTAACAAAAAGATAAATGATTTATATTCAGGTAAAAAATTAATTTCTTACGGCTTTAAAGTAGAAAATCAGGTTAATTTTAAAAGCAATATTTCCAGGGATGAAAATGTGGTAGTGAAATACTTCGGTGAAGAAATCTCATTCCCCGTTCATCAGCGGGACGAAGCAACATTAACTAATGCTCTGGCACTGATAACAGTCCTAAAAGAATTAGGAGTAGAAAATCAAAAAATCATCGAAAAAATCAACGCTCTGAAAGCCGTTGAAATGCGTCTGGAAGCTATTGAAGGACAGAAGAACAATATCGTCATCAATGATTCTTTTAATCTCGATTTGGATTCTTTAAAAACTGCCCTTCAGTTTCTTAATGAATATAAAAAATCCAGGAAATCTTTGGTTCTTACTGATATTGTTGGTGTCAATTCAAATTCAAAAGAGCTGTATGAAGAAGTTTCAGAATTGGTGAACGAGCAAAATTTTGATTCAGTTTTTCTGATCGGGAGTGAAATATCAAATTTTAGTGATTTATTTAAATCTAAAACCTTTACTTTTATTAATACTCAGGAATTAATTGACAGTAAACATCTTACGGAAATTGAGAATCAGATTATTCTGCTTAAAGGAGCAAGAAAATTTGAGATTGAAAAAGTAAAAGATCTTCTCGAACTTCGCAAACACGACACAGTTCTTGAAATCAACTTAAATGCACTGCTGCACAATATCAATTACCATAAATCACTTTTAAAACCTGCCACAAAAATGATGGCTATGGTAAAAGCAAACGCTTATGGTTTAGGAAGTTACGAAATTTCAGAATTTCTGCAGCACCATCACATTGATTATCTTGGTGTAGCTTTCGTAGATGAAGGTGTTGAGTTGCGAAAAAAAGGAATCACTGTGCCAATCGTTGTGATGAATCCCGAGCAGCACAGCTACGAAACCGTTATACAGTACAATCTTGAGCCGGAAATTTACAGCTTTCGTGTTTTGGAACTTTTCTATGAAGCGGTTCAGAAATCAGGTTATGACAAAGAGTATCCCATCCACATCAAACTGGAAACCGGAATGCACAGACTTGGTTTTAAAGAGCACGAACTGGATGAACTGATTCAAATTTTGAGTAAAATAAATGTCAGGGTTCAAAGTATTTTCAGCCATCTTTCGTCTTCAGATATACCAACTGAGAAAGATTTTACGTTGAATCAGTTAGATACATTTGAAAAAAACTCAGGTTATTTGATAGAAAAACTAGGCTACGCACCTATGCGGCATATTTTAAATTCATCGGGAATAACCAATTATACCGGTCATCAATATGACATGGTAAGAATCGGCATCGGAATGCTTGGAGAATCACCAAACAGTGATATACAGAAACAGTTACAGTCTGTTGTCAGTTTTAAAACGGTTATTTCCCAAATTTCATTGGTAGAAAACGGAGAATCAGTGGGTTACAGCAGAAGATTTAAAGCTGATAAACCTTTAAAAATAGCCACAATTCCTGTGGGATATGCAGACGGAATTCCAAGATTAATTGGAAATGAGATTGGAAACGTAGGTATTAATAAAACTTTAGCTCCGATTGTCGGCAGTATTTGCATGGACATGATGATGATTAATGTAGATCATATTCCAAATGTGAAAGAAGGCGATACTGTCACGGTTTTTAATGCAAAACCAAGCCTGAAAGAATTCGCAGAATACTGCAAAACCATCACTTACGAAGTATTAACGTCCATTTCACCCCGCGTAAAACGGATTTATGTAAAAGATTAACTATGAGAAAACTCCTGATTCTTTTATTCGCACTTCAGCTGCTTCTGATTCAATCTCAAGTAAAAGAAAATTTGAAGATTCCTAAAAATCCAAAGATAGGACTTTCTCTTGCAGGTGGCGGAGCGAAAGGATTTTCTCATGTCGGCGTTCTTAAGGTACTGGATTCTTTGGGAGTAAAAGTTGATTACATCGCAGGAACCAGCATGGGTGCCATTGTGGGTGGTTTGTACGCGTCAGGATATTCCGGAAAGGAAATTGAAAAAATCGTGATGGATACGGATTTTTATTCTTTAATCAGAGATCCTAAATCCAGAAAAGAAAGTACTTTTTTTAATAAATCTGTTGACAAATATTTATTTTCAATTCCTTTACAGGACGGGAAAATTACCCTTCCCTCTTCCATCAGCTCCGGACAGAAAAATGTTTACCTTCTAAAAGAGTTATTTAAGAACGTTTCCAACGTCAATGATTTTTCCAAGCTTCCTATTCCCTTCCTCTGCGTTGCCACCAATCTTGAAAGCGGAAATATGGAGATTTTTGAAAAGGGAGATCTTGTACAGTCGATCATGGCGAGTTCAGCATTTCCTACTTTAATGGATCCTGTAAAAATCGGAGACAGTATTTATATTGATGGAGCGATGACGGTTAATTACCCTTCAAAACCATTAAAAGATAAAGGAATTGATATTGTCATCGGCGTAGATCTGAACCAGGATCTTTCAAAAAGAGAGGATTTAAATAATATTATTTCAATTTTAAATCAGGTGATTGATTTTGGGATTCAAAAAGATACCAGAAGACAGTACAAACATACAGACATCAACATCAAACCGAATCTAACCGGAATGACAGCTACAAGCTACGACGACAAGAAGAAAATTCTTGACAGCGGCTATGTGGAAGGGCAAAAATACGCTGCAATATTGGATCAGCTGCCAAAACGAGAATTTGACCGCCTTAGACAGGCCGTAAATCCAATCTATTCTAATGTTTATAAGATAGACAGCATTTCAATTGATGGAGGGAGAATTTACGGTAAAAACTATGTTCTTGGGAAAATGGGGCTCCGTCTCCCATCGATGCAGACCTATGGAAGTATTAACCGTGGTTTGGATAAATTGGTTGCGACGAACAATTACCGATTCATCAACTATGATATCGTTACTGAAAACAATATTAATTATCTTAAATTATATGTCACCGAAGATGAATCAAGACATTTCTTAAAGTTTGGACTTCACTATGATGAAATTTTTAAAACCGGACTTTTACTTAATTATTCCGCTAAAAGACTCTTATTTAAAAATTCAAATCTTTCATTGGATGTGATTGTCGGAGACAGACCCAGATACTATTTAAATTATTTTATTGATAACGGATATATTCCAGGATTTGGTATCTACTCTTCCGGGATGAGTTTCGATATCAAAGGAAATGACAACATTAATATTGACAAATGGGAGTGGCTCAGAAATGAAGCGTATATCCAATCGGTGTGGAAAGATAAATTTGCAATTGGAGCTGGCATCAGTCACGATTATTTCGAAGCGGAAATGAACGGTTTAAATAAAAGATATAACCGCTTTCTCAATCCGTATGTATTTCTGAAAAGCGATACGCAGAATGACCGCGATTTTCCCACCAAAGGATTTTATTTAAACGCAGAAGGTAAAGTTATTGATCTGCTTAAATCTGAAGTGGACAAAAGAGTTGTTCAGGTGAAAGCTGACATCAGGATCAATATTCCACTCTCCAGACAGTTCAGCTATCACCTGAATTTATACGGCGGAATTACCATTGGCGACAATCTTCCAAATTTTTATCAGTACAGATTGGGAGGAATCTTCGAACAGAATGTGGTTAATTTTAAAACTTTCAATGGTTTCTATTTCGCACAGTTGAACAGTAACAATGTCGCTTTAATTTCAAATGATGTTCAGTATAACTTTAAGAAAAACTTTTTCCTAAGCGGAAACTTTTCTTTTGCCAACCTTTCAGACGATATCACGTTTGAAGATGCAGTAAAAGTAAACTACAGTTCAGTTGGTGCAAGTATTGGCTACAAATCTCCTTTTGGCCAGATAAGATTTAATTTCGGTCATTCACTTAAAAATAATCAAAAAGGCATATTCAGTGTCATTCTGGGACACTGGTTTTAAAAATCATGATACAATTCTTTTACGAAAACTTACCTGAAACTGTTAATACAAAATATATAAGCTGGCTGGAAGATATCATTCTTTCTGAAGGAAAAAAGCTTGGAGAAATTAACTACATCTTCTGTGACGACGAATATTTGCTGAAAGTAAATCAGGATTATTTACAGCACGATTACTACACAGATATCATTACATTCGACTATGTAAAAGGCAAAACCATAAGCGGTGAGATTTTCGTATCTTTGCAGCGCATTTCAGACAACGCTTCTACTCTATCCAAAAATTTTGAAGAAGAACTGCGCAGAGTTTTGGCTCACGGTGTTCTGCATCTTTCGGGATATAAAGATAAGTCGGAAGAAGAGGAACTATTAATGCGAAGCAAAGAAGATTTTTATTTAGCAAAATTTTAAGTATTATTTAGGAGCTTATTCCCGGTCAACACACTCGCTTTTTTTCTTTTTCCAAAGAAAAAAGAGCTCAGACAAATGCTGCGATCGGGGCTAAATAGCGTCTCACAGCTTATTTAAGACTGTTTATTAAGATAATGTTTCACGTGAAACATTTATAGAAAAAATTAAAATTTAAAGCTTAAAACAAGCAATAAAGAAATGATTTCAGAAATATATGATGTAATTGTAGTAGGTGCCGGTCACGCAGGGTGTGAAGCCGCAGCTGCTGCCGCGAACTTAGGTTCAAAAACATTGCTGGTTACAATGAATATGCAGACCATCGGACAGATGAGTTGCAACCCGGCAATGGGAGGAATTGCAAAAGGACAGATCGTAAGAGAAATCGATGCGATGGGTGGATACTCAGGAATTATTGCGGACAAATCTGCAATCCAGTTTAAGATGCTGAATCTTTCAAAAGGTCCGGCAATGTGGTCTCCGAGAACTCAGAATGACAGAATGCTTTTCGCTGAAGAATGGCGTCTTGCACTGGAAAATACTCCAAATCTGGATTTTTTCCAGGATATGGTTAAGAGTCTTATTATTGAAAATAACAAAGCTGTAGGAGTTATAACCTCTTTGGGCATTGAAATCAGATCAAAGTCTGTTGTCCTTACAAATGGCACATTTTTGAACGGTTTGATCCACGTTGGAGACAAGCAGTTAGGAGGAGGAAGAATGGGTGAACCGAGAGCATTCGGAATTACTGAGCAATTGGTTTCTCTAGGTTTTGAAGCAGGCAGAATGAAGACGGGTACTCCTGCGAGAGTGGATGGTAGAAGTCTTGATTACTCTAAAATGGAAGAACAGAAAGGAGATGAAAATCCTCAAAAATTCAGCTATTTAAATTCTCCTAAATTAACCAAACAGTTAAGCTGTCATATTGTTTATACCAATGAAACTGTACACGACATTCTGCGTGAAGGTTTTGACAGAAGTCCTATGTTCAATGGTACTATTCAGAGTTTAGGACCAAGATACTGCCCAAGTATTGAAGATAAAATAAACCGTTTTGCAGAACGTACACGACACCAGCTTTTCGTAGAACCAGAAGGTTGGAGAACTGTTGAAATTTATGTGAATGGTTTCAGTTCTTCCTTACCAGAAGATGTTCAGATAAAAGCAATGAAACATATCCCTGGATTTGAAAATGTGAAAGTATTCAGACCGGGCTATGCTATTGAATATGACTACTTCCCTCCTACTCAGTTAAAGCATACCTTAGAAACAAAACTGGTTGATAATTTATATTTTGCCGGCCAGATTAATGGTACTACAGGTTACGAAGAAGCAGGCGGACAAGGCTTAATGGCTGGTATAAATGCTCATAACAAAGTTCATGAGAAGGATGAGTTCATTCTCAACAGAGATGAAGCTTATATCGGTGTTTTAATCGATGACTTAATCACAAAAGGCACTGAAGAACCCTACAGAATGTTTACTTCAAGAGCAGAATACAGATTACTTTTAAGACAGGATAATGCAGATATCAGATTGACAGAAAAAGCATATGAATTAGGCCTTGCAAAAGAGGACAGACTGAGAAAAGTTGAGGAAAAAATCACTAAAAGTCAGGAACTTGAAGCGTATTTGAGAGAAACTTCTTTAAAACCTGGAATCATCAACCCAATTTTAGAAAGTATTGAAAGTAATCCTGTGGATCAGGCATATAGGGCTTCTCAATTTCTTACCAGACCTAATATTACACTGGAAAAACTGGATGAGATTGATTCCATAAGAGAATTCACTTCTCAGTATAGCGACGAAGTAAGAGAACAGGCAGAGGTAAACATCAAGTACAAAGGCTATATCGAAAAGGAAAAAGAAAATGTTGCTAAACTAAATCGGCTGGAAAATGTAAAGATTCCCGAGGATTTTGATTACATAAAAATATCAAGTCTTTCTGCAGAGGCGAAACAAAAAATGAATAAAGTACGTCCTAAAACTTTAGCGCAAGCCGGAAGAATAAGTGGTGTTTCTCCTGCTGATATCAATGTTTTGATGGTGTATTTAGGAAGATAAATCAGATATGTTTCACGTGAAACATTTAAAATAAACAAGGGTATTTAGAGGCGTAAAACACTTTTCTGAATACCTTTATTTTTAAAATAGAATAATCAAAATGAAAATTAAAGATCATTTTCTGTCTCAGGAAATATTTGAAATTGTAGAAACAGATACTAAGGGAGTTTTTAAAACCTCCCCTATTCCATCCAATATTTCGAAATATTATGAAAGTGAAGATTATATTTCGCATCATCAGGATTCTGGAAGTTTAAAGGAGAAACTTTATAAATTTCTACAGTCATTCAATCTACAATATAAAAAAACAATCCTTTTAGACCGAATTAAGAAAGGCTCAAAAGTTCTTGATTACGGTTGCGGAGCTGGTGAATTTGTAAGATATATTGAAAATGACTTTATAACTTTTGGATTTGAACCTGACTCTGACGCGAGGAATGCTGCACGTCAAAAGATATCAAAGGCGAAAATTTTAGATCATCTTAATACGATTGAAGATCAAAGTCTGGATGCGATAACGCTTTGGCATGTTTTCGAGCATGTAGAAAATCAAGATGAAATGCTTGAAATATTTAACAGTAAATTAAAGGAAAAAGGTCTGCTGATTATTGCTGTTCCCAACCCTACATCTTTTGATGCTAAACATTATAAAGAATACTGGGCAGCGTACGATGTGCCCAGACATATATATCACTTTTCTAAAAATGGAATGGAAAATTTGATTTCTAAAAAACCAAACTGGAAGATGAGAAAAATTAAACCACTGATCTTAGATTCATATTATATCTCGATGTTGAGCGAAAAATATAAGAAATCACCGCTTTTTTGGCTTAAAGCAATGATCTTTGGAACGATTTCTAACATAAAGGCTCTTTTTTCGAACGAATTTTCAAGTTTGATATACTTAATCGAAAAAAAGTAAAAAATCGATTTTTAAGCTATTTCTGAAAGTCAATTTTCAGCATTTTAGCGCAAAAAAGACAAAAACTCAGAAAAATCTTCTGAGTTTTTTATTTTCATCCTACTCTAAATCGACTAAAATTGCATATTCAATTTCAATTTAATTTCTAACTTCATTTTTTCGAAAACACAATCTAAAATACAAATCCGAAAACAGGAAGAAATTTTTTCATGTCTTTTCTACAATTATCTTTCACTGTGTTCATTTTCAAAAACTGAATATCCATTGCAAAAAAATAAATAGAAAAAATAACTTTACACATTTTTAGATTACAATTTTTGAGAATTATAAAAAATCACCTGAGAGACGAAAAATATAGATCAAATACAATACAAAAGGCAAGATTGACAAAAGATACATAAAACTACTTTTTGCATCAGAAAATTAATCTTCAAAAGATAAATTTCAACAGAAACCAGCCTTTTCAAGCCTTAATTTTAAATACGATATTACGAGTCGCGGATTTTGACTTTTAAGAAAATATACCTATTTCTGAAAGTCATTTTTTGAGGAATTTCAAGAAAAATCAATTACGCACTTTTGTACAAAAAAGGTCTGGCAGAAAATCTGCCAGACCCGAATATTTTTAAAAAACAAATTCTTACTTATTTATTGCCGCAACTCCGGGAAGTTCCAAACCTTCCAGACTTTCTAGCATTGCACCACCACCGGTAGAAACATAACTTACTTTTTCACCATAACCAAACTGCTTAACGAAAGCAACACTGTCTCCTCCTCCGACTAATGAGAAAGCTCCCAAATTCGTTGCTTCTGCAATACTGTCTCCCAAAGCTACAGTTCCGGCTGAGAAATTTGACATTTCGAAAACTCCGATCGGACCATTCCAGAGAATCGTTTTTGAATTCAGTAACACATCATTGAACTGATCTCTTGATTTCGGACCGGCATCCAATCCCATCCATCCTTCAGGAATTTCATAAATATTTACTTCCTGTGTATCAGCATCATTACTGAAACTTTCAGCAATTACGGTATCTGAAGGAAGATAAACTTTCACATTATGTTCTTTTGCTTTGCCTATAATTTCAAGTGCAAGGGACAGTTTATCTTCTTCAACCAGTGAAGTTCCAATTTTGCCACCAAGTGCTTTAATAAATGTAAATGCCATTCCACCACCAATGATTAAATTATCAACTGCAGGCAAAATATTTTCTATAATGGTAATTTTAGTTGAAACTTTAGAGCCTCCAAGTATCGCTGTAACTGGCTTTTCTCCGCTTTTTAAAACCTTATCGATTGCCTTAAGCTCATCAGCCATCAGTAAACCGAAAAATTTAGTTGATTCAAAAAATTTGGCAATCACAGCTGTAGAAGCATGAGCTCTGTGCGCTGTACCGAAGGCATCATTCACATAAGCATCTCCTAATTTAGAAAGCTTTTCAGCAAACGCCTCATCACCTTTCTCTTCTTCACTGTGAAACCGTAAATTTTCCAGTAAAAGAATTTCTCCGGCTTTCAGTTCAGAAGCAGCCTGTTCAGCCTTTTCTCCAACACATTCTTCCACGAATTTTACTTCTTTGCCAAGAACTTCTGAAACTTCATCAACAATATGTTTCAAAGAAAACTCATCTTTAACTTCTCCCTTTGGTCTGCCTAAGTGAGCCATTAAAATTACAGAACCTCCATCATTCAAAATCTTATCAACTGTAGGTTTTACAGCAACAATTCTTGTGTTATCGGTCACCTTCAGCTGGTCATCCTGTGGAACATTAAAATCTACTCTTACCAGAGCTTTTTTGTCTTTAAAATCGAAATCTTTGATTGTTTTCATATTGTATATTTAATATTTTTCCAAAGTCGTGAGCAATCGCTATTCCACATTTAGTTTCCGCAAGAAACCAAATCCCGAAATGACTTATTCAGACTTAATTTTTCGCAAATGGCCGTTTCCATCAGCACGGATGGATCATTCAAACTCAGGTCGGAATCACTTGCTTTCTTTAAATTTCTGTTTCACAAATGTAAGATTTTAAAGTCTCGCAAAAAATCTAAACTTTTAAAAGTTTTCAAAATTTTCCGCACAATCCACCATTCACTAATCAACACTATTTTCTTTTTTTTAATAAAGAAAGAATGAATACTGTTGTTGAGTGTTGTGAGTTTAGGGGATAACTTTAAAGCAAATACTTCATAACACGCAGTTTTAATTTAATTCATATTTAATTCACAAAGTAAAACGCTGTAGTTCTGATTTTTCTGTTACTTACCAACAAATATGGATAACTTTTCCACGATACCGTTTATGAATAACCGGTTTATGGAGAAACTTCAGAAATGTC
Organism: Chryseobacterium sp. Leaf394; assembly: GCF_001424105.1. Lineage (GTDB taxonomy): Bacteria > Bacteroidota > Bacteroidia > Flavobacteriales > Weeksellaceae > Chryseobacterium. Next base: position 239,422 of record NZ_LMQH01000012.1, on the reverse strand, counting down.
TGAGGAAAGTTTTTGAAAATTTGTGCCCGAATATTTGGAGGCAACTTTCATTAGTTAATTTTTGGTGAGAAAAAAAGTTTAATTTCAACAAAGTTTTCCACAGTTATTCACAATGATGCTAACACTCATTCGACGGGAAACTAACAATTGAGATTTAATACTTAAATTTGAACATTCAAAAAAACTGATGTGATGAATAAATTTTATCTGTTTGGTCTTTCATTATTTTCTATTTCGGTTTACTGTCAGAAGCCTGTCTTTGCTGAAGCTGAGCTGAAAACCGCGACAGTATATGAACAGTCTGGAGAGCTTTTTTCGACGACCTCTTTTAAAATTCCAAAAGGTAGTTCGGAGATTATTATTACAAATATTGCTGAAAACATTGATCAGAATTCCATTAAACTGGGAAGTAAAAATAAAATCTCGATTCTCACCTACCGTTTTTCTAATGATGAAGAGATGTACGCGGTTGCTTTAGATAAGAAAAACCCGCAGCATAAGGTTGTTTTAGACAGTATTGATCTGGTTAGGAAGCAAATCAGTAATTTAAATCTTCAAAGAAACGCTCTTACAAAAAGCCTTGAAATTTTAGATATCAATCAAACCATTAATTCAGGTTCTACCTCTTATGCTTCTGAGGTTTCAAAATTGTTGAAATACAACCAGAAGAAAAGATTTGAGTTGGGTAAAGAACTTGAAAATAATCAGGAAATCAGTAACAAGTGGCTTGAGAAACTGTCCACCCTGCAGAAGAAATTTAATCTTAATAATCAGGAAAGAGAAAATTATCCAAAAGGAAAACTCATTCTTCAGGTTTCTTCCGAAGCCAGTGAAAATGTGAATATGGATATAAAATACAACGTTTATAATGCTTCCTGGAGACCTTATTATGACGTTATTGCCAATGGTTTGGGAGGAAAAATAAATTTAGGATATAAGGCGATGATCCGCCAAAACTCAGGTTTGGACTGGAAAAATGTGAAATTGAATTTAATTTCAGGAAATCCTAACCAACGCAGAGTGATGCCTGAGCTTGGGATTTGGCAACTGTACTATCAGCCTCAGGAAGATAGAACAAATGTAGCTACCATGTTGCAGGGAAAAGTTCCCGGAGTTTCTATCAGAGGAAATTCCTCCGCTTCGGTGTCCGAAATTTCTGAAGTGCTTGTAACCGGACCGAGAAATGTAGTTTCTCAAAATCAGTTGAATTTAAGCTACGAGCTGGAAGATAAATTCACCATTTTATCTAATAACAAAGATAACAGCATCAATTTAAATTCCACAGATATCGCTGCAAACTTTATTTATTCTGCGGTGCCAAAATATTCCAATTCTGCATTTTTAGTTGCTGAAATTGAAAATTTAGACAAGTATAATTTGATTCCTGCCGAAGCAAATATTGTTTTCGAAGACACGAATGTTGGCAAAACCGTCATCAACCCGGAAACTACCGACAGTAAAATGATTCTGACCTTAGGTGAAGACCGGAGAATCAGCATTAAAAGGCAGCCGGTGAAAGATAAAACGTTCACAAAAAGTATTTCTTCAACGAATAAAGAACAGCAGTTTGCGTTTGAAATTACGGTGAGAAACAACAAAAGTGAAAAGATAAAAATCAAACTGAAAGACCAGATTCCAATCACCACAGATAAACAGATTATCATCACAATGGTAGATAAAGGAAATGGTGAATATGATGAGAAGACAGGAATTCTGACCTGGAATGTATCTTTAAATGCTAATGAAACTCAGAAAATCAATTTCTCATATAAAGTTAATTCTTTAAAAGGCAGTGATTTGAGAGGTTTATAAACTAAAAATAAATTTAAAATCTAATATAAAAGTAAAATGAAAAGAAAAATCGCAATTGCCGGAGACCACGCCGGTTTTGAGTACAAGGAAATTCTGAAAAAACATCTCGAAGAGCAGTTTGAAGTTCAGGATTTCGGAACTTTTTCTACAGATTCTGTGGATTATCCGGATTTTGTACATCCCGCAGCAACCTCCATTGAAAACGGAGAAAACGAATTGGGAATTTTAATCTGTGGAAGCGGAAACGGTGTGCAGATTACAGCCAACAAACATCAGAAAATCAGATGTGCACTTTGCTGGATGCCGGAAATTGCTGAGCTGGCTAGACAGCACAACGATGCGAATATGATTTCGATTCCTGCGAGATTTATTGCAAAAGAAGTGGCGATAGAAATTGCAAATAAGTTTCTTAATACGCCTTTTGAAGGTGGAAGACACCAGAACAGGGTAGATAAAATCGCAGTTTGCTAAAAATATAAAGGCTTGTAATTCAGTTTGCAAGCCTTATTTATTTTTTATTTTATATATTTGCAGAGTCCAATGGTAATTACTCGACTGTTGATTCCTCCTAAAATTTCAGATATTTTTAAAAAGATTATCAGAAAATTTTCCCCACTCTTCTCCATATTTGTTTAAATTTATAGAATAAAAGTAATCTCACATTATTTCTATGACCGAAACCGAATTACATAATTTTTTGAAGAAAAACTATCCAAAAGAAAATGAAAACTGCGAATGGAAAGAATTTAAGACTTTAAAACATTCCGTATCTGCTCGAGCTGGAGAAGATATAATCTCTTATATTTCAGGTATTTCCAATTCTGGTGGTGGAATATTAGTAATAGGAATCGAAGATAAAACATTACAGATAATTGGTATTCAAGATTTTCACGATTATACAATTGATAATATTAAATTCAGAGTTTTAGGTAATTTAACACATTTTGATTCTGAGGGATTTAAAATTGAAGAAATTTTAACTTCAGACTCAGGAAAAGTAATATGGATTTTTAACATTCCGAAGCATCCATTCAGACAATGTGTTTTTGCTCATAAAAAAGCATGGCAGCGGATTGGCGAAAATCTAATTGAAATCAGAGATGAAAAAAAAGAAGTCATAATTCATGAAAATACACTTGTTGAAGACTGGTCAAAAGAAATTATTTACGATGCTGATATTAACGATTTAGATGAAAATGCGTTAAAAAAAGCCAGAGAAGAATTTATAAAAAGAAATCCTAAATACAGTGACGAGATTTCGTTTTGGGATGATATAAAATTTCTCAATAAAGCTAAACTTACGATTAAAGGAAAAATTACCCGTACCTGCTTTATTCTTTTAGGAAAAGAAGAGGAAGAACATTTTCTCGACTCTGCAGTAAAAATTAGATGGAATCTTAAAACAGTTGATAATCAAGATAAAGATTTTGAAATATTTTCAATTCCTGTAATACTGTCTGTAGACGAAGTTTACAGGAAAATCAGAAACCTTAAGTACAGATACTTACGGGAGGGAACACTTTTTCCAGATGAAGTTTTGAGATATGATCCTTTCGTAATAAGAGAGCCATTGAATAATGCTATTGCCCATCAAGATTACAGTAAAAAATCACGTATTAATGTAGTAGAGTTTGAGGATGACAATTTGGTATTTTCAAATTATGGTACATTTCTTCCTAATTCCGTAGAAGATGTTGTATTAAAAGATACTCCAGAAGAATCTTATAGAAATCCTTTTCTCGTCGAAGCAATGAGAAACCTTGGAATGATTGAAACACAAGGTGGCGGTATCAGGAAGGTTTTTAATTTTCAAAAGCAGAGATTTTTTCCTTTGCCTGAATATGATTTTTCTGATAGAAAAGTGAAAGTTACAATTATTGGGAAGGTTATTAATGAAGATTTTGCTAAAATTCTCATCAAAAATCCTGAAATTAACTTAGAAGATACTTTGATATTAGATAGGGTTCAGAAGAAAAAGGAACTTACAGACAGTGAATTTAATTACTTAAAGAAGAAAAAATTTATTGAAGGCCGGAAAGGAAGTAATTATATTTCTTATAATGCTATTGAACCAACAAAAAATAAAGATCTTTTAGCTGATTATATAAATAACAGAAGCTTAGATGATAGACATTTTAAAGAATTAATTTTAGAATTTATTTCAAAATCTGGTAAAGCTAAAAGGAAAGATATAGATAATTTCATTATTCCCAAATTATCTTCTGCTCTAACAGATTATAAGAAAAAAAATAAGGTTACAAATCTACTTTCTGCTATGAGAGTAGAAGGAAAAATTGAAAGCTGTGAATATGGTACGTGGAATTTAAAATAACGATAGTAATAAGTTTTAAACAATTTTTAAATGAGTTTAAATGTTTTTTAAATGAGTTTAAACGTATTTTAAATGAGTTTATAATTATAAATACATAACAATGCCAAAAAAAAATAAATACATAAGTCAGAAAAATGACTCAAAACTCGTGGAAATCGGGAGATTGATTCTCCGTTTCATGAATCAGAACCAAACAAAAGTTTACAATTACAAACAGATCTCAGACGGGATCGACCACAAAAATCCAAGACAGCGTGAAATGGTGATTCAGGCTTTGCACAAATTACTGTCGAGCCAGAGAATTAAAGAAACCGATAAAGGAAAATACAGCATCAATCTCAATATTGAAGGTACTTTAACGGGAACCATCGATTTTAACCAGAGCGGAAATGCATACGTTACGGTAGAAAACTTAAAAGACGACGTATTCGTTCATTCTAAAAATGTCAAAGATGCTTTGCAGGGCGATAAAGTTTTAATTGTTACCTACAATTTTAAAGGTAAAAAACTCGAAGGCTCTGTTCTGGAAGTTCTGGAGAGAAAAAGAACTGAATTTGTCGGAACTTTTCAACTCGTTCCTCATAAAGAATTTGGGTTTGTAGTTTGCGATAAAAAAACAATCAACACCGATATTTTTATTCCGAAAGGAAAAATAAACGGTGCCGAAAACGGTAATAAAGTTGTTGTAAAAATGACTGAATGGAAACCTGGAGATAAAAATCCTGAAGGTGAAATTCTTCAGGTTTTAGGAAATCCCGGCGAACATGAAACCGAGATCCACTCTATCCTTGCAGAATATGGTCTACCTTACGATTTTCCGGAGGAAGTTGAAAGAGATGCCGACAAAATCGACCGCAGAATTACAGACGAAGAAGCGGCGAAACGTTGGGATATGAGGGATATTTTAACCTTTACCATTGACCCGAAAGATGCCAAAGATTTTGACGATGCGCTGTCGGTGAGAAAACTCGACAATGGAAACTGGGAAGTTGGCGTTCATATCGCAGACGTTTCACATTACGTGATTCCCGGAACCGTTTTGGATGACGAAGCATACGAAAGAGCAACGTCAGTTTATCTCGTAGACCGCGTTGTACCGATGTTGCCGGAAGTTTTGAGTAACGATGTCTGTTCACTCCGTCCGAATGAAGATAAATATACTTTCTCTGCCGTTTTCGAATTGAATGACAAGGCAGAAATCCAGAAAGAATGGTTTGGCAGAACCGTAATTCACTCCGACAGACGTTTCACTTACGAAGAAGCTCAGGAAAGAATTGAGACAAAAGAAGGTGATTTGCAGGAAGAAATCAACGTTTTGGATGATTTGGCTAAAATTATGCGTGCAGAACGCATCAGAAACGGTGCAATTACTTTTGACAGAAGTGAAGTCCGTTTTAATTTAGATGAAAACAATCAGCCTATTGGGGTTTACTTCAAAATAAGCAAAGATTCAAATCATTTGATTGAAGAATTTATGTTGCTTGCTAATAAAAAAGTATCAGAATTTGTTTCACTGAAAAAAGGAAGACCCAATCAGAATACCTTTATTTACAGGGTTCACGACGATCCGGATCCTGCGAAACTGGAAGCTCTAAGAGATTTTGTTTCCACCTTCGGATACAAAATGGATTTGGCAAATACCAAAAAAGTGGCAGAATCTTTAAACTCTTTACTGAAAGACGTAAAAGGCAAAGGCGAAGAAAATATGATCGAAACTTTGGCGATGCGAAGCATGAGCAAAGCAGTCTACTCTACCGAGCCGATTGGCCACTACGGTTTGGGCTTTGATTATTATTCGCATTTCACCTCTCCTATCCGTCGTTATCCCGATTTGCTTGCCCACAGATTGCTTCAGCATTATTTGGATGGCGGAAAATCTCCCGACAGAAATGAGTTGGAAGAAAAAGCAAAACACTGCAGCGCAAGAGAACGTCTGGCTGCCGATGCAGAGAGAGATTCAATTAAGTTCATGCAGGTAAAATTCATGGAGAAACATTTGGGAGAAACGTTCACTGGTGTGATTTCCGGAGTTGCAGAATTTGGTTTCTGGGTAGAAATTCCTGAAAATGGTGCTGAAGGTTTAATCAAACTTCGTGATTTGATGGATGATTCTTACACTTACGATAAAGCAACGCATGCCGTTTACGGTTCTCGCACAGGAAACAGATATCAGTTGGGAGATCAGGTTCAGATTAAAGTGGTTAAAGCCAATTTAATAGCGAAGCAGCTTGATTTTAAGATTGTTGAATAATGACAAAGACAGATAAATATATTGTTTTCAGTATTATCAATGTTGTTTTAATTATTACTATAATATTTAAAACCGTGATCAATTTTTATCTGTTCATTGTGATTATCATTTTTATTTGTTTTATTCTTAATAAATTAATCGATAAAAAATTAATCAGGATTAAAGACGGAGATAAAAAATACTTTTTATCGGTTACATTTCCTTTTATCGTCAATTGCTTTTTTCTGATAAATTATTTTACAGGAATGAATCCTCAAAAGGAAACATACTGTTTTAAAAATATGATTTCTGAAATAGGAGGAAGACATAGCCACCAAAAAGGAAAAACTACATATATCTATCTTAGTGAAAATGCCTATCCGTACTCTTACATGACAAGAAGTTTTTTTATTGATTACAAAAAAATGTGGGGAAACAATCAAATAACCTATACTTTTGAAAGAGGAATTTTCGGTTTGAAAACAATAAAAAAATTTCAATTTATGGATAATGAAAATTGTCCTGATAATTAGAATTTTCTAAAGACCAGAGGCTGTTCTAACAAGACAGTCTCTTTTTTTTTAGAAATTATGAATTAAAACAATGTTCTTTTTAAACCCTAATAAAAATATAATCTCTAAATTTGAATTTGAAACAAATTGTAAATGTTTGAACTCATATTCTCTGCCATCGGTCTGGGCTTCATGCTGAGCCTTGTTTTCATTGGTCCTATTTTTTTCCTTTTAATTGAAACCAGTTTTACAAGGGGGCCTAAACATGCTTTGGCATTGGATTTTGGTGTGATCACAGCAGATTTACTGTGCATTATTGCAGCCTATTACGCAAGTGCTGATATTGTTGATCTGATCGACAAGCACCCCGGTTTTTACAGAATTACATCTATTCTTATTCTCAGCTACGGGATCATTATGATGGTCACAAAAACCAAAATGCACATGCCTGGAGAAGAAAAATTAATCAGCCAGAATTATTTTAAAACATTTATTAACGGGTTTTTATTAAATCTTTTAAACGTTGGAGTCATTCTTTTCTGGTTAGTTACGGTGATTGGCGTCAGAAATCAGTATCCCGATACAGAAACAATGATTTTATACCTCGCCATCGTTATTTCAACCTATCTTTTAATTGATTTGGCTAAAATTTTTCTTTCTAAACAGTTTCACGACAGGCTCACACAAAAACTGGCCAACAGAATCAGGAAAGGCGTCGGAGTCGTACTGATTATTTTCAGTTTTTTCATATTCCTTCAGAGTTTCAAGATGTTTAATCAGTTTGATAAGCGGTTGGAAGAAGCGGAAAAAAAAGAATTAAAATATAAGAAGAACAGATAAACTATTAAAGTTTCATCTTAAATGCAGGTTTATTTTGGCCTTTGCTGAGTAGAAAGTCTTTGTGAACGAAAAGTATTCAGAATTATGATAAAAGAATCATTGCGGACTTTGAATCAAATCAGCACATTTAAAACTATTAATGAAAACAACAAATTGATCAATGAAAATATTTCCAAAATCACTGAAAAAAGGCGACAGAATTGCCATCATTTCCCCCGCAGGAGCCGTTGAACCATCTCAGCTGGAAAAAGGAATTGAAATGATAAAATCTAAAGGATTTGAACCTGTTTTAGGAAAAAATCTATATACTAAATTTTCAAACGGATACAATTATGCCGGAACTGAGGAGCAAAGAACTCATGATATCAACTGGGCTTTAAACGATCCTGAAATCTCTGCAATCTGGGCTTCCCGGGGCGGTTATGGCTGTCAGCATTTAATTGAAAATTTAAATCTAAAAGGTTTTACTAAAAATCCAAAATGGTATATTGGTTATTCAGATAATACTGTTATCCAAAGTTATTTGCTGAAAAAAGGTTTCGCCTCGATTCACGGACAAACCATTAAAACTTCAAGTTTTGGGGTGACTGATGAAAGTTATGATCTGACATTTAATATACTGAAAGGAAAACCTCTAAAATACACGCTGAAATCCAATCACTTTAACAAAGAAGGAAATGTGGAAGGCGAATTGGTTGGAGGAAATTTGGCATTAGTTTATGCTCTTTTGGGAACCAAATATTCCTTTGATTTTAAAGATAAAATTCTGTTTATTGAAGACATTGGCGAAAACTTTTACGCGCTCGACAGAATGATGATGAGTCTGGAAATGGCGGGTGTCTTTACCAAAATTAAAGGTCTGATTATTGGTGGCATGACGAATATGGGCGACGAAAAAGAAAATAAACATTATGAAGACAGTTTTGATGAATTTGCCTACAAATTAATTTCAGACAGAATTTCAGAATATAGCTTTCCTACTGTTTTTGCTTTTCCAAATGGGCATATTCATAATAATATTCCATTGATTTTAGGCTCAGAAGTATCTTTGAAGGCCGGAAAAAATGTTACATTAACTTTTAAATAAAATGCTGTTTTACTCAAAATTTGTACTCGCTTTTTTCCTGATTCTGGCTGGAGTTTTTCATTTTATTAAACCTCACTTCTTCATGAAAATCATGCCCGATTATATTCCGATGCATCTTCAAATGGTATACATCAGCGGCGCAGTAGAAATTTTGTGTGGGATTCTCCTTCTTTTTCCGGAAACTCAAAAGTGGGGAGCCTATCTTTCCATTGCCTTATTCATCGCAGTTTTTCCTGCGAATATAGAGATGGCAAAGAAGTTTTATGAAATTCATCACAAATACTTCTGGCTTACACTTTTGAGACTTCCTTTACAGATTGTTTTGATTTGGTGGGCGTATCAGTTTAGAAAATAAAATGAAGAAACAAAACTCTCATACACTCCAACCCTACAACTCTCCCACACAATAATGGCAGATCACAACGAATTAGGAAAAGAAGCAGAAAATCTTGCAGCAGAATATTTACTTAAAAATGAATATAAGATTCTCGTGCGCAATTTCCGTTTTAAGAAAAATGAAGTGGATATCATCGCCGAAAAAGATAATCTGATTGTTGTAGTAGAAGTGAAAGCCCGTTCAACAGATTTTTTTATTCTGCCTCAGGAAGCTGTGACGAAAGGAAAAATCAAATCAATTGTTTTGGCATCGAATCATTTTATGGAAGAATTTAATAAAAATCAGGAAGTAAGATTTGATATAATTTCGGTCCTCCCCAACCAAAAAGGAAATTTAGAAATAGAACATATTCCGGATGCTTTCCAGGCATTTGATGCAAACTGAACTAATGTAACAATCTATCAATGTAACGGTCTGGCAATAATTGGTAAACTGTTAAACTGATACATTGTTATATTTAAAAATTGAAAATTTTTATGAAAACAATACTCATCACCGGAGCCACCTCCGGAATAGGAAAAGCGACAGCTGAGCTTTTTGCAAAACAGGGAAACAGAATCATTATCTGTGGAAGAAGATCTGAAGTTTTAGAATCTGTAAAAACAGAATTATCAGCTTTAACCGAAATATTTAGTTTAAAGTTTGATGTCAGAAATTTGGAAGAAGTTGAAGCCGCTATTGCGTCACTTCCTGAAGAATGGAAAAATATTGATGTGCTCATCAACAATGCCGGAAATGCGCATGGTTTAGAGCCTTTATCAGCAGGAAGTACAGACGACTGGGATAATATGATTGACGGAAATGTGAAAGGTCTTTTATACGTGTCAAAAACGCTGATCCCGATGATGAAGGAAAGAAGTTCGGGACACATTATCAACATCAGTTCGGTAGCCGCCAGACAGACCTATGCGAACGGTGTTGTTTACTGTGCAACCAAAAAAGCAGTCGACGTTATTTCTGAAGGAATGAGAATAGAGCTCACAGAATTCGGAATCAGAGTGACCAATATTCAGCCGGGAGCTGTGGAAACAGATTTTTCTTTGGTTAGATTTAAAGGCGATCAGGAAAGAGCCGCAACAGTTTATGCTGGTTACGAAGCGTTAAAAGCCGCAGATATCGCCGATGCAATTGCTTATTGTGTAAATGCACCACAGCACGTAACCGTTTCAGATATGACGATTTATCCGAGCGCTCAGAGTGAACCGAGAACGATTTACAGAAAAGGATAATTAAATTTGAAAATGGGTCAATTTGAGAATTTGAGAGTGAAAATTCTTCATTTATCTTTTGTAATTGTATTTGCAATTGGATATTCTCAAGGCTATTCAAAACAAGAAAAAGCAGTTTTGATTCAGGCTAAAAAGCTTGATTCGCTGATGAAGAATAATGATCAATCCATTGTAAATTTATTTTCCGAAGACGTTTCTTTCGGACATTCCAACGGATGGATTCAGAATCTGAAGGATTTTAAAAAAGATTTTACTTCAAAGAAAGTTGTTTACAAAGAAATCCGTCAGACAGAAGTTTCTGAACTCAAAAAGTTTAAAAATACTTTCAGCTTGAGACGAACGATCAGAGTACATGGTTTATATAAAAATCAGGATTTTGAAATGAATCTTGCAGTGCTTGAAATCTGGATTAAAAAGAAATCTGAATGGAGATTGTGGAGTCGCCAAAGTGTGGAAATAAAGTGATAAATTTGTTGTAAAACGAACAAATAATGAACGGAGATTTTCAAAAATTTTTAATTTACCAGACGCCCAATAATGAAGTTAAGGTAGACGTTTTTCTTCAGAATGAAACGACTTGGCTTACACAGAAGTCGATGGCAGCTTTGTTTGATGTCAACGTTCCGGCAATCAGTAAACATCTTTCAAATATTTTTGATGAAGGAGAGCTAAGTCCCGAATCAACTGTTTCCATTTTGGAAACAGTTCAGCAAGAAGGTAACAGAAAAGTAAAAAGAAATGTAGAATATTACAATCTCGACGCCATTATTTCCGTAGGTTACCGCGTCAACTCTGCAAAAGCCACGCAATTCAGGATGTGGGCTACAAAAACTCTGAAGGAGTTTATCATCAAAGGTTTTGTGATGGATGATGAGCGGTTAAAGCAGGGACAGACGGTATTCGGGAAAGATTATTTCAGGGAATTACTGCAGAGAATCCGATCCATTCGTGCGAGTGAGAGACGCATTTATCAGCAGATCACAGATATTTTTGCGGAATGCAGCATCGATTATGATAAAAATGCTGCAGTTACAAAAAACTTTTATGCTACGGTTCAGAATAAATTTCATTTTGCCATTACGGGAAACACAGCCGCTGAAATTATTTATAAAAACGCCGACAGCAAAAAAGAAAATATGGGCTTAACAACCTGGAAGCATTCACCTGAAGGAAGAATTTTAAAATCTGATGTTGTGTTAGCTAAAAACTATCTGGCAGAAAAGGAAATTCAACAGCTGGAAAGAACGGTGACTGGCTATTTCGATTACATTGAAGGTTTAATTGAAAGAGAAAATACTTTTACTATGGAGGCTCTGGCTGAAAGTGTGAATAAGTTTTTAAACTTTAATGAATATAGAGTCTTGGACGGAAACGGTAAAATCGCAAAAATAGTTGCCGATAAAAAAGCAGTCACTGAATACGAAACATTCAGTAAAACACAAAGAATAGTTTCTGATTTTGATAAAGAAATAAAAAAATTGGGAAGAAACCTTTAGTCCTCATATATTGTAAACGTTCTGAGGTTTTCATTCATTCATTTCTTTTGGTACTTTTGCATGAGAAAAAGGCTAATTAAATTGGTCTTTATTTAAAATTTAATTCAATGAAAATTTTATATCTCGAAACCTCCTCAAAAAACTGCTCAGTAGCTATTTCAGACAGTGAAACGCTGCTTTGCGTTGCAGAAGAAGTTTCCGAAAACTATAAACAGTCCGAATCATTACACACTTTTGTAGAATGGGCTCTGGAAGGCGCAGAAATTACTTTAAAAGAAATAGATGCCGTCTGCCTGGGAAAAGGTCCCGGTTCTTATACAGGTTTGAGAATTGGTGCTGCATCTGCAAAAGGTTTTTGCTACGGTCTGAATATTCCTTTGATTGCAGTCAATTCTTTGGAAAGCATGAAAGAGCCGTTTTTAGGGCAAAACTACGACTTGGTTATCCCTTTAGTCGATGCAAGAAGGATGGAAGTTTATACAGCCGTTTATAATGGGATTTCAGGAGAAGAAATAAGTGCTACTGAGGCGAAAGTTCTAGATGAAAATTCTTTTCAGGAATTTAAAGATAAAAAAATACTGTTTGTAGGAGACGGAGCAAAGAAAGCTAAAGATATTCTGCAACTTCCCAACGCTGTATTTAATGAAGATATCTACCCTTCGGCAAAATTTTTAGTAAAGAAAACTTTAGAAAAAGTAAAAGCAAAAGACTTCGAAGATATTGCCTATTTCGAGCCCTTTTATCTGAAAGATTTCCACGGTGTTAAAAAGAAAAAAAGCGAAGATTAGTCTTCGCTTTTCTGTTTATTTTGGTTTTGCAGGAGCTGCATTTGGATTCGTCATATTAAAATTCGGATTATTTCCCTGCGGCTGTTTATCCGATGGTTTGGTCTGAATCGTATTCTGAGTCGGCGGTGTGGAGTTGGGAATATTTCCCATCGGAATTCCCGGTGCTCCCATCAGTGGTGCCTGCTGACTTGAAGGTTGCTGAGGTAGATCCTGAATATTACCGGGCATTTGATTCTGGCCTGGCATCATCTTATTTCCCTGACTGTCTGTGGTCTGAAAAGCAAGATCACTTTTAAGATAATTAAGCATCTGCTTTGCCTTCTCCCCTTCCGGAGTTTTGCCATAGTTGAGAACAATCTGTTCCAGCTGAAGTATCATCACCTCTTTCCCACTCGATTTTCCTGCATTAAAGGCATTCAAAAGAGAAAGTTTTGGTACTAAAGCGTCTTTAGGATTTTTCTGTATTGCCTGATCAATCATGCTCTGACTTTCGGCAAATTTTTCAGATTCATATAATGCAAATGCCGTTTTGTACTCATTTTCTGTATCTGCAGATGACTTAACAAAGGTGTTGTTTTTCGGATTTCGTGCAAATTCAGCAAATGAGGTATAAGGATAATCCTTTAGTAGAATCTGTTTTGCACGCTCAGCAAACTGTGGATTTTTTTCATAATTCATCGCGAAGATTTCATAGAGCGCCTGCAGCATTACCTTTTCTTCCGGTTTTACATCTACAAGATCGTAAAGTGTTTTTGTAGCTAAAGTTGTGTTGGTAAAATAGTTTTGGTACATTACACCAAGCCCTAATGAAGCCGTATCACGGTCTTTTTTCAGCTGACCCAGTTTACCTGCATCGGTAGGAATCTGTTCGATATAATATGCGGGTTCAAAACGTCTCGGATTAGGTACAGAGGTTACACCCAAAGCCTCATTTTTCATATCTTCAATGGTCGCCATTTTTTTTGAAAAACGCCAGTTGTCTGACAGTGCCCTATCGCCCCAAACCTGCTTAAAGGTTGATGTACCTTTACTTACAGTTCCGGTGTTGCTGAAGTAGAAACCTTTCTGGCTCACACCAAAATCTTCAAACGTGTTTCCCGAGTTGGCAAACATCGAATTTGCGCTGTAATCTCCTGTGTCAAAGCCTTTATTCCGTTCTGCCCTTCTTCTTTCAATTTCTTCTTTTTCTTCCTTTGCTTTAAGTTTTGCAATGTGTTTGCTGAAGAAATCTGTTTTTTGCTCAGGACTGAGTTTCGCCAGAGAAAGAATACTGTCATTTTTCTTGATCAGATAATAGTTGACTGAGATTTTTTTGATATACGTACTTTGGTCTTTCAATAAAATTTTTGAAGGCTCATAAGTCATCACCGCCAAAGCTGAATCGTAATAAGCTCCCGCACCGATATAATCGTTTTTATCTAAATAATTCTTCCCGATTTCGTAGTAAGCAAGACCTCTCACCTGCCCGTCTGAAACTTCTTCCTTTAAAGATTTTCTGAAAAATTCCTGAGCTTCGTCTTTCTTTCCTGCATTGTTAGCCATCAAACCTAAGGCGTAGTAAAATTCATTTTTTCTCGAGCCGTAAGTACCCTTCTTGCTTATTTTTTCAAGGTATTCTCTAGCGCCATCGTAGTTTCCTTTTCCGTTGAATGTTTTGGCAATCTGGATCTGGGATTTCACTTCAAATTCAAAATCATTGGCATATTTGTAGGCTGCCATAAAGCTTTCTCTTGCTTCATCATTTTTACCTAATTCCTGCTGTACCTGACCTTTCAGGAAAGCAATTCTGCTTTTCAGCTGTCTGTTGCTGTTTAACGCATAGGCACGGTTCAGTTCTTCTAACGCTTCCGCTTTTTTACCGTTATCCAGTAAAGCTTCTGAGCGGTAAATGCTTAAAAGTTTGTCATAATCTTTCTTTAAACCTTCATTTTTTACCTGCCCCCAGATTTGTTCAGATTTGTGGAAATTATTCATTTTAGCATAAGCTAATCCTTCATAAACCTTGGCTAAAGGAAGTCTTTTATCTTCCTTCATGTGCGTGTAAACATAGTTAAGCGCGTCTAAAGCTTGTAAATTTTTACCCTGATAAATTCTTGACTGAACTAAAATGATATAAGCGTCAAAAATCGTTTTGTTAACCTCTTCATTTTTTCTGATGACAGAATATTTATTAATAGCCTTTAAAGCCTTTGCTTCAGCAATTTCAAGAATTGTTGCTCCTTTATTTTCCGGTTTGATCTGTGATCCCTGACCCCCCATCATTGGACTGTTACCTCCCAAAGGACCTGGCATACCCGGAGGCCCCTGAGGTCTTCCTCCATTTTGCGGTCGGTTTACTTCTGCCATTTTCATGGAGTTTTCTGCAAACGCAGAAGACTGTCCCAAATCACTTCCCAAAGGTTGTTCTTCGTAAGTTAAAATAGGAATATAAGGCGCATAAAAATTGTCTTTATGGGCTTTATCTCTGTTTTCAAACTCGGTATTCAAAGCGTCTTTTGCATTGAAAAGCGTGTTGTAGTATGTTGAAAATCCTTTGATAAACTTCGATCTCGCTTCCGGTTTTTTTACTTTTGTAGAACAGGAAACAACGAAAATCGCCGCCATAAGGAATAAGATATTCTTTTTCATTATCTAATATAACTCTCTAATCTGCTTTTTATTATGACAGAATGATGATTTTGTAAAAATAACAAATTTTTATTTGGAATTTTTTAAATATTTTTCAAAATTTGATAAACAAGATGCGTCGGAAGTCCCATTATCGTATAATAACTTCCTTTTATGTTTTTAATTTTTGCCATTCCCAGCCATTCCTGTATTCCGTAGCTGCCTGCTTTGTCGAATGGTTGGTAGTTTTTTATGTAAAAATCAATTTCCTCATCGGAGATTTCCTCAAATTCCACATCGGCAACGTCGGTTTCCGTGATGGTTTTATCTAAGGTTTTAATCGTAACAGCTGTGTAAACCTGATGTGTTTTACCAGATAAAAGTTTCAGCATCTTTCTGGCTTCATCTTCATCCAGAGGTTTTCCCAAAAACTGATTTTCTGTCGCAACAACGGTATCTGCAGTAATCAGCACTTCATCATCCGCCAAATCTCTGAATACATTGGCTTTTAATTCAGACAAATACGCGGCAGACTCTCCTACTTTTATGTCTTCAGGAACAATCTCTTCGCAGTCAATTTTAACGACTTCAAAACCGAAACCTAAGCTGGATAAAAGTTCTTTTCTTCTGGGAGACTGTGATGCTAAAAGTATTTTCATTGAATTTATAAACTATTATTGATTTTTTCTGATTTTAAAAATCAGACCGATTGTGTATTGTCGTCATGCCATTTTCCCTGCACCTTCATTACCTGCTCAATCACATCCCGTACAGCTCCGCTCCCACCTTTTACTGTAGAAATGTAGTCTGAAATATTTTTTACTTCAGGAACTGCATTTTCGGGACACGTCGCAATTGCAGAATTTTCCATCATGTGAATATCCGGAAGATCGTCGCCCATCGTGAGAATTTCTTCGTTTTCTAAATTATATTTAGACTTAAAATTTTCATAATCCACCATTTTGTTGTGTGATTTTGCATAATAATCTTCAATTCCGAGATAATTGATGCGGTGTCTCACCATTTCGTCATTTCCGCCTGTGATCACACCGATTAAATAGTCATTTTTTAAGGCCTTTACTACAGCATATCCATCCAGAACATTCATTACTCTGCTCATATTTCCGCCGGGCATCAGATAAACGCTTCCGTCTGTGAAAACACCGTCTACGTCAAAAACGAAGGCTTTTATATCTTTTAATTTTTCTTTATAACTCATTTTTCTTTATGATTGATAAATGATAATTGATGAATGATAGAAGATTCAGGTCAATTGCATTCACTTATCGTTTTTATTGTATTTTAAATTAATTTAATCAAGATTATACGTCAGTCTTACCGTAATTCTTGCTGATTTTTCTTTGCTTGAAGTGTCGAAATTTCCGCCATAGCTGTCTTCATCTGTCGAACCTTTCGCTGTAATCTGAAAAACACCCATCGAAGCATCTTTTAATTTGCCTAAATCACCATCGGCACTTTCAACAATTTTTTCAGCCCTTTCTCTGGCATCTTTTGCCCCTGCCTGTATCAGACTGTGTTTCAGAGATGAAAGATCAGAATAAGTATACTGAGCAGCGGATGGCTCAAACTGTACTCCACTATTGATGAGTTCGGCAGTTTTATCCATTACCGTTTCAATTTTTTTCATCAGATCCGGATTTTTCTTTGCTCTGAAAAATACATTCTGTGAAGCTCTGTAACCGTCGAAAATTTCTTCTGACCTTTCTGCGCCGTCTGCATCTTTGGTGGTAACTGTGCGGAAAGATTTTGAGAAATTAACTCCGCCGAAAGCAAATTCTCCGGCTTTAAAACCTTTGCTGTAGAAGAAAGCTTTCACTTTTTCCTTATCCTGCGAAATTATGCTGTAAGCATCTTTTGCATCCATCGCACTGGCATCAAAACTTCCTCCCCAACTCATTTCGTCTGAAAGAAAATCTTTAGAACCTAGCCCGGTAACGGAAATGGTATCCTGTTTTAAGTTTCTGTTTTTAAAACTTGAACCTAAGATGAGAGCAGTAATCACGATGGCTGCTCCAATAATGAGAGAATGGATGACTTTGGTTTTCATTTTTGTCGGTTTTCATCAAAGTTAATACTTTATGGCAACTGATACATTTTTTTGATGGAAAGATTCATCGTTTTATAAATTTCGAGGCTTTCATTTTTCAGCAATTGCTCGTGTAATTCTAAAATTCTTTTATCGTTCCTTACCGCTGGACCGGTTTGGGCAAATTTGGGATCAATTTCACTGATTTTATGAACGGTTTCATCGATTAATGGCAAAAAATAATCAAACGGAATTTCCTGAGCGTCTGAAATTTCTTTTGCTCTCGAAAAAAGATGATTCACAAAATTGCAGGCAAAAACCGCTGTCAAATGAATGTATTTTCTTTTTTCATACGTACTTTCCATCACATTTTCTGAAATTTTTAAAGCAAGTTTAGTCAAAGTTTTCTGGTCTTCTTCATTTTCAGTTTCAATAAAAAAAGGAATTTTTGAATACTCTAAATCTTTTGATTTTGAAAATGTCTGTAACGGATAAAAGCTTGATTTTCTGTACGCTCCTACCATAATTTCTTTAGGCAAAGATCCTGAAGTGTGTGCAACTAAACAGTCTGTTTTTGTAATCAATTCAGAAACATTTTTTACCGAACTGTCGCTTACACAAATCAGATACAAATCCGCATCTTCCGGTTTTTCATTTGAGAAAGGAATATTTAATTCTGAAGAAATTTTTTGAAGTTCAGTTTCGTTTCTTCCAAAAATCTGAGCGACAGGAATTTTATTTAAAACGAAAGCTTTCGCCAGATGATAAGCGACATTTCCGGAACCGATGATTACAATTTGCATAAAACAAAGATAAAGATTTTGGTTGTGATTTATGTTTGACGAAATATTTTAAAGGTTTGAACCATTAAGATCTTTAAGTTTTTAAGGTAAATTATACTTTAGAATTTTAAGGTTTACCAAGGTAAAAAATTAAGGCAATGTCAATGTGAACAGGAATGTTTCTAAATTTTTCAAGCTTTTCTTTTGTGACTTTGACTTAGTTAAATATTCGATTTATGATTTTTAAAATCTGCAGTTATGAGTGGATAATTTTATTTTCAATAAATTTAGGGTTAAATTTAATCTCTTTTTTAAACTAATAATAATTTAATGGGCTCAAAATTGAAGAAGTAATTTAACTTTCAGCTATTTTTGTAATCCAAAACAATGAAAGCATCTTATGAAGAATAAAGACGCGGAAATAATTTCGTTGATGCAAGACCCGCAAACTCGTGAAAAAGGAGTTCGTGCTTTGATGGATGCTTACCAGAGCCGGCTGTACTGGCACATCAGGAGAATTATCGTTGATGGAGATCTGGCTCAGGATACTTTGCAGGAAACATTTATTAAAGCTTATCAGAATTTTCATCAGTTCAAAAATGACAGTCAGCTTTACACCTGGCTGTACAGAATTGCAACTAACGAGTCGCTGCAACAGCTTAATAAACTGAAAAAAATGCAGAAGACAGATGAAGATCCTGATTATCACATGCAGAATCTTGTTGCAGATAATGCAGGAACCGATGCAGAAGATATACAGATTTTGCTGCAGAATGCGATACAGAGCCTGCCGGAGAAGCAGAAACTCGTCTTTATGATGAGGTATTATGATGATCTTCCTTACGAGGAGATCTCAAAAATTGTGGATATGTCTGTTGGTACTTTGAAAACCAATTATCATTACGCCAAACAGAAAATAGAAGAGTATATAAAAGAAAATTACGAAAAATAATTTTTCAAAACCAAAACATGAAAGACTTCGATATAGAAAAATTAGAACGGAAAAACATTTACAGAGTTCCGGATAATTTGTTCCAGAATATTCAGGATAAAGTGTTGACCGGAGTGAATGATTTCGATGTTGAGAAATTAGAGCGAAAGAACATTTACAAAGTTTCGGATGATTTGTTTGAAACAGTTCAAAATAATGTGATGTCAGAAATCAGAGGTTTCAATGTAGAAAACCTTGAGAGAAAAAACATTTATAAACTTCCGGAACATTTGTTTGAAAGTGTTCAGAATAAGGTACTTGCGGAAATCAAAGTTGAGAAAAAAGCACCGATTATCAGACTCAACTGGGCATATACAGCAGCTGCTTGTCTAGCGCTTGTATTTGGAGGATCATTAGTGTATAACGGAATTTCAGATGTAGCACCGGCAAATAATCTTGCAGAAGTTACTCCGAAAAAAGAAAGCCAGATTGCATATGAAACTTTACAGGCAGATTTAACTTCTGTAGAATCGGATAATCAAACAGCTGAAGATCGGAATATAAAACCGGTTGTAAGCCATGCTTCACAGAATGTGAATACTGTCCAAAAAGTGAAAACAGTATCAGCATCAGCGAAACAGACCGAAAAACAGATGAACGAATATCTGGATTCTTTTACCAGTTCTGAGATTGCAGATCTTGCAGTGAACGGTAATCAGGATGTGTATTTGGATCTTTATAACTAAACAGAAGATGAAGAAACTTTTTTTAATATTATTTGCATTCTGCAGTTTGGGAGTTTTTGCCCAGAAAGACTACGACTGGAAGAAGATGGATCCCAAGCAGCGCAAAGAAATTATCAATAAAATGTCACCGGAAGAAAGAAAAGCTTTGCTCATCAAATTCCGGAATAATATGGTACTGGAGCAGTTGAATATTGATGCCGACGATAAGGAAGAATTCACAAAACTGTACAATGAATATATGGATAAGCAGAAACAGATTAAATCACAGTTTGATTCTGATTTTAATCCTGAAACGCTTTCTGAGGAAGAAGCCAAAACAAAACTGAATCAAAGTTTTGATGTAGGACAACAGATGCTGGATAACAGAAAAGAATATGCAGAAAAAATGCAGAAAGTAATCCCTTGCCAAAAGGTTTTGAAGCTTTTTAATTCTGAGTCAATGATGAGAGATAAAATGAACGAAAGAAAACCTCACGGAGACAAAAAAGGCTCAAGACCGTAAAAGCAGTCTACATAATAGTTTATTTTTTTAATGTTTGAACGACCCTCGCAATTGATTTTGTGAGGGTCGTTTGATTTAAATTCATACTTTTGAGAAAAATCTGGAAATGACAAAATTTATCTTTTTATTACTGCCTTTCCTGGCATTTTCACAGAAAACCGAAACCATTGATCTTTCAAAATCAATTAAAAACAATAAAACAAATTATAAAAGCTTCACAGTAATCGACAAAAGATCAAATCCGGAGATTGGTTCTGTGATGTATCATAAAGATCAGGTTAATCTGGTGTTTGAAAATAATGCTGAAACAGATTTTAAAAACTGGTTTTACAAGTACAATCCTTTGAGAGGAAATGAGGAACTGGTTATGCTTCTTGAAAATATTACTTTGAGCGAAGATAAAAAAGAGAAATTCTCAATCGGAAAACTTGAAATCCGGGCAAGTACTTTTATAAAGAAAGAAGATGGATATCATTTTCTGTATAAAAAGGACACTGTTACTACCGTATCGTCCCGTACAACACCTTATTTAGCACAAAGTCTCTCAAAAAAACTGACGCTTACTTTCACCGATCTCCTGAAAAAATCCTACGAAGCCAGACAGTGGGATTTTGCAGTTTCCGAAACAGAACTTCCAAACTATGCCACGATTTTAAAAGATAAACTTGAAATTTTAAAAGCAGACGAACTTAAAGAAGGTGTTTATAAAGATTATTACAGCTTTTTCACCCACAATCCAGAGGCAGGTTTTACCATCGAAACCGATAAAAAAGGCGTTGTGACCAAAGCAGTTAACGGAGACAAAAAAGAGCCTATCAGAAACTTTTATGCATTTGTTCATAATGGTATTCCTTTCAAGGTAATTCCAGTGGGTTATGTAGAAATTTTCAGAGATGAGCAGGGATTATTCATTGAAGCTAAAAAAGAGGAGCTCTATCCTGAATCTAATAGTTCTCCAATGATTATGCTTGGTGGCGGCGTCGCGGGCATTATTGGTAGTGTGGTCGCCAATGTTGCCATATCAGCAATTGATACAAATGCAGCGAAGAAGAGAAGTGCCATGGCAGGTTCCGAAGTAATTCTTGATCCTCTGACCGGAAATTATATTTTGCCGGAGGGTTTTATGAAAAAATAGATAATAAATAATAAAGAGAGACCCGAAAGTCTCTCTTTATTATTTGTAACCAGTCGAATACGAATAAGGAAAATCCTTCTCATCAGTCCCACGCTGTTTATTGGGCTGTGAACTCATCTCAAATTTCAGAGTGGCACCCTTCATCAGTTCTTCATGGCTGAGCCAGTTTTTTGAATATTTCTTTCCGTTATATTTCAGCGCATTGACGTAGCGGTTTTCTTCGCTGTTCTTGTCTGCTTTAATTTCAATGGTGTTTCCGTTGTTCAGATGAATTTTTGCATTTTTAAAAAGCGGCGCTCCCAAAACGTACTGATCCGTTGCCGGAGTAACGGGATAAAAACCCAATGCAGAGAAAATATACCAAGCCGAGGTTTGTCCGTTATCCTCATCACCGCAATATCCGTCGGGAGTTGGCTGGTAAAGGCGGTTCATCGTTTCCCGAACCCAATACTGTGTTTTCCAGGGTTCACCTGAATAATTGTAGAGGTAAATAATGTGCTGTGCAGGCTGATTTCCGTGGGCATACTGTCCCATATTCGCATTCACCATTTCCTGAATTTCATGAATGGTTGAGCCATAATAGGAATCATCAAAAACCGGAGGCAGCTCAAATATTTTATCTAAATTTTTCGAGAATTCTTTTCTTCCGCCCATCAGTTTTGCCAGTCCGTCAATATCCTGAAAAACCGACCAGGTGTAATGCCACGAATTTCCTTCTGTAAACGCATCGCCCCATTTAAAAGGATTGAAAGGCGTCTGAAAACTTCCATCCTGATTTCTTCCGCGCGCTAATTTTGTTTCAGGATCGATCACTTTCTGAAAATTCTGCGAACGTTTGTAATATTCTTTCCATTCAGATTCCGGTTTACCCAAGGCTTTTCCGAGTTGCGCGATGGCAAAATCATCGTAAGCGTATTCTAAAGTCCGTGCAGCATTTTCATTAATTTTTACATCATATGGAACGTAGCCTAATTTGTTATAATATTCAATTCCCAGCCGTCCTGTTGCCTGCGGACCTTCATTATTGGCACCGTGAAGCAAAGCCTGATACAACGTTTCGATATCATATCCTCTCAGACCTTTGAGGTAAGCATCTGCCACCACAGAAGCAGAATTATTTCCAATCATAATATCTGAATAGGAGGGACTCGACCATTCGGGCAGCCAGCCGCCTTCTTTGTAATCACTGATCAAACCTTTCTGCATTTCAAGATTGATGTCGGGATAAACAAGGTTCAGAAAAGGGTAGAGTGCTCTGAAAGTGTCCCAGAAACCGGTTCCTGCAAAGCGATATCCGGCTTCTGTCTTTCCTGAATACGGACTGTAATGGACAATTTTTCCTTCTTTATCGACTTCATACATTTTGTGCGGAAAACAAAGCATCCGGTAGAGTGAAGAGTAGAAAGTCCGCATCTGATCAATGGTTCCACCTGCGATTTCCACTCTTTTTAATTTTTGGTTCCACGCTGTTTTGGCTTTATTTAAAGTTTCATCAAATGAATCTTTGCTGAGTTCCCGCTGTAAATTTAATTCAGCCTGCTCTAAACTGATAAACGAAGAAGCAATTCTCAGGTTCACTTTTTCACCCGTTTTTGTAGCAAAACCGACTACTGCGCCACAATGATCTCCGGTAATTTCAAGAGCATCTTTTACAAAATCTTTGTCTTTCCAGGTGGAATATTTGGTGAATGGTTTATCGGCATAAATGACAAAATAGTTTTTAAAACTTACCAGTTTTCCACGGGAATACCGTGTGGAGTAGCCGACAATTTTATTTTGAGACGGAATAATGGTAATGCTTGATCCTTTATCAAAAGCATCCACCACAAACCATGAATCGCTGGACTCGGGATAGGTAAGGCGCATCTGTGCTGCTCTTTCGGTCGGTGTCAGTTCGGCAGTCACGTTATGATCAGCGAGATAAACACTGTAATAATAAGGTTTTGAAACTTCAGATTTATGTGAAAACCAGCTCGCTCTTTCTTCTTCATTAAAACGTGTTTTCCCCGTCACTGGCATAATCGAAAACATTCCATAATCGTTCATCCATGGGGAAGGCTGGTGCGTCTGTTTGATCCCTCTGATTTTGTCGGCATCGTAGGTATATTGCCAACC
>NZ_LMQH01000012.1:141284-215822 GCF_001424105.1 Chryseobacterium sp. Leaf394 | reverse complement strand
GTTTCCGTTGGAAAGGGAAGGTTTTGAAAGCGTTCCGATCAAAGGATTGACAAATTCTTCAGGATTTTCGGGAGCTTTCTCGATCCACTGAGATTTTATTTGAGTAAAAGGTATAATTAAAAGAAGTAGAAGCGCTTTTTTCATTTTAAAAATAAGTTTAAACTTAATGTGAAATTTTGGAATGAAAAGGTAAAGATTTTATGTTAAATGATTCTAAGAATATTTTGAAACTTTGTTCGGTTAAAACTAGTTTTTTTGTTGACCAATCTTTTTCTATACCATTTGTTGATTTACATTCTGCACTCCCTTTGTCATCCCGTAGGGATCTAAACGTAGTATTAGTGATGTTATGTGGAGAGTTTCGGATTGATATCTTTTTTCTTCTAAAAATAATAGTGACAACAAAAAACAATACCCTAGCCGCGATGGAAACGGCATCCTTTTTTGTGGCGGACGGAACGGAGTGGAGACCGGTGCAAAAAAGATACAGTGGACAGCGGGAAACAGCTCCTGAAAAAATTCGTGTTTTATTGGCCCAATTTATTTTTCGCGGTACTTGATTAAGACTGAGGAATTATCCTGCATTTTGTTATCTTTGCAAATTACATAGTTCTTAAATGAAAAACATACGAAATTTTTGCATAATCGCCCATATTGACCACGGTAAATCTACTTTGGCAGACCGTCTTTTGGAGTACACCAACACGGTGACTCAGAGAGAATTACAGTCTCAGACGCTTGATGATATGGATCTGGAAAAAGAACGTGGGATCACGATAAAATCTCACGCCATCCAGATGGATTATGAGCTTAATGGTGAAAAATATATTTTAAACCTTATCGATACACCGGGACACGTAGATTTTTCTTACGAAGTTTCCCGTTCGATTGCGGCTTGTGAAGGTGCACTTCTGATCGTTGATGCTGCGCAAAGTATTCAGGCACAAACGATTAGTAACCTGTATCTTGCTTTGGAAAATGATTTGGAAATTATTCCGATTCTGAATAAAATTGACCTTCCGTCTGCGAATCCTGAGGAAGTTACCGACGAAATTATGGGACTGATCGGCTGTAAATATGAGGATGTTCTTCGTGTTTCGGGAAAAACCGGTGAAGGAGTGCACGAATTGCTGGAACAGATCGTTGCAAGAATTCCTGCTCCTGTGGGAGATCCGAAAGCGCCGCTTCAGGCATTGATTTTTGACTCGGTTTACAATCCGTTCAGAGGAATTGAAGCGTATTTCAAAGTGGTGAACGGAAGTATTTCTAAAAATGAGAAAATCAAATTCTTCGCTACAGGAAAAGAATACGGTGCTGATGAGGTGGGAACTTTAAAACTGAAACAAGTTCCGAAGAAAACAATTGAATGTGGCGATGTAGGATATATTATTTCCGGAATTAAAGATGCCCGTGAGGTAAAAGTGGGAGATACCATCACTTCTTTTGTGAATCCTGCTGAAGCGCCGATTGACGGTTTTGAGGAAGTAAAACCAATGGTTTTTGCCGGAATTTACCCGATAGAATCTGAAGATTTTGAGGAATTGAGATTTTCACTTGAAAAATTAAGACTGAATGATGCTTCTCTGGTTTTCGAACCTGAAAGTTCTGCAGCACTTGGTTTTGGTTTCCGTTGCGGATTCTTAGGAATGCTTCACATGGAAATCGTTCAGGAAAGGCTGGAGAGAGAATTTGATATGAACGTAATCACGACGGTTCCCAACGTGTCGTACCACGGATATTCCAAGAAAGATCCTGAAACTACCATTTTAATTAACAACCCGTCTGAAATGATTGATCCCAATCTATTAGACAGAGTGGAAGAACCATACATAAAAGCATCAATCATTACAAAATCTGATTTCGTAGGTCCTGTAATGACGCTTTGTATTGAGAAAAGAGGTGAGATCGTTAACCAAAGTTATCTGACTGCAGACCGGGTGGAACTGACCTTCAATATGCCTTTGGCTGAAGTTGTTTTCGACTTTTATGACCGTCTGAAATCTATTTCTAAAGGATATGCATCATTCGATTATTCACCGATCGGAATGCGTTCTTCTAAGTTGGTAAAAATGGATATCCTAATCAACGGAGATATGGTAGATGCCTTATCTTCACTGATTCACGATTCGAATGCGTATTACATCGGTAAAAAAATGTGTGAGAAACTGCGCGAACTGATCCCGAGACAGCAGTTTGATATCGCTGTTCAGGCCGCTTTGGGAGCGAAAGTTATCGCCAGAGAAACCATTAAAGCTTTGAGAAAAGACGTTACCGCGAAATGTTACGGTGGTGATATTTCAAGAAAGAGAAAGCTACTTGAAAAGCAGAAAGAAGGGAAGAAGAAAATGAAGCAGATTGGTAGAGTAGAGGTGCCGCAGTCGGCGTTTATGGCTGTTTTGAAGCTGAATGATTAGGAAGGAAAGAGCCAGGTAAAAAGTTAAAAGAGCCAAATGGAATGGCTTGATATAAAGTAAATCCGCAGATTTTTTCTGCGGATTTACTTATTGTAAATAGTGGATAGATCTTTGATTTTTAATAATTTTTTCATCAATTGAAATTTCAAATTCTTTCGAAAAAGCTTTAAAAAATACGATCTTCGCGTTTCTCTTGTTCCCTTTTTCAAGATGTGGAAAAGAATAAATCAAAATTTCATTAGGTTTTAATTCAAAATAGGGATTCTCTGGTAGTTCTAAACAATTCATTATTGTGTAATTGCTATTTCTGATAAATTGAAACTGAGAATTATTAGAAACATACAAAGCTACAGCAGAACCATCAATCAGAATTCTTAGAGTTTTAGTCGAAATATTTTTAATGAAAATAGGAAAGGCTTTATGTTTTTTTATTTTGTCTGTTCCGTAATCTCTTTTATAGAGAGGAATTGTATCTTTTTCTTTGACTGTAACCGCAAGATTTTTATTTGATAAAGACTCATATAAATCTTCTTTAGTTTCTAAAATTTCAATTTCTTCATTTATAAAATATGGGCTTTGAATATTATTTAAAGAATCTCTAAAAGTATTTGTTCTAGCAGATAATTTCTTTTCATTGATACCTGGCGGAGGCGGAGGTTCGGGCATGATATTTTTAAAATATTTGATCTCAACTTTCCCAGAATCGTAGCCTTTGTAAAACAGATTTGTACCCGCTTCGTTTCCATCTTCATTAAATTTCTGAATTGTCAACTTCTCATCCTTAGTAAAGCTCAAAATAATATCATCTGCAAAAGTTTTTTCTTCTTTGCAGCCAATGAATAAGACAGTTAGAATCAAAAGAAATCTTTTCATTTAATATTTTCTAAGAATTCTGAATGTACAAAAAAACCGCTTCAACTGAAACGGTTTGCTGTTTATTTTTTAGTATATTTTATTTCGATGGTCTTATATTCTTTGCCGGTTTTAGAATCAGGGCCGTACATTTCTAAAGTCTGATGGGTGTTATCCACAAAAGTGTAGACTTCCCTCACGTCGCAGTCTTTGCCGGGTCTTGACGGATCGGTTATTTTGCCTTTAAATTCAATGGATTTTTTGGCAGCATTCCATTCGCCTTCCATGTTCATAAATCCTGTTCCCATGTTGTCGATCCAGGTGCTGATGAATTTCTTTTTAGAATTGTCATAACCTGTGATGCTCATTCCTTCGAAAGGCATTCCCATAAAATCTCCCTTGTGTTCGCTGGTTTGGTAACGTCCGTCAAAGATCATTTTGTTGGTCGTTGTTGAGGTGCTAGTGGTGGGTTTTCCGCCGTCTTCCATCCACATGGTATTTTCTCCGGACCATACGCCGTCAGATTTTGCGAGCATTTTCTGCATTTCTCCCGGTGTCGCAAATTCCATCCACGCTTTGGTGGCGGTTGCAGAATCTACAGGTTTCCATTCTTCTTTTTCTTTCGATGCAGTTGCGTCTGAATCTGTTTTGACATCCATCTTTACTTTATCGCATGCGACAAATAGCAATGCAGCGCTGGCTGCGAAAATTAATTTTCTCATAATTACTTAGTTTTAAAATGATTATAAATTTAGTTATTTATTAATTTCAAAAAAATATTTTTTAATCTTGAAATTCAGATTTCTAATTCATAATTTTGTGTATTCATAACGCAAATTAAATTATGGATTCTCCAAAAAAACTACAGGATATCAAAGTTGCCGTCGATGCCGTTATTTTCGGATATTTTGATAAGAAAGATCTACAGATCCTTTTGATTAAACGAAATGTTGACCCGTTCAAAGGCGGCTGGGCGCTGCCTGGAGGTTTGGTTTTGGATGATGAAAATCTTGACGATGCCGTAAAAAGAGAATTGCAGGAAGAAGCGGGCATAAAGCCTGATTTTCTGGAACAACTCTATACTTTTGGGAACACAGGTCGTGATCCGAGAAATCGGGTAGTTTCAGTAGCTTATTTAGGTTTGGTTAATCCGTCTTATCACGAACTGTTCGCCGCTTCCGATGCAGATGATGCACAGTGGTTCAGTGTAAATCAGCTTCCGAAACTTGCGTTTGACCATCAGAAAATTATTGACATCGCGTTAAAGAGACTCCGCACCAAAATCCAGTATCAGCCGGTCGGTTTTAATCTTCTGAATGACGAGTTTGTTTTTTCCGAACTTGAAAATCTTTACACCACCATCATCGGAAAGGAAATCGACAGAAGAAATTTCAGAAAAAAAATCATGAGCTACGGCTTGCTCAACGAAACATCTCAGTTTAAAAAAGAGGGCAGCGGAAGGCCTGGGAAACTGTTTACCTTCAATCAGGAAAAATATAAAGAGCTTGAGGAGGAAGGTTTTTATTTTGAGATTAAATGATAGTCAATTTTAAAATTGTTTTGTTATTTTAGCTTGACAATGTAAATGTTAATTAAAAACCAAAAAAATTTTATAAATGGGAATGATTGGAAATTTACTTCGAGTAAAGGAATCCGAGCTTGAAGAGTATTTTAGGGATAGTACCCTTTTAGAAGCTATAATTTATAAAGACGAATCAGACAATGAGAATCTTACTGATATTGACAAAGCTTGGGAGGGAATAATTTTTTTGCTTACAGGCGAAGGCATAGCAAGTTCAGAACATCGGCTTACAAGAATATTATTTAGTGGGCAATTTATTGATGAAGAACAAGATTTAGGATATGGTCCAGCTCATTTTTTAAGACCAGATGAAGTTTTAGAGTTAAGTGAAGAAATTTCCAAAATAACGATCGAGGATTTAAAACAAAGATTTGATCCTGAGAAAATGTCAGAAGAAGGAATTTATCCTGAAATTTGGGATGAGGAAGAAGATGCTTTTAATTATTTGGCGGAAGAATTTATCGCTGTTCAAAAAACTTTTGCTGAAGCAGCTAGCAATGGTGAAGCTATAATAACTTTTATTAACTAAAAAGTAAAGAATTTTATCCTAAAAAGAGATCAAAAAATTTATAATAACATTGAAAAAATATATTAAGTAAAACGGGCTTTTGCCCGTTTTTTTTATAAACAAACAGTCCATTGGCTTTAGCCTAAACTTAAACGAACAATAAATCAATTGTCGAATTTGTGAAAGATACTTGTTTGATTTATTAAATGTGAATGTTTTTTTTTACTGAAAATCAATTGGTTAAATTCATTAGCGTAAAATAAACACAAATAAATTTGGAAGAAAAGTTAAAGCTGCTTACATTTGTGTAACAATAACGCAATTAAAAGTATTTTAAGATTAAAGATTGAGCTTACTATGCATATTTAGATTAGCGTAAAAACAACACAAATAAAATTTAATTATGGAAGAAGACTTAAAACCCAGATTTATCGAGTCATTACAGAGAAACAATGACCAGATTAGAGAAGACCGCGCCCAAACCATTGGAGAAGATTCAGAATTGATATACAGGCGTAGGGTGGAAGATATTGAACTGAAAATAAAAAGACTGGAACGCGAACAGGAAGGTTTGATCGACATCAGTCCGTTAGACAGAAACAGTCTGACATTTGTAGATTTTCAGCCGGAGACATTCGTTCAGAAAGACATAGAATTATCATTATTAATCAGAAATTTAAATATTCAGCTAGAAGTTTCCAGAAAAAGATTTGAGTATTTATTTGGCAAAAAATTTTAGTTATGGGAAGTACACGATACGACATGGATGCTCGTTACGACAGAGCAAGAAGAGAAGGGTATGCATCAAAATCTGCCGGTGAAATTTTCACTCAGAATGCAAAGAGAATGGCTCACGAATCAATGAATCCAAAA
The DNA here is from genome assembly GCF_001424105.1 of Chryseobacterium sp. Leaf394. Classification (GTDB taxonomy): domain Bacteria; phylum Bacteroidota; class Bacteroidia; order Flavobacteriales; family Weeksellaceae; genus Chryseobacterium. The sequence continues at coordinate 209,593 of NZ_LMQH01000012.1, read as the reverse complement.
GGCATTTCTTTCAGGGAATCCAGAGATTCTTCTGTTCATCCGAATTCGGTTCCTATTATTTTAGGTCTGGATGTGACCGGAAGCATGGGACATATTCCTCATGAATTAATTAAAGAAGGCCTTCCAAAATTAATGGGTGGCATTATCCAGGGTGGAGTTCCTGATCCAGCGCTTTTGTTTCTGGGAATCGGAGATCACGAATGTGACAGCTATCCGCTGCAGGTCGGTCAGTTTGAATCCGGTGATGAAGAACTGGATATGTGGCTGACACGAACCTATATTGAATCCGGTGGTGGCGGAAATGCCGGCGAAAGTTATTTAGTGGCTTGGTATTTTGCTGCTTTTCATACCAGAACCGATGCATTTGAAAAGAGAGGTCAGAAAGGATTACTTTTCACGGTTGGCGACGAACCATGCCTGAAAACACTTCCTGCTTCAGCCATCAGAGAAATTATGGGAAGCGGCCAACAGAGTTTTAAACATACAGAATTGTTGGAAGAAGCTAAAAAGAGATATGAAGTTTTCCACATCAGTGTTTTGCATTCCGGACAGGCGGTGAATGCGGATCAGGGCTGGAAAGATTTACTTGGACAAAACTGTTTATCCATCGAAGATTACAGAGATGTTCCAAAGGTAATTAAAGAGATTGTCTGCAGCAGATTTAATGAAAATCAGTTTAAAACTAAAGATTTAGGTGATATTAATAATATTCAAATGTTCTAAAAAATGAAAACAGCGCAAATAATTATAGGCTTAGGTTTTGGTGATGAAGGAAAAGGAATCACTACCGATTTTCTGGCTCAGCAGAATCCTGAGTCTGTGGTTATTCGTTTTTCTGGTGGACAGCAGGCGGCGCATACCGTTATGATGGATAATAAAAAGCATATTCACTCAAGTTTTGCAAGTGGTGCTTTAAGAGGATTACCATCCTATTTTACGGAACATTGCACCATTCATCCAACTTTTCTGTTCAACGAAATGGAAGAATTAAAGAAGAAAAACGGAAATACCGAACTTCATATTCATCCACTGGCAAAAGTTACCACGCCATTTGATGTTTTCAGCAACAGAAAAAATGTCAGAAACTTAGAACATGGAACCTGCGGGAAAGGTGTCGGAGCAACGATGAAGCGAAATGAAAGTCCGTTTAAATTATTTGCAGTTGATTTGATTTCTCCAAGATCAATGTTGATTGAAAAATTAAAAGGGATTGCCAATTATTATGGTTTTGAAGAAAGTCAGGAGATTAAAAATGCGTTACAGGATTTTTTGGAAGCCATTGATGCTATTGATTGGAAGATTGAAGGGTATTCTTATCTGAATTCTTTTAACCATCTTATTTTTGAAGGCAGTCAGGGAATTTTACTGGATATGGATCATGGTGTATTTCCGAACGTCACTTATGCCAACACGACATCAAAAAATGCATCTGAAATCTGTAAATTGTTGAATATTGAAAATATCGAAATGTTTTACGTCACGAGATCGTATTCAACCCGCCACGGAAGCGGATGGATGAGCAATGAAAGGGATTTGACATTAAAAAACAATGAAGAGGAAACCTGTATTTTTAATGAATATCAAAAAGACCTTCGCTTTGGAGATTTAGATTATAATTTATTAAATTATGCTTTGAAATTGGATGAAGCTTATGTTACTGCGACCAAGAAAAATCTGGTGGTGACCTGTCTGGATCAATTGGATGAGGAATTTAAAATAGAAAATATTAATATGAAATTTGATGAGGTTTATGGATCATATTCTCCATATTCAAAGGATTTTAAAAGAATTGATTGATGAAAGTATTAATTTTAAGATGGTATAAGGTAGATGGTGAAAACATGAAGAAGGAGACAACTGTTTAACATAAAAAATAAACAATGACAAATAAAGGCATGGCAAAAGATACATTAGACATCTTAGCTAAGAAATATTATATAAACGAGAACAACGAAAAAGTAAACATAGAAAACGAATTGGAAATCTGTAAAAGAGAAACCGTATTGTTTTCATCAGAGGAGCTAGCTGAGCTAGCAAATAAAGAACTTCCGAAAACAGATTTTGATACGACATTTGAAACATGGAACTGCAGTTCTTTAAAGGCGATTTTACGATTGGCTGAAGAAGAAAATCAGGAGAAAATCATGTGTCTGAATTTCGCATCGGCAAAAAACCCAGGTGGCGGTTTTATTAATGGAGCGGAGGCTCAGGAAGAAAGCCTCGCAAGAACTTCGGCTTTGTACGAAACTCAGCTTCAGGCTTGGGACTATTACACGGTTCATCGCGCAATGGAATCTTGTTTTTACTCAGATATGATGATTTACAGTCCGAAAGTTCCGGTTTTCAGAAAAGATAAAGGTGAATTGCTGGTAAAACCTGTTCTGTGCAATTTTATAACTTCTCCGGCTGTAAATGCAGGTGTTGTAAAGCGACAGGAACCGGAAAGAGTGAATGAGATTTTCTCGGCAATGGATGTACGAATGGATAAAATGCTCGCATTAGCTTTAAAACAGGGAAATGAAACATTGATTTTAGGAGCTTGGGGATGCGGAGTTTTTAAAAATGATCCGAAAGAAATTGCTGAATTATTCAAAAAATATCTTCATGGGAAATATAAAAATAAATTTAAAAGAGTGGTTTTTGCGGTTCTCACTAAAAAGGAAGAAATGATAAAACCGTTTGAAGAAATTTTGAAATAAACTCAACGAAATGAATATTGAATTATTAAAAGGTGATATCACCCAAATAAATACAGACGCTGTCGTTAACGCAGCCAACTCATCATTACTTGGTGGCGGTGGAGTTGACGGAGCCATTCATCGTGCCGGCGGGCAACAGATTTTGGAGGAATGCAAAGAAATTAGAAACAGACAGGGAAAATGCAAAACAGGAGAAGCCGTGGTAACAACACCCGGAAATCTTCCTGCAAAATACGTAATCCATACGGTTGGGCCGATCTGGAATAACAATGAAGAAGAATGTTCCGAACTTTTGGCAAATTGCTATAAAAACTCTTTAAAGTTGGCAGAGCGTCTCGGTGTGAAAACGATTTCCTTTCCCAATATCAGCACTGGCGTTTATGGATTTCCAAAAGAACTGGCTGCAAAAATTGCTGTGGCGGAAGCCCAGAATTTCCAATCTGAAATAATTGAAAAAGTTATTTTTGTGTGTTTTGATGACAATAATGAAAAGATTTATAGAAAACTTCTAAGTATTTAATATCATTTTTGGATTTCAGCAGATTCTTACGGCATATTTAAATTTAAAGTCTTTTAAATGAAAGGTTTCATATTCGGAAAGTTTTATCCATTTCACAAAGGTCATCAAAAGATGATTGAATTTGCCCTTGAAAAGGGAAGTGTAACTGTTTTGGTATGCGCAGAAGAAAAGGAAAAAATCGATGGCAATATCAGAAAAAAATGGATCAGGGAAACTTTTAAAGACAATCAGAATCTGAAAGTTCAGGTCTTTAAGTACAGTCAAAATGATTTCCCAAACAGCTCCGTGTCAGACTGGGACATTTCGAAAAAATGGAGCGAGGTTTTTAATGAATATTTTAAGGATGAAAATTTTCTGGTAACTTCTGAAGAATATGGCGAAATGCTGTCTGTGATTTTGGACATCGACCATTTTATGTTTGATGAAAACCGGGAAAACAGTCAGATTTCAGCTTCGGAAATCAGGGAAGATGTTTTTCAGCACTGGAATTTTCTTCCGCTGTCGGTTCAGAAATATTTCGCTTTAAAGGTTGTTTTTCTGGGTACAGAATCCACCGGAAAATCGGTGATGACGGATTATTTGTCTGAATATTTTAATTGTAATAAAGTTTCCGAAGCAGGCAGAGATCTTATTTCAGATTCGAAAGAATTTTATTTTAATGATCTTGAAAAAGTGTATACAGAACATGCCGACAGAATTGAAAATGTTGATCACAGCAAAAGCTTTTTAACGTTGATTGATACCGATGTTCACATTACAAAATCGTACGCAGAATTTATTTTTGGTGAAAAATTATCAGTCCCTCAGGAAATTACTGATATAAATAAAGCTGATCTCTATCTTTACTCAACGAAAGATGCAGAATTTATACAGGATGGAAGTCGGCTCGAAATTGATGGGAAAAATGCCTTAGACAGAAGTCACCGGAACGTTTTAAGAGAAAATAGAATTGCTTTTCTCGAAATCTCAGGCAGCTGGGATGAAAGGTTGGATGAGGCAAAACAATACATTAAAAAACTGATTTCTGAGAGATCAGGAATATTAAATTAAAAAAATGAAAAAAAGTATAAAATCAGGAATTTTCGGAGTTTGCGTTGGCGATGCTTTGGGCGTGCCGGTGGAATTTAATAAAAGAGAAACTTTAAAAACCTTTCCTGTTGAAGATATGCGGGAATTCGGATCATGGAATCAGCCGAAGGGCACTTGGAGCGACGATAGTTCTTTAACACTTTGTCTTGCAGAAGTATTGATAAAAGGTTACGACTTAGAAAAAATCGGAGAAAGTTTTGTAAAATGGAATAAATATGGACATTGGACCGCTCACGGAAGACTTTTCGACATTGGCGGAACAACAAGACATTCAATTGCGAGATTGATTAAGGGAGAAAGTGCAAAATTTTCAGGAAATATTTTTGAAGAAGATAATGGGAATGGTTCTTTAATGAGAATTCTTCCTTTAGCTTTTTATCTTAAAGACGAAGAAAATATTGAAGAGCTATATCAAACCGTAAAAGAAGTCTCATCAATTACTCACGGGCATTTTCGTTCCGTTTTTGCGTGCTTCATCTATGTGATCTTTGCTATTGAATTAATTAAAGGAAAAAATAAAACAGAAGCTTATGCTGATACTCAAAAAACAGCTTTAAAATTTGCGGAAGAGCAAGGTTTCAACCCAAAAGAGATTCAACTTTTTGACAGAGTTTTAAAAAATGATATTTCAAAATATGATGAGGAAACTATTAGCTCTTCAGGTTATGTACTTTCAAGTTTGGAAGCTTCTCTTTGGTGTTTTCTCACTACTGAAAGTTATTCTCAGGCAGTATTGAAAGCCGTCAATCTGGGAGACGATACCGATACCACCGGAGCCATCACCGGAGGAATTGCAGGGATTTATTATGGTTTTGAAAATATTCCTCAGGAATGGGTGTCTCATCTGGTGAGGAAGGAAGATATTGAAAATATGTGTATTAAATTAGAAAATAAGCTATTCCCAAATCAGGAATGATCACCAACAGGTATAATAACTGAGAACGTTGTACCATAGTCTTTGAAGCTCTGAACCTGAATCTGCCCGTTATGTAGTTCAATGATTTCTTTACAGAGATAAAGTCCTATACCAAATCCTGCAATCGATCTGCTGCTTTCATCCTTTACTCGGTAGTAACGGTCAAATATTCGGTGCTGATCTGCTTCAGGGATTCCTATACCATGATCGGTCACAGTAATTTTTAATCTGTTATCACCTAAATCTGAATATTCTATAATAATTGGACTGCCAGCAGGTGAGTATTTAACAGAGTTTCCGATGAGATTATGAAGTACCTGTGATATTTTTCCGCGGTCGGCAAGGATTAGTTTCTGACCCGAAGATTTAAAAACAAAATTACGGTTTTGCGTAGTTGAAAGCACTTCATCTTCAATTTCGGCAAACAATAATTCGAAATCAAAAACTGTTTTTTCAATGTGCATCTGTGCAGAATCCAGTCTGGAAACATTCAGGAAGCCATTGATCATACCGTTCATATAATCTACCTGCTTTAAGGACTTTTCAAGCATATTCTGCTGTTTGGAGCTGTCTTTATTTGCTCCAATACGTTGGATCATCTGGAGGTATGCTTTTAATGAAGTAAGAGGTGTTTTAAGTTCATGACTTACCATTCCCATAAAATCATCTTTTCGCTGGTCTTCCTTTTTCTGTTCAGTAATATCCCTCAAAGTACCGTTAAGGCTTAAAGCACTGCCGTCTTTATCAAAGAAAACTCTGCCGTTCGCCTGCAAGAGTCTTACTTTTTGATCTGTTTTATTCTGGATTCTATATTCGATAAAATAATGACCATCTGAATCTTCACGAAGCGAATTGCTGATGGCTTCAATTACACGGTCACGGTCTTCCGAAACAATGACATCTAATGCCACAGACAGGTCTATATTTTCTTCTGAAGACAATCCGAACCAGGTCTTAAGCAGATTATTTCCGGAAAAAAGGTTTGTCGCCGGCTGATAATAGAATGTTGCCAGTTCACCTGCATCAATAGCAAGTGCCAGCATCTGCTGATCGTTCTCATTTTTGCGGCGCTGTAAAATTTGTTGTGTAATCTCTTCCAGAATCACAAGAACACCTGAAACTTCACCCTGATCAGAAAAAATAGGTTGATATATGGAGTTTACAATTGCATCTCTCAAACCATCCTCATGGTGTAATTTTACTGTGAACTCAGCGTTGATTCTGGGCTTTCCGGTAAGAAAGACTTCGGTGAGCCACTTATTTACAGGTTGGTTAAGCAATTCCGGACGGGCCTCCTCATGAGGTAGGCCTATAACTTCTGATTCTGCACGTCCCCAGATCTGGAGAATAGCAGGATTGGCGATTTCTATGACGTGATCAGCTCCTTTAAGCATTGCAATTCCAACCGGAGCCTGCTCAATAATTGTGCGGATATACTCCTTGCTTTCTGCCAGCTGCTTTAGTGAAAGGCTGAGTTCTTCATTGGTCGCTGTAAGCTCTTCCAGTGTTGCTGCCATTTCCTCATTAAGCGCATGTTCCTTTTCTTCTTTTTCTTTTATCTGCTGCAAAAATTCACGACGTGAGGTCACTTCAAGTGCTGTGTTGAGTATGCACCAGGTTTTACCATCCTGATCTGTGAGTGCTTTATATTCGTAATCGAAATAATCGAGTTTTTCCTCTCCGTTTTTTATCAGTTTTGCAGGAGCTTCATAAACAGAATATGTTTTACCGGAACGCCAGACTTCCTGTAAAAGTTTTAAAAATGGTTGCCCTTCCAGTTCAGGAATTGCCTCCATCAAAGTTTTGCCTATTACAGAAGAGTCTTTACCCCACAAATCAAGCATTCCCGCATTTGCAAAGCGGATTACAATATCTTCACCTGAATAAATGGCTGTTGGAGCCGGTGAAGAAGCCAGTGCCTGAATAATTAAATTCTGGCTGAAGCTTTGGTCTGATAAGGATTCCTGATTAAACATAAACGTAACAAATATAAGTAAAGTCTTTTTATTGTTACTGAATTATGGTATATTGATTTAGAAAAAAAAGGATTTATCCGACCGAATAAATCCTTTTATAATTTAAAGAAGACGATTTTTAATTCTTCTTTTTGACTTTAGATTTTACCTTTTTCACCTCTTCTTTGATGAACGGATATTTTTTCTGCATATCCGAAGCCAAAGTAGGATCAAGTTCAAGCGCATTCTGTAATGCTTCTTCGCCTTTCGTCTGCTCTCTCAGGTTAAACCAGCAATTGCTGAGCTGATAGTATAGTTCTGCTCTGTTGTGCGATTTTAAAGCAATTTTAAGCACGGTAACAGCTTCTTCGTACTCACCGACCAACATTAAGACTTCACTGTAGGCATACCAGTTGTAAAAACGGGATGGTTCAGTGTCTACCAGTTTTTTCAGGCAGGCCAGACTTTCCTCAAATCTTCCCGATTCTATGAAAAGAAATGCCAGTCTTTTCTGGTATTCAAGATTATTTTCATTCAGATGAGTTGCTTCTTTGGCAAAATGCAGTGATTCTGCCATGGCACCCATTTCTTCGTACAGATACGACTGCTCCATCATCGACAGATAAAACTGAGGGTCTTCTCTCAACGATTTCTGGAAATAGGTAAGTGCCACAAAAAGCTGTTTCTGCGCTTTAAAGCAAAGTCCGATTTTATAAAAAGTAAATGCTTTGGTGTATTCAAGTTCCAGCATTTCTTCATACACTTCGATGGCTTTGTCAAACTGCTTCAAAGCTTCATAACAGGCGGCTTTACTTGCATAAACACCTACTGCGCTGGAGTTGATTGCCAAAAGATAATCAAACCCACGGATTGCTTCTTCGTAATTTTTTCTGTTGAAATAAAACTGTCCGTACTCGCTCCATGCCACTTCAGAGAAGGCAAAATCATCCAGATATGAATTCAGGAAGGCAATTGCTTCGTCGGTTCTGTTGAGTTCATTGAAGCAGATCATGATATTTTCCAGCGAATATTCATCTGTAGGATCATCTTTAAGTGCTTTCTGATAATGTTTCAGAGCATTGAAAGGATCGCCGAGATTGATGTATTCGTCTGCAATAAAATTGTTGAGAAAATTTTCTTCTTCACCAAGTTCCAGAGCCTGTTTGCAAATTGCAATAGACTTTTTAGGGTTTCCCAGGTTTGAATAATACTTTGCGTAGCACACCATGAAATCAGTATTTTCCATGGATGCTCCTTTCAGCTCATCAATAAGTTCTTTTGCAGAAGTATAATCTTCCCACTCGAGTAAAACTTCAAGTCTTTTTATTTTTATTTCCAAAGAATTTGGATGAAGCTTCAGACCGTAATTTACTGCAATATCAGCATAATTAAAGTCCCCAAGCTCAAGGTAATAAACAATAATGTCTTCCAGTTCTTCGGTATCGAAGTAGAATTCATCATTGCTCTCCACCATTTCTTCGAACTTTTTTACAAGTTCATTTTCAAAATATTCTTCCAATATAGTATCTCGCCGTTATTTTCAAAGCTCAAAATTGATTTATAAACTTCGAAAAAACTTTTTTAATTAAATTTAATAATGTCCTTTCAATGATTCTATAAAAATAGTTTCATCAATGACCTCATATACAATTCTGTGTTCTGTATTTATTCTCCGGCTCCAAGAACCTGCTAAAGTATGTTTCAGTTGCTCCGGTTTACCAATTCCTTGAAACGGATGTTGAAGAATATCTTCCAGAAGTTCGCTGATTTTTTTCTGTACAGCTTTATTTCCGGATTTTTTCCAAAACTCAAGATCCTTATGAGCCTGTTTGGTAAATTCTATTTCCATAGCTCATCAAGTGCGATTTTTTTTGTATCCCCTTTCATGATTTCCTGTCTTGATTTATGTATTTTCTCAACAAAATTTTTATCGTAAGGTTCTTCAATAAAATCTACCTCAATTGCCTTTAGAACTGCTTTTATTTTTGTCAGTTCTTTTTTATTTTTAGGATTAATGGTAATTGTCATTGCACTGTTATTTCTCTATTAAAAGTACAAAAATTCTGAATCAAATCAAACTTTTTATCTTTTCAATCATTTTGTCTCCCAGATCGTCAGCTTCTTCCTGTGAAAATGCTTCAGTGTAAATCCTGATAATAGGTTCCGTATTTGATTTTCTAAGGTGAACCCAGTTATTTTCAAAGTCAATTTTCACGCCGTCAACGGTAGAGACCTCTTCATTTTGATACTCTTTTTCCATTTTAGTTAAAATTGCATCTACGTCAATTTCCGGAGTAAGCTCAATTTTTTTCTTACCCATGAAGTAAGCTGGATATCCTGCTCTCAGTTCAGACACTGTTTTGTTTTCTTTTGCCAAATGGGTCAAAAATAAAGCCACACCTACCAAAGAATCTCTTCCGTAGTGAAGTTCAGGATAGATAATTCCACCGTTTCCTTCACCACCAATAACTGCATCTTTTTCTTTCATCAGATTCACTACATTCACTTCTCCTACCGCACTTGCAAAGTATTCTGAACTGTGTGTTTTTGCCACATCTCTCAATGCGCGGCTTGAAGAAAGGTTTGAAACTGCAACGCCGTTTTTATTTTTCAGAAGATAATCTGCTACAGCCACCAAAGTGTATTCTTCGCCAAACATTTCACCTTTTTCATCAATCAAAGCCAGCCTGTCAACATCAGGATCAACAACGATTCCTACATCTGCTTTTTCTTTAATCACCAATTCACAAATATCTCCCAAATGCTCTTTTAAAGGCTCGGGATTGTGAGGGAAATGGCCAGTCGGATCACAGTATAATTTTACTGTTTCGCAGCCTAATTTATCCAAAAGCATCGGAATTGCGATTCCTCCTGTAGAATTTACGGCATCAAGAACGACCTTATATTTTTTCGCTTTAATGGCATCAACATCTACCATTGGCAAATCTAAAATCTGCTGAATATGAATGTCAAAAGCGTCATTTCTTGTTTCATATTTCCCTAAATCATCCACTTCTGCGTAGTTGAAATCTTCGTTTTCTGCTAGTTCTAAAACTTCAGCACCATTTTCACCGCTGATGAATTCTCCCTTTTCGTTTAAAAGTTTTAAAGCATTCCACTGTTTTGGGTTGTGAGAAGCTGTCAGTATAATTCCACCATCGGCTTTCAATTCAGGAACCATGATTTCAACGGTTGGAGTCGTTGAAAGTCCCAAGTCAATCACGTTGATTCCTAAGCCCTGTAACGTTGCGGTAACCAGTGAATTAACCATCAGTCCGGAGATTCTGGCATCACGACCGATGATCAGGGTTAAATCTTTCTTATTCTTATTATTCTGAAGCCAGGTTCCGAAGGCAGACGCAAATTTTACAACGTCCAGTGGGGTAAGATTATCGTTTACTTTTCCGCCAATGGTGCCACGGATTCCTGAGATTGATTTTATTAATGACATTATATTTTAAATTTTTAGTTTTCAGAATTTAAATTAAAATGCAAGCTGCTGATTTATTTTTAAATCATCTGAAAAAAGAGATTATCTATATTTTAATTTTCCGGTTGCAAAGATACTCAAAAGAAGACGAACTTATAAAACAGGAATCTTTTTCTCGATTATATCATAATTCCTTTTCAAGACCTTCGGTGGAGGAAATCTGTAACCAAAGTACAGCAGACCAAAAACGTTACTGTTGATAACTTCTGAGCTGGAATCTTCTTTATAAAACGATGAGGTTACATTAAGCTTGGCACCAAACAGAAATTTTCGCGAATTGTATCCCAGATGAATTCCTGTCCCGAATTTACTTGTCAGATATCTGTCTTTTTCCGGATCGGATTTTGTTCCGTCCGCAAAATCAGTTCGGTAAGACGACCATTTTCCTCCAATTCCCGCAAATATGTAGGGTGCGAAATTTATTTTCTCTGCAATCACCCAATTGTAATGATATCCAAGGTTTAAACCGAGATTGTATTGTCTTTCCCTGCTTTTCAGACCATCATTTCTGTTACTGAAATAGGACAGATCATATTCAAGAACAGGAATCAAACTTCCACTGCTTTCTTTCTGCCATTCCCGCTGATAATAGATGCTTTTCAAAGAAAAGTCTTTATTAAATACATAAGAAGTGCTGCCACCAAAAGTCTGAATTCTCAAATCCGGAAATTGAAGATAGGGATCTGTACCCTTTTGCCAGTCGGGGAAAAAATCCGCCATGTTGTCGACATAAAAACCTTTGATATTGCGGTAATTAAATGACTGAATAAACTGGTTGGGGAAAAATCTAAATACAAAATCTGTGTAAGAGCTTTCACCTTTCAGGTTATTGTCATTATTTCCCGGAAGAATATCCGGTGCGAAAGACAACGCTGCACTGATCATTTTGTAATCCACAGAAAAGGAAGTTCTGGTTTTGTTGTTGATGGTCAGTCTGGTTTGGAGATTTCCTGCATCTGAATTATAGCTTGCTACAAAGTCTTCGATATTGGTGTCGAAATTAATTCTCAGCATTACCTGTTCTTCATAAGAAATAATTTTTGCAGAATCTATTTTGCTCTGTGCATTTGCCGGCACAAAAGATATTGTTAATCCTAAAAAAATGAAGAATTTTATCAAGTAGATGTGTTTAATTCGAGGTTTAAATTACTGCAAATTATTTAAAATTAGAAACAGTCATAATTTCTTCTCGCAGTTTGTATTGACGGAATTCAAGTAAATAAGTTATTAGAATTGGAAAATTTACCAAACGCAAATGTGTAAGAACAAAAGCTTTTTTCAAAAACAAAGAATAACCGGAGAACTTATCACATTGAAATATCAATTCATATTGCAGCATAAAAAAGGAAAAAGAACTTCTGAGATCAAAGTTAAAGATTCCCGAAAATCTCATCAGTAGAAAAACTGAGTTCAGGAAATGTTTTTGAAGTAATTATTTCGCCTTCTGTGAAAGGTTTTAAGCCAATGTAAATTCCGTCCTTTAGCACAAAAACCTGAATATTTTTATCTGTAGGATGCACAATCCAGTATTCAAAAACACCTGCCTCTTCGTAAATACGATATTTGAGATCCTGCTCTTTTTTTGTATTTCCCGGGGAAAGAATTTCAACAATTAAATCTGGTGCTCCTAAACAGCCTCTGTCGTCCAGTTTTTGCAGATCACAGATCACACACAAATCCGGTTGCAAAACAGTGGAAATATTCCCATCTTTATCAGGAAAACGTACGTCAAATGGTGCATAATATAATTCACATGGGTGTTTTCTGAAAAAATCATCCAAAACCCTCGTAATGTTTAAAGAAATTTTCTGATGAATTCTCGCGGGAGCAGGGCTCATTTTGAAAACTTTTCCTTTAAAAAGTTCTATTCTTTCTTTAAACTTCCACAAAAGATAATCAGCGTAAGTGTACTTTTTATTGGGGTCAAGTTGGTTGATATCAGTAATTTCCATGCTGTGATTTTTAACAAAGTTAAAGAAAAAAAGGAAGATTGTTTTCTAAGAACATCCGCAATCATTGTCACAGCCTGTTCTTTTCGAATCAAATTTTTTCGGGGCGAAGTTTTTCTTTAAAATTCTAAACAGGGCATAGCACGCAAATCCGAAAACCAACGCGAGAATAATGTATTGAATGATAAGAGAAGTTTCCATTGTTGAAATGATTTGATTTTAAAACTTTGTCAAAGTTATAAGCGCCATGCAAAAACTTTGACAAAGTTGGCTTTTTCCCACTCAGGAAATACAAACAACCGATTTCCTTTTTCTGATTATTTTAATATCTGATAAGCAATAAGCGACACAAAATATGCCAAACCGGTCATCATGGCCAGCTGAAAGCCAGTCCATTTCCAGCTTTTTGTTTCTTTGTAGACGATAGCAACGGTCGAAGCACACTGCATGGCGAACGCATAAAAAAGCAATACTGAAATTCCGGTAGCAAAACTGAAAACTTTGCTGCCGTCAGGTTTAACGTCGCTTCTCATTTTGTCGATCACTTTCCCTTCGGGAGCGTCATCGTCCAGACTGTATAAAGTCGACATGGTTCCTACAAACACTTCTCTTGCAACGAAGCTCGTCAGAATTCCAACGCCCATTTTCCAGTCGTAACCGAGTGGTGCGATAGCAGGTTCGATGGCTCTTCCCATTCTTGCGAGGTAGGAGTGATCGAGTTCAACATCAGTTGCTACGATTTCGTTTTCATTAAGTTTCGGACCGAAATAACTTAAAACCCAGATAATAATACTGACTACGAAAATAATCTTTCCGGCTCCGGTGATGAATTCCCAGACTTTACCTAACACAAGTTTAAAATCATACCAGAAAAGCGGTTTTTTATAGGTTGGAAGATCCATGACGAGATAGGATTTCCCTTTTTCTTTAATAAAATATTTCAGGATGAAAGCAGACAGAAGTGCAACAAAAAATCCTAAAAGATACATTGCCAAAAGAACCAAAGCTTTGTAGGAAATGCCGAAGAAATTGTCGTCAGAGATAATCAAGCCGATCATAATGCTGTACACCGGAAGCCTTGCTGAACATGTCATAAAAGGTGTTACCAGAATTGTAAGCAGTCTTTCTCTGAGGTTCTCAATATTTCTTGTAGACATCACGGCGGGAATTGCACAGGCCGTTCCTGAAACCAGTGGAACGATACTTTTTCCGTTGAGACCAAAAGGCCGCAGAAATCTGTCCATTAAAAAAACAACTCTCGCCATATATCCCGAATCCTCCAGAATGTAAAGGAAGAACAGTAAAATTCCGATTTGCGGAGCAAAAATAACGATGCCGCCAACGCCCGGGATAATTCCGTTCGAGATTAATGAATTTAAAGGTCCTTCGGGCAAATGTTCGCCAGAAAAGCCAGACATCCATGCAAAAAGCCCGTCAATCCAGTTCATCGGATATTCTGCGAGGAAGAAAACCGACTGGAAGATTATCAGAAGCACCAAAAGAAAAATAATATAGCCCCAGAATTTATGAACAAGAACTTTATCTAATTTCTCGGTCAGAAGTTCCTTGGCATTTTGCTTTTTTGAAATAATTCCCTGAAGCATTTTGTCTGCAAGCTGGTATCTTCTTACCGTCTCCTGAACCTGTATTCTTTTTGGGTTTACTGATTTTAAACCTGAATTTTCATCGGCAGGATTTTTTTTATCCGAGTCGAGGGAAATGCTCAGCCAGGCTTTGTAAGCGTTTTCTGAATTTTGCTGGGCAACAATTTTTTCAACCAAATTTTTATGTTCAGTTGGAATATCAAAATAGGGAACAGAGGTATTTTTAAATTCATTTTTCAGAATTGACTCTTTTAATTCCACAATTCCGGTCTGTTCTTTAGCGTTGGTCTGAATGATTTTTAAACCTAATGTTTCTTCAAGTTTTCGTACATCGATGTCAACACCTCTTCTTTTTGCCTGATCGACTTGGTTCAGAACTACAATCATTGGCAAACCTGCATCCAGTATCTGTTGCAGCAAAAGCATTCCACGTTTGATGCTTAGTGCTTCAAGAATGTAGATTACTCCGGCATAGTTTTTTTTGTCAAGTAAAACTTTAGAGAATATAGCTTCATCCTCAGAACTCGGATAAATGCTGTATGATCCTGGTAAATCGGTGATTTTTACTTCTTCATTTTTATAAGAATAGTTTCCGGAATGGCTTGAAACGGTTACTCCGGCGTAGTTTCCGGTTTTCTGTGTTGTATTGCAGAGTGCATTGAAGAGGGTAGACTTTCCCACATTGGGATTCCCAACCAAAAGCACCTGTTTTTCGTGATTTTCCTGCATTTAGATCAATTCTTCAACAATAATAAAATCTCCTTCTTCTTCTCGGAGAGCAATCCGGCTTTTTTCTTCCCCAAACTCCACGTAAATAGGCCCGTTAAAAGGTGCCTGATACAATATTTTAAAGGAAGTTTCAGGAAGCATACCCATTTCAATGATCTTTGTAGGCATGCTGAGATGCTCATTGTCATAACCTTTTATTATTCCCTTTTTGTTTTTCGGGAACCGACTCAGTTTCTGTGGATCTTTCTGTTTCAAAGCTGAAAATTTGTCGTGCAAATATACGTTATTTAAAGTAAATCTAAATTAGAGCAAAAAAACAGACCCAAACACATTGCTGTATCTGGGTTTGCTTCTAATATAGTTAAGTTAAATATGAATGTGCGTTTATTTTGCTTTTTCAGTACCTGTTCTTTCTACTTCGCCTACTGTTAAAGCTCCGTAAGCAGGTTCTATTTCGTTATCTACAGCTTTGAAGAAATCTTTGTACTGTTTCTCCTGTTTTTTAATCATATCCCCTACCGTTCCGTCCATTCCCGGGATAGACTGAGACATGATTTCTTTTGTCAGCATCGGTCTCATGGTAGCGAAAGGATCTTTCTTAAATTCGTTGAATTTTTTCTCAAATTTATCTCTCGGCATTTCGTTCACTTTACCTCCTTTAGCCTGCATCATATTTTCGATGTAAGAATATTCTGTGTAGTCCTGTATTTTTTTATTTCCCTGCAAAACCCATGAGTAATCTTTAGCTTCGTCTTCGATCTTTACAATTAAACCCGGAAGTCCTGAAAATTTGTATGGCCCGTCCTGAAAAGGAATATCTGAACTGAACCAAGCCGTCCATTTTCTACCTCCGAATTCTGTAGTAGCTTTCTGGGTGTTGTATTCCCCGATTTTCTGTTTGTCTGAAAGAATCTTCCATGCAAATTTCGGTTCTTCAACATAACCGATGTTGGCTGGTGTAAATCCGCTTGTGATTTTTTCCACAAACTGAATTTTCATTGTAGGATAGGTTTTGTAAACTCTTGCAGAAAGTTTCGGCATCTTGATCAGTTTAGAAAGATCTTTCATCTGACCCGATTTCTGCATCGCTTCAATTTCTAATTTCATAATAGAATCCTGAGCAATGATGGTGTAATCCTGATAGACAGATCTGTTCTTATCTGTGATATCCAGAATAGTGATTACCTTATCAGTTTTTGTGGAATCTTTTTTAGGCTTAAAGTTAAGTTCGTAAAAAAACCTGTTTGCGGTTTCTTTGGCATCCTGAGCATTGGCGAATACCGCCGTTGCAATTAAAAATATTGAAAATAGTTTTTTCATATTAAAAGTAAATGTTTCTCTATTAGTTTGAAGTAGAGGCAAAATGTTACAGAATTTTTAAACTTAATTTTAAACAGGATTAAAATTTAAGTATTTATTATGCTGGAAATCAATGATTCCGATAGCATAATTTTTGATGTCAGAAAGAGAACAACACAAAATAAATTATTATGGATACGCTGAAACAATTAAAAGACGAGCTCACACAAGAGTACAAAACCACAAAACAGTTTTTTGATATTTATCCCGAAGACAAAGGTGAATATAAGCCGCACGAAAAAAGTATGGCAATAAATCATCTCGTGACGCACATTGCAGAAATTTTTGGATGGGCAGGTTTTATGCTGAATTCTTCTGAGTTGGATTTTGCTGACAGTTCAATGCAACCGAAATTACTTACTACCAGACAGGAAATTTTAGAAACTTTTGAAAACAATTTCCAGCAAAGTATTAAGGCTCTTGAAAATGCTACAGAAGATGATTTGACACCGTACTGGGCTTTAAAACATGCCGGGCACGAACTGGCAAAATGGACAAAATACGGAGCGATCCGCCACAGTTTGGATCAGATTACCCACCACAGGGCTCAGCTCGGAGTTTATTACCGGCTGAATGATATTGAGCTTCCCGGAAGTTATGGGCCGACTGCCGACAACGAAAATTTTTAAAATTAAAATGAAAGCAAAAAAAATATCCCTCTCAAATCTGAAAGGGATATTTTTATTATTTAAAGTTAAATTTCACTGTAAACATAACCTGGCTTGGTCTGAGCTGAATTCTGGTGTAAGTAAGAGAGTTCAGCGTTCCGTTAAGATCATAGGTTTCAAAAACTTTTCTGTTGCTGATGTTCATCCACTTCAGTTCAAAATCAATTTTCTTTTTTGACCATGTAAACTGGTAAGAAAGATCAAAGAATGGGTTTCTGTAGGTAGTGTCGTTGTTTGTAGTGTTCAACTGATCCCATGAAAAACCGATGTTGTGATCTTCGAGAGGATAGAAGAATACAGCTAAATTATGATTGTATCCTCTGTTGATACCCAAAGTTCCTGTACGGCCTTCCTGTTTTGTACGCGAAAGATTCATGTTGAAATCCACACTCATCCAGCTGAAATACGTGTTGTTTAACTTAAAACCGTAAGACTGGTTGTTGTTTTTGTTTTTAAATCTAACTTCGTCAAGGAAAGCATCAGAAAGTGACGTCGTATTTCTGTAGTTTACAGATGCATTCGTTTTAAATGAAGGGAAATATTTTCCAACTTCTGCGCTCAGCCTGTTGCTTTTAGCATGATTTTCAATATCCAGATACTGCATCAATGTAAATCCTGTATTTGGATCAAGCAAAGGTGCAGAAAGTAGATTTCTTTTACTGTCGGAATAAGAATAGTTTACATTAAAAAACAAATTGTTCAGTGGATTTCTATATTCAAGTCTTGAGCCCAAAGCAGAAGTTGTTGTCTGCGGAATTGGATTGTTTGCGTCCATCACGTTAAACCCGTTTGGTGAAAGCAGCATATAACCTGCATAGGCTGTCTGAATATCACCGAAATTATTGCCCACATTGGCATTAACACTGGCTTTCCAGAATGATGCAAAAGTATACTGCGCAAATAAATTCGGGGTAAATGTGGTTCTGTTTAAATCTTTTGAAACTCCTCTCACGTCATCTTCAGCTTTGATGCTGGTGAAATTTACCGGTAAATTGGCAAACACATTCCATACATCTGTTTTGTAGTTTATACCTAATGAAGCGTTAGGATTGATTTCTGTGAATTTCAGATTGTTTTCGTATGCCGGACCGTTAAAATTTGGTATTCCTGAAAGGGCAATTGCATTGAAATCGGTATCCAATCTGTCATTTGAAAAGTCAAACCCAACTGATGGCGTAAACGTCCAGCCTTTTTTGGTAAAACTGATGTTCGCTGAATGTGAAGTATCTAAAGTTTTAAGTCTGAAATTCTGCTGTGCAACGGTATTGGGAAGAAATGCGATCGTTCCTATCGGTGCATCTTCGTTTTCTCTGAATGGAAAACGAAGGTAGTCTGCCGGTGATACTTTCAACATTTGCTGATCATCCTGATAGCTGATATATGATCTGAGGTTTACCATCTTTTCTTTCCAGGGTATGATAGTGCTCAAAGAGTTCTGGAAATTTGAGGTAGGAGATTCTACTGCCTGTCCTGCAGATCTTCCTTCTCTTACCGCAAATGCGCGGTCTGCATTCCAAAACTGGCTGAAGCTGGTTGAGTTTTTAAAGAAACCTTTCTTGGCATTTTTTGTGAAAAGTAATTCTCCTCTTACCTTGTCGGTGTAGAAATCGTTTCTGGTGCTGTTGATGACCTTGCTTCCTGCCAAATCTCCTGTCTGATAAGTCGTTTCTTTGTAATCTTCTCTCTCAACCGCATTATTGGTATAGTTGGCAATAGCTTTCAGTTCCCACTGTTTTGCCTTGTCAATATTGGTTAAATAGTTTGCAGAGGCGTAGTGTACATTGTTGAACAAGTATCTTTTAACCGGCGTGCTTGGTGTACCGGAAGTTTCCACGTTCAACCAGTCATTTTGAGAAACATTTCCACGTCTGCCTTCCCAAGGGTTGTAGCTTCCCAGGATATTTCCCTCATTTTCTACCTGATCTCCAACGTTATTTGTTTTATAGTTAACTACCCACTGGCTGGTTTTGCTGAAAAACATTGGGGTCAGTTTTACATTCCACAAAAGAGGATCTGCACCAATTCCCACTTCGCCACGACCTGTCATGGTCACAGATTTTTTAAGCTTGATATTGATGGCAGCTGCATCAGAAGGTATTTTACCCTGAAGCATTTTTACCGGCTGGTGATTTTCCAAAACCTCAAGTTTTGCGATGGCATCTTTAGGTAATGAGTTGGTTATTGTTCCGTAACCGCCTTCCATAAGGTCTTTTCCTTCTACATAAAATTTGTTGATGGCATTTCCCTGATACAGAACCGTTCCGTCTGCATTCACTTCAATTCCCGGTATTTTTTTCATGACGTCGGCCAAAGTACGGTCACTTTTGCTGTCGAATGCTTTCAGATCGTATGCAATGGTGTCGCCTCGCGCGGTAATCAGTTTGGTTTTGAGCTGTACTTCTTTGATTTCTGTAGCTTCAGACTGCATCTTGAAATTCAGATTCTGATCTGAATTGCTGATCTGCTTTGTGATAGGCTTTTGGTTAAACCCTTTCACTTTAAGGTCTACATTGCTCTCGGATGAGGTAAAGGTAATTTTGTATTCCCCCTTGGCATTGGTAATTCCATACGCAAGAATGGCGTCTTTGCCGGGTTCTTCAATCGTCACACTGGCACTTGGGATGCCCACTCCGTCTTCATCGGTAATTTTTCCTGAAACCGTTTTCTGCGAAAATACCATCACAGAAAAAAACATCAGAACAAAGAGGAAAAAATTTTGTTTCATATCAAGTTATTTATTTTTTTAAGTTTCTTAAAACCGTTTTTTAATCCTGAAAATTCAGGACAAAATGATTTCGGAATTTATTATTTGAACTATTAGTTTAAAAGAATCAGGATTTGTTACTACTCATAGAGATATAATTTTTTTGAAATAGTTAAAACACAGTTCACAAGTGAAAAGAAAAGCGATCAGGAACGGTATTAAAATTCACTTTCTGTTGACTGGAATCTGTGATGCGGAAAGTTTTTAAGACAAAGGAAAATCAGAACTGCTAAAAACAGCACAGAATTTTTGAGAATATTCCGAACTAACTGAATTACACATTTCAGTTTTGAAAACAAAAAAAATATATTTTTACCGATTCTAAATTAAATGTGATGAACATCATAGATTAAAAAAATCTTTATTTCGTCTGCATATGCATTTATTTAATAATTTTGTAACATTAATTTTTTTAAAAAATGGGAGTTATCTTAAAGCCGATTGATGTTGTAGACGATATTACTCAGGAAGATTTTATTGAAAAATACTTAAAGCCAAGAAAACCGGTTGTCATAAAGAATATGGCAAGAAAATGGCCGGCTTACCAAAAATGGACAATGGAGTATGTGAAGGAAGCGGTAGGCGACGTGGAAGTTCCGTTATACGATTCGAAAAAGGCTGATCCTGCTGCACCAATCAATACGCCGACGACCAAAATGAAGTTTGCAGATTATATTGATCTTATTCAGAGGGAACCTACAGATTTGAGGATTTTCTTTTTTGATCCTATCAAGCAGGCAAAAAAACTGTTGGAAGATTATATCTCTCCTAAAGATCTGATGGGCGGATTTCTGGATAAATTTCCATCCATGTTTTTTGGGGGAAAGGGTTCTGTGACATTTTTACATTATGATATCGATTTAGCCCATATTTTCCATACCCATTTTAATGGAAGAAAACACGTTCTTCTTTTTGAAAACAAATGGAAACAGAGATTGTATAAACTTCCCTATGCTACCTACGCACTGGAAGACTACGATATTGCCAATCCTGATTTTGCAAAATTTCCCGCTTTGGATGGAGTGGAAGGAATCGAATGCTTCCTAGAGCACGGCGATACCTTGTTTATGCCGACGGGATGGTGGCACTGGATGAAATACCTCGACGGAAGCTTCTCAATCTCGCTCAGAGCGTGGGACAAATCGTGGGCGGTAAAAGCGCAGTCGCTTTGGAATCTTACTGTTCAAAGGAAGTTTGATGACGTAATGAAGAAGAATTTTAAAAAGAAATACATGGACTGGAAGGAGCGTAAGGCCGTAGCCAGAGCCGAATTAGCTTTAAAAAAAGGGTTACCTAAAAGATAGAAAAAAGACGTTTCAGCTGAAGCGTCTTTTTTGTTTACAGAATTCTGTAGACAGGATATTGTCTGAACGTTTTTTCCTCGAAATACGGAGAGTTCCGGTAAATCCAGTCGAGCTGTACTGTTCCGTCTGTGGCAAATTCTTTGTCTGAGGCTTTTTTAGCTTCAAATTTCTGTTTTAAATCTTTCTCTTTTTTCAACAGTTCTGCAGCGGTATCTTCAAAAATGTAAGCTGAAAAATATTCTTTCTGAGATAGAATTCCGTCGAAGAAATTCCAGTTGAAGAATGAATCTGTGGCTTCCGGTTCCAGTGTTTCAATAATATACTTTACACCAAACTGTTGGGTTGAAACGAGATAATCTCCCGCTTGAAAAGTTATTTTTTTATCTGAATGAGAAACTTTGGTGTCGTAATGCAGATAATGGCCTTCAGATGGATTTTTAACGGTTTTAAAATCATCAATTTTATAAGATTCTACGGCGATTGCACTGTCTTTTCGGATCAATTTCATGTGGATCTGATTTCTCTTTAATTCTTCAATCACCCGGTACTGCGACTGTGGAATTACATAATACTTCGGAATGGTAATGTAGCCGGTAGGAATCGCTGTTGTAAAAAGTTTTATCTCTTTTGTGAAAGGTTTGTTTCTGTCATAATACAACCTAGGCTTCCCCGAAATTTCGCTTGGTTTATATTTTCCTTCAAAACCTTTAAAATTCATGGTTGAATATTGTGTGGAATCTATTTTCCAGCGGATGCCATACTGTTTCCCGGCTTCGTACTGTTTCAGATTTTCAAGTCTCAGTCGCTTGATTTTAAGATAATCTTTGTCTAAATTCTGAAGATTCACAAGCATGTATTTGTAAGTCGCATCCACGCGTTTGTCATAAGGTTTCAGCATATGCGTTTCAGGCATCGTGGCCAAAGTGTTGAAAAGCGAAGCATAGCCAGTCGAATATCTTGGAGTATCTTCAAAAGCAGCAAACCCAATATCGGGAACATCACCGTGGATATTGACGTAAGGTGTGCTTTCGTAACCAAGCTTTTTTAAATCCTGTAAATTTTTAGACTGAAAATCATTGTAAAAATATTCACCTAAAACTTTCCCCAAACGCTCTTTGAAAGTAGAAATATAAGTAAAAGTATACTGATAATCTGCCCCGTTGCTCACGTGATTGTCAATAAAAACATCCGGTTTCAGCCACTGGAAAATTTCCTGAAAACTCTTTGCGTTTTTAGAATCAGCCTTGACGAAATCTCTGTTGAGGTCTAAATTTCGTGCATTTCCTCTGAAACCATATTCCTCCGGACCGTTTTGGTTGGCTCTTGAAAATGCTCCACGGTTCAGCATCCCGCTGATGTTGTAGGCAGAAATTGCGGCGATGACAAAATTTTCAGGAGTTTTAATTTTTTTTAATGCTAAATCCCGCATCAGCATCATGGTCGCATCGATTCCGTCGGGCTCGCCTGGATGAATTCCGTTGTTGATAAAGAGAACGGCTTTTTCCTTTCGTAATTTCTCGAAATCTTTCTCAGCAAAGGGATTGTAAATGACGACATAAATTGGTTTTCCATTATCGTCTACACCTTTTTGAAGATATTGAATAGTGTTGAAATTTTTTGCAAGGTTCTCATAGAAATTATTCATTTCCTGATAGGTTGCCGTTTTATTTCCGTTACCCTTTTCGAAAGGAGTCTGATACTGATTCTGAGAGAAAATGAAAGAGGAAATCAGGAGAAAGAGGAAAGGTGTCGGTTTCATAAATTCATTGGTTTGGAGTTGCCAGTTATTTAAAGAAGATTAGAATTGATTAAACTTTAAACTTTTAGTTTAATCTTTTGACGGTTTCTACCTCTTTCTTCTGGGTATAAAACGGTAAGCGGTTCGCTCTGCCAAAATTCTTTTGTGTCAACATCCATGATCGAGAGCGCTCCTGTAAAAGCCGCGCCGGTATCAAGATTCCACACGTTGCTTTTTTTTACAGGTTCTGTAATTCCTAAATGTAAAGTATGGGTGTGACCGATAAAAATTTCTTTAAAAAGCAGTAATTTTTTAGGGAATAAATCAGGATTTTCCTTCAGTTTTTTGTCCATGGTGATGGCTGTTTCCCAAAGTGTTCTGTCCCAACGGCTGTCTGCAGTATACATTTCAGCCTCCGGACCCTCAATTGAAGTGTAACCTGCATGAATAAAGAGTCTGTTGTCTTCGTCTACGTAATAGTTTTTCATATTCTGAAAAAACTCAAGATGTGATTCAATCTTATCTAAAGAGTAATCCACATAACTGTCGACTGTACTCTGTCCTCCATTGTTTAGCCAAACAGCGGGCTCAGAGCCAAACGAAAGCCATTCTTCAGCCCACGCATCGTGATTTCCCTTGATGAAAATACATTCCTGTTTTTGCGAAAGTTCCATCAGAAACTGAATAATCTGAGCAGACTCGCTCCAGCCGTCGACGTAATCTCCAAGAAAAATAAGTTTATCGTTTTCTGTAACTTCTGCTCTTTCCAAAACCTGTTTTAAGGCTTTGAATCCTCCGTGAATGTCGCCAATGGCTAAAGTTCTTTTCATTTAAATATTTTGTAGTAAGTCGGATGGGAAATTTTACATATCCCTTGAAATATAATTCACATCCACAAAATCCGTCAGCCAGACTCCGTTTTCTGAGAGATAAAAAGGAATGCCGTCTTCAGACATTTCTTTTGTTTTAATGGTTAAAATTACAGGTTTTCCGTGACGCATTCCTACTTTTGTTGCGGTTTCTCTGTCTAAACTTAAGTGAACGTGCTGCCGGCTCTTCTTTTCAATGCCGTTTTCTAAAATTGAATTGATATTTGACTGTGCCGTTCCGTGATAAAGAAATTCAGGAGGCTGCTGAGGTTTTAAATTTAAATCAATCCCGATCGAATGCCCTTGATTGGCTCTGATTCTGGTTTTATCTTCATTAAAAACAAAACGTTTTTTGTCATTGGTTTCCACAATGTCACTGAGTTCTTCGAAAGTAAAACCATGACTGTCATTGGTTGATTTTGCAATGAGTTCCTCCACATCTGCCCAGCCGTTTATCTAAATGTAAACCAATCAGTTCAGGATGATGCCTGAGAACGTAGCTGAGGAATTTGCTTGTTTTTTTATTTTGGGAGTCAGTCATAGTGTAATTTTTTAAGCCAAATCCACAAGTTTGTCAAACAACAGCTTCATTCCCTGGGTCGCAGTCTCTTTCATTACAACGGCTCTCTGTCCGTAACCGAAACCAGTTTCATTGGGATTGATAACGATCAGAAGACAGTCATCTTTAATCTCGTGAACCAATCCTGCGGCAGGATAGACTTGAAGAGATGTTCCAATAACAAGGAAAATATCGGCCTCACGGGCGAGCTTGGTTGCTTTTTCCATCATTGGCACTTCTTCGCCAAACCAAACGATAAAAGGCCTGAGCTGAGCTCCGTCTTCCGCTTTGTCGCCAATGTTGATGTCGTTTTTCTGCTCGTAAATCAGATTTTTGTTGTTGCACGAGCAGGATTTAAAAAGTTCACCATGAAGATGGGTGATATTTGTAGAACCTGCTCTTTCGTGGAGGTCGTCTATGTTTTGAGTGATAATTTGTACTTCAAAATGTTGTTCCAGTGCTGCGAGTAATTTGTGGGCATCATTGGGCTCTACTTCATGCAGCTGACGGCGTCTCTGGTTGTAAAAATCCAGAACCAATGCTCTGTCCTTCATCCAACCCTCCGGACTTGCTACGTCTGTGATGCTGTGGTTTTCCCAAAGTCCGTCGCCGTCTCTGAAGGTTTTAATTCCGCTCTCAGCGCTGATTCCGGCTCCGCTTAAAATGGTGAGTTTTTTCATCGGTTTTAGATCTGATTATTTTCCTTTAAAATATGCAAAAAAACTTTTTTAGCAATCATCCGTGCTCCAAGACTTTCAAGGTGAGGTGTGTGAGACTGACAGTCGATAAGCGTGAGAGAATCTTTATTTTTCTCCACAAACGTTATAAAACCTGCTTTTGAGGCGTTGCTCACTTTGCTGAACATGCTTTCGCCACAGAAAACATTTCCGATTTTCAAACCATAGAATCCTCCAACCAATTCGTCATTTTGCCAAACTTCAATACTTTTTGCCAAACCATACCTGTGAAATTGCAGAAAAACCTGAATAAGTTCTTCTGAAAGCCACGTTCCGTCCTGATCTTTTCTCGCTGTCTGCTGACAGTTCCGGATGACTTCTTCAAAATATTGATTTTCTGTGAATGTGAAAATGTTCCTGTCTAAAATTTTCTTCATCGACTTCGAAATTTTTACTTCTTCAGGAAAAAGTACAAATCTGGGATCGGGACACCACCAAAGAATCTCTTCATCCGGATTAAACCACGGAAAAATACCGTTTTGATAGGCAAACCACACACGGTCTGCCGACAGGTCGCCACCGTAAGCGATAATGCCTTCGTGGCCATCGTAAAATTCCGGGTCGGGAAAAGTTATCTCTTTGGGATCAAGTTTTACCATAAGACAAAAAATCCCACTTTTTTTCGGAAAGCAGGATTGTATTTTGATTTTAGATTTCGATTAGAAAGGAAGATCGTCGTCGTCTTCTTCAAAAGGGTTTGCATTAGAAGCAGCTGGCGATGCAGACTGGTTTGGTGTTGCGTGCGTTGGCTCTGCGCTGTTGTTATCCATTACCTTTTCAACTCTCCATCCTGTAATAGAGTTGAAATATTTAGTTTCGCCCTGCGGAGACACCCATTCTCTACCTCTGATGTTGATTCCCACTTTCACATTTTCACCTTCAGAAACATTATCAAGCAAATTGATCTTATCCTGCAAAAATTCGATGTTGATTG
This sequence comes from Chryseobacterium sp. Leaf394, assembly GCF_001424105.1. GTDB lineage: Bacteria > Bacteroidota > Bacteroidia > Flavobacteriales > Weeksellaceae > Chryseobacterium. The sequence goes on along the minus strand of NZ_LMQH01000012.1, from coordinate 183,710 downwards.
GCTGCGGATACTGCTCCTGCGTCAAAATCACCATTTCTCTTTTCTGAAAACCGCTTGCAAAAGACTGAACTTCAGAGATTTTCTTTACCGTACCTTGTAATTCCATATCATTAAATGTTAAAGATGTAAAAGTAATAAAATGAAACGTAAAAATAAAGGAAGAAATAAAATTTTAAAAAAAATGAAAAAAAAGTTGCAAAAGACTTGCAGTTATGATTTTTTGCCCTATATTTGCACTCACAAAAACGAAGGAAGTTCTTTAAAATATTTCAATAATCATGCGGATGTGGTGTAATTGGTAGCCACGCCAGACTTAGGATCTGGTGCCGTGAGGCGTGGGGGTTCGAGTCCCTTCATCCGCACTTATTGCGAAAATAGCTCAGCTGGTAGAGCACAACCTTGCCAAGGTTGGGGTCGCGGGTTCGAGTCCCGTTTTTCGCTCTCATCACGCCCTGGTGGTGGAATTGGTAGACACGCAGGACTTAAAATCCTGTATCCGCAAGGATGTACGGGTTCAAGTCCCGTCTGGGGTACTTAAAAAGACTGTTAATCATTGATTAACAGTCTTTTTTGTTTTTAGGGGTGGCCAAAATGGTAATATATCTTTTTTGCATTTTGGAAAATTAATACCCCTTGAAAGATTTTCAATTAATCTTTATTATTATTTATTCGGCATAATTTTTTTTCCATTTCGAAATTGTGTTTCTGCTCATTTTAAAATCTCTCGCGACCTGAATATTGCTTAATTTATTTTTTTTCTGGTATTCAATAATCTGTTTGATGTCTGTTTGGCTGTAGGTCCGGTGTTTTTGATTGAAAATTTCTGCATCTTTCCCCGAATTACCAAAAATAATGGTGTTGAGCTTAATGATGTCGAGTGCGGAGAGATCATCTTTTTCCAGTAAGTTTTTGCAGGCAACCCTCTTGTCGGGATGTTTTAAGTCGATAATATCACTGAAAATCAGTTTGTAGTTTGGTCCTGGATTTTTCATAAATCTTTTGGTGCTAAAAAAGAAACAACTTTGAATTCGGGATTTTTTCCCTCAAAATAATACACATTGATGAGCTCTTTCCAAAGAAAATATTTGCTTATGGAAATATCAACTACTTTATCATCTTCGAAAATAAATACGATCTCATCATTATAGAAACTCGGCTTGAATTTTCTGAAAAACCATACTTCACTGTCAGATTTTCTGGCCGGCCTTCCAAATGAAATTAAAATTTCATTTTTAGATTTATGAAGATAATTTGCAATCAGCTTTTTAAGTTTTCGTACTTGTTGATCCATTTGTATAACGTGGTTTTCGGTATTCTGTATTTTTCGACGGCACTGGCTTTCGTTATTTGCCCGCAACTGATCTGTTCAAGTATAAAACTGATCATCTCCTGCGTGTAGATATGCTTTCGGAAGACCGGCAGTGATGTTTTTGTTTTTGCACCCTCTGAGCTTTTGTCTGCAGATGAAGATGCAGCGGGAGAATAGAGAATCAGATGCTGGCTGTAAATTCTGAAGAAGTCGTACTCCAGGAGTTTACACCATTTTAAGAGAACGTCAGAATTAAGGCTTGGCGATGAAAGCATTGTTTTGATTTCTTCCTCAGTGCTTGCCATGAAACTGCAGATTCTTGAAAATTCTGTTTTGTTTTCTCTTATTTTCTGCTCAATAAGAGAACCGATGTGAATTTTTTTAAAGTCCAAAATTTGTGATTTATAATTTGAATTCAAAGAACGTTCAAACTATTGGAAAATAAAAAAAACAGGGGGTCTATTGAGATACTACTTTCGTTTAACTAATTGATAAACAATTTATTTAAAATTATTTTTTAGCTAAATTTTTAAACCAGAGTTCAGTGCTTTCTTCAGCAGGAATACTGAGTTTTGTTCTCAAATTGTGCTTTCTATTACGGACCGTGCTTAATGTCCGGAACGTAAAAGTTGCTATATCTTTGGTAGTAAACCCTAAAAAAATATAGGAACAGAGAGTAAGTTCTGAAACCCTGAGTTTAGAATCAATCTGTAGAAGTTTGCTGATTACTTCGGGATATACTTCCTGAAAACGGGTGAAAAATTCGGGGCTGTTACTTTTGGCGAGGAAAATGATTTCTTCGAAAGCTTCATTTACTTTTAGTTGCAGCTGAGAGTTTTCTTCTTCTTTAGAATACAGTTTTTCTTCATCCGCTCTGCTCTTTTTAGAGTATTTTATTTTCAGAAAGATAAAGATTCCCGCTGATAAGAACAGAATTATGGCTATAATCAGATAAAGTTGAGTCTTTGATTTTTCTGAAACTTCTTCTTTTTCTTTAATAAGTTTTTTTACGGGGATTTCCTGTATTTGGGTGCTTACAGTTGCCAGACTGTCATTTAAAGAAGTGTGTTTTTCCAGGTTTTCTATAGCTTCTGTGTTGTTTTGGGATGCTTTGTGAGCTTCATATAAAAGTTTGTGAATATCCCGCACATCCTGTGGTTTTTTTAATTGTTTACAAATCACCAGAGCTTCTTCATAGCATTCAATTGCCTTTGCAAAATCTTTTCTTTCCATGTAATACCTTCCAAAATTTCTCTGCAGAACTGATTTCTGAAAGACAGGAATTTTTTTGGTTTCATAGATTTTTTTGCCCAGATCCAAGTAGTATCTTGCGGAATCAAGATCTTTGTTATATGAGATAAAATACTTTGCTATTCTGGAAGCAGTAAATGTGTTGGAGGACGCCTTGTGGGCGTTCTGAATATCCTTGTAGAAAGCTTTAATATTCTTATTCTCCTCGTGAATAACACTTCGTAGACCGTAAAAATACTGCAGGTGGCCGGCATTTGCTTTCGGATTTCCTTTCGCAATATCAATCGCGATACTGTAATTTTCTATTGCTTTTTCATTAAACCCCAAAGCATTATAATTTCTGCCGTATTCCCCGTAAATTCTGGCGTTAAGTGAGGGGTTGTCGAGATCTTTACACTTTTCGAGGGCAAGATCGAGATAGTGCATACTTTCTTTGATCCGGTAAAGATTGCTGCTGGTATTGGCGGCAAAAAGATATGCTTTTGCTGCATCCTCGTCTGCATTCAGGCTTTCATATTCGCGTATTACTTTTTTACAGAGTTCCAGAGACTCCTGTAGCTGTCCGTTTTTGAACAGACGTACCACATGATTGTCAAAAACAGAGTCTGTTGCTTTTTTAGTATAGATTTGAGCATCAGCAGAGATGAAACCGATGAAGAATATACAGATTGTAATAAATACAGTTTTAGTCACTTTGAATGAAGTTTTTAAATTCCGCTAAAGCACATGCTTTCAGGAGATAGGATTTTTAATTCTCCTTGATGTTTAGGAATTTTACTGAATAAATTTAAGGAAAACTTCCTGATCATTTTCAGGAAAATAAAATAATGGCCGGCAAGCTGCGCGAAATCTTATCTCATCTCTCCCTCCGCGGGTTGAAATATCATTGTGTTTTTTAGCAGAAGAACAGGCCATTCTTCCTTTTTGCGGAGGGATATGATGAGAATTCTGTATGAGAAATTTTCATTTTTCAGTTTCCATCAGATTGTGTTTTTGGGTTGGCAAAGAAATCTTAAATTTTCCTATTTAACATAATAATTGGTACCCTATTTAGTATCTATTTTGATTTAAATATTTGATTTTCAGGAATATAAAATTTAATTTTAAATCTTAATCATTGATGTCTGTTATTTCACTGGAGAGAATCAATTGAATTTTTGTACTGTTTTAGTTTTAATGATCACGCCGTAAATCATCAGATTTTTTTCCTTTTTAACAGCGAAAATGGGGAGAGTGTAATTATTGGAGATTAGAAATAAAAAAAACCCAGGAAGAACTCTGGGTTTAATTATTTATATGTGCTGTTTGTTTTTTTTAAAGCAAAGTGATGAGACTCTTATTTTCTCAACATTTCTGTGTGAGGAATTCCGTCTTCCAGATATTTTTTTCCGGTATCTTCAAAGCCAAATTCACCATAAAATTTCAGTAGATAATCCTGAGCCGAAATTCTGATTTGTGAAATTCCAAAACGGTTTTCAATTGTTTCAACAGCGTACTTTATAAGCTGTCTTCCCAGATTTTTACCTCTTGCTTTTTCTGTAGTTAAAACTCTGCCGATTGATGTTTCAGGATATTTAATTCCTTTGTTAAAGATTCTGCAGTTGGCTAAAACTTCCCCGTCTTCCTCAGCCCAAATGTGCACAGCTTTCTGGTCGTAATCATCAAGATCAGGATAAGGACAGTTTTGCTCTATCACAAAAACATCGATCCGTGCTTTGAGAACCGCATAAAGTTCAGGAACAGTAAATTCTTCAAACGTTTTAATTTTCCAGATAATATTACTCATCGAAGGTCACGCTGTTGTTAATTAGAAATTCATTCGTAGTCTGGATGAAGCTCAAAATTTCTGCACAGCCTTCTTTTTTTTCTGCAGAAGTCACGTAGATTTCCGGAAGATCAGCCCATGTCTTGTGCAGTTCGGTTTTGTAATCTTCAATATTTTTTATCACTGCGTTCGGCTTTAGTTTGTCTGCTTTTGTAAATACAATCGAAAACGGAACTCCACTCTCACCACACCACTGTATAAACTCGAGGTCAATTGTCTGTGGTTTGTGTCTGGAATCTACTAAGACAAAAAGGTTAACAAGATTTTTTCTGTTCAGAATGTAGTTGGTAATCAGTTTTTCGAAGTCTTTTCTGATTGATTTTGAAACTTTTGCATAACCATAGCCTGGTAAATCTGTCAGATACCAGGTTTCGTTTACCAAAAAATGATTGATAAGCTGTGTCTTACCTGGGGTTCCCGAGGTTTTTGCCAAATCTTTATGATTCATCATTGCGTTGATGAGAGAAGATTTCCCAACGTTGGATCTGCCGATGAACGCGTATTCCGGCATATTGGGTTCGGGGCATTCCTGCCATTTTCCGCTGCTTTTTACAAAGGTGGCTGTTTTAATGACCATAATATATATTTTAGAAAAACAAACCATTAAGAAATTTCTTAATGGCTGTCTTATTTTTTATTAAATTTTATTTTTTAACCAGGCGTAAAGAATTTCATTGAATTCATCAGGCTTTTCCATCATTGCTGCGTGACCACATTTATCAATCCAGAAAAGTTCTGAATTTGGGATAAATTTATTCATATCGATAGCAACTTCAGGCGGAGTTACGTTGTCCTGTTTTCCCCAGATCAGACATGTTGGTCTCAAAATTTTAGGAAGATCATTCAGCATATTGTGTTTGATGGCGCTTCTGGCCAACATTACAGTTTTAATGCCTTTCATTCTGTCATTTACCACACTGAAAACTTCGTCTACCAGTTCTTCAGATGCTACAGTTGGATCATAAAAAACCTCTTCTGCCTTCTTTCTTATATAGGAACGGTCATTCTTTCTCGGAAAACTGTCTCCGAAAGCTCTTTCGTATAAACCTGAACTTCCTGTCAGCACAAGATTCTGTACGAGATCCGGACGGGCGAGTGTTAAAATCAAACCTACATGCCCACCCATTGAGTTGCCTACGATGGTAACTGGTTTACCAATATTGCTTTCAATGAAAGTAACAACATATTTGGCTATTGTTGTGAGATTGGTATTGAGAACCGGAAGGTCATATATCGGAAGCTGAGGTACGTAAACTTTAAAACCTTTTTCAGAAAAAAAGTCTACCATTTTCTCAAAATTGCTGAGACCACCCATCAGACCGTGCAACAGTACCAATGGATGTCCTTCTCCCGCTTCCACAAAGGCGAATTTTTTCTCTTTTTTTGTTTTGAATATCATAAATATGCTTTAAGAAAGCCTTGCAAAAATACAAATTAAACGTCACAAATATTTTGCCAAGCCTAATTTAAAATAAAAATAACATACAACTGCACATTTTGGTGAGTTTTTTCTGAAAGTCTTTATCGCGCTTCATCTGCTGAAATTTACAACTTCCAAATTATCAGCCGTTAAGATTGATTTTGAACCTTAAAGGTAAAACTTATTAACATTAAGTCAAAAAGTGGGAAAAAGTGGGAGCTTTTGGAAAAATATTTCTAATTTTGTCCCAAATGAGAAATTTCATTGGAACATATGAGTGCAAAATAGACGACAAAGGCCGTCTCAAAGTACCCTCTTCTTTAATAAAGCAGATGGAGAATTTTGATGACAAAACCTTTGTGGTAAAGCGTTCTGTGTTCCAAAAGTGCCTTGAAGTTTATCCTATGAATGCGTGGGATAAAATGATGGACAAAATTAATAAACTCAACAGATTCAACAAACAGAATGCTGATTTTATTAGAATGTTTACGGCAGGAGTGAAAACCGTAGAGCTGGATAATGCCGGAAGGCTTCAGATTTCAAAAGACCTTACGCAGTACTCGGGTCTTCAGAAAGACATCGTGATTACAAGCGCGGGTGAACTATTTGAAATTTGGGATAAGGATGCCTACGAAAGTGTAATCTCAACCAATGAAGAGGATTTTGCAAATCTTGCAGAGCAGGTGATGGGTTCTTTTAACGAAGAATAGATTACCGGAATCTGATTGTAAACAATTAAAAAACACAAACTTAACATGTATCATAATCCCGTTTTATTAAAGCAGAGTGTAGATGATTTGGTGACGAATCCGGACGGCGTGTATGTAGACTGTACGTTTGGTGGTGGTGGTCATTCAAGAGAAATTTTGAGCAGACTTTCAGAAGGTGGAAAACTGTTCAGTTTTGATCAGGATCTGGATGCGCTTAAAAATACAATTGACGACCCGCGATTTACATTAATCAATCAGAATTTCAGATTTCTTGAAAATTCTTTACTGATGTACGGAATTTCAAAAGTTGACGGGGTTTTGGCGGATTTGGGTGTGTCATCACATCAGTTTGACGAAGCTGTGCGCGGCTTTTCAACAAGAAGTAATGCTCCGCTGGATATGAGAATGAATATCATGCAGAGTCTGGATGCGAAAAAAGTAATCAACGATTATGACGAAGAGGCTCTCGCTGACATATTTTACTATTACGGTGAATTGAGAGAAGCAAGAAAATTGGCCCGTGACATCGTTCATCACAGAAAAATAAAGGTGATTGAAACTACTGAAGATCTTAAAAAACTTTTCAGTTATCTGCCGCCGCATAAAGTAAATAAATTTTATGCACAGCTGTTTCAGGCTATCCGAATTGAAGTGAATCAGGAGTTGGATGTTCTGAAGGAAATGCTGGTGCAGTCTTACAATGTTTTGAAACAGGACGGAAGACTGGTTGTAATTTCCTATCACTCACTTGAAGACCGTCTTGTAAAAAGATTTTTGAAAAACGGAATGTTTGAAGGCGAGCCTGAAAGAGATATCTACGGAAATTACAGCAAAGCATTTGAGCTGGTAAAGAGCAAAGCAATTATTCCTGATGATCAGGAAATTGAAGAAAACTCCAGAGCGAGAAGTGCAAAAATGAGAACAGGAATAAAAATATAAGTAATGAGCAATGAGTGATGAGCAATGGAAATTACTCATTACCAATTACTGATTACCAATAAAACAAACGTGGCAAAAAGAAATACATACAAACCTCAGAAAAAACTCACTTTTATAGATATTGTAAAGGGGAACTTTCTGAACCGTGATGAGGTGAAAGCCCATTACAAATATTTTCTGCTGCTATTTATATTGATGATGGCGATGATTTATACCAACCATCTGGTCAATCAGAAAATCAAAATTGTTAATGCATTAAAAGAAGAAACTGAAGAATTTAAATCAAGAAATGCTTACGCTCAGAGCAAACTCATCAAAGTAAAAATGGAATCGGAGCTGGGAAAAGAAGTAGCACAGGATTCTCTAATGACGCTCGAAAGCCACCCGCATAAACTACTAATAAAACTGGACAGTACGGATGCAGAATCAAAATGAATACGACAACAAACGTAAGAAAACATTACGTTGGGGCTACCTCTTTGCAGTGGTGGCTTTATGCGTATTTGCGCTGTTCATGGGCAGAATTGTACTGTTGCAGAATACCAATGTTACCGAAATCAAAGAAGATTATATCAACAAAAATTACCGTGAAGCCACACTGAAAGCCGCAAGAGGAAATCTTTTTGCCTCAGACGGATCTATTTTGGCGACTACCGTGATGAGATACGATATTTATCTTGATTTTAAAACAATGCGCGATACTGTTTATACCAACAATATCGGTGCACTCAGCGATTCTTTAAGCAAAATGTTTGGCAAGCCCAGAGCAGAATACCGCAAAAGGTTTGATGAGCAGCGTAAAAAAGGAAGAGAAAATCAATATTACTCGTTGGTAAAAGGTCTTGATTTTGACGAGTACGACAGAATCAGAAAATTTCCGATTTTTAAAAGAGGAAAAAATAAAGGAGGTTTTATTGTAGAAAGAAATTACAAGCGCGAACTGGCTACAACCGAAATTGGCTCGGGAACCATTGGAATGGACAACGGTCAGTACACATCTGGTCTTGAAGGTGCCTTTTCAAAATATTTGCGGGGCAAAGACGGCAAACGTCTTGAGCAGAGAATCAATTCTGCGCAGTGGAAACCGATTGATTACTGGAAGGTGGAAGAACCTGTAGACGGTCAGGATGTTTATACCACTTTAGATCTTAGAATTCAGGATATTGCTCACTCCGCTCTGGAAAAACAGCTGGTCAATTTTGAAGCAAAACACGGAACCGTTATCGTTATGGAAGTGGAAACCGGAAAAGTTCGTGCGATGGTGAATCTTCAGCGTGATGATGCTGGTGAGTATGTAGATTCTTATAATTATGCAATAAAAGATAATATCGAACCGGGATCGACTTTTAAAGTGATTTCACTTCTGGCAGCGATGGACGACGGTTTTATTGATGAGAAAACAACAGTAAATGTTGGAAGTGGTTCATGGGTTTATGCCAAGCAGAGAATCAATGACGGCCACGGTGGAGGAGTCTATGAAATCAGTGATGTTCTGGCAAAATCCAGCAACGTGGGAACTGCAAAACTTATAACTCAGTATTATGCAGACAAGCCACAGATATTTTTGGATCATTTAAAAAGATGGAAGCTTTTCGATAAAATGGATATTGAACTGCCGGGAATCACAAAACCGAAAATTCTCACTCCTGAGCATAAAAGATGGAACGCAGCGACACTGGCATCAATAGGTTACGGATATTCCACCAACATCAATCTTTTGCAGCTGGCTACATTTTACAACGGTGTTGCCAATAGAGGTAAAATGGTAAAACCTCTGTTCATCGATAAAATCATGCAGGATGGTAAAGTAACATTTGAAGCAGAGCCTCAGGTCATGGTTAAAAAAATGGCTTCTGAAAAAGCAATTCAGATGATGACGAGTGCACTTACAAAAGCAGTTGAAAAAGGTACGGCAAGAAGCATTTTTACACCCAACCTGAAAATGGCAGGAAAAACCGGGACCGCAAGATTTGAATACTGGCTGCCCGGTCCAATGAAGTACAGAGCGTCATTCGCAGGATTTTATCCTGCAGATAATCCGAAATATACATGCTACGTCATGATCAGTGAGCCAAATGTTTCAAAAGGATTTTACGGAGGAACGGTTTCAGCTCCGGTTTTTAAGGAAATTGCAGGTAAAACTTTCCTTAAAACGCCACAGAATATCGAAAAGGAAATGCTCGTCGATAAAAAGGTAAACCTTAATAAACTGGTTGAACCGAATGTGAAAGTCGCGGTTAACAATAAACAGATGCCGACCGTTGTCGGTTTAATCGGCAAAAATGTAATTCCTCAGCTGGAAAATTTAGGTTACAGGGTGGAATTTAAAGGAGTCGGAAGAATTAAGGAACAGTTTCCGCTCGAAGGCACGGTGATCAGTAAAAATCAAAGGATTTATCTGACGTTGCAGAATTAAAGTTAAATACTTCACGGCAGAGCTAAGCGATGCAATCGCAGTATGTCAGCACTAAGTAAAAAGATATTAAGAGGTGCGAAGCACCGGAATGTAGGTATATGGAATTAAGCAGATTATTAGAAAGAATCCAAATTCTGGAAACAGCAGGAACTCTTACAAAAGACGTTTCAGAACTGGTATTCGACAGCAGAAAAGTGATCCAAAACTCATTGTATATTGCAGTGAGAGGAACGGTTGCGGATGGTCATTCCTACATTGCATCATCTGTTGAAAAAGGAGCAACAGTTATTGTCTGCGAAGAGTTTCCGGAAAATTTAAATGATAATATTACCTACATCAAAGTAAAAGACTCATCAAAAACTTTAGGCCATCTTGCTTCCAATTTTTACGGAAATCCTTCAGGAAAATTAAAACTTATTGGCGTTACAGGAACCAACGGGAAAACCTCTGTTTCCACTTTGCTGTTTGATGTTTTTAAAAATTTAGGCTACGATTCAGCTTTACTTTCAACGGTAGAAATCAGAATTGGAGATGAAAAAATTCCTGCAACACACACTACACCTGATGTGATTACCATTAATCAAACTTTGGCAAAAGCAGTTGAAGCAGGTTGCGAATTTGCTTTTATGGAAGTGAGTTCACACGGTATTTCTCAAAACAGAATTGAAGGTTTAACCTTTAAAATCGCGGGTTTTACCAATCTTACGCACGATCATTTAGATTATCATAAAACGTTTGATGAATATTTAAAAACGAAAAAAAGATTTTTTGATGAATTAAATAGCGAAGCTATTGTTATCACCAACGTGGATGATAAAAACGGAAATGTGATGCTTCAGAACACAAGGGCTGCGAAAAAGTCTTATGCTTTGAAAACGATGGCAGATTACCACGGAAGAACTATGGAAGTAGATTTCAACGGAATGCTGTTAAACTTCAACGGAAAAGAATTCTGGACAACCTTAACAGGAAAGTTTAATGTCTATAATTTGCTTCTGGTTTTCGCAATTGCTTCTGAATTAGACTTTCAGCAGGATGAAATTCTTCAGGCCATCAGCATTTTGAAAAGAGTCAACGGTAGATTTGAAACTTTTAAATCCGACGGCGGCATTTTCTTCGTCGTAGACTATGCTCACACTCCTGACGCATTGGAAAATGTACTCGACAGCATCAACGAAATCAGAACCAAAAACGAAAGACTGATCACAGTTTTCGGTTGCGGAGGCGACAGAGATCACTCCAAAAGACCTGAAATGGGAAATATTGCCACTAAGAAATCAACTCTGGCAATCATCACTTCGGACAACCCGAGAACCGAGGATCCTGCAGCAATAATAAAAGAAATTGAAGCAGGCGTTGAACCTCAGAATTTCAGCAAATACACTTCAATTCCCGACAGAAGAGAAGCGATAAAAATGGCTATAAAATTTGCCGAGCCAAAAGACATCATCGTCGTAGCCGGAAAAGGCCACGAAAATTATCAGGAAATCAATGGTGTAAAGCATCATTTTGACGATAAGGAGGTCATCACTGAACTATGGCAATTAATGAGCAAATAAAATTTAAATAAAAGCAATATGCTGTATTATCTATACGAATATCTAACGAGCCAGGGCATCCACATTCCAGGAATGGGAATGATGAAGTACATCTCTTTCCGTGCAGGAATGGCGGTGTTGCTGTCTTTGTTGATTGCTCTTATTTATGGTAAAAACATCATCAATTATCTGAGAGGAAAACAGATGGGCGAACTGGTGCGTGATTTGGGATTAGACGGACAAAAACAGAAAGAAGGAACTCCGACAATGGGAGGCTTGATTGTTATTATCGCAACTCTTATTCCTGTTTTGCTGTTCACCAGAATTACAAATGTTTATATCGTTTTGCTGATTGTTTCGGTAGTCTGGATGGGCGCGATTGGTTTTATTGATGATTATTTAAAGAAAGTAAAGAAAAATAAAGACGGTCTCAGCGGGAAATTTAAAATCGTTGGACAGGTCGGTTTAGGCCTGATTGTAGGTGTTACCATGTATTTTCACCCCGATATTACGGTAAAAAGAAAATATGCGGATGCTAAAGTAGTGAACAGAAATAATGTGGAGCAGAATTTTTCACCAACTGAAAAAATCACCGTTTCCACAGTTCCGTTTACCAAGAACAATGAGTTTGATTACAGTGGAATTTTGTTCTGGATGGATGATGCAGAGGCTCATGAATGGGCTTGGATTGTGTTCATTCCAATAGTAATTTTCATAGTAACAGCAGTTTCCAACGGTGCCAATATCACCGACGGAATTGACGGTCTGGCGGCCGGAACGAGCACGATTATTCTGCTCGCGTTGGCATTTTTCGCTTACGTTTCAGGGAACATCATTTTTGCAGATTATCTCAACATAATGTTCCTCCCAAACATGGGTGAAACGACCATTTTTGCCGTCGCCATGGTGGGTGCAGTGATTGGATTTTTCTGGTACAATACGTATCCTGCTCAGGTTTTCATGGGAGATACCGGAAGTTTAATGCTTGGTGGCGTAATTGCTGTTTTGGCGATTATTTTAAGAAAAGAATTGATGATTCCTGTTCTGTGCGGAATATTTTTAATAGAAAACATATCTGTAATGCTTCAGGTGGTGGTTTTCAAATACAGAAAAAGAAAATTTGGGTTGGAATATGCCCAAAATAACAGATTGTTTAAAATGTCTCCTTTGCATCATCATTATCAGAAAGATGGTTTTCACGAAAGTAAAATTGTTAACAGGATGATTATCATAGGGGTTATGATGGCAATTGTTTGTCTCATTACATTAAAAATGAGATAGAAAATAGCGGGAGTTGGAAGCAGGAAGCTAACAGCAAATAGCAAAAAGCAGGTTTATGAAAATAGTTGTTTTAGGAGGTGGAGAAAGCGGTTGTGGTGCTGCTTATTTGGCTAAAAAGAAGGGTCTGGAAGTGTTTCTTTCAGACAAAGGTGCCATTAAGGATAACTACAAGCAGTTTTTAACTGAAAATGAAATCGAATTTGAAGAGGAAAACCACGATGAAGAAAGAATTTTAAATGCAGACTGGATTGTAAAAAGCCCGGGAATTCCCAAGAAGGCTGACATGATCACTAAAATTCATGATAGAGATATCAGACTTTCTTCTGAAATTGAATTTGCCGCAGAATTCACAGATGCGAAAATCATCGCCATCACAGGTAGCAACGGAAAAACAACTACAACGTCGCTTATTTACCACATCCTTAAAAACGATGGATTAAATGTAGGTCTGGGCGGAAATATAGGCTACAGTTTCGCAAAACAGGTGGCCGACGAAAGCCATGAATATTATGTTTTGGAGGTAAGCTCTTTCCAGCTCGATGATATTCAGAATTTCAGACCGTATATTTCTTTGCTGTTGAATCTGTCTAAAGATCACCTCGATCAGTACAATTACAATTACGAAGAATATGCTTTAGCAAAATTCAGAATAGCTGAAAATCAGGAGAATGACAATTTTTTCATCTACAATAAAGATGACGAAATGAGCAAAAATATTCTGGAAAAGTTTGAAATTAAGGCTAAAATGATCCCGTTTTCTACCAAAGAAAAATTGACTGAAGGTGGTTTTATTAACGGAGAAAATATTCAGATCAATTTGAAAGATCAGTTCACCATGAAAATTGATGAATTGTCTTTATTGGGAAATCATAATGTTGCCAACAGTCTTGCTGCGTCGATCGCCGGTAAAATATTGGAAATCAACAATGAAAGCATCAGGAATTCTCTGATGACCTTTCAGGCAGTGGAGCACAGACTGGAATTTGTAGCAGAAATTGGCGGTGTAAAGTTCATCAACGACAGTAAAGCAACCAACGTCAACGCCGCTTATTATGCTCTGGAAAGCATGAAAACGCCGACGGTTTGGATCGTGGGAGGCGTGGATAAAGGAAATGATTATACAGAAGTAGAAGATTTAGTTAAAAGAAAAGTAAAAGCAATTGTCTGCATCGGACTTGATAATCAGAAAATTATCGATTTCTTTAAAGGCAAAAAAGAGCTGATTTACAGCACATCGAGCATGGAAGAAGCCGTGAAAATTTCAAAATCTCTAGGGAAATCCGGAGATACGGTTTTACTGTCTCCGTGCTGTGCAAGTTTTGACCTCTTCAATAATTATGAAGACAGAGGTCATCAGTTTAAAGAACAGGTTTTAAAAGCCAATGGCAATTAGCCAGAAGCCAATAGCATAAAATATGAACGAACAGATTACAGATCCGAAATTTGAATTTCTAAAGGGCGATAAAGTGCTTTGGATGGTCATTATTTTGATCTCCATTTTCTCCATTTTCCCTGTATATTCTGCGAGTTCAAACCTTGAATATATCGTAAATAACGGCACCACTACCAGCCACATTGTAAAACACATGTTTTTCCTTTTATTAGGTTTAGGCTTAATGAGAATGGTAGGAATGGTAAAATACGAGCACATCGGTAAAATAAGCATGGCATTATTGATCGTCATGTGTGGGTTGCTGGTTTTGACGATGTTCACAGGGCAGACCATCGATGGGGCAAGTGCTTCAAGGTGGCTCAAAATTCCTGGAACGCCGTTTTCGTTTCAGCCTTCGTCATTCGCATTTCTAATGCTCATTATTTACCTCTGCAGATATTTAACCAAGAAAATTGCGAGAGAAAGAACGGTTGGTGAAAACGTAGGGTTTATTTTCGGACCTATTTTACTCGTGTTTTTGCTTGTTGCCAAAGACAACGGTTCCACAGCTTTAATGATTCTGATGGTTTCTGTGATTGTATTGGTGATCGGACAGCTCAACTGGAAATATATCGCAGGATTTATTTCAACTTCAGTGGTTGCGATTATTTTGTTTTTACTGATTGCTTTAAATACAAATATGATCGGTGGAAACCGTGTTCACACATGGATGAGCCGTATCGAGACTTTTACCTCAAGCAAAGCAAAGACTGCTGATGTAGATGATGAAAGTGTAAAGGCTAAAAATTATCAGGTAATGCAGGCGAAAGCCGCCATCGTTCACGGAGGTGTTACAGGAATGGGACCTGGGAAAAGTGCTTTAAAGCAAATGCTTCCACAGTCTGCTTCCGATTTTATTTTTGCCATCATCGTAGAAGAATATGGTTTGTTGGGTGCAGGATTACTGATTTCGCTTTACCTTATTATGATTGTAAGAATTGTAATGATTGCCAGCAAAATGCCCGCATTTTTCGGATCGTTGCTGGTGCTGAGTATTGGCGTTATGATATTTATACAGCTGGCTGTAAATATAGCTGTTGCTGTAAATTTAATACCGGTTACCGGTCAGCCATTGCCGCTGATCAGTTATGGGGGAACATCAATGTTGGTGACTTATATTCAGTTGGGACTGGTTCTGAGTGTGAGTTCAAGAATTCAGATTTATGATGAAGAAGGTATTGGCAAAAAACAAAGTGTAGCAGAAATTAACGATATAGCTTAAAAAGTATGGAAACCAAACAGATAATATTCACAGATAACAAAAGTTCAGAGCAGCTGATGATTTTGGATACCTCAGAGAAAATCTCAGGTTTTCTTGAAACTTTCAGGCTGGAAACCGGAGAGGTCATTGAGATCAACGACGGAATGTTTTCCGTGAAAAATATATCAGAAAAAGCTGTTGACAGTCAAAAAGAGATTTCAGTTGAAGTGGAATTTATTGATTTGATTGAAAATCAACCTACAGCATAATATTTTTAAAATGAACAGGACATTAAAAATTCTAATGAGCGGCGGCGGAACAGGAGGACACATCTTCCCGGCAATCGCTATTGCAGATGAAATCAAAAAAAGATTTCCTGATGCAGAATTTTTGTTCATCGGTGCCAACGGAAAAATGGAAATGGAGAAAGTTCCGCAGGCAGGTTATAAAATCGAAGGTTTAAACATTGCCGGTTTCGACAGAGGAAATCTGCTTAAAAACATAGGATTGCCTTTCAAACTCATTTCAAGTCTGATAAGAGCAAGAAAAATTATAAAAGAATTTAAACCTGATTTTGCTGTGGGAACAGGAGGTTTTGCGAGCGGTCCAGCCTTATTCATGGCTGCGAAAATGGGAATTCCCACTTTCATCCAGGAGCAGAATTCTTTTCCTGGAAAGACTAACACTGCCAACAGTAAAAAAGCGAAAGCAATTTTTACAGCCTATCCGGATATGGAGAAATTTTTTCATGGAACTAAAACATTCTTCCTTGGAAATCCGGTTCGCCAAAATGTAATTTCAGACTTAACCGACTCTGAAACTGCAAAGGAAAAATTAGGTTTAGACAAAAATAAATTAACAATCCTATCCGTAGGTGGTTCGCAGGGTTCACGAACTTTAAACAACGGCTGGAAAGATAATTTAGAAAACCTGAAAGAAAAAGGCTATCAGTTGATTTGGCAAACTGGGAAATTGGACTTTGCGGAGATAACTTCCAGCCTCCAGCCTCCAGCTTCCATCCAAATTAAGGAGTTTATCTCAGATATGGCAACCGCCTATTCTGCAGCCGATGTAATTGTTTCCAGAGCAGGAGCAATTGCGATTTCAGAACTGGCGATGGCAAAAAAGCCCGTGATTTTGGTTCCGTTACCAACTGCCGCAGAAGATCATCAAACTAAAAATGCGATGAATCTTGTTGAAAAAAACGCAGCACGAATGGTTAAAGATGTTGAAATGAAGGAGAAATTTTGGAATACACTTTCAGAAATCTGCGAAAACGAAGATGTAAGAAAAGAAATGTCAGACAGTCTTAAATATTTTGCCAAACCCAATGCGGCAAAAGAGATTGTGGATGAGATATTTAAAATAATAAAGTAATGATAAAAGGACTTTCAACATATCGAAAATTCATTTACGAGGATGATGCTTTAGAATTAATGGAAATTCTGAAACAGAATCATATTACTTACGAATTGATTAATAATTCATCTCAATTAGATTCAAATTTTGGAGGTGATATCAATACAAAACAGTTTGAAGTAAAAATACATCCTGAAGATTTCGTCTTGGCTGAAAATCTGGAAGAAGAGTTTCTTAAAAGTGAAATAGAAAATGTAGCGGAAGATTACCATTTGTTTGATTATACCGATGAAGAATTGGTTGAGATTGTCACAAAAAAAGAAGAGTGGAATAAATTTGACTATCTGCTTGCGCAAAAAATATTAAAACAACGGGGAAAAGAGATTAATCCGGATCTTTTGAAAATAATTAATAAGCAAAGAATTGAGAATCTTGCAACACAGGAAGCAAGTCCGACGTGGCTGATTATTATAGGATATGTAGCGGCATGTTTAGGCGGCTTTTTAGGAATATTTATCGGAGCGTATTTAATGTATTACAAAAAGGCGCTTCCAAATGGTGAAAGAATTTACGGTTTTGAAAGAAACGACAGAAGTCATGGGCAAAACATTCTGATCATTTCCGGAATAGCATTTTTCATTTGGATTGGATATAGCCTTTTCAATTATAAAAATTATTAATAAAAATAATTGTAAACGAATTAAATGTGTTGTTCTGATTAAATTGAGCAATTGAAGAATCTAAGTTGAGATTCCTCGTTCCTCGGAATGACAAAATGATGTTTAAAAATAATAAAATATAAGAGACAGAATAAGAGAGGGTTAAGCAATTTCAAATCTCAAACTTCAAATCTCAAATTAAAAAAAATGAACAATTTAGAAACATATCAAAATTTTTACTTCGTCGGAATCGGAGGTATCGGGATGAGTGCTTTGGCGCGCTACTTCCATGCTTCGGGCAAGAATGTTTTGGGCTATGATAAAACCAATACAAAACTGACGCAGTTGCTGATGAGCGAAGGAATTGATATTGTTTTTGAAGATGTGATTGATGATAAAATTACGTCACTTCAGAAAGAAAATACATTGGTGATCTACACTCCGGCAATCAAAAAGCTGGGGATCTTAGATTATTTTAATGAAAGTGATTTTAAAGTAAAAAAGAGAGCAAAAGTTTTAGGTTTAATTACCGAAAACACCGACTGCATCGCTGTTGCAGGAACTCATGGAAAGACAACAACGTCAACCCTGGTTTCGCATTTGTGTAAAGAAGCAGATTTGCCGTTTTCATGTTTCTTAGGTGGAATTTCGGAGAATTTTAAATCGAATTTCCTGTTTAACGGAACAGAATTTTCTGTGGTGGAGGCCGATGAATACGACAGAAGTTTCCTCAACCTCTCTCCGGACTGGGCGGTAATAACTTCGACTGATGCAGATCATCTGGATATTTACGGAGATAAAAATACGATTGAAGAAGGTTTCAGACAGTTTGCGGCATTGGTTCCGGATGACAAACAGCTTTTTGTAAGAAAAGGAATCGAAATCGGAAGAGCACACAAAACATACGCCGTCAACGAAGAAGCTGACTATTACTCAGACAATCTCCGCATGGATTATGATAAAATCTATTTCGATTTTCATGCACCAGCAAACGATGGTCACTCTGAGCTTGTCGAAGAGTTTGTCTGGGATGTTCCGGGAATTCACAATGTGGAAAATGCAACGGTTGCGATTGCTATTCTGCATAATCTGGGAGTTGATTTTGAAACGTTGAAGAAGGCGATCGCCAGTTTTAAAGGCATAAAAAGAAGATATACAAAACATATTTATCCGAGCGGTAAAATTTATATTGACGATTACGCGCATCATCCGACAGAGATCAATGCTGTCGTAGGTTCAATAAAAACGTTTTATCCTGATAAAAAATTATTGGTGGTATTTCAGCCGCATTTATTCAGCAGAACGAGAGATTTTGTGGATGGATTTGCTGAAAGTCTAAGCAATTCTGAAGAGTTGATTTTGCTCGACATCTATCCGGCAAGAGAGCTTCAGGAAAATTTTGAAGGCATTACTTCAGATTGGTTATTAGAAAAAGTGACTTTAGATAAAAAAGAAATTTCAAATTTATCTGAAGCTTTTGATAAAATTACAGATAAAGAATTTGACATCTTGCTTACGGTGGGTGCAGGAAATATTGATACGCTGTACGACCCGATTTGTGAGTGGTTAAGTAAAAATTAAAATAAAACAGTATGAAGTCCCCTTTGGGGATTTAGGGGATTATGAAAAACAAATACAGAATTTTAAAAATTGCTATCACAGTGATCATTCTTGGTTTCCTGCTGAGTTTCTCTTTGAAGAAATTTAGCGGTCAGAAGATTACAGATGAGAAAATTTCTGTAAAAATGAATGAGAAAACGCCGGTTTATTTTATTGATGAAAAAGATATTAAACAGATCGTCATTAAAGAAAACCCGTCTGGCAAAGTGGGAGATTTGAATATTCCTGAACTGGAAAAGAAAATCACCGCCCTTTCTGCTGTAGACAGCGCCAATGTATATTTAAATTTAAACGGAAAACTTCATTTGGATATCAAACAGAGAGTTCCGGTTTTCAGGTTAAATTACAATGGAAAAGATTTCTATGTAGACGAAAAAGGAACTGAATTTCCAATTTCAAAAACCTATTCCCATTCATGCATGTTGGTTACCGGAGATGTGAAAAAAGAGGAATATGAAAAACTGGGTGAGTTGGTTTCCAAAATTGATAAAGACGATTTCAGCAAAAAATAT
Source organism: Chryseobacterium sp. Leaf394 (assembly GCF_001424105.1). GTDB lineage: Bacteria > Bacteroidota > Bacteroidia > Flavobacteriales > Weeksellaceae > Chryseobacterium. The sequence continues at coordinate 164,238 of NZ_LMQH01000012.1, read as the reverse complement.
TTTATTGGGATTTCAAAACATAAAGACAGTTATTACCTGTTGACCAGTGAAGGAAACTATAAAGTGGAAATCGGAGATCTGGACCATATTGATTTTAAGGTGAAAGGGTTTAAAACTTTTGTTGAAAAATTCCTGATTTTTCAGGACTCACAGAAGTACAGTATGGTGTCCGTGAAATATGATAATCAGATTGTAACAACTCTGAATCCCTATTTTAAAGAAAACGACAGTATACTGAAAGCTGGGCATAAAGATTTGGCTAAAACTCCGGTTGCAGCAGCTCCAGTAAAAAAAGAGGAAGTAAAAGCTAAAACAGCTGAGAAAAAAACAGCTTCAGCAAAACCTAAAGAGTCGGTGAAGCCAAAAACAGCTGTAAAACCAAAGGAGAAAAAGAAAACTCACGAAAAGAAACCGGCAGTAAAGCCGAAAACAAAAGCAAAAGTAAAAATAGAATAAACAGAAGGTTGCACCTTTTAAATTAAATAAGTAATAAAATCAAATCGATATAACACAATGGAAAATCAAGAGTATTCAGTAGGTCTTGACATTGGGACAACCAAGATTGTCGCCATTGTAGGACGCAGGAATGCCCACGGGAAAATAGAAATTCTCGGAGTGGGGAAGGCTAAAAGTCTTGGTGTACACAAAGGTATTGTGAATAACATTTCGCAGACTATTAATTCAATCAAAGCAGCTGTGTCTGAGGCACAGTCGAGCGCAGGAGTGCCTATCCGCAAAGTTACGGTGGGGATTGCTGGTAAACACATCCGTTCGCTTCAGCATTCAGATTATATTATGCGTGAACATCCGGATAAATTCATCACAGATGATGATATTGAAGCATTAAAAGACCAGGTGAAAAAACTGGTGATGCTTCCGGGAGAAGAAATTATCCACGTACTTCCACAGGAATACAAGGTAGATTCTGAAGGTGAAATTCAGGAACCAATCGGTATGCACGGAAGCCGTCTGGAAGCCAAATTCCACGTTGTGGTGGGACAGATGGGAAGCATCAGAAACATCGCTAGATGCGTGCGTGAAGCAGGTCTTGAGATGGAGGCGCTTACTTTGGAACCTTTGGCATCTTCCGAAGCCGTTTTAACGAAGGAAGAAAAAGAGGCAGGCGTTGCCATCGTAGACATCGGTGGTGGTACTACAGATATTGCAATCTTCAAAGACAGCATTATCCGTCATACCTGCGTTATTCCTTATGGTGGCGGAATTATCACTGAAGACATCAAAGAAGGATGTTCAATTATTGAAAAACATGCCGAGCAGCTGAAAGTGAAATTCGGTTCTGCAGTGCCTGAGCTTGAAAAAGACAGTACTTACGTTACGATTCCGGGACTTCACGGAAGACCGGATAAAGAAATTTCTCTTAAAACTTTAGCACAGATCATCAATGCAAGAGTAGAAGAAATTTTGGATCTTGTAAACACAGAATTAAAGGCTTACGGCGCATTCGATCAGAAGAAAAAACTGATTGCTGGAATTGTGCTGACAGGTGGTGGTTCAAACCTGAAACACCTTCGTCAGTTAGCCAATTATACCACAGGTTTCGACAGCAGAATTGGTTTTGCAAATGAGTATGTGGCAAACGATAAAAATCAGTATCTTAAAGGACCGGAATTTGCAACCTCAATCGGTTTGCTGATGGAAAGTCTGAAGATAAGGGATAAAAAATCAAACCTTCCTGAAGAGGAAATTATCGCGGAAGAACCAAAGGCGAAAGTGCAGAATGACACCGTTGCGGCAGCTGATAACGAGCCAGCTGTTCCAGCATCTCAAACTGAACAGCCCATGTATATTCCGCTGGCTGAAACAGAGACAAGATCTGAAAAAAGACTGGCTAAGCCCACTTTCGGACAGTCATTGATGGAAAAGGTTAAAAAATTCTTTGAGGAAGTAGAGTAAAAAAATATAAATGATGAATGATCGGCGATAAATGATGTATCCGGGATCATTAATCAAAAATCAATTGTTAAAAATATAGATATGGAAAATATAGGAACACAGGGATTTTCATTTGATTTACCAAAAGGAAATTCGTCAATCATAAAAGTAATCGGTGTAGGTGGCGGCGGTAACAATGCCCTGAAGCACATGTACGAAAAAGGAATTCACGGTGTAGATTTCGTGATCTGCAATACCGATGCTCAGACTTTGGATAATAATCCTGTTGCCAACAAAGTACAGTTGGGGACTACCATCACAGAAGGTCTTGGTGCGGGGGCAGATCCTGAAGTAGGAGAAAAATCTGCAATCGAAAGCATTGAAGACATCAAAGCTGCAATGGGTCAGAATACCAAAATGGTCTTCATCACTGCCGGAATGGGCGGTGGTACAGGTACCGGTGCTGCTCCAGTCATTGCAAAAGTGGCAAAAGACATGGGAATTCTTACCGTAGGAATCGTTACCGTGCCTTTCAGCTTTGAAGGAAAAAGAAGACTGGATCAGGCAGAACTGGGTCTTGAAAAATTAAGAAATAACGTTGATTCTTTAATTGTCATCAACAATGATAAATTAAGACAGCAGTTCGGAAATTTAGGTTTCAAACAGGGATTCTCAAAAGCCGATGAAGTGTTAACCAACGCTGCAAAAGGGATGGCAGAAGTTATTACAGGTTATTTTGATGTAAACATTGACTTCCGTGATGCTAAATCTGTACTTCAGAATTCAGGTACAGCTTTGATGTCTACCGGTATGGCTTCAGGCGAAAACAAAGCCGAGGAAGCTGTGAAAAAAGCTTTAGACTCTCCGCTATTGAACGACAACAAAATTACAGGTGCAAGAAACGTGTTATTGTTGATCAGAAGTGGTGTAGAAGAAGCTACAATGGACGAAATCGGAATCATCATGGATTATATCCAGAAAGAAGCGGGGCACACAGCTGATATCATCTTCGGTGTTGGTGCAGATGAAGAATTGGGCGATGCAGTAAGTGTATTGGTGATTGCTACAGGTTTTTCCAATGACAACCAAAAATTTTCCGGGCCAACTGAGAAAATAAGAATCGGTTTGAATGACACTTTGGAAACACCGAAAGCTTCTCCATTTAAAACTAAGGAAGAGAGAGAAACTACACCAGAACAGGGTTATGATTTTGGAGGGAAAAATCTTTTCAGATTGGATGATGAAGAGCAGGATTTGCCGCAATTTAAATTGCTGTCTTCTGAAAAAAAAATGATTATTGAGGAGGATGAAGTGGAAACCGCTATTAAATTCTCTGACAGAGAGGAAGATACGGCAGATGGTTTTACACACAGCTGGAAAAACGATGAGCCGGCACGTGATGAAAGTGTAAATCTGTTTACTTTCGAAGAAGATCCTAATGATTTGGAAATTCAGTCTTTCTCATTTGATTTTGAAAATAAAAAAGAGGAACCGAAACAGGATAACTTCAGCAACAGCTTTACTCAGGAAAAGCCTGTAGAATTTAATTTTACTGTGAACGAACCTGTTTCTGAGCCAAAATATGATTTCGGACAACCGAAAAATGAAGTTGAAGTTTCAGTAATTGAGAAAACAACAGAAGAAACAACACATAAAGTTGAGACTTTTTATCACACTCCAGAGCAGCCCAAAACTGAAGAGCAGCAGGTTTTTGAAAAAAGAGTGGAAACAGAAACAACAAGACATACAGAATCTGAATTTTCTTTTGTAAATAAACCTGCAGACCAGGAAAAAGTATTGGAAAGAAGAAACAAGCTGAAAGAATTCAATTCCCGCTACCAAAGTTTTGATAAGCAGGATGATTTTGAAACTGTGCCGGCTTTCAAAAGAAAAAATATCTCAATCGACGGTGCCAACGCATCAGACCAGAACATCCACAGTTTTATGTCTGAAAACAACGAGGGCTCTATCCAGATCAGAGAAAACAGATTTTTAAATAAAGACGTTGACTAAAATAATGTAACAATGTAGAAATGTACCAATGTAACAATCATATTTGTCTTGCTGAGCCTGTCGAAGCATTTCATTGGTAAACTGTTACATTGATACATTGTTAAATTGAATAAAAATGAGTTTAGAACTTACCATCAGCGAAGCGATAAAAACAGCCATGAGAGCCAAAGACAGAGTTGCTTTGGATTCTTTGAGAGCTGTGAAGTCGCAGATATTATTACTGAAAACAGAAGCTTTGGGAGCCGAAGTTTCGCCGGAGCAGGAAATTGCTATTCTTCAGAGAATGGTGAAGCAGCGTAAGGATTCTTACGATCAGTTCATGGCTCAGGGCAGAAACGATCTTGCCGAAGTAGAAGATGCTCAGATGAAAGTAATCGAGCAGTATTTGCCAAAACAGTTATCTGCCGGAGAACTGGAAGCTGAAATAAAGGCAATCATTGCCGAAACAGGCGCTGAATCTATGAAAGATTTAGGAAAAGTAATGGGAACAGCCTCAAAAAATCTCGCCGGAAAATCAGACGGAAAAAGCATTTCCGAGATGGCAAAGAAGCTGCTTTCTTAAACATGACTGATTAGTGATAATTGATGTTTGATATCATTCATCAATCACAGATCATCATTTATATTATTGGATATTCAACCTTTGCATATCGATTTGATTAAAGAAGCCCGGAAATTTATTTTCGGGCTTCATTTTGTTTGAAACTAAAACTTCAAATGTAATAGTTAGAGGGAAGTTTATTATTTGAAATATAGTTTACGTGAATAAATAATTCTCAAGAATCAATTTTCTTTCATGTAAAATCGGTTTTAGAATCTGTTCAAATTTAACAAAAATTTATGAATAAACAAATTGTATTGATTTTTTATCAATATTGTTTTTTATCAAGTATTGAAATAGTTTTTATAAATCAATTAAAAAATATAATTATCGTAAATTTGGGTCGAATTTAAAAATGAATTAATATGTATCCACAGGATTTAGTAATGCCGATGAAGGCAGAGCTTACAGATAAAGGCTTTGAAAATTTAGATACACCTACAGCAGTGGAAACTGCACTGAAGCAGTCAGGAACTACACTTTTGGTGATCAATTCTGTTTGTGGCTGTGCAGCTGGTGCTGCAAGACCCGGAGTTGTGTACTCTTTAACAGGAGAAAAAAAACCGGATCATTTAACGACTGTTTTTGCAGGTTTTGATGTAGATGCAGTATCAGAAGCCAGAAAACATCTGGCACCATTCCCTCCAAGCTCACCTTGCGTAGCACTTTTCAAAGACGGAGAATTGGTACACATGCTTGAAAGACACCACATCGAAGGAAATCCTGCAGGAGCCATCGCTGCCAATCTTCAGGCTGCTTACGACGAGTATTGTTAGTAATATTTTTAATAATCTCAAGACCGCTGTACTTTTGTGCAGCGGTTTTTTTATTTCACTGAAAATCAGTCGGGTTAGCAAATCTCATTTTATTTTATTTGTGTTGTATTATTACAGAAATAAAATTTTTTGTTATGAAATTAGAAATTACATATGACAGTTTAGTTTACACAGCAATAATAACCAAGGAAGCGATGAAGTACAATAGATTTAGTTATGGTTTTCAACTCATAAGAAGTGATGGTTGTGTAGAATATAAGGAAACATATAGTTTTTATAAGTATTCCTGTAATCTAAGTTGCAGATTGCAGCATTACAAAAATTTTAAAAGAAACATCTTTATTAGTAAGGATTGTACGCCCAAAATTTTTAGGCCAGATAGTGTCTTAGATGAGTGATTAAGTAGTGTAAGTTTGCTCTATCTTTTTATACCCAAATATTTTCTGCATATCAAAGAATTGTTATATTTGTTGTAATGGCAACGAAAGCACTTTTCAATACGGTGGTCAATTGGTTTATCAAGCAGAGGATAGACCAGATACAGCATTTCATCGATCATCCGATAGATACTCAGAAAGGGATTCTCTTTTCGCAGCTTTTTCACGCGGAAGACACCGAATACGGGAAAAAATATGGCTTCAACTCCATCTCGAGTTATCAGGATTTTAAAAATAAAGTACCTGTGGTTTGCTATGAAGATTTTGAACCCTACATTGAAAAGGCAAGGCAGGGACAGAAAGACGTCAGCTGGCCCGGCTACATCAAGCATTTTGCAAAATCTTCGGGAACTACGAATGCGAAGAGCAAGTTCATTCCGATCTCAGCAGAAAGTCTTGAATACTGCCACATGAAAGCAGGAAAAGACATGGTTTCCATCTACGCCAACAACCATCCGGAAAACCAGCTTTTTACCAATAAAAATCTTAGACTGGGTGGCAGTTCTGAACTGTATGCTGACTTTAATACCAAGTTCGGTGATCTTTCAGCCATAATCATCGATAATCTGCCTTTTTGGGTAGAAATTACAACTATTCCCAATAAAAAAGTTTCTCTGATGTCTGAATGGGAATCCAAACTTCAGGCAATCGTTTCTCAGGTGAAAAATGAAGATGTCGGAAGTATTCTTGGAGTTCCAAGCTGGATGATGGTACTTCTGCAAAGGGTTTTAAAAGAAACTGAAGCAGGAAGTATTTCTCAGCTCTGGCCCAACCTAGAAGTGTTTTTCCATGGTGGAATCAGTTTTAAACCTTACCGTGAACAGTATCAGGGAATTATTGGTAAAAAAATAAATTACTACGAAATTTACAACGCTTCTGAAGGCTTTTTCGGTATTCAGGACAGATCAGATAGTGATGAAATGCTTTTGATGCTCGATTACGGGATTTTCTACGAGTTTATTCCGATGGATCAGTTTCATCTTTCCAACCCGAAAGTAGTTTGTCTGGAAGAGGTTGAAAAAGGTAAAAATTACGCGATGGTCATCACTACCAATGGCGGTCTGTGGCGTTATCTGATTGGCGATACCGTGGTTTTTACATCTACGGATCCTTTCAGAATAAAAATTACAGGTAGAACCAAACATTACATCAATGCCTTCGGAGAAGAGTTAATGATCAATAATGTAGATGCTGCTCTGGCAAAGGCGTGTGAGTGTACGCAGGCAAGTATCGCTGAATTTACGGGCGCTCCGGTTTTTATGAAAGAAAACGAAAGCGGTGCCCACGAATGGATTTTTGAGTTTAACAAACATCCTGAAAATCTGGATGCGTTTGTGGATCATTTTGATCAGCACTTAAAATCTGTAAACTCCGATTACGAGGCAAAAAGATACAATAACATCACCCTGAAAAGACCTGTGGTTCACATTGCCAAACCCAATCTTTTCTATCTTTGGTTAGAGTCTAAAGGAAAACTTGGCGGACAGAACAAAGTCCCGCGACTCAGCAACGACCGTGAATATATTGACGTCCTTTTAGAATTAAATAAATAAAAAAAACCGCAGAAAGTGATTTCTGCGGTTTCTCTTTTTAGGATTTGATTTGTTATTTATTCAAATCTTCCTTCAGTTTTTTTGCGCCTTCTTCAATTTTTCCGGCACCTTTTGCTGCTGCTTCTTTAATGTCTTTACCGGCTTCGTTCAAATCTTTTTTTGTTTTTTCAGCGGTTGCGTCAATTTTCTGTTTTGCTGCGTCAGCTTTAGTGTCGATTTCGCTCGTTGCTTTATCAATCTTGCTGTTGATGTCGTTTTTAGCTTTGTTTACATCTGAACTGTCAACAATTCCTGAAGTGTTGGTAGTTGTGGTAACCGTAGTTGTAGAACCGTCTGGATTTTCGATCGTTTCTGTTTTCGATGTTGATTTTTCGCAGGCAGTCATTAAACCTAAACATGCTGCTGCAATGATGATATTCTTTTTCATAAGTTGATTTTATTGATTTTTTTGTTCTTTGTCTTTATTGTTTTCAGAAGATTTTTTCTTTTCTTCTTCGGCTTTCTTTTTATTTTCTTTTTCCAGTTCTTCAGTGATTTTTTTCTCCTGCTCCTGAAGTTTGACTGCTGCTTTCACAGAATCCTGATACCTTTGAGAAGACATTCTGATCTGTCGCATAACATCCACTGAAGTAGCTCCAGCCGAAAAAGAATCTATCGCAGTGGTGTCATAAGTTGCTCTGCTTTCGTCAACGGCGGCTACAGCGGAGGTGTCAGGCTTTTTACTGCAAGACAGTCCTGTCACAGATAGGCAGACAATTCCAAAGATAAAATTTTTCATAGAGATTCTTTTTTGAGAAGCAATTTATTTGCCACAATTTCAATTTAATTTGAAAATTTTAAGACAGCCGAAACAGGATAATGATCTGAAATTTTAACGGAATGATCCACCTGATAAGAAACAGGCTCTACCGATTCTGATGAAAAAATATAGTCTAAACGCAGCGGATATTTGTAATCATGAAAACTGGTAGCACTTCCTTTTCCCGCTTTTACAAAGGCATCCTGAAGGTTTTTACCTAAATGATAATATTCGTATGAGTTGGGAACTGCATTAAAATCTCCAGTCATAATGACGGGGTAGGGTGAGTTGTCTACATATTTTCTGATCATGTCAATTTGATCCTGATGCATTTTGAAAGTAGGGACAAGTTTTTTTACGATATTTTTTACTTTAGTTTCATCCTCAGCGCTGTTGCCGTTAAGCTTTACCATGCTTTTGTTGAACTTAAAAGGCTGAAGGTAAACATTCATCACTCTCACTGTTTTACTGTCGATTTTAAGATCTGTGTAATCAGCGAATGCATTGAAATCTTCACTGTATAAACCTTCAAAAATCTCTTTGTAGCCTACAATTTCATATTTTGAATAGAGCGAACTGAGCGGTCTTTCTTTAGCTTTTTTCAAACCTGTAAACTGATAATCAAGATTGCCGTCTTCCTGCAGCAAAACTAAATCTGCACCTTTTGCGTTGACGTAGTCTTCAATTTCTTTTTTACCAAATTTTCCTCCTTTTGTATTAAAAGTGATAATTTTCAAATCACCTTTTTCCTTTTTAGAACTGTAATTAAGCCATCTTTGAGTGGCAGAAAAGAAAAACAGTCCGAAAATCATAAAAACAAACGCCCTTTTTTTCCACATAAAAATCCAGACTACAGTCAGTAAACTGTAAACTGAAATAAGGACCGGAAATGCCAGAGATAAAATATTAAACCAGGGAAAAATTCTCGGTGGGACATATGCATTCAGCAAAACGCCAAATAGCAGACAAAGAATCCCAAGATGAACGATCAGCAGAACAATCCTTACAATTTTCATAAATTTTTAATTGAAACGGTAAAGATGTTTCTTCCAGATTTTAGCCAAAATAAAACCTACAATTGCACCGCCAACGTGAGCTAAATGTGCGATTCCACCAGCATTTCCAGTTACCCCCAAATAAATTGAGCCTAAAATAATTACAGGCAGTACATATTTTACTTTTACTGGAATTGGAATAAACATGATGCCAATTTTTGAATCAGGATACAAGGTAGCGAAGGCCGCAATTACTCCAAAAATAGCTCCTGATGCTCCAACCATTCTGCCAAATATAATGGGTCGAAGTTCATTTTCTATAGAATCTTTAACAGCCAGAGAAACTTTTGTATTGGCAATACTTTCAGGATCCGCAATATAACCTTGTATATCAAAGCCGGCATCGCTAAGCTGATTGTAGATTTGCTGATATTCCACAAAATTCCATAAATTAAATAAAACGAAAGCGCCTAAACCACTTAGAAAATAAAGGATTAAATATTTTTTATCTCCCAAAGACTGCTCCAAAATTGGACCGAAACTGAACAGAGTAAACATATTGAAAAGGATATGCATAAAGCTTCCGTGCATAAACATGTGGGTAATAATCTGCCAGGATCTGAACAATGGCGACAGTGGAAAGTATGCTGCCAAATAATCATTAAGCTGAGGCATAATAAATGATGCAATGAAAAATACAACATTTAAAATAATCAGATTTCGTGTAATCGGCGGTATATTGTTAAACATCTACTTAAAATTTATTTTTAAAATCATTAAACGGAACCTCAAAAAAACAACGCTTCCCATTAGGCAGATACTCCGGGAAACCTAATGCGGTAAAATCTTTGATAAGCTGTTCCGCATCTTTTTTGTAAATAAAATCAAAGCGGGATTTCGACTGCATTTTAGACCATTGATTCTGGTAAAACTGCATAAATTCTTCTTCGCTTTTGTATTCTAGAATTTCAAAAAGGTTTTCCAGAAATTTCATCACCTGAGTTTCCTTCAGGCCTTCGGGTACGCTGTCTATTCTCAGCACGCTTTCATGAGCAATTTTCATGTCAAAGCCGAGTTCGGGGAGATATTTTTTTATCGAGCGGTATTTATTCTTCTCAATTTCATTCATGTGATATTCCAGAGAGAACAAAAGTGAGTGGCTTGTAGAATTTATTTTCCTTTCAGATTTACTGTTTTCTGAGATCACAAGTCGGTGCATCCTTCCCAAATCCAGCATCAGTGTTCTGTCGCCTTTGTTGAAAAGCCAGTATCCGTTAGGCAATCTCATCAAGTCTTCGTCAAAATCTTCATCTTCAAAAAGGTTAATTTTTGAAGGCTCGGCAGAAATATTCTGATGATACATTTCTGCAAGATTCTGCATTTCTGCCTTGGTCACCTGTTTTTCTTCAGCAAAAGGATTGTAATCGCGGTCAACAGTTATTTCCGGCATTTTTACCGAAACATTTGCTTTGCTCGGGAAGCTTTTCTGCATCATCTGGTCAAGATGAGGATCTCTTTCAAAATCCAGACTTGGTGCAATGTTGTAAATTCCTAAAGATCTTTTAATGGTAGACCTCATTAAAGCAAAAATAAGATGCTCGTCTTCGAATTTCACCTCCGTTTTTTGAGGGTGAATATTGACATCAATTTTCTCAGGATCAATTTCAAGATAAAGAAAAAACGTCGGAATAAAACCAGGCAACAGAAGTCCGTCAAAGGCTTCCTGTACTGCTTTGTTGAAGTAAGCACTTTTAAAAAACCTTCCGTTGACGAAAAGAAACTGTTCGCCTCTTGTTTTTTTTGCTCCTTCAGGTTTCGCTACAAAACCATGAAGTTTACACCAGATAATATCTTCTTTAATGGGTATCAGTTGTGGCTGTAGTTTTCGGCCGAAAATATCAACAATTCTCTGCATCTGACTGCCTTTTCTCAGCCTAAAAATCGCTTCATCATCCTGAAAAAATGAGAACTCAAGATTTTCATGAGCCAGGGCAACTCTCTGAAACTCATCAATTACATGACGGAATTCTATATTGTTGTTTTTAAGAAACTTTCTTCTCGCAGGAACGTTGTAAAAAAGGTTTTTAACCGAAAAATTAGAACCTTCAGCGGTCTGAGTCGGTTCCTGAAACTGAAATGTTCCCCCTTCAATGTAGATGTTGGTTCCCAAAGCGGCGTCTTTCAACTTAGTTTTTAGTTCAACCTGTGCTACTGCTGCAATAGAAGCCAAAGCTTCACCGCGAAATCCTTTGGTCGCAATTTTAAAAATATCTTCGGTGCCACGGATTTTTGAAGTAGCGTGTCTTTCAAAAGCCATTCGGGCGTCGGTTTCAGACATTCCTTTGCCGTCATCCACCACCTGAATAAGATTTTTTCCGGCTTCACGGATGATAAGCTCTATTTTGGAAGCACCGGCGTCAATAGAATTCTCCAGCAGTTCCTTTACAATGGAGGCTGGCCGCTGCACGACTTCCCCTGCTGCAATCTGATTGGCTACGTGATCCGGTAAAAGCTGAATGATATCTGACATAATAATGAATGAACTTACAAAAATAAGCATTCGAACTAAGAATCTAAATATTTAAACTTCGAATTAAAATTTAATTAACTAAAATTCTGTCCGGATATTTTAAACGCAGCGTCCGAATGTTCAAAAAAATTCGTTCTGAAAACTTTTCTGTTCGCAAAGGCGTTTCACTCAGCAAAGGTTTACTCTAATTTTGTAACATAAATTAAAGCTGTCATTTAAATTTGACGGATATTTAGAAATTAAAAAAACTCCCGCCTTCAAAAAAGAGGGCAGGAGTTCCAAACTAAGTATATACAATTAATGTGTTTTTGAAAATATTTACATCAATTTTTCTTCAAGAACAAGTTTAGACTTTTCTTTTCTTTTTCTAGGTTTTTCTACTGCTGCACTGCCGTGTAATGCGTCATACAGTTCAGACATCAGGTTAGGGCTTTTGTAAATTTTTGAATATCTGTAATTGGTTCTGAAATGTCTGATATTAATTTTATAAAAATCATATCCAATCACCACAGCAAGACATGCGCTGATGACATAAAACACCCTGAATTCCAAAATATAGTAAGTCAATCCGGAAAATACGGCTCCGCAGACGTAGGCGAGCATAATGCTCCAGAGAAGTTTGGCCTTAGCAACCATCTCAGGGTTTTTTCTGAATCTTTTCTGTGTGAACATTGAAGTGAGGATTCCCAAATCAGTGGTGGTACCTGTAAGGTGTGTTGTTTTCACGGAAAAGTTGGATATACTTGCCGTCAGACCATTTTGTAAACCGGTTGCGAAAAGCATGATTCCCACTAAAACTTCTGCTTCCTCAAGTGTCTTCTGATAATACAGCTGTCCGTAAATTCCGACCGCCATTAAACAGATTATTTCCAGAATCAATGGGATGGAATGTGCCAGATATTTGCTTTTTCTGTGAAGGTTGATCACCGAAAGATTGGATACAAAACTTCCGAAAAAGAACATGAAAATCCACAGTCCGGCTATCAAAACCTGAGACCAGTTGCCTTTACTTATTTCAGCCGCAAAAACAGCGTAATGTCCTGTTACATTTGACGTAAAAGAGAGGAATATAAGCAGAGAGGCAATATTAATAGTCCCTGCAACGAAGGCAGTTAGTGTTCCTAACTGTATATTCTCCTTGAGCGTTCGGCTGCTACTATAATTCCTTAACATTTTGATTCTTTTTAATAATTTACCTTCATCTTAAACCTCTACGAAGACTTCTGCAATTTTTCCTTTTTCAGGCATGAAGTCCGGTGTAATAACTTTGATTTCCTTTGCTTCAATTAAATCTGTCTTTTTCAGAAAAGGAACAATATCAAACTTTCCGCTGTGATTGATTTCCTTCAACGATTCAGAGTAGTAGGCTTCTTCCACATCAGCCGATTTGAGGTACTGATCGAATGTTCTCTGGAAGTATCCTGTAAAAATATCGCACGTAATCTTGCTTACCAGATCAGGATATTTATTTTTAATGATGCTTAAAGCTTCACAAAACTCCGCAGATCTGATTTTGCTTAAAATTTTGCCTTTATTGTTAAACAGCAAATCTCTGATGGAATCTCCGGCGTCGTAACCCGATACCAATAAGATTTTAAACTGTCCGCTGTCGTGTGAAGAATTTTTTTCTCTTAAAACTTTCTTCATTATATTTAAAGACTCCAGCGAAAAATCGGTGGCTATTAAAATGGTCTTGCTCATAATCTGTAGATTTAGTTAGTAAAAGATTTATTTACTCTACAAAATTATGATCATGTTATTAGAAGCCTTTTGGAAAGGAATTAAAATGTAGTTAAAAGGATTAAAATGGGATTAGAATTTCAAAGAAATTTGCTAAATCTGTGTTTCCTCATTCTTTAAAGTGGTGTATAGCGTAGGGAATCTGAGCTGAACTGTCGTTCCCTGATTCTCGAACGAACTCACAATCAATTCGCCGTTGTGCATTCTCACGATGTTTCTTGCCAAAGGCAATCCTATGCCGTAGCCTTCGTAATTTTTTGTATTGGATGCACGGAAAAAGGGATCGTAGATTTTATGCATTTCAGATTCGGGAATACCGATTCCGATATCTTTGATTATGATGTAAACATCTGTGTCAGTAGCTCCCAACGATACTTTTACCTGCTGGAAATTGGAATATTTACAGCCGTTATTGATGATATTGGTCACCGCAAGATGCAGCAGTTGCTCATTACCGGAAATTTTAAGTTTTTTGGGATTGTCCGGCAGCATGCTGATGTCGAGATAAATATTGTTTCGGGCATCCATTCTTCTGATGGTTTCGATGGCATCCCAAATCAGCTGATCGATTCTTACTTTATCAATTTTCTGAATTTTACCGTCGAATCCGGTTTGGGCAATAAGAAGAAGAGCTTTTATTTTTTTGTCTAATTTTTCAGCTTCGTCCAGAATAATTTCTAAAGTTTCCTTGTACTCCTGAGCACTTCTGCTGATCGATAAAGCCACATCTGCCTCGCCCATAATCGAAGTTAGTGGCGTTCTGAGTTCATGGGAAACATTTCCAATCAAATGGTTTTGAGTTTCAAAAGAAGTTTCAAGCCTTGTGAGCATCGTGTTGAAAGTATCTACAAGTTCATTCAGTTCTTTATTTCCCGCTTGAGGTTCGAGTCTTAAATGTAAATTTTCGGAGCTGATTTCTTTTACTTTTCCTGTGATTTTTAAGATGGGTTTAAATAAAGTTTTAGACAGATAAAACGAAAAAATCATGCTGAAAAACAGGGAAAGAACCATACAGGTGATCAGGGTTCGCTTTAAAAATCCTAAATAATAGACAACGTAATGGTTTTTTGCAGACGCGATTGCTATATAACTTTTGTTGTTGTATTTAAAGCTCTGTCCGATGTAATAAAATTCATTATCATTGTAGTTGGCTTCCCCCTTTCTGATGATATTCTTAAAAAAAGTATCCGGAATATGTACTTCAGATGATATTTTTTTAAAATTTGAATCCTCTGGAACAGAAAAAACGTAATCTCTTTCCATTGGAAGTTCTTCGTCATTGAGGCTGTTGAGAATGTGATTTTCGGGAATGTCAAGCTGTTTTTTGCTTTTTTCGATCTGAACAATTGTGGTGGTTCTGATTTTCAGCAATTCGTAAAATCTCTGATGCGAGAAGTTGACGATGGAGTAATAAACCAAACCTCCGAAAAGCAGAATGATGGTGGTAAAAACGACCATCAGCAGTATCATCGTTTTAGTCTGATTGTTAATTACCCGGTTAAACATTTTTTTAAGCCTTTTTTAATACATATCCCATTCCGATTACGGTATGAATCAGTTTGTTGTCTTCGTGAGTGTCTACTTTTTTTCGGAGATAATTTACGTAAACATCCACAACATTGGTTCCCATTTCGTAATTTACTCCCCAAACTGCGTCCAGAATTTCTGCACGGGAAATTACTTTTTCGGGATTATTCAGGAAATAATAAAGCAATTTAAATTCCGTGGAAGTAAGCGTAACTTCTTCTCCTGCCCGCACTACTTTTTTAGTATAATCATTCAGACTTAGATCTGAAAACTGGTAAATATGTCCGCTTTGAACATCGTCGTCATCTGAATCGGATGATGAGCTGCCGTTGCTTCGTCTCAACAGAGATTTTATTCTGGCAACAAGCTCTATAAACTTAAAAGGTTTGACCAGATAATCGTCGCCTCCGCTTTCAAGACCGAGAACGATGTTTTCAGAAGTTCCCAGTGCCGTTAAAAATAAGATCGGAACATGATTATTTGTTTTTCTGATCTCTTTGCATACTTCCAACCCGTTCATTTCGGGAAGCATGATGTCTAAAATCACCAGATCGAAATCGTTTTCTTTCACGAGTTTAGCCCCGGTGACGCCGTCAAAAGCCACTGAAATTTCGTATCCGTTTTCCTGAAGTCCTTTTTTAATGAAAGAAACTACGCTGGTTTCGTCTTCAATCAGAATTATTTTTTTCATAGAGGTTCCTGTTTCACAAAAATAGGAATTTTCATTAAGTCTTGTTGCAGTTAGAGTATTAGATTAATTCTATCAGGAATAAATATTTTCCAGAATTTTCACAAGGCCGATGCCGTCCTGCAAAAGAGTGGCGTTGTTTTTTTCTCTATTTAAAGATTTGAAAATTTCCAGATACATTTCTTTCAGGTTGTCCTCGTTAGATGTTGATGGGATTTTAAATTCGTCCGGACAGTTTTCTATATGCTGAAACGAAACTTCATTAAAGTATTGTCCGGAGATTTTCAGAGTACCTTTTTCGGCAATAATATTCAGAGAGGTTTCCTGGTTTTTTTCAAATACTGCCGTAGTGAAATTAATGTTGACTTTGGTGCCGCTTTTTCCCTGTAAAACCAAAATTGCAGTGTCTTCAATTTCTGAAATATTAAAGTTTCTGAATGAGCTGAGATCTTTGAAGAGAATTTCAAATTCGTCATTAAAAACATGACATAAAAGATCGATTAAATGTGAGAATTGCGTGTATAAAATTCCGCCATCTGTATTCTTTCCTCCTTTCCATGAGTCTTTTTTATAATAATTTTCTCCGCGGTTCCAAAATGCATTAAACTGAATGTTGTAAACTTTGCCCAGTTTATCATCTGACACCAATTCACTTAAAAATTTGGTAACAGACGAAAAGCGGTTTTGCATTACTACAAAGACCTGATTTCCTTTTTTATGAGATATTTCCTGAAGTACACGTGCCTGGTCTGTATTAAAAACAAACGGTTTTTCTATAAGAATATTATAACCTTGCTCTAAAAGCTCCTGTGCATGCTTGAAATGAAGGTGGTTTGGTGTTGCAATGACAACCAGATCTGTGTCATGCTTAGTCTTCAGAAATTGCTCCAGCGAGAAAAATCCTGGTTGTTCAGCTGGATGCCAATCTATTATTGCGTTAACTTTAATATCTGGAATTTGTTCTAAAACAGCCTTATGTTTTTTACCCATAAAACCGAATCCTAAGATTGAAATATTCATTACTGTGAAAAGCTTAAAAACGTATAAAAGTACGAAAAATTTGATTGGTTGGCGCAGGATGTTGTGTCTTGCTGAAATGTCTGCGTCGCCTTCAGACTGGAAACTTTTCAATACTAAAAAAATCCGACCCGCAAATTTTTGCGAGCCGGATTTCTGTGATATATAGAATATGATCTTATGATTGAGAAGATTTCTCTGCCGGTTTTTTTGTTTTAGAAGTTTTGCCTACTAATCCGTCTTTTTCTTCATTCAAATCTAAAACTACAGTTTCACCTTCAGATAATTGTTTGTTTACAAGCATTTCTGCCAATAAATCTTCAATATATTTCTGGATTGCTCTCTTCAATGGTCTTGCACCAAAATCTTTATCCCAACCCTTGTCTGAGATGAAATCTTTGGCTTCTGCGGTTAATTCAACTTTGTAGCCTAACTTTTCCAGTCTACCGTAAAGTTTTCCTAATTCAAGATCGATAATTCTCTTGATATCTTCTTTCTCAAGTGAGTTGAAGATCACGATATCATCAATTCTGTTCAGGAATTCCGGAGAGAATGCCTTTTTCAATGCATTTTCAATGGTGCTTCTCGCTCTTGAATCTGTATTTGTTTTCTTCGCATTAGTTCCGAAGCCTACACCATCTCCAAAATCTTTAATATCTCTGGTGCCGATGTTTGAAGTAAGAATAATAATCGTATTTCTAAAATCGATTTTTCTGCCTAAACTGTCTGTAACGTGTCCTTCATCCAAAATCTGAAGAAGAATATTGAATACGTCAGGGTGAGCTTTTTCAATCTCATCCAAAAGTACTACTGAGTAAGGCTTTCTTCTCACAGCTTCAGTTAGCTGTCCACCTTCTTCATATCCAACATATCCCGGAGGCGCACCTACCAGTCTTGATACAGCAAACTTTTCCATATATTCACTCATATCGATTCTGATCAGAGATTCGTCAGATTCGAAGAGTTCTCTTGCCATTACCTTAGCCAGCTCAGTTTTACCGACGCCGGTTGTTCCAAGGAAGATAAATGTACCAATCGGGCGGTTCGGATCTTTCAGTCCGGCTCTGTTTCTCTGAATTGCTTTCACAACTTTTTTCACAGCGTCTTCCTGACCGATCACTTTTCCGTTAAGCTGGTCATCCATTTGAGCCAATTTGTCGAGCTCATTTTTACCCACTTTCGTTACAGGGACACCACTCATCATAGAAACTACTTCAGCAACATTTTCTTCTGAGACGGTTTCCTTTTTCTCCTTTACATCCTTATCCCACTGGTCCTGAGCGGAGTTAAGCTCCATCTGGAGTCTTTCCTCTTCATCCTTCAGTTTTCGGGCTTCAAGATAATCCTGCGCTTTTACAGCTTTCTGTTTCAGCTCTTTGATATCTTCAATTTTCTTTTCAAAATCGATGATTTCGGTAGGAACCTTCATGTTTTTAATATAAACACGGGATCCCGCTTCGTCCATTGCATCAATTGCTTTGTCCGGTAGAAAACGGTCTGTAATATATCTCGAAGTAAGGTTTACACATGCAAGAATTGCCTCGTCTGTGTAGACTACATTGTGATGTTCTTCGTATTTGTCTTTAATCTGATTTAAAATCTGAATAGTTTCCTCAATATTGGTAGGTTCTACCATTACTTTCTGGAATCTTCTTTCCAGTGCACCGTCTTTCTCGATGTACTGACGGTATTCGTCAAGAGTTGTGGCACCAATACATTGAATTTCACCTCTTGCCAAAGCCGGTTTAAACATATTGGAAGCATCTAAGCTTCCTGTAGAACTACCTGCACCTACGATCGTGTGAAGCTCATCGATGAATAAAATGACATCTCTGTTCTTTTCAAGCTCGGTCATAATAGCCTTCATTCTCTCCTCAAACTGTCCACGGTATTTAGTCCCGGCAACGAGGCTTGCTAGATCTAAAGTAATTACACGCTTTCCGTATAATACTCTTGAAACTTTTTTCTGCTGAATTCTTAAAGCCAGACCTTCTGCGATGGCAGATTTACCAACTCCAGGCTCACCAATTAAAAGAGGATTGTTCTTTTTTCTTCTTGATAAAATCTGAGAAACTCTTTCGATCTCTTTTTCACGGCCGATTACAGGGTCTAATTTCCCGTCTCTTGCCAAAGAAGTCAAATCTCTTCCGAAATTGTCGAGAGTAGGAGTTTTGCTTTTTGCCGAACCGAGATTTCCTGTCGGCTTTCTCATCTGCTCGAAATCTTCTCTTTCTTCGTCGTCATCATAAGCACTCATTTGAGGTGCCTGTCCCGAATTTTTCAGCATTGTCTGATATTCTTTAGATACACCCTCGTAATCAATTTCGTGTGCTCCCAAAACATTTGAAGTAGGATCTTCATATTTATAAAGAATGCCTAAAAGCAAATGCACGGTATTGATTTCGTTGCTTTTATACTGTCTGCATTCAAGCTCGGCACGCTTCACAGCATGATCTGCCATTTTTGTAAATGAAATATTGAGAACCTCTTCTGAAATAGGATTGATGCCTGCTGCATTTAATGTTTCAATTTTTCTTCTGATTTGTGTTAAATCCGCATTAAGGTTTTGAAGGATTTCTTTTGCAGAGTTTTCTGTTTTTAAAATCCCTAAAAGGAGATGTTCTGTATTTAGAAATTCACTTTTCAGCCTTCTCGCTTCGCTCTTGCTTTGTTTGAACACCTGGCTCAAACCTTGTGAAAACTTGTAATCCATAATATAACTCGTTAGAATAAATGCACCATTGCCATTTATTCAATATCTAAGTTACAAATATTTTACCAAAAAACAATCTGTGACTTTATGGCAGAAATTTGTTTTTTATCTTATTGAAAATGACTAAGTTTGTGTCCCTTTAATTTTTCTCATGAGCCCTGAACTTGCATCGTACATTGGCTATGCCGCTTCATTCTTTATCGTTTTGAGCTTTGCGCTTAAAAATCTTACTAAAATTAGAATTGTAAATCTTGTGGGTTGCATCTGTTTTGTAACTTACGGAATCTTCAGCGGAATGCTTTGGCCTGTGATTATTCCCAATGCAATTCTGTGTTTTGTGCAGATTTATTATTTGATGAAAACAAAAAAAGATTAATGAAGAAAAAAATAATTACTTCTGCCTTCAGTAATTTGTATACAGACCAGCGTATTGAAAAAGTGTGTAAAACACTGTATGATAGTGGGTATTCTATTGAGCTTATAGGAAATGACTGGGGCGGAAACGAAAAAATGGAGAGGCCATATCCATTTTCCAGAATTGAATTAAAATCAAAGAGTTTAAAAACAGCTTATTTTGAATTTAACTGGAAATTATACAAAGAACTGAAGAAAAAGGCAGACAAAAATACTATTCTTCATGCCAATGATATTGATGCCTTACTGCCAAGTTTTCTTATTGCCCGAAAGTTGAATATTCCGCTGGTTTTTGACAGTCATGAGATTTTTACCGAAATGCCGGCAATCCAAAATAAATTGTCTCAGAAGATCTGGAGGCTTTTAGAAGGAAGTCTGGTTCCGAAAATCAAATTGATGATGACAGAGAGCCAAAGTTATGCAGAATGGTTTTATGAAAAGTATAAAGTAAATGCGGTGGTAGTAAGAAATATACCGAGAAAAATAGTTTCGAGACCCGGCATACCGGATAATAATCCTAAAATCATACTTTATCAAGGCGTCATCAATCAGTCTAGAGGTATTGAAAAAGTAATTTTAGCAATGCATTCAATCAAAGATGCGGTTCTGAAAATTGCCGGAGACGGTCCACTGAAAAAAAAATATGAAGATTTGGTTATTCAGCAGAATTTACAGGAAAGAGTGGTATTTCTGGGCAAACTGAAGCCAGAAAACCTGAGAGAGGTAACAAAAACAGCTGATGTAGGATTCAGTCTTGAAGAGAATAATGGCGTGAGCTATTACTACTCGCTTCCCAATAAAGTTTGTGATTATATCCAGTCCAGAGTGCCTTTGGTGATGATAAATTTCCCTGAAATGAAGCGCATTAAAGAAAAGTTTGATATCGGAGAAATGGTAACCGATCACAACCCCGAAACTATAGCAGCGGCACTGAACAGAATCCTTAAACGGGGAAGAGAGGCTTATGCAGAAGAACTTGAGCGGGCTTCCGAAGTTTTCTGTTGGGAAAATGAAGAAGAAAAGATTTTAGAACTATTTCAGAAAGCAGCTCAGTAAGCGATTTACAAAATTAGCTATCTTTGCACAAAGAAAGTATAGAAATGACCATTAAAGAAAAACAGCAGGAAATCATTGATGAATTTGCTTTTCTCGACGATTGGGAGCAAAAATATGAATATATCATCGATCTCGGAAAAGAACTGAAAGGGCTTGCAGAAGATAAAAAAACCGATGACAATCTGATAAAGGGCTGCCAGAGCAAAGTGTGGATTGATGCAGAATTTAAAGATGGAAAGCTGTTCTTCAATGCAGATTCAGACGGTATTTTGCCAAAAGGAATTGTATCACTTTTAGTGAGTATTTACAGTGGCCATTCCACAAAGGAAATTTTAGATTCAGATTTTGAATTTATTTCAGAGATCGGTCTGCAGGAATTTCTTTCGCCATCCAGAGCCAATGGTTTGATGGCAATGACCAAACAGATTAAATTTTACGCAGTAGCTTATCAGTTGAAATCTTAGTCGTGACCAGAATTTTAGCATACCGCTTTTCCGCATTTGGAGATGTTGCCATGACGGTTCCTGTATTCAGGGAATTTCTTGAGCAGAATCCTGATGTTGAAATTGTAATGGTTTCCCGAAGTAATTTTGAGAGTTTGTTTTCTGATATTCAGAATGTTAAATTCAAAGGGGTAAACCTTGATGATTACAAAGGTTTTTTTGGGCTGAGACGTTTGGCGAATGAACTTCAGCGAGAGTTTCAGCCAGACTTTATTGCCAATCTGCATGATGTCATCCGTACAAAGATCCTTGACAAAATATATAAAAGGCGCAGGCTGAAAGTTTTTAAAATAAATAAGGGAAAAGAAGAAAAAGAACAGCTTACAGATGTCTGGAATCTTAATAAAAAGCAATTAAAATTAACAATTGAAAGATATGCGGATGTTTTCAGGTCTATGGGTTTCAAGGTGGAGCTTTCGCATCAGTTGAGACCTTCTTCCAAAGCAAAATCGGGGATAGGATTTGCTCCTTTTGCCCAGCACAAAGGAAAAATGATGCCGCTTGAGAAATCTTTTGAGCTCGTGAAAATTCTTGCCCAAAAGCATAAAATTTACTTTTTTGGAGGTGGTTCCAAAGAAACTGAAACATTACAGACATGGGAAAGTCAAATCCCAAACACCGAAAGTCTTGCCGGAAAACTCAGTCTTTCTGAAGAATTAAAAAAGATATCAGAACTTGAATTAATGATTTCAATGGATTCTGCCAATATGCATTTGGCAAGCGTTGTCGGAACAAGATGCGTTTCAGTTTGGGGATCTACAGACCCTTTAGCTGGCTTTTTAGGCTTCGGGCAGAGGGAAAATGATGTAGTTCGTGTTTCAGATTTATCTTGCCGCCCGTGTTCTGTTTTTGGTGATAAACAATGCTACCGCGGCGATTGGGCTTGTTTGGAGGAGCTCAAAGTAATGCGGATTGTGGAAAAGATTTAAAAATAATGATAAAACTTTCGGTCTGTATTCCTGTTTATAATTTTGATGTCCGTGAATTGGTTTACGAACTGAAAAAAGAAATCGAAAGCCAAAGCCTCTCTGCCGAAATTATTTTAATTGATGATTTTTCTGACAGGCAATTTTTTAGTTTAAACTCTGAAATTCAAAATGTTGTAAGTGTGTTTGTTTCACTTGATGAAAATGTGGGAAGATCAAAAATCAGGAATCTTTTTTTGAATTATGCTCAGGGAGAATATCTTCTTTTTTTAGACTGTGACGGGAAATTAATTCAGGAAAACTTTCTCGAAAACTTTCTAAATTTTCTTTTAAAAAATCCTCTCGCAGATACTATTTACGGCGGAAGAAAAGTTCCCGTTGAAATCCCTGATCAGAAACATCTTTTACGTTGGAAATTTGCTGTTGAAAGGGAAAATCTCTCTGTGGAAGCAAGAAAACATCATCCTTATTTAAGTTTTCAGACCAATAATTTTGTAATCAGAAAGAAAGTTTTAGACAAAATTCCTTTCAATATTTCCTACAGCAATTACGGTTATGAAGACCTGCTTTTTGCCATGGATTTGAAATCCGAAAATATCACAATTCATCATATCGAAAATCCGGTTTTAAATAATGATGTTGAAACCAATGAAGTTTATCTGAAAAAAGTAAAAGAATCTGTTGCGAGTGTTTCTACAATGCTGAAAAATACCGAAGTAAAAAACAGAATTTCAGATATTAAACTTGTAAAAGCATATGACAGTTTAAATTTT
>NZ_LMQH01000012.1:88446-141275 GCF_001424105.1 Chryseobacterium sp. Leaf394 | reverse complement strand
AAAAAAAAACTTTTGAAAGGTGATAAAAGTCTTCATTATCTAGATTTATATAAGCTTGGACTGCTTTTTAAATTAATGAAGTAATTTTCAGATTCAGCAGCAGACATTCTGATATCTACCTCAGCATTTTTCATTAAAGTTAGGCCTGTTTAAAATTGAAAGCCGTAATTTTAAGAACTTTATTGAAAGCTTATGAAAATTAAAGGTTTAAATCTCAACATCGTCTGGAAGAATAAAAATGAAAATTTTGAATTGATCGAAAGTCAGCTTCAAAATCAGGAAGCAGATTTATTTCTTCTTCCTGAAATGTTCTCCACGGGTTTTTGTATGGATGCTGCTGAAGTTTCAGATAAAAATGAAGAATCTCTGGAGTTTTTAAAGAAAATTTCAAAAGAGAAAAATGCTGCTTTCTTAGGAAGTGCTTCTGTAGAAGTTGATGGAAGTTTTTTTAACAGAATGTATTTTGTGAAACCAGAAGGTGAAGTTACTTTTTACGATAAAAGACATTTGTTTTCGTTCTCGGGAGAAGATAAAATTTATAAACCGGGAAAAGAAAGAGTAATTGTAGAATATCTTGGAATTCGTTTTCTGCTGCAGGTTTGCTATGATTTGCGATTTCCTGTATTTGCAAGAAATAATGATGATTATGATGCTATTTTATATGTTGCCAACTGGCCTGAAAAAAGAGTGGAAGCGTGGGAGCATCTTCTAAAAGCGAGAGCAATTGAAAATTTATCTTATGTTTTTGGTTTAAACAGGATCGGAACCGATGGAAATGATCTTTTTTATCAGGAAAGTTCGCACTGTTTTTTTGCAGACGGAAAAGAGATTTCAGAGAAAAATGGAAATCTTGTTTCTGCGGAATTAAGCTTGGAAGAATTAAAAGATTTTAGAAATCACTTTCAGTTCCTGAATGACCGGGACGATTTTGAAATTAAGATTTAGAAGTCAATCCCAAAGATTTCACAGATTTTCACGGATGATTGTAAATAAAAATCCGTGAAAATCTGTGAAAAACCGTGTGATCTGTGGGTAAAAAATATTTTCACGTTTAACCTAAATCTTAGCCTCAACCTAAATATACTGCTCCAAAAGCTGCGTCAAACGGTTTACATCATGCACGCCACTTTCTTTATACAGCAGTTCTCCTTTTTTGAAAACCGCTAAAGTCGGAACGCCACGCACGCCATACTGGGAAGCAATTGCAGGGTATTGGTCAACGTCAATTTTAACAATTCGTGCACCTTCACCTACTTTCTCTTTCACAGTCGTTAAAACTGATGACTGTACTTTACAGGGCTGACACCATGTCGCGAAAAAATCGATCAATACGGGTCTTTCTGATTCTATAAGTTCCTGAAATTTTTGTGACATAATAATTTCATTTAATATTTTACTTTAAATTCTGAATGGCTTTGATGTTGTCTAAAGTCTTGCCATCATACGCTTCAATGCCGTTCTTTCTTAAAATTTCCACAGCGTCATCTGCCTGAATCCCTTTGTTGCAGAAAACGACTGCTTTTTTACCTTTTAAAGATTCTGCTTTGTTCTGGATTTCCGCCAAAGGAATATTTATGGCGTCTTTAGCTGTTCCTTCTGCATACTGCTCCGGAATACGTACGTCAACTAAGATAGTTTCTGGATCTTTTACAAGTTCTTTGATATCTGTTTTGGCAATATTCTGTTGTGCAGACGCAGTTTTACAGGCATTCAGTGAGAAGAATGCCACAAGAATAATTCCAAATAAAAAGGTCTTCATTTAAAGCATTTTAGACTGACAGACAAAATCCGAAACCGGAAGTTTTTCTGTTTTTTTAATACCATTAAATCCACCTTCGATTTCAGTGAAGTTTCTGATTCCGTGTGAGTTGAGAATGCTTGCGGCGATCATGCTTCGGTAACCTCCGGCGCAATGCAAAAAGAAATGCTCAGAATCATCAACTGTTGAAACCCAGTCGCTGATTGTATCTAAAGGTCTGCTGTATGCGTTATCAATATGTTCTGCAGAATATTCTCCGATTTTTCTTACATCGATGATTTTTGAATGTTCATTAAACTGTTCTACAAATTCAGTCGGAGTAATTCTTTTCACTTCATCAATTTCCTTTGTAGAATTTTTCCATGAACTGAAACCTCCTTTTAAATAGCCAACAACATTATCAAAACCAACTCTGCTTAATCTCGTAATCACTTCTTCTTCAGTTCCTTCGTCGGCAACCAAAAGCAGAGGGTGTTTTACATCGACGATTAAACTTCCAACCCATGGTGCAAAATCACCTTTCAGACCGATGTTGATAGAGTTCGGAATAAATCCTTTATGAAATTCTGCAGGACCGCGCGTGTCTAAAATCAAAGCTCCGGTTTCTTCGGCAAAACTTTCAAAATCTTCCACAGAAATTGGGTTTAATCCTTTATCCATCACATCATCAAGGCTTTCGTAGCCATTTTTATTCATCGCCACGTTCATCCCAAAATACTTTGGCGGAGCCGTCAGGCCATCTAAGACTTCCTTAATGAAAGATTCTTTATCCGGTTGATTCAGTGCGTAATTGGTTTTTCTCTGATTGCCCAGAATATCAACCGTTTCCTTCTGCATATTCTTTCCGCAAGCCGAACCTGCGCCATGGGCCGGGTAAACCGTAATGCTGTCATCAAGCGGTAAAATTTTGCTGTGCAGACTTTCATATAAAATTCCGGCAAGATCTTCCTGAGTCATCGTTCCTGCTTTTTGCGCAAGATCGGGACGGCCAACATCTCCCAAAAATAGAGTATCTCCTGTGAAAATGGCTGTTTCAATACCGTTTTCATCGATCAGAAGGTAAGTCGTGCTTTCCATTGTGTGACCGGGAGTATGAAGGGCTTTAATTTTTATATTTCCGATTTCGAAAATCTGATTGTCTTCTGCAATGATAGCCTCAAATTCAGGTTTTGCAGTCGGTCCGTAAACAATGGGCGCGTCTGTTTTTTTGCTTAAATCTAAATGTCCTGAGACAAAATCTGCGTGAAAATGAGTTTCAAATATATATTTTAAAGTCACGTTGTCTTTTTCAAGGCGGTCCAGGTAAGGTTTTACTTCACGAAGCGGGTCTATGATTGCTGCTTCATTTCCTGATACGATGTAATATGCGCCCTGTGCCAAGCAACCTGTATATATTTGTTCAATTTTCATTGAGTTGTATTTAAGATAATTATAAGGTTACAAAGTAATGAATTAATTATAAAGAAATGATAATTCTGATTGATAGTTTCTTTCGATTGTAAAATTTTCATATTTTCAATTTATGTGGAACTCATTAAAATTCAACGACTAAGCGTAAGATAGAAGTTGATAAAAATTGTAGACTGTTTTATATCATATTCAACTATATTCATTTTAAAATTAGATTATTAAGAAATTCACAAAATTGAAATGGCAGTTTTTACAAAAATAATTACCTTTAGATGTTAAAAATATCAAATGGCAGACAAAACAAAATTTATTGACGAACTTTCAAAAAGATACACTCCAAAGGGAGAACATATAATTCTGGGAAAAGGAATGCTGGACGGTGATGTAGTCACAGAAGTCAACGTTACCATTCCTCTTAAAACCATAAACCGTCACGGTCTGATTGCCGGAGCCACGGGAACCGGAAAAACAAAAACACTTCAGGTTTTCGCCGAGCAGCTTTCTCACGCAGGAATTCCTTCTTTGGTTCTGGATATTAAAGGTGATTTTTCAGGAATTGCCGAATCCGGACAAATGAATTCTATCATTGAAGAACGTTATGCAAAAACACAGTTGCCTTATAATCCGCAGGCTTTCCCCGTTGAATTGATGAGTATTTCGGGAGGAAAAGGGGTGAAGTTAAGAGCTACTGTCACAGAATTCGGGCCTGTTTTATTAAGCAAAATTTTAGAACTGAATGATACGCAGCAAAGTATCATGTCAATTGTTTTTAAATATTGTGATGACAAAGGTTTGCCTTTAATTGATTTAAATGACTTAAAGAAAGTTCTCCAATATGTAACTGATAATCCTCAAGGTAAAGCAGAATTGTCCGCAAATTATGGTTCAATTGCTTCGGCTTCTTTGGGCGCAATTTTACGGTCGATTGTTGCACTGGAACAGCAGGGAGCTGCAGATTTCTTCGGAGAACTGAGCTTTGATGTTCATGATTTGCTTGAAACGAGAGATGGAAAAGGGGTTGTTAATATTTTAAGAGTTGCCGATATTCAAAATAAACCACAGCTTTTCTCCACATTTATGCTTTCGCTTTTTGCTGAAATTTACATGACTTTCCCTGAAGAAGGCGACAGCGGAAAACCTAAATTGGTTCTGTTCATAGACGAAGCGCACCTGATTTTTGATGAATCTTCAAAAGCACTGGTTTCACAAATTGAAACGATGGTGAAGCTGATCCGTTCAAAAGGGGTTGGAATTTATTTTATTACTCAGATTCCGGGTGATGTTCCTGAAAATGTGCTTTCACAGTTAGGTTTAAAAATCCAGCATGCGCTGAGAGGTTTTACCGCAAAAGATAAAAAAGAAATTTCAAAAGCCGTAGAAAATTATCCAACCACAGAATTTTACAATGCCTCAGAATTAATTCAAAACCTAGGAATTGGTGAGGCTTTTGTCACCGCTTTGGATGAAAAAGGAATTCCAACGCCATTGGTTCATACATATCTGATTTCTCCTGAATCCAGAATGGATGTTCTGAATGATGCTGAAGTTTCAGAACTGACCTCAAGATCAGCACTTGTTTCAAAATATGAAAAACCAATCGACAGCGAGTCTGCGTATGAAATTTTAGTAAAAAGAATGGAGCAGGCAGTTGAAAATTCAAGTCCAACACAAAAAACAAAACCTGTAAAAGAAGAACCGGGAATGTTTGAGCAGGTGTTAAAAAGCCGAGCAGGAAGAACATTTGCCAACACTTTGATGCGTGAAGGTGCGAAAGCGATTTTGGGAATGTTGGGCTTAGGAAAACGGAGAAGATAATGGTACGGTTTTCAGGCTTTATGATTAATTTTATTATTTTAGCAGATTGGTCAAACCACTGAAGCAGAGTTATCGTTGATTGTTGTAAAGGTTTGGCAATTAAGAAAAGAAGATTTATTTAGATATAATGTATTCAATTATAGACATAGAGAGTAATGGTGCGGGATTCAGGAAAGAAAGCATTATTGATATTGCCATCTACAAATATGACGGTCATAAAATTGTGGATCAGTTTATTTCGCTGGTCAATCCCGAAAGTGATATCACTCCTTTTGTACAGAAACTGACCAATATCAGCCCGAAAATGGTGAAAACCGCTCCGAAATTTCATGAACTGGCAAAAAGAGTGGTTGAAATTACAAAAGGTACAACCCTGGTAGGGCACAACATTGATTTTGATTACAGAATGCTTCGTCAGTCGTTTCAGCGGCTTGGTTATGATTTCAAAATCAATACTTTAGATACAATTCCTTTAGCCAAAAAACTGATTCCAGATGAGGTAAGCTATTCGCTTCAAAAACTGGTGAAATCCTTAGGAATTCCGTTGACAAATGCACACAGAGCAGACGGTGATGCCAGAGCAACCCTGGAACTTTTCAAACTTTTGGTTTCAAAGGATACTGAAAATGAGATTATTCAGAAACAGCATGATGAGACCAATGCAAAGACTTATATTAACAAAATAAAGCTGTTAACTCAGGATTTGCCTAACGAAAAGGGTTTTGTTTACTTTCAGGACGGGAACGGGAAAATTATTTTTTCGGAGCACGCTCAGGACATCAACAAATTTTCGAAGAAGATTTTTAATTCCAAATCTAAAAAGTGGGAGCCAATTCAGAAAGCTGTTGAGCAGATTAATTTTGAACTTACCGGGACGGAAATTATCGCAAAACTGATTCTGAACTCCAAAAATATCAGAAAAAGAGATATTTTTCCTTACGGACTCTATTTCAGAAACAGTCAGTATGTAGTTGAGAAAACAAAACTGAATAAGACCGAAAAGCCTATCATTAAATTTAAATCTTACACTCAGGGAGCCAAAGCGATTCAGTTTTTAGCCACAAAACCTGAATTTGAATTCGCTGAAGTCCTTCAGAATACCATTGAATTTAAGAAAAGAAACGAACTTTGGCTTGGCGCAGGCAGAAAATTAGGTGAAAAACTGTTCATCATTATCGAACAGGGAAAGGTGAAATCTTATGGTTTCTACGAACTTTTCACACAGATTCAGACTTTAAGTAAAATATCAAAACTAAAAATTGACACCTGTTTTCAGTCTTCGGATTTGGTTAATGATCTTCAGATAGCACTGCTCCGCGGTGATTTCGAAACCTTACCATTGCCGAAATAGAAGAATATTTTTGTGTTCATGCACAATTTTGTCAGCAGGAATGAAGTTTCAGATTCAATTTCTCAAAATAAATAGTATTTTTGCAAAAGAATTAAAAGTAGCAATGCAGAATTTTAAACAAAAACAAACCGGTAAGAAGGGAGCTGTAAAGTTTTCAAAGGTTTGGAATACCTAAGAGTTGCGTTGCATGAAAAAATAATGTTATGGCAGACTCTTTCCGAAGAATCTGCCTTTTTTTATGTAAAATTTAAAATATGACCTCAAAAGAATTATTGAAGATCGCCAATGAATTTGGCACACCGGTGTATGTTTACGATGCAGAATCCATCAAAATACAATACGAAAAACTTACATCTTCGTTTCTGAAACACACTAAGTTTTTCTACGCTGCAAAGGCACTGACCAACATCAATATTCTGAAATACGTCAAGAACCTCGGTGCTTCTCTGGATTGTGTTTCCATTAATGAGGTTAAATTGGGTTTAAAAGCAGGTTTCCCAAAAGAAAAAATCCTGTTCACGCCAAACTGTGTCGACCTGGCTGAGATCGAGGAGGCGATGACCTTCGGGGTTCATATCAACATCGATAACATCTCTATTCTTGAGCAGTTCGGAAACAAATACGGAAACACGTATCCGATTTTGGTAAGAATCAATCCGCATATTTTTGCAGGCGGAAACTATAAAATCTCAACAGGACACATCGATTCTAAATTCGGTATTTCCATTCATCAGGTTCGTCATATCGAAAGGGTGATGAAATCTACAAATCTCAATGTAGAAGGGCTTCACATGCACACGGGAAGCGAAATTAAAGATCCGGATGTTTTCCTTCAGGCTCTTGAAATTATGCTTGAACTTTCTGAACATTTCCCGAATCTGAAATATCTGGATATGGGAAGTGGTTTCAAAATTCCTTATCAGGACAGCGAAGAGGAAACGGATGTGAAAACCTTAGGTAAAAAAGTAGAAAAAGTAATCGCAGAATTTTCAAAAAATACAGGTAAGAAATTCGAACTTTGGTTTGAGCCGGGCAAGTTTTTGGTTGGAAAAAGCGGTCATTTACTGGTAAAAGCCAATGTGATTAAACAGACAACAGCAACAGTTTTTGTCGGAGTAAATTCCGGATTTAATCATTTGATCCGTCCGATGTTCTACGATTCTTATCATCAGATTGAAAATTTATCCAATCCAAAAGGTGCCGAAAGAATATATACTGTAGTCGGAAATATCTGTGAAACCGATACTTTCGCGTGGGACAGAAAATTAAATGAAGTGAGGGAAGGCGATGTGTTGGCTTTCCACAACGCTGGTGCTTACGGTTTTGAGATGAGTTCCAATTTTAATTCAAGATTAAAACCTGCTGAGGTTCTGTTTTTAGACGGAAAGGCTCATCTGATCAGAAAAAGAGATGAGTTTGAAGATTTGTTGAGAAACCAGATTGAAATATTATAATTCTGTTAAATCTTAAAACACCAAAATTAAAATTTGAATTTTTTTTAAATTTGAAAAAAATACAGATGAAAAAAATAGTGTTGTTTTTTATTTTGACCAGTAGCTTTTCCATTGCGCAGATTTTAGACCGGTACCCAAAAGATCAGGATGATTATCATGGTGGAAACATACAGTTCTATAAAGATTATCATAAAGTTTTGAAGGAAAAGAATCTTAAACCTTGTGAGGATAAAAATGAAATGTATTCATTTAAATTGGTTGTCTATCCTGATAGTACAGTAAAATATGTAAAGGAAGAAAATGAGGAGGCTCTGAACAGAAACAAATGTACTCACGATCTTTCGAGAGAGGTTGCAAAATATTTAAAAGGCTGGAAACCTGCTGAAGTTGATGGTCAAAAGGTGGCGGCACAGACCAGTTTTTGGATTATTCCTGACGAGCTGTTTGGCGAGTTGCCGGAAGGTTACGATCCTGCAAAGGATTATAAAATGCCGGAATATGATGGAGGGATTAATAATTTCAGGAAGAAAGTGGCGAAAAGCGTTGACCTGTCGCGTTTTAAATTTAAAAGTACAGTCAGACTTCAGGTCAGATTCATCATTGATATGGCCGGAGAAATGAGTGATATTCAACTTGAACAGTCATCCGGACTTAAAGAATTTGATGATATGATCGTGAAAAGTGTAGCTCAGGTTAAAAATAAATGGACACCTGGTAACATCCACGGAAGACCTGTCAAAAGCCATTTCAGGTTGCCGCTGACGATCAGTCTTTAATGTTTTTAGAAATAAATCTTTTGATTTAATCTGTAACAAATTGAATTAGAATTATAAAATCCTGACTAAGTTCCTGAGCAGAAAAAGCATTTTAAATAAACTAAAACGACTCCGCAAGTGTTTGCGGAGTTTTTTTTGCTATGATGTAAGCAGAATAAAAAGTATTCTTATTGCTTCTTTAAGAAACTTTAATTGACTAAATTTGATTTTTATTTTTTTTCTGATTTTTCAGCAGAAAAAAAATTGATTTCAAATTCTATTTTCAAAGTAGAAATTAATCTAAACAGTGTAATTATGGCTAAAAATATTGCAGAGCAGATTGTTGAAATGCTCGAAAACGCCAATGTTAAAAGAATATACGCCGTTACAGGCGACAGTTTAAATCATTTAAATATTGCTGTAAAGAAAAGCAGTATCGAGTGGATTCATGTAAGGCATGAAGAAGTTGGTGCTTACGCAGCAGCGGCTGAAGCAGAATTGGATGGGTTTGCCGTCTGCGCCGGAAGTTGCGGCCCGGGTCACGTTCACCTGATCAATGGAGTTTACGAAGCCCACAGATCTCACGTCCCAATGCTTGTGATTGCATCTACCATTCCAAGCAATGAAATGGGTATGGATTATTTTCAGGAAACCAATACGATCAAATTATTTGACGACTGCAGTTACTACAATCAGATGATTACAAGACCTGAACAGGTTCAGAGAATTTTGCAAACGGCAATTCAACATGCGATTTCAAAAAAAGGGGTTGCGGTAATCGGACTTCCCGGTGATGTTTCTGAACTGGATGCTGAAGAAGCGACGACTTCCAGTCAGATTTTTAAAACCAATCCTGTGATCCGTCCTTCAGATGTAGAATTAAATCAGCTGGCAGATTTGATCAATGACAGTAAAAAAGTCACCATTTACTGTGGAATCGGAGCTCAAAAATCCAATGTTGAAGTCGTGGAATTGGCTAAATATTTAAAAGCTCCTGTTGGATATTCTTTCAGAGGAAAAATGTCCATCCAGCCAAACAATCCAAATGAGGTCGGGTTGACCGGACTTTTAGGTTTGCCCTCGGCGTATCATGCAATGCACGAAGCGGATCTTGTTTTATTGCTTGGAACAGATTTCCCTTACGAGAAATTTATGCCCGTAAAAAATAAAATCGTTCAGATCGACGAAAGCCCGGAAAGATTGGGTCGTAGAGCAAAACTTGAATTGGGTCTTACAGGTGATGTGAAAGAGACCATCAAAGCTTTACTTCCTTTATTAAAGGAAAAAACGGATATCAATTTCCTTAATCAGCAACTGGAATTTTATGAAAAAGTAAAAGAACATCAGTTGACTTATGTAAAAGAATTTGGTACAGAAGATAATATTCAGCCTGAATATGTTGCTCACACTTTAGATCAGCTGGCAAAAAATGATGCGATTTTTACGGTTGATACAGGAATGTGCTGTGTCTGGGGAGCAAGATTCATTACAGGAACCGGTGAGCGAAAAATGTTGGGTTCTTTCAATCACGGATCTATGGCCAATGCAATGCCGATGGCAATCGGTGCATCACTGGCTTATCCGGGAAGACAGGTGATCGCGATGTGTGGTGACGGTGGTTTGTCGATGCTTTTGGGCGATATGGCAACCATTTTCCAGTATAAACTTCCGGTAAAACTGATCGTTTTCAACAATAGAAGTTTGGGAATGGTAAAACTCGAGATGGAAGTGGGCGGCATGCCGGATAACGAAACCGATATGATCAATCCTGATTTTGCGATGATAGCTCAGGCGATGGGCTATCCCGGAAAAAATGTTCACAAACCGGAAGAAGTTGTTGGAGCAATTACCGAATGTTTAAATCATGACGGTCCCTATCTCTTAAACATTTTCACAAATCCGAATGCTTTGGCTTTACCTCCAAAAATTGAATTCGAACAGGTGATCGGCATGACTAAATCTATGGCGCAACTCATGTTGGGCGGAAAAATGGAAGAAGCTTTAGACACTGTAAAAAGTAATTATAAACACATCAGAGAATTGTTGTAATGAGTAGTTCTTTGAAGAAATTTTATGTCATCGCCTGGGTTTTCGGGCTCGTTTTTTATTTTTTAGACTACGTCATCAGATCTGCGCCTGCAGTGATGTTGCCACTGCTAGCCAGTCAATTTAAAACCAATAATCTGGATTTGGTCTGGATGATTGGAACTTATTATTATACGTATTCCACCTGCAGTTTGTTGGCAGGAATCGCTTTAGATAAATTCGGAGGTAAGAAATCCCTTTTTGCAGGAACTTTGATTTTAGGAATTGGTGCATTATTATTTTTAATTTCAAGCCAGTTTGCCGGAATTTCCGGAAGACTTTTGCAGGGGGCTGGTTGTGCATTTGCATTTCCGGGCTGTGTTTATCTGGCAAGTAAAGGTTTTTCATCTAAATCTTTAGCAACCGCAATCGGTTTTACGCAATGTCTCGGGATGTTGGGCGGTGCATCAGGACAGTTTTTGGTTGGCCCGTGGGTAGAATCCGGAATGGATATCAATACGTTCTGGTTATGGTCTGGAATATTTACAATCATTACAGCCTTCGCACTTTATTTTGTAATACCTAAAGAAGATTCTGAACCGGAGGAAGAAACTCATTCTAAAAAATTAGGGTATTTTGAGACCTATAAAATTGTTTTTAAAAATCCTCAGTCGTGGCTCTGTGGATTGATTTCAGGATTGCTGTTTGCTCCTACAACTATTTTTGCAATGACCTGGGCAGTTGCTTTTTTTGAAACAGACAAACAGTTTGCATTTCACGATGCTGCAGTAACCAGCGGAATGGTTGCTTTCGGATGGGTTTTCGGCTGTCCGTTATTAGGGTTTATCACCGATAAAATTGGCAGAAGAAAACCAGTTTTGGTTGGTGGAGCAATACTCATGATTTTAAGTCTTCTGCAGCTCGCATTTTTACCAGAATTATTTTCCGCTAAACTCACCATGTTCATCTTGGGAGTAGGCTCGGGAGCAGCAATGATTCCGTATTCTGTAATCAAAGAAGCGAATCCTGATTTTGTAAAAGGCAGTGCTACCGGCGCAATTAATTTTATCACTTTCGGAGTCACTACATTGGTCAGCCCGGTTTTCAGTCATTATTTCGGGAAAAGTTTAGGTCTGTCAGATGCTGATATTCATTTTCAGAACTCTGTAATTTTTTGGATTGCAGGAATTATTTTGGCAATATCAGTTTCATTTTTACTGAAAGAAACAGGCAGAAAAGCAGTGGAAATTTAGAAGGAAGAGAATAATTTAAATATATTTGGTGGGAAATTTGTACGGTTTAGCACAAATCAATCCTTATGAAATCAACATTTTTTATAGTAGCTTTCGCCTTTTCAAACTTGTTATTTGCCCAGCAATATGATCTGGAAGATCAGGAAAGCAACGTCATCATTTCAGAAACCAATAAAAATATTCTGAAAATCGCGATCAATGATCCGCTTCAGGTTGCAGTAAAAGACTGTAAAGATTTTAAAGCAGCCAATGTTAGTGGTGGTGTCACAGCCTACACAGAGACTTTAAGAAGATACATGTTCAATTATCTCAATTCAGAATTTTATGTTTTGAACGGTGATTTCACATTTACGCTTACAGTAAACGAAAAGGGTAAAATCACAAAAATTGAGGGAAGCCCGAAGGTAGACAACAGCGAAGTTTTCTTTGATGATATGAAATACATTATGAGAAGAATAAAAAATACATGGACGCCGGCAACCTGCAACGGAAAGCCTGTCTCCAGTGAAATTAAAATTAAAATGAACTTCAATTCTGTAGCCACAGATTTATAATTTACATGTAAATTGTCAAAAATTCACATTCATCATCGCAAGATACATTAGATTTTGATTAATTTATTTTATTTTCGCAAAAGCTCTTACAGAAGTTAGAGCTTTAATTATTTGATGATGAAAGTTAAATTTTTTTCTACTGTTTTAGTATTATTTTCAGCCATAGTGAATGCACAGATTTTGTATGATTACCCAGCTGGCCAGGATTTTTATGAAGGCGGAAAAATAGGTTTTCTTAGAGAGATGATTGACGTTATACATAAAAATAAGTCGAAACCCTGTGATAAGACTGAAGCTCTTCTTATGAGATTTGTAGTTTACCCTGATAAATCGGTAAGGTATGTAACAGATGAAGATAAAAACGCAGTAGAAAATAATAAGTGTTTGAAGGATAAAGTTTTAGAAAATTTAAAGACGCTTAAAAAATTTAAACCAGCGGAAGTTAACAAAGTAAAAGTCGCCGCTATGTTTTTTGCAACTTTTACAGACGATATGTTTACTAATAGTTTCTCCTCTAAAGAAGACTTTACAATGCCTGTCTACATGCATAAAGGGAAAGAAGAAGGTATTGAAAAGTTCAGAGAGAATTTTGCCAACTGTTTTGATACCAGGGGATTTCGAACTGTTGGGAATGACTATTCTTTCAAACTTAATTTTGATGTAAGTACTGATGGTGAAGTAGGCTTTTTTTATATTGATAACATGTCGAATTTAGCTGATTTTAATACAATGGTAGTAAAATGTGCTTCAAATACTAAAAAATCATATTGGAAGGCGGGAACTTATAAAGGTGTTCCTGTAAAACAAATCTTTAAAATACCGATTAAGTTCCTTGCAAATTAAAATTTTAAGAATGATCGAATTCTTAACGAATTTCACTCCTGCCATTCTGTCACAATATTTTGTATCTTTGCAAATTCAATAAGTTTAAATTTTAAGTCTGGGTTTAAAGTAAACGCAATAAACCTTGAATTTTAAATTTTAAACCTTAAATCTATTACCGTGCAGGAAAAATATATAGACGAAACAAAACAGGGCGAAGCCTTTGCCATCGCAGAAAAAGACGGAAACTCCAAAAAACTGTTTTTGGAAAGTTACGGCTGTCAGATGAATTTCTCTGATTCTGAAATCGTTGCGTCAATACTTAACGAACAGGGCTACAACACAACTTTAAAAGTAGAAGAGGCAGATTTAATTTTATTAAATACCTGTTCTATCCGTGAAAAAGCTGAGCAGACTGTAAGAATGCGCCTTTCCCAATTCAAAAATCTTAAAAAAGAACGTCCGAATATGACCGTTGGTGTTCTCGGTTGCATGGCGGAAAGGCTTAAAACTAAATTTTTAGAGGAAGAACAGCTCGTGGATTTGGTAGTTGGTCCAGATGCATACAGAGATCTTCCTAATCTTCTGAAAGAAACTGAAGACGGCAGAGATGCCATCAATGTAATTCTTTCAAAAGAAGAGACGTATGCCGACATCAACCCTGTCCGTTTGGGCGGAAACGGCGTTACCGCTTACGTTACCATCACAAGAGGCTGCGACAACATGTGTACATTCTGCGTGGTGCCTTTTACAAGAGGCCGTGAAAGAAGCCGCGATCCGCATTCTATTCTTGAGGAGTGTAAAGGTCTTTGGGAGAATGGATATAAAGAAATTACTCTTTTGGGGCAAAACGTTGATTCTTACCTTTGGTACGGTGGCGGC
Organism: Chryseobacterium sp. Leaf394; assembly: GCF_001424105.1. GTDB lineage: Bacteria > Bacteroidota > Bacteroidia > Flavobacteriales > Weeksellaceae > Chryseobacterium. Next base: position 127,195 of record NZ_LMQH01000012.1, on the reverse strand, counting down.
CCGAAAAAAGACTTTGCCAAAGCATCTGAAATGCAGAAATTAACCGCTGTGAATTTTGCGCAGCTCCTTGATTTGGTGGCTAAAGCTGTTCCTGAAATGCGAATCAGATTCTCAACATCAAATCCTCAGGATATGAGTCTTGATGTGTTCAGAATGATGGCGAAGCACGATAATATCTGCAAATATGTTCATTTACCGGTTCAGAGCGGAAGCAACAGAATGCTAGAAGCCATGAACAGACAGCATACCCGCGAAGAATATTTAGATTTAATAAAAAAAGCAAAAGAAATCGTACCCGATATTTCGTTTTCACAGGATATGATCATCGGTTTCTGTGACGAAACTGAAGAAGATCACCAGGATACTTTAAGCTTGATGAAAGAGGTGGAATACGACTACGGATATATGTTTGCATATTCAGAAAGACCCGGAACGCCAGCTCACAAAAAAATGGAAGATAATATTCCGGCAGATGTGAAACAGCGTCGTTTGGCAGAAGTGATTGCTTTGCAGGGCGAGCTTTCAAGAAAAAGAATGCAGGGCTACGTGGGCAGAGCTCATGAAGTTCTGATTGAAGGTATTTCAAAAAAGAACAAAAACCAATGGAAAGGAAGAAATTCCCAGAATGCCGTTTGCGTTTTTGATATGCTCGAAGGCCAGAAAATTGGTGACATTGTGAATGTTTTTGTGTTTGATAATACGCAGGGCACGCTTTTAGGGGAAACGGTTTAGGAATTCGATATTTAAAATTTTAGTGGATAATCTTCAGTCTCAAAAATTATTTCAAAATATTTCTGCATTGTTAGAAAATGCCAGAAAGAGAGTCGCTATTGCTGTAGATCAGGCAATGGTTCTCACCTATTTTGAAATAGGAAGAATGATTGTGGAAGATGAGCAGAATGGCGAAAATCGTGCTGAGTATGGTAAAGCTTTGCTCAAAGGTTTGTCTCTTAAGCTAACGGAAAAGTTTGGTAAAGGTTTTTCTGAAACAAATCTAAAACAGATGAGACATTTTTATATGTCTTATTCAATTGGTCAGACAGTATCTGACGAATTCAAAAAAATAAGTCAGACAGTGTCTGCCGAATTTGAAACTCCTCACAATCAGCAATTTGAAATTTCCGAAACAGATTCCCGGAAATTATTTCCAAAGCTAAATCTCCCTTGGTCTCATTATCTCAAATTAATGAGAATCAAAGATTTAAATGAAAGGAGATTTTATGAAATTGAATCATTTAAAAATAATTGGAGCTTGCGGGAATTGCAGCGTCAATATGATTCTGCATTATACACAAGATTATCTTTAAGTAAAAATAAAGATGAAATTCAGAAGCTTTCTGAAAAAGCGCAAATTATAGAAAAACCGAAAGATCTCATCAAAGATCCTTATGTTTTGGAATTTCTGGGCTTGTCTGAAAAACCAAATTATTCCGAGAGCGATTTGGAGTCGGAATTAATAGATAAATTAGAGCATTTCCTTTTAGAATTAGGAACAGGATTTACATTTGTTGCAAGACAAAACAGAATAACTTTTGATGACAGACATTTTAAAATAGATTTGGTTTTTTACAACCGGATTTTAAAATGTTTTGTTTTAATTGATCTGAAAATCGGAGAATTAAAACATCAGGATATCGGGCAAATGCAGATGTACGTGAATTATTTCGACAGAGAAAAACGCATAGACGGAGAAAATAAAACCATCGGAATTATTCTCTGTCAGGATAAAAGTGAAGCTTTGGTTGAATATACTTTGCCGGAAAATAATGATCAGATTTTTGCAAGTAAATATCTCACTGTTTTGCCGAGCAAGGAAGATTTTATTAAAATTTTAGAAGAAAATCAATAACATACACAGTGGAGAAATTTCAAAAATATTGCCTCAGTGTTTTATTGGTGATCATCAGTACCAATATTTCTGCGCAGATCAGCAACGGCACTGTAAAAAGTGAAGACTGTAAAGTGCTGTATGAAATTTACAATCAGTTTTTAAGCTCAGGACAATGTGAAGCATTAGAAAAAACCGTTTTAAATGGAAATTCAAAACGCAGGTTTTCAATTGGCGAAAAGCAGAATGCAGCCGATCTTTTTGGTTCATTCAATACACAGAATAAAAACAACCTTCATAAACCAGAAATCCGTTTTTCGGAAGAAAAGCATAATCAGCTTTTGACTGTCTTTTTAAAAGAAAATAAAAAGAACTTTATTGCTGATATTTTATATTTAAAAAGTAAGGTTTCAAAGATTAGAAACAAGGATTATTTGAATACAGTTAGCTGAAAATCAAGTCAAATTATTTATCTAACTGATTTATCTACAGCAAAGTAGATGAAAATTTAATCAAAAAAATCTAAATTTTATGAGTATCGAACTTCAAAATATAAAAAACCGTTTCGGCATCATCGGAAATTTTCCCGCTTTAAACCGGGCACTCGAAAAATCAATTCAGGTGGCACCTACCGACATTTCCGTTTTGGTGGTTGGGGAAAGTGGTGTTGGAAAAGAATTTATCCCGAAAATTATTCACTCAGAATCCAAAAGAAAACATCAACCATACATCGTCGTCAACTGTGGGGCAATACCTGAAGGAACCATCGATTCCGAACTTTTCGGTCACGAAAAAGGAGCGTTTACAGGAGCTACGGCTACAAGAAAAGGATATTTCGAAGTGGCAGATGGTGGAACAATCTTTCTTGATGAGGTGGGCGAGTTGCCTTTGCAGACGCAGGTCCGTCTGTTAAGAGTTTTGGAAAGTGGTGAATTTATGAAAGTAGGTTCTTCACAGATTCAGAAAACCAATGTGAGAATTGTTGCAGCAACGAATGTAAACATGATGAAAGCCATTCAGGACGGGCGTTTCCGTGAGGATTTGTTTTACCGTCTGAATACCGTTCAGATTGATATGCCTGCTTTGAGAGAAAGAAAAGGCGACATTCATTTGTTATTCAGAAAATTCGCCATTGATTTTGCCGAAAAATACAGAATGCCGGAACTTGAACTTGAGCCGGGCGCCGTTCATTACATCGAAAATTATACTTTCCCCGGAAATGTACGTCAGCTGAGAAATCTGGTGGAACAAATGACGGTTGTGGAGCGGGAGCGAAAAGTTTCTGTGACAAAACTTACAGAGTATATTCCGATGGATGCCCATTTGCCGATGGTGGTGAATCAGCCGGGCGGTCAAAAACAAACTGATTTCGGAAATGAAAGGGAAATCATGTACAAAATTCTCTTCGATATGCGGAGCGATATAAATGATTTAAAATCCTTAACTTCGGAACTCATAAAGAATCGCGGAACGGGAGATCTGAGCAATCAGGAGAAAAATCTGATCAACAGAATTTACACTCCCGAATCCACGCCACAAACGGCAAGTCCGAATTCTTTGCTGTATTTTGAAAATAACAGCAACAACGGTCAGAATGTTCAGAATCCTACGATCATTTCTAATGCGGATGATACTTACGAAGATTTTGAAGACATTGAAATTGAAGAAAACAAACCAGAATCTCTTTCATTACAGAACAATGAGAAAGATTTAATTGTAAAAGCTCTGGAAAAGCACAACGGCAGAAGAAACCGTGCAGCAGACGAACTCGGGATTTCTCAGAGAACTTTGTACAGAAAAATAAAACAATATAACTTAGAAGAATAAACTACGCAATTATGACTGTAAATTTAACACCAAAACCTATCAATTTCAAACTGGGAGATTATCTGAATAAAGGTTTCGAACTTTTGAAGAACAATTTCGGAAACATTTTCACAGCATTTTTATGCTGCTTTGTAATGGCTATTATTCCGTTTTGTGGGATGCTTGGCGCCGGAAATTTTTATCTCTACCTCAGAAAAATTAATAAAGGACAGCAGGCAAGTGCGGGAGAAATTTTCAATTTCGACAGATTTATGCCCTATTTTATGCTTCAGCTCATCATTATAGGTGGTATAATTGCAATGTACGTTCCTGTGTTTCTTTTAGGTCTTCTCGCCGGTGTAATGAATGGTGGAGAGCCTTCAGCTTGGTTTTCGATAGTGATGATTCCCTACATGATCGCAATATATGTTGCCATATTTTATTTTGTGCTGAAAGGATTTTACATTCCTGCACTTATTGCTTTTAAAAATATTACAGAAATTAAAACTGCCTGGAATATTTCTAAAGTAATGACGAAAAACAATCTTCTAAATATATTCCTGTTTTCAATCGTGGTAAGCCTTTTGGCTCAGGTTGGAATTATTGCATGTGTAATAGGCGTTTTTGTTACGGCACCATTTGCATACACAGCAAATTATTTTGCTTACGAAGATGCTATCCAGCAAATTGAAGTTGATGAAATTTCAGAAATTGGCATCCAGGAAAAATTTTAAATTTAAATTGAATGAATTCTCTTAAAAATCTATTTTTACTATTCATATCTGTGAGCTTGCTGAATTCCTGCTACAGCTTCACAGGTTCATCCCTGAAAGACGAAAAAACGGTGCAGATCAACGAGTTTCCAAACAATGCTCCGTTGGTAAATCCTACACTTTCGCAACAGTTTTCCACAGATATTCAAAACAGATTTTTACAGAGAACTACTTTGAAAGGAACAAAATCAAACCCCGATATTTTAATTGAAGGTGAGATTACAGATTATTCGATCATGCCTACCAACATCAGCTCAACTACGCAGCAGACGTCGGCCGGTACCATTCAGCAGTCACAAAATAAACTTACGATTACAATCAAGGTGCATTACGAAAACAAACTGCACCCAGACTTAAGTTTCGACAGAACGTACATGGATGAGGCAGCCTTCAACAGCGATCTTTCGCAGGCAGATATCGAAGCGTCGCAGGTGAGATTGGTAACTGAGAGAATTATCAACAAGATTTTTAATGATATTGTAGCAAACTGGTAAGATGAAAACTAGAGTTTTAGAGCTTTTAATTGAGCCAAAAAATATTCAGAATGATGATCTTCAGATTCTGAGAGATCAGATACAGGAATTTCCGTATCTTCAAAATGTACGTGCTCTACATCTGTATGGCGTGCACCTTTACGAACCGGAAAATTATCAGAAAGAACTGTCTAAAACTGCTGCCTACACTACAGATAAGAAAAATCTGTACCATCTCATCAACGGTAATCTGGAAACAAAAAAGGCAGATATCCCTTTGTCAAAAGTGTCTCAGATCACTGAAAATAAAAAAGCCTATCCTGCTTACGCTCCAAAAAACGGAGGCTTTCCGCTGAAACGCCCCGAAGAAAAGCAAGAGGTAAATACTGAAGAATCACCATACACCGCTGTACAGCCACAGCCGGAAGTTTCAAACCAGCCGGTAGAAGTGGAAGGCCAGAGAAACAGAATTCTTTTCGAAGGTGAAGAAAACTTCCTCAACGAAGAAAATACGGTGAAAATTGATCTCGAATCCAGCAGGGAATCAGGAAATTTGGTAACAGAAAAACTCGATGCTTCTCAGGCTTCATATCAGCCTGGTGAAGTGATATTCGAAGAAAAGCCAAATACTGAAGCAGTAGCTAAAACTGATGATCATCTTAGTTCTGAGATTAAAGAAAACGAATCAGGTTCAGGATCAAAAGAAAATGTAGCTGATGTGGATGAATCTGAAATTGAAAAGCTTGAAATTCCTAATGCAGAATCAGTAAAAGGTGAGGCTGAGGAAACGAAAATCAATTTTAATCAGTCTGAAATAAAAGTTTCACCTGAAGATAATTTTGAAAAAGCAGGTGAAATTATTACGGAAGAAAAAGCGGTTAGTTTTCAGGAAATTACACCTTTAGAAACTGAAAATAAGGACGAGAAAACTGTTTCTCAGGATCAGCTTAATACCAAAACAGAATTTAGTTCTGAAACCAGTGTTTCTGATGATAAAATTGAAATTGATACCAATAAATCAGAAGTAGAAAATCATGAAATGGGTGATGTGGAAGAAAAAGCGGATGAGGTTGAAGAAACAGAAATTAATTTTAATCAGTCTGAAATCAGAGTTTCACCTGACAATAATTTAGAGGAAGCTGTGGAAGTTATCGCGGAAGATAAAGCGATAAGTTTTCAGGAAATAGCACCTTTAGAAACTGAAATTAAACAAGACGTTAAAGAAGAAGAAAAGGTTTCTCAGGATGAGGTTCAGAATCAGACAGATTTTAGTTCTGAAACGATTATTTCTGAAGATAAAATTGAATCTGATGATGAAAAACAAAAGGTCGAAGATGATTCTCAGTTGAGTTTTCATGGAACCGAATCTTTCTTTCCTGAAGTTAAAATGGAAGCAAAAACTCCCGTACAGCAGGAAATCCCGGCACAGAATACACCTTCAAAAAATAAATATGAAGAGGAAATGCGCCGCCTGATTGAGCAGGTGGAGCTGAAAATGAAGGAAGCTAAAAAAGATGTACCGAAGGACGAAAAAGCGACTGAAAAAGAACAGGAAACTGTAAATTCTGAAATCAGCTTTGCCGAAACACAGTCTTTTGATGTTGAAACTCAGTCACCTGAAGTCGTTGAAAATGAGGAAGAAAGGAAACTGAATGAAGATGAAATTTCGATGGATGATGAAGAAATATCTGCTCAGACAGAAACGGATTCTAAGTCATCTGAAACAGAAACTGAGTCCGAAACTGTACCTTCAACTTCCTGGAAACCAATGTCCTTCGAGGTAAATACTCTGGATTACTCTATCGGCAGAAAGACTGAAAATGTTGAACAAAAACCGGCTGAAAAGCCAGAGCCTTCCGTAGAAGAAAGGGCACCTGAAGCTGTTCTTGCCGAAGAAGAACAGGAAGTTATTACCGAAAATACAGAGCAAGCGGAAACCGAAGAAGTTTCAGAAAATGATGAGGAAAATGTAGAAGAAGATGAAAAAAGTGCTCCGGCTTTTAACGTTTCATTTTTTGGGAGTGATATCTCATCATTCATCAAATCAAATCAAAAAAGCGAAGAGGAAGCCCAGCCGGAAATTACGCCTGAACCTTCTCCTCAGCCAAAAGCCAAACCGGATCAACGCGAGATTCCTTCTATTTTAGACAGCAACGTTCCTGGTTTTATCAATACGTGGCAAAGCTGGCTGAAAATTGACAGGACAGCAGAAGTAGAAAAGGAAAAAATTGAAATCAAGGAAAAAGCAATCGAAGCTTTCATTGAAAATAATCCTAAAATCAGTCAGCTGAAAGACGAAAGCAGTTTTGTGATAAAAGAACGCAACGACGACATTTCACACCTGATGACAGAGACGCTGGCAAAGCTTTATACTGAGCAGAAACTCTACTCAAAGGCGATTCAGGCATACCAGATTTTAATTGGAAAACATCCCGATAAACAGTCTTACTTTGAAGAAAAAATTCAGGAGGTAAAAGACACCAGAGGTAGATAGTAAAAGCAAAAACAGATCATTTCCGATCTGTTTTTTTTATATTGTAGCGGATTGATTTTAGCCAGGGTTTCCCAAGTCTTGTACCGAAGAATCGGGATTGGCTATGTGACTGACTACATAGAATCTTCGATTGCAGGACAAACGCACAAATAATTAGAACAAATTAAGAGCCGGTTTAAATTTCATCAAAATTAATTTCCCCCGACCCTAAAGGGAGTTAATTTTAATGAAATTTTCAAGGCATTTTTCCACCCTTTAGGGTTGCGGAAAAGAAAAATGACTTGAAAATTTGTTTTTTAATCATTTTTAAACAGACTCTAAAATATTAGAAATTTAACTTTTTAATTTTTGGCGACGGGCCAAAAACTTTTTTACCAGTTTTTTTCCTCCAATTACAATCAGTACAATAAAAATAATACTTAAAATAAAAGCGATAACAGGTGCAAGCATAGAAACAACCGTCATAAATCCTGCACCTGCAGTTTCGGTACTTCCTACAATAAAATTTCCGGTTCCGCCTGTCGTGGCTGTGGAAGCCGCACGTAATCCTGCAAAGCCTGAACTGATTGTTGCTGCCGTTCCTCCACCTGCAATAATAGCCAGTGCCCACTGCGGAAAAGTCCCAAGATCTGCAAACTGACTCGCAAACAAAACCGAGCCTGCCACGGTAGAAAGCGGTATGGCCACAGAATCCAGCAAGTGATCTACGAAAGGAATGTAGTAGGCAAGAATTTCTGCAACAGTGGCAATTCCGGTCATAATTAATGTGGGAAGACCTGCGAGCCATTCAAAGTTTTCGCTCATCGGGATCCAGCCGAGATAGGAAGAAAGGTTTACGGCAAACAACGGCAGAAAAACCCTGAAACCGGTTGCAGCAGCGAGACCAATGCCAAAAAAGGCACTCACGATATATGGAAAGTAGGGAATATTGTCAAGCATTTTATTTTCAGATTTGTGAAGTTTAAATTTAATGAAATTTTAGATGCTTTCTCTGAAAATCTTTTGCTGAAGATTTATTTCTTACGCTGAGCCTGACACAGTTTTATAAACTGTTCTTCAACTTCTCTGTATCCTACAGCTTTTTCTGAAGATGCCCAAAAAAGCATAGCGTGGGATAAATCTCCAAAAGCTTCTTTATACAAATCTTTGTTTAAACGGAAACACTCCCGCAAAAGTCTTTTTAAACGGTTCCTGTCAACGGCTTTTTTAAAGTATCGCTTTGAAACAGAAACTCCGAATTTCAGTTCAGAGATTGGTTGGGTCTCTTTGTTTTTCAGAATAATGATTCTTAAATTTCCATAAGTCCGCCATTTTCCCTTTTCAAAAAGTAAACTGATGTCGTTTTTCCCTTTCAGCTTCTCAGAGGTCGGATATTTAAAGTTATTCATCACCGGAATCTGTCTTTTTAACCAAATGATTAATTACTTCTGAAGCGGCGTAAAGCCCAAAAATGGCAGGCATAAAACTGATGGTTCCGTAGAATGATCTTTTATAGTTGCTGCCGTCAGTCATTTTTAAGCTGTCTTCATCCTGTATGTCGTCAGCAAAAACACAGCGTACACCTTTGTCAATTTTTACTTTTTTCAGTCTCTTTCTGATCTGTCTCGCGAGGTGACAGTGCTGGGTTTTGCTGATGTCACGCACCATAACTTTGGAAGGATCAGATTTTCCTCCCGCTCCCATACAGCTCACTACTTTTATTTTTCTGCGTTTCGCGGCAATAATTAAAGCGAGTTTTGGTGTGATGCTGTCGATGCAGTCTAAAACGTAGTCGAAATTTTTTCCGTCAAAAACTTCGTCCATACGGTCAGGATTCAGGAATTCGTTTATCCGGCTAAGATTAAGTTTGGGATTGATGTCTAAAAGTCTGTCGCCTACAATTTTTACTTTATGTTTTCCGATGGTAGAATGCAGCGCAGGTAACTGTCTGTTGATATTGGTAATATCTACGGTGTCGCCGTCTACGATTGTCATATTTCCCACACCAGCTCTGGCCAGAAATTCTGCTGCAAAAGATCCTACACCGCCAAGTCCTATAACCAAAACGTTGGAATTATGAAGATTTTCCAAACCTGTTTCTTTGATGAGAAGTTCTGTTCTTTCAAGCCAGTTTTTATCCATTTTTTATCGTTTCTAAATTAACAAAGATTTGATCCTGAAGATTTTCTGTCGTTATGTTTTTTATTTCCGAAACTTTGTAATACAGTTCTTCAATACTGAAATCTGCATCATCAGTTTCTAAAAACAGTCTATCTAAAGGAGCGTTTTTTAAAGTATTTTGCAAAGATAGATTATACAAAACCGCTTTTCCAAAACTCAGGTAAAAATTATTCGACAGAAGGCTGTCTGCAACGGACTGTTTCTTATTAAAACCATGCAGAATCATCGGAAATTCAGATTTTTTTCTGAAAGGAATCAGTTCAGAGAATCTTTTGACGCAGTGAATGATTAAAGGTTTTTTTAATTCATTGGCGATGTTAATCTGTTCCAGAAAAACTTTATTCTGAACTTCAGCAGTCGCCGAAACCATCGAGTCTAAACCGCATTCACCTATGGCAAAGCAGTTTTCATTTATACTTTCTTTCAGCCATTCAATTTGCAGGCTTAAATTATTTTCGTCAATATCCTTCGGATGAATTCCGGCAGAGAAAGGCATTTCCGGAACTGTCTGAAACAGCTCAAGATTATAAATTCCGTTGGCAAAATTTTGTTTATGATGATGAAAATCGAAGTAAGACATATTCAAAAATAATCAAATTTATGTTTTAAATTATCAAACGGCTGTTTATGGATTTTGTTAAAAATTTCATAACTTTAAGGCAAAGTCAGTTTCTATGAAGAAAAAGTTTACGGAAAAACAGATCCATATTTTAGATATTGCCGAAGAACTTATTGCTAAAAAAGGGTATGATGGTACTTCTGTAAGGGATATCAGCTCAAAAGCGAACATTAATGTCGCCATGATTTCTTATTACTTTGGCTCAAAAGAAAAAATGATGTCTTATCTGTATCAGTACCGTGTGTTGAGAACCAGAGAGAATTTTTCTGAGTTTGCAGACACCATCAAAGACGGTAAGCCGGAGATGCAGATGAAGGAAATGGTGAAGTTTATCATTTCCCAGCTTTTTAAATACAATTATTTCCATGGCTTTGTTACTCAGGAACTCAGGCATTCTGATCAGGTGAAAAATGAACTGTTAGATTGCTATCAATTGTTTGTAAGAAAAATTGATGAAGTAACTAAAAAAGGGGTAGCATCAGGTGTTTTTACTTTTGCCCCCAAACCGGAAGATCTTCTCACCGTGATTATCGGAGCGACACTTTTTGTAATCAGAAATAAAAACTTTTTTGAACTTTACGTTCCTTACAAAGATTCTGATGCATACGACAAAGAAGCTGAAAAAAAGGTCAGAGTGAATACTTTAATGTCTGTTTTCGCTATTTTGGGATACGCTACAGACTAATTTTACGTTAAATAATCATAAAAAAAAGTCTATTGCAAAAAAAGTTTTATTTTTGCAAATTAAAAGTTCGGAAAAATACCGAATCTGTTGAATTCCTTATGAAAAAGTATATTTTAGGTATTTTCGCTGTAGCGGTACTTGCTGCCTGCAAAAGCACTCAGCAAAAAGCATTGACAAGTGCGGATAAAACTTTTATTCTGAAAACTGCCAACGAAAATTTTGCTAAAAAGAAGTGGAAAAATGCATTGGCGCTGTATGACAGGCTTCCAAACCTTGTTGCCGGGACAGATGATGCTCCTAACGTTGTTTTTAACTCTGCATATGCCAATTATTATGATAAAAATTATAAGCTGGCAGGGCATCAGTTTAAAAACTTCTCCGTAAGTTTTCCTATGGATCCAAGAAGAGAAGAAGCTGCTTACATGTCTGCACTGTGCTACTATAACGGTTCTATGGATTACAACCTCGATCAGAGCAGTACAGAACTGGCAATCAATGAGCTTCAGGATTTCTTAACCAACTACCCGGATTCTGAAAGAGGAAAAAACATCAATACCATGATTGATGAGCTTTCTTATAAACTGGAATTCAAAGCATATGAAAATGCAAAGCACTACTACAAAATGGGAGATTACAAATCTACCGGTGTAGCATTTGAAAATGTATTGGAGGATTTCCCAAGTACAAAACTCCGTCCGAAAATCTACGATTATATGCTTAACGCACGTTATCTTTTAGCAATGGGATCAACTTATGAGTTGAAAGATGAGCGTATAGAAAGTGCTTTGGCCTTCACAAGACAGGTTGAAAAAGAACTTCCAAATACAGAATACTCTAAAACAGCTGTAGATTTAAGAGAAAAACTTGAAAGAGAGAAGAAAGATTTTGTCGTTGTAAAGAAGCAGAATGACGAAAGAATCGCTTTGCTGAACGAAAGACAGAAAAAAATTGCTGATCAGGAAGCGAAAAAGGTAAAAACCGAAGAGCAGATGAAGGATCAGATGGAAAACGAAAAGCAGGCAAACCAAATGAGAAGAGACAGCGCTGTGCTGCAGACACCTCCTCCGGCAGCTACTTTCAAAATCCAAAGATAAATCGTACATTTGCCATCTTAAAAATAAATTAATTTTCTCAAAATGAGCGTAAAAGATACAAAAGCAGAAGTAAATACCATTACTTACAACAAAGACAAGATTGAAGAAAATGTAGGATCAATCTACGAGGCGATTGTTATCATGGGCAAAAGAGCAGAGCAGATCAATGCAGAAATCCGTACAGAACTTCACAATAAGCTGGACGAATTTGCTGTGCACAATTCTACTCTGGAAGAAGTTTTCGAAAACAGAGAGCAGATCGAAATCTCTAAACATTACGAAAAACTTCCAAAACCAACTTCTATTGCAATTGAAGAATGGTTAAACGGAGACGTTTACTTCAGAAAAACTGAAGAAAGAAAGTAATCATATGTGTTTTTTATAAACAAAGGTCATAGAAGAATTTTTCTTTTATGACCTTTGCTGTTTATCCCAATGGCGTTCGCCAAAAAATAAGTATTTTAGTGCTTTAAAATTTTCTTGATGAGTATTGCCGGAAAAAAAATCCTTATCGCCGTCTCTGGCGGAATTGCTGCCTACAAAATACATTTCCTTATTCGGGATCTTGTGAAAAAAGGTGCAGATATTCAGGTGATCATGACTGCGGATACAGAAATGTTTGTGACGAAACTCAGCCTGTCCACATTATCTAAAAAGCCTGTCTACAGCGATTTTTATGGTGAAAACGGATCATGGAACAGTCATGTTGACCTTGCACTTTGGGCAGATGTAATGATTGTAGCGCCCTGTACAGCAAATACTTTAGCCAAAATGGTCAACGGCATCTGTGATAATCTGTTAATTGCAACTTATATGTCTGCAAAATGTCCTGTTATCGTTGCTCCGGCGATGGACTTAGACATGTACAGGCATCCATCCACTCAAAACAATCTCGATCTTGCAGAAGATTTCGGACACATCATTATTCCGGCAGAAAGTGGTGAATTGGCCAGCGGATTGGTCGGACAGGGAAGAATGGCCGAACCTGAAACAATTGTAAGAACAGTGGAAGAATTTTTTAGTTTAAACCAAAACAAAACTTTAGAAGGAAAAACCGTTTTAATTACAGCGGGGCCAACTTATGAAGCCATCGATCCTGTAAGGTTTATAGGAAATCATTCCTCTGGGAAAATGGGTTATTCTCTGGCTGATGAAGCAGCAAAGCGTGGCGCAAAAGTAATTCTGGTTTCCGGACCGAGTTCTGAAAAGGTTTCAAGTGAAAATATTGAAATCCACAAGGTGACTTCGGCAAAAGAAATGTTCAATAAGGTTTTTGAGTTTTATGACAGAGTTGATATCGGCATCGCAAGTGCTGCCGTGGCTGACTATACTCCAAAAGTGGTGGCTTCCGAAAAAATCAAAAAAAACGACGAAAGTTTTACGATCGAATTAATCAAAAATCCTGATATTCTGAAAACCATGGGTGAGCAGAAAACACATCAGTTTTTAGTAGGTTTTGCTTTGGAAACTCAGAACGAGGAGGAAAATGCCATGGGGAAACTTCACAAGAAAAATCTTGACATGATCGTTCTAAATTCGTTGCGGGACGCCGGTGCAGGATTTAAAAATGACACCAATAAAATTAAAATTTTCACGCAAACGGAGAAGAGAGAATTTGATTTAAAATCTAAATATTCTGTAGCCAAAGATATTCTCGATTTCGTTGAAAATCAATATTTAAAATAAATTTAATAAATTTCCGTTCTCAATCTTACTATTCGAAATGAAAAAATATATCATCATACTGTTTCTGCTTCTGATTTCTCACTTGTCCTTTGCGCAGGAAATCCTTGCAACGGTGACAGTCAATACACAACAGATTCAGGGGAGTAATCAGCAGGCGTTTAAAGCTTTGGAGAAAAGTTTAAGGGATTTCATCAACAATACAAGCTGGACTGGTAAAAAGCTTCAGAATTACGAAAAAATAAAATCAAACTTCTCGCTCGTTCTGAACGAAAGAGACGGCAACAGGTATCGTGGCAGCATCGTGGTGCAGGCGGTTCGGCCGGTTTACAATTCCACCTACGAATCTCCGCTGATCAACGTTCAAGATACAAAATTCGGTTTTGAATATGTTGAAAATGAAAACCTTATCTTCAATGAGAGACAGTTTTCAGGTAAAAACCTTATTGATGTCATCAGTTTTTATGTTTACGTGATTTTAGGTTATGATGCAGACAAGTTTTCAGTCTAACGGTGGAACACAATATTTTTCAAAGGCTCAGCAGATTGCACAAAATTCGCAAAACAGAGGCTATGAGGGCTGGAACCAGATTAACGAGCCGAGAAGCCGTACGATTCTGATTGGCGAAATTTTAAATCCCAACATGAATCAGCTTCGTGCGACGATGTACACTTATCACAGAGCGGGCTTAGACAATCTTTTTAATCAGGATCAGAGTCAGGGTAAGAAAATTCTTTTTGATGCGCTGATGCAGCTGAAAATGTATGAGAATAATTTCCAGCAGAATTATTTCTTCAATCTTTTTATGGATAACAAAAGCGATGAGATCTACAATATTTTCAATTCCAGCAACAACGGAGGTGTAAATGTAGCAGATCTGAAACAGCTGATGACCATATTCGCACCCAAGTTCGCCGAAACGAAATGGAATAAGTGGAAATAGATGTTTGTTATCAGATTATTGACGCATTAGCTAACGTATTTTGCATCATAAATCTTAACAATTCTAAAATGCTTCTTTCCTTAATCACTTAACTGTCTTAATGGTAAAATTTCTGTAATGATTTAAAAAAAATTATTTGAAACTGAAATTTTCGCCACTCGCATAATTGTTGAGTTGTCATTACTAAAATTTATATTTGCAGTATTAATGCAGACTTCAGAAATATGCTTTCCAGAATCTATATCAAAAACTTTGCACTCATCGATGTGCTCGAAGTTAATCTAAATAAAGGTTTACAGGTCATTACCGGAGAAACCGGCGCCGGAAAATCAATTATCCTCGGTGCACTGCGCCTGATTTTGGGTGAAAGAGCCGATCTGAAATCTATTTCTAAAGCGGAAGAAAAGAGCGTTGTAGAAACTGAATTTTCATTAAACAATCAGTTCAAAAAATTTTTCATTGAGAACGATCTTGATTACGAGCATCAGACGATTATCAGACGGGAAATTCTGCCTTCAGGAAAATCAAGGGCTTTTATCAATGACGTTCCTGTAACTCTGGATATCCTTAAAGAACTGACTTCGCAGTTGGTAGACATTCATTCTCAGTTTGAAACTTCCAATCTGTTTACTTCAGAATATCAGTTTAAAATCATCGATGGTATTTCCGGGAATAAAAGTATTCTGGAAGAATATCAGAAAGAATTTTCAGATTTTCAGAGTCTTCAGCTTCAGCTTAAAAAATATAAAACACAGCTTTCAGAAAACAATAAAGAAAGCGATTATAAAACCTTTCTTTTAAATGAACTGGAAGAAATTGATCTCGATCATGTAGATTTTGAAGAGCTACAGAATCAGCTTTCGGTGCAGGAAAATGCGGAGATGATTTCAGAAAATCTCGCTCAAATTCTTTCAAGATTTCATCAGGAAGAATTGGGCATTTTTTCATTTTTTAATGAAGCTAAAAATAAACTTTCCAAAATTGCCGAAGTTTCACAAAGTTTTGCAGAACTCGACGGAAGGCTCGAAACTTCTTTTGTGGAAGTGAAAGATATTATTTCCGAACTGGAAAATGAAGCTGAAAAAATTGAAATTAATCCTGAAAATTTAGCTCTTTTAGGTCTTCTTAATAATAAACTCAACACACTTTTCATCAAGCACAACGTTTCTGATGTGGAAGGTTTGAAGGAAATCAGAGATCAGCTGGCAGGCGAACAAAAAGGTGCTTCCGAACTTGAAGAACTGATTGATCAGATTGAGAAAAATATTATTTTAAAAGAAAAAACACTTGCAGATCTTTCAAAAAAACTTTCGGATAAAAGAAAGAAAAGCACGCCGTCATTTATTTCTAAAGCTGAAGGTTTGCTTAAAAAATTAGGTCTTGAAAAAGCCAAAGTGGAAATTGATCTTCAGGCTTCAACCGATTTTAATTCTTTTGGAAAAGAAAATATTCAGCTGCTGTTTCAGGCGAATTCAGGATTTCCGCTGAGACCGATTCAAACGGCAGTTTCAGGCGGGGAAAGGTCGAGAGTGATGCTCGCTGTAAAGAAAATTATTGCCGAAAGCGACGAACTTCCCACTTTAATTTTAGACGAAATCGACACAGGAGTTTCAGGAAAAGTAGCCGAAGAAATCGGAAATCTGATGCGTGAAATGTCTGAAGATATGCAGCTGATCGTCATTTCTCACCTGGCACAGGTTGCCGCAAAAGGAAATGACAATTATAAAGTGGTTAAGCAGGATGTCAACGGCAAAACCCAATCAAACATCGTTGCTCTTTCTGAAGAAGATAAGCTGAATGAAATTGCGCAGTTGCTTTCGGGTAGTAAAATTACGGAGGCGGCGATGGCGCAGGCGAAGGAGTTGATAGGTTAGAAAAAACTATTTAAGTTCATGATTAAAGGTATTGATTTAATTGAGAAAATCATTGAATTCATTTAAATGATACCTGATAAGGAATTGTGGAATTACAAATCTTTAGAGAATAATGTGTCAGCTTTATTAAGACTTAAGCAAATAGATATTTTAATTGGAGCTTTTGGCTTAAGAAAACAGAATGCGGTAATTTCTTTGCGAGACGAAATCGCTCAAGTCCTGAATGGGAATTTTTATGAAAACTTGGATTGGGAAATCTCAAATCAGACAACAGAATTTGTACATCAATTCTTACTAGACAAAATGTTGGATAAAGAATATATCGAACCGCTACGGCGACATGAAATTTTGTTTATTTTTCCTAAAATGTTAAATTATAAAATCCAGATTACCAAGCTCTTAAAATTCAATTCCGGATGGCTGGAATGTAGCCCAAGATTCAACTTAGCATATTTTCATATCAATATGGTAGATGAAATCAACGCAAAATTTGCCAATAAATACCAAATTTTAGATGATATTATTGAATTAATTGTCAATCCAAAGAATCAAACCTTTATCGAAGCTGACTTGGTTGAGCAATTTAATTATGTATCGGATGACGAAATCCAAAAATCTGATTTTGAAAATTGGTAAAGCTACATTAAGATTCCACAATACATTCCTCATTAAAATCCAATTAAAATCCCTGTTTCAGGACAAATTTGTAACAAATTCTGCCTTATATTTACTAATGTAAAAAAGTAAACTATGTTTAAAAGGTTTCTGAAGCTGGAGTGGAAGAGTTTTTTCAGAGGTTCTTCTGTCGGGATTAATCTGGCTATGAAGATTCTGAGAATCGTCGGGATTTGTTTCTTTGTTTTGTGGCTTGCAATGATGTCTTTCATTGCCTATTTCTATGCGCAGGAAGAAATGAATGAGGATCCGTTGAAAATAATTTCACGTTTTCTGATTATTGGCTGGCTTATAGATTTGGTTTTCAAATACATGATTCAGCAGATTCCTACCCAGAATATCAAGCCTTTTCTTACCCAGAATATTCCTAAAAAAGTTGTTGTCAATTATACTTTAATTAAAACTTTTCTTACACCGCTGAGTTGGTTTAATTCTATATTTCTGGTTACATTCTGTGGAATTTTAGCTTTCAACGGTTATGGTTTTCTTGGGATTTTCACTTGGTTTATAGGAGTTTCTTCTCTGTTTTATCTGAATAATTTTATCAATCTTTTATTTAATGATAAAGAAAATGTGGCGATCGGAGCAGGAATTTTTATTGCAGTTTTTGCTGCTTTAAATTATTACGAAATTGTCCCTATTTTATCTTATTCAGAAAAGCTTTTCTATAATTTGTACGAACGACCTTATTTTGCGGTAGTTCCTGTTACGCTTTTCCTTGGTCTCTGGAAAATTACCTTCAATTACATCCGAAAAGGTTTCTATCTTGATGAAGGTCTTGAAGCCAAAAAAGAAATCGGAAAAACCGAAAACATCGCTTTCTTAAACAAATACGGAGCAATCGGAACATTTATCAACAATGACATCAAAATGCTGAAACGAAACAAGGTGACCAAAGGTGTTGTAATAGGCAGTTTCCTTTTTGTGTTTTACGGCTTGCTGATGTTTTCAAATAAATACTACCAGACACCTGCAGCATTAATGTTTATGGGGCTTTTTGTAACCGGAGGTTTTCAGTTTACTTTCGGAGGGAGAGTTCCTGCTTTCGACAGTGCCTATTATCCTCTGATGATGACGCTCAACGTGCCATATAAAGAATACATCAAAGCCAAATGGTGGCTTATGAATATTGTAACGGTCTTTTCTATCGTCTTGGCCTTATTCTACGTATACTTCGGATGGAATGTCTACCTCGCATTTTTTGCGGCGGGAATTTACAATATCGGTGTCAACTCACAGTTTACCCTTTTGTCGGGCGCTTACAATAAAAACCTCATCGATTTAAATTCAAAAGAAAAGAGAGTTGGGCAAAAAAATACATTCACTTTTAAAACGATTATTCTGATGGTACCAAAAATGCTTTTGCCAATGGCTGTTTACGGGATTTTCTTCTACTTCTTCGGAATTACTGCAGCGGTAACAAGCATCGCAGTTTTGGGTCTTTTAGGATTTATTTTCCGCGAAAAAATCTTCGATATCATTATTAAAGTTTATAAAACCGAGAAATACAGTACGATTGAGGCTTTTAAGAAAGATTAAGTTGAAAGAACCAAGTAAAAAAGGAAAAGAGCCAAGTTTGTTAAAGAAAACTTACGTGACCAGAAAGGGTCAAACAAAAGTAACCGTGGGTGAAATCGATTAAAGAGATTCGGCGAAGCCAAACCCATGGGAATTAAAATGTAAAATTTATTATTTAACATCCTTTATTAAACATCAAACACCCAACATTGAACAACATGATTACAATACAGAATTTAAAGAAAACATACGGAACAGCAACTGTTCTCAACATAGAAAATTTAGAAATTACAAAAGGCGAAACTTTCGGCTTGGTTGGAAACAACGGTGCGGGAAAAACAACGCTTTTCAGTTTAATGCTTGATTTGATTCAGCCTACAGCAGGTTTTGTAAGCGTTGATGACATTAAAGTCAACGAATCTGAAGCATGGAAAAATAAAGTTTCAGCATTCATCGACGAAACTTTCTTAATTGGATATCTGACTCCAGAAGAATATTTCTATTTTATCGGCGAGCTGAGAGGGCAGAATAAAGCTTCTGTAGATGAATTTTTAAAGCAGTTCCATGATTTATTTAATGGCGAAATTGTCAATGCAGGGAAATACGTCCGTGATCTTTCAAAAGGAAATCAGAAAAAAGTAGGAATTGTTGGAGCCTTAATTGGTAAACCGGAAATCATTATTCTGGATGAGCCTTTTGCCAATCTTGATCCCTCCACGCAGATCAAACTCAAAAATATGATCCGTGATTTTGCAAGAGAAAATGGGGTGACATTTTTAATCTCAAGCCACGATCTTGCTCATACAACAGAAGTCTGCAACAGAATTGTGGTTGTGAATAAAGGCGAAGTCGTCCGTGATATCCAAACCACTCCCGAAACCTTACGTGATCTTGAAAAGTATTTTGAAGATCAGGTCAACTCAGCAAAACAGGAAGTTGTTGTTGAGGCGCCTGTAGTTACTGAGGATTTACCCAAAGAAAATACGGGCGGAACGTTCTGATTAAATCTAAAAGATTTCAACGGTAAAATTAAAAGCCCTGAAAGGGCGACAACATCTGCATCGGGAGCAGCCCGATGTTCTGTTTAATGTGATTAAAAAGCCCTGAAAGGGCGATATCAACGTAATCGGTGCATCATTGTGCATCATATCAGAAATATTTAAAATAATTTCAAAAAATACAACATTCATTTTCAGCGGGTTACGAAAATTTTAAAAAAAATTAAAAAAAGTATGTAACCATTTTGAACTTTTGCTGTCTTTAGTATAGAAATCGAAGATTCGACGAAGTCAAATAGAATAAACCATGAAGCTTTTGTTTGGAAATAAAAAAGATGATTTGCTGAGCCGCCTCAAAAGGCAGGATCCGGCTGCGCAGAAAATCTTTTATGATCAGAGTGTAAAGAAATTCCTGAGTGTGGCTAAAAGCTATGTCAGCGATATTTATCAGGCTGAAGACTGCGTGATTAAAGCATTCTGCAAGATTTTTAAACATATCGAAAGCTTTCGTGGCGAAGGAAACTTCGAAGGTTGGGCGAGAAAAATTGTAGTCAACGAATGTCTCAATTTTATTAAAAGCCGCAAAACGGTTTTTTATCTCGACGATGTTCACGCTTCTGTTTTGGAAGATTTGCAGGAAGAGATATTTGAGTTTGATTTTAGTGCTCAGGAACTTTTAGATCAGCTTCCGGATGCGTACAGAATGGTTTTCAACCTTTATGTGATTGAAGAATATTCGCATCAGGAAATTGCAGATACGCTGAACATTTCCTTGGCAGTAAGCAAAACCCAACTCTTCAGAGCAAAAGAAAAATTAAGAAAGATTTACTTTCAACAACAAAAACAACTGAAAAATGAACTCGTTTAATAATAGTTTTGAAAAAAACATCAAAAAACAAATCGATGAAAGAGAGCTTACTCCTTCAAGAGATTTGTGGGCAGAAATTCAGGCTCAGACTGACAATTCCGGTTCTAAAAAATCTAAATTTAACTGGGTTTATCTGGCTGCGTGCTTTGTTGTAATCTTCGGTTTGGGAGCAGCACTTTTTTTGAATAATGATGATGATCCAAAAATACAGATGGCTGAAACGGTAAAAACACCTTCTTTAGAATCTGAAACTGTTGCTCAACCTGAAATCATCAATTCTCAGAAAATTATAAAAGATAAAGATCAGGAAAAACTGACTCAGGTAAAGAACCAGCCGTTGCAGGAAAATGCTGCACAGGAAATTCAGACTCAAAGCAATCTGCCTCTCATCAAAGAAAATCCTTCTGAGGTCGCTTCTCAGATCATTCAGAATTCACCTGCTAAAATCATCGCAAAATCTGATTCTGTACAGGTGAAAAAGAAAAAAAGATATGTTGATCCATCAACGCTGCTTTTCTCAATCGAACATAAGGAAGTCATCGAAAAATCTAAAGACGGAAGCAACGTTGCAACCATCGATCTGAACAACAAATAATTCAATTTTAAACTAAAAAATAATAATACTATGATTAAGAAATTTATCATCACAGGAATGTTGTGCCTTGTTGCCAACTCAGTTTATGCACAGAAAAAAACATTGGGAATCAATCTTCAGTCTAAAGAAGATACCACGGTAAGCCCGATTGTTAAAGAGAAAGTTGAAGAATACGCTGCGAAGATCAACGGAATTATTCAGGAAGAAAAAAAGTTAATGGAAAGCGAATTGGCTACTCTTCAGGCAAAAAATTTAGAGAAAGCTGAATTCGACAGACAGAAAGCACAAATTGCAGACAGCTATTCGGATAAAATAGATACAAAAATTGAAGCCCTGGGTTTTGATTTGGATCAGGTCATTCAAAAACAGGTAAGATATTCTCTTCTGAATTCTGATGTAACTTCAAACGAGGAGTTGAAGGCACAATTGCTTAAGAAATACCGTCCCACAAAAAGCCTTGAAGGATATTTCGCTTACGGAATTATGACTTTGACGAATGACAAGCCGGATAATGATTTGGATAAAAACTTAGGTTACGCAAACAATCTGGAGTTTGGACTAAAATTCAATTATCAGTTCAGCAGAACGAGCCCTTGGGGATTGATTTCTGGATTAGGTTTCTCATGGAGAACGGTTCGTCCGGACAACAATATGATTTTCGCTAAACAGAACAGCGATGTGATGTTGGCAAAATATGAAGGGAGTTTAGATAAAAGCAAATTGAGGACTGGTTATCTAATGGTTCCTTTTGGTTTTCAGTATAATTTTTCTAAAATTAAAAATGCCGGAATGGACGTACAGTACAGACCTTATTCAGACGGTTTGAGAATGACCGCAAATGTGTATGGCGGCGTAAAAATGTCAACGAATAATATCGTTAAAGGAGACAGCCAGAGTTTCAGAGACCGTTCAAATTATCAGGTGAATCCTTTTGTTTATGGGGCTCAGTTCACAGTTTCCTATGACAATCTGAGTGTTTTCGTTAAAAGAGATTTTAGCAATTTCTTCAAAGATTCTTATTTTGAAAACGAAAAAGCTTTGGTTTTCGGAATTGCTTTAGGCTGGTAAGATTTTTCACATTTATATTTAACAGAAAACTCCGTAGAAATTTATTTCCACGGAGTTTTTATCAAATTATTTGTTTTAAATCTCTCACAGATCTCACGGATTTGCACAGAGGTGAAGGTAGAAAAATCTGTTGAATATTATAATGCTTTCATCTCAAGCAGATTACGCAGATCTAAAATCTGTGAAAATCTGTGCAATCTGTGAGCAATATATTATTTCAAACTTCCCACCATATCCTCAGGCTTCACCCATTCGTCAAACTGTTCAGAAGTTACAAAACCAAGATTAATCGCTTCCTCTTTTAAAGTCGTTCCGTTTTTGTGAGCAGTTTTTGCAATTTTTGCCGCGTTCTCATAACCGATATGCGTGTTCAAGGCTGTAACCAGCATTAAAGATTTGTCAACTAACTCTTTAATTCTCTCATGATTCGGTTCAATTCCAATGGCACAGTGATCATTAAATGAAACACACGCATCAGCAATCAACTGAGCTGACTGTAAGAAATTATAAGCCATGACCGGTTTGAAAACATTCAGTTCGTAGTTCCCCTGAGTTCCCGCAAAAGAAATCGTGGTGTCGTTTCCTAAAACTTGTGCACAAACCATTGTCAACGCTTCATTTTGCGTAGGATTTACTTTTCCCGGCATAATTGAAGATCCCGGCTCATTTTCTGGGATATGAATTTCTCCAATTCCTGAACGTGGTCCCGAAGCCAATAATCTTACATCCTGAGCAATTTTATATAAAGAAACAGCCAATTGTTTTAAAGCTCCGTGAGATTCTACGATCGCATCATGAGCAGCTAGAGCTTCAAACTTATTTTCCGCCGTTACAAAAGGAAGATTTGTAAATTTTGCAATGTATTCCGCAACTTTTACATCATAACCCTGAGGCGTATTCAAACCGGTTCCTACTGCTGTTCCTCCCAAAGCCAGTTCAGAAAGGTGTGGCAATGTATTTTTTAAAGCTTTAATTCCGTAATTTAATTGAGCGACATATCCTGAAAATTCCTGACCTAAAGTTAATGGGGTAGCATCCATCAAATGCGTTCTCCCAATTTTTACAATGTCTTTAAATTGAACTGCTTTTTCGCTCAACGTATTTTTTAGTTTCTCAACCGCAGGAATGGTAACTTCAACCACTTTTTTATAGGCAGCAATGTGCATCGCCGTTGGATAGGTATCGTTGGAAGACTGAGATTTATTGACATCGTCATTCGGGTGAACTTCAGTTTTGTGACCTAAATTTCCGCCTGCATTAAAATGAGATCGGTTGGCAATTACTTCATTCACATTCATATTCGATTGTGTTCCGGAGCCGGTTTGCCAGATCACCAAAGGAAACTGATCGTTGAGTTTTCCTTCCAGAATTTCGTCGCAAACTTTTCCAATCATGTCTCTTTTCCTTGCATCTAAAACTCCTAAGTCAGTGTTCGTGTAGGCTGCAGCTTTCTTTAAATAAGCAAATGCTTCGATAATTTCTTGAGGCATAGAGCCTTCCGGACCGATTTTGAAATTGTTTCTTGAACGCTCTGTCTGTGCGCCCCAAAATTTGTCTGCAGGAACCTGCACTTCACCCATGGTGTCTTTTTCTATTCTGTAATTCATTGTGAAATTGTTTGAAAAGGTTTAGGCTAAGGTTAAGGTTAAATCAGGCTTAACCTTGACCTTAGCCTCAATTGATAAAGTTAAACAATGTAGAATAATCTCACAATTTATAATCATTATAAATACGCACCTAAATCGCTGATTTTGCTCATGCTTTTTTCACGATGTTTTATTTTTGCACCGAAAATAGAAAGTAAATGGATTTTAAATATCAGGATCCGTATCCAATTTTGAAAGATGATACGGTTTATAAAAAATTGACTTCAGATTATGTGAAAGTGGAGCAGCATGGGGAAAGAGAAGTCTTAACCATCGACCCAAAAGGTTTGGAACTGTTGGCTGAAGAAGCTATGGCAGACGTTTCTTTCATGCTTCGTTCTTCACATTTGGAAAGTTTAAGAAGAATTATTGATGATCCTGAAGCAACCGATAACGACAGATTTGTTGCTTACAACTTACTTCAAAATGCAGCAGTTGCTGTGGAAGGTGCTTTACCTTCTTGCCAGGATACCGGAACGGCAATCGTGATGGGGAAAAAGGGAGAAAATGTTTACACTGGAGTAGAAGACGGTGAATATTTAAGCAAAGGAATTTACAATACTTACCAAAAAAGAAACTTAAGATATTCTCAGGTCGTGCCGTTAACGATGTTTGATGAGAAAAATTCCGGTTCCAATCTTCCGGCGCAGATTGACATCTATGCTAAAAAAGGAAATTACTACGAATTTTTATTCTTAACAAAAGGTGGAGGTTCTGCTAACAAAACCTTCCTTTACCAAAAAACGAAATCTTTACTGAACGAAAAATCTCTGGAAGCTTTCGTGAAAGAGAGAATTTCAGACTTGGGAACAGCGGCTTGTCCTCCTTACCACTTAGCTTTGGTTATTGGTGGAACTTCAGCTGAAGCGAATTTGGCTGCGGTAAAAAAAGCTTCTGCAAAATATTACGACAATCTTCCGACTGAAGGAAATGAGGCCGGACAGGCGTTCAGAGATTTGGAATGGGAAGCAAAAGTTCAGAAAATCTGTCAGGAAAGTGCTATTGGTGCTCAGTTTGGTGGGAAATATTTAACGCACGATGTGAGAGTAATCAGATTGCCCCGTCACGCAGCGTCTTGCCCGGTTGGAATGGGAGTTTCATGTTCAGCTGACAGAAATATCAAAGGAAAAATCACCAAAGAAGGTATTTTCCTGGAGCAGTTGGAGCAGGATCCAAAAAGATTTTTACCTGCAACGCCGCCACATTTGGAGGAAGCCGTAGAAATTGATTTAAACAAGCCAATGCCTGAAATTTTGGCCGAACTTTCAAAATATCCAATTAAAACAAGGTTAAAATTAAACGGAACTTTAATTGTTGCGAGAGATATTGCTCACGCAAAGATCAAAGAATTATTGGATGCAGGACAGCCAATGCCTGAGTATTTCAAAAATCACCCGATTTATTACGCTGGACCTGCAAAAACACCGGAAGGAATGGCCTCAGGAAGTTTCGGACCGACAACGGCTGGAAGGATGGATGTTTATGTTGACGAATTCCAAAGTCACGGCGGAAGTATGGTGATGTTGGCAAAAGGAAACAGAACTGCTGATGTCACGAACGCATGTAACAAATACGGCGGTTTCTACATCGGTTCAATCGGCGGACCGGCGGCGATTTTGGCAAAAGACAATATTCTGTCTGTGGAAGTGGTTGATTTCCCTGAATTAGGGATGGAAGCAGTAAGAAAGATTGAGGTGAAAGATTTCCCTGCATTTATCATAACTGACGATAAAGGAAATGACTTCTTCGCAAATTTGGCACATTAATTAGTTTAAATTTAAAATAAATAGCAAAAATCAGCTTTCATCTTTTGCCTAAGAGGTAAAAATGTTCTATTTTTGCGTAAATCTTTAAGAAAAGAATCATGATGTTATCAGCATTTTGGCCGTTTTACCAATTCATCTGGACAGTTTACTTCGTTTGCATGTTGCTTGTCGGGTTTTGGTGTATTATAATGTTTTTCGGTTTTATCATTCCACTTTGGTTAACCGAAGGTTTGAAAGAATATTTCGGAAAAGTAAAGCCTTTCGACCCTGAGAAAATCAGAAGCAAAATGCTTTATGAGCAGGAAGGAGTAGAAGTTGTTTACAACTCACCTAAAGGTCACGGTCCTTTTGTTCACGATAGCCACGGAAGTCACGGACATCATTAATTGATTGTCAGTTCTTTTTCCCCTGAATTCGGAAAAAGGACTATCAAAGCAAAACAACATATATTTTAAACCACTGTTTTTTTTACGGTGGTTTTTCTTTTTATTTAAATATTCCTCAGTTTATCAGGTGAAATTCCATATTTCTTTTTAAATGCACGGCTGAAATTAGGTACGTACTCATAACCGCATTCCGATGCTATTTCTTTGATGAGAAACTCTCTGTCAATAATCATTTTTCTGGCTTTCAACATTCTGAGTTCATTGATGTATTCTGAAATTGTAATTTTATATTCAGATTTAAATTCAGATCTTATTTTAGTTTCATTTAAACCAAATTGCAGTGCAATATCATGCGTGCTGATCTGCTGTGTGTAATATTTATCAATGAAACTTTTTGTTATCTGAGCAGTATTTTCAGTAGTAGGAATGTTTTTAGATTTGCTGAATTGCTCAAAAATAAGCATGAGAAGTTTTATAATTTTGGCTTCAATCAAGAGTTTCTGTAAAACCCCTTTTTTAGAACTTTCTGTTATTTCCTTAATAATCATGTGCATTTCAACAGTGATTTTTGGAGGTTCTGAATGATTTAATAATATAAACTGATTTTTAATCATCCTGTCCAAAATACTTTTGTTTTCGTTACTTTCCTGGGGATCCAAGAGATTTGAAATATAGGAATATTCAAACTGAATATGTAGAAACTGCATTGCAGAACTGCTTGTTGAAATCAGTTTCGCGATTTTTTTAGAGAAACTGTAATGAAGAATGTAAGAATTTTTTTGAATCGAAATTTCGGAATGAATATCATCTGCTTCAAGACTTATATTGGAGCTCAGGAAAAACACAAGATTGAAGCAGTTTTCAGTTTCGATTTGGTATTCATGATCTAATCCACCAATGTTTACGGAGATGTTTTCGTTTTTGAAAAAAGGTAGATTATTTTCTGATGGCATTTTCTTTTCTGTGAAATCTACCACAAATTTAATTAGAATAATTAAAAATAATTAAAATTAAAATATGAGTTTTGTTATGAAATTCACCTCACTTACAAATCCTGATTTTTCATTTATTATCCGGTCTGGATCAGAAAAATGTGAAGGCATTTCAGTACCTCTGCATTTCTGAAGATTAGATCAAATTGATTTACAATCGAAAGAAATGGCTAAGCCAATTTAATATTATTGGTGTATAAATGTTTCGCTCTGACATTAATCAGTGTAATAATTGTATCGATCAAGTTTTTGTTGTTAAAATTCTACAAAAATCGTAGTTCTACTACAATTTTTCATATTTTTTAGAATTATTTTTTAAATCTCGGAAAAGTTATTTAATTTTAAATAAGATTTCAACCCAAGCACAAATCGAGATGAAAAATAATACTACAAATGCAGATAAAATTGCTGAAAATCATATAGCAGGTATACAGCGCGTGGTGAAACTGGATATAATTATTGAAGGCAAAATCATAAAGCACTTTAAGCATTTTAAACTCAAACAAAGCGTCAGAACCCATCACGGTTTCGAACTTACTTTAGCCCACGATTCCTTAGGCGAAATACAGAATCATGACCTTCAAAAGGCTCAGGATTTTCTTGGGAAACGGCTCACGGTTGTATTTAAATATAAAGATGCTGAAAATGAAAGCCCTGAAAGAACTTTTGTGGGTGTCATTACAAAAGTGGCATACAGTCAGGAGAAAATGAGTCTGGGAAATGTAATTTTGAGGGGGTTCAGTCCAACTATTTTAATGGATTCGGCGCTTCATACCCAAAGTTTTGGTGGAGATCAAGCAGTTAATACTGCAATTATTGCTGAGAGAATCATCAAAGAAACAATCAGTTCAGGTAAATTTGACTACACAATTAATACGCAGAATAAAGCTTACATTAATTACAGTGCTCAATATAAAGAAACTCACTATAATTATCTAGCAAGAATGGCAGAAGCTTATGGCGAACAATTTTATTACGACGGTGAGGTGTTACATTTTGGAAAATTACCTTCAAGTGAGAAAGCTATCCGGTTGACATACGGAAGCAATGTTAATGACATTTGTGTAGAACTCAAAGCTGTTCATACCAAACCTGAGTTCTTTGGTTACAATAGCAGTAATCATTCTAAGCTGCAGAGTTCTGCTGCAGAAATCAAACATTTAGGACAACTGGCGGACAAAGCTTATCAGTCTAATCAGAATATTTTTAAAACATCCTCACTAATTCCTTCTCCTGTTAATGCCAATCTTCCTATAGATTTAGACGATTCTCAAAAAAGTGCGGCAGGAAGCGTAGCGGTTGAAGTATTTACTGTTTCAGGAACGACGACGGTTCCTTTTCTCCATCCAGGTTGTGTGGCAGATATTGAAATGAGAAAACCGGACAGCAATCAGACTTCTTATTTCACGAAACTGATGATTACAGAAGTTTCTCATGAAGTCAACACACGTGGCTTTTATACAGGATCATTTGAAGCTATCGCAGAAGGAACAGGATTTTTACCAAAACCTGAATTTACCATTCCTTCTGCCGAACCACAAATTGCTAGTGTCGTATCAAACACAGATCCTTTGAACCAAGGACGGGTACAGGTGAAATTCGACTGGCAACTCAACGATTCTACTCATTTCATAAGGATGATGAGTCCTGATGCCGGAGGAACTGAAGCGATTACTCAGAACCGGGGTTTTGTAGCAATCCCTGAAGTAGGAGATCAGGTAATGGTTGGCTTTGAATATCATCATCCGGATTTTCCTTTTGCTATGGGTGGAATGTTTCACGGTCAGGTTGGGCTGGGGGGTGGTTTGAATAATCATATCAAATCTATCCAAACCCGAAGTGGAAATAAAGTGATTTTTAATGATGAAGAAGGCAGTATATTTATTGAGGATCCAAGTGGGAATACCTATTTTATGGATGGGAAAGGCAATATTGCAGTGAATGCTCCGAATGATATAACCTTTACAGCTGGTAAAAACATTAAAATGTCGGCGGGAAATGACATTTCATCTCTCGCAGGAAGCAATATTCTTTCGACCGCTAATGTAAATATTGTCTCTAATGCCGGTGTTAATATGATTGATACAGCAGGAAAAGATTTAATGCAGACTGCAATAGGCAATATTCATGAATCATCAGATATGAGATCTGAAATTTCTGAGAATGAAAGAAATATTCAATCAAGAAAAAGCGATTCGTATGCTGAGAAAGTTACTGTAGTAAGTACAAAAGAAAACATGATTTTACAAAGCGAAAAAACAGTAAAATCACAAAGTGGAGAACAGGGGAATTCACATTAAAATTTTGTATCATGGCTATTTTCAAGAAAGCGAGCAATATAAATATTCAGGTGAGTAATCATTATACTTCATTGTGTAAATTTTCATCTGAAGAATCGGAATCTGTGATTATTGAAGCTACCAAAGAAAATCTGGAACTTTCAAGTCAAAAAAGAGCTGTTTTGCAGGGATTTGGAAAAGGTGGAAAGGAAGATGTTGCTGATAAACGGGTGCTCATCGACCGGGGTGTTGTAAATAAAGGCTATTGGATTAATGAAGGCGGAAAAAAAATAATTGTTAACAGCAAAGGAGATCGCGGTTATGATTGGATTTTTGGAGACGCACCCTCTGAAGCAGTAATGAAAGCCAATGGTATGAGTAAATATGATATATTTAATATTAATCTTACCAAATCATACACTGAAGCTTATCTCAAAACAGAAATGAAAAGTACTTTGGTAGGATTCTCAGATATAGAAGATGGTTTTGGAAAAAATGGGAGGGCACTTGCCAATCATTTTTTTACAGGACAAGGGCAGCCTTTCACTTTTGCAGCAGGCTCTAACCCTTCAAATGAAGTAAAAGATTCTGCACGTTTTAAATCAACTTTTATTTTAGGTTTAAAGACTGAACTGGAAAGACGATATAACGAGAAAAAATATATTAACGAGAGTCCCGCAAAAATCTATCAGTTCACCACAAAATTACCTTACTATTCTGCAGAAGAAGGATTAAATCCATGGGTGAACGAAATTGCTGCTTTTGTAGGCGGTATTCAGGGATGTATTGCAAGTTATAAACTGTATCAGTATGAAATAAGTAAAAAAGGAGAAGTAGAAATAGACAGAATTTCTTTTTTGGATACTTTTGGTGCAGGCTGGGAAGATGGTGGTGCAGGAGGAATGGTAAAACAGTGGATTCCCGGTTTAGTAGCAATGTTTTGTCTTCAGCATTTCAAAAACACCACAGACAAAGCTAAATATCAACCTTTCACCGTAATAATTGATATTGAATTATGAAAATATTTATTTTAGGAATATTACTTTTCACCCTTAGTTCATGTATGAAAAATACAGCAAGAAACATGGAAATCCGATACACTTCGATCAATGATGTATACGGAAATTATGTCTTCAATTTTAATGACAGCACGGCAGGATTAAAAATGATTAATGATTTTGCAGAGAAAGATATTGAGGATTCAAAAAAAGTTACTGATTCGCTTAATAATAGAATTGCAAAACTCGATAAGGATGGAGCATCTCAGATGATGAGTGGGCAAAGTCTTCCTACATCCGCCAGCGATATTACTTTTTACAGTATTCCCGGTGATTTCAGCGGCGAACCAAAAAATGATGATATCTTGATTGAATATGAATTGGATGAAAATAATTTTAAAATACAAAAATTAAATATTCCCAAAGCCAAAAAGAAGACCCAAATTCCACTAACTGTAGAAAATCACGCTTTAAATAAAGGAATTGTAAAGGTTTCAGCAAAAAGTATAGATCTTAATACACTTTATAATATTATCGATGAAATTAATAAAGCAGAATTTCATCATAATTCTGAACAGTATGTGTATTTAATACAGGGAGAAGGAGAAAAGCTATTGATGTCTATCCATTACGAACAAAGTGGGAAGTATTTAAAATTCAGTTTTTAATTGTAAGAACTATAAAATTTAAAAATATGCCCGGAGTAGAATTTGACAGTAAGACTTCCATTTTCAGAAAAGGAATTGAACCAACGCAGGTGAAGAGTATTAAACTTTTGACTGATTTGGACGATGGCTCTGCCAACAATAAGAGTACGACAATCGTGGAAAAATCAGGAATTGTATTTGGTAATACACACAAATTCGCGATTGAATCGTATACTAATCAAGATCCTAAAGATGAAAGTGTCATCAAATGGGCAGTAAGTTACACTGATTCTGAAACTGGTCAATATTACCAAAATACTTTGGAAGATATTGTCACCGGAGATACGGTTAGTATTACTTTCTCAAATAAAAATATGTGTGGAAATAATCTTAAAGTAAAAGCTTATATTAATGATATTGACAATGAAGGTGGATTAGCTCTCTTTAAACATAACAGATTTAGATTTTTTGACAGGCAAATCTTAATTGATGATGTAAATAAACGAAAAAATGATGCATGGCTTATTAATCAGG
Organism: Chryseobacterium sp. Leaf394; assembly: GCF_001424105.1. Classification (GTDB taxonomy): domain Bacteria; phylum Bacteroidota; class Bacteroidia; order Flavobacteriales; family Weeksellaceae; genus Chryseobacterium. The sequence goes on along the minus strand of NZ_LMQH01000012.1, from coordinate 95,792 downwards.
ACGATACAAATACCTGCGGCCCGAGTGCAATAATGTATGCTTTTGCTAAAAAAGATAAAGAAGCCTATTCAAAATTTATACTTGATTTGCATCGCAAAGGATATGCAAAACATAATAATTATATTATAGACATCAGTAGTGATGGAGATTTGCACGATATTGCAGATACAATCCTGCAATTAAAAATAACTTTCCTAAAAGTATGGCTTCTTGTGATTGGATTCCTAATATCTGTATAACAGATCAGGAAAATTCAATCTATGATTACGAGGGTGATACAAAAGAAGATTTTTCTGCAATCACGTTGCCGTCGCGTCTGGAGAAACTTGCGAAATCGCTTTTAGGCTACACTGATGTTAGTGATACCACAAATTTGTATTTCAGAAAATCAGGGTGGTTATGGGGATCAACTTTAGAAAACATCGCAGAGTTAATGAATTTAAAAGAAACTGGTTATGAAGTTTTTTTACTTGTCAACATGGGACTTTTTAATGATACAATGTCAGGAGATTTTGCTTTTCCTCAGCATTGGATTGTATTAGAAAGTATTTCTCACTCTCAAACTGATTCAGGATATGTCGACATTTCAATTTACACATGGGGAAGAAATCCAAAAACAAAATATAATTACAACAAAATAAGACATGAAGTATTCAGAACTAATTATTTCGGGTATGTTAAGGCAAAATAAATTTTTACTTATTATCTTATTCTCATTTACAATTTTTATTAGATGTAGTGAGAAAAAAAGTATAGAATGTACAGATGATAAACCCTTGTCATTTATTAATATACATTCCGATAAATCAATAAAAAAGATTAAAGTGTATCAATACAAAAATGATGTTTTGAAGGATAGCATGGTTTTTTTTGAAAATAAGACGGCTAGTGAAGATTACATATTCTCTAAAGACGGCTCGAACTATTCGATAGAATTAAAAAATAACTATATTTTTAAAGACAGATTTAAAATCATGACTGATAACAAAACATTTGTCTTAAAAGATTTTAAAATGAAGACATCAAAAAAAGCAACAAATTATCAACATGAAAATTTGTGTGAATTAAATGAATATACCTTAAACAATCAATTAAAATCAAATAGCGCTATAATTATTGATGCAGATATTGACTAATCAATGAAATTAAAAACGAAGCGTTTTGCTATGGGTATATCGAAATGTATTCAATCTAAAATCTTTCTAATAATTTTCTTATTGTTTATAGTTACGTCATGCTCACAAAAAATAAAGCTTAAAAATGTAATTTATTTTTATAAGTTATATGGTCAAGTATACATCTTCAAAATAATTTGGACATTTTAGAACAAATTATTATGGATATATAAAAGCAAAATAATATGAAAGTAAACTTAATTTCTTTATTAATAAGCATTGTTTCAATGATACAGCTTGTTTTCATAATATATCAGATTGTTAATTATATTACACCTCCTGTAACTATTAATGGTCATAGATATATGCTAACAAGTAATATTCTGAAATCCATTTCTTATAGTTTTTCATTATCTGTAATGATCTTTTTTATAACGAGAAAAGTTATAAAAAGAAGGAGGTCGAGATAAAAGTAAGTTTGTTAATGAAGAAATGATTTATTATAAATGTAGAATTCTATTATCGGTTTAAAGATATTTCGATTTGATATGACACAATTAAAAAACCAAATATCATAGAAAACTATTTTTTTTGAGCATCTCTAAAAATCAACAAAACAGTTGTCGTAAAGATTTTAAAATGAAGACATCAAAAAAGCAACACATTACCAACATGAAAATTTAATGCATTAAAAGAATATACTTTAAACAATCTTAGGGTCAAATAGCGCTATAAAATTGATGCAAATAGTGATAAACTACGAAAATAAAAAACGCTATTTTAATCGAAGAAAAAAAATTCCAGTGAAGAAAAATTACCAAAAAAACACTCCCAAATATAACAGATGTTACACCATTGCTCACATATCTTCCCAACGTCAACATTTTTCGTCATCGATCAATGCCGTTTGAAAATTGGCGAAATAGAGTATGAAACACAACTTTCTTACACAATTTACATAGAAACCGTGGAGAATGAAGAATATAGTGTCCTGATCAACCGCAGCAATCTTAAAGTGGGTGAGCAGAAAATTGACACCAAATTCCTGGAAATTGCCAACCAATATATGGAAGCAATATTTCCTTTGAAATGTGCTGTAGAAAATCATCGGCTGCGGGTTATTAATTTAGATGAAATCAGATTGAAAATCAAACAGAAGGATCAAAAATTAAATGAAATTTACAGTGGTGAAGGTCTAGATCACATCCGTTCTCAATTTTTCAGTGCAACAGAAACTGATAAAAGACTTTCAGAATTTATTAAGCAACTCTATTTCATGAAAGCCTTAAACCTTGGAATGCAGAAATTTGAAAAAAAACAGGATTACTTTCTGCAATGGAATATTCTTCCTATCGGAATGTCAAACTGGAAAGGTAATGTGAAGTATTCTGACGTTGAAAATAAATTGATGTATGAGCCAAAAATTGATAATGCACAGGAGCTGATGAACGAAATGATCCGATATGTGTATCGCCATGAATACAGTCTCGATTTCGATGAAGAAAATATTCCCCTGTATTCTGATTTTATTCATACTGTGAACTACTCAGGAAAAACGGGTAGAATTAAAGATTCAGCAACATCAGTATTTATAGATATTGCAGATAAATTTCACTACAAACAACACCTAACCTTTCAAATAAAATAGATATGGCAAATCCCATCCCATACAAAGTTCAGAGTGGAGAAACACTTCAGGATATTGCCAAAAAACTGGGAATCAAAGACTGGACAAAACTGAAAGAATACCACAACCTGAATGCAGAATCGGGTCAGCAAACTCCGGATATTCCCTATTTGGGATTTTCACTCTTAACTCCTCCTCTTGAAGAGATTTATGAATTGAATGGTGAAGTTCCTCAACCTGATCCTGCAGAAGAACAAATATCAGCAGAACAAAATCAAAAAAAAGAAAAGGAGAAGGAAGAAGAAGAAAGGGAGCAGGAAAATGCCGCAAAGAGCGAACATGACGGAAAATATTTCGTTGTGCACAATGCGAAATGTGTTTGTGACAAAGCAGTAAATCCTAAACAGACAGCCAATTTACAAGTTACTTCACATCAAGCAATAGTTTTTAATGATCAGACAGGAAAATGGCTGGCTACAGAAGATGATAGAACCTTCATTCCGCCAGTTGCAACATTTGGGCAATGCAAACTGAAACCTTCATCTGGTGGTTATCTGCCCTGTCAACTTGCCGCTGCTCCGAAATGGACAAAAACCTATGAGAGTACACAAGTAAAGGGAAAAAATACACTCACGGAAATTTCAGAATTAATGTGCATGGTGGGTGGTAAAATAACCATCAACAAACATGGCCAAATCGATTCTGTCAGCAATGCACATGCAGATAATACAAATCCTTTAGAATTGGCTTCGGTAAATCCTGCGATTGAGCAGCCTCCTAAAACAGACCGTATACCCATTATAGACAGCGTAGAAATTATTATTAAACATACCTCTTAAATAATTTTGTAAATGGTAACAGTAATAAGACCAAATCAGGAATTTACCGTTAAGGCAAACGTGAGTAGAGGAGATACTCGGTTAGTTTCCTGGATTATTTTTCAGGGCCACACCTCGAATGAAGCCAATATTCTAAGTATCTATCCAAAACAAGGATTAGAATTGAATCACTCATTTCCTAATGAAGGAAAATTTCGTTTGGCAGCTTATAATAAAGAAATTCAAACAAAATCAGACTTTCAAAATTCGGCTGAACTCAAGCATGTTGATATTGAAGTAAAATTAAATCAATTAGACGGAACAAAACTGATCCCGAAAAATTCTGATGATTTTTTAGCAGGAGATGTTTTCCGTAAAGATTTTCCTGCAGTTTTTGAGGCAAAATTTCTCATTACGCCAATCACGCAAGCAGAAGTAAGCCGTTTACAATTTGAACTTGAGGATAATGCTGGAAATACACTCAATAAAGGAGTAAAGACTTCAAATACATTTACCTTCACTCCCCGGAATTCTAATGCAAAATATACCGTAAAAGCCAAATATACCAGTGAAACCGGAGCGGTGTATGTTCAGTCTTTTTCAGGAACATCAAAATCGGTTTCCGTAAGAGATATAACCCATACAGCAGAGCTGATAAGACCGGGAACACTCATGAATTTCAGTGTTACAAAAACACAGTTCGGTACGGTAGACGGAGATTCTGATCTTCCAGAACAGGAAAGTATCAAGTGGAATTTGGATAAGATATTTATAGGAACAGGCAGAACAATTACTATCTCGGGAAGCCAGCTGATGCGGAAGAAAAAATATCATATCGAAGCTTATGCAACATCCGCAATTGGCAAAACATCAGGAAGCAATACCGACAGTACAAAAAATGACTGGCATTTTGAGGTAAAAGATAATATTGTAGAAAAGATCAAGGTTATAAAAAAACCAAAATATGGGATTGAAGGAGAATTTGAAATTGAGAAAATGACATTCCCTAGTCATGATCCTGCAAAAGACGGTGCTATAACATGGATTGTTACTGGACCTGAGAGTGCACGCAGTTCTGAGATTCGGTTCAAAAAAATATTTTCTATACCGGGAACATACACAATCAGCTGTAAAATAGGAGGAAGAGAATGTAGAGAACCACTGACATTAGAAATTTTGCAACCTGAAGTAATTGTTGATCGGTGCAAATGGATTGATGAAGATCATAAAAGCGGAAATATTATTACAGAAGCAGGTATCAAGCAGAAGGTCTGTGCATTTGTACATGGAAACGGACTGGATAACGAAAATCTTACTGTAACCGTTTACGACGATGACTCAGCAGGCAGAACAGATGTTTACTCCTGTACTTTTACAACTGACGAGAGCCACAAGACTGGATTTTATATGCCACTTACTATTACGCAGGATGTTATCGATAAAATTAAAAAAGCAGGATTTTCTGATTATGGTGACTTATATTTCAATATTATTAGAAACGGCTCAGATCTACCGGTAAAAAACGGAGATAAAAAATTAGGTGAATATCTCAAAGTTACTTTAGAACCAAAGATTGTAGATGCTTATTTTTGTGATGCAAATGATACACAGAAGCTTTTTAGCAGCTCTTTGGATGGCGCTTTATATTTTAAAATCTACGCAATCAATTTGGTTGGTAGAAAAATAGAAATTACGTTTATTACAGAATCTGATGCATATTGGACATGGGATGATGAAATGAAAATAAAAGATTGGAAAGGCATTAAGAACAAATTTGAAGACGAGAAAATCAGAGACACCAAAACCGGAACTTTTAATGAGAAAGGAGAAGTACTTGTTCCCGTAGATTTATCTAAAATGGGTAAGCCAAAGAATTTCATTCGTTTAAATGCAATGGTGAAAATATTTCAGGATGAAAATGCTGAAGAAAAGCAGGAGGAAAAAGGCTTTTATATGCAGCATAATAATCTTGCCGTTCTTTATCCGGGAGCGACACTTCCTACAATGGCAGAAAACAAAGGTGCTGTGAAAGTGGGGAGGGAAAAGATTCAGGGCGGTGGTAATAATAATTGTGATTGTAAAGAGAACTATAAAGACCTAGTTTGGGGTGAAAAGGTTAGTTGTGATTTTAGAAAAAAGGTTGTGCAAATTTGTGGTGAATTGTGGGGCGAAAGTAGAAAGATGGAAATGGCGAGTGGATTAATGGCTGTTATGAAAGTTGAAACTAACGGTTCATTTAAAGCTCATCAAATTATGGGTAAACCTCTAAAAAATATGAATACAATTACTAAAGATGATTTCTGGTTAGTAACTAAGGATAAAAAAACAGGTAAAGAGAAAAAAACTTCTCGAGCAGTAGGATTAATCCAATTTACACAAGCTGCATTGGAGACTATTGGAGAGTTCAAAGGTGGTAGTGGTTTTGATAAACTGCATGAAGTAAAACTTAATCTTGCTAAAATGGGAGAAATTAAACAATTAGATTACGTAAAAAAATACTTTGAAGGTTCAAAAGAAAAAATAAAAACACCTGAAGATATTTATCTGCATGTTTTCGCACCAGCAGGCGTAGGCAAAGATGATGATTATCAACTATATAAAAAAGGGACACTTGAATATACTCAAAATAAAAGTGTGGACATTGAAAATAAAGGAAAAAAATATGGTGATGATGGAGTAATTCAGAGAGTAGAAATTTTGGAAAGGTATAAAGGCAGTATCTCTGAGGGTTCAGTCCACAAAGTTAAAACATTTACTTGTGGAAATTTTGGATCGCAAGATAACACGGGTAAATCTGGATTCTATATCTATAAAGATGGCACAATAAAATATATTAAGGCTGAAGATTCTATTGCCTACTACGTTCAAATTAAAGAAGGATCAAATGATTTTGTAAAAGTTAATGCTCTTTCAAAAAACTCTTTTGGTTTAGTTAAATTCCCTGACTCTGGAAGTGGATTCAATAGGTATGGTACAGTGGATAGTGGAGGTAAATCTACTATAGAAGATGTTGGTTCAGGTGATCATTATCTTTTACCTGAAACCGCAGCTGCATTATTTGGTATTGTTTCAGAAGTAAAAGATAAAAATTGGGAAATCCACTTTGGAGATATGTCTTCTGAAAATGGAAGTGACCCTACAAGTAGTCCTTCAAAGACAAGTTCACATCACGCAGGTCATGGTCATAAAGGAAAACAGTCAGGATTAAATATTGACTTCAGATATCTTAACAAAAATGGTACAAGTTTTCAAGGCGTAAGCAGTTCAACATTATTTGATGATTCAAAAAATAAAGAGTTTTTCAAAATTGCCTTTAAATACGGTTTTAATAAGAATTATGCGACGGGTAAAAGCTATTCGGGTGTCAACTCAAAAGTTGGAGGTCATTATGACCACGGACATATTGGAGCTCTCTCCATAGCTTTTGAGACGGTTGAAAGTGTAGATACAAATATTACTCAATAAAATTAAAATTTATGTTTATAAAAATATTTTTACTATTAACTGTTCTATCTTGTAGTAGAGAAAAATCAAATGATCACTTAATAAGTGATAAGAAGTTTGACCAAACTATGATTACCAAAGAACAGAAAAGTGAAACACCAACAACTGGTTTTATTGTTTTAAAGAATACATACAAACAGGAAAAACTGCTAACAATTTATAATGTAGATAAATCAAAATGGAAATCATTTTATTTCGATGATAAATTTATCCCTGAGGATATTGATCCTTCTGCTATTAAGCCTGAAAATACTTTGTTAATTTTCAAATGTATTGGTCAAG
>NZ_LMQH01000012.1:1539-88424 GCF_001424105.1 Chryseobacterium sp. Leaf394 | reverse complement strand
AAAAAAAACGATTCGGATTTTCAGTTTCAAACTGTGAAAGAACATATATTGACAGTATTTTCTGTTGATTTTAATGAAAAAGAAAATCCACTAAAAATAGCTCCAACTGTTAAGTCACAGTCATTCCCAAAAAATAAAAATAGTTTTTATTATCCAATTAAAACCAATGGCAGCTGGTTGATGGTTGAAGATGATCACAAAGAAAATTTTTGGATCAGATGGTGTAATAGTGAGAATAAATTAATTTTAGAATTATATTATGATGCATAATATTTTGAAAAATTGCATATTTATCATATTCTGTTTATTTTTAATCACATGTAAAACACATGATGATAACAAAAAGCAAAATGTAAAAAACTCTGCTTCAGAAAATTTAGAATTACTCAATTCTAAAATTCAGGGAAAATTTTTGTCAAAAGTAGAAACTGAAGAAACAACTGATGGCATTGCAAGTATTTCATACTATTTCAATATTAGAAATAATGTGGCAGTTTTAACTACAACCACTTTTCATGAACCGATCGTATGTAATGGAAACTATAGCATAATAGAAAAAAATAATGTTTTAGAATTATATTATTCTGGTAGTGAAAAAAACTGCAAATCTGAAACTGCAAACTTCAAAATAAAAGAACAGAATAATAAGTATTTCATTACGGGTTTAGGCGGAGAAGCTACATACAACGAATGGATTGAATTAAAACAGCATTGAAAGAAGAATCTATCAATTAATAAGATTAGTTTGAGTTTACTACTAAAAGACATTGAGTTTTGACAACATTAATGTAGAAATAAAAAATAAAAGTGGTGGAGCAAATCCTTATGGAATCTATTTATTATTGAAAAAACGATGTAATTACTTAAACAGCTAATCTGTCAAAAATTAGTATTTCTTCTCAAAATGATTCATACAAAATAAAAATTACCTACAAAACTATAGGAAAAGAGGTTATTCCAGATTCAGAATTCATATCATCAGCTTTCAAAATAGTATTTGGACTTAAGAAAAATACAAGATTGAAACAATTTGCAGATTCAATGTGATAATGATTTTCTAAACCACCAACATTGAAAACAATATTTTCGTTTTTAAAAAAAGGCTAATTGGTTTCTAATGGCATTTTATCTGAGTGAAATTTATTATAAATTTAATCAGAATAATTAAAATAACTAAAAGGTCAATATGAGTTTTGTTATGAAATTTTCGAATTAAAATTTTGTTTAAATTTGATTTAAAATAAACAATCATGAAAATCGTAAAATTTATTATCTGCCTTCTCTTTGGGCTGATGTTTGCCAACGCCGGCTTAGACAAGTTTCTTCACTATATGCCAATGCCGGAAATCACACCGGAACAGATGAAGATTTTTGATGCGTTCAACAAATTACACTGGCTGATGCCTCTGGTAGGAGCGGTAGAAATTATAGGCGGATTACTGTTTATCTTCCCAAAGGCACGGGCTTTGGGTGCTATCGTAATCTTTCCGGTAATGGTCGGAATTATTCTTCACGTTTTCACCATCGACAAATCCACAACTGGAATGTCCATTGCCGGAGTTTTGTTTGTCATTAATCTTTGGATGATTATTGATAATAAAGATAAATATAAAGCCTTAGTGAAATAAAAAAAGTGAATAGTCAATAGTGAATTTTGTTTCGCAAGTGAATTTCAAATTGACAAGCGAAGCGAATTGACCATTCACCATTGACCTTTACACAAATGCGCTAAATCCTGTAATCGATCTTCCAACAATCAGCGAATTGATTTCTTTCGTTCCTTCGTAAGAATAGATTGCTTCTGCGTCGGCGACAAATCTTGCCACATCATATTCCAGCAGAATTCCATTTCCGCCCATCACTTCACGTGCTCTGGAAACAACGTCTCTTGTTCTCATCGTACAGAAGACTTTAGCTAATGAAGCGTGCTCATCTTTTAAAGTTCCTTCATCCTGCATTTCAGAAAGTCTGAACACCATCGTCTGCATGGCTGTTAGGTTGGAAAGCATTTCCACCAAATGTCCCTGGATCATTTGAAATGAAGCGATTGGTTTTCCAAACTGTTCTCTCGTTCTGGTGTATTCCAGTGCGCTTTCGTAAGCACCTCTCGCACATCCTGTTGCCATCCAGGCCACGCCGGCTCTTGTCATTCTTAAAACTTTTGCGGTGTCTTTGAACGAATTGGCATTTTGTAAACGGTTTTCTTCTGTAACGACACAGTCTTTTAACGTAATTAAACCATTCTGAACAATTCTCAATGCCATTTTTCCTCTGATTTTCTCAACAGAATATCCTGGATTATCTTTTTCAACGATGAAACCTTTCACTTCACCATCGTCTAAATCTCTGGCCCAAATAATGATAATGTCTGCAAATGTTGCGTTACCGATCCATTTTTTCTGTCCGTTTAAGATCCAGCCTTCAGGAGTTTTCTTGCAGGTAACAGTTAAACCACCTGCAGCACCGGAACCTACTTCAGGTTCAGTTAATCCGAATGCACCGATTTTTTCAAACTTCTGCATTTGAGGAAGCCATTTCTGCTTCTGTTCTTCCGAACCGCAGATGTAAATGGATCCCATCGACAGACCAGACTGTACTCCGAAAAAAGTTGCAATCGAGGCATCAATTCTCGCCATTTCCATAGCGATGACTCCTTCCATTAAGAAAGGCATTCCTTTGCAACCATACCCTTCATACGTTACGCCGCAAATATCTAATTTTTGAAATTTTGGTATTAATTCGTGTGGAAATTCATCACGAAGCCAATAATGATTCACCAAAGGCTTGACTTCTTTTTCCATAAATTCTCTGACCTTCTGCTGAACCTCCCTTTGCTCAGGAGTTAGAGTATGATAGACGTCGTAAAAATCTCCGTCGATGGGCGGAAGTTCTCTTGTCTTTTTATTGGGGTCGAGCATTTTCATCATTCCGCTGAGCTGCTTATCATCCAGTTTGGAAAAGTTTTCCATGAGTTTGGGTAGATTAACCTTTTGGGAAATCTCGCTGAGCTGATCAAAATCAATGGATTTAAATAATTCTATCGCGTTTCTGATTTTGGAAAAAGTTTTAGACATATCAAGTTGGGTTTTGATTTGTAAAATTTAAGCAAAAATCAATCCGAAATACCACACAGAAGAATGAATTAGTTTTACAAATGTTTGATTTGTAATGATTTAAATTAAATAATTATTTACAATTCTTTTACTTTAAATTTTCAAACATTACAAAATATTCTTCCCCAACTTTGAAATAAGCAAAGCAACGGAAACTGAACCGCAAAATCAGAATGCATCGATTCAGCTATTGTCAAGGAAGAGAATTCAATTATTTATAAACATCAAAAATATAAAATATGAAAATGACTTACATTAAATTAAGCATCGCAACAGCTCTTTTACTGGGAATTTATTCCTGCAAAAAAGGCGAAGATACGGCAAGTGATTATGAAATGTCAACTTCTGCAGATTCTGCAGCAGTTTCTGAAGATATTTCTTCTGTGGCAACCATGAAAGTAAAAGACAAACAGTTTATCAAAACGGCGAACGTCAATATGGAAGTCAAAGATGTATATGAAGCGACCACTTCTCTCGAAAAATCTGTACAGGATCTTGGAGGATTTGTGACACACAGCAATCTTCAAAGCAATGTTTTTTCGGAAGAAACATTCAACACATCCAACGAAGAAGCGATGTTGGTAAAAAAATATCAGACGGAAAATACGATACAGGTTCGCATACCTACAGAAAAGCTTGGCGAATTTTTAACACTGATCAACAGCAAGAAACTTTTTCTGAACTCTAGAGTCATCAACGCAGAAGACGTTACTGCCAACATTAAATATGCAGAACTGGAAGGGAAAAGAATTAAAAAAACAGGCGAAAATATCACTCAGCTCAAAACCAACAAAGAAAAAGTAAATATGAGCGATGAAAATATGTCTGAAGAAAACCAGCAGCAACTCGCCAACATGGATGTGGCCGACAATCTGAAGTACAGCACGGTTGATATTTACATCAAAGAACCTAAGCTCCGCATTGCGGAAATTGCAGTGACCAACACAAAAAATATCGACAATAAATATAAATTTAATTTCCTGTATGATGTGAAAAACGCTTTCGTGGAGGGCTTTTATCTGATTCAGAGAATTTTGGTGGGATTGGTTACTGTTTGGCCAATTGTATTAATTGTTGTTATCGGATTTTACTTTTACCGAAAAAACAAATCTAACAATAGAATTCAGCAGACAAAAGAACAGAATTCGGCATCCTAACCTTTAGGTTATCAACATAGATTTTTCTGAGCCTTCGCATTTGCGGAGGTTTTTTTGTTTTAAAACTTTCTTTTCAGAATTTCCGGTTTCGTTTTGTGAAGATGCAAAATCAGTTCTCCAAATAGAGTATTGGCCCATGCAAACCATGATCTTGTAAAGTCTTTTGGATTATCTACATCGAAAGATTCGTGAATAAATCCGGTTCCTGCGTGCGTGGCTTTGATCATTTTCAGACAAGAAATAATTTCTGCGTCGTTATTTGTCGTAAGCGCCTGCATAATCAATCCCAAAGGCCAGATTTTATTCTCGCCAATGTGCGGACCACCAATTCCTTTGGCAAATTTTCCTTCGCTAAACCATGGATTTGCATTGCTTAGTGAAAACTTTCTGGTATTCTGGTAGACTTCATCATCTTTTGACGCATAACCGAGGTAAGGAATGGATAGTAAATTCGGAACATTCGCATCATCCATAAACAGAGCATTTCCAAAACCGTCAATTTCCAAAGCATAGATCTTGCCGGCTGTGGGATGATTCAGAATCGCATATTTCTGAATGGCTTCATCCACTTCTTTAGCTAAATTTTTGAATTGAGAAGCGGAATTTTCATCTTTTAAAACTGTAGAAAAAATCTCAGCCGTTTCCCTCAGTGAAACCACTGCAAACATATTCGAGGAAACCAAAAACGGATAAAAAGTAGCATCGTCAGACGGTCTGAACATCGAATGAATCAATCCGACTTTCTTCGTGGGATTTCCGTAACCGCCTGCAAACTGCGTATCTAAAGAATTTCCGTTTGCCCGCTGAAATTTGTACGGCCCTTTTGAATCTTTTCTTTGCTGTTCTATAAATGTTTTCAGAATTAAAAGCATTGCTTTTTTCCATTCAGAATCAAAAACAGAAGAATCTCCTGTCGTTTTCCAGTAATTGTACGAAAGACGCATCACATAACACAAAGAATCTACCTCCCATTTTCTCTCGTGAATTCCGGGTTTCATTTCCGTTAAATCATCTTTCCACTCGCTGATTTTGCTGGCATCATCAAAGAATGCATTGGCATAAGGATCAAGCAGAACGCACTCAACCTGTTTATTAATTACGCCTTTCAATAATTTTTTTAATTTTTCATCTTCATTAGCCAGACTCAAATACGGATATACCTGCGCCGAAGAATCCCGAAGCCACATTGCATCGATATCTCCCGTGATCACGTAGGTGAAAGGTTTGTGGTTTTTCTGATAATATTTTACAGTTGTATCTAAAGTATTGGGAAAACAGTTTTCAAACATCCACGCCAGTTCAGGATCTGCGATCGATTTTTTGATGATTTTAATTGTGTTTTCGACGGCTTCTGAGGTGAATTTTCTGTCACTCAGTTTTGGTCTTTTGGAGATCAAATCATCATCAAATAAAAAAGTTGCAGAATTTGGTATTGCAAATAACCCTAATCCAAGGGATGATTTTTTGATAAAATTCCTTCTGCTTAACATTTTTGATTGGTTTTAAATTGTTATTTCAAATCTAAGAGTTTTTAGTCAATCAATATCTTCAGATTCTATTTTCAAAAATTTAATTAGAAAATCCACAAACTGATTTTTAATTCACAATAAACATCATTGCCCGAAATTCCGTAAATTTGCAAATCAAAATTTATCAATAAGAATTTAAGGTGATTTTTTTAAATCTATCCTTTAGTTCTAATTCAAACTTTAAATATGCTATCTAAAATAAACCCCACTCAAACCAATAGCTGGATATCTCTCGATGAACATTTTGGCGACAACGATTTTGAACTGAGAAGCCTTTTTCAGTACAATCCGAACCGTTTTGAAGAGTTTTCAATTAAAAAAGAAAATTATCTTTTCGACTATTCTAAAAATTTAATCGATGCAAGAACGAAAGAATTATTGCTGAATCTTGCAGTAGAATGTCAGTTAAGGGATGCTATTACGAAGATGTTTTCTGGAGATAAAATCAACGAAACAGAAGGTAGAGCGGTTCTTCACACGGCTTTGAGGGATTTTTCTGATAAAGAAATTCTGTTAGACGGTGAAAATATTAAACCTCAAATCAAAAGAGTTCTTGATCACATGAAATCTTTTTCTGAAAATGTAATTTCAGGAAATCACAAAGGTTTTAGCGGAAAAGAAATTACCGATGTGGTGAATATTGGAATTGGTGGTTCAGATTTGGGCCCTGTGATGGTAGTTTCTGCCTTAAAGCATTTTAAAACAAGACTTGATGTTCACTTCGTTTCGAATGTGGATGGAAATCATATCGCTGAAGTGGTGAAGAATTTAAATCCCGAAACCACTTTATTCATCATCGCTTCGAAAACGTTTACCACTCAGGAGACCATGACGAATGCCAATTCTGCAAAAGACTGGTTTTTGAAAGCCGGAAAACAAGAAGACGTAGCAAAACATTTTGTAGCTTTATCAACTAATGTTCAAGCCGTTAAAGACTTTGGAATAGCAGAAGAAAACATCTTCGAATTCTGGGATTGGGTTGGCGGAAGATATTCATTGTGGAGCGCGATCGGTTTAAGTATCGTGCTTGCAGTAGGATATGACAATTTCGAACAGTTATTAAAAGGTGCTGAAAATACGGACCAGCATTTCCAGACGGCAGATTTTTCTGAGAACGTTCCTGTTTTGATGGGGCTTTTAGGAATTTGGTACCGTAATTTTTACGCAGCAACAACGCAGGCGATCTTACCTTACTCTCAATATCTTGACCGTTTTGCAGCCTATCTTCAGCAGGGAGACATGGAAAGCAACGGAAAATGTGTAGACAGAAACGGTGAATTTGTGGAATATGAAACGGGACCAATCATTTGGGGCGAGCCGGGAACTAACGGACAGCACGCTTTCTATCAGTTAATCCACCAGGGAACAGAATTGATTCCTGCAGATTTTATTGCGTATGCGAAAAGTTCGAATGAAGTTTCTGACCACCAGGATAAATTGTTGGCTAACTTTTTTGCACAAACTGAAGCTTTGGCTTTTGGTAAAAATGAAGAAGAAGTGGAGGCTGAATTGAAAGCATCCGGAAAATCTGAAGAAGAAATTGACTTTTTATTAAATTACAAAGTTTTCCACGGAAACACGCCTACAAACTCATTGTTAATCAAAGAATTAACCCCTTTTTCACTAGGACAACTGATTGCAATGTACGAGCACAAAATATTTGTACAAGGTGTCATTTGGAATATTTTCAGTTTCGATCAGTTTGGAGTTGAATTGGGAAAAGTTTTAGCGAATAAAATCCTACCTGAACTGGAAAATAGTGAGGCCATCAGTTCTCATGACAGTTCTACGAATGGGCTGATTAATTATTATAAATCAAATAAATAAATAGCTTTTAGCATCTGGCTTATTGCTATTGGCTGAAAATACGATGCATTAATATTTTGAATTATAGCTAAACTGAACTTAGAATCTAATAAAGTAAAAAATAAAAGTAAAAATGGCAGAAATTCTTGACGGATTAAAAGTTTCCAAAGAAATAAAAGCAGAAATCAAGGTTGAAGTTGATAAAATCATTGCAAGCAAAAGAAGAGCGCCGCATTTGGTAGCCATTCTTGTTGGAAACAATGGTGCGAGTAAAGCTTATGTTAACGCAAAAGTGAAAGATTGTGAAGAAGTTGGTTTTCAATCGAGCTTAGTGAAATTTCCAAGTACGGTTTCTGAGTCTGAATTGTTGGAGAAGATCGATGAATTAAATAAATCTAAAGCGGTTGACGGTTTTATCGTTCAGTTACCGTTACCGGATCAGGTTGATCAGGAGAAAATTATTAATGCAATTGATCCAAGAAAAGATGTTGACGGCTTCCACCCGACGAACTTCGGGAAAATGGCTTTGGAAATGGATACATTTTTACCGGCCACACCATTCGGAATTTTAACTTTATTGGAAAGATACAATATCGAAACAAAAGGTAAAGACTGTGTTATTATCGGTAGAAGTAAAATTGTGGGAAGACCAATGAGTATTTTGATGGGAAGAAAAGATTTTCCCGGGAACTCTACCGTTACTTTGACACACTCTTACACAAAAGACATCGAAGAATACACTAAAAAAGCAGATATCGTAATTACCGCATTAGGTGATCCACACTTTTTGAAAGGTGAAATGATCAAAAACGGAGCAGTAATCGTGGATGTCGGTATTACAAGAGTTGATGACGACTCTCCAAAAGGGTATTATCTGGCAGGTGATGTAGATTTTGACAGCTGTGCAGAAAAAGCAAGCTGGATCACGCCGGTTCCGGGAGGAGTAGGTCCTATGACGAGAGCGATGTTGATGAAAAACACCATCATTGCCTACAAAACTTCAGTCTATAACGACTAATTTAAAATGGATTTAGTAGAAGATATATTATTAAAAGAAGGTAAAATGCTCCCGGTGATGGAGCATTTTTACACTATTCAGGGCGAAGGTGCGCATACAGGAAAAGCGGCATACTTCATCAGACTAGGCGGTTGCGATGTCGGCTGCCACTGGTGTGATGTGAAAGAAAGCTGGGATCCAACCCTTCACCCTTTAATGAATGCTGAGGAAATCGCAGAAACAGCTGCGAAACACTGTAAAATTGTTGTGTTAACAGGTGGCGAACCTTTGATGTGGAATCTGGATGTATTAACTGGAAAGTTAAAGGAATTAGGATGTACCGTTCACATCGAAACTTCGGGAGCTTATCCGATGAGCGGGCAGTTAGACTGGATTACCCTTTCGCCTAAAAAGACCGGATTGCCAAAAGAAGAAATTTATCAGAAAGCTCACGAATTAAAAGTAATCGTTTTTAATAATAATGATTTAAAATTTGCTGAAGAGCAAGCTGCAAGAGTTTCGGAAAGCTGCAGATTATATCTTCAGAGTGAGTGGAGCAAACGTGAAGAAATCTATCCTAAAATTACAGATTTTATTCTCGCAAATCCGCGTTGGCAGGCATCTGTGCAAACGCATAAATACTTGAATATCCCTTAAAAATTCGTTATCTTAGCCGATAAGTTTTCAGTATACGATGCAGAGAATCCGGTATTCCAGATATTTAAAAATGATCATTGTTCTGCTAGACCTTCTGGTGCTGGCATCGGTGTTCATTTTTTTTTATGCGATTCGGACAGATGTAATTCACAATGCTGATCTTTGGTATGAAAATTCTTTTCCGCTTCTGCTTCTAATTTCATTTTGGCTGCTTTTAAGCGGGCGCACGAAAATTTATAATATTCCCCGAAATTTAACTTATACTTTGTTTACAGAGCGAATTATTGCTCAGTTTGTGCTGTTCGTAATTGGTTTGGTCCTTATCCGGAAAGTAAGTAACAATCAGTTCTTCGGAAGTGAGCTGGCATGGCTTTCACTGTACCTGTTCATTTTTGTAATGATTTCAAAATCAATGATTTATTTTGGAATTAAATATTTAAGGTCACGTGGCGTCAACAACAGAAACATTATGTTTTTGGAAGAAAATGCATCAACTGAGGTTCTGAAAAACTTTTTGGAAGAAAGAAGAGATTACGGATACAGAATTTTCGACTACAGTCCATTACTTTCAACTCATTCACTTACAGCTTTTTGGAAGGAGAAAGGAATTCATACCATATTTATTCCCACCCAAAATTCTATTGATAAAAAGACTGAAGAAGAGATTTTCAGACTTGCGGAAAAGAGTAAGGTAAATGTTACGATGGTTCCGTCGATATCACAAAACGAATTTTTCCTCTATGATCTCGAATACATCAAAACCCAGCCAGTTTTAAAACAGACAAAATATCCTTTGGATTATTTTTCAAACTTTATTCTCAAACGCACTTTCGATATTATTTTTTCGGTCTTTGTTTTGCTATTCATCTGTTCGTGGATGTTCCCTCTGATTGCTATTTTTATCAAGCTTTCTTCAAAGGGGCCAGTTTTTTTTATACAGAAAAGATATGGTTTTCACGAGAGGGTTTTCTGTTGCCTAAAATTCAGAACAATGATTGTTAATGCAGATTCAGCAACGAAAACGACGGAAATGAATGATAAGAGAATTACAAAAACCGGAAGGTTTCTGAGAAAAACAAGTCTTGATGAGTTGCCGCAATTCATTAATGTTTTGAAGGGCGAAATGTCGGTTGTAGGGCCGAGACCACATATGCTTGCAGTGGATGATCATTACAAACAGAAAATAGGGCGGTACAGTCTCCGAAGTATGGTTAATCCGGGGATTACCGGAATTGCTCAGGTAAACGGTCTTCGCGGCGACGACGGTAATGTGGAAGTTGAAATGAATAAAAGAGTTTTGGCAGATGCTTTCTACGTAAGAAACTGGAGCTTCGTACTTGATCTTGTGATTATTTTGAAAACAGTCTTCCTCATGTTCAGAGGTGATAAAAAAGCAGGTTGAACCCATTGGTAGATTAATCGTGATACATTAATCTTAAATTTAGGTTTAAATTTATTTAAATAAAAATAGTATAATTTAGCAGAATGTTAAAAAAGTTTTTTACAGCCATAGGAGAGTACATGATTCTTATTGGTAAATCGCTTCAAAAGCCCCAAAAGATGAGGGTTTTCTGGAAGCTGTTTATGCGGGAAATCAATGACTTGGGAGTAAACTCATTCGGATTGGTGATCTTTACTTCGATATTTGTGGGAGCTGTAGTGGCCATTCAGATGTTTAATAATTTTGATGCGTCTTCTTTCCCAATTCCGCCTTCTTTCGTTGGATACGCTACAAAAGCGGTTTTGGTGCTGGAATTTGCTCCTACCATCATCAGTCTGATTCTGGCGGGTAAAGTAGGCTCATATATCGCTTCAACTATAGGAACCATGCGTGTTTCTGAGCAGATTGATGCGTTAGATATTATGGGAGTTAACTCCCCGAATTTTTTGATTTTACCTAAAATAATTGCGTGTCTTATCTTTAATCCTCTTTTAATTGCAATCAGTATTGTTTTCGGTATTGGCGGTGGTTATGTTGCGGGTATGTTGACAGGGAACTGGACTACAGCTGATTATATCTCAGGAATTCAGATGTATATGCCTAATCTGTTTATCTACTACGCCTTTACAAAGACAATCGTTTTTGCGTTTGTAATTGCGACAGTGCCATCTTATTACGGATATTTTGTGAAAGGTGGATCTTTGGAAGTGGGTAGAGCCAGTACGCAGGCCGTGGTTTGGACGATGGTATTCATCATTATTTCCGAATTACTTTTAACACAATTAATATTAAGCTGATGATTGAGGTAAAAAATCTTAAAAAGAGTTTTGGTGATGTTGAAGTGCTTAAAGGAATTTCAACCACATTCGACAAAGGAAAAACAAACCTGATCATCGGGCAGAGTGGTTCCGGTAAAACAGTATTTCTAAAAAGTTTATTGAATGTTTATCAGCCGTCATCGGGAGAAATCCTTTTTGATGGAAGAGATATCAACGTGATGAACCGTGAAGAAAAACAGCAGCTTCGTGCAGAGATTGGGACGCTGTTTCAGGGCAGTGCACTTTTTGATTCAATGACGGTGGAAGAAAATATTATGTTTCCACTGGACATGTTTACCAATCTGACTTTCAGAGAGAAAAAAAGAAGGGTTTTTGAGGTCATCGGAAGGGTACACCTGGATAAAGCCAACCGAAAGTTTCCATCTGAAATCTCGGGTGGTATGCAGAAACGTGTGGCGATCGCAAGAGCAATTGTAAACCATCCAAAATACCTTTTCTGTGATGAGCCGAATTCAGGATTAGATCCCTATACTTCTAATGTAATTGATGATCTTCTGCTCGAAATTACTAAGGAATATAACACTACAACCATTATCAACACCCATGATATGAATTCTGTAATGACAATTGGTGAAAAAATTGTCTACCTGAGACTGGGCATAAAAGAATGGGAAGGAGATAAAGACATCCTCATCACCGCAGGCAATAAAAATCTGATTGATTTCGTTTATTCATCAGAATTATTCAAAGAATTGAGGGAGTATTTACTTGAAAATAATAAAACGATTGAAAACACAATCACTAATATTGACGACAATGAAAAAAGTTCTTAGCATCGCTTTACTGGGATTTACCGTAGCAGCATCAGCACAGATTTCGCTTGCCGGAAAGGCCAATTTAATCTTCCCCACAGGTTCACCTTCATGGAAGAATATTTCCAGTTCAGCAACATCTGCATTTGAAAATAAAGGGAGTAATAATGTTGGTTTCAACGTAGGTCTTTCAGTGAAAGTAGATTTGCCTTTAGGCTTCTTTGCAATGCCGGAAGTGTATTACACCACTTTTAAAAATGAATTTACAGATCCGGTATCCAACACCACTTTTGATGTGAAAAACAACAGAGTTGATGTTCCGCTTTTGGTAGGTCATAAAGTTTTAGGCAACACTTTGGGAGTATTTATAGGTCCGGTGATGAGTTATAATCTTGCGAAGGAAGACACTTATAATGATTTTGTAGAAAATTCCAAAAACCAATTTACCGTGGGCTATCAGTTTGGTGCGCAGGTAGAGTTGAAGAGTCTTGTGCTTAATGCCAAATATGAAGGCGCTTTAACGAAGGATCAGAGAGACTTTGTGAGAAGAGTAGGTGGCGCTCAAAATACAGAAACCATCCGTTATGACAACAGAGCTAACCTTTTTATGGTTGGTGTTGGTTATAAGTTTTAAAAGACATTTAAAATCAAAAATAAAAAAATCCTCAATTAAACTTGAGGATTTCTGTTTTGTTCTCTGTTGAGCTCTGCTTCCCGCTGTGCGATTTGCTGTGCTTTAAGTTCCATTTCAGCTTTTTCCTGCTGAAGCTGTTTGTATTCTTTTCTCCGTTGTTCTTCTTTTATCGCACTGCCTTTACTGGAGTAACCTACAATTCCACCGATGATCAACCCGATGCCAACGCCACCCATTACGCCCATTACATGAGGTAAACCAATTTCTTCAGTGGTAAAACCGTCAGTTGTAAGGTAAAAAAGCAATATTGCCAAAGCTAAAAGTATAATTCCTGTTATAGATAGATTTTTCATAGTTTTAAATTTAATCAAGATTAAAAATGCCTGATTCTAAAAACAAATCAGGCAATATTTTATATTTAAAGTTTTCCTCCGGCCGCTTTATAATATTCAAGCGCCTGTGGAAGATTTTTATTTAAACCTGAAATTCTCGTTTCCGGATTCGGGTGAGTAGAAAGGAATTCCGGCTGTCTTGCACCTGAAGATGCTGATTCCATTCTCTGCCAGAAAGGGATAGACTGTCGTGGGTCATATCCTGCCATAGACATCAAATACAATCCCATTTGATCTGCTTCAGATTCCTGGTTTCTGCCATATTTCAGTAAAGCTACCTGCGAACCGATTGGGTATGCAGTTTCGAAAACCTTTGCCCATTGCGCATTAGAGATAGAACCTCCTAAAATCTGACCGCCATACTGTGCTACCATCGTCTGCGAAATTCTTTCATTACCATGTCCAGCAAGAGCGTGAGAAACTTCGTGACCCATCACCACTGCCAGTCCGGTATCATCTTTAGTGATTGGTAAAATGCCGGTATAAACTGCAACTTTTCCGCCGGGCATACACCATGCATTGATTTGCTTATCCTGAATTAAATTAAATTCCCAGGCATAGTTCACCAAATCAGCCTGTCTGCCGATGCTTGAATAATACTTTTCGGCTGCATTTTTTATTCTGTTACCTACGTTTACAACTCTGTTGGCATCAGCTGTACCTTTCACCACTTTTGAGCCTGTAAGTGTTGTCTTATATTCCTGAGACGCCATTGTGAGAATTTCAGAATTGTTTGCAATCTGAAGTGAAGATCTGCCTGTAATCGGATTAGTTGTACATGCTGCAACTGTTAATATAGCTGCTCCTAACCCTAAAAAGAATTTAGTTTTCATTGTTTCGCGTGTTAATATTTGCTGTCTTACAATATTTGTTCCAAACGAAAACAAAAGTCTATATTAGCATAAAATTTGTTATGTATAATCCTAATAGTATTTAGTTTAAAATTATGAAAAAATATATTGCATTCATTATGATATTTGGATTTCTTCTGAATTTCCAAAACCTTTCAGCACAAGAAATTACACAGGCAGAAACAAACATCCTGGTGAATTCTGATGAATTTAGCTTTCATGCTGAAAGAGCCAATCCCACCAATTATGATGTCATCAACATTGCCAACTCAATGCCGGGCGCACCTGCTGTAAGAATGTTTCAGTTACAGGGAGATGGGTATGGTTTCAGTTTAAAAAAGAGCCAACTTGAAGTAGTTTTACCTTATTTCGGACGTACATTTAATCCAACTTATGGAAATCCTGACGGTAACAGTTACAGATTTACTTCAAAAGAATTTACAGTAGAAAAATCTCAAAAGAGAAAAGGAAAATGGATTTATAAAATCCAACCTAAGGATGTTACCAATGTGTCGGATATTTTTATTGAAATTTTTAAAAATGGAAAAGCATTGGTTTCTATCAAAAGCAACGACAGACAGCCGATTTCGTACGATGGTTACATTTCTAAAAATGAAATTGAAACTAAAAAAGAAAAGCTCTAATTTTCATCTCTAAGAAATTTATCAACAAATAATTTTGCTTCAGAACTTGGATTTGAAATCTGTTCTGAAGCATTTTTTTTGTGCTGAAAATAAGCTTCTTCAAACATCGTGTTTTTCTTCAGTGAAGCTAAAATATATTCCTGAACCCAATATTCAAAGCGTTTTTCAGACTGTTGTTTTCTTACCAATTCAAATCTGTCAGATTTCTTTTTCAATGAAATAAAATCATCTATTTTTTCAAAAACATCTTCTAATCCTTGATTATTTAATGCTGAACCTAATAAAATCTGTACCTTCCAGTCTTTTTCTTTTGATGGAATAAAATCCAAAGCCCGTTTCAGTTCAAGTCTTGTATTTTTAGCTTTCTGAAGATTGTCTTCATCAACTTTATTAATAAAAATAACATCGGTCATTTCCATAATTCCACGTTTGATACCCTGAAGTTCATCGCCGCCACCAATAATTTTCAGGAATAAAAAAACATCGGTGATGTCTGCAACCAGAATCTCAGATTGCCCTACACCAACAGTTTCAATTAAAATATAATTATAGCCTGCCGCTTCGCAGATCAACATCGTTTCAAAAGTAGCATTGGCAACACCTCCCAAAAATCCTGAACTCGGAGAAGGTCTGATGAAAGCATTTTCATGTTTAGTCAATTCTTCCATTCTGGTTTTGTCGCCCAGAATACTCCCTTTGTTAATTGCTGAACTTGGGTCAATGGCCAAAACAGCGACTTTTTTACCTTTAGAAATCGCTAAAAGTCCAAAATTTTCAATGAAAGTAGATTTTCCTGCACCGGGAACCCCTGTAATTCCAATACGAACAGATTTTCCAGTGAAAGGCATAATCAGTTTTAGCAGATCTTCAGCCTGCTTTCGGTGTTCGGCTTTTTTGCTTTCAACCAAAGTGATAGCCTTTCCTATCAGACGTTTATCGCCCGATCGTATTCCGTCGAAAAGTTCCTGTGTAGAGATTTTCATCGGTTCAAAAATATAAAAATTAAAAACAAAAAAGCTTTGTGCCTGATCTTAATTTTAATGCTTCTAAATTAAGTTTTGTGAATACAGAATAAAATCTGAAACACTAATTTTGTTTATCAAATAATAAAAAAATGAAAAAACTCATAGGGACATTGCTTTTAACCGCAATATTTTTTACTTCCTGTACGCCGAAAGCTGTTGCAACAACCACAGCTCCCGTAGCTGCTACGAGTACAGCGGAACAACTTGCTCAGGGAAAAACAATTTTTGAAAATTCATGCAAAAAATGTCACGGTTTGCCAAAACCAGACGATTTTACTTCAGTGGAATGGGTTGGAATTATGAATTCTATGGCGCCTAAAGCAAGACTTAATGATGAACAGCATCAGTGGGTGTACGATTACATTGTTTCAGCAAAAACAAAATAAGTTTATACAAATAATAAATCCCTTTCAAAATTATTTTGAAAGGGATTTATTTTATTCATCGCTATACTGAAGTTTCAGTTAACGTGCTTGTTCTTGGGTAAATTTGCGGTTAACAACATTTTGTTTGCTTTTTCAAGCTTTTCAGGAAACATTACCTTATCACGTAGTTTATCTAAATTTTTGTCTATTGCAACAAGTGGCAATTTGTTGTTTAAAACGGGTGTATTTTTCATAACTTAATTTATAAACTTTCTTTGTGCTAAAAATCCTTCATAATCTATACCAATTTGAAATTCAGGAAATTCGTTGCCAATTTGACCATGAAGATAGAAATCTTTTTTCATTTGATCATAAAACTTTGTAATTCCCATTCTATACAGCCTTGTTCTTGCTTTTGTGCTACCCGTTGCATAAACGTAGACATCTGGAAATTTATTAAAGAAAACGTACAGTGCGGAAATGACAGTTCCCAAAATCTTTTCAGTGTCACCATTATCCGAGACTGCCAAGTCATCAATTTCATCGGTTAGTGGACTGTAATCCCCAAATGCCAAATTAAAAATTTGAGAGTTCGTAGTTTCTTGAATTCAATTAATTTTTTTATTGCACCATTTGTACCTTCACTCACAAATTCAAAGCGGGTAAATGTACTTTCAAGATTATAAATACAAAAAATCTTTAATTCATATTAATTATTCGGCTTCCAATCAACCACAGCTCGGATAAATGCTTCCGCATTTTCCAAAGGAATATTCGGTAAAATCCCGTGTCCCAAATTGGCAATATATCTGTCTTTCCCGAAACGGTTGATCATTTCATTAACCATTTTTTTGATGGTTTCCGGTGTAGAATGCAATCTGGCAGGATCAAAATTGCCCTGAAGGGTCATCGTGTGATTCGTCAGTGTTCTTGCAAATTCCGGTTTGATCGTCCAGTCAACACCTAATGCTGAAACCGGTGCTATCGTCATTTCTTCAAGTGCAAACCAGCATCCTTTTCCAAAAACCACAACATGAGTTAACGGACTGAGAGCCTCAACAATCTGACTGATGTATTTCCATGAAAATTCCTGATAATCCTGTGGAGAAAGCATTCCGCCCCATGAGTCGAAAACCTGAACTGCGGAAACACCCTTTTCAACTTTTCTTTTCAGATAAGCAATTGTAGTATCAGTAATTTTCTGAAGTAATAAATGCGCTGCTTCCGGCTGCTGAAAACAGAAAGACTTGGCGATATCAAATGCCTTGCTGCCCTTTCCTTCCACGCAGTAGCAAAGAATTGTCCACGGAGAACCAGCAAAGCCAATCAACGGTACTTCATTGTCAAGTTTAAGCAAAGTCAGTTCGATCGCATCAAAAACATAGCCCAATGTATCATTCACATTCGGAACGACAACATTTTGTACATCTTCCATTGTTCTGATCGGATTATCCAGCCATGGACCGACATTTTCTTTCATTTTAAAATCAATTCCCATCGCCTGAGGAACCACCAAAATGTCTGAAAACAAAATCGCAGCATCCAAAGGAAATCTTCTGATAGGTTGAACGGTGATTTCGGAAGCCAGTTCAGGAGTCTGGCATCTCGTAAAAAAGTCGTATTTATCACGAAGTGCAATGAATTCCGGCAAATATCTGCCTGCCTGTCTCATCATCCAAACCGGCGGTCTTTCTACAGTTTCGCCACGAAGTGCTTTTAAATATAGGTCGTTTTTAATCATAACTTAGCTTTTGGCTTCTGGCTCATGGCTTTAAAAGCTCAAGTTTGCCGACAGCATTTTTAATAAATCTTCTAAATTGTTTTTTCTACTGGTAAAAATTTTATTATCAGTAAATTTTTTTAATTCATTGGAGGTCGTTTCTCCAATCGAAAAAAGGAGTGTATTGTCCAGAGAATTATTTTTCGCAAAACTACGAACTCCGCTTGGGCTAAAAAAAACTATAGCGTGATATTTCTCAGTAATTGCCGGATTGAGTTCTTCTGTGTCATAAACCACCACTTTTTTATACTGAATATTTTGCAGCGGAAGTTTCTTATCCAACACATCGAGCGCGAGATTTCCACAGAAATGAATGAATTTTTCCTGTGAACACTTTTCAGTAATAAATTTTAAAAGAGTTTCTGCATTTTTTAAAACCTTAAAAGTTCCGAAACCGTTTTTCCTAAGTTCTCTCTTGGTTTTTTCGCCGACACAGTAAATTTTGTTGTAGTTTTTTGATGTAAAATCTTCATCGGGCATAAAACCGTTTTCAAAAAATGATTTTACACCATTTGCACTTGTAAAAATCAGTGAATTGCCTTTTAAATCAAAACTTTTTACAGGTAGGGATTTTATTTTGATGACCTCAATACAGTCAAATGAAAATGCACTTCCGAGCTTTTCGGAAATGTATTCTTTGTCTGAATTTTTGGTAAATAAAATGTTCATTGTTTTTTACTGCAAAGAGCGAAAAGGTTTTTTTTGATTTCTATGCGTATATTTTTAAGTTCGCAAAGGCGTTTCACTCAGCTAGGCTTGAGTATTTTACGAAAATAATTTTATGGTTTATCTTTTAATTTCAAATCTGAAACTTTCTGTCTCACTTTATTCATAAAGTCTTTTCCGGGATCTTCTTTTCCTGTGAAATATTTCGGATCAGATTCTTTCCACAATTTTGAATTTCTGAAAACTCCGTATTCTGAATGACCAATCAGGTATTCGATTTTATATTTTTGAGTTAAATATCTGACTAATTGCGCGTTTGCTTCCACTTGTTTATCTGTGAGTGGCTGACTTTTACTACCGATATTTTCAACGCCGATAGCGCAGTAGTTTAAACCAATCGTATGTCTCGCAAACTGATTCGGTTCCATCAGTTGGTAAACCGTGCCGTCTCTGTCGATGATGTATTGTGAGGAAACGTTGAGCGTGCTTTGTTTTTTTAAAGTATTTCTGGCACTTTCAAGATGTGTGTTGTTGAAATATTTAAAATTGCTTTCAACAGTTCCGCCGGCGGTGTAATGCAAAACAATCATTTTGGGAACGATTGTAGGTGTTTTCTGAATCAAACCATGGTGATCCTTTAAATATTCCAGGCTTAACCGGATTCTTTCCGGTGAATAATTTATGGGTTTTTCGACAATTTTTAAACCTGAATTCTGTGCAGAACTGAAATTTAAAACAAATAAAAAGAGAAGGAAAATTACCTTTTTCATTATAAATTATTTAGAATATTGGTAATGTCCCGTAACCGTAAATTTAAACAGACAGTCTTCGATTACCTGTCCGCCACCGATGTTGTGAACAATTAAATATCTTTTTCCGTCCGCCGATTTTTTGTTGACTACAATTCCGATATGCGTTAAATTTCCGGGAAGAAGCCAAGTCACGATGTCTCCGGGAGCGTAAAGTGCGGGATTGGTTTCGATAGATTTTGATTTTCCGAATTTGGCAAAGAAAACCTGCAGATTGGGAACTCTTCTGTGATCGATATTGGTGTCAGGTCTCTTCAAACCATACTTTTTAGGATATTTAGAGAAATTCTTCTTCATATCTTCATGCACTTCTTTCTGTAAATCAATCCCCAGCTTTCTGTACGCTCTGATAATGACGTCCGTACACACGCCTTTGTCCGCCGGCACGTCTCCGTTTGGATATTTAATTGAAATGTAAGCCGGATCGTAAGTGACTTTATCTTTCGTTAAACTCAAAGCGGCATCAGATAATTTTTGAGCAAACTGATTCTGAGCATTGACAGTAAAGACAAAAAACAGAAGAATGAGTATGGAAAAATATTTTTTCATCAGTAAGAAATTTGAAGATGGACTTTCTGTAAAGTTCAAAAATTTAATCCAAATAATAAAGAATCTCAAATATAAAGAAATGTTAAGATTTAAATCAAATCGTAATTAAGCAGTCTACTCTTAAATGAATTTCTCCAGAATTTTTGTTAAGAAACCATTAAAGCTAAAAATTTTAATGTTTCAACAGCAATATTGAATCTTAAATTTTAAAGTTTGAATTCTCAGATCTGATTTTTAATCTCCGCCATCAGTTCTTTTCCACCATTTTCCAAAACGATGTTTGCAAATTTTGCTCCGAAATTTTCTTCTTCATTAAAATCAAAACTTTCGTCGGTGGCAATATAATTTTTTCCGTCTAGCGAACAGAGTGCGGCTTTTAATCTGATTTTATCCTCAAACCTTTCAGCGAAAGCACCAATCGGAGCGGTACAGCCACCTTCCAGCGTGCTGAGGAAATTTCTCTCAATTTCCACACAGATTTGGGTTTCCCTATGATTGATTTTAGCTAAAATTTCGTTGATCTCTTTCTTATCTGAATGTCCGGCAACTGCCACAACACCCTGCGATGCAGCAGGAATCATCATCGGAAGGAATTCGTAATCGATTTCCATCTTCATTCTTTTGATTCCGGCTAATGATAAAATTGTCGCATCAAAATCCTGCTCCTCCAGTTTCTGAAGTCGGGTCTGAATGTTTCCTCTGATGTCAAAAAATTCCGTTTCGGGATACTGTTTCAGCCAGAAAGCTCTTCTTCTTAAACTGCTTGTCGCTAATTTAAGTTCGTGCAATTCTTTATTAACAGCAGATTTTCTTCTGATTAAAACATCCTGAGGGAAATCTCTTGCCAGGCAGGCAACGATTTCGATGTTTTCAGGAAGTTTTGTAGGAACATCTTTCAGGGAATGCACAGCGATATCAATCTCGTCATTCAGTAAAGCGATGTCTAAATCTCTTGTGAAAACACCGGTGATTCCCAATGAATAAAGGGGTTGAGTGAGGTTTTTGTCACCTGAAGAAACAATCGGAACAATTTCGGTTGTGTAATTTAATTCCTGCAGTTTTTCTGCCACTTCCTCTGCCTGCCAAAGTGCGAGTGCAGATTTTCTTGTTCCTATTCTAATGTTTTTCATTGAATTCATTGTTGGGTTGTTCCACTAAAATTTCGTGCATCAGTTTGCTGATTTCTTCTGCCTTTAAAGGATTGTCGATGATGTATTTCGCAAAACGGTTGGTAATTTTCTGAATCATTTTTTCAGAAAGTTCCATATCATTGATGTCGATGTACTTATTTTTTCTATAAAAGTTGTGCATTTCATTGCGTTCCATGTTTTTCAGAACGGCTTTGAAATGATGAATGTTGGGCGCCAGTTTTCTCTTTTTTTCCCATTCAAGAAAATCTTTGGTCATTTCTTTAATAATGACTTCCGCTTTCGGGATTTCTTTTTCCCTCTGCTGAATGGTTTCCTGAATCTGTTTCGACAGTTCGTCAACATCAATTAATGTCACATTTTCAAGCTCGGAAGCATTTTTATCAACGTTATGCGGAATTGAAAGGTCGATAATTAAAATTTCCTTTCCGTTTACGAGATGCGTTTTGTTAATGATCGGTGTTTTTGCTCCGGTGGCAACGATGAGAATATCTGTATTCGCCAATTCCTTTTCGAAATCACTGTAATCGATATTCGGGATGTTGTATTTCTCAGAAATTTTAGCTGCTTTTTCCTGAGTCCGGTTAGCGACTTTTATTTTCGGCTGATAAACGTGTTTTACTAAGTTTTCAACCGTGTTTTGTCCGATTTCACCTACGCCGAGAAGGAGAATATTTTTCTCTGTAATTCTTTTCTGATTATTTAAAATGTAATGAACGGCAGCGTAAGAAACCGAAGCTGCACCGTTCGAAATTCCCGTTTCGTTTTTTATTCTCTTAGAAATCTGAATCGCGGAATTTATTGACCTTTCTAAAAATGGATTTGAATTTTTTCTTTCTCTTTTAAAACGGGCATACGCTTTTTTGATTTGTCCGATAATTTCAAAATCACCGATAATCTGACTTTCCAGTCCGGCTGCTACGCGGAAAAGATGTTTCAGAGCTTCTTCTTTTGTGAGGATATTCGCAAACTGTAAAAAATCGGTCAGCTGTACATCGATGGTTTTGCAGTATTCTTCTGCGATGAGAAGGTAATTGTTGGTTGTAGTGTAAATTTCTGTACGGTTGCAGGTAGACACAACGAATGCGTCACCAAGATCCTGCTCGTGAACTTTGGTAACAAAACTTTTGATGTTTTCATCAAAAAATGCAAATTTTCCTCTTGTCTCGACATCAGCCTTCTCGTAACTGATTGACAGTACGGCAAAATTGGATGTCTGATGTACTTTAGAATACTGTATCATAAACAGGTGCAAATTTAATTCTTTTTTATCAAAGGATTTTGTGATTTAGTAAATGATAAATATCGTGAAAAGCTATTTATAATGATGATAAACAAAGAAAAATCTGTTGAAGATTAGCTCGTGAACTGTTAAAGCAAGTTTCAAAATTTAATAAAATTTTAACCAAATTATTTAAAATGAGACTTTATGACTGATGTTAAATTTATATCTTTGTAAACTTAAACCAGCAGAAAAATTATGGGCATATTCGATATGTTTACGCAGGAAATTGCGATAGACTTAGGAACCGCAAATACTCTTATCATACATAATAATAAAATTGTTATTGACCAACCGTCTATAGTAGCCATTGAGCGTTCCACAGGAAAGCCGATTGCAGTGGGTGAGCAGGCAAAACATATGCAGGGTAAGACGCACGAAGATATCAAAACCATCCGTCCTTTGAAGGATGGGGTGATTGCTGATTTCCATGCTTCGGAGCACATGATTAAAGAATTTATCAAAAAAATTCCCGGTATTAAAGGGAAATTTATTCAGCCTGCTTTAAGAATTGTAATCTGTATTCCTTCAGGAATTACTGAAGTTGAAAAAAGAGCGGTAAGAGATTCTGCCCAAAAAGTTAACGCAAAAGAAGTACGTTTGATTTATGAGCCAATGGCTGCTGCAATTGGAGTTGGTATTGATGTTCAAAAGCCTGAGGGTAATATGATTATCGATATCGGTGGTGGTACTACTGAAATTGCTGTTGTTGCTTTAGGTGGTATTGTCTGCGACAAATCTGTGAAAATTGCAGGTGACGTATTTACCAATGATATTGCTTATTTTTTAAGAACACATCACAATTTATATATCGGAGAAAGAACTGCTGAAAGAGTGAAAATCGAAGTGGGATCTGCAGTTGAAGATCTTGATGTGGATATCGACGATATCCCGGTACAGGGTAGAGACCTTATTACAGGTAAACCAAAAGAAATTATGGTGGGTTACAAAGAAATTGCCCGCGCTCTGGATAAATCAATCATCAGAATTGAAGATTCTGTAATGGAAACTTTATCACTTACTCCTCCGGAATTGGCGGCTGATATCTACAAAACAGGTATTTATCTTGCTGGTGGTGGTGCTTTGCTGAGAGGTTTGGCAGACAGACTTCACAAAAAAACGGGTCTTCCGGTTTTCGTTGCAGAGGATCCTTTGAGAGCTGTTGTAAGAGGTACCGGTATCGCACTTAAGAATATGGATAAATTCAATTTCTTAATTAAATAATTTTAACTTTTTACGACCTTTTATCTGAATGGGATTTTTGCTGAGAATTTTTTCGAAGAACTCTTTGTTTATCTTCTTTATTTTTCTGCAGATCATTGCTCTTGTTCTGATATTTTCTAAAAACGCAATGCAGAAATCGTGGCTCGCAGGTCAAAGTGCGGCCTTTAATGCGTGGGTTTCCGGCTATATTGACGAGGGGGTTTCTTATCTGAAACTTAAGCAGACCAACGAAGATCTCGTGGCTCAGAATAAAATGCTGATGACGCAGCTCTACGGAAAAGGCTACAATAAAAACCCGATGTTCAGGAAGGTTCACGATACTCTTGGCGGTGGGCAAATCTATACTTTTGTAGATGGTGACATTGTTTTTAACAGCATCAACAGAAGAAATAACTACTTCACCATCAACCGCGGAAAACGAGACGGAGTACTTCCTCAAATGGGTGTCATGGCACCGAAAGGAATTGCGGGAATTGTGATTAATTCCACAGAATCCTATGCGCTGGTACAGTCGGTTTTAAGTGTGAATAAAATCAGAATTAATGCCGCTCTGAAAAAGTCAGGCTATTTTGGAACGCTAACCTGGAAGGGCGACAATTCGCGAACAATGCATCTTTCAGATATTCCGAAATATGTTTCAATCAGAGTAGGAGACACCATTGTAACTGACGGTAAATCAGCGATTTTTCCTCAGGGAGTTATGGTTGGGAAAGTGGCAGGATATTCTGTCGACAACCAAACCGGTTTCTGGGATATTTCGGTGGAGCTGAGTGAAAAAATGGGTGCTTTAAGTAAAATTTATGTGGTTAAAAACCTGAAAAAAGCAGAAGTGCAGAGAATTCAGGATACCATGCAGGCTGTAATTAACAAAGAACATGATTAGCAGAACGATATTTACCGACCTTTTGATCATGGCATTTTTGGTGGCACTGCAGATTTTTGTGCTCAATAAGATTACCTTATTTGGAATATACATCCCGGTGATTTATCCGGCGTTTGTCATGTTTTATCCGTTTTTCAGAAATAAATTTCAGTTTTTGGCACTGAGCTTTCTTTTAGGTTTTATTATTGATACTTTTCTACATTCCGGAGGAAATAATGCTTTTGCTACAACGCTTATCGCTTATTTCAGAACCTTAATCTTCAGAACATCTACAGATACTTCCACAGACTTTTTCTCATTCCAGTCATTGCAGTGGAGTCAGTTTTTACTTTTCTTATTTTCAAGTATCTTCCTGCACCAGCTTTTTGTGCAGTATATTGAGTTTTTCAAGTTCACAAGAATTTTTGAAATTTTACTCAATATATCGATTACAAGTTTAATTTCGTTTATATTTATAATAATTTACGCATTAATCTTTAAAATCAAACAGAAAGTTTGAATACACGCTATTTAAAAATCTTCTCCATTCTTGTTGTCATTGCTCTCATTTTCGTAGCAAGGCTTTCGTATTTGCAGCTTTTTACAGACAGATATGCACTCAACGCTGCCAATACATCCATTAAAACTGAATACATCATTCCCCAAAGAGGCGTAATCTTCGACCGGAACGGAAAAATTTTGGTTGGAAATCAGCCAGCCTACGAAATTTCTTTCACTCAGGCTTTGATGAAACCCGATTTTGACACCGTTGCATTCTGTAATTTAATGAAAATTACAAAACAGGATTTCAATACAAGAATCAATAACATTAAAAAAGAAAAATATTTTTCCAAGCTCACACCAATGACTTTCTTTAAGGATCTGAGTAGGGAAGATATTGCAAGAGTTCAGGAAATTATATTTAAATATCCTGCATTTAACATTGTTTCAAGACCTCAGAGACAGTACGAGGTTTCTACTTCAGGAAATCTTTTGGGCTACACCAATGAGGTGAACGATGGCGAAATCAAGAAAGATTCTACCTACTATCTTCCGGGAGATTTCATTGGTAAAAGTGGTGTTGAAAAAGCCTACGAAAAAGATCTTCGTGGAATTAAAGGCATAAAATACATTCAGAAAGACATTAAACTCCGAAATGTTGGCCCGTACAAAAACGGAACTTTGGATAAAGAGGTGGTTACCGGAAAAGACATTACACTAACCATCGATTACGATTTGCAGCGAATGGCAGAAGAAATGCTTGTTGATAAGCACGGAGCCGTCGTTGCTATAGATCCCAACAACGGTGAAGTTCTGGTTGCAGCAACCGGTCCGGATATTGATCCCAATCTTTTTACAGGTCCCAACAAGTCAAAAAATCTTTACCGACTTTCAAAAGATACCATTTACGAAAACAAACCAACGTTCGACAGATCTTTGCAGGCGGGTTATCCTCCGGGATCTACTTTCAAATTGCTGACCGCTCTGGCTGCGATGCAGATGGGGGTGATGACTGACAAAACAATTTTCCCATGCGGTGGCGGTTTTTACTACAGAGGAAAAAGAATCAAAGGTCACGGTGGTGCTGATCCGCTGATTCCTTCTATTCAGGTTTCGAGCAACTGTTTTTTCACTTATGCTTTTATTGCGATCATCAAGAAATATCCGGGAAATCCATCCAAAGGAGTTGACGAATGGAAAAAGATCATGAGCAGTTTTGGGGTGGGTGAGTTTTTAAATAATGATTTTGCTGTTGGTGCAAAAGGCAGAATTCCTTCAGGGGATTTTTATGAAAAACGTTTTAAAGCAATTATGAAGGCCAATGGTTCCCAGAAAGTAGATTTTAAAAACTGGGACGAAATGCCGACTGGTGCGATTTACAACGGGATGGGTCAGGGTGATGTTTTGGTGACGCCGATTCAGCTCGCAAATTATGTGGCTGCAATTGCCAACCGCGGCTGGTACTACACGCCTCATATCGTGAAATCAATTGATGGGAAACCTAATCCAGATCCAAGATTCAAAAAGAAACATCAGACTTTGGTTGAAGCAAGACATTTTGAGCCTGTTTTAAAAGGTATGGAAGCGGTGGTGCTTGCAGGTACAGCCAGAGGTCTGAAATCCACCGAGTTCACTCAGTTAGCAAAAACAGGAACTGCACAGGTTCCGCAGGGGAAAGACAACTCCATTTTTGTTTTAATTGCGCCTGCTGATAAGCCTAAAATTGTAGTGGTTGCCGTAATGGAACATGCAGGATTTGGAGCAACATGGGCAGGGCCGGCGTGTACAGTTATTGCAGAAAAATACATTACAGGAGACCTGAAGCGTGAACATCTTTATAAAAAAATGGTCACTGCGAGCTTTATGCCTGAATACAAACGTCAGTGGATTGCAGATTTGAAACGAAAAGGTCTGTACAAAGATCCAAAACCGGATTCTTTAAAACTGAAAAAAATACAGGACAGCCTGGAAATGGTGAAAAAACAAAAAGCCAAACTTCAGGAAAAAGAAAAGGCAAAAAAAACTTCTAAAAACCCGAAATTATGAAGTGGACAGAAGGAATAGACAAGTTGGGGCTCGGACTGTATTTTTTGCTGTGCATCTTTGCCATCGCCAATATTTACAGCGTTGACCAGAAGTTGGGCGAAAAACAACTGATTTTTTTCGGAATTTCAATTTTTGTCGGTCTGGTTATTTTCTTCAGCAGAAGTAAATTTTTCGAAAATCTTTCAGCGATATTTTACATTGGAGGTGTTTTGCTTCTGATCGGGCTTTTCCCTTTTGGTACCGAAATTTTAGGACAGAAAAACTGGTATAAATTCGGAAGTATCACTATGCAGCCTGTAGAATTTTCCAAGATCGGAACAGCTCTGATGCTGGCGAGCTATGTTTCCGGAGCTGAATTTAATTTAAAAAACAGAAAATCTTTACTGACTACTTTAGCAATTATTGGAATTCCTGCAATTGTCGTTTTGATGATCCCCGATGTTGGTTCATTACTTGTTTTTCTTGCATTTTTCATTGCATTATACCGTGAAGGATTGAGTGGATGGCTGTTTGGAATAGGAGGTTTATTTGCCGGCGTTTTTCTTATTTCTTTGGCCGTAAATCCGCTTTACGTGGTTATTGTCATCGTTTTAATTTACGCGGTATTTATTTTCTTAAATTACCACAGGATGTCATGGGATGTAATCTCTGTTGCAGGTATTGCAGGCTCACTGCTTCTGCTGTGTGGTTTGGCGTTCGGAACTCCTTATGTTCTGGAAAAACTTCCCAAACATCAGAGAGAGAGAATTGAAGTTTTATACAAAGGTGAAAAAGCCTTCAGAGATACCTCTGGATATAATTTATTGTATTCAAAAACGGCCATCGGTTCTGGCGGAATGTTTGGCAAAGGTTACCGTGAAGGTTCTGTTACGCAGGGAAAATTCGTTCCCGAACAGGAAACCGATTATATTTTCTGTACCGTAGGCGAAGAATGGGGATTTGTAGGAAGTTCTGTGCTGGTCTTATGTTACATGGTTTTCATCGGCAGAATTTACTACCTCGCAGAAAAGCAGAAATCAACCTTTAACAGAGTTTTCGGGTTTTCATTTGCCTCGATACTTTTAATGCACTTTTCCATCAATTTAGGGATGGTGATGGGCTTGTTTCCAACGGTTGGGATTCCATTGCCATACTTCAGTTACGGAGGAAGTTCGCTTTTGGCATTCTCGATTATGACTTTTATTTTCTTTAAACTGAATTACGCAGATAAGAACAGCCTTGTATAATAGTTATAAGCTGGAAGTTGGAAGTTTCCAAACATTATTTAAAATCTGCTTAATCTTCAAAATCAGTGTTAGAAAATACTGTTTTTAAAAATCAATTTTTGATATTTTTATTATTAGATTTTTCAAATTAAATTTAAAAGATTTTAATGAGCGAAGTTTACATTTCAGAGCAAAATTATTCCAATTCAAATTTCGCCGAATCTCCTTTGCAGACAGGTGAATATGAAAACTGTACTTTTAAAAACTGCAATTTTGAATATGCCGATTTTTCCGGTTTTAAATTTAATGACTGTGAATTTACAGACTGTAATCTCAGCATGGCTAATTTAAACTCCACGGCTTTCCGCGATGTCATTTTTAAAGATTCTAAAATGCTTGGTCTTGCCTTCGATTCCTGTAATGATTTCGGACTTTCCTTTAAATTTGAAAACTGCCTGCTGAGCAATTCTATATTTTACAAACTGTCACTCAGAAAAACTGTTTTTAAAGACTGTGTTCTACACGAAACCGACTTTTCGGAAGCTGATCTCAGAAACGCCGCTTTTTTAAATTGTGATCTTTCAGGAGCCACTTTCGACCGTACCAACCTTGAACAGACAGATTTCAGAACAGCTTTTAATTTTGCATTTAATCCTGATAACAACAAAATGAAAGGTGCGAAATTTTCTCCTTCAAATCTTTCAGGTTTACTGCTTCATCATAAAATTATTATCGACAAAAACGCATAAAAAAACCACCCCGGAAAGGTGGTCTAAATTTATATTTAAGTTAGTTCGAAGTAAGTTTACTATTAAAATCAATCTTAAATCTGCCTGCAAATTCTTAAAAAACTTAACAAAGTAATAGATGTTAATGGTTCAAATCTCAATTAGTTAATTAAATCAAACTTCGCATATTCAGCTACTTTCTTTGGTAATTTAATTCCTTCTTCAGTCTGATTATTTTCAAGTAAAGCTGCCATAATTCTTGGCAAAGCCATCGCAGAACCGTTTAAAGTATGCACCAGCTGAGACTTTCCATCTGCTTTGTATCTGCACTTCAATCTGTTCGCCTGAAAAGTTTCAAAATTGGAAACTGAACTTACCTCAAGCCATTTTTCCTGAGCCGCGCTCCAGACTTCAAAATCATAAGTCATCGCAGAAGCAAAACCTGTATCACCGCCACAAAGTCTTAAAACTCTGTACGGAAGCTCAAGATCAGTTAAAATTTCTTTGATATGTTCTACCATTTCTTCCAAAACAGCATAGGAATTTTCCGGCTTTTCGATTCTTACAATCTCCACTTTTTCAAACTGATGAAGACGGTTCAGACCTCTTACGTGAGCACCGTAGCTTCCCGCTTCTCTTCTGTAGCACTGTGAAAACGCTGTATTTTTGATTGGAAGATCTTTTTCCTGAAACAAAACATCACGGTAAAGATTCGTTACCGGAACCTCCGCTGTCGGAATGAGGAACAATTTATCTTCGTTGATATAATACATCTGCCCTTCTTTATCGGGCAACTGACCTGTTCCGAAACCTGAAGCCTCGTTCACAACGTGAGGAGGATTCACTTCCATGTATCCTTTATCTACATTTTTATCTAAAAAGTACTGCACCAAAGCTCTCTGCAGTCTTGCACCTTTTCCAAGATAGACAGGAAAGCCTGCTCCGGCAATTTTTACACCCAGTTCAAAATCAATCAGGTTGTATTTTTTTGCCAGTTCCCAGTGCGGAATTGCACCTTCACCTAAGCCTTCCACATCGTGAGACTGATAAATGATTTCGTTATCATCTGCTGATACACCGGCTTTCACCTTCTCGTTCGGAATATTCGGGATCTGATATAAAATGTTCATTAAATCAGTCTCCAAAACGCTGAGTTTGCTTTCC
Organism: Chryseobacterium sp. Leaf394; assembly: GCF_001424105.1. Lineage (GTDB taxonomy): Bacteria > Bacteroidota > Bacteroidia > Flavobacteriales > Weeksellaceae > Chryseobacterium. The sequence goes on along the minus strand of NZ_LMQH01000012.1, from coordinate 58,258 downwards.
AGTTCTTTGCTCGATTCCTTGTACTGTGCTGTTTTAGATTTCGACGATTCTGCTTCTTCTTTTTTGCCTTCTTTCATTAAAATCCCGATTTCTTTGGCGATTTTGTTCGATTCGGCAAGTTGAGAATCCAGTTCAAACTGAATTTTTTTTCTTTCTTCATCGGCAGCAATGGCTTCGTCTACCAATTCAGGATTTTTGAACTGTCTCTTTTTAAGACCTTCTAAAACGCGTTCCTTATTGTCGCGCAAAAATTGAACCTGTAACATAAATGAGTTGTTGGGTGTTTGAAAATAATGAATGGTCAATATATTTTTACCGAAAATGATGATCATTTTTCGCTTAAAAACCGTTCATCCTGCAATTTATGAAAATTAAATTATTTCGTAATGGTAAATGTATTTCCGGAGGTAGGAGTTTTATTAAAAACTTCATTTTTATTATACAGAACCTTAGATACCTCAAAAAGAGTAGGCGACCACCGGTACTGAATCTCCATGGTGTCTCTCACTTCTGCAAAAGCGGTGTCATTTATTTTCTGGCTCATTTTAAGAGCAATCTGAGAATGGTAAATCCGGTTGTCATTTGCATCAGAAGACAGCAATCTTCTTGTGGCTCCCGCGGTGTACTGAATGGAGTAGGTAGAATCCGCCTGCATTGCCGGACTGGAAAATGTAACCGGCGAATTGTCTGTCTCCCCAAAAACATCGTTCATGGTAATGTTTGAATAGGATCCAACGGCTGTGGGATTCAGAAGGTCCTGTCCCGCAGCATTTTTCATATAAAAAGTGATGATCTGATCAATGTTCTGCAGGCTTTCCTCATCAGTTCTGCAACTCAGAAGCGCCAGTAAAAACAAAGATAATCCCCAAAGATATTTCTTCATTGTACAAAGGTAATTTATTTTAGTTTTCTATAGTAATTCATAAACGAAAACATCAGTAAAAACCCAGTGAAAGTTAATGTAAGGCTCATAGCAATGCTCATCCCGAGAAGGCCGTCTTTAGGTACCAAAAGAAAGGTGAGAAGTGCAAGCACAAGTAAGGAAAGGAAAGAATACAGCGTATTTTTTTTCATTAAACCTACTGCAGCCAATAGATTTCCATAGAGATTCCGCAGCAGCATACTTCCGCAGAACGCGACCAGCAGCATTGAAAATATGAAAGAATTTCCGATGTATTGTTTACCAAAAAATAAGCTTATGATGGCTTCGCTTGCAAAATAGCCAATCAGGCAGATGAGTACAGATAACGGAATAAAAATTTTGTAGTAATTGAGGATATAGTTTTTAAGATAAAGTTTATTTCTAAAATTTTTGGCAATCAGTGAGTAGTCACTCTGCATAAATGAGATGGCTAAAAATGTAATATTGGAAGGAAGTAAAATTGCAACTCTGTAGTGGGCAACCATATTTTCATCTTTTAAAAAGCTCAGAAGTAAAATATCGGCCGAGAAAAATGCTTCAGACAGCAATGCAGTAGTTGACGCATGCACGGCAAAAGACCAGATTTCTTTTGCTTTAAAATGAGATAAAGGCGCTTTAAAGTTGATTGATTTATTTTTAAACCAAAACAAAGATACAAAAGGAGATAAAGCATTTACAAAGAGATATCCCCAAATTCCATAATAATACGACAGAGGTATGGTCATTACCAAGCCAAAAATATTAATAACGTTATTAATGGCTGCAAATTCTTTATTTTTAAAATGTATCCGCTTTTCAGACTGTACATGAGTGAGAAAATAAATGCCGATAAGCCGTACTGTGAAAAACAGGAATATCACCACGATCTGCGAATATTGCTCTACGTAAAAAAATGCTGTAAAGAAAAAAATCAGACTCAAAATAAGCTGGTTGACAAAACCTTTGAGAAAAAGGTAGGCCGACAGTTCTTTTTTTTCATTTTCATCTTCACACAGTGAGCCAAAACGCATTAAGCTTTGGGTGCTGCCAAAACCGGTGAAAGGAACAAATATTGCGAAAACCGAAGCGACAATACTGAGCACCCCAAACTCACTTTCAGGTAAAATTCTGACCATTATGATAGATCCCGCGAAAGCACAGATCTTAGCAATCAACAGAGATAAAAATACATGCTGTCCGTTATTTTTGAAGAAAGCCTGTATAAAATCTTTTAAATTTTTCATGTAATAAAGACTCGGGAGTATTAAATCTGCTTTTCAATTCTAAATTACACAATTCTTTTGTAAACATCGTCAAACATTTGCGCGATTCGTTTGATTGAAAACTTTTCTGCAACATACTGATGCAGATTTTCCGATGAATCTGCCTGAAACCGGCCTTCCAGCATTTTCTTCATTGCTTCGAAAAGTTCATCTTCAGATTTCTCAATAATGATTCCCTGATTTTTCTGAATCATTTCGGGTATTGCACCGACGTTGGTAGCAATGACGGGGGTTCCTGAGGCCAAAGACTCCAGTAAAACACACGAAAAACTTTCGTAATCACTGAAAAGTATAAAGCAATTGGCGCGTCTCATTTTTTCGGTAACATGCTGATGAGAAATTTCCCCGAAAACAGTAATAAATTCTGTTGCATTATTCTCTTTTACGATTGTTTCCAGTCTTTCAAAATTACCGTCGCCGCCAATGCAGAGCTCAAAATTGCCATAATCTTTTCTAAGTTTTAAAGCTGATTTAATAATAGCGTCCGGATTTTTCAGCGGAATGAGATTCGAAATGTGGAGAAAAACAAAAGGCTGCTGATTTTTATTTTGAGGATAAAAAAGATCTGTGTCTACTACGTTTCCAACTACACTGAATGATTTTCCGATGTTTAGGTTCATCATACTCTCTGCGAGAATGTTGCTCACCGGCATTATATCGGAAGCGTGTTTTGCTATGAAGCGCGCAGTCAGTATGTCGGAAAAAGACAGTTTTGATTGGTTAACACGAAGAAAATAAGACCAGTGCTCTGAAATTACAAACGGAATCTGTCTGCGCAATTTTAAATATACAGCAAACAGCATCGGTTTCTGCAAAACATTGGCATGTAAAAGATCTGGTTTCGAAAGAAGCTGAAAACCATTGGAATAGGCTCTCATTCTCCGCGAAAAATTAATGACTGTATTTTTTGATTTTTTATAATAAACGACAATAGTCCGGATGTTATTAATCTTTCTGTCGTCAACTACAAACTTTGTTTTTTGCGAAAAATCTCCAATAGCGTGAAGGATTTCTACGTTATGCATTACCGACACAGCTTCTGCGTGACGCTGTACAAAATNNNTTTTTTTTTTCAAACCTATACATTTCGCTTAGACAGCGGTTAATTAATTCCAAAGACAGCGTTGTACGAATTTTCGCCTGTGCTGAGTTTTTTAATCATTTGATAATCAAAGCTTTTTAAGAACCTCAGTAACTCTTCCTCACTTGAATTGGAGTTCTTCAAGGTTTCGCTGCTGATTTCAATAATGATTTGGGGCTTAAGATTCCGGAGTGTGTCTGTCATTCCCGATAAAGCCTTGAATTCACCGCCTTCGATATCAATTTTTATCAGATCTACCCGGATAATTTTCCTGTCTGATAGGAATTTGTCAACAGTAGTGCCTTCTACAATTTCTCTGGAGGTAAAGTCCCGCAGAAAAGCTGACGCCGTACCGATATTTTTGTTTTCGTCTCTGTATAAAATTTCTACAGGTGAATTATCATTTGAAATTGCCCGATGCTCAGTTACTATATTTTTCAGATTATTATCTTCAATATTTTTTTTCAGCTTCAGAAAATTGGGTGTAAAAGCTTCGAAAGAAAAGACACTGCCGGTATTTCCTACAATTTTTGAGGCATTTAAAGAAAAAAGTCCGATGTTGGCGCCGATGTCCAGAAATGTGTATCCAGGTTTTAAATATTGATAGAGGTAATCAATTTCAGGCTTTTCATAGTCACCAAGAAAATAAATCTGTTGCTGAATCCAGTCTTCCAGGTCAATATTTATATAGATACAATCTCTGTAAATTATTTTTTTCTTCACTTCTCTAAAAAGTTGATACGGAGTAAAAATATGTTTGTGGAAACCAAAATATTTTTCTCTTAAAAAACCGATTTTAAATAGATTTTTTAAAAAAACGGCAAGCAGACCCCGGATCAATTTCATCAGCTTACTTTATGGTAACTGCCCAGCTCCTGTCAAAAGGCAACAGAAAATTCCCTAAAAATTCGAGATAAGTATTTTTGGAAAAATCAAATACTTCGATGTCTTTAGATAATTCACCGTTTCTGATTTTAGTTTTAAAATCCATCAGCTTTAAAGTTTTTACTTCACCGTTTTCTACAAAACTTGCTTTCATTCTGTCAAATAATCCAAGCTGGTATTCGTCATCAATTTCACGCATGATTTTTCCCAAAGCATCGATGCTGCAGCCCGAAGCCATTTCTTTTTCTTCATCTACACAGATCACAATAAACTGGTTTTTTTCTATTTTAAAAGAAGACGAAAGCGGTTTGCCGTGCGCTGCCCACGTTGCAAGAAAATCGTATAGCTTCTCAGTGATTTTTTTAGCTTCAACTGTTGCCAAAGGTCTTGATGCCGGATATATAATAACTCTGTAGTCGTTTGCTTCTACAATGTCTGATTCTTCAATTTTCATAAGTAGATATTTATTTATAAGCTTAATCGCTGCAGGCAATTTACTTTTTAATCTTTGAACTGTAAAATTACGTAATTTTCCTGATTAACCGTTTTGAATAAAAAAAACTCAGGATCGTAATCTTGAGTTTTTATTGTTGAGAGTTTAAATATTTACAGATCTTCAGCTTCCGCCAAAAGTTCTACAATGTCTTTTACTTCTACTTCTGTATTTTTATTGAAATGCTTCACACCATCTGTCATCATCGTGTTGCAGAACGGGCAGCCTGTTGCAATAACTTTTGGCTCGGTTGAAAGCGCTTCCTCCGTACGTTCGATGTTGACGTCTTTATTCCCTTTTTCCGGCTCTTTAAACATTTGCGCGCCACCGGCACCGCAACAGAGACCGTTGGTTTTGCAACGCTTCATTTCCACCAGTTCGGCATCCAGCTTTTCAAGAAGCATTCTTGGTGCTTCATATTCGCCATTCGCTCTTCCCAGATAGCAAGGATCGTGAAAAGTGATTTTTTTACCTTTGAATTTTCCTCCTTCAATTTTCAGGCGCCCTTCTTCCATGAGGCTTTTCAGAAACTGAGTGTGGTGTATAACCTCGTAATTTCCGCCTAATGCAGGATATTCGTTTTTTAGAGTATTAAAACAGTGCGGACAAGCCGTCACGATTTTTTTTACTTCGTAAGCATTCAGAACTTCAATATTCGTCAAAGCCATCATCTGGAAAACGAATTCATTTCCGGCACGTTTTGCAGGATCACCGGTACAGCTTTCTTCCTGACCGAGAACGGCAAATTCAACGCCGATGTTATTTAAAATTTTGCAGAATGCTCTTGTTATTTTTTTGGCTCTGTCGTCAAAACTTCCGGCACATCCTACCCAGAATAGAACTTCGGGAGATTTGCCTTCCATTGCGTAATCGGCCATTGTTTTTATAGTGAAATCCATATAGTTTTAAATTTACCAATATAACAGTGAAACAATTTACCAATAATTGTTACGTTGCTAGATTTTTACATTGTTAAATTAATTAATCATTTGCCCAATTCAATCTGTCTGCCTGATTGTACTGCCAAGGTGCAGCATTGTTTTCGACATTCGTCATCATCAGATTTAATTCCTGTGGTGCGGCAGACTGTTCCATTACCAAAAATCTTCTCATTTCAAAAATGATGGAAAGTGGATCTAAAAGTACAGGACAGGCCTGTGTGCAAGCGTTGCAGGTTGTACATGCCCAAAGTTCTTCTTTCGTAATATAATCGTTCAGTAATTTTTTACCATCGTCCTCAAACTTGCCGTTTTTATCGATATTTCTGCCTACTTCTTCAAGACGGTCTCTTGTTTTCATTAGGATTAACCTTGGAGACAATTTTTTACCAGTAATATTTGCCGGACAGACAGAAGTACAGCGGCCGCATTCTGTACATGCATAAGCATTAAGAAGCTGAACCTGATTTAAATCAAACACATCTTCTGCACCGAATTTAGAGGGAGCTTCTTCTGCACCTTCAGCCGGAGCTGCGTATGGATCAGCATTGGGATCCATCATCAGTTTGATTTCTTTGGTAACTGAATCTAAATTATTAAATTTTCCATACAAATCAAGATTAGCATACCAGGTGCTTGGGAAGGCTAAAATGATGTGTAAGTGTTTAGAATAATAAAGATAATTGGCGAAGAATAAAATTCCGATGAAGTGAAACCACCATGCAATCCGCTCAGTTATGTGCAAAGCTTCCAGGCTGAAATTTCCAAAGAAAGGAAACAGATATCTCGATATTGGAAAACTGCTGTTAAAATGTTGTGCCCCGGAAACCTGATCAGCATAATAATCTGCTCCGTTCATTGTAAAGAAGGCAACCATCAGAACAAATTCTATAATAAGAATCCAGTTGGCGTCATTTTTTGGCCAGCCGAAAAGTTCTTTCATCGTTAATCTTTTCACACCGTAAAAATTTCTACGGATAAAGAAAATGACTACACCTATCACTACCAAAACAGCAAGAACTTCTAAAGTCGCTGTAAAAATTCCGTAAAATGTAGAACCTAAAAGGGTAGAAAAATATCTGTGAGTTCCGAAGATTCCGTCAATAATAATTTCTAGAACTTCTATATTGATGATCACAAAACCTACATACACAAAAAGGTGAAGTATACCTGCTATGGGTCTTTTCACCATTCTGCTCTGTCCCATTGCAACGCGAGCCATGGTTTCCCATCGCTCGCCTTTTCTGTCGCTTCGGTTGATTTCCTTTCCGAGCAGGATGTTTCTGTAAATTTTTTGCAGACTTTTAGCGAAAAGACCAAATCCCGCAATCATTAAAATCACAAATAGGATATTGTCGATATATTGCATGTCAGAAAAGGTTAATAGTTATTCTTTATTTGCGTTTTTGCCAAATACAGAGAAGTTTACATATCTTTTCGGATTGGCTTTAAAGTCTTCCAAAAGTGCATTAAGATTGGTAGATGCAGAATTCAGGTTGTTATAAAGCTGCTCATCTTTCATGATTTTACCCAAACTTCCTTCTCCGCGGTCTATTCCTGATACTACTTTGTTCAACTGACCTACAGTTGCATCAAGATTGGCAATAGTAGCATTCAGTTTCTGTGTGTCGATGCTCTCTGCAAGATTTCCGTATTTGTCTAAAGTCGTTTTACCGCTCTGCATTGTAAGGCTGGCTTCATCTAAAACTTTCTGCAGTTTAGGATCATTGTTTCCAACTAATTTGTTCACGCTTCCCGCAGTGCTTTCAAGTGCACCTACAGTTCTGTTGAGATTATGTAATAAAACTTTGATTTCTTCTCTGTTTTGAGCATTCATTACCTGATTGGCATTCATCATCAAAGAATCAACTCTGTAAAGTACAGTCTGTAACTGATCTTTTACCGGACCAACCTGAGAAGAAAGACTGTTGAGCATTCCAAGCTTATAAGCACCCTGTAAAGTGTCACCGTCTTTTGCGGTAGCACCACCGTATTTCAGATTAAGTTTCATTTCCTTACCAGACATTAAACCCGGTTCGAAAATTTCAATGCTGGAATTTCTTGAAAATTCAAATTCATCATCAACGGTAATCTTCACGACAAAGGTAATCTGTCCGTCTTTTCCGGTGATGGGAATTATTTTGTCTACCTGTCCTACTTTCAGACCGTTAATTGACACAGGGGCAGATTGCGTTAGGCCTTCTACGTTTTCGTATTTAGCGTAAAAAATATTATCAGTCGTAAAAAGACTTCTGCCTTTCATAAACTGAAATAAAAACACAAAACCACCAATCGCCAGAAGTGCGATAAGACCGGCCTTTAATTCTTTGCTGAACTTCACTTTTTAAATTTTTTCTAATGAGCAAATATAATACATTTTGGGTGTTTTAAACTATTGCTCTGTGTTAAGTACAACGAAAGCGACAAAAACTTTGCCGCTTTCAATATAATGATGAAATTAATTTTTATTGTTGCTGCGATCCCAGCTTGTCCCAGATCTCGATTCTGTAGTCATCGATGTCTGCATTATCCTGCAGACTCTTCATCCATGCCTGCCCAAACATCCCTGCATTTCTCTGGCTGATAGATTCTGTAAACTGTTTTACATCACCTGCCTGCTTATTTACAGTTTCAGATTTTTTCACCAAAACGTAAACTCCGGTTCCACCTTCGATAGGATTTGAAACTTTACCTTTCTGAATACCAAATGCTGCACCTGCTACTTTAGGCTCCATAGCTCCTGCCACTGAAGGTTGAAGAATGTTTACCTGAGCAGACTGTTTTGTAACTGCAAACATTTTAGCTACCTGATCAAGGCTTGAAGCTTTACCGATTTTCTCAGCGATCTTTTTAGCAGCCAATTTATTCTGAACGATAGTTTCAATCTGGCTTCTTACAGATTCCGGATCAGCAAGACCTTTATCCTGTTTTCCGTTCAGATAAACTACAATTTTATCTCCTGTTCCTTCTACCGTAAACAATTCAGTATCTCCTTTTTCTCTTTTCCTGTCGAAAGCCCATGTAAGGATTTCAGGATCTTTATCTGTTCCCAAACCTTGAATCTGCCCGTCAAATCTTTTAGCCTGAGCAGCATTGGTGTACTGGAAACTTCCTTTTTTAGCAATATTTACAAAATCATTGAAAGATTTCCCTTCCACCTGCTGAATAAATCTTCTTGAGTTTTTATCCACTAAGTTTTCAGTAGCTTCAGATGCTTTTACAGCTTTTACAAGGTGAGCAATTTTATAGCCCATTGTCCCTGCTTTTTTATCTTCAACATTGATGATGTGGTAACCAAATTCTGTTTCTGCAAGACCGGTAGAACCTTTCGCATTGCCTGCAAGGAAACTCAGGTATCCCGGAGCAAACTGGCTCTGAGGTGTTGTCCAGCCCACGCTTCCGTTTCTTTCTACTGCATTCGGTTCGTCTGATAACTTCAGACCTTCTGCAAATTTTGCAGGATTACCTTTAATTGCAGCAAGTAAGCTGTCTGCAATTTTCTTCGCAGCTTCTTTAGTTCTCGTTGCTGTAGATCTTTCAGCTCCTTTGTAAGAAATCAAGATATGTTTTGAAAGAGTAGAATCTGAAGGTTTTTTATCTAAAACTTTTGAAACTACATAAAAATCCTGCTCTTTGTAAGGACCGAAAGCCTGTCCGACAGCTGCAGTTTCAATTTTGCCCTGAAGCGCCTGCGGAACCTGATTTGCCTGAACATACTGATTGTTGAAAGGTACATCAGAATTTGCCAAAACAAAAAGTGAATCACTTGCTGTGTTTGTAAAGTTTTCTCCACTTTCAGTTCCTGTATATAATCTGTTGATTTCCTTTAGTGCGGCAGCATCATCAGCAGCACTCGGTTTTGCCGGGAAATATACCACACCAAGATTTCTGCTTGGTTCTGTTTTGAACATTACAGGATGTTGGTCGATATAATTTTTTAAATCTTCAGTAGTAACTTTGATTTTGTTTTTTGCAAGATATGATGTGTAATCTACCTTTACGAAATCAATGTCAGCAAGCTGATCTCTCTGCCTCATCAATTCTTCCGCTTCTTTTTTGCCTGTGGTAATTCCTGTCGAGATATTGGCAAACACCTGTCTTGCCATGATTCTGTACTCGATAGATTTTCTGGTTTTCAACCACTGGCTGAATCCCTGAGGGTTTGTATTCTGAAGAGTCTCAATTTCTTTTTTAAGCTCCTGAAGTTTGAAGTTTCCTTTTTCGTCAAAAAGCTGCTGGTTCTGAGCAAACATCTGATCGTACTGAAGCTGGCTCCAGAATAAATCGTCAGTCATTTCAAAGCCCATTTTTTCAAACTGCTGCTTGATCAGTTTAGACTGCACCAATAATTGCCAAGCCTGCTCCTCAAGACCATTCTGTGGCTGACCCTGGTTTTTCGCCTGTTCCTGCAATACAAATAGCTGGTCGTTAAACTCTTCACGGGTTATCTTCTCACCATTTACCTTTCCTAAAACATCAGGATTTTTACCAAAAACCTTCTCGATACTTTCGGGGTTTACTAAAAATGCTAAAAGTGCAAGTGCAATAATCCCCATCAATAGCCAAGGTTTACTCCTAATCTGTCCTAAAATTGCCATTTTATAATATAGTTTTATATAGTCTGCGAAAATACACATTTTTAAGAAATTAGCACAATGTAAGTTGCTTTTTTAGGTTTTAAAATTTATTTTTTATCTAAAAAGGAAATTTTGACCGCTTTTTTTAATTAAAACTAAATGGCATATCAATTGACAATTTATACTTTCCGGAATCTCAGGCCTTGTGATAAAAGCTTTTCTCAGATTCCTGCAAATAACCAATTAAATAGAATGACAATTTGTCATTGAAAATAGTATGACAGAATTTGAAGATATAGATTTTGACGAAATCTTAGGAGGAGGTTTTGATATTGTGACCGAGGGAATCGATATTTCAGACTTTTCCGAAACAGATAAAAATGCTGAACAGAAAGTTTTTCCAATTCTTCCCGTTAGAAATATGGTAATGTTCCCGCAGGTGGTAATCCCTATTACAGCAGGCAGGAAAACATCCATTCAGCTTTTAGAAGAGGCGCAGGCAAACGGTGAATTCATCGGTGTCGTAAGCCAGAAAAATTCTGAAATAGAAAATCCCGAAGAAAAAGATCTTTATACTACGGGAACTTTAGCAAAAATCATTAAGATCATCAAGCTTCCGGAAGGTAATATCACAGCAATTACAAAAGGTTTTCACCGTTTTAAAATAAAGAAAATTGTTGAGCAGCGACCTTACTTCAAGGGCGAAATAACCAGGCTGAAAGATACCAAACCAAAAAATAAAGAAGAGTACGAGGCACTTCTTGAGAATATTAAGCATCTGGCTTTAAAAATTATTGATCTCGATCCCGGTATTCCGAACGCTGCAAGTTTTGCCATAAAAAATATAAACAGTAACGACGATTTACTGAACTTTATCTGTTCCAACGCCAGTTTTTCTTCCGGCGAAAAGCAAAAGCTTCTGGAGGAGAAAAGCCTTTTGGAGCGAGCAAAAAAATGCTACGAGATGATGCATGAAGACTTCAGAAAGCTGGAGCTCAGAAATCAGATCCATCAGAAAACATCTAAAGATCTCGACAAGCAGCAGAGAGAATATTTTCTGAATCAACAGATCAGAACCATTCAGGATGAATTGGGTGGCGGACCCGAAAGCGATGTTGAAGAGCTTTTAAAAAAGGCGAAAGACAAAAAATGGAATCAGGAAGTTGAGGATCATTTTGATAAAGAAATTTCAAGACTTCAGAGACAGAATCCGAATTCTCCCGACTACAATGTTCAGAGGAACTACCTTGATTTCTTTGTAGATCTGCCGTGGGATAACTACTCTAAAGATGTTTTTGATATTGCAAAGGCTGAGAAAATTTTAGATAAAGCCCATTTCGGTCTTGAAGATATCAAGAAAAGAATTTTAGAACACATGGCTGTTCTGAAACTTAAAAACAATATGAAGTCGCCGATTCTTCTTTTGGTTGGCCCTCCGGGAGTTGGTAAAACTTCTTTAGGGAAGTCGATCGCAGATGCTTTAGGCAGAAAATATGTGCGTCTTTCTTTAGGAGGACTTCACGATGAGAGCGAAATCCGCGGTCACAGAAAAACCTATATCGGTGCGATGGCGGGAAGAATTATTCAGTCAATCAAAAAGGCAGGAACTTCAAATCCGGTAATCGTTTTGGATGAAATGGATAAAATTGCGCAAGGTCTTCATGGTGATCCGAGCTCGGCTTTGCTTGAAGTTTTGGATCCTGAACAGAATAATTCTTTCTACGATAATTTCCTTGAGCTAGGTTATGATTTGTCTAAAGTGATGTTCATCGCAACGGCAAATTCATTGTCAACGATTCAGACGCCCCTTTTAGACAGAACCGAAATCATTCAGATTGCCGGCTATACTTTAGAGGAAAAAATTGAGATTGCCAAAAGACATTTAATTAAAAAGCAGCAGGACGAAAATGGTTTGGATTCAAAATCATTCAAACTCGGAAATGCTGAACTGAAACATATCGTAGAAGCTCACACGTCGGAAAGCGGTGTGCGTTCTCTTGAAAAAAGGATTGCAGGGATTGCCCGTTGGGTTGCTCTGCAGACCGCTCTGGTAAAAGAATATGATCCAAAAATCTCCATTGATAAAGTAGATGAAATTTTAGGAGTTCCACGACCGAAAAATATTTCTGAGATCACAGATTCACCGGGAGTAGTGACTGGTCTGGCATGGACAAGCGTGGGCGGAGACATTCTCTTCATCGAAAGTATTCTCAGCAACGGGAAAGGCGCCTTGACGATGACCGGAAATCTGGGAACGGTGATGAAAGAATCTGCAACCATTGCACTGGAGTATATCAAAGCAAAACATGAAGAACTGGGAATTGATGAAGATTTAATTGAAAAGAAAAACGTTCACGTACACGTACCTGAAGGTGCTACACCGAAAGACGGTCCGTCTGCAGGAATTGCGATGCTTTCGTCTATGATTTCTTCGTTTACCAACAAAAAACTTCGACCTCATCTTGCCATGACCGGAGAAATTACCCTTCGTGGAAAAGTGCTTCCTGTGGGCGGAATTAAAGAAAAACTTCTTGCCGCAACAAGAGCGGGAATTAAGGAGGTCATTCTTTGTGAAGCCAACCGCAAAGATGTGAATGAAATCAAACAGGATTACATCAAAAACATGAAGGTGCATTACGTCAACAGAATGGAGGAGGTCATTGATATTGCATTAGAAAAGTAACCAAAGTTTTTTGTAACAAAATTTTGGGCGTATCCCTTTGCATTGCCACGCTCAACGCTGGCAGGGTTCGAAACCCTGCCAGCGTTCCCCACGCTTCATGCAAACGGGTCGGGCTATCCGCTATATCTTTTGCTCGTCGTTCCTCCTTACAAAAGGATGCCGCTTCTATCCCTTACGCAGAATGCAGGCAGTTGAGTTTGGGTTTCAAAATTAAAAATAGAATTTAAATTACATCAGGCACGCTGAAAGGCGTGTTTTTTGTTTATGCCACTTCAGTGTTTGCTTATTCTTAAACACAGATTTCCAAATGAATATACTTCGACTTCCTTTTCTTCAGAAACTCGCACTTGCTGTCATCTCAATTATTGGGATTGGCTATCTTATGAGTCTTGGGCAGAGTATTCTGGCTCCTTTTTTTCTGGCATTTCTGATGGCGATGCTGTTTTTACCATTTGCCACTTTTCTGGAGAGGAGACTGAGGTTTCCGAGGTCATTTTCTACTTTGGCGTCGGTCTTCGTGCTTATTATTTTTTTAGCTGGACTGATCTACTTTTTTTCAACTCAGATTTCAGGGTTTACCAATGATATTCCAAAATTGAGATCCCAGTTCACCAGTGTTTTCGAAGATTTGCAGCAGTGGGTTTCCAGAACTTTTAATGTGAAAATCAAGGAGCAGTTTGACTATATCGATCAGGGTGTGGGGAAAATACTTTCTTCCTCAGGTCTGATTTTAGGCTTTACATTCGGGATTTTCTCAAGCGGTCTGGGGTTTTTAGCTTTTTTCATTCTGTTTTTCATTTTTATTTTAAATTACAGAAGAATTTTAAACCGGTTTATTATTAATGTTTTTAATGAAAAGCATCAGAACAGCGTAATGGAAGCCGTTTTTGAAGTAAGAGTAATGACGAAGCAGTACATTATTGGTTTATTCATTCAAATCATCATCGTTTCTGTACTCACAACTATTTTGCTGAGTATTTTAGATGTAAAATATGCTATTCTCTTAGGGGTTCTCACCGGACTGCTTAATGTAATTCCATACATCGGAATCTGTATTTCACTTTTGATTTCCTGCTTCATTGCGTTTGCCACGGGCACGGTTTCAGACTGTGTTTATACGGCTATCGGTTATGTGATTATTCATGCCATCGACGGAAATATTGTGCTTCCTTTTGTGGTAGGTTCCAAAGTGAAGATCAATGCTTTGTTTTCTTTCATAGGTATAATTATCGGTGAACATTTGTGGGGGATTTCTGGGATGTTGCTCTGTATTCCTGCGATTGCGATCATTAAAATTGTTTTTGAGAGAGTTGAAGGACTTCAGGCATGGGGCAGACTTCTGGGTGAAGATCAGAAACCTGACAAAAAGAAGAGAAAATATAAAATTTCAAAGAACATTACTTTTGAAGAAAAGGATTAAGTTTTTGATTCCCAATAATTTAATTTTAAAATTGAAAATTCTGCGGGTATGATAACATAAACTTCGGTAATGATAAGTCTTTTTTATTTACATGATATAAATTTGCAGAAAATTTAAATCAATTTAGAATAAATAAAAATAAGATTGTTATGTGTGGAAGTTTATACTCATCGGCAGTGAAATTGGGCTTTGCCGTTTTGGTGCTGTTTGTTGCAGGAAATAATGATGTAAATGCCCAACAGTGGGAAAATGTAGGTTCATCGGCAAATGTCTCAGCGGGTGGAAGCAGTTTTAATAATTTAGTGGTAGACAATACAGGTAATTATTATCTTTCCTATTATGATGTTTCGGTTCAGAAAGGATCTGTTCAGAAATTTAACGGAACTGCATGGTCTTACGTTGGCGGAAGTGCTGGAATTACCAATAGTTTTGCGACATACAACTCACTTTCCATTAATACTGCAGGAACTGATCTTTATTACACCAATCAGGGAAGCGGTTTGGAAGTCCGTCATTTTAACGGAACTTCATGGACTCAACTGGCAAGTGCAGCGACTTCTACAATCAACTATCACGCGTCGGCGGTTGCTCCCTCAGGAGTTTTGTTTACGTACAGTACGCTCGGTTCGGGAACGGTAAAAAGATTGGTCAACGGAATCTGGGAACAGGTGGGGAATGCCGGCTTTTCAAATGGTGCTGCCTTCGCAGAAATGGTGATAGGAACCAACAACAAAGTCTACACATCCAATGTGGCGAGTGGTGTACGTGTTTACGAAAATACAACCACAGCAGTGTCATCAGATCCATGGGCATTGGTTGGCGGAAGCATTGTAGATGCGGCATCTTCCGGCGAGCAGTACACTTCTGATATTGCAATTGATTCTAATAATAATCTGTATGTTGCTTACGTTTCAAACTCAGCAAATTCCAGAAAGGTTAATGTAAAAAAATTTAATGGAACTTCATGGGAACAGGTTGGAAACGCTTATTTTTCCGCAGGCGGCGTACAGCACGTTGCTTTGGCAGTTACTTCATCAGGTAAACCTTACGTGGTGGCAAGCCGTTGGGAGAATGATAATTTTTTAAGAAATACTGCGTATCAGTTAGATTCAGCATCAAATACCTGGTCAACTTTCGGAGGAGATTTTATTTCCGATGGTGAGGCGACTTATAATGATTTGGCAGTTGATAATGTGAATAATTATCTTTTGTTAGCTTACTCACAGGGAAATACAAAAGTGAAGCGTATTACAATTCCGTCTCCGTCATCGAACAGTTCTTGCAACAATACCGATCCTGGAACTAATGTTGGCGATCTGGGATGTGTGACATTTAATTACAAAGGTCAGTCAGTAACGTACACAACCGTAAGAGGTGCCGACGGTAAAATCTGGCTTCAGCAGAACCTGGGAAGCTCGCAGGTGGCGACTTCACTTTCTGACGCTGATTCTTACGGCGATCTTTTCCAGTGGGGAAGATGGGACGACGGCCATCAGGTAAGAAATTCATCAACAGCTAATGCTCCTTCACCAAATTCACCTAATGGATTGAACAGTTCTTCATCTTTTATTCTCGGATCATGGTGGGGCGGAAATGACCTTAATGATCAATGGACAGCAACATCCAATTCAGTCACAGCTGTAAACGGAGCTGATCCCTGTAAAGCCGTTGGTCCCAATTGGCAAATGCCTTCACAGGCCGACTGGACTGCAGTTAAAAATGCAGAAGGAATCAATAATCCTGCAACAGCCTACGAAAGCAAACTCAAACTTCCTGCCGGTGGAAACAGATCTTTCACTGATGGTTCTTTCGGATTTGTAGGTCAGAGAGGGTATTTCTGGAGCTCAACTCCTACAGGTTTAGGAGCAAAATATCTGTACGTAGGAACAACCATTGGAAATCCCTCAGCCGGAGCTCCAAGAGGTCAGGGGTCTTCCGTAAGATGCATAAAACCTGCAAGTGATGCTTTAAGTGTAACTGATTTTTCTAAAAATAATTCAGTTGGCATTCATCCAAACCCAACCAACGGGATTCTGTATATCAAATCAGATTCTCAGGTTCAGAATATTTCTGTAAGCAATTTTGTGGGACAAAAAATGGTTGCGGAATTTAGAAATAATCAAATCGATATGACATTTTTAGTTAAAGGAATCTATATCGTGGAAGTCGAGTTCAAAAACGGACAGAAAGTTTCAAAAAAAATCATTAAAAACTAAACACAAATTTTATAATAAACACCAGTCACACTGTTTTAATCATTAATTTTTACATGAAGCTCATCTCCGGATGGGCTTTTTATTTTCTCTAAATGATAAATTATCAGTAGGAGTGATTTTCGTTTTAATATTTATTGTAGATTCGCTAAAAATAGTACTTTATGAAAAGAATACTTATACCCTTTTTTCTGTTGATTGTCGCTAATATTTTTGGGCAGATTTCTTATACAATTTCTCCCAATCCTTTCAACGAAACACAGCAGATCACACTTACCGTTCCCGGAAATCAGATTGATGAAGCGGCTTGGGGTGTTGTGAATAATGCAGTTTATATCTGGTCATGGTCATTGGATCAGAATTACGCCAACAGTCAGGACTGCCCGACTAACGGAACATGGGGGAATTCAAATGAAACAAACCGTTTGGCTTACAATGCAGGAACAGATTCCTACTCGCTTACATTTACGCCGACAACATTTTACAACAGAACCAACATCGGCAGATTTGGTTTCCTGTTGAAAACAAAAACAGGAAGCAGTCAGACTTCACCTGATATTTATGTGAATGTCGGAACATTAAATTTAAATATGACCAGCCCGGCAGCCAACAGCATTACCAGTGTTGCAGCAGGAAGTTCAATTAATATTTCTGCGACAGCAACCACAGCGGCAACTTATCAGCTGAAAGCCAACGGAGTGGTTGTTCACTCAACTTCAGTGGCTTCAACGTCGTATTCTTACAATTACACAATGGTAGCTGATGCCGATATGGAACTGATTGCAACTGATGCCAACAATACTGTCAAGAACAGAACTTTTGTTCTTCAGACTCCAAGAAATGTAGTTTCAGAAGCAATTCCTACATGGATAAAGCAGGGAATTAACTACCATCCTACAGATCAGACTAAAGTGGGATTGGCTCTGTACGCACCGTTCAAAAATTTCGTTCATGTGATCGGAAGTTTTAATGGATGGGCGGTCAATGATTCTTACTTAATGAAACGGGATACAACAAATCCGGATTTGTACTGGATTGAGCTATCAGGACTTACTGCACAGCAGCTCTATACTTTCCAGTACAGAACCAATGATTTAAAGAAAGTGGCAGATCCTTTTTCTCCACAGATTCTTTCGTCGTATGATGATCAGTATATTTCGGCAACCACTTATCCTAATTTACCAGCTTTCCCTGCAGGACAGGGCTTTGAAGTTTCTATGTTTAAAACGGGTGAAACAGCTTATCCGTGGCAGGTAACCAATTTTACAAGACCCAACAAGGAGAATCTTGTTATTTATGAGTTGCTTTTGAGAGACTTCACGGCAGAAAAAAACTGGCAGTCGTTAATCAATAAAATTTCATATTTAAAAACTTTAAATATCAATGCAATCGAGCTGATGCCGATTATGGAATTTGAAGGAAATATATCATGGGGTTACAACACATCATTCCATTACGCAATTGATAAAGCTTACGGAACTCCGGCGAAATTTAAAGAATTCGTAGATCTTTGTCACCAGCAGGGAATCGCCGTTATTCTCGATGTTGCCTTCAATCATGCGACAGGAAGAAATCCGCTGGCGAGACTTTGGAATGTAGATCCGGATGGTGACGGTTATGGAGATATCGCTGCCAATAATCCTTATTTTAATACAGTTCCGAAACATTCTTATAATGTTTTTAATGATTTCAATCACAGCACAGCTGCAACAAAATACTATGTTGAAAGATGTCTTCAGCAATGGCTTACAGAATATAAAGTTGACGGTTTCCGTTGGGATTTAACCAAAGGTTTTACCCAGAACTGTACTGAAAATGACGAAACCTGCACCAACGCCTATCAGCAGGACAGAGTAGATGTTCTGAAGTATTATGCAGACAAACAGTGGGCTATAGATCCTAATTCTTATATGATATTTGAGCACCTCGGAACTGACGCCGAAGAGCAACAGTGGGCAAACTACAGAGTAGCGGAAGGAAAAGGTGTCATGCTTTGGAACAACCAGAACGGTCCATACAACCAAAATACCATGGGTTACAAAGATAACAGCAGTTTTGACCGTATGGATCACGAACTGCACGGTTTTACCAATAATTATACAGTAGGTTTTGGTGAAAGCCATGACGAGGAAAGATTAATGTTTAAAAATCTGGCTTACGGAGCAAGCAGCGGCGGTTACAATGTAACCACTTTGAATACAGCTTTAAACAGAATGAAAACTTTCGGAGCAACATTCTTTACTGTTCCCGGCCCGAAAATGATCTGGCAGTTTGGAGAATTGGGCTATGAATTCAGCATCAACAGATGTCCGGACGGAAGCATCAACAACGCCTGCCGTACAGATGAAAAGCCTGTAGCTTTCACTTTAGGTTATGACACCAATCCGAACAGAAATTCTATTTACACTACATGGTCGCAGATTATTAATTTAAGAAATATTCACCCTGTTTTTAAAACGAAAACGTACACTGTAGAATCCAACAATCTGACGAATGATGTGGACGGTCTGGTAACAAGGATTTATCTTCAGGACAACACCGTTGCCGGAATGAAAAATGTTTTAGTTTTAGCGAATTACGGACTTACCACAAGAAATATAGTTCCTTATTTCCCATACGCCGGACAGTGGCAGAATCTAATGGATAACTCTTCATACACTGTATCGTCCACCACAGCTCCGATCAGTCTGGAACCGGGGGAATTCAGAATTTACGGAAATGCCGCAGGAACTCTGTCAACATCTGAGCAGAATTTAGAAAACAGACTTTCGCTTCAGATTGCCGATAATCCTGTGAAAAATAAAGTGGCAAAACTGATTTATCATAAAGTTAAAAACGGAGAAATTACCATTTACGACATGACCGGTAAAAAGATGAATTCTTATCAACTCAAAACTGAAAATGGTACTTTAGAAATCAACACCAATTATCCTTCAGGAACTTATCTGGTTCATTTAAAATCTGAAACCGGAGTTTCTATTGAAAAAATGATCGTGAAGTAATATTTAATTGATTAAAAATATCCTAACATCAGCCCTGCCAGCGTTTCAAACGTTGGCAGGGCTTTTTGTTTTAAAAAGAAGTATTTTTAAACACAATAATAAATATTAGAATGAAAATACAATATCTGCTCTTTTTTATTTTGGTAATATCATGCAAATCCCAACATAATCCAAATATTCGTGATAAGGATTTTAAACCAATATTTATAACTTCTGAATTAAAACGGTCAGTTGTTAGTGAGCTTGAGCAACAATTGGAAGCAAATCAGAAACAGCAATATAGAATTTCAGAGCATATTAATTTTATTAAGTCAAAAGACGATTCTTTTTTGGAAAAACAATTTTCAGTTTTAGGTCTTAAAAATAAAACTTTTAATTCTCAAAATGATTTTACTTTAATCATTAATTTTTCTAATACCGAAGGCCCTTATGAATATTTATATTTACTTAACGAAACCAAATGTCATTCTTATTTACTCACTGATGGTAAAAAAACACATTCAAAAAATGTGAAAGAATGTGAGAATAAATTAACTAAAATTAATTCTTTAAAAAATTCTTTAAAAAATAAAGAATTCGCCTTCAATCGAGATTTACTCATCATTTGGCGACTCAACGAAGGAAAATATGAACTACAGGTTTATCATGAAGTTACTGGTAAACAATTAGATTTGATGGAAAATATTTTTTATGATTCTAACAAATGAGAAATAAGATACAAAAGCTTATTAAAATGGTCTTTTGTTCTTCATTGTCAATTCCGTATCTTTGCAAACTAAATTTTTAATATGTCTAAGTCATTAATTCCAAAATTAGAAGCGATAAAACAGAGATATAATGAGGTAGCAGACCTTATTATACAGCCAGACGTAATTTCGGATCAGAAAAAATATTCTTCTTTAAACAAAGAATACAGCGATTTAGGAAAAATAGTACACGTTTACGACCAATATAAAAATGCTTTAGACAACATCGCGGAATCTGAGGAAATCATCGCAGATGGTTCAGACAGAGACCTTGTAGATATGGCTAAAGAAGAAAAAGTAGAGGCTCAGCAAAAACTTCCCGGTCTGGAAGAAGAATTGAAAGTTCTTCTGATTCCTAAGGATCCTACCGATGACAAAAACGTGATCGTGGAACTTCGTGCCGGAACCGGTGGCGATGAAGCGGCGATTTTCGTGGAAGACGTTTACAGAGCGTACACCATGTTTTTCAAAACAAAAGGCTGGAAGCATGAGATCACAGACTCCAGTGAAGCAGCAAAAGGATATAAAGAACTTATTCTGAAGATCGAAGGCGACGGGGTTTACGGAATTATGAAATTTGAATCCGGAGTTCACCGTGTACAGCGTGTTCCGGAGACAGAATCCCAAGGTCGTGTACACACTTCAGCAATCACAGTTGCGGTTTTACCTGAAGCTGAAGAGATCGATTTTGAATTAAATCCTGCAGATATCGAAATGCAGACTTCACGTTCAGGTGGAGCGGGTGGACAAAACGTAAACAAGGTTGAAACCAAAGTACAGTTGACGCACAAACCTTCAGGAATGGTAGTCGTATGTCAGCAGGCGCGTTCTCAGTTGGCCAACCGTGAGCTGGCGATGGAAATGCTCCGTACCAAATTATACGATATTGAAGTTCAGAAATCTGTCGGAGATATTGCGGCACAGCGTAAATCGATGGTTTCTACCGGTGACCGTTCTGCAAAAATCAAAACGTACAATTATCCCCAGGGAAGAGTTACAGATCACAGAATCGGTAAATCAATGTATAATCTTGATGCCTACATGAATGGTGATATTTCTGAAATGATCGACGCCGTAATCATGGCAGAAAATGCTGAAAAAATGAAAGGCGAAGAAGATAATTATTAAAATTTTCTTTCTTTATAAAAATCAAAGCTTCCGAATTTTTTTTGGAAGCTTTTTTGTGACCTGAATTCTATTTCGTAATCTTATTTTCCAGATTTTTAATATCCTTTCTCAATTCCAAAAATAAATCTTTCACATTATAATTCTGAGGATGATCTGCTTCAAATTCTTCAGGGAAAATACCGGATGTATACTGCCAGATTTCAACAATATTTTTCAGATCAATATCGTACGGATCATAAAATTCATTGTCGGCACTTACGGTGATTAAATTTTCTTTTTTAGCCTTAAATCTTTTATAGGTAATTCCATCATCCAGCGTGATGAAAATGTAGCTTTTGTTTGGTTTTAAATCCTCAATATTCTCAACATACTTTCCAATAATGTAGGAACCATCTCTGAACGGTGGCATAGAATCTCCCTGCGCCGGAAACGCCCGGTATTTTCCGTTGGTAAGAAACGGTAATGAAATCCGCTGTAAATTTTCGATATATTCAGGATCGCTGTAGCCGGACAAATAACCCATTGATGCTTTCTGTGGAATAATTTCAATGCTGTTATTTCCCGACTGATCGACGATGATGGGAAGCACGATTCTGTTGTCCGGAAGTTGCAGAATTTCGTCTAAGGGATATTTTTTAATATCAACAGTAAGAAGAAGATCAATACTGATATGAAAGTGTTTGGATATGTTAATCAATACATCATATGAGGGCTCAGAGCGACCATTTTCATATTTTGAATACCGATCACGACTGAGATTAAGCTTATCGGCAAAACCTTGTTGGGATAAATCTTTCTTAACCCTTAAAAACCTGATGTTATCTGAAAAAATTGACATTGGGACAAATTGTATCCACAAATATAATCATTTTGGGACAAATAGTATCTAATTTTGTAAAATGAAACGTGCAATTGTTCATATGGATATGGATACTTTTTTTGTGTCTTGTGAAAGACTACAAAATAGAGAACTCAAAGGAATTCCTCTTATCATCGGTGGAGGAGACCGTGGGGTTGTGGCGTCATGTTCCTATGAAGCACGGAAATTTGGAGTCCGTTCAGCAATGCCGATGAGGATGGCGTTAAGGCTTTGCCCTGATGCAAAAGTAGTTAAGGGAGATTATGAACTGTATTCCAGATTATCACATCTGGTCACCGAAGTTATTCAGGAAAGAGTTCCTGTAGTGGAAAAAGCAAGTATCGATGAATTCTACCTTGATCTCTCCGGGATGGATAAGTTTTTCGGCTGTTATCAGTGGACTAAAGAAATTTCTGCCGCCGTGACCAAAGAAACCGGTTTGCCGATAAGTTTTGCATTGTCGACCAACAAAACCGTTTCAAAAATCGGAACCGGAGAATCCAAGCCTGTCGGGAAGTTAGAAATCAAAGAATCAGAAATTCAACCTTTCCTGAATCCGCTGTCGGTAAAGAAAATTCCAATGGTGGGCGACAAAACATTTCAGCTTTTATCGAGAATCGGCATCAGAACCATTCAGACTCTGTCGGAAGTTCCTGTTTTGGTTTTACAGCAGATGATCGGCGTCAACGGAAAAGAATTGTGGAAAAAAGCCAATGGAATTGATGAAAATCCGGTTGTTCCCTATTCCGAAAGAAAATCGATTTCCACAGAAAGAACGTTCAGCACCGATACGATGGATCTGCTGGAACTGAAAAGACTGATTTCAGGTATGGCAGAAAAATTAGCCTATCAGTTAAGACAGGAAAAATGGCTGACTTCCACCATTGTTATTAAGATCCGCTATGCCAATTTCGATACCGAAACCAAACAGCATAGAGTAGCTTACACTTCTGCCGATCACACGTTGTCGAGAATTGCGCTGGAACTTTTTAATAAAGTATATACAAGAAGAATGCGCCTCAGACTCGTGGGTTTGCGCTTTACAGATCTCGTTCACGGAAATCATCAGATGAATCTGTTTGAAGATACCGAAGAGCAGATGAACCTTTACCAAACCATGGATTATCTTAAAAACCGCTTCGGGGCAGATGCTGTCGGCAGAGCTTCAGGATTTGATTTCGGAAAATAATTTTAAAAATTTTTATACAATGTTTCTCAATTGCCATTCTTTTCACAGTCTTCGCTACGGCACTTTATCGGTCATAGAACTGGTGAGGCAGGCTGAGGAATTGGGAATTAAAGAATTGGTTTTAACGGATATCAATACAGTAACTGCTATTTATGAATTTAAAAAAGAATGTGATAATGTCGGGATAAAACCCATTGCCGGAATTGAGGTAAGGAAAGAAAATAAACTTTTGTATATCGCCATTGCTAAAGAATTCAGTGGAATTGGTGAAGTCAATAAAATACTCACCGCTCACAATTGCTATGGCGTTGAACTTTCTGAAACGGCTCCCGAATTCGAGCGGGTTTTTGTCATTTATCCTTTAAGCAATATTCCGGAAAATTTAAAAGAAAATGAATTTATAGGCATCAGAGAAGAAGAATTGAATTTATTGATTCGCCCTGAATTTAAAGATAGAAGTCATAAAATGGTGGTGTTGCATCCGGTAACATTCAGCACCAAAAAAGAGTACAATCTGCACAGGATTTTAAGAGCCATCGATAACAATACGATTCTTTCAAAACTTAGTGAAGATGATGTCTGCCGAAAATCTGAGTATTTTACTTCTGAATTAAATTTAATAAAATCATTCGTACACTATCCGGAAATCATCAATAACACCACAGAAATTCTCGCGAAATGTGGTTTTGATTTCACCTATAAAGAACGCGGAAGTACAGAAAATAAGAATAAGAAATACTATTTAGAATCCCGGGAAGAAGATATAGCGCTTTTAAATACGCTCGCTTATGAAGGATTAGAAAAACGATATGGCTTAGAAGATGAGGTTGCCAGAAAAAGAGTTGAAAAAGAACTGAAAGTTATCGGTGATCTCAATTTCTCAGCCTATTTTCTCATCACCTGGGATATTGTGCAGCACAGCAACAAAATGGGCTTTATGCACGTTGGAAGAGGAAGTGGCGCCAACTCTATTGTAAGTTATTGCCTCGGGATTACAGATATTTGTCCGCTCGAGTTGGATTTATATTTTGAACGTTTTTTAAATCTTAACCGTACCGCACCTCCCGATTTCGACCTCGACTGGAGTTGGCAGGATCGTGATGCAATGCTCGAATATATTTTTACAAAGTATGATAAAGAACACGTAGCTTTCTGCGGAACCAATGTAGAGTTTAAATACAAGTCAATTTTTCGCGAGGTTGGAAAAGCTTTTGGCCTACCGAAAGAAGAACTGGATATTCTCGCCACAAAATCAGTGAATGAGCATCATTCGGATAAAATTGTAAAACAGGTATATGAATACGGAAAGTTATTGGAAAAATATCCCAATCAGCGAAGCATGCATGCCTGTGGAATTTTGATTTCTGAAGAGCCCATTACTAATTACACGGCTCTCGAGATGCCACCAAAAGGATTCCCAATCGTTCAGTTTGATATGTATGTGGCGGAAGATATTGGTTTGGAAAAATTTGATATTCTTTCCCAAAGAGGCCTCGGAACCATTAACGACACGGTAAAACTCATTAAAGAAACACAAGGGATTGATGTTGATATTCGGGATACGACACTTTCAAAAAACGAATCGGTTTGCAACGAATATTTGGCAGTCGGGAAAACGATTGGCTGTTTTTACATAGAATCTCCCGCCATGCGCGGACTTTTGCGGAGATTAAAATGCGAAGATTATATTACACTGGTTGCGGCTTCATCTATTATCCGTCCTGGTGTTGCACAAAGCGGAATGATGCGGGAGTATATTTTCCGGCACAATCATCCCGATCAGTTTGAATATTTCCATCCTATTTTTGAAGAACACCTCAAAGATACATATGGCATTATGGTATATCAGGAGGATGTTCTCAAAATCGCACAGTATTTTGGAGGCTTGAGCTTAGGTGATGGCGATATTCTGCGAAGAGCGATGAGTGGGAAAGGGAGATCTCTGTCTGCACTTCAGAAAGTGAAAACACATTTCTTTAAATCGTGCATCGCAAAAGGGCATTCTATTGAGCTTACGACCGAAGCTTACCGGCAAATTGAATCTTTCGCAGGATATTCTTTCTGTAAAGCGCACTCAGCTTCTTATGCCGTGGAAAGTTATCAGAGCTTGTATTTAAAAGTGTATTACCCTTTGGAATTCATGGTTTCGGTAATCAATAATCAGGGCGGGTTTTACCGTACCGAAGTTTATATTCACGAAGCGAGAATGTCGGGAGCGATCGTGCAGAATCCCTGTGTGAATACAAGCGAATTTCAGACGGTTTTAAAAGGAAAAGAAATTTATCTGGGCTTTATGGTTTTGCAGTCACTCGAAACTAAAGTTGCTCAAATGATTTCTGAAGAGCGTGAGAACAACGGCTGTTATAAATCTTTGGAAGACTTTATCAGACGCATTTCTATTGGTATCGAAACCATTCAGATCCTTATTTTTATTGGTGCTTTCAGATTTACCGGAAAGCAGAAAAATGAACTGTTGATCGAGGCGAGATTGCTGCTGATCAATTTCAAACCTGAAAACCGAAATTTAATGCTCATCGAAGAACCTGCGCAGGATTATAAACTTCCGGAACTTAAAAGGGAACGCTTCGAGGATGCCTTTGATGAACTGGAAATTATAGGATTTCCCGTTTCCTGCAGTCCGTTTGATTTGCTGGAAACAAAATACCGCGGGGCTGTTTTTGTAAAAGATCTGTTGAAATTTCACAAAAGACAGGTGAAAATGCTGGCATATTTGATTTCGAGAAAACACGTCCCTACAAAAAAAGGATCGATGTTTTTCGGAACATGGATCGATGTAAACGGAGATTATTTTGATACCGCACATTTTCCGGACAGTTTGAAAGAATATGATTTTCAGGGTGGCGGATGTTATCTTTTGCTCGGAACAGTGGAAGTAGATTATCATTTTCCGACCATTACCATTCACAAGATGGCAAAAATGCCGATGATTCCAGATCCGCGATATGCTTACGACGAACAGAAAAAATATGATGCGCATCGGTTGGTTCGTGAAGACGTCAGCATGACCTCAAGAAAACCTTATCCGCAGGCGCATGAAATCAACTTGCCGAGACAGAAATTCAATTAATATTTATAGCTTGTCTAAAAGTTATATCAACCACAAAAGTCACAAAAGTTTAAGGCTGAATTTAAAGTTTAATATAGGTTGCAGAGGAGTTCAAATAAGCTTTGGATTTCAGCTTTGTGAATTTTTTCTTTTAAAACAATAACTTAAAGAAACTTTTGGATTTTTTTACTTTGTCGAAAAAGCATTCATCAACTTTGAGGAAATTATTGATTTGCTGTGATGGATTTGTTGTTTAAATAAATGTTCGTTTCATCATAAACAAAGTCAACAGTCATTTTGTCATTCCGGAGGAATCTCAACACACTGAAAATAAAAGAGTTTAAATTCCTCAGGAATGACAATCATATTTGTAAAAACTATGTTATTACTGACAGCAATATCCGATAATGTTTAAAAAAGTTTTCAGGTTAAAAAATATTTTCAAGCCGGTCAGCTTCCAACTTCCATCACCCAGCTTCCGGCTCCATTACTTTTTCTCATACTTCCAGTTTCTCCCTTTTCCTTCAGAAATCCATTCCAAAGCCTGATCCATTCTTTTGTCTCGGGTTGTTTCGGTCTTGGCATCGATAATCCAGTTGATGTATTCTTTTCTGAATGAGGGTGATGCTTTTCCGAAAACTTCAAGAGCTTTTTTGTTTTGGCTTAAAGCATTTTGAAAATATTCAGGAACTTCAATTTCGGTTTTTGAAGGTGCGGATTTTTTCAGTTTAACGCCCATGTCGGTCAGTTCCATAGCTTCGAGAATAATTTTCTTGAGCTGAGGCCGCTTAGGAAGTTCTTCCATTTTGGTAATCTTGCCAAGGCTGAACATGTTGGTTTGTTCGGCATTAGTTTCAAGATTTTTTATAGTCTGCATTTCACCGTGAAGCCAAAATCCCATGCTGCAATACTGTTTAAACGAAACCATCGAGCAGAGAATTTTTCCTTTGTACATAAATGTCGGAAATTTCCACTTGATGGCTTCTTCAATTTCCGGAGAACATTCGTGTACGACTTCTCTGATGAGGTTTAAAATCGGTTGTGCAAAATCAGGTGCTTTTTCAATATACTCATCAACTTTCGGATTGTATTTTTCCATGATTTTAATTTTAAAAAGTTGAAATAGTAAGGACTTTTAGTTTTTAAGTTTTTTAGGATCAGATACATTTTAATTTAGCGAGCTGCTTAAAATGTCTTTAAATATTTCCTTAATTTTTTATTTAAACTTCGTGCTTAACATTTTTAACTTCAACCTCAACCTTAACCTCAACCTTAACTTAAAAACTTCACAGTTTCATTAACTAAAAACCTCACCTGATCCGGCCTTCCTCTGTCTGTTTTAGGCAAATTATTATAGCTTCCGGTTCTTACAATCACCATATTATGTTCAGGAACCATGATGATGTATTGCCCCTGAAGTCCGAGGAAATAATAATGTTTAATTGGATTGTCATTATTGATCCAGAATCCCATTCCGTAAATTTCACTGGATTTTTTGGTCGGGCTTTTCATTTCACTGATGAATTGGCGATTAAGTAATTGCTGCCCATCAAATTCCCCATCATTCAAAAATAACTGTCCAAGCTTGGCAAAATCTCTGGAAGTCGCGTGAATACAGCAATAGGTCTTTTCCATACCGCTTTGATCAGTGCTCCAGATGGCATTCTGCTCCATTCCCAGTGGAATCCAGAATTTTTCAGATAAATAACTTGAAAGCGTTTGTCCAACAGCTTTTTTTACTGCAAATCCTAAAAGTTGCGTCGAACCACTTTGGTACTCAAATCGTTCACCAGATTTTTCTTTAAATTTTCTTTTAAACGTAGCATCAATAAGGCTTTTTCCATAATAAGCCTTGGCATTGGGACGGAAAGGATTTTTATAATCTTCATCCCAGTCTAAGCCGGATTCCATCTGAGCCAGATTTTTTAAAGTTAAATTTTCAGCTGAAGTTTTGGTTTTAAATTCATCAAAATAATCTGAAAATTTACCGTTAATGTTTTTTATTTTTCCTTCTTCCAGAGCTTTACCCAAAAGCATCACCGTAACAGCTTTTGCCATCGAAAAAGAATTAGTCAGAGAAATTTTGTTATAGCCTTTCCAATACTGTTCGTGCACCAGTTTTCCATCTTTAATTACTAAAAATGAGGCAGTGTTTCCAATATTTAAATCATCAACTATATTTTTCGGTAGATCTGTTTTGTTGTAATTATCAGCTTTTACCCAGGGTTTCGGAGATTTAGTTTCAATAACATTTTTACTGAAGAATTTACCATCGTCAATGTGAGCACTGGCTTTGCCTTTCAGATAAGTTTTAGATATTCCGTTGATGAGGTAGCCGTAATCTAAAATGTAAACAATTGCCGTCAGCAGGACGAGAAATACAATGAAATAAATGAAAACTGCCATAAAAAATGTTCCTGAAACAAATTTAAACTAATTTTAAAATATTGACTGAAAATGATTTATTTTTGTGAATATGTGATGATTTTATGATTAAAAAATTGATGTTCCTGCTGTCTGTTTTTTACGTTGTAACGTGTTTTGGACAGACCTATAAAGCAATCGATACTGCAGATTATCTGCAGCGGAAAGAATTTCTGAAAATATTTTCTCTAAATAATGAAAGTCTTATTAAGAAAAGCAAAGCCGATTATCCCGGAAAAAAAGGCAGCGAGCTGGCGAAAGTTTATAAAAATTTTGAGAAAGATTTTACTCAAAAAGTAAAAGATAAAAATTTTGTTTTCAATTCTGTTTTTGATGAAAAAGTAAAAAGTCTCATTAACGGTTTAAGGAAAAACAACAGTCAGATTCCACAAGATCTGAAAATTCTGATTGCGAGAGACAATACGCCGAATGCCTACTGTTTTGCAGACGGCACTTTTGTAATCAACTTGGGACTTTTCAACTGGCTGAATAACGACGACCAGGTGGCAGCAGTAATTGCACATGAGTTGGGACACAAAATTTCAGATCACAGTTTAAAGGATTTTATCAGTTTAATTGACCATAATCAAACCGACAGGCTGCTGGTTCAGAATATCAAATACGATAAAGATAACAGCAACAAACGGGCTTTCGATATCTTAAAAAACAGAATCTATAAAAATAGAATTGAAAACCGGAAGCAGGAAATGCAGGCAGATTCTCTGGGATATGCTATTTTTAAAAAGAGTAGTTTCAGACCGGCAGAATTTGTTAATACGTTAAAGAGACTGGAGGATTTTGATACGATTTCGCCGCGAACGCTAAAGCTGGACACTTACAAGAAATATTTCAGTCTGCCCAATCAGGAATTTAAAGAAAAATGGCTTAAAAAGGAAGATTTTTCACTGTATAATTACAACCATTACAAAGAAAAACTCAATAAAGATTCTGTGCGCTCTCATCCTGAAATTTCATTGCGGGTTGATAACCTGAGAAAGATTTTTCCTGAACTGAAAACAGAGGAGAAAGATGGGAAGGCATCAGATTCTTTTGCAGCACTCGAAAAAATCGCCAGAATGGAAACATTGCCTAATTTTTATAATTCTGAAGATTACGGCGTCGGCATTTATAAAAGTTTGCAGTTTTTGCAGGACGGCGAAGAAGAAAAGTATTACAGAAGCTGGCTCGGGAAATGTTTTTCTAAAATTTATGAGGCTAGAAAAAATTACAATTTAAACCGTTATTTAGACAGAGTAGACCCAAAAAATCAAAGTGAGAGCTATCAGCAGTTTTTGAATTTCATGTGGAATTTAAGTCTGGATGAAATAAAAAATATCGCGGATTTTTATAAAAAAGAATCCTAAGTATATAGTTTTAAGCTTCCAACAGATTTCTAAGTAAAAAAGCCTGACAAATTTTCAAAAATGTCAGGCTTTTTACTTTAAATTTTATACTTGATCAATAATTCAACCGCTCCAGCCGCACTTTATTGTATTTATCCTTTTCATTATATTCACGAAGCAAAATAAAGCCTTCCTTTGCCACAAACGGCGTTACCACAAAATTATCTTTCTCAGAAATAGGAATCACCTCCTGCTTGAAACTTCCTCCGATCAGTGTATTGATAAAGAGTTGCCAGTTTTTTTCTTTGGTTTCCTTATTTTTCTGAAAATCTCTGTAAAAGAATACAACATCATTTCCATCATTCAGATATTGCGAGAAAAGATAGTCATTGTCATATAATGATTTTTCTTTGCTGAAAACTTTTACCCCTTTTATCTTAAAATTCTTGTCTGTAAAAAGATAAACCAAATCTGTGGTCTTACCAACGCCCAGATTAAAATCAATCTTGTATTTTTCTAAGAGAATCCCCATACTGCCGTCTTTCAGAAAAAATACGTCGCGGGGCTGGAGATGATAGCCTTTTTCTACATAACCAAACTCATCAATTTTCGGAAGAAATGCAGCCATATCTGTATAATAGATCATTCTTTTGGTGTCTACCTCAAATGTTTTTTTATCTACAATCATTCTGGCAAAGCCGGTTCCCATTTTGTTCTCAAAATTTCTTCCTACCACAACTATTTTATCATCAAAAGTTTTATCGTTATCTAAATTTCTTGTGGTAGAAGAGAACGAAGTAATGTTTTCTAAAGTATCATCAGAAAGACCTGTAACAGGTTTTGAGGCAACTTCGTTTCCTGTTTTGATATCTAATACCAGCAGACTGAAAGTTTTTTTATCCTGAATTTTCTTTTCAGCAAGAAAGTAAATATGCTGATCATCCTTATCCAGAAGCCTCAGTCTTTCATTGTTTTTTTTGTCACCGCTTGTATTATATTTATACCTCCAGATTTCTTTTTTATTCTCATCAAATTTAATGAGTGCATTGTCAGTCGTGTACTTGCCAAAATCTTTAAGTTCAATCGCGATAAAACCACCTTCTTTAATTTCTACCACAGTAGATTCGTAGTTGTAACCCTTCTCTTTCTTCTCTTCTCTGTTTTCTTTTCGGGCTTCCTTCCAGTTTTTTGGCTGGTCGATTTCTTTGAAAGCACCACTCTCATAATTATAATAGGTTTTTCTCTGAATGGTGTTGGAGCCGAGATCAATTTCCATAGACCGTGGAGTAAAAATCTCACTCATTTTTATTTTGGTATAGTCCAAAGAATTGGGGCGGAGGATAACTTTTTTTCTAAAATCGATGTATCCGGAATAGCCGCCTGCAGTGATGTCGCCTTCAAATTCTTTATTGGCAATAGGATTTAGGTTTTTATCTAAAATTACGTATTCAAATTTTTTTGTCTTGTCACCAGATTTACCGTAAGAATATAAAGAAACATATCCGTATAGATTATCATCGACGTCAAACAGGGCATTCATCCCTAAATAGTCACCCGATGCCAAAGATGCCAAATCCTGAGTCTGGGAATAGCACAGGGCATTTGCCAATCCAAAAAAGTATAGAAAGATTTTCTTCATATTTAAAAATTGAAATCCAAAAGTAGTGAATTCAAGGATATTTCAAACAGGTTGATGAAAATATTTTTATGTTAAATTATTGTTGATTAATTTTCAGTAATATGACACATAAGTCGCAATAGATTTAATTTAAATTAAGAGCTTTTTTAAATTTTTTTCAAATAAATAACTATGGTTCAAAACTCTTCGACGGGCTCAGAGTGACACCGTTAAATTGAGCGGTTAGTATTAGATTTGTCAGTCTGAGCCTGTCGAAGACTCAATTAATCAAACCATCTAAAATCAGTATAATCAAACTATTTTAATAATTTTAAATAGGCTCTAAAAATATTTCAGACCATATCAGAAGAAAATCAAATATTTTCGAAATCTAATATGTTCTTTTCATCTGTAGAAAGTGAAAAAATACTTCGTGACTTATGTGTAAAAATTTTATTGTAACTCCAACAAAAAAGCCCTGATTTCTCAAGGCTTTCAATTTATATTTTAGAAAGTAAATTTCTGAAATTCGTTTTCTCATCAATAATTCTTCTCAGTTCAGAAACCGGAACTCTTTCCTGCTGCATTGTGTCTCTGTCTCTGATGGTCACCGTATGATCGGTTAACGAATCGTGATCAATCGTGATACAGTAAGGCGTTCCAATAGCATCCTGTCTTCTGTAACGTTTTCCGATGGCATCTTTTTCTTCGTAGAATAAATTGAAATCATATTTCAGATCATTGAAGATATTCTCAGCATATTCTGCCAAACCATCTTTTTTCATCAAAGGAAGAATCGCTGCTTTTACCGGAGCCAATGCCGGAGGTAAAGATAAAACTGTTCTTTCCGAACCATCTTCCAACACTTCATCTTTTAAGCAATGAGAGAATATTGAAAGGAATAATCTGTCTAAACCAACTGAAGTTTCCACCACATATGGAACATAGTTTTCATTTCTTTCAGGATCAAAAAACTGTAATTTTCTACCAGAATGCTTCTCATGCGCCTTCAAATCGAAATCAGTTCTGGAGTGAATACCCTCAAGTTCCTTAAATCCAAACGGGAAATTAAATTCAATATCCGCTGCAGCATTCGCATAATGTGCCAGTTTCTCATGATCATGGAATCTGTAGTTGTCATTTCCTAAACCAAGTGCCAGATGCCAGTTCAGACGTTTTGTTTTCCACTGTTCGTAGAATTCCAGTTCAGTTCCCGGAGCAACGAAAAACTGCATTTCCATCTGTTCAAATTCACGCATTCTGAAAATAAACTGTCTCGCAACAATCTCATTTCTAAATGCTTTACCAATTTGTGCAATACCAAACGGAAGTCTGTGACGGGAAGTCTTCTGCACATTTAAAAAGTTTACGAAAATACCCTGAGCAGTTTCCGGTCTTAAATAAAGATCCATCGCAGAATCTGCTGACGCACCCAGTTTGGTTCCGAACATCAGGTTGAACTGTCTTACCTCAGTCCAGTTTTTTGAACCGGTATCAGGATCAGCAATTTCCAGTTCTTCAATCAAAGATTTTACATCAGCCAAATCTTCATTTTCTAAAGATTTTGCCAATCGGGATAAAATTTGTTCTCTTTTCGCACGGTATTCCAAAATTTTAGGATTCGTCGCAACAAACTGAGCTTTATCGAAAGACTCACCGAATCTTTTGGCAGCTTTTTCAATTTCTTTATTTTCTTTATCCTCGATTTTTGCGCAGTAATCTTCCACCAAAACATCCGCTCTGAAACGTTTTTTAGAATCCTTATTGTCAATCAGAGGATCATTAAAAGCATCAACGTGGCCCGAAGCTTTCCAGGTAGTCGGGTGCATTAAAATCGCTGAATCAATACCCACAATATTTTCGTTCAGCTGTACCATCGCTTTCCACCAGTATTGTTTGATATTATTCTTCAGTTCTGCACCATTCTGTCCATAGTCATAAACAGCTGATAAACCGTCGTAGATCTCACTAGAAGGGAAAATAAACCCATATTCTTTAGCGTGAGAAATCACTTTCTTGAAAACATCGTCTTGCTTTGCCATAAATTTTTCGTCTTACCTGCAAAAATAGTGAAAATGTAGGAAGTTAAAAGCGGGATGACAGAAGTTTTTAATCCTGAAATTATTATGAGCCGGGAACCTGCTGTCCACTATATCTTTTTTGTGGCGGTCTCCTCTCCGTTCCGTCCGCCACAAAAAAGGATGCCGTTTCCATCAGGGCTATTGACAAAATTACGTTTAAACAACTGAAATTAATAGGAAAAACCTCATAGGTTTTAGAAACCTATGAGGTTTAGCGACAGCTCAAAAATTAAAATCCCAATTTACACCAGCATACTTCCAAACCTAACGGGTTTCGAAAACCCGTTAGGTTTAGACCATGCAATATTTAATCAGAAATAAAAAAAGCAGTTTTAAAAAACCGCTTGATATTATTTTAGAAATTATAGCTGAGCCCAACTCCGTTTCCGCCAATCTCGAGTTTGTAAAAACGGCTTGCATGAGTATTTTCAGCTTCTGTGTCATTTTTGTCTGCGTTATTCTGAGTTTTAACCGCATTTTTCAGATTTTTGGATGATCCGACGGCAAAAGGAATGGCGATACCAATCAATCCTACACCGGCACCAACTAGACCCCAGCCGCCTTTTGCCTGCTCTTTAATAACCATACCATTTTGCACTGTTTTTTTTCCGCTGATCGCAGTAGCCAGTCCCCATCCGACCAATCCGCCACCCATTGCCCCAAAAACTTGAGAAACCGCATTGTTGGTACGTGATTTTTTCATGTAAGCCAACGCTTCTTGGTTTGTAAAAACACTTTTGTATTCTGAAGCCTTATATTTTTGGTTTCCCTTGATGAAAAATTCTCTGCCCGTTTTGCCTAAACTCAAAGTGTCAGTCGTTTGCGAAAAAAGATTCGATGACAACAGCAATGCGAATAATAGTAAGCTGAAGTTTTTCATGATTTTTATTTTTTTACAATGATAATTAAATTAATCAATTATCAGTAAAGATAAAATGTTAATTTTTTTCATCTTAGGGAGATTTGTAATTCTTCTTTTTTTTTAGGCATGAAAAAGCGTTTAAAGATAGGAGGACCCGACTAAACAAGTAGTTACACTCTTAAACTTATGAATAAAAATACAAAACCTAACGGGTTTCAAAAACTCGTTAGGTTTATGTCTAAACTTCAAAAAATATTTTTAAATTTAGATTAAAAATAGAAATGTATTATGAAAAAAAGATTCGAGTATAAAACCGTTATTATTGAACCAACAGGATTTTGGGGAACTAAATATGATCCTGCTGAAATCGATAAAATTTTAAATCAACACGGAAGTGAAGGCTGGGAATTGGTTGTCGCAGAAAGCAGGGATTACGGAGGAACTTTTTACGGTGTTATTTATACTTTCAAAAGAGAGTTGTAGAACTAATTTATTCTTAGTTTTGCGACATGTTAGAAATTCTGTATCGCGACGAACATCTTATTGCCATCAATAAACCCAGCGGACTGTTGGTTCACAAATCTTTCTATTCCGGAGAGGCAGACACGTATGCGATTCAGGAGCTGAGAAAACAGATTGGGCAAAAGGTCTATCCTGTTCACCGTTTAGACAGAAAAACTTCGGGCGTTTTGCTGTTTACTTTAGATAAAGAAACGTTGAGAAACATGAGCGAACAGTTTGCATCGCGGGAAGTCCAAAAGAAATACATTGCCATTCTCCGTGGATGGACAAAAGAAGAAGAGACAATCGATTACGACTTAGTCAATGAAAATGAAGTCAAACAAAATGCTGTCACATATTATAAACGTTTACAAACATCTGAAATAGATCTGCCATTTTTAAAGCATCAGACTTCAAGATACTGTCTGGTGGAAGCTATTCCTGAAACGGGACGGTTTCATCAGTTGAGAAAACATTTTAAACATATTCTGCATCCAATTTTAGGCTGTAGAAAACATGGCTGTAACAAGCAAAATAAATTGTGGCTAGAAACTTTTGGCATTAGCAAAATGACACTTCATGCCCATCAGTTAATCTTTAATCATCCTGTTTCCACCGAAAAAATCACCTTAAACGCAACAATTGACGAAGAGTTCAAAAGGATAGGTGATATTTTGAAACTCGATTTGAGTGCATATCTGTAATTGTCACAAAAGTTTCGTCAGTTCGAGTGTTTTTCGTAATGAAATGAAGAAAAATGTATCGAGAACTTCGCGCAAACTTCTCGATACACTTCGCTTTGCTGCGTTACTCGAAGTGACGAAATTTTGCTAATAGATTATAAGATCAACTTGTCGACTATTATCATGACTTTGAGTTTTTTTAATTGCAAAGTCCTACGATAAAAAGATATTACTGACAGTGCAGATTGTGAAATTTGCGAAAGAATTCGTGAAATTTGTAATTAAATAACACACATCAACAAAACATTAATTTTAAAATGATTATTTTTGTAAAACTTTTTTTCAATGTACAAATCGCTTATTCGCCCCATCCTTTTCAAATTTGATCCTGAAGAAGTTCATCACTTTACTTTTTCGATGCTCAAAAATTTCGGATTTTTAACCAAATTATTCCTTCCAAAACCTATCGTAGACAAACGTCTTGAAAGAGAAGTTTTCGGACTGAAATTTAAAAATCCCGTTGGATTGGCGGCTGGTTTCGATAAAAATGCGGTTTTATTCAACGAATTAGGCGATTTAGGATTCGGATTTGTAGAAATCGGGACGGTAACTCCAAAAGCACAAGCTGGAAATCCCAAGAAAAGACTCTTCCGTTTGATTGAAGATGGAGGAATTATTAACAGAATGGGTTTTAACAACGACGGTCTGGAAGCAGCTATTGAAAAACTGAAAAGTAACAAAGGGAAAATCATCATCGGCGGAAACATCGGAAAAAATACCAACACAACCCCTGAAAATTACACTCAGGATTATCTCGACTGTTTCGAAGGTCTTCATCCTTACGTGGATTATTTTGTTTTAAATGTAAGCTGTCCAAACGTCGGAAGCCACGCCAAACTGGAAGATGTTGAATATCTGAGAGAGCTGATTACTGCGGTTAAAGAAATTAATCAAACTAAACCGACCCAAAAACCAATTCTTTTAAAAATCGCTCCGGACTTAAACAACCAGCAACTGGACGAAATTATCGAACTGATTGCCGAAACAAAAATCGACGGTATCGTCGTTTCAAATACATCAGTTAATAGAGAAGGTTTAAAAACTTCTCCTGAAGTTTTAGCAGAAATCGGGAACGGTGGTTTAAGTGGAAAACCGATTCGTGAGCGAAGCACAAAAATGATCAAATATCTTTCTGATAAAAGCAACAGAGCTTTCCCAATCATCGGAGTTGGTGGCATTCACTCTGCAAAAGATGCGATTGAAAAGTTGAATGCGGGTGCAAGTTTGGTTCAGTTATACACGGGATTTATTTATGAAGGACCACAACTCATCAATGATATTAATAAGGAAATTTTAAAGAGAGCGGGTAGAATTTCGAGGTAAAACTTCCATTTATCTTACAACTTATTGCAAAAAATAATGAGAACACTTCAGTGATTGAGGTGTTCTCTCTTTTTTCTGTATGGTTTTGTTTTTCAATATTTTACAATTGCTGCGTATCTGTGTAGTAGCTGTTTTTTTTGTTGTTTTTAATGTTTTTTATTCATTTGCATGATAAAACACACCTCAGATTAATGAACCAAAAAAGATTGGATAAAAATTATCTCAGCAGTTTACTTTTAGTAAGTAAGCTTGCTTTGGTTTTTTTATTTTTTTTCGTTCAGAATTATCGTTCTCAAATACTTATATCAGGGGGAGCCTCAATCTACACTGAAAATGAGGCGGTCATCATTTCATCTGATTCTTCATTTACAAATCATTCAAAAAGCAGAATTTACATTTCTTCAGGAGTTGTCATTTCTGGAGATGATTTTGAGAAAAATTTTGAGATTGAACAGGTCATTTCTTCTGAAAAGATAGAGATTGCTCCAACAAAACATTTGGCACTAAAAACAGCTGAAAAAGAGCCCGAAAATTCAGTAAATGATACAGGTGTATCTGAGAAAAGGAAACCTGTCGTAGTGAAAGCTGCATTTTCTAACCACGAATTTGAGTTTCTGTATGCTTTTTCAAATGGTTCAGCTAAAATTATTGTTCCCGCTTCGCAATTTCATGTAAAGCAATTGTTACAATCACAAAACTGTACAAATTCTTTAGTCTTTAAGGACTGCAGGCTGAAATTGTTTCTTTTTAAAACGAGCGAAGTTTTTAGTTCTCAGAAAAAATCTGCCTTTTCGGTTCGGCCGCCACCTTTCCTGGTTTAAATATCTGCTATTTACAAATTTCCCCTGTCTTTCTCTGTCCTGAAAATGGATGGAGCGGAGATTCATTTATTAAAATTTAAAACAAATGAAAAATAAATTATTAATTGCATTACTGCTACTTTTCGTAGGATTTTGGGGTAATGCGCAAACGCCGAATTTGATTTACTCTCAAAGATTTAGTGCTGTTGGTTCAGGATTTTCCGGCGTACCGACCGTAAATGTTAACATTCCATCTGGTGAGAATAGAATGATGGTGGTGTATGTTTTAATGGAACGTGTTCATGTACCTGTAAATAGTAATTATCCCTGCAGTCCTGATGGATCACTGAACAATATATGCGACCTTAATATTTATGTAGGATCTAATCTGATGAATATTGCAGCAAGTAATAATCATTATTATTCTATGCCCGCAAAGGAATTTTCTTTAAGTCGCGTTGTACATTTTATTGGTGATGCTGATGGATTACCAACCGGAAATACCAGCATCACTATACCTAACCTCAATTTACCGGAGTCGAATGCTGATGAGATGGCTGTAATAGTTTCTGTTTTTGAGAATGTAAAGGCTTTTTCATCTCAATTAGCGCATGAAATAATTGATGATCCTACAGGTTCGACTGTTGTAACTGCTTCGGGAAGCCATATTACGGTACCGGTCGGTCGGTCAATTTCTGATGTTGTTTATTTAGGAATTGGGGGTATTACTCAGCAATCCACACTTTCTTTTTCATCAGGATGGACAAGTCCTAACACACCCAATACAATTCCTCCAAGAGCAATGTCTGTTGTCGTTTCAAATAATTCTGGTCCAGTTACTTCAACATATAGTTCTGACAGAGGCGAGCCAGATGGTGCTGCTGCAAGAATGGCATATAGAACATATACTGATACTTCCAGTCCTCCTAGTTTTACCTTATCCAGAAGCGCAACAAATATAATTCATCACGGTCATGGCTATTTGTTTGCATTTATTCCTTTCGCTAAACCAGGCATCAGTGGTACGGTTTATCGTGATAATAACGGTCTTCCTGTGAATGCGGGCGGAACAGGTGGCGCAGTTTATAATTCTTCGGCCAATGGGATCTTGTACGTTAATGTTTTAGATGCGACAGGAAGTACTGTGATTGCAACCGCACAGGTTAACAATTCGGGAGTATACAATATTCCGGAAGGCGGAGATCTGATGGAGGGAACAACCTATGTTCTACAGCTAAGCAGAAACCAAGGTGTTGTTGGGCAACCAGCTCCTGCAAAACAACTTCATACCAGTTGGTTAACCGTAGGAGAAAGTCTTTTTACATCGGGTACATCGGATGGAAGTCCAAACGGATTACTCACCATCACTTTAGGTGATACCAACAGTACAACCACCCGTTTCGGTGTTAATATCTGTACTCCACCGGCAATCACTTCCCAACCTTCGGGTGCAAATTATTGCCAAAACACAACAGCAACTGCAGTAAGTGTTACTGCAACAGGAGCTACCTCTTATCAATGGTATAGAAATACAGTAAACAGCACATCGGGCGGAACAGCAGTAGGAACAAACTCTGCTAGTTATACTCCCGTTACAACCGCGACAGGAACATTCTATTATTATGTAGTTGTTGGAAATGGCACTTGCTCTGTAACTTCAAATACGGCAACTGTAAATGTAGTCTCAGGAATTTCAATCAGCAGCCAACCTACGGGCGCAAATTATTGCCAAAATGCAACCGCAACTGCATTAAGTGTCACTGCAACAGGAGCTACTTCTTACCAATGGTATAGAAATACACTAAACAGCACATCTGGCGGAACACCTGTAGGAACAAACTCTGCTAATTATACTCCGGTTACAACCGCAACAGGAACATTCTATTACTATGTGGTCGTTGGAAATGGTACTTGTTCCGTAACTTCAAATACTGCAGTTGTAAATGTAGTCTCAGGAATTTCAATCAGCAGCCAACCTTCGGGTGCAAATTATTGCCAAAATGCAACAGCAACTGCATTAAGTGTCAGTGCAATAGGAGCAACTTCTTACCAGTGGTATAGAAATACAGTAAACAGCACATCTGGCGGTATGGCAGTAGGAACCAATTCTTCTGCTTATACTCCGGTTACAACTGCAGCGGGAACATTGTATTATTATGTGGTTGTTGGAAATGGTACTTGCTCTGTAACTTCAAATATTGCGGCGGTCAGCGTAACAGCAACACCTGCAACACCCGTTCCCGGTTCTTCCATAATAACTAATGTGTGTCCTGATACCACAGCAAATTTAACTGCCATTCAACCGGCGGCGGTAAGTGGGCAAACTTATGAGTGGCATACGGCAGCAACCAATCCCAACGGCGGAACTTTAGTCGCAAATCCGGGAGCGGTAAGTAACGGAACCTATTATTTATATTCAAAAACAATTTACGGAAATTGTTACAGCAACACATCCAATGCGGTTACCGTAACAATCAATGCGTGCGGAACGTGTACAGAACCGGGAGATTTCAGCCAGAATGGAACTCCGACAAAAGTAGGAATCACAGTACAGCCAAAACAGGATGGTTGGCCTACAAATATTCCGAACGGATTCATTGCTTTACAGTCAAAATCAAAAGGAATGGTCATTACCAGAGTTGCACGAGTAGGTGGCGGAACGAATGGCGCACCAGACTTGACTACTGATTCTGTGAAAGATCCGAAAGAAGGAATGTTGGTTTATGATCTCAATTCAGAGTGTGTAAAATTATTTAACGGAACGGTTTGGAACTGTATTTCAAACATTTGTGATCCTACCAATTAATGGCATTTATTGTTTTACTCAGTTTGATGAATTGATAATTAAATTTAAAAAAAATGAAAAAATATATATTCAGCGCAGTAATGGTTTCCATGGCAACATTTGCCAGTGCACAAGTTTCGTTTGGCGGAAAACAAACGGTAGAAGGAACGTCAACTTTAGTAGATTTTAACAGTCCGCTTACAGCAGATACCAACTCGACGACGAATAACAATACCAGTGGAATTATTCTTCCCGCAGTAGAAAAAGAATCTTCGGTTACCGCACCAAGCAACGGCACTTTCATCTATGATCATGAGGCGAAAATGGTGAAAATGTTTCAGCAAAACAGTTGGATACAATTAAGCGATGCGGGAAACAACAGCCAAATTGTGGTGAACAGTGCTACCGATCTCAATGCCAGTCATGGTGCCATCATCGGCTCACCTACGAGTGCTGCAAATGGAATTTTGGTATTAGAATCTGATGATAAAGCCATGATTCTGCCAAGAATTCAAAATCCACATCAAAACGTAAAAAGCCCTTATCCCGGCATGATGTGTTATGATACGGTAAAAAAAGCCCTCGCGGTTTTCGATGGTACACTTTGGAATTACTGGAAATAATTTTTTGCAAATCCCGATGCAGAGCTGTTTTCACGAAAGTGGGAACAGCTCTTTTATTCTCAGAAATAAAATTCTTATTTTTGATTACCTATTTAACCATAGAAAACTAAGATCCAATGATTTCATCACTCTCCAGAATTATTAATACAAATTTATTGTTGCTGTGCCTGATAACCTCTTGTTTTTCTTTTGCTCAAGATAACGAAGAGAAAATTAAAGAAATAAAGGCGCTGTCAGACAAATCCTACAAAAGCTATCTCGAATACAAAAGCGAAGAGTCTTTAGAATATGCCAAACAAGGCAATAAAATTGCGTTGGAAATAGGAGATTCTAAATCGATTGCTAAAACGTATAATCAGATTGCAAGAGCGTATACTATAATGGGAAAAGAAAAGGAAGCGCTGGAATATATTGAAAAAGCGTTGGCAGAGAAATTTACTCTCGGAGAACCACTTTTACATGCGAAACTAATTATTCTGAAAGCCGATAACCATGCAAGACTAGGTCTGGATGAGATAGCAAATAAAGAAACATTTGAGGCTCTTGATCTTTTGAAAAATGAAACTGAACCCGCAGCACTTTTAGAAAAAGCATCTATCTACTATTTTATCAGCAAAGATTTTTATGATAAAAAGGATTACAATTCTGTAATAAAATATGAAAATTTAAATGGTGAAATCCTGAAAACCATGGATGAAAAAAAAGTGTATCCTCAAATGAATTCGATGTACTCTCTAAAAGGCTCGGCTTTTTTGGAAACCAAAAAGTTTGATTCTGCATATCACTATTTTACCAAAGCATATGAATTGCAAAAGAAATACGACGAATCAAATTTGTATCAGGTATATATTTTACTCGGAAATTACTATTACAAGATGGATGATGATAAAAAAGCACTGGAATTCTATCTGAAAAGCGTCGAAAACTATAAGAGTCTGCAAATTAATGACCCTCTATGCTACAAGTTTACAAAAACATTTCTGAAATCTATGGTACGATAGGCGAGAAAGAAAAAGAAAGCGACTACTTGAAAAAACACGCAGAAACCAGCATCGAAATGCAGCAGTCAAAAACAGCAAATACCAATGCAGCAGTCAAAATGATCCTTAAAGAAGAGGAAAAAAAATTAAGTGCTTATGAAAACAAAAGCTTCCTCACCATCGGAGGTATTGTTGCGGGCACAGCGGCATTGATATTCGGATTGTTTGTCTGGTACAGAAAATCATCTAAAAAAACAGAAGAAATAATATCTCAGAAGGAAGAGGAAAATCAGGATCTGAAGCAAAAAGTAAATGAATCATTTGAAGAGACTGTACATTTAGCCAAAACCAACAGTCCGGAATTTCTCGCCCGTTTTCAGGAAGTGTACCCGGAATTTATTGAAAAACTAAAAAAACTCTATCCCGAGATCAGCAGTGAAGATCTTCGTTTTTGTGCCCTGCTGAAATTAAATTTTTCTACAAAAGATATTTCAGAATATACTTTTGTGACTGTGCGTACCGTACAGACCCGAAAAAGCAGATTGAGAAAGAAATTTAATATTCCTTCTGATCAGGATATTTACCTGTGGATTAATGAATTGTAGTTTCAGTTCAAAGAAAAAAATGCGAAATCGTATAAATAATCAATCCCACCATACCTCCAACCAAGGTTCCGTTTACACGGATGAATTGTAAGTCTTTACCAACCTCTAATTCAAGCTTCTCGCTCAATTCTTTGCCCTGCCAGTTTCCGACGGTGGAGCTGATGAGGTTTCCGGCCTGGTGTGTGTTTTTCAGAATATATTTGTAGGCGGTAACTCTTACCCAATTATCAATTTTATTCTGAAGTTTTTCATCGGTTTTTAAGTTTTCAGAAAACTCGTTGAGGTTTTTGGTAATGTATTTTTTTAATGAAGATTCTTCTTCCTGAAGTTCTGTAGTCAATGTTTTTTTGATGGAAACCCAGATGTCATTCGAGTATTCATCCAGCTTTTGATTATTTAGAAAGTCGTTTTTCATG
Organism: Chryseobacterium sp. Leaf394; assembly: GCF_001424105.1. GTDB lineage: Bacteria > Bacteroidota > Bacteroidia > Flavobacteriales > Weeksellaceae > Chryseobacterium. Next base: position 14,689 of record NZ_LMQH01000012.1, on the reverse strand, counting down.
CTTTTAAACTCATCAATCCATTTCGGGTCTTCCTTTAAATCATTTGAAAAATCATAAATTTTTTCTGTAATTAAAGTTCTGATTTCGTGATTGGTATCTTCTTCTATTTCACGGAAGAAATCAGAAAGTCCGCTTGCAATTTTCTCAGCGATCTTTTTGTCTACAAACGATGGAATAAAAGAATAACTTCCTTTTTTCACCCTTTCTTTAATCATTTCATCATTTTCGATGAGATATTCTTTGATTTGTTTTGAAAGATTGGTTACTATTTTCTGATGATCATTTTTATCCAGAAGATAAATAATTCCGTTGCCTAAAATTTTATTTAACTGAATATCATCCGTCATCTCGCTCACTTTTTTGCTTATAAAACGGCTGACTTCAGCATCATCGAGTTTATTTAAAATATCCAATATTATATCAGAAATATTTTTAATTAAAGCTTCCTGATTTCTTTCTTTCGTAAGCCATTCTCCGACAAAATTGGAGATTTTAATTTTTTGTATGTATGGACGGATCGTCTGAGGTGATAAGAAATTTGATACAACAAAACTTCCGAGATTATCACCGAGTTTCTCTTTACTGTTTTCAATCAAATTAGTGTGCGGAATCGGAAGTCCGAGTGGATGACGGAAAAGTGCAGTAACGGCAAACCAGTCAGCCAAAGCTCCGACCATTGCAGCCTCAGAAAAAGCACGGACGTAGCCAATCCAATGCGATTCGTGAGTTTTCTGCAGGATCGTTGTAATGACAAAGATCACAGCCATCAGAACAAAAAGTCCTGTGGCAAAAGCCTTGTATTTATTGAGTTGTTTTCGTTTCAGTTCATCGTTCATAGTCTCAAATTTAGTAAATTTGGTTTTGTATTACCACAAAAGTTATAAAAGGTTATTTGAATTTAAAGTTAAAATGCTGACGCTGAATAGAGCGGACAATTCATCTGTATTTTAAGTGTATAAAATTTTTTGATATTCCGTTTCTTAGCTTTTATATTAAAAGTTGGTCAGAATCAGACTGTTTTAAATTTTATGTTTTGTAGATATTATATTACGTTATCACAACATTTACAGAAAACTTTTGTGCCTTTTAACTTCGTCGAATCTTCGAATTGTGGTTAAATATTTGCTTTACAAAAATCAATTTTTAAAATAAATCTTATGCAAGACCAAGCAAAAAACAATCCATATTATTCAAGAACCGATACTGCAAAACTGAATGTTTCCAATGACGAATGGAGAAAAATTCTCGCACCGGATCTTTATGCCGTTTCACGTGAAGCCGCAACAGAAAGACCTTTCACAGGGAAATACAATGAGTTTGATGAGCTCGGAGAATATTACTGTGCCGTTTGTGGAAATCATCTTTTCCGCTCAAACCAGAAATTTATGAGCAGCTGCGGATGGCCAAGTTTTTTTGAAGCCGACAAAAACGGAGTAAAATATAATCGAGATTCGTCTCACGGTATGGAAAGAATAGAAGTTGTTTGCAAACGTTGTGATTCTCATTTGGGTCATGTTTTCAATGACGGACCGGCTCCTACCGGCACGCGATACTGCATGAATTCGGTAAGTCTGGAGTTTGTAGGCGATTCGGAATCAGCAAAATAACTCACTTTTTCCAGTTGTTAATGTTTCTTAAATTGAGTTAAACTATTCCAATGTTAAGTGTTTGATAATTATGTTTTTATAAATTTGTCTCCGCAATTTTAATTTAACATAATATTGAATGAAGTTATTGTATAGTGTATTAAGTGTAGTGTATGTAGTGACGACCTCGTTTTATCTTTCTCCAGCAGATAAAAAAGAAAATTTTAAAATGAGTGAAGAAAAAAAGTCTGAAAAGATTATTAATTTAAAATCAACAGAAAAATCTGAAACTTCAACTTCCGAAGAACTTTACAAATCTATTGCTTTCGCGCCAGAACATGAATTGAATTTTGAAGTGTTCTCTAAAGCGCTGACCGGTTTTGAAAATATGAAAAAAGCGGGTCTGCTTGACGAAAATTCACATTTGCTTACTGTTTGCGATTTTTCTATGTCATCCAATACCAAAAGACTTTGGGTGATTGATCTGAACGATAAGAAAGTGCTGTTTAATTCTCTTGTAGCACACGGAAAAAACACAGGCGAGGAATTTGCCACCAATTTTTCAAACACCGACAGTTCTTTACAAAGCAGCATGGGATTTTTTATCACGGATGCCACCTATAATGGCGGAAACGGATATTCTCTGAAACTTTTAGGAATGGATAAAGGCTTTAATGATGCAGCGTACAGAAGAGCCATCGTGATGCACGGAGCAGATTATGTAAGTGAATCATTTGCAGCTGCTCACAAAAGAATAGGAAGAAGCTGGGGTTGCCCTGCGGTACCGAGAGATCTTACGCAACCGATCATCAATACCATTAAAGGCAGAAATGTTCTTTTTATTTATTATCCGGATCAGAATTATCTTTCAAAATCAGAGTGGCTGAATAAGGCTTAAGGCTTTTAGCTTAAAACAAAATCTTATTTAATTGTTGAACTTCGTTTAATCATTAAATGAAAATTCTAAAATAAAAAAGGTTCAGAAAATTAATTCTGAACCTTTTTTTATGAGTTGTTGAAAATTATCTGTTGAATAATTCTTCTACTTTATCCCAGTTTACAACAGAGAAGAATGCTGCAACGTAATCAGGTCTTCTGTTCTGGTAGTTTAAGTAATATGCGTGTTCCCAAACATCCAATCCTAAAACCGGAGTTCCTTTGATATCTGCAACAGGCATCAATGGGTTGTCCTGGTTAGGAGTTGAAGTTACAGAAACAGAACCGTCTTCGTTTTTTACCAACCAAGCCCATCCTGATCCGAATCTTGTTTTGGCAGCCTCAGAAAAGTCAGTTTTGAATTTTTCTAATCCACCATAGTTTTCGATAGCGTTTCTAACCAATCCTACAGGCTCATTGCTTCCGCCAGGTGTAAGGATCTCCCAGAATAATGAGTGGTTGAAATGTCCACCTCCGTTGTTTCTTACAGCAGGTTTGTCAGTTCCTGTTTTGCAGATTTCCTCGATTGATTTGTCTGCTAATTCAGTTCCTTCAATTGCTTTATTTAAATTGTCGATATATGCCTGATGGTGCTTAGAGTGGTGAATCTCCATTGTTTTTGCATCAATAGTTGGCTCTAAAGCATCGTAAGCATAACCTAATTGTGGTAATTCAAATGACATAATTATATTTTTTAATGTTATTACCCAAATTTAGCCAATATTTAAGCCATTATCAAAAATTACGGATTATTTTAATAAATCTTTAACATTGATGATCTGAGTTGATTCAATAAAAAAGCACAAACCTTAGGAGTCTGTGCTTTGAATATTTTAAACGGAAATTTATCTGTTCATCGACATCAAAAACTCTTCATTGCTGATCGTTCCTTTGATGTTTTTATTCACAAATTCCATTGCTTCCACAGGGTTCATCTCAGAAAGATATTTTCTGAAAATCCACATTCTCTGCGATGTATTTTCATCTAAAAGAAGGTCGTCACGACGTGTGCTTGATGCAACCAAATCGATTGCCGGATAAATTCTTCTGTTGGCAATTTTTCTGTCAAGCTGAAGTTCCATGTTTCCGGTACCTTTAAATTCTTCAAAGATTACTTCATCCATTTTAGAACCAGTGTCAATCAAAGCTGTAGCGATGATGGTTAACGATCCGCCGCCTTCAATTTTCCTTGCTGCTCCGAAGAATCTTTTTGGTTTATGAAGTGCGTTTGCATCCACACCACCTGAGAGTACTTTTCCTGAAGCCGGTGTTACTGTATTGTAAGCTCTTGCAAGTCTTGTGATAGAATCTAAAAGAATCACAACATCATGACCGCATTCTACCATTCTTTGAGCTTTTGCTAAAACCAGATTCGCAACTTTAACGTGTTTGTCTGCAGCTTCGTCAAATGTAGAAGCAATAACTTCTGCATTTACACTTCTTTCCATATCGGTAACTTCCTCCGGACGTTCGTCAATTAAAAGAACCATCATGTATACTTCAGGGTGATTGCTTGCGATAGAGTTCGCAATATCTTTGAGAAGCATTGTTTTACCCGTTTTTGGCTGGGCAACAATCATTGCTCTCTGACCTTTCCCAATTGGCGCAAAAAGATCGACAATTCTTGTAGAAATTGTTGCTCCTTTTCCGGCAAGATTAAATTTTTCTTCAGGGAAAAGCGGAGTAAGGTACTCAAAAGCAACACGGTCTTTGATGAATGCCAAATCACGTCCGTTAACTTCTGTAGGTTTTAATAAAGAGAAATATTTTTCACCTTCTTTAGGCAGTCTCACGATACCTTTCACATTATCACCGGTTTTAAGACCGAAATTTCTGATCTGTGCCGTCGAAACATACACGTCATCAGGTGAAGAAATATAAGAGAAATCTGCTGAACGCAGGAATCCGTAATTATCAGGTAAAATCTCAAGAACACCTTCGATGCTCACTAATCCGTCAAAACTAAACTCTTTTTTCTGCTCCACTTCCTCAGGTCTGTCCTGATTTCTGTTGTGTTGCTGATTTTGATTTTGCTGTTGATTCTGATTCGGATTTTGATTCCGCTGTTGGTTTTGCCCTTTGGAATGTTGAGGATGAACAGGTTTTCTCGGTCTTTCCTCCTGAGAAGTATTTTGTTGAGGGGCGTTATGTTGAGAAGTGTTTTGCTGAGGAGCTTTTGTTTCAGAAGTTTCTGCAGGTTGTTCTGTCGTTTTCTCTTCGTTTTGAGGTTGAGAATCTGATTCCTGAGGTGTTACTCTTCTTCTTTTTTTCTTAGACTGAGTGTTGTTGTTGCTTTCAGAAGTATTTTCACTTTCTGAAACTACTTCAGTCTCGGTTTTCGAAGCAGGCTCAGCAACAGGCTCTTCCTGTTTTACTTCCTGAGCTTCGGTTGTCTGTGTGGGAGCAGCTTTAGGTTTTGCAGGTGCTTTTCTTGGTGCTGCTTTTTTTACAGGAGTTTTTGCAGATTGTTCTGCGGTTGGTTCTTCTGTATTGGTGGGGGTTTCTGTGGTGTTGAAATAATCTTTAGCCACTTTAGGATTAGAAGCCTGAAAGTCAAGTACTGCAAAGATTTTATCATTATCAGTGCTGTTTCTTGCAACTTTAACGCCCAAATCCTTTAAGATTTTAGTCAACTCCGTTACGGATTTTGACCTTAACGTTTCTATGTTAAACATATTTAATGTAAAAAATGTAATTTATTGTAAGTAAGAAAAGTAAGTCCGGTGACTTTTGTTTTCAAGGGTAAATGTATATGCAAATCTACACTTATTTTTGAATTGTGCAAAATTTATGCTATTTTTGTCCTGATTTTAAAGTTTATGCTACAGAGAATACAGACCATCTGGATATTGCTTGCTACTTTAGCACCTGTTTTCTTATTTATCACAGGTCAGGATGTAGAAGTTTCCGGAACATTTCCGTTAATAAAAATTGTATCTGCAGTTTTGGTGATTGTGGGTGCACTGAGCATTTTCAGCTTTAAAAACAGAAAAAGACAAATTATGCTGAACAATATCAGCATTATTATAAACGCTTTGTTGATTGGCGTTTTGCTGTACTGGCTGCTAAAATTATCCGGAGGAATCGATTTTCCTGAGAAGGGTATTGAGCCGATTTTCCCGTTGCTTGCTGTAATCTGTCTGGCCATCGCCAACATTTACATCAAAAAAGACGAGAGGCTCGTGAAATCTGTAGACAGACTGCGATAACCAGACAATGATTTTTTGAGTAAGAACAGCTTTCCTTTTTGGAAGGCTGTTTTTTTTATGCTAAAATTTTGGTTAAAATGTAGAAAGATTATTAATATTGAAACAAAACATTTTATCTTGCGTCTAATATTCCAAAAAAACAGTATTATGAAAAAATTATCAGTTTTAGCATTTGCGTTACTTTCTTTTTTAAGCTTTGCACAGGAAGTTTCTCAGGAAACTGTGAAAACAGTCATTACGATGTTGGCTTCAGACGAAATGAAGGGCCGTCTCATAGGAACGCCTGAAAACCAGAAGTCTGCAGAGTATATTGCAAAACTTTTTAAAGAAAACAATCTTGAATACTGTACAGGGAATTCTTATCTTGTTCCTTTTCAGTACAAAGGACAAGCAGTTTACAATGTCTGTGGAATTAAAAAAGGCGTTTCTGAAAAAATGCTCGGCTTCTCGGGTCATTTTGACCACATTGGAACCAATGATGATAAAGGTGATAATATTTATAACGGAGCTGATGACGATGCCAGCGGAATCACAGCTTTAGCAGGAATTTCTCAGTATTTTAAAAATAAAAAACCTCAATTCTCCATGGTTTTCATGGCCTTCAATGGTGAGGAGGCCGGATTGCTTGGGTCTAAAGCAATTTCTGAAGACAAAGGACTGGACAAAATCTACAGTAATCTTACAGCACTGTTCAATTTTGAAATGATTGCTACTGAATCTGAATTCGGTAAAAATGCCATGTTTATGACCGGAAATGATTTTTCTGATCTCGACGAATTATTTAACGAACATTCAAAAGGCACGATCAAAATTCATCCTGATCCTTATGCTGCAGAGCAACTTTTTTACAGAAGCGACAACGTAAGTTTTGCCAGAAAGAAAATTGTAGCACATTCTTTTTCTACTGCAGATATGTCTAAAATAAAGCATTACCATGAGGTGAATGATGATTTTACAATCGTTGATGTGGAAAATATGACGCAGATGATTAACGATTTCGCCAAAACAGTTGAGAAATTGTCGCCTAAAAATTTCAATCCAAAATACAACAGTAAAGTAAAACTGAACTGAAAACGTCTTTCTTTTTAAATTCCTTATTTTTGCAGGATTAATTTACATTTAATGAATTATTATAAACGGGCAATAGACAATATACTTCCGTATAAAAAATCTATTGCAGCAGGTATTTTCTTCAACATTCTGTACGCTCTTTTCAATATTGTCGCCATGCTGTTCTTCATGCCGGTGCTTAATATCCTTTTCGATAAAAAAGCAGAAAAAGTAGCGTCAGAACCAGTTTACAAAGGAATAGAATCTGCCGGATCTTATCTTAAAGACAGTTTCAATTTTTACATTCAGCAGATGGAGGCTGAGAAAGGTGCTGAGCACATTCTTCTGATTACCTGCATTATGTTTATCACGATGTTTTTCCTGAGAAATATTTTCAGTTATTTTTCTGAATTTTACCTAACGTTTTCCAGAACCGGTGTTTCCAGAGACTTCAGAATTCAGCTGCATGATAAGATTTTAGACCTTCCGGTTTCATTTTTTACCAACTCCAGAAAAGGGGATGTTTTCGCAAGAATCACTTCAGACGTTGGCGAAGTAGAGTCTAATATTCTGAACAGTTTAATAGACCTTATCCGTTCACCAATTGTGATTATCATCACGATGGGTTATCTGCTTTATTCCAATTTTCAGCTTACTATTTTTACTTTAATCGTTTTTCCTATCATGGGAACGTTGATTTCCATCATTGGTAAAAGTCTTAAAAAAGATACCGGGGAGGCACAGAATGAGTTGGGTAAGATGTACTCTTTTGTTGACGAAACTTTAGTTGGTTTAAAGATTATTAAGATATTTGATGCAGCACCACAAATAAAAAAACGGTTTGATGAAGTGCTCAACAGAATTCGTTTTCTTTCTTTAAGATTATTCAAGAAAAAAGCACTGGCATCTCCGGTAAGTGAGCTTTTGGGAGCAATCACGATCGGGATGATTGTTTATTTCGGAGGTCGTCTTGCGATAAAGGGAGAAGGACTTTCAGGAAGTGAATTTATTACATATATCGCTTTATTTTATACTATTCTGCAACCGCTGAAGTCGCTTTCTTCAGCAATATCAAATATGCAGAAGGGGGAAGTTTCTGCCAAAAGGATATTCGATGTTCTTGATGCTGAATATGTGATTAAAGAAGAAAAAGATGCAAAAGAAATTAAGGATTTTTCTTCAAGTGTAGAATTCAGAAACATCACGTTCGGATATGAAGACAGAGACGTTCTCAAGGATTTTTCTCTCTCTATTCCAAAGGGAAAAACTGTCGCTCTGGTTGGGCAGAGTGGTAGCGGAAAAAGTACGCTTGCCAATTTGATCACCAGGTTTTACGACGTAGATAACGGTGAAGTTCTTCTGGACGGCGAAAATATTAAAAACATTAAACTTTCCACTTACAGAAAACTTTTCGGATTGGTTACACAGGATAATATTCTGTTTAACGACTCCATCAGAAATAATATTTCTTTAGGAAAACCAAACGCAAGTCTTGAAGAAATCCAGGAGGCTGCAAAAATTGCAAATGCCCATGACTTCATTATGGATCTTCCGAAGCAGTATGAAACAAGCATCGGGGAAGCGGGAGGAAAACTTTCGGGCGGACAGAAGCAGAGAATTTCAATCGCAAGGGCAGTTCTTAAAAATCCGCCGATTATGATATTGGATGAAGCAACTTCTGCTTTAGATACAGAATCAGAAAGATTTGTGCAGATTGCCCTCGACAACATGATGCAGAACCGAACTTCACTGGTAATCGCCCACCGTCTGTCAACCATCCAGAAAGCCGACTGGATCGTAGTTATGGAGAAAGGAAAGATCGTAGAACAGGGAACGCATCACGAGCTTATTGCAAAAAAAGGAATGTACAACAAGCTTGTTGAGCTTCAGAATTTCGAGTAAATAATTGAACCATTAAGGTTTATTAAGTTGTTAAGTTTAATGAAGAAAAATATCTGAAGATATTTATTCAGTAAATTTTTCGTTCTAAAAATAGAAGTAAAAAGCCAATAGCTAACAGCCAAATGCCAACAGCGGTTATGAATCCATTAGAAGAATACTATTTCAGAATTAACGAGCCTGAAAGAAGTGCTCTTCTTTTTTTGCGTCAGAAAATTCTCGCCTCTGATACAGAAAACATCACCGAAACCCTCAGTTTTGGTTTGCCTTTCTTTAAGTTTAAAAAGAAAATGCTCTGCTATTTCTATTTCAGCAAAAAGCATCGGCAACATTACGTAAGCTTCTACCACGGCGACCGCTTGGATCATCCTTTACTTTTGAGTGAAGGCAGAAAGAAGTTTAAAATTCTTTTGATTGATATGGAGGAAGATCTTCCTGTGGATTTGATTTTGGAATTGATTGATGAGGTGAAGAAGTTTGTGAGGTAAATGATCTACGATAATATAAAAGAAATTTGCATGATTGTGCGTATTTTCTTGCGCGAGAACTGCAGTCGTCACCACTAATTTTTCGAGTGGACATAAAAAAATCTTATGCCTGGCTAAGGAGCCGTCGTTGAACTATGCAGAGTAGCCTACCTGTCCCGAAGCCCATGCATTGAAAGGCATTTTCAGTCAATTTTAAATGTCAAATTACCGTTTTCTGTATTCAATGCGTTTTTGGGAGTTGTTGTCCAGCCAACTTTGTTGATCACAAATTTAAATTCATTTGTATTTCCCTTTTCAAATTGCGATTTTGGTAATTTAAGCTCATAAGTACCACTTCCTTTTGCAACCATTTGATAGGCATTATTCTGGGGATTCCAATCATTGAAAGAACCAGCAACGGAAACACTTTTTATCAATTTGGCATCCAGTTTTTTATTGTGGGTGTAACTGAAAATTATATTATCTTTTGTCATTCGATACCCATAAATTGTTTTTTCAGTTTGTTTCTCACGCAAATCTTCTGCGATGTCCCAAACGGTAGTGAGCACTTCCCATCCGGTTTCTTTATCCGAAATATTGACCACAATGGAAATTCCCAGATTGAGTTCCGGATAAACTGTAAAATAGGTATTTGTTCCGAATGCCCCACCGTGTTTGTGACAAAACTTTCCGTTCTCTGTCGCTAAAATTCCGTCCCAAAAGTAACCATACCAATGTTGGTCGCTGTTTGAAATATTTCTCTGAGTTTCCTGAACTATTTTGTTTTTTAAATCTAATTCAAAAGATAAAAGCCTGGTCAAATCTGCCATTGTAGATTTTAAATATCCTTCCGAACCCCAAAGATTATTGGAAAGATGTGGCATCAGAACATGATTCCCGTTATACCCGTTTGCCAAAACCTCTTTTTCTCCTAAATTCATTTTGGTGGATGTCATTTTTGCAGGAATAAAAATATTTTCTTTAAGAAGTGTTTCATAACTTTTGTGATACACATTTTCTAAAATGACAGCCGATAATTCGAGGCTCAAATTGCTGTATTTAAACTTTATACCTGGCACAGTGTCTAATTTTACAGTTTTCAAGTCTTCAAAAAATTGTTGCTTGCTATAATTTTCATCCATTTTTTTCAAACGAAAGCAGATACTGTCGTCATGAACTTTTTTTATTTCACTATTGTCTGGAAGTTCCCGGTCAAGGGCAGATGTAAAAGAAACTAAATCTTTAATTCTTACCGGAATATTTTGATATTCTAAATTTGGGTACGGGTCATTAAGATATTTTCTGATATCATCTTCCGAATGTATTTTCTTTTCTAAAACGGCTTTTGCCATTAGATAGCCTGTCATAATTTTTGTAACAGAAGCTATTTCAAAATAAGTGTTGTTGTTGGCTTTATTGGCTTTTCCTTTATCAATTTCGCCATAATGCTTAGTGTAAACTCTCCCGTCTTTTACAATACCGATGGAAACCGAATATGCTTTTGATTTTTTAAGCAGCTTATCGGCATTGTTGTCTAAAATGGTGTAAATATTCTTGTCTAAATTGTTTTTTTGTTGAGCAAATATTGCCGTGCTTATAATGCTGAATAAAAAAAGAAATGTCTTACTCATTTTTTTGCTGTATTGTTTTTTTGGAGTGTTTGTAAATGTTGGTTCTGGCCTTTTTGTATGGGCAGGAAACCGACGTAATAAAACTGATTTTATTAAAGTTCAATTGAAAAATATGGTGACCTCTGCAGATCTTGTTCCGACCTTTCGGGACTCGCCTTACTATTGCAAAATCCTTTGTTATAATCTATACTTTCTTTAGGTATGAGGAAATGTCCCATTATGATAAGTGTTTTTATGTCGCTTCAATATGAATTCTCTCACTTCATTTTTCCCCGTTACCAAATCTTTAAGATATACCGTAATTTTTAATCTTTTATTAGATTCTATGATTTCATCCAGTTTTTTTGAAGTGTAAAAATAGTCTCTCCCTTTCTGTATCTCATGCAGGGTAACGGTGTCAGCGGTGTCAATAAATAAAAGGTTAAGTGATGTAATTTTCAACCTTCTATCCGTCTTTTTCCCGTGTAAATAACCGTAATAAAAATCTTCTCCCCATGAGTTAGGAGTATAAGTTCCAACTGTTACAAACCTTCCATCTATTCTACAATCTATCATAAATCCATCACCTCTGCAATATCTGTCGTCCTTGTCCATACGATAAGAAATTTCCGTATTGAAAGAACAAGAGGTTAAGATTAGGAGAAAGATAGTTGTAAGGTATTTCATTAGGATAGCTTAAAACGGTTTTGGGCTTTTCGTACGCGCGGGTTTCGAAGCACAAAGTTTCAATTTATTGCTAGAGTTTATTAGAAGCACAAAGCTCTAAGTTTGTACTTCAACCCGCCTGACGCAAAACCCATGTTATGTGCAGGCTTTTTGAGAGTTATTAATCGTAACTCCATCCCTTGTCAATATAAATAATCTTGTTAGACTTGTCAACTTCCAATGTCGAACGATACCATGCAAAATCGTCATAGCCATTTTGTCCACTGTCTTTAGATGAATTCAATAGTTTTCCGTCACCTGTGTAATAGTAATTTGTATTTAGAGTGTCATTATAACCTTGTCCTTTGTACAAGGGTTCACCAATTATCTTTATTGCTTCGTCAATTGTCATTCCTATTTTTATTTTATCAAATTTTTCAGGGCTATAGTCCTCAGCAAATTCAGTGTCAATATATGGTTTTAGCAAATGCTTGCCCTCTATCAAAGGAACTTGTCCAATTAAAAAAGTAAATACACCTAAAATAGCTGTACAAATAGTCGATAAGACTTTAAATGTAATATTTTTCATAACATTACTCTTAAGGTGTCATAAAAGTATCCAAGAATAAAAATTACTGCGGTCATAGGAAATGTAATTTTTGCAGCTCTGAAAAAATTGTCCTTAAAATTCCCTTTAAACCAAATTGAAACAGCCAAAGTCCCTAGTAAAGCTATTAAGAATAAAATTCCTAAAACCAGTCCCGAGTCTAATCCACTTGAGTATATTGTCAAGTAGCTTGCCCCTCCAAATAAGATTATTGATAGTATTATTGTCTTCACGTTGCTTGTTTGTTTTAAGTTTGCATATAAAGTTTCGGGGCTTTGCGATGGTGGGGTGATCGAAGCACAAATCTTCAATTTTGCACAAAAGTTGAACCTAAGCACAACTGTTGAACTTCGCAGATCTTGTCCCGACCCTTCGGGATTCGCCCCACAATTGCAAAACCCTAGTTATGTGATGTGCTTTTTTTAGAGTGAATTTTTATAGAGTTTGTCAATGTTATTTAATTTTCTGCCTAATAATTTCTCTGCATCTGTCGATGCATTTTTTATTTGTTTCTTAGATAAACTTTTTTCAAGTAATTTAATTTCCGTAATAACTTCTTCTTGTTTCAAAATACTGAAATCGACTTTATATTCATTGTAGATTAAATACCACAGATAACTTTGATAATTGTCTTTTTCAAAATATTCTCCGGCTTTGTAAAAATTAGCTAATTCTAATCTCGCAGAAGTTATATTTCCACTGAGTGCTAAGTTTTCTGGATTAGGAAGTTTTGCAAGTTTTAAAATCCATTCTTTGAATTTCGAAATATCCGCGTTTACTCCATTACCTGTCAAGTAGCAGTTTACAACATTCCACATACAAGTAGCATCATTGTTATTGGCACATTTTAATGCGTATTCAAAAGCTTTTTCAGGATTTTGTTCAATTCCTTGTCCGTTACCATAAGCCAGCATCATAGCGTAATGCCCATCGTTAAATCCGTTATCAGACGATTTTTTATACCAGTCAACGGCTTCTTTATCATTTTTAATTCCAGCAGTTCCCATCTGCAAAAAATTTCCATAGTTGTATTGAGCTTCGGCGTTACCAAGTTCTGCTGATTTCTTCAAAACAGGGAAGGCCTCACTAAATTTTTGTTGTTGTATAAGTTCTTTTGATT
>NZ_LMQH01000012.1:0-1527 GCF_001424105.1 Chryseobacterium sp. Leaf394 | reverse complement strand
AAAAAAAAATAGGATTTGTAATTTCATCTGCGTTTTGTTTAGCATATCATATAACGGTTTGCGGCTTTGCGATGGTGCGGCTAAATATAAAAAATCTTTTCTTTTATAAACTAATTTTCGAAAAATCTGAAATTTTTAAACTTGCGAAAATCACATACTATCGCAAAACCGCTGTAATCTGCAGTTATTTCTGCGCTTTTTCAGTTTCATATTTCAAATTTGAAATAAGTTTTTTAACTTCATTATCTTTAAAGCAATAATTTTCTAATGGATATAAAAATTGGTTCAAACTATCATTTTCAATTCCATTTTCATAATATTTTATCATTTTCCTTTCAGGAAATCTAATTCGCAAATATGGATAATCTTCATTTATATATTGTATATCTGAAGAATGTAATTCTTTTAATGGAATTTCCCATTTTTTTAAAGATTGCTTTATACTTATGCCGATATAGAATGTTAGAATTTTAGTTTTTTCATTGAACTCAACTTTCTCATCAACTTCAATTTGATTTGACCCTTCAAAACATGCATTTATTTTTTTCTGAACGTGGGGAATTCCTTCCGAACTTTTACAGGAAACCATTAATAAAAAAGAGGTTAAAATGAAATAATTTTTCATTGTTATTTTCTGGTTATGATANCGTTTCGGGGCTTTGCGATGGTGGGGCAATCGAAGCACAAATCTTCAATTTTGCACAAAAGTTTAATCGAAGAAATATCGTTGAACTTTGCAGTTTCGCCCCACTATTGCAAAACCATTGTTATCTGCTGTGTTTTTATTCATTCAGATATTTTTTTATATTGTTTTCGCTTAATTCAACTGCAATATTTTGATTCCAATCTATCAAAATTAAATTCCAAGTTTCCTTAATTTTTATTAGTAGTTTTTCAAGGTCTTGTTTTTGTTTTTCAGTTGCAATCCAATAAAAATTCAACCATATAGTTATAACGATATCGTCTTTTTCACACTCAAATAAAATAGCACATTCTTTAGTTCCAAATCCATAATTCAATGATTTATTGTATGAATTTCCATATCCAATATTCACATCTTGAATTTTCTCAAAATTAAAATTGATAATTAGATTTTCTAATTCAGAACGAGTTATATTTTTTTCTGTAATTGGTATATTTGGTTTTTTGCGAACGTAAATATTTTTATATCCATTTTCATTGTAATTTTCACTGCTAAAACCAATGATTTCTTCCATTTCATTGCGTATAAAATCAATATTTTCATAGGGAAGAAGTTGTACTTGACAATAATCATCTTCGTGAATCGAAATGCTATTATTCATTTTTTAGCGATTTTTTGTGTAACATAGCAGATAACGGTTTGGGTATTGCCGAAGGCGGGGATTTTTAGCACAAAAGTTCAATCGAAGAACGAATGTTGAACCTTGCACAAATGCCCAATCGAAGCCGTTCAGCCCCGCTTTTGGCAATACCTTGTTACAAGCAGTTTTTATGTCAAAAGTCTGCTTCATATCCGTGTCCGTTTTTACCGTAAAATATTAACCA
>NZ_LMQH01000011.1:2332078-2347949 GCF_001424105.1 Chryseobacterium sp. Leaf394 | reverse complement strand
CCGCCAGTTTTTATTTCAAAACCTCATTCATTATTTGAATGAGGTTTTTTTGTGACCAAAATTCAAGATTTAAGATTCAAGATTCAAGATTCAATATTCAAAAACCAAAATTCAAGATTAATAATTGGTACGGGATACGGGATACGGGATACGAAGTTAAGGTTAAGGTTAAGGTTAAGGTTAAGGTTAAGGTTAAGGTGGGATTTGCAATTTACACGACGCAGGATTCGGGATGCGGCAACTGTGATAATTTAGTCTGATACCGCCGATCTGGCGTAAAGGGCAAAGATGCTCATCAGACATATTCATGATCTATCAAACATCCGACATCAACCATCAATTATCACTCATTACCTATTAATCATCGGTCATCAATCATCATTTATTATTTAGTGCCCTTGCCCTTTGCTTATTACCCAACTTGCACACTCGCCTTATGAACATTAAATTCAATATTTAAGCTTCAATATAAAAGCATCAAGATTTAAGACTTGGCATATAAGACTAAGGTCAACGTAATGTAAGATATTCGGAGTATAGTTTTCGTAATGCAGACAATTGTTCTACATCAGTTTTGTGGCCATCCATCTATTGCAGGCAAAATGGATACCGGTAAGACTTACTCATTACGTATCATTCATTGATCATCAGACATCAATCATCAGACATCAAACATCACTTATTACCCATGAAACATTACTCATTACTCATTACCCATTACTCATCACTAATTGCTATCACCATCATTCATCAACCATCAACCATCAATCATCAATTATTACCCATTACCCATTGCTCATTACCATTGCTCAAGATTCAAGGCTTGGAATACGAGACTAAGGTCAACGTTATATGCGAAATTCGGAGTACCGGTTCCGGGATGCGGACAATTGTTGTACACCAGTTTCGTGGCCATTCATATATTGCAGGCAACATGGATACTGTTGAGACTTATTTAATGATTGTCATCCATCATTCCATGAATTAATCATCATTCATTAAATATCAATCATCATGTATCTGCGTGACGGGCGTTTGGGATGGAATATTTGTGATAAATCTCTCTTATACACACCGGTCTGGTGCAAAAACAAAAGATGCTGATCGGATATCTATTCATCGACGATTAATACATCACCTTTACCTGTCAATGGTCATTATTCATCACACATAAGTCATCATTCATTATTCATTACTCATTACTCATTACTCATACTCTATCATTCATCCCCAACTTCCACAGAAAACCCTACTAATCTGTGGTTTATAATTTTCAACCCATCTACATAAGCTGTCTAAAAATATTATTGTACCAATTCTTTTACGCTACAGAAATTTAATCTTATAAATGAGAATTATCACCTTTTCTGTTCTGCTTATAAACGCTTTATGTGTATGATTTTCAGTGGATTGAAATGTTTTATGCAAATCTTGTTAAAATGAAATAAAAATCTGTTATTTAACAATAATATTCATAAATTTGCCGATACATAAATACAGACCTTAATACTATTTTAAATACATTGATGAATAAACTGAGTGATGGTTTCAGAGCTTTATACGCGGGTGATAACTTATTGAGAATCACGCGGGTAAGATACATCCCCAGATGGATGGTTTTATTCTTTGACCTTGGTTTCGTTTTTTTTTCGGTACTTATTTCCTACTACTTTCTGTTGAAGTTGAACGTTAAACTCAATTTTCAGAATCTGCTGCCTTTAAAAATATTTATCGTTCTCTGCATCAATCTGATATTTATGTTTGTCTTCCGCACGTATGCCGGAATTATCAGACATTCTACATTCTTCGACTTTTTTAAAATACTCCTGTCCTCGGGCAGCAGCCTGATAACGTTGTCATTACTGAACTATATTTTTGATCTGATCCAGGGCAGACCTTTATTTCTCTATCCCAATATTTTCCTGTTCTTCTTTGTCTCGGTATCATTTCTGTTTTTTTTCAGAATGGCAACAAAGAGATTCTTCAATGTGTTGGTAGATTTCACCAGGGCTCCCTCTACATTGAATGTCGCGGTAGTAGGAGTTGAAGATGTTTCGGTTGCACTTGCAAGAGCCATTATGCACAACCCTAACTATCCGTACAGATTGGGAGGTTTCGTTACCAACAGAACAGATTCCAAGAGAGCAGTTCTGCTCGGACATAATATTTACAGTAAAAACCATTTTTTTAACAATCCTAAGATCCTCCGAAACTTTGATGCGGTTTTAATCATTAAAGAAATCATGAGCAAGAAGGAGCTTGAAGAATGGATGAATCTGTCCCTTGACAGCGGTCTTAAAGTCTTAAAAGCACCGACAATTGGGAAAATGAGAGATCAGGATCTGGTAGGGGGAATCAGAAACCTGCAGATCGAAGATTTGCTCAACAGGAGACCTATTAAAATCGAAAACGAAGAGGTCAAGAAAAGACATTTCGGAAAAAATGTACTGATCACCGGGGGAGCCGGTTCTATCGGAAGCGAGATCGTAAGACAGGTAGCGGAATTCAACCCCGCAACCATCGTTGTCTTAGACCAGGCAGAATCACCGCTCTATGATTTGGAACTCGAACTTCTGGAGAAATTTCCGGCACAAAAGTTCAAATTCATTTTGGCGGACATTTCGAATAGTTACAGACTCGAAAAAATCTTTGAGGAGTACAGCTTCTCTATGGTGTATCACGCTGCTGCTTATAAGCACGTTCCTCTGATTGAAGACAATCCGCATGAAGCTGTTTTTGTGAATATTTTAGGAACTAAAAATGTCGCTTCACTGTCTAAGAAATATAAAGTGAACAGGTTTGTAATGGTATCTACCGATAAAGCCGTAAATCCTACCAATGTAATGGGAGCTTCCAAGAGAGCGGCTGAGCTTTTTGTGCAGTCTTTACAGAATACTGAAGGAAATACCACCAAATTTATCACCACAAGATTTGGAAACGTTTTAGGCTCCAACGGTTCTGTGATTCCGCATTTTAAAAGACAGATTCAGAAAGGGGGACCGGTAACGATTACCCATCCGGATATTATCAGATATTTCATGACCATACCTGAAGCCTGTGAACTGGTACTGCAGGCAGGTACAATGGGAGACGGAGGAGAAATTTATGTTTTCGACATGGGTGATCCTGTGAAAATTGTGGATCTCGCAAGAAGAATGATTAAGCTTTCAGGGTACATCCCCGATGAAGATATCAAAATTACCTTTATCGGTCTGAGACCTGGGGAGAAACTGTATGAGGAACTCATCAGTGACAATTCCACTACGGTGCCTACCCACACAGAAAAGATCATGATAAGCAAAGACTACTGTGAAGATTTTGACATGGTGAATGAGCACTTTGTTAAAATTGTGCGCTCTGCGATGAAAAAAGATAAAAATGAGGTCGTTGGATTATTAAAATCCCTCGTTCCCGAATATATAAGCAACAATTCTGAATTTGAACATTTAGATAAAAAAAATCAGACAGTTTCAACCATACAGTTACCTGATACGATAGTGTAGTACAGATGTTTCCTGCTCAGTTTACAGAGACAGGAAATCTGTGTTTTACCCTCTTTTGCATCAGTACATCAATCTGTTAAGTAATAATTTTAGAGAGAATGAATTTCAGAAAATTCTGCCTTTATGGCTTTACGGGTCTTGTACTGGCATCATGTACACCAAGACAGGAGATCAACTACATGACTGACATCGACTCTGTGTCGCTCGACAATGCCATAAAAAACAGCCGAAGTACTCTTCAGCCCGGTGATCAGCTTATCGTAAATATTTCTGCGCGTGATTTGGATGCGGTAAAACCATTTAATCAGAATTACTCCTCATCTGCTACGGTTACTCAGTATTCTTCACCGAATTCCAACAGCATGCCACAGCAGATTCCTGCTTCAGGACCAACTTATTTTGTAGATACCGACAGCAATATTATATTCCCTCAGTTGGGTAAGGTTAATGCTAAAGGTGAAAATGTTGAAACTTTCAGAGAAAAGCTGACAGGCCTGCTGAGCAAATACATCAAAGATCCTATCGTTGATGTAAAGCTTGTAAATTTCAAAGTGTCTGTATCAGGTGAAGTTGCAAGACCGGGAATGTATGTAATTCCTGACGGTCATGCCAATATTCTCAGTGCACTGAGTCTGGCGGGAGACGCTACCCCTTACGGTATCAGAAACAATGTTCTGGTCATCAGAAATGTAGACGGTCAGATTACAAAAGAGAGAATAGACCTTACGAAAGCCGGTTTTATCAACTCACCTTACTATTATCTGAAGCAGAACGACATCATCTACGTACAGCCGAATGCCAACAGAGAAAAAGCAGCAAGAGTAGACCCGAATACAGGTCTTTACATTTCAGTGGCATCTGTTATCGCATCTTTGGTCATCGGGGTGTTGGCACTGACTAAAAACTAATATCAAAAACTAAACTAAACTAAACTAAACAGTGGATCAATTCAATTTTGATGACCAGCCGCAGGAAGAAGTTCTTGACCTCAGAGAACAGTTCAGACCCTACCTTTCCAAATGGTACTGGTTTGTAACCGGGGTTATTATCGCTTTGGTGGCAGCCTGGTTTTTTCTGAGATACTCTTTACCAGTTTTCAGTACAGAATCTACGCTCCTGATTAAAGAAGTGAAAAAATCCACTTCAGGTCAGCCCGAAATGTCTGTCATTTCAGAGATCAGCGGTATCGGTGGTATGAATTCCAATTCGGTAAGCAATGAAAAACAGATCTTAAAATCTGCCAACCTTATGCTTTCTGTGGTAAAAGAACTCGGGCTTGAAACCAATATCTATTCTCAGGGAAAGATCAAGGAAGTTGAATTATACAAAGATTCTGCACCTTTTACCGTGAGAGTGATCAGTGAAAAAAGGAAAGGAAAATATCCTGCAGCGCCTGTCTTTGCTAAAATTAAGAATGATGAAATCATATTAGAATCCGAAGGTTTTAAAAAGAATATTAAAACAGGTTTCAACAAGGCACTGGCTATGCCTTTTGGGGTGATTATGTTCCAGAAGAACGTCAATACAGACGGATCCGCATTCAAATCCACACACACCTTCCGCCTTCAGTTCATGTCGGGGATGAACAGGGCAAGATCCTATTCAGGTGCGCTGAAAGTGGATGTGGTGGAAAAAGAAACCACTGTACTCAAACTTTCAATCACTAATGAGGTTCCGGATAAATCTGAAGATATTTTAAACAGACTTGCGGTGAATTACAACCGTGAAGCCGTTCTGGATAAAAACTCCGAGGCTCAGAAAACAGCCGAGTTCATCGACGGAAGAGTAAGGCTGATTGGTGAGGAACTGGGAAGAGTGGAAAGCCAGAAAGAAGATTTTAAAGTAAAAAACAATATTGCCGACATCGGCAGCGAAGCAGAACTCTCTTTACAGACCTCTGCAAAAACAAGACAGACCCAGATTGACAACGAAGCTCAGCTGGAAGTGGTCAACAGTTTACTGGGCTATCTGAATAAACAGAATTCCAACCAGATTTTACCGCTCAATATCGGCTTAAACGATTCTGAGACTTCCATGAATATGGGCTTATACAATCAGCTGATTACGGAAAGAAGCCGTTTGCTGGAAAGCTCTACACAGCTCAATCCCGTGGTTCAGGATGTGACAAAGCAGATTTCAGATCTGCGCATGTCTATCATCGGAAGCCTGAACAGAACCCGTTCGGCACTGCAGATCAGCAGAGGCGCCATCCAGAACGAACAGAACAGACTGAGCGGAAGAATCTCAAAAGTGCCGTTTCAGGAAAAAATGTTCAGAAGCATCGAAAGACAGCAGACCATCAAAGAAGAACTGTATCTCCTGCTGCTTCAGAAAAGGGAAGAAGCGGCCATCTCTTTAGCGATCGCAGCACCGAAAGCAAGAATCGTAGATTACGCATTCACCGCACCCATCCCGGTTTCTCCAAAGAAACAGATTACCTATTTGGGTGCCCTTATTGTCGGATTACTGATTCCTTTTGTAATTGTTTACATCATCGGGCTGCTCAACAATAAGGTGAGATCCACAGGAGATTTGGATAAACTTTCCCATGGAAAACCGTTAATCGGCGAGATTCCTTCACTTCAGAAAGGGGCACCCGAGCTGGTGGCGTTCAATGATCTTTCGCCAATGGCAGAAGCATTTAGAATTTTAATTACCAACATGAGCTTTATGCTTCCTGAAAAGGAAGGGGCAAAAGTAATGCTGGTAACCTCTACCGTAAAGGGCGAAGGGAAAACATTTATATCGGTCAATCTCGCCCTCACACTGGCAACGCCGAGAAAAAAAGTGCTGATCATCGGTTCAGATATCAGAAACCCGCAGCTGCACAGGTATAACGAGGGCAGAAAAGGCCTCGCCGGTCTTGCGGAATACATGTACGATAAAACGGTGACGACACAGGAAATTACACATGTCTCCACATTCAACCCACACTGTGATGTTATCTATTCCGGAGCAGTAACGCCCAATCCTACAGATTTGCTGTCCAACGGAAGGTATAAAGAACTGTTGAACAGCGTAAAATCACAATACGACTATATTGTACTGGATACCGCACCGCTAATGCTGGTAACAGACTCATTTCTGATTGCTGATGTTGCAGATATTACAATATATGTTGCAAGATCAGGATATACCGAGAAAAAACTGATCTCTTTTGCCAATACACAGATCGAAAAAAATAAAATCAAGAATGTTGCTTTTGTACTCAATGATGTAGATACTTCCAATACTAGCTATGGCTATGGTTACAAGTATGGCTATGGTTATGGGGCAACGCAGAAAAAAAGTTGGAAAAGTTGGTTTAAATTTTAATGCTTAATAGTCACATAGTAAAGAATATTATTTCAAAATTTTTTGGATTAGGCGTCAATTTGATTAATCAAATTGCATTAATACCTCTATTTATAACATTTTGGGGAGTAGAGAAATATGGTGATTGGATCATAATTTCTACAATTATGAGTTTTTTTTCTATGTCTAATGTTGGTTTTAATGATGTAATGGCAAATAAATTTATTGTTGCACATACGGAAAATAAAGAAGCACTTTGTAGGAAATACTTAACAAACAATTATATACTACTAATATTTGCAAGTATTGTATGTCTTTTGGGATTATCCATATTCGTATCATTCTTTGATATTGAAAAGTTATTTAGTACAAAAGTCACGTCGGGTAAAGAGCTCGTTTTTGTAATCTACTTTTTATTCTTTCAGATTATAACTGCTCAGTTTAGCTCAGTTTTAAATGCTGTCTATCGATCTGTGAAAAAAACTTATATTGCTTTTTATCTTGAAGATGGTGTAAAAGTAATAGAGTTAATTATAATGTTAATCTGTATATATTACAATTTCAGTTTTGTATTATTATCTTTCTTGTTGGTAATTCCAAAGGTCGTCTTATGGGGTTATAAAATTTTAAATATTCCTAAGTATTTTAATTATTATTTTACTTTGAGAGATTTTGACTTTAAAATATTGAAAAATGCGGCTCTTCCATCAGTGAGCTTTATGGCTTTTCCGGCTGGATATGCAATTATGAATCAAGGTTTTACATTGGTAGTAGCCAAAAATTATAGTGCAGAAATATTAATTTTATTTAGCACTACAAGAACTCTATGTAATTTTATCAGAACTTTTATTGGAATTTTTCAAGTATCTATTTGGCCAGAATATTCAATTGCGTATGGTAATAAGGATATTAGTAAAATGCAGAAAATTCATAGAAATTCAATCTATATAACAGTTGCGCTTACTTCAATCATTGGTTTAGGTCTTTTAGTATTTGGACCTTTGATTTATAATATTTGGACAAATAATCAGATTACCTTTAATTTTGATTTGATGTTAGTTTTTTTGTGTAGTATTTTAGTTGGCAATCTTTGGTATAGCAGTAGCGTTGTTCAAATGGCAACAAATAAACATCAATCAATAAGTTTGTTTTTTTTATTTTTTTCAATGCTGAGTTTGTTTGTTTCTCATCTAGTTATAAATTTTAACGATTCAATTATATATATAGTTCTGTGCCTACTTGTTTTAGATTTACCACTGTCAATTATTACACTAACTCAGAGTTTAAAGTTAACAAATGATTCTTTTTACAAATTAGTATTTAATATCAAAATATGACTTATTCTGAAAAAATAAAAGGAAGAAGTAAGATAAAATATTTTTTAGGCTTGCTTGCTAGGATAGTTCCTTATGTCATTTACTCGAATAATAGAAGGATTGCGAGGAAAAATGGTGCTACAATAGGTGATAATGTTATTATAAATAAGTCATTAGCACAAAAAGCAAATTCCAATTTGCATATAGGGAATAATACATCCATCCAAACAGATAAAATTGATACCAGAGCAAGGGTTCATATAGGAGAAAATGTTATAATAGGACAAAATGTTGAGATCATAACAGTGTCCCATAATATTGATTCCGAATTTTGGGAAAATAAATATTATGGTTTAGAAATAGAAGATTATTCGTGGATCGCTACAAATGCGTTTATACTTCCATCTTGTAGAAAAATAGAATTTGGAACTGTGATTGCCGCAAGAAGTGTTGTTGTCAGCAATACTATGAAAATGGCTGTTGTTAGTGGTAATCCCGCAAAAGAAATTAAAAAACGTAAAACTGTTCATAGTGAATTAGTTGTTCCATCTTTATTGTCTGGCGATTTGCAGTTTTATCTTAATGCTCGTAAAATATGAAAGTTCTAATATCAGTTGTTGGAAGGTTTCACGCTTTTGATTTGGCAAAAGAGTTGAAAAAAAAATCTTACCTATGGAAGATAAATACGACTTTGCCTAAGTTTAAGGCAAGGGAATGGGGACTTACAAATGAAGAAATTAAAAGTAATATATTTTGGGAAGTGCTTAGAAGGTATTTTAATAAATATTTATCAAAATCATTTGTTGAGAAAAATACTTTTACATCACAGGCTAAGTCTAATTACAAGCTTTTAAAAGATGCTGATGTATTTATTGGTTGGAGTGGTTCATCCTTAGAAGCAATTATAAAAGCAAAGAAGATGGGGAAGATTTGTATTTTGGAACGTGGCAGTAGTCATTACTCATACCAGATGAAAATTTTGTCTGTGGAATATGCGTTATTTAACAAAAAATTTACGCCTAATAAATGGATGTGGGAAAGAGAATTACAAGAGTATGAACTTGCAGATTACATTTCTGTACCTTCAACATTTGTTAAAAAATCTTTTTTGCAATTTGGTATACCTGAAAGAAAATTAATTGTAAATCCTTACGGAGTTGATCTAAGTAGATTTACAAGGACTAAAAAGAAAGATAGTAAATTCCGAGTAATTAGTGCTGGGAATTTCAGCATTCAAAAAGGAAGTCTATATCTTCTAAAAGCATTTGCAGAGTTAAATCTTGAGAATTCAGAGTTTTGGCATTTAGGTAGTATTGATTCGGATATGGAAGATGTCATAATAAAATATAGAAATGAAAAAGTTCAGTTCTTAGGTCACAAGCCACAAGATGAATTATATAACTACTATAGCCAAGGTTCAGTTTTCTGCCTACTGTCAATTCAAGATGGATTTGGAATGGTTTTAACACAAGCTATGTCTTGTGGTTTGCCTATAATTACTTCTGCAAATACTGGTGGTCCAGATCTAATCCTTGAACAGGGCCAAGAAGGATTTGTAGTAAACATTAGAGATACTGAACAGTTGAAAGAGTATTTGATGTATCTATATAATAATCCTGACGTTTTGGAGAAAATGTCATTTGCTGCTGTGAATCGTGTTCAATCAGGTTTTACGTGGGAAGATTATGGAAATCGGTATTATGAATTTTTAAAGGCTATAACAAGTTGAATAAAATTACAGGTAATAAAAATAACTATGAGATTCAAATTATTATTTTACTATTGCTATTCCTTGCATTAGTAATTAATAGTACTGTATTAAATATTATATTAGGTGTCTCACTATTTATTTTTATATCGTCTTTGCTTATAAACCGTATTATTTATGAGTTGGCTTATTTTGAAGTTATTTATTTCATCTGTGTAATCCAAATGATCATACTGCCACTGGTTAATAGTGCGAGTATTCAAAATTTTAATAGGTACTTAATAATCGTTATCCCAGGAGCTATCGCATTTTTTTTAGGAACAAATGTTGTAAAAAGAAAACCTGTCTATATTAATAAAAAATTTGTTTATGATATTTTACATCATAAGTATAATCGAGTTTTGGCTATATTTATCATAATTTTGGGATTGATTGGTAGTATGATATCATTCATAGCCCAAAACGCATGGCTAAGCCTATTTGTAAATTTCTCAGGAATTGGTATGGCGATGTCTTTCGCACTACTTTATTACAATAAGAAAAAATATTGGATTTATCCATTACTCTTTTTTATTATCATATTATTGCAAGGCATTATTACAGCGGTATTTGCCTCGGTTATTGCTTTTGGTCTATTATGTTTTATTTACTTTCCTACAATATTTAAATTAAATAAAAAAGGATTATTACTAATGATGATAGTAGGATTTCTAGCAATATCATTATTCCAAAATGTAAAATTAGCGTATAGAGCGAAGGTTTGGGATGGGGATGATCGAGGTTTTAGCATAATGTTATTTATAGATTCTTTATTCGCAGCCCCGTCCTCAAATAATGATATAAGTGTGACAGAAAGGGCTAGTTCAGGTAGTACGATTGCCTTAATCTATGAGCATGTTCCGAAGCAGTTTCCTAATTTATACGGAGAAAATCTGGTGAATGATTTATCAAATGCGTTATTACCGAGATTTCTTTTCCCTGAAAAAAAGAATGTTGATACAAGAGCTAATTATATTAGATATACTGGCCGATCGTTGACAGAAAATACCTCAGTTGGCATCAATATTTTTGGTATTTCATATGCCGAATTTGGAATTGTAGGCTCTTGGATATTTTTATTTCTGTTTGGATTTCTACTTAATAGGATGAATAACTTTTTAATAAGTATCATAACTAAAAATAAACATTGGTATCTATTAATATTTATTTTACCAGTAATTTTTTCATCATTCTTTAAATTTGAGCAAGAATTTGTTGGTCAATTTGTTGGTTTTATAAGATACATATTTTTTTATCTAGTATTTTTTAAAGTGTTAGATATTCTACAAATTGGTTTCAAAAGATGAACATACTTTCAATTGCTAATTTTTCTGGATATAATAAGAGTAATACAGCGTTACATCGTCATTGGGCGTTAGAAAACTTGGGAACTACAGATGCCATCAACACAAATTTTAATTATTCTATCATCAACAGAATAATTAAAAAACTTTTCAAGTTTGGGATAAAACTTCCTTATGCTAGTACAAAAAGTTTTAATGATGAGATCATAACTAAGTTGAATAGTAAAAATTACGATGTCATTTGGATAGACAAGGGTGTTGCTGTACGGCCATCGACTTTAAAAATGATTAGGATGAAATATCCTGAAACTGTGATTATTGGTTATTCTCCTGATGAGATGACTAAGCGACATAATCAGTCTTACAATTTTCTTAAAAGTTTGCCTTATTATGATTATTATGTAACTACTAAATCATATGCTGTTGAAGGTTTAAAGGATTTGGGAATTAAAAATGTGCTGTTTGCCAATAATGCTTATGAGGAAAAATTCCATTTTCCGTATCAGTTATTAGAGAATGATATTATTAGGCTGGGAGGTGAAGTAGGATTTATTGGAGCATGGGAGGAAGAACGAGCTAATAGCATTCTACACTTAGCAAAAAATGGTATTGAAGTTAGAGTTTGGGGGACAGGTAAATGGAATGAATATAAAAACCTATATCCCAACCTTATTATTGAGAATAACGCACTGTTCTCAGAAGATTACTCTAAAGCCTTGAATGCTTTTAAAATAAATCTTTGTTTTCTGAGGAAAATGAATAATGATTTACAGACCACCAGAACTATGGAAATTCCAGCTTGTGGAGGTTTTATGGTAGCTGAGAGGACTTCTGAACATGAAGAATTATTTCAGGAAGGTGAAGAGGCTGAATTTTTCAGTTCAGATGATGAACTTTTAGAAAAATGTAGATATTATCTAGAGCATAACCATCTTCGAAGTTCTATAGCGAAAAATGGCTTGGAGAGATGTCTTACTTCGGGTTATTCTAATAAAGAAACTATTCAAAGAATACTCAAAATTTGTACAGAGAGATGAAAGTAGTTTATATCCATAGGAATGAAAAAGCGGGACACAGCATACGGCGGGTTTTTAAAACAATCAGTGAGAATTTAAACGAGTCTGTAGATTACGACAACGTACACCTTCCACAATTTGGTTCTTCACCAATCAAAATTCTCAAAAATCTATACTTCGTGTACAGGATGCGAGATAAAAAAACAATCTATCACATAACGGGCGATGTACAGTATATTATTTTAGCACTGTTTGGTTTAAAAACAGTACTAACAATTCATGATCTTGTTTTTCTTAAAAACGCTAGAAATAAAATAGAATTTTATATTAAGAAATTATTCTGGGTGACATTACCTGTAAAAATAGCTGCTTTTACCATCTGTATTTCAGAAAATACAAAAAATGATATTCTAAAATATTACAGTAAAAAAAAACTAAAAGTTATCTTAAACCCAATATCTAATGAATTTAACTACCACTTTAAAGAATTTAATTTGATCAATCCCATAATTTTACATATAGGTACTGGTTGGAATAAAAATCTACAAAATGTGATTTCATCTCTCAAAGAAGTAAATTGTCATTTAAGAATAATTGGTTTTTTAAACGAAGAAGTAAGATTGCTGTTGGCGAAAAATGCTGTTACATATAGTTCTGCAACAAATTTGTCAGATCAAGAGATAATTGCAGAGTATCAGAAAGCGGATATCATCAGCTTTCCCTCTTTATATGAAGGATTTGGGATGCCAATTATCGAAGGTCAGACTGTAGGGCGACCAGTATTGACTTCCGATATTGAGCCTATGTTGGAAGTTGGAGATGATTCTGTCTGTTTCGTAAATCCTCAAGAAATTGATAGTATGAGAGCAGGCTTCTTAAAGATTATAAACGATAAAAGTTATCGGGAAAATATTGTTGGAAAAGGATTATTGAACATCAAGAGATTTGATGCTAAAAGTATTTCTGATAAATATCTTGAGATTTACAGACAGTTAGATAGGAGTAATTTAAATTAAATTTAAAATGTCAGATAAATTGAAAATAACCACCTGCATATCATCCATCGATGAAACAACTGGTGGACCTGCAAGAAGCATTACAGGTCTCGTTAGTTTATTGGCTTTGGCAAATAAAGTAGAAAATATTAACCTGCTGACATTAGAATCGTCGAATCCGTTGTACAGAAGTTTCGATAATAAGAAAATTAACCTTAAGTTCTTCAAATCCAGTTTTTTGGATTATTCAAAAACTCTGAATATTGAATTGCAAAAGAAAGATGCTGACCTATATCATGGTCATGGAATCTGGAATTTGCCCATCCATCAAATGGCAAAAAATGCTCGTAAAAAAAATAAACCATATCTAATTTCTATACGGGGAATGCTTGAGCCATGGTCATTGAAGCAAAGTAAGCTTAAGAAAAAACTGGCAATGCTAATGTATCAACATCGGGATTTAAAATTAGCCTCCTGTCTCCATGCAACTGGCCAGATGGAAGTTGAAAGCATAAGAAATTTAGGTTACAAAAATCCAATTGCCAATATTCCTAACGGGATAAATATTAACGAATATCCACAGAAAGAATACCAACGCAAAAGGGAAAAAACAATTTTATTTCTTTCCAGAATTCATCCTAAAAAAGGTATTGAAATCTTGATTGAAGCCTGGCAATTATTGGATGAAAGCATAATAGAGAATTGGAAAGTAAAGATTGCTGGGAATGGTGATCAAGCCTATATTAATATACTTAAGCAGGAGATAGCGTCAAAAAAACTCGATAATAAAATTGATATCATAGGCTCTAAATTCGGAACTGAAAAACTCGAAATCTATCATAACGCCGATTTATTTGTTTTGCCAACCTACAGTGAAAACTTTGGAATTGTAGTAGCTGAAGCATTATCTTGTGGTATTCCTGTTATCACCACCACAGGCACACCATGGAAAGATCTGGAAGATTATAAAGCCGGGAGTTGGATTGATATCGGAGTTGATTCACTGCGAGCGACTTTAGAAGAATATCTTCAGAAAGATTCTTCAGAGTTGGAAGAAATGGGGAAAAATGGAAGAAGGCTTGTAGAAGATAAATATTCAATAGAATCAGTGGGAAAGCAATTTTTAGAGCTTTATGGCTGGATATTAAATAAAACAGAAAAACCTGATTTTGTAGTATGAGTTCCGAATTAAAAATTGATCTTTCAAAATACGAAAACAGTTTGTCAAAAGGCAATCAGATAAAAAGATTGCTTTGGAGTTTAGTTTGGTGTTTATTGGCAAGACCCTTTCCAAGAAGCATGGCAAATTCGTGGAAATTGTTTCTACTGAAAAGTTTTGGAGCCAAAGTTCATAAAACTTCTGTGGTTTACTCTTCAGTACGAATATATCAGCCTTGGAATCTCGAAATGGGTGAGTACGCTTGTTTAGCACCTGAGGTTGATTGCTACAATGTGGGGAAAATTATTATTGGAGCTCATTCTACAGTTTCACAGAAAACTTATTTGTGTGCTGCATCACATAATATACAAAGCAAAAAAAATGAACTGATTTTTGAGCCAATTATAATCGATAGTCAGGCGTGGATTGGTGCGGAAGCTTTTATTGGAATGGGCGTAACTATAGGAGAGGGAGCGGTAGTAGGTGCGCGTGCTGCTGTCTTTAAAAGTGTGGATCCTTGGTCTATTGTAGGAGGCAACCCTGCTAAATTTATAAAAAAAAGAGTTTTATATCACTGATAAATATAATGGAAACTAATAAACTTGTCTCGATTACGGGATGTCGCAATTAGAAACAATAGGTCTAAATTATCTTTGCAGAAAAAAGTTAATGGATGAACAATAGACTGTCTATAACTGCAGTTATCTTAGTCCACAATGAAGAAATACATTTACAGAGATGTCTGTCTTCTTTGCGGGAATTGTGTGGTGATGTTGTAGTCGTAGATTCTTTTTCTACAGATTCAACAGAACAGATTGCAAGTGCTAATGACTGCAGATTTTATCAAAATAAATGGATCAACTATGCCCATCAGTTTAACTGGGCATTGGACAAGTGTGAAATAAAAACAGATTGGGTTTTAAGACTTGATGCAGACGAATATCTGTATAAAGAAGACTTTGCAGAGCTTCGTAATGCCATAGAGAGTGCAGATGCTGGAGTTTCAGGATTTACTTTGAAGCTGGTGCGGTTTTTTATGCGTAGGGAAATGAAAAGAATGCCGCAAATCAAAATGCTTCGCTTATTCCGCAACGGAAAAGGTCGTTCCGAAATCCGGTGGATGGATGAGCATATTCAGATAGAATCGGGTAGGGTGGAAGACTTGCATGTTCGTTTTGCAGATAATAATCTCAATACGATCGGATGGTGGACAGATAAGCACAACAGCTATTCCATCCGCGAAGCTATTGACCTTTTGGATGTCGAATATAATATACTTGGAAATGAGCACCGTACTAATCTGGACGGGCAGGCAAAGCAAAAGAGAAAAATGAAATTGAAGTATGCTAAGAGTCCGCTTTTTCTGAGGGCATTGATGTATTTTGTGTACAGATATTTTTTTAAACTTGGCTTCTTAGACGGCAAAGAAGGATTTCTTTGGCATTTTCTACAAGGATGGTGGTACAGAACATTAGTTGACGCAAAAGTGTACGAAATTAAAAAACATTGCGGACGTGATATAGACATGATTAAAAAC
>NZ_LMQH01000011.1:2061441-2332044 GCF_001424105.1 Chryseobacterium sp. Leaf394 | reverse complement strand
AAAAAAAAAGAGTATAATAAACTTGTTGTGAATTATTTTAGGTATTCAATGATTTATTATAAACTTTAATTGAAAGGTGCATAAAATCTCATTTTTTTGTGATATTTATAGAAGATTTTATGATTTTATTTCTATTTTAGAGGTTCAGGATCATGAGGGATATGTTCTCTGATATATCTTTTAAATGGGCAGGAACAAATTACGTAATGATTTAAAATCAACAGAGTAAAAAGTCATTACCCTAACCGCAGATCAAAAACTATAAAAATAAAAACTCTAACTAAACTGTAATGAAAATTTCGATAATAACGGTCTGCTACAATTCCGCAGCGACCGTTGAAGATACCATCCGATCGGTGGCATCGCAGACCTACGATAATATTGAATATATTATCGTTGACGGTAACTCTGTTGATAGCACCGTTGATATCATCAAAAAATACCCTGAAACTGTTTCGCACTGGATCTCTGAACCGGACAAAGGCCTCTATGACGCCATGAATAAAGGAATTGCCATGGCAACAGGGGATTACGTCGGCATTCTTAATTCAGATGATGTGTTTTATGAAGCACAAACCATAGAAAAAATCGCTGATTTTCTGCGTAGCAACGCGGTAGACGCATGTACAGGAGATATTCTGCAGCACAGGAATAGAAAAATTCTCCGTAAATATTCCTCCAAAAGGTGGCATCCGGAGAAACTCAAAATAGGTTTTATGCCACCCCATCCTTCAATATTTCTCAAAAGACAGCTTTTCGATAATTTGGGAGTCTATATCGTCGGATATAAGATAGCATCCGATTATGAGTTAATTATAAGGTATTTTCTTAAGCATAAAATTACATGGAAATACTCCGGCGTAATAACCACATCAATGGCTATGGGTGGCGCCAGCAGCTCAGGACTCACCAGCTACCGCACCATTACCAGCGAAGTAGGACAGGCATTCACAGGAAACCAGATCGAATATTCCCCGCTGAAAGTAAAGTATAGAGTCGTTTGGAAACTCATTGGATTTTTGCAGAAATAGCTGCAGATATGATCAGGTGTCCACAACAGTTTACCACAATCATCAACTTGTTGTTGATGATAAAATACTGCATCCGCAAATTCCGCTTTCCAGATGCTTGGCCATGCGAAGTCAAACGACTAAGTAATTTTCCCTGCACAAAAGAACCAGTCTGTCACCAATTCGGGATTTGATTCCATTGAACTTAACCTCTGATAACCAAACTGTCCGCTGTCAAAGTTTTCCGCTATGCGAAGTCTCCCTACTTCGTACCATCTTTAACCTGTAATGTGGTTTTTAGTATGCAAACAATAGTCGGCATCTTTCCTGTCTGCTGTGCGAAGTCTCTTGACTTCGTGATGTCTCATAAAGAATCACCATTACGATATTATAAGCCATTGGAAAAGAAAACTCTAATGTTAGGAGAACTTGGAGAGCTGATTTAAGCTTTTTATATTCTATCTTCACAAAAACCACCAATATTAATCCCTAAAAAATCTACAGCATCATTGCAGTAGTCCGAGAATTGCTTTGTCACTATTTAAAATTAAGCAAAAAAATAACTTCAAGATACAAATGAAGTTTTGCAGCAGCGTTCAGATCGTTATTTCAAAGCAATTGGTAAATAAAAAAGCAAATCCCACCTCTTATCATGATTTATCCATCATCATTAGACTTTGTAATATCGAATTCGAAATCAAAAAGTTCCTTTGGAGATAGTCCCAAACCGTGCGCTAACTGCAACATAGTTGTAAGTTGAATATCTTTTTTTCCTTTTTCAATTTTGCTGATGTCACTGTGGTCAACATCACAATTTTGTGCTAGCTGTCTGTAACTTAGATTCTGACTTTTTCTCAGTTCTTCTAGTTTTTTTCCAAATAGGATTAGAAAATTTCCTTTTGCTCTATCTTTTATCATTACATAATGTACGAGACAGACAATTTCAATATATTTACAAAAAATTTTGTGGGATAATTAACCCGCGTTAGAAAATTTTGTTATATTTGTAAATGAAGTCACAGAAATGTAACTTTGCGATACTTCAAAGAATATTAGAAGCTATTGCTTAGAATCTCTAACTGAAAACTGGTAATTTTTAACATACGAGATGATAAGCCTGATGCTCACGACCTAGGCGTGGGCTCTCTTATCTGTATGTAAGGTATACCAGTACCTCAGTTAGGATATTGTAGAGTTCCATGCCGTTTTATTTTCATGCCGTCCGATTTTTCTACAAACAATCTAAGCCCGCTTCACCACATAGAGTATCATGATAGGATACAGTAGGGTGTACAACCTATTGCGGCTTTAAAGCTTTCTCGGGACAAATTTTCATTCATATTAATTGATATTTTACTGCTTTTGTATGCTCTGAAGTGAGCAGTTTATTACTATTTCTTTTCAGTGTATCATGAAAGCCCTGTTTTTCTGAGCAGTTGGGGATTGCATCAGAGATTCCTCTGTTCAGAATAAAAACAGGAACCCAATCACAGCGAATTATTATGACCAATCAAAAACCAATGAAATAAGACACAGGCCAACTCGGCCTAACAAAAAGATCAATAAAAAAGCCCCTTCCCTTAAGTTTGGCGACTGAGGAAGGAGCAATGGATTGAATCGTTTAATTAAAAACATTACAAAACTATGAAAAAATCCTATAATACTATAGGAAGCACGGTTTGCGCCTTCATGCTGGCAGTCATATGCAGCAATCTCAAGGCTCAGACCAGAACCGTTACGGGTACCGTAACCGCAGACAACAAACCCCTTTCAGGAGTTTCTGTCTCTCAGGATAACAGCAGTGAAACGACTGTTACCAATGACAAAGGAAACTACATTCTTCAGGTCAGCGGAGAGAATCCCGTCCTTGTTTTCCGCCACTCAGATTATCCCGAACAGCGAAAAACCTTAGAAGCAGCTTTAACCCTAAACCTCAACCTTAACCTCAACCTGAAGCAAATTGAAGAAGTCGTCCTCAACGCCGGTTATTACAAGGTAAAAGACCGTGAAAGAACCGGAAGCATTGCCAAAATCTCAGCAAAGGAAATCGAAAACCAGCCCGTCACCAATGTACTGTCAGCAGCGCAGGGAAGAATGGCAGGCGTCAGCATTACCCAAAACTCGGGAACAGCAGGCGGAGGTTTCGACATCCAGATCAGGGGCAGAAATTCCCTCCGCACCCGTATCAATTCAGAGATTGACGGCAATCAGCCGCTCTACATCATCGATGGCGTTCCCGTTGGTGGCGGAGTCAATTCACGCTACGGAGGAACCGTACTTGCTTTGGCCAATGTCAATCCGCTGAACTCCATCAGTCCCAACGACATCGAAAGCTTCGAAATCCTCAAAGATGCTGATGCCACAGCGATCTACGGATCAAGGGGAGCCAACGGAGTAGTTTTGGTCACCACAAAAAAAGCAAAAAAAGGAGGGCTGAGACTTACCCTCAACTCATCCTACGGACTGAGCCATGCCGTTTCCGGACTGGAAATGATGAACACGGAACAGTACATCAACATGCGCCGGCAGGCTTTTGCCAATGACAACATTTCAGCCTATCCGGCAATTGCCTACGACATCAACGGCACCTGGGATAAAAACAGATTCACCGACTGGCGGAAGGAACTCATCGGGGATTATGCTGATATAACCAATACCCAGCTTTCCCTCAGCGGAGGAAGTGAAAATACATCCTACCTGCTAAGCCTCGGCCACAGTCAGCAGACTACCGTTTTCGGGGAAAACTTCAGGTACCGAACCAACACGGTTTCCGGAAATATTTCCCACAGATCGGCAGACAGGAAGTTTACCTTCAACATGTCCAACCTGTTTTCCGCGCTGGACAATAATGTCCTCACATCGGATGTTACCGCAGCTTCCTATATACTGTCTCCCAATGCACCGGCACTGTATGACAGCAGCGGCAGTCTGAACTGGGAAAACAGTACTTTCGCCAACCCTCTGGCCAACTTCAGGAATACCTATTCCAATGACCAGCTTCAGTTCCTGAGCAACATCAGCGCGGAATACGAACTGGTTAAAAACCTGAGACTGAAAGTCAACGGAGGCATGACCTACCAGACCTTTGAGGAATGGTCACTCAGACCCCACACCGCCAATGATCCTTCTTTCGGAATGACCTCGGCACAGTCAGCTGCTTCAAAAAGCAATCAGGACAGATTCTCAATGGTCATCGAACCGCAGCTCAGCTGGTTCTTCAAAAAAGGCAACCATCAGACAGACATCCTTGCAGGAGGAACCTACCAACGGGATACAAACAGCACATCCGCCATTCAGGGATTCGGTTTTGAAAGCAACCTCTTCATCAGCAACATCGGTGCGGCGCAGGCCAAAACCGTATCGGATGCCGTGACCACTGAATACCGCTATGCGGCAGTGTTCGGCAGAATCAATTATCAGTATGCAGGCAAGTACATACTCAACCTGACCGGAAGAAGGGATGGCAGCAGCCGCTTCGGTCCCAACAACAGATTCGCCACCTTCGGGGCAGCCGGTGCCGCCTGGATCTTCACAAAGGAAAACTTTCTGAAAGACAACCGCTTTGTCAGCTTCGGAAAACTGAGGGCAAGCTACGGTTCCTCAGGAAGCGACAATATCGGGGAAAACCAGTACCTCAATACCTACATCACATCCACTTTAATCTATAATGGAGTAGTGGGTCTGCTGCCTTCAAGACTCTATAATCCGGATTTCAGCTGGGAAAAAACCCTGAAGTTTGAAACAGCCCTTGAGCTCGGGCTCTTTAAAAACCGCCTGAATCTGACGGCAGCATACTACAGCAACCGTTCATCAAACCAGCTTCTCGGCTACCAGCTTTCCGCAGTAACGGGATTCACATCGGTACTCGCCAATCTGGGTGCCACCGTTCGGAACAGAGGATGGGAATTTGATCTTAAAGGAGATCTGATACAGAACGGCTCATTTTCATGGGATGCAGGATTCAACATTACATTTCCGGAGAACAGACTTCTTTCATTTCCCGGTCTTGAAGGTTCTTCCTATGCCAACACCTATGTTGTCGGGCAGCCGGTCAACATCATAAAACTGTATCAGCTCAACGGCATCAATCCTGCCACGGGACAGTATATTTTTACAGACTTCAATGGTGACGGCAAAATCTCATCTCCCGATGACAGACAGGTGATCAGAAACCTCGGTCAGAAGTTCTACGGAGGATTCACCAATGACCTGAGATACAGAAACTGGAACCTTTCCGTGCTTGTACAGTTTGTAAAACAGGAAAGCAGAAACTACAACAGCACCATGCCCTCACCCGGTTCCATGAACAACCTCCCCGTGCAGGCTCTGAATGTATGGTCACCTCAGAATCCTGAGGGACTGTATATGCCTTACCATACCGCAACCACAGTCTCACACCAGCTGTTTCAGATAAGTGATGCAACGGTCTCCGATGCCTCATTCATCAGGCTGAAAAATGTGCAGCTCGCATACAGCATTCCTACTCAGGGTAAAATATTCAGGGAAGTGAAACTTTTCTTTCAGGGACAGAACCTTCACACCTGGACAATGTATTTCGGGATAGATCCGGAGCTGGGTTCAAGCGGATTTCTGCCACCTCTCAGAACCTATTCCTTCGGAGCAACACTGACGCTGTGATATGGGTAGTGAATATGATTGCAAAGTTTACACTCAAGAATATTAACGTCGGAATCGAAAGCTTTAAAGATTGCAGAAATGAAGAACAAAAGCAAAATAAGTTTAAGATCCGCCTCGCTCTGCTCAATTATTAGTGTATATCTCCCGGATATTCGACAATTACATTTTTTAAATATAGAAGAACAAAGTTATGAAATCAACAAAACGGTTATACATTAAAATAGATCCACTTCAACGTTGACCATTAAACTTTTAGCGTTAAGCAAATTGAAAGCATGGGCCACAGAGAAACGTTTATGGTTCGGCGAATCGAATAAAAAAATAAATAAAGATGAGCCAAAAGTTTACTGTTTGAGTGCGGGCAGTAAAAACATTAAGAAGTAAAATAGTGATTCCGCACGAGTTTAAACTTTTCAGCACCGGCTCAATTTGTAGCGTAAAATCTCGTAGAGATTCGCCGATTCAATATTAATACATAAAAATTGAGAGGCAAAGTTTTGGGGTCTTGATTTTTTGGTTCTTTTGCATCAAGGCAAACCCTTTAGGTTCGACGACTGAAAGGAGTCAAAAGAACACTATAATAAATAAAAAACAACCTTATGACATCAATCAAAAAAACAATAACAGCAATCGTCCTGTTGACGATCACAACCTCATGTGAAAAAATGATCGAAACAGATCTTCCGCAAAACCAGATCGCAACACAGGATGTGTTCAGTGATGTGCAGACTGCCAATGCGGCACTGTCAGCACTCTACGCCGGATTGTGGGACAGCTCCCCAATATCCGCAGACCAGTCGGGCAGACTTTGGGGAATGTACACCGACGATCTGATTTACCATACGGCGGTGACCAATAATGGCTTTCCGGATATTTTTAACAATACGCTCCTGGATTCCAATGCTCCGGTCACCACATTCTGGACAGCCGCCTATCAGAAAATTTATGTGGCCAACAGCATTATAGAAGGGGTAGAAGAATCAACGGGATTATCTGCAGCTGATAAGGCAAGGATAACCGCTGAGGCACTGACGATAAGATCATTGCTGTTTTTTTATCTTCAGCAGATCTACGGAGATATTCCCTATCCTGTAACCACCAATTACATCATCAATCAGAACATTGACAAAACACCTGCTGCAGAAGTGCTGAATAGAATAGAGATGGATCTCCTCGATGCTATTCCTGCACTGAATAATCAGTACCGAAATACAGAAAGAATATTCATCAACAGAAAGACAGCAGAGCTGATTCTGTCAAAAGTATACATGCAGCAGAAGCAATGGTCAAAGGCGGAAGCTTCACTCAAAACCATTCTTCAGAGTCCACTGTACCAGTTTCAGAACGACATCACCAAGGTATTTCAGAAATCCGGAACCCACATCCTCTGGCAGCTGAAACCCAAAAACTCAGGTGATGCCACAAAGGAAGCTTCCCTCTACTATTTCGTCAATGCCGCCCCGACAGGGTTTTCACTTACAAATTCTTTGGTCAGTTCCTTTCCCGCAGGTGACCTGAGAAAACAGTCCTGGATGGGAACGGTTACCGTGGGAGCCAATACATGGTACCGCGCCGAAAAGTACAGACTCCGTTCAGCCAACACCGCGGAATATTCCATCGTTTTCAGGCTTGAGGAAGTTAACCTTTTACTGGCAGAGGCACTGGCTCAGCAGAATAAAGTGACGGAAGCCGTTCTTTATGTCAACAGAACAAGACAGCGGGCTACACTTCCTGCACTTACAACATCTGTAACGCAGGCTGTACTGCTCACGGAAATCCTGAATGAAAACCGCCGTGAATTCTTCACTGAGATGGGTCACCGCTTTTTCGACCTTAAAAGAAATGATCAGCTCAGCCAGCTTACAGCTGTAAAACCCAACTGGAAAGACTACCACCGCCTGTGGCCGGTTCCGCAGAAGGAACTGCTTTTGAACGGAAAACTCAAACCTCAAAATCAGGGCTATTAAATGAAAACAGCTTTTATAACACTCATTGTAATATTTTTGTCAGCTACTGTATACAGTCAGCGGACTCAGGATGACAGTCTGAAACTATGGGCATCAAAATTCTCAGATCTTAAATGGATGATAAACTCAGAAGATGGAAAATATGCGGCTCTAACGCTTATTTATCCTGAAAGCAACGATACGGTTTTTGTTTTTTCACACCAAAGAAAAGTTCCGTCCGATACAGTGATTGGAATGAGTGACAAAAAATCATTTCTTGGGAAACTGCATTTTTTTGCTGTTGGTGCAGGCAATGCACAGCTTCTAAACCTGCAGACACATCAGAAGATAACCTTCAAAAAGGTCAGGACTGCAGAGGTGATGAAAGATGTAAGGCAGTTCTGTATTTTGGATAAAAATAAAACACTGAGCATCTATAATTTGAGCGGAAAGCGTATACTGAAATTGTTACAGGTGGAAAAGATGACCTCAGGTAAGAGCAAAGTATTCATCACGACGACTGTTGAAAGTACGGGCAGTAAGAGAAAAAATGAACTGTTGGAATGGAATGGAAAAAAAATCTTCAGGCATTACAGTACGGAAAATACCATTGAAAAAACTGAACTTCTGTCTTCACAGAATTTTCTCGCCATAAGGGAACAGATAATTGGTGAGACTGCAAAACGGATGGTTCTTCTGGATATTAAAAAAGGAAAAATTTATGTCCCGGAACTAATCCAGCCGGTAAAAACTGATGCCATTAAAATAGCAGAAGCTGGGAATGACGGCACTTTTCTAGTTTCTGCAGAATCCAGAACAGAGGTTTCTGATTCTCAAATGGTGGAGGTTTGGTATGGAAGTGATAAAAATCTGCGTTCCGCACGCACGGGAAAAAGAAACTACAGGTTCTGGTATTGGAAGCCGGAGAAAAAAATAATAACTGAACTGCCCTCCGAAAAATCTCAGGTCTATGTACCACTGAACAACAGCAGGTATCTCTGGATGTTCAGCTCGAAAGAAGTTTACAACTATATCCATGCTACGCCAATGTATGACATCTATCTGTACGATATAGAAAAAAACACCAGCTTACTGGCGTTCAATGAGTCATCTGAAGTTATAGGATCAATGAATGGAAATTTTGCAGTGTCTCACAGCAGGAAAACTGATAAGTGGATAATATTCGATCTTGAACATCAGGGCTTCACAGAAATTGATGGCAGTCAGTTCAGCAATCCCGTATTCTCTTCAGACAGTAAAATATTGTTGTTTTCCGGTAAATCAGATCTTTTTGCATATGACCTGAAAACCAAAAAACTTTCAGCAATGAAGATTTCAGATGCACATGAGGTAACCATTATGAACAAAAAAATAAATGTAGCTTTTGGTCATCTTAAAACCAGATTCCGAACTTTTACCGCAGATCTAAGCAAACCTTTGCAACTGCAGATTTATGATGAAAACAGTAAAAAAACAAGTGTATTACGGTGGGAACGGGGAAAAACATCGGTACTGATCCCTCTCACATCTCATAAAATAAAGGAGGTTTCAGAAACTGATAATCATAATTCAGCTCTGGTATACAGTGTTGAAGAAAATCATAATATTCCACCTGGAATTTACCGCAGGAATACAACAAATGGAAAGACAGAACTTCTTTACCGGACCAACCGTCAGGATAAAAGAGCTTCAGATTTAAAAACCGAAGTTCTCTCATACAAAAACAGTTCGGGTAGACCTTTAAAAGCTATTCTCTCGTATCCGGAAAATTTTGACGTTTCAAAAAAATATCCGGTCATTGTCAGAATATACCAAAAACAGTCTGACGCTGCATCAGCATACATCCGTGGAGAAATTAAACCCGATGGATTTAATAAAAGGCTGATGCTTGACCGGGGATATTTTATCTATCAGCCTGATGTTGTCTTTGATGAAAGAGGAACGGGCATCTCTGCATTAGACTGTGTTCATGCAGCTTTGGATGCATTGAGAGATTTTACTTATATCGATCAGGAAAAAATAGGGCTGAGCGGTCACTCCATGGGTGGATATGAAGTGAATTTTATTGCCACTCATTCAACTCGTTTTGCAGCATACCTTTCAGGGGCATCCGTAGCGAATATTATGCAGTCATACTTTTCGTACAACAGGTTGTTTGAGATTCCCGATTACGGTAGATTTGAAGGCGGACAGTTTGAAATCAACAGACCTTATGTAGGGAATGAAGAATTGTATTTCAGAAACAATCCGGTCAATTATGTGCAGCATGTAAGTGCCCCGATTTTAATGTGGTCAGGTAGAAAGGATGGAAATGTACTTCCGGAGCAGACTGAAGCCTTTTACATCGGCCTTCTGCGGAACCGAAAGAAAGTAATAGCACTTTTCTACAGGGATCAGGAACACACATTAGGATATAATACGCCCGAAGCATTTGATTTGAACAGAAGAACAGTCGACTGGTGGGACTACTTCCTGAAAGACAGAAAAAATGTTGAATGGATTGACAGGGAAATGAATGAAGGACGCTGATAAACGTCCTTCTTTATTCATCTTTAAAATATAAGTTTATTCATGTTTGTTGCAATATTCCCAATCTCAAAGAATTATTATAAATACAAAAATTAAAATAAAGAATTGTGAACTTATCAGATCAAAATTTTACACCTTTCAAACATAGAGATGAAATGAGATTGCTCTTCTCTATTATTGTTTGAAAAGTAAAAAAAAGAGGGAGGCAATCCGGCGTACTTCATTTTCAGCTAAGGCTGAATCTCATAAAGCAGATCTTCGCACATAGTCCCAAATCCTATCGAACGAAGTTGTATTACAGGTTCATAACATGTACAGATATTTGTATTTACTACAGTACTGTAGACTTTATTGACCTTTACAATGAATTTTTGAGTTCCGAAATGAAATATTTCTTCTATTTTAATTCAGTAGGGGCTATGGCTGATGCTGTGGAAGGCATTTTAACGGAGTCATCAGTATCCAATCCTCAGACTCCTTACGGGAAGTCAAAAAAGCAGCTGAAAAGTCTCTAATGGAAAATCTGCCTGTAGACAAACCTGTTTTTATTATCTGTCCCTGCATGGTTCACAGTCCGGGAAATAAAGAAATCCCAATTTCCTGTACAGAATTGTTGAAAAGGGTATTCCATGCCCGCTTGCAGCAAAAAAGCACATATGGGCATAAATATAAAGCGTTTCCGTGAAATGTTGGGCCTCAAGCATGAAGCGTTGGTCTTCGACTTGGGAGAAGACTGGAATCAGAAGAAAATTTCTCTTTTTAGAACAGAAAGAAATCGTTGAGGTAGATATTCTGGAAAAGATTTCTGAAATTCTAACAACCCCGTTAAAGCTACTGAATACGTGGATGAAGAACAGGCGGTTAATATAATTGCCGATAAATTCCATGATTCAAATGCTTTTGGTTATACAGCTAATATAAATCCTATATTTAATCCACTAGATCAGGTTTTGGAACTACACAAAAAAAACGGAATTGTACGAAAGAATGCTGAGGGAGAAAGATAATATGATGGCAAAATTGGAGCAACTGATACAAAAATAAACTGTATTCTTACTCCTTTCTTAGTGCATAGATAAAGGCAGGATAAAGCGTAGATAATGCGACTGAATAGCCCATTTTAATTATGTTAAGTTTTTAATTGCAGCTGATCAAAAGTGGCAGAAAAACTTGAGGCTTAATGCATTGCAATTAAAGTAATGTACTTTTGTAGATAGCCATTATAAAGCGTAATGAGCAGATAAGTTAATGATTTGCTCTCGCTTTAATATAAAATAGGTATTCAAAATTAAATTCGAAAGGCAATTTTCGGTTTATTGTCTTCTCAATAAGTACAAGTCTTTTGCGGAGAAGCATCTCAGCTATGCGCATTCTCCCGACTTCCGCTGCACGGTACCATCCCGCTGCGCATAGTCTTCCCGCCTTTGAGCCACACTGACAAATACTATTTTGCCTACGTTTCACCTTCCGCCCCTGCATTGCGAACCTTACCTTAAATTCTGAATCTTATTTCTTGACTCTCGAACCGCTGCGTATAGTTTTTCTGTTGGCAGTAGTATTTTCCTCACCGGTTTTGGGTAAGAATCAAATTTCCTGCAGCAAAATTATATTGGATGATGTATGTGATTTTTTAACAAAATGAGAAGAATATGATTTTTATACCTGATGGTAAATTATGAATTAATTATAGGTACTTTTGCAGACTATTTAGACTTGATCAAAACAGTTAGTCTCAGGCGTGAATATATGCCGTTAAATAATATTAACAGTTAATTTTAAGCTTAGATTTTAATTTAAAAATAATAATCCTATTTTTGTGAAAATTTTAGAGAGAATGAATTTCAGAAAATTCTGCCTTTATGGCTTTACAGGTTTTATACTTGCATCTTGTACTCCAAGACAGGAGATCAATTATATGACTGATATCGATAATATGTCACTGGAAAATGCAGTAAAAAACAGTCGTAGTACACTTCAGCCCGGTGATCAGCTTATTGTAAATATTTCTGCCCGTGATTTGGATGCGGTAAAACCATTTAATCAGAATTATTCATCATCTTCTACAGTTACTCAGTACAGTTCGCCCAATTCTAACAGTCTGCCTCAGCAGTTACCGGTTTCCGGGCCTACCTATTTTGTAGATACTGATTATAATATTATATTTCCGCAGTTAGGTAAAATAAACACCAGAGGTGAAAACATAGAAACTTTCAGAGAAAAACTTACAGATTTGCTCAGCAAATACATCAAAGATCCTATCGTTGATGTGAAGCTTGTGAATTTTAAAGTGTCTGTAACTGGTGAAGTTGCAAGACCGGGAATGTATGTAATTCCTGACGGTCATGTTAATATTCTCAATGCACTGAGTCTGGCAGGAGACACTACACCTTATGGTATCAGAAACAATGTTCTGGTCATCAGAAATGTAGACGGTCAGATCACAAAACAGAGAATAGACCTTACGAAATCCGGTTTTATCAACTCACCGTATTATTATCTGAAGCAGAACGACATCATCTACGTACAGCCAAATGCCAACAGAGAAAAAGCAGCAAGAGTAGATCCGAATACAGGTCTTTACATTTCAGTGGCATCTGTTATCGCATCTTTGGTAATCGGAGTTTTAGCACTTACAAAAAATTAATATATAAAAAAATTAAAACATCTAGTGGATCAAAATTATTTGCAGGACCAAACTGAAAAAGAGCCCATAAATTTGCGTGAAATTATTAAGCCATACATCTACAGATGGTATTGGTTTGTAATTTTAATATTTGTTTCTTTTGTGGCAGCGTGGTTCTATTTGAGATATTCCAGCACAGTTTACAGTACCGAAACGACCTTATTGATAAAAGAGGTTAATAAATCGGCTGCCGGCCAGCCCGAAATGTCTATTCTCTCAGAGATTGGTGCAGTGGGAAGTATGGGTACCAATTCTGTAGACAACGAAATAGAAATCTTGAAGTCTAAAAAACTGATGATGTCTGTCGTAAGAGAATTGGGTCTTGAAACCAATATCTACTCGAAAGGCAAAATTAAGGAAATTGAGCTTTACAAAGATATGGCTCCTTTTATTGTAAGAGTGGTAAGCGAAAAACCAAAAAGTGAGTATCCCGGTAAGGAAGTTTTTGCCACAGTAGAAAAGGATAAGATTATAATAGAGTCTGAAGGATTTAAGAAAAATATTGTAACAGATTTCAACAAAGCGGTAACGATGCCCTTTGGCGTAATTATATTTCAGAAAAATCCTAAATATGATGTAAAGAATGCAAAAGAAGTAAGATTTCGTCTTGCCTTTGCTTCAGCAATAGACAGAACGCGTGATCTATTGGGTAGATTGAATGTGGAGCTTGTGAAAGAGGAAGCTACAGTACTTAAAATTTCAATGAACTATCCTGTAGCAGAAAAATCTGAAGATATTTTGAACCGTCTCGCAGTAAATTATAACCGTGAAGCAATTATTGACAAAAATTCTGAGGCACAGAAAACCGCAGAGTTTATTGACGGAAGAGTAAAATTAATTGGTGAAGAATTAGGACGCGTAGAAAATCAGAAAGAAGATTTTAAGCAGAAAAATAATATTACAGATATTAAAGCAGAAGCAGAACTGTCACTTCAGTCAACTGCCGAGACAAGACAGAAACAGCTTGAAACAGAATCCCAGCTTGAATTGGTTAACAGTCTTCTTAATTATGTCAACAGTCAGGGTACTTATCAGATTTTACCTCTCAATGTAGGTTTAAAAGATGCAAATACTGCATCAGATATCTCTGTTTATAATCAGTTGATATCAGAAAGAAGCAGATTGTTAGAAAGTTCTACTACACTCAACCCTGTAGTTCAGGATATCACTAAACAGATCACAAGTATGCGATCTGCAATCTCAGGAAGTTTAAACAAAAGCCGTTCTGCATTGCAGATTGCGAGAAGTACTTATTTAGGTGAAGAAAACAGGCTTTCAAACAGGATCTCCAGAGTGCCTGTTCAGGAAAAATTGTTTAGAAGTATCGAAAGACAGCAGACGATCAAAGAAGAATTGTATCTTTTGTTACTTCAGAGAAGAGAAGAGTCTGCAATTTCTCTTGCAATTGCTGCTCCTAAGGCCAGAATCGTAGATGATGCACTCACATCGCCACAGCCTGTATCTCCAAAAAGACAGGTTGTATATTTAATTGCTCTGTTAGTAGGTCTTATAATACCTGTAGGTATTATTTACCTGTTGGAGTTATTTAATGACAAAATACAGTCTAAACATGATCTTGAAAAACTGACGGGTG
This sequence comes from Chryseobacterium sp. Leaf394, assembly GCF_001424105.1. Classification (GTDB taxonomy): domain Bacteria; phylum Bacteroidota; class Bacteroidia; order Flavobacteriales; family Weeksellaceae; genus Chryseobacterium. The sequence continues at coordinate 2,317,644 of NZ_LMQH01000011.1, read as the reverse complement.
GTAAACCGGTTATTGGCGAACTTCCTTCTCTGTCAAAAGGAGATCCGGAATTGGTAATGCAGAATGATATGTCTCCGCTTGCAGAGGCATTCAGAATTCTGATTACTAATCTTAATTTCATGTTGACGAAAAATAAAAAAGGTCATGTAATATTTGTGACTTCAACGGTGAAGGGAGAAGGGAAAACTTTTGCCTCAGTTAATCTTGCACTTACCTTGGCAACGCCCCGGAAAAAAGTAATTATCATCGGATCAGATATCCGAAATCCACAGCTTCAACGCTACAATGATAAAAGAAAAGGTTTAATAGGGCTTTCAGAATTTATGTATGACCAGGCAATTAAGAAAGAAGAGATTATACATCAAACTACATTTAATCCTTATTGTGATGTTATCTATTCAGGTGCAATAACCCCTAATCCTACTGAATTGCTGTCTAATGGAAGATACGAAGAATTAGTAGAATCTTTAAAACCAGACTACGACTATATTATTCTGGATACAGCACCTCTGATGCTGGTTACAGATTCATTCCTTATTGCTGATGTGGCAGATATTACAATGTATGTCACCAGATCAAACTACACAGAAAAAGAATTGATTAGCTTTGCAAACGCACAGGTTGAGCAAAATAAGATAAAGAACGTTGCTTTTGTGCTTAATGATGTAAGTAAAATAAACAGTGGCTACGGCTACGGTTATAAATATGGCTACGGATATGGTGTACAGAAAGAGAAAGGATGGAGAAAATGGTTTAAGAAATAATACACTTAAAAGTCTTTGATTCTTTTAAGAATCTTTCCAAACAAATGAGAAAAAATCATAAAATTGCCATCATCGGGTTAGGCTATGTTGGATTACCACTTGCCAGACTGCTCGCTACTAAATATTCTGTAGTTGGCTTCGATATTAACGAAAAGCGTGTAACCGAACTTAAATCAGGAATAGATTCCACTTTGGAAATAGGGGAAGAACTGCTAAAAAATGTTCTCAAACCTGAAAATCCACTGTATAACAATGATCTGGGGTTGTACTGCAGTTTTGATATTTCAGATATTGAAACTGCCAATATCTTTATTGTTACAGTGCCAACGCCCGTTGATAAAAACAACAGACCAGATCTTACTCCACTTTACAAATCTTCAGAAACTGTAGGAAAAGTTTTGAAGAAAGATGATATTGTAATCTACGAGTCAACAGTTTATCCTGGTGTAACCGAAGAAGAATGTGTTCCGGTTTTAGAAAAAGTATCAGGACTTAAATTTAATGTAGATTTTTTTGCAGGATATTCACCTGAAAGAATTAATCCCGGAGATAAAGAACATACGGTAGAAAAAATATTAAAAGTAACTTCAGGCTCTACTCCTGAAACAGCGAATATTGTTGATGACCTGTATAAATCTGTTATTACTGCAGGCACGCATCTCGCTCCAACTATAAAAGTGGCGGAAGCATCAAAAGTGATCGAAAATTCACAGCGTGATATTAATATCGCATTTATGAATGAGTTGGCAAAAATATTCTCTTTAATGGATATTGATACTCATGATGTGCTGGAAGCTGCAGGTACCAAATGGAATTTCCTGAAGTTTAAACCAGGTCTTGTGGGCGGCCACTGTATAGGTGTTGATCCGTTTTATCTTGCTCAGAAAGCGCAGGAAATTGGGTATTATTCTGAACTTATTTTAAGCGCCAGAAGACTTAATGATTCTATGGGAGGCTTTGTAGCTTCACAAATCATCAAACTGATGATTAAGAAACATATACCCATAAACGGAGCTAAGATATTGAATTTAGGAATCACTTTTAAAGAGGATTGTCCAGATATTCGTAATTCAAAAGCAATTGACGTTGTACATAATCTTGAAGAATACGGAGTAAAAGTGGACACCTATGATCCTTGGGCCAATAAAAATGAAGTTCATGATGAATATGGTTTTAATCTTTTGAGTAGTCTTTCTGATAATGAAAAATATGATGCAATAGTTCTCACCGTTTCACACAAAGAGTTTTTAGATGTAGATTTAAAAAAGTATCTTTCTGAAAAAGGGATTATTTACGATGTGAAGGGTTCTTTGAGAAGAGAACTTGCAGACAGAAGACTATAACAGAGTGATTTTTAATTCATATAACTAAATTAAAACAAAAAGAAATAATGTTAGAACACGATATTAGACCCTGGGGTGAATACTGGGTTTTAGAAGATGCGGAATCTCATAAGGTCAAAAGAATTTTGGTTTATCCAGGGGGTAGACTTTCTTTGCAGTATCATCATCACAGAGCAGAAGTCTGGACAATTGTCTCTGGTACCGGAACCATTACAATCAACGATTCAATTAAAGACTACACTGTAGGAGAGGTTGCACAAATTCCTTTAGGAGCACATCATAGAATGGAGAATAAAACCTCTGAACCTGTTGTTTTTATAGAGGTTCAATATGGAACTTATTTTGGCGAAGATGATATTGTACGTGTAGAAGACGACTATAACAGGGCATGAAAATATATAATGTAATTTTATCCGGTGGAGTAGGAAGCAGACTTTGGCCTCTTTCAAGAAAAAACCATCCTAAGCAATTCCTTAAAATTTTTGAAGGAAAGTCCCTTTTTGAACTCACTGCTCAAAGAAACAAGTCTGTGGTAGATGAGTTAATGGTTGTGGGTAATTCTGATCACATCGAATGGAGCAGAGAATTGCTGAAAGATATTGATATTCCCAAAGTTTTTGTAACTGAAACCATTGCGAGAAATACTGCAGCAGCAATTGCTTTTTCAGCTCTTGCAGTTGACAAAGATGATGTTTTAATTATAACGCCATCTGATCATCTGATCCAAAACCAGGAGGCTTATGAGAAATCTTTGCTTGAAGCAGTAGAGCTTGCCAAAAAGGATTTTGTTGTAACTTTCGGAGTTGTTCCTTCAAAGCCAGAAACAGGCTACGGTTACATTGAATTTGAGGGGAAAGATGTGCTTTCATTCAGAGAAAAACCAAATACAGAAACTGCTCAGGAATTTTTAGATAAAGGAACTTTTCTTTGGAATTCCGGGATGTTCTGCTTTAAAGCAGGGGTTCTGCTTGACGAGTTAAAAAAATATCAGCCTGAAGTTTTCGAGAAAGCTTCTGAGGCTTGGGAAAAATCTGTAAACAATCTGTTGGATGAAGAATCCTGCAGACAGATTCCATCCATCAGTATTGATTATGCTGTGATGGAACGCTCAAAGCAGATCAAAGTAGTTCCTGCCAATTTCAGATGGAACGACTTGGGATCTTTCGAATCTTTATATGATTATTTTAGATCTGTAGGGCATGCTGTAGACGAGAATGGGAACATGGTAATAGGAACAGAAATATTTACCGCTTTTGTGGGGATGAAAAACTGTATTTTTGTACACACTTCCGATGCTATTCTTGTCTTACAAAAAGAAAGATCTCAGGATGTCAAGAAGATATACAGTCAGCTTGAGAAATATCAATCAACTTTAAGGTAATTAAAGGAAAAAATATGATTTCAAAAGAATCAAAAATATATGTAGCGGGTCACCGGGGAATGGTGGGTTCAGCAATCATGAGACAGTTAGCTGAAAAAGGCTACAGTAATGTAATCGGATTATCTAGCAGCGAGTTGAATCTTAAAGATCAGCAGGCAGTTAACGTTTTTTTTGAAAAAAATAAACCGGATGTCGTTATTGACGCTGCAGCAAAAGTGGGAGGGATACTGGCAAATAATTCTTTTCCATACCAGTTTTTGATGGAAAATATGCAGATTCAGAATAATTTGATTGATGCATCACTTAAAAATGATGTTGAAAAATTTATTTTTCTGGGGTCATCATGTATTTACCCAAAACTGGCTCCACAGCCATTGAAGGAAGATTATCTGTTAACAGATTCACTGGAGCCAACGAATGAGTGGTACGCTGTGGCAAAAATCACAGGGATTAAAAGTTGTGAGGCTATCAGGAAACAGTTCGGAAAAGATTACGTATCGATGATGCCTACAAATCTTTACGGAACACACGATAATTTTGATCTGAATACATCTCATGTTTTACCAGCCATGATCAGAAAGTTTCATGAGGCGAAAGAAAATGGAAATATTCCCGTTACTTTATGGGGCTCCGGAACGCCAATGAGAGAATTTTTATTTGTGGACGATATGGCAGCATCAGTTATATTTGCTTTGGAAAATGTTCTTCCGGAGCATCTTTATAATGTAGGTACTGGCCTAGATCTAACAATTAAGGAATTAGCAGAAATGATTCAGAAAGTTGTTGGACATAGCGGCGAAATCATTTGGGATTCAGAAAAACCGGATGGTACACCGAGAAAACTTATGGATGTAACAAAGATGCACAATTTAGGATGGAAGCATCAGGTTAGTCTCGAAGAAGGAATCACAAGAACCTATGAATGGTTTTTAGAGAATATTAATAATTTCAAACAGGTTAAAATGTCATAGATTTTAGTATAAAATTTATAACTATTAATTTATCTTTTGCATAGAATACATCACATAGATGAAAACAGCATTAATAACCGGAGTAACCGGACAGGACGGTTCCTATTTAGCAGAATTACTGTTAGAAAAAGGATATAAAGTTCATGGTATTAAAAGAAGAGCATCTTCTTTCAATACCCAAAGAATCGATCATTTATATCAGGATCAGCATGAACAGAATGTACATTTTACACTGCACTATGGTGATCTCACAGATTCTATGAATATCATCAGAATCATTCAGGAAGTGCAGCCTGATGAAATCTATAATTTGGGAGCAATGTCTCACGTTAAAGTATCTTTTGATTCACCCGAATACGTTGCGAACGTAGATGGGATAGGAACATTAAGAATACTGGAAGCAGTGCGAATTCTTGGTTTAGAAAAGCAAACAAGAATCTATCAGGCTTCTACGTCAGAATTATATGGCGGATTGCCGGATAATAAAAATGAGAAAGGTTTTTATGACGAAAACTCTCCATTCTACCCGCGTTCTCCTTATGGAGCAGCCAAAATTTACGGTTTCTGGATTACCAAAAACTATCGTGAAGCTTACGGAATGTTTGCCTGTAACGGAATATTATTTAATCATGAATCACCAAGAAGAGGCGAAACTTTCGTAACACGTAAGATTACCATGGCTACAGCCGCCATTGCCAAAGGAAAACAGGAATGTTTGTATTTGGGAAATCTTAATGCGTTACGTGATTGGGGGCATGCAAAAGACTATGTAGAGGCGATGTGGAGAATTCTTCAGCAGGAAAAACCGGAAGATTTCGTTATTGCTACAGGAGTAACAACTTCAGTAAGAGACTTCGTAAGAATGGCTTTCAGAGAGATAGGAATAGAATTGTCATTTGAGGGTGAAAATGAAAATGAAGTAGCTAAAGTCGTTTCTTGTAATAATCCGATATATCAATTAGAAATAGGGAAAACAGTAGTTTCTGTAGATCCTGAATATTACCGTCCTACAGAAGTTGATCTTCTGATCGGAGATCCATCGAAATCTAAAAATCAGTTGGGTTGGAAGCCTGAGTATGATCTTGAAGCGATGGTGAAAGAAATGGTCGCAAATGATCTTCAGATTCTATAGTATTTTCTAAATTCACAGTTATATATTTCATAATTAATAAAATGACTCATACTTATACATTAAAAGTTATAGAGATCAAACGAGAAACCGAAGATACTGTAACATTATGTTTTAAGCAACCGGCACTGAGAAAGATTAAGTACATTGCCGGACAGTATATTACGTTAATTGTAAGAATTAATGGCAGACGGTTTCTAAGGCCATATTCATTTTCGTCATGTTTTGGGATTGATCAGCATATAGAAATTACTGTGAAGCGGGTTCCTCACGGTATTGTCTCAAACCACATTGTTGATGTAGTAAAGGTGGGCGATTCTATAGAAGTTTTACCTCCGATGGGTGATTTTGTATTGGGGGAAAAACCGGCACAGAATAATATATTTTTATGGGGAATTGGAAGTGGCATTACTCCACTGATTTCTATAGCTAAATTTGTATTGTATAATAATGATAGTCAGAATATACATTTAACGTACGGTAATCGAAATTTTGAAAGTACAATTTTTCTTGATGCGATAGAAAATTTGAAAAAACAATTTCCGAACCGGTTTCATGTTAAGTATTTTCACACAAAATTTGAAGTCAATAAAAATTTCCCAAATGTTATCGAAGGAAGAATTGATCAAAGAAAAGTTGCTTCAATAATGAATGGTGGCATTTCAGCACAAGACCAGCTGCATTTTATCTGTGGCCCGTTTGGTCTCAAGGAATCTGTAAAGAAAGCTCTGAAAAGTTTAGATATAAATGAAGATTACATTTTTTCAGAAGATTTTGAAATTGTAAAAGATCCAAAAGATTTTGAAAATATTTATACCCAAACGGTTAACTTAGATTTTGAAGGTAAGATTACGCAGATTGAAGTTGTAAAGGGTCAGTCGATATTAGAAGCCTGTCTGAATGCCAATCTGGAATTACCATATTCCTGTCAGACAGGTAACTGCAGTACCTGCAAAGGTGTTTTACAGTCAGGAGAAATAAAAATGATTGGGCTCACTAAGGAAAGAACAGATTTATCAGAATCAGAATTTTTGCTATGCTGTTCCCATCCGTTAGACAACGAAGTCTTAATAAAAATATAAAAAGTATGAAAGTAGTTATTTTAGCTGGAGGCCTAGGGACCAGGCTGATGGAAGAAACTGAGGCACGTCCAAAGCCTATGGTTGAAATTGGAGGTAAACCAATTCTATGGCATATTATGAAAATCTATGAGACCTATGGTTATAATGATTTTGTTTTATGTCTCGGTTACAAAGCGCAGTCAATTAAAGAATATTTTCTTAATTATTATCTGTATAATTCTGATGTTACTATAGAGTTGGAAAAAAATAAAGTTGATGTACACTTTTCAAATTCTGAATCTTTTAAAGTAACTCTTGTAGATACGGGTTTGCTTACAAATACAGCAGGTCGAATAAAAAAAATTCAAAAATACGTTCAGGATGAAACCTTCATGCTTACTTATGGTGATGGCGTATCAGATGTAAATATCACAAATTTGGTTGAGTTTCATAAAAGTCATGGTAAGCTTGCAACCTTGACGAGCATTCAGACTCCCGGAAGATTTGGTAATATTGAAATGGATGATGCAGGCAATGTAGACTATTTTGTTGAGAAACCTCAGGGAGACGGAATGTGGATTAACGGTGGTTTTTTTGTTCTTGAGCCTGGGATATTTAAATACCTAGAAGGTGATATGGATGATATTCAGTGGGAAAAAAAGCCTTTGATAGAGATTGCTGATGACGGTCAATTGTCGGCCTATAAGCATAGTGGTTTTTGGAAACCAATGGACGCTTTGCGAGATAGAATTGAATTAGAGGAACTGTGGAGTTCGGGTAATGCAAAATGGAAAATTTGGTAATATGTTTGAGAAACTGAAAAATATTTATTCGGGAAAGAAAGTCTTCATTACAGGTCATACCGGCTTTAAAGGAGCTTGGATGCTAAAGACTTTAGTTCTATTGGGGGCTGAAGTTAAGGGTTATGCTTTAGATCCATTAACTGAAAATGATTTATTTAATTTGATTGACGGTGAAAAAATATGTATCTCTGTAATTGCTGATCTACGGGAAAAAGACAAGCTTTTGAAAGAACTCTTAGATTTTGAGCCGGATTTTGTTTTTCATTTAGCTGCGCAGCCTTTAGTAAGACTGTCATATGAAATACCAGCTGAAACTTTTGAAGTAAATGCATTAGGTACAGCATATTTGCTTGATGCTGTAAAAGTACTTGGTAAAAAATGCGCTGTAGTTTTGATAACTACTGATAAAGTATATCATAATAACGAATGGATTTATCCATATCGGGAGAATGACCGACTTGGAGGTTATGATCCATATAGTGCAAGCAAAGCTTGTACAGAACTAGTAATTGACTCATATCGCAATTCTTTTTTCAATGCAGCAGATTACGCAAATCATAAAAAAGGAATTGCTGTAGGTAGGGCAGGAAATGTAATAGGTGGAGGAGATTGGTCAAAAGACCGTTTAATTCCCGATATTGTAAAAGCTTTATTACTTAATAATACAATTACAATTAGGAACCCAAGTTCAGTAAGACCTTGGCAACATGTACTTGAGCCAATTAGTGGATATCTTTTACTTGGTGCAAAACTATTTGAAGATTCTTTAAAATATTCACAAGCCTATAATTTTGGACCATCTGCTGAAGATGCTTTGGCTGTTGAACAAATGCTAAAATTATCAATAGAAGCGTGGGGCAACGGTACTTTTCAGGTTATAAATGAAAAAAATCAAGTGCACGAAGCTGGGCTTCTGAAACTTGATATCAGTAAAGTTTCAGATGAATTAAAATGGATGCCAAAAATGAAAGCTGCTGAAACCGTTGCCTTTACAGTTGATTGGTATAAAAAATTCAGAGATGAACCGAACAATATTAATGAATTTACAGAAAGTCAAATTATTAATTTTCTCAACAATAAATAACAAGAGTTATAATTTTTTTAATAGATAAAAACATGAATTTAGATTTCAAATTAAAAACATTTTCACCACCAGTAGCGGGAAAAGATTATATCCCAGTTACAGGGAAAATTATCGAGGAAGACGATTTGCTTCTTTGTATGGAATCAGTTGCAGACGGATGGTTAACTGCAGGACGATTTGCAAACGAATTTGAATCTGAATTTGCGAAATATTTTGGAGCTGGAAAAGCATTGCTTGTAAATTCTGGATCATCTGCAAATTTGGTAGCGTTTTATACATTAACTTCACCTAAATTAGGAGAAAAGGCAATTAAACCTGGTGACGAAGTAATTACTGTTGCTGCAGGTTTTCCAACCACAGTCAATCCAATTATTCAGTTTGGAGCAGTTCCCGTTTTTATTGATGTAGATATTGCTACGCACAATGTTATGGCAGATATGATAGAAGCTGCTGTAAGCCCCAAAACAAAGGCAATAATGATCGCCCATTCTTTGGGAAATCCTTTTGATTTGGACAAAGTAATGCGTGTAGCAAAAAAATATAATCTTTGGGTAATTGAGGATGATTGTGATTCCCTTGGTGCAACTTATAAAGGCAAAAAAACAGGTACCTTTGGTGATTTATCAACATTTTCATTCTATCCGGCACATCATATTACAATGGGTGAAGGTGGTGCTGTAGTAATTAATAATCCAATTCTTTCAAAAATTGCAGAAAGTTTTAGAGACTGGGGACGTGATTGTTACTGTGAACCTGGAAAGGATGATACTTGTGGATGTAGATTCAGTCAACAGTTAGGCTCATTACCTTATGGATATGATCACAAATATACTTACTCACACATTGGTTTTAACTTGAAAGTTACTGATATGCAGGCAGCTTTGGGTGTTTCTCAGTTAAGAAAAATTGACCGTTTTGTTAAAAAGCGAAAAGACAATTACACAGCTTTGTATGACAGGATGAAAGAATTTGAAGAGATATTTATTTTGCCAGAACCTACCGCTGATAGTGATCCTTCATGGTTTGGTTTTTTAATGACGTTACGTGATGGTGACTCTACAGACCGTCATATGTTGGTGCAACATTTGGAAAAGAACAAAATTGGTACTCGACTGTTATTTGCAGGTAACCTCCTGCGTCAACCTGCATATTCTAATGTAAATCACAGAGTAGTTGGTGATCTTAAAAATACAGACATCATTATGAATCGATCTTTTTGGCTTGGAGTGTGGCCGGGATTAGATGAAAGTCATTATGATTATATCGCTGATGTTATCAGGGAATACCTGAATAGCTAATAACCAATATAAATTAAACTAATGAATATATCTATCATTGGAACAAACGGGCTTTTAGCTACTCAAGTAGGAAAATTTTGCAAAGCAAACAACCATACGGTTAAAGCTTTTGGGCGATCTGAACCCAAGGATTACGAATTTCATACATTTCATAAAGTTGACTTGTTAGAAAAAGATTTTAGCTATGATGATATTTTAGATAGCGATATAATATTTTACACAGCAGGTGCTGGAATACAGTCTAATCAAAAAGACGCTTCGTCAGATATTTATAAAATAAATACTTTTCATCCAATCAATTTATCGAAGGAATTGGATTTAAAAAGTTTTACAGGTACTTTGGTTACTTTTGGGTCATGTTTTGAGATAGGTAATAATAATGAATCAAATTTATTTACGGAGGAGCAAGTGGTAACATCAATGTTAGCTGTACCAAATGATTACTGTGTATCGAAGCGCTTGTTAACGAGATATGTTTCTTGTCAAAAAGCTAGTACATTCAGACATCTACATTTAATATTACCTACAATTTATGGTGAACACGAATCAGCTCACCGCCTCATTCCATACACCATAAAATCTCTAAAAAATAAGGATTTAATGAATTTTACCAGTGGTGTGCAAATTCGTCAGTATCTTTATGTAGGGGATATTCCTGCAATAGTTTTTGATTTAGTAAAACTAAGAGAAAATGGAATTATTAATATTCCAGGTATTGACACTTTTTCTGTAAGACAGGTTGTAGAACTAATATATAAATTCTATGGATTAAATGTTACGGAAGATTTATTTGGTAAAGCTGAAAGAAGTGATATAACTATGCTGAAATTACAGCTATCTGGAAAGAAAATCAACAATATACTTCCAGATGCAAATTATACTCAATTTTTTGATTCTTTAAAAATTTATGATAAATGTCTTTAAGAGATAAAATTAAAATAACACAAAGAAAACTAATATCTGACAGCAGAGGCTGGTTTCTTAAAGTGATAGATGGTTCGGAAGAAAATCTACCTGGTTTTACAGGAGAAATCTATTTTACAAATGCATCTGTGGGACAGTCTAAAGGAAGGCATTATCATGCTGATGCGTCAGAATGGTTTTTTTTGTTAACGGGAAGCTGTAATCTTTTTCTCATTGATGTAAAATCCAAAGAAGAATTAGTAATAAGTTTATCAGCACTAGATCCGAAAACCATTTATGTGCCGAATATGGTAGCACATACTTTTGTCAATACTGGTAACGCAGAATTTACTTTAATGGCTTACACTGATAAATTATATGATCCCGCTGATACAATACCATATGAATTTAATTGTGAATTATAATGGATTCTTCAGAAACCAAGAATAAAAGAAACGATGTTATCCTCAGTATTTGTATACCAACTTATAACAGAGTTGAAAAAACTGTAGGCCTCGTTAAGTCTATTTTGACCTATAAGGAAATGGATATTGAGGTTGTAGTACTTGACAACTGTTCTTCAGATAACACTCAAAATGCTTTAAATGCAATTTCAGATACAAGATTTGTATACAGACGTAATGACAGAAATATCGGAGGAATGCCAAATATATTAAAGTCATTAACTTATGGTAGCGGTAAATATGTAATGTTATGTTTAGATAAAGATAGTATATCAGCTGAGCACCTAAATGTTTTTATTAACAAAATAAAAAATACTAAAATTGTTGCAGGTCATTGCTCTCTTAATTCTACTGATTATGGAAATGATATAATTTACGGAAAAGGATTTGAATCAATTTTATCTTTTGCATATAATTCCGAACATCCCTCAGGTATCTTTATATTAAATCGTGTACTAAAATCAAATTCACTTATTAACAAAATTATAGAGGATTACGGTACTTTTGCATTTTTGCCAGAGCTCCTGAAAGCAGAAGTAGTATTATCAGGGCATGCTGCAAGAATTAACATGCCACTTGTCTATACTGAAACTAAAGATGAATGCGCTGTTGCAGTGTCTCATACCTATAAAGGTGAAAACATATATTTTCTGCCAAGTAATATAATAAATACTTTTAATATTTATTTAAACCATATATCTTCGCTAAATTTAACTACAGAAAGCAAGTCTGTCATAATCAACAAAATTTATAATTCTCTCCTCTTAGGCTCTACACTAGAGTACAAAAATATAATGATGGATCGCTCAATCTGCTCACATCATGGGCTTGTGCCTAGAAAAATAAAAAAGAAAGAATTATTAGGTATCATCTTCAACTTTAATAAAAATTTTTTCAGTAAAAAAAATCCTAATAATTTGGTTTGGAAGCTGAAAGTTGTTTTTATCTCAAATCTTAAATTGGTTTTTAAAATTCTCATAAAATAAAATAATTGAAAGAAGAAAAAACATCACACAAAGGCATTTTAAGGGCAACTAGTATTGTTGGAGGTTCTCAAATTATAGTCATATTGATTGGTCTTATACGCACCAAATTTATAGCAGTTCTGCTAGGTCCAGCCGGAATAGGTATTAATGGAATACTGCAAAATACTGTGGATCTTGTAAGACAAGCTACAAGTTTTGGTATTAATTTTAGTGGGGTAAAAGATATTGCTGCAGCTAACGCAACTCAGGATCAGATTAAAATAGGACGAACCATCACTGTATTGCGTCGTTGGGCACTATATACAGGTTTATTAGGAATGCTTATGACTATAATTCTTAGCCTGCCTCTAAGCTATTTTGCGTTTGATTCTGATAAATATGTAATTAGTATTGCTGTAATTTCGGTGACATTGTTAATATCAAGCATAAGTAGCGGTCAGATAGCTCTTCTGCAAGGTCTAAGACAGATTGGAACGATGGCTCGGGTTTCTGTATTAAGTGCTGGAGCGTCCGTGATTGTTACCATTCCGCTATATTGGTGGTTAGGTCTTAAAGGGATTGTACCTGGTATCATAATAAGTAGTGTCATTAGTCTCTTGATTTCATATTTGTTTACATACAAGGTAAAAATAATTAGACCTAATATATCCTTGAAACAAACATATATGGAAGGCCTAAATATGGCAAGGTTAGGATTTTATATAATAGTGACAGGATTGGTTGTAACTATTACAATGTATGCAATTCGATCTATTATCGCTCAGAAGCTGGATCTTAATGCTGTAGGCTGTTTTGTTGCGGTTTGGACAATTTCTAACACCTACGTTAACATAATTTTAAGTTCAATGTTGTCCGATTTCTTTCCCCGCTTAACAGCCGTTGAAAGTTTAAAAGATAATCTCAAAAGTAATTTACTGATTAATGAGCAGCTTGATATGGCATTAGTAATTGCAACACCATTAATCATTTTTTTAATAGCATTTGCGAAATTTGTAATAAAAATTATGTTCAGCTCTTCATTTCTGCTGGCAGTCCCTGTTTTACAATATCAACTGTTAGCGGGATTTATTGCTATCATTTCTTGGGCATTGGGTGTAATGTTTTTAGTGAAAAATAAAGGGATGTACTCACTTTATACAGAAAGTATCTGGTCCATAATATATCTTTTATTTGTCTGGTTTTTCTGGGACGCATTAGGATTTATTTCTTTAGGAGTAGGATGTCTAGTTGCTCATGTTGTAAAACTTGGTTTGGTTTACATTATTACAAAAAAGCTGGGAAATTTTAATTTCAATAGAGAAATTTTTAAAACTATTCTAACTTATAGTCTACTGGTAATCATTATTTTTTTTAATGTCATATTCTTACAGGGTTTTTTGCAATATTTTTTTAGTTCGTTAATTATTATTATTTCACTAATATTAAGTTTTAACAAAATTTCTAAAATAATTGATTTGAAGATGATAATAAATAATAAATTAAAAAAGAATTTATGATCTATGAAATTACTTACAATAGCAATACCAACTTATAATCGTGCCTCTATATTATCAAAGAGTCTAGAAAAGCTATTTGCTGAAATTTCGTACAACAAAGATATTATAGAGTTGCTGGTTTCAGATAATTGCTCATCAGATAACACTCAAGAAATCATTGAAAATTTTATTTTGAGAGGTCATAGTATTACCTATAACAGAAATCTGGTGAACTTAGGCATGGATGGTAACTTTTCATATTGTTTTAAAAACGCAAAAGGTAAGTATATCTGGGTCTTAGGAGACGACGATCACCTCTTGGAAGGTAGTTTGAATAAAATTATTTCTTTGTTATCTACAGATTCGGAGTATGGATTAATTCATTTAAACACATTTAAAGAAGGTGTAGGTATAAAAGAGTTCGACTCAGCTGAGGATTTTCTTTGCAAAATAAATGTTTTCAAAACCTTTATTTCTGGAAATATCGTTAACAGTCGATTTTTAGATTTGGTCGATTTCGAGATTTATAGTGGTACCTTGCTCTCTCAGGTGCCCGTATATTTAAATTCATCTATATTACATGACAAAAATGTAATTTTGTACGATGAAATATTAGAAGCAGCAATTGACGGACAAAATAATGGAGGTTATAATCTTTTTGAGGTATTTGTAGAGAATTATTTAAATATACTAATTAGATTTAGAAAAAAAATAGGTTTTTTCTGGTACGAAAAAGAGAAATATCTTCTTTTACGATATTTCTTGTATGGATGGATGATTAAGCTTCTCATACAAAAAGATAGTGGCTTAAATTTTAAAACTAAAGATTGGTTTTTAATATTGTATAAGAAATTTTGGTATGAACCATATTTTTATCCAATTATGATTTTATTCTTTATGAAGCAAATTAAGATGAGATTTAACAGGTAATATTAGTGGTGATGGTTAAAATTTATTTACGAGCATTAATCTTTGCTTATACCGATTTGATTAATCAATTTAAATACTACGTTTTAAAAAGTAGGTGGAGACAACTGAATCTCCATAACTCTACCGTGTTAGGATTTTCTACTGATATTAATAAAATCACAGTTGGAAACTCAACATATGGGTCCTTAAATGTTTATGAATTTGGTATACTTGGAGAAGGTCTTTTTATTGGTAATTATGTGAGTATAGCGAGAAATGTTAACTTTATTTTGGGAGGTAATCATAAAATGGATACATTCACCTCTTATCCCTTAAAAGCTATGCTGACCTTTCGTGATTTTGATCAAGATGCTGAAAGTAAAGGTCCCATAATTGTTGAAGACGAGTGCTGGATAGGATTTAATGTCACTATACTTTCGGGAGTAACGATTGGACGAGGGGCTATAATTGCAGC
This sequence comes from Chryseobacterium sp. Leaf394, assembly GCF_001424105.1. Lineage (GTDB taxonomy): Bacteria > Bacteroidota > Bacteroidia > Flavobacteriales > Weeksellaceae > Chryseobacterium. The sequence continues at coordinate 2,302,598 of NZ_LMQH01000011.1, read as the reverse complement.
TGGTTCTGTAGTTACAAAAGATGTGTTACCATTTTCTATAGTTGGGGGCAATCCTGCAAAAATTATTAAATTTAAACATAATGAAGAAATTATTAGTTATTTAAAAACAGTTTCGCTTAGCGACATGAGTGAAGAATTAATTATTAAAAATATAGAAATTTTTTACGAACCACTTGAAAGTAGCATCGGTAAAATCCTAAAAATCAATAATGCAGGTCTCAATAATAATAGTTAATTACAACACTCTACACCTTGTAGAAGAATGTATTAAATCAATAAAAAAAAACACAAAAATAGTTTCGTATGAAATAATTGTTGTTGATAATCTGTCACCAAATAGAGATATTGAGACATTAACAGTTTCTTATCCTGATGTGAAACTTATTTTGAATAATAGGAATGCAGGTTTTGGTAGCGCTAATAACCTTGGTGCGAAAAGTGCTACAGGTCAATTTTTGCTATTTCTTAATTCTGATACTATTTTATTAAATGATGCTGTGAGTATTTTAGAAGAATATTACAAAGTACTTCCTGATGCTGGTGTTGTTGGTGGAAATTTATATTCTGAAAACCTAGCGCCGATGATATCATACGATAATTTTTACCCCAATATTTGGACAGAAATGAATGGTTTTTTTTTCGATATTTTGGCTAAAATAAAATATAATAATTTTTTCCGCTTTAACAATACATTGGAAGTAAAAAAAATTGAAGGATTCATAGGCGGAGCGGACTATTTTATTTCAAAAGATCTTTTTCAAACTGTAAATGGCTTTGACGAGGATTTTTTTATGTATTATGAAGAAACTGAACTGTCTAAAAGAATAAAAGATTTAGGATATAAATTTTATTCTATTCCTCAGGCTAAAATTATTCATTTAGAAGGAGGTTCGCAAGATAGACTCAGCAACCAAAAGTTTCTGTGGATGACACAAAGCAAGAAAAAATTTTTTATTAAAACAAAAACTCCATTCTTCGTCTTATGTCAATACATTTTATATTTAGGAATATTACGAAGTTTATTGTTAAGTTTTTGCAAAAAAGACAAAGCTTTAGTTGAAAAGAATAAATTATTTTTACAAATTATTAAAGAAAATCTATGACCGCTACTACTAAAGTTAAATTATTCTTTGCTCATTTTCGATTATACTTATTTAATGCTTTTTTCTCAAAAATTCCTTTTAATGCGCTTAGAATGTTTTTTGTAAGAAGATATATTACAGTGGGAAAACAATCATTTGTATCTATGAATGTAAAGCTGCTTAATATCCATCCCGATAAAAAACAAATTCAGATTGGTGACAATACAATAATTAATCCAGGTGTTTTATTGGATGGTAGAATTGGTAAAATAATCATAGGTAATAATGTAGACGTGGCTAGAGATACATACATCTTCACAGCTCAACATGACCAACATTCTGACCACCATGAAATCAAATCCGATAACGTAATCATAGAGGACTACGTTTGGATAGCTGCAAGATCCATTATCTTACCAGGTGTGACAATTGCTAGAGGCTGTGTAATCGCTTGCGGATCCGTAGTCACAAGAAATACATGTGAAAATATGATATATGGTGGTATTCCTGCGAAGAATATTGGTGAAAGAAAATCGAAACTTTTATACAAAATTAATTATCACCCGTATTTTTATAGCTAATGATATATATTATTGATCGTTTTGTAGAAAAGCACCTTCACGTTTTGGCAAATGTGAATTTTATACGGTTACTTGAAATTTCTTATCCTCAAGAGCAAAAAAAAATTTTTTTAGAAAGTGAGCATTTGCTCTTGGTTAGAAAGTATTTCAGTGCAAATGAAAAAAATCTAGAATTTGTTCCGCAAAATTTTGGAAAATTTGCTGGTTCGAAACTCGGACAGGTTTACAGAGTTATAAATAGGCTATTTTCAGATTTGTTTTTTTTCTGGAAACTTTTTTTAAATGCTGATTCTAAAAAAGACTGGTTCTTTATCGCTCATATTTATCCCTTATCTCTGATCATCTTTAATTTATTAAAGCTTATTTTTCCTAAAATGAAGATTGTATTAGCCATACATGGTGAGGTAGAATATATTTTTAATAGTAAAAATCTTTATCAGAAATTTATTGGTAATCTTTATAAATACAGTTTTAGAATACCAGTGAAAAATACACAGTATCTTTTTCTCACAAAGGTTTCGGAAAAAATTATTCTAGAAGCTGGGTTACTGCAGAAGAATCAAATTATAAGTATTGAATTACCTACATATGGAAAGAATCATGTTGTGGAAAAAAAATACCAAGTAAATAAAAGTGTAATGAGAGTGGGGCATATTGGTAGTGCAGGGGTAAGAAAAAATACACAATGTCTATTTAGTCTTGCAGAGAAACTTGCCTCGGAAATAGAAAACAATTCTATCAAGGTTGAACTAATCGGGACTATCGAAGATAATTTAGCTTCTCATTTGAATACTTATGTTATTGATTACGTGAATAGCCAATTGAATGTGCCCTTGGATCGAAATATTTTTGATCAAAATGTGCAAAGCTTAGACTATGTGCTCTTTTTTTATGATAAAGATGATTTTATCCTAAGAAGCAGCGCCGCATTTTTTGATGCTATTAATTTCGAAATACCTATTATAGCGTTAAAAACTAGTTTTTTTTCGAATATATTCTCTTCATATGGCTCTCTTGGCTACTTATGTGATGACATCGATGAAATGAAAGAAAAAATAATTTATTTGCAAAAACATCAAGGAAGCCGTGAGCTGGAAGAAATTTATTGTCTATTTAAAGCTTCTATAAAAGAGTTTAAACAAGCCATAAGTATAGAAAATGTGGCGAAAGATTTTAAATTACAATTGACATAATATTGATTTGACAAGTGATTCATTACATTTTTATTTTCATTACAACTGCTATTTTGTCTCTTTTCAGAAACAGAAAAAACATCGGTTTAATAACATTTTTACTTATAGTAATTTTAGGAATTTTTGCTGGTACCCGAAATAGTCGGATTGATAATGATTATTTTATTTACACTAATTTATTTTCAGAATCTACAACTTCCAAAAGCTTAGGAGATGAACCAACAGTTACTGTAATTACAATTTTCTCTAAGTTTTTGGTCGAGAACTATGTTAGATTAGCTTTTGTAATATATGCATTTATTGCTGTGTATTTTAAACTCAGTTCTGTCAAAGCATATTTGTTCTCTACGCTTGCAATAATGCTGTACGTTTCAAATCTCTTTTTAGTACAGGAAATGACAACTATTAGGGCCGGTGTAGCATCAGGAATTTTACTATGGATGACTCCAGACTTAATAAATAAGAATAATAAGGCTGTGTTGTTTAAAATTTTTTTAGCGACAATGTTTCATAATTCATCGATTTTATTTCTATCTATATATTTTGTAAACAGATATGATGTAAAATTTAAATATATGTTTTTTATTCTTGGGCTTAGCTTATTGACACCAATTTTAAATCTTAATTTTATATCGATTCTTAGATTAGATTCGATATTTTGGAAAGCAAAGGTTTATTTGGATGTCAAAAAATATGAAGATGTACAATTGAATATTTTCAACTTCAAAATTATAATCTCAATGTTTTACTTAGCAGTTTTATATTGGTTTAGAAAAAAAATAAAATATAATGGTTTTGAAATTTTTCTGAAAATTCATATTTTGTCACTTGTGTTTTTTTTCTTGTTTAGTACCACGGGCCTTACGTTTTCATTAAGGACCTACGAACTTATTTCAATTATACAGATTGTCTTATATCCTCTTATCATTCTTTGTTTTAATGATCGTTTTAAAATCTTCGGCTATATAATAGTAATATCAACCATATTTGTCTTTTTTTATTACAATATCTTTATGGCAAAAATTTTAAAAGAATACTCATCATGGCTATTTTAGAAGAAAAATTATCATTCGGAATGGTACTGTATAAAGAAGAACTGCAAGATACAGTAACATACAAAACTCTGCTAAACAGTATTTCTTCTTCCTTGCATTCTCTACAAAACAAGGTTCTTATTTTAGTTTATGATAATACACCTCATAATAGTGATTACAAAAAATTAGAAAACTTTACCAACGGGTTTGTTGAGGTCTGCATCTTTAGTGAGAATGCAAATAATGGCTTGCCATTCGCTTATAATCGTTTGGTTGAGGAAGCAAGAGATAGAAATAAAGATTGGTTTGTTTTTTTAGATCAGGATACGGAGTTGCCTAATGACTTTTACGATTCATATCTTAAGGCAGATCCACGCTTCAAAATTCAATGTCCTTTGGTGTTTAGTGGTGGTAGATTAATGTCACCGTCATATTACAGAAATTATCGATCGTCACAAATGCCTATCCCTGAAGAAAACCAAATTTTATTAAAGGATGTAAGCTGTATAAACTCTGGACTAATGGTTAATACAAATCTTTTTCAGGCGATTGGAGGCTATAATAAAGATTTGTTTTTAGATTTTTGTGATCACGATTTTGTTGAAAAAACCAAAAAATACAAAATAGAATATCTTGGAATTTTAAATACAAAACTGCATCAGGATTTTTCTGCAAACACGCATTCAAAAACTCAGGCATTGCAGAGATACATCTTATTCTTAAAAGATCTTAAAATCTATGGAAAAAAACGGGACTCCATCAAACTTTTCTTATATGTAGATTTTCCGCATCTTCTTAAATTAACAGTGAAATATAAAAGTTTAAAGTTTTTTAAACTTCGCTTTCTGTAGCTTTTACTTTTTCTTAAAATAATGATTCACATCAAGATTCAAAAAATTACCCTGCGAATGGTTGTTTTTGATCGAAATATGAGAAACATCCCGACGATTACTGTAATAAGGAATTACTAAAGGTTCTCCACCCTTGTAAGATGTTGAAATAAATTTGTTATTTATGAATTTTCGTGCTCCTTTCACAGAGTTGATTGTAATTGCATGAATACTGAAATTTTCAAATCTACAATTAACGAAATCAATTTCAGAAGTATCGCCAGTAAAACCTAAACCATTAGGATTTGTCACATTCCTGAAACTGCAGTTTTCAAACAAAATAGCACGGCCACCTACATCACTTACCACATTCAGAATTTTGCTGGAAATGTTGGAAAACGAAATATTTGAAATTCTGATACCGTAGGCACTTCGAAGATCCATAATAGAAGCAGAGGTATCTACAGTAGAGTTAGAAAATGTGATATAAAAACCTTTTCCAGAATCAAAGGTCTTAAAACCGCTATTGCCAATTACGGCCAATGGAGTATTGATTTTTGTAAAAGTACAGCCATCAATAAGAAAGTTTTTATTTGAATAATCATTAAGTTGAACAGAAGGTTTCAATACAATACATATCGCTCCGATACCTCCAATGTTTTCAAAACTACAGTTTAAAATTTTGCCATTACGTGAAATATTAAAATCCTGATCTGCTTCTATATCTATTGCACCCGGCATATCATCACGTGTTGTATTTTTGAAAGAGCATTTTTCTATTACAAAACCGTCTGAGTAGTAGATGGAAATCGCCTGTCGGTTGTTCTTATTAACTCCATCAAATTTGCATTCTGAAATTTTTATGTTTTTATTATAAGCATCTCTATTTTTAGAAAAATCTGTGGAACCATTAATTGATACTGCATCACCCAAAAATCCGGTAAAATTACAATTGGAAACTGTAAAGCCACTCACACCGTGTGCTGAAATCTGGTGAGAAAGCTCATCAAATCCAAATTTTTCTACTTCAGAAACAAAAGACAGTCCCGCTATAAGAATATTTTTTATAGATAAATCATCATTTTTTTGATTACTTACATTGGCATCAAAAACTAAAATGCCATCACCAGCTGTGCGCGTTGCATAGGTGCTGAATTTATTCCCGCGTACATTTCTCCTGACGTTGGGTAGAATTTGTTTTATAATCGTAATATTTGCTCCTTGCCCCATCATGGTAATATTACTATATTGCAGACCAATAAAACTGAGGTGACTCACATTGTAAGAACCTTTATCTAATACAAGTGTACCACCCTTATTTTTAGAGAGATGATCAATAGCTTTTTGAAGGGAAAAGGTGTCGTCTTTCCCATCATTTACAATTGCGCCAAAATCAGATGCTTTTACAGTGTTTTTCTGAGCATGGATAGTAATTGAAAAAAGCAATGATATAAATGCTAAAGATTTCCTGTCTGAGAAAAAAATAAATAATTTTGTATTCATGATACACAAAAATAGTATTTCCGTTTGTCTTGCATCTTATAATGGTGAAAAATTTATAAAGGAACAAATAGAATCTATACTTCCGCAATTAGATAAAGATGATGAGATTGTTGTCTCAGATGACCATTCTACTGATATGACTATCTCAATATTAAAATCATTCAACGACAGCCGAATTAAGATTTTCGTAAATAATCTGGGTAAAGGAGTTATAAAGAATTTTGAAAATGCCATATTAAACGCATCTCATGACCTCGTCTTTCTTTGTGATCAGGATGATATCTGGAGACAAGATAAGGTTTTTATTATGCTCAAACAATTTGAAGATAAAGACGTTACTCTGGTACTTAGCAATGCGTTATACTGCGATGAAAACGGGAAATCCTTAAACTCACAGTTTTTTGATAAACCTGTTCCTGAAAAATCACAGATAAAACATTTTATTAAACCGCTCTTCTTAGGATGCGCTATTGCATTTAAGAAAAACAGTGTTCCAAAGGTATTTCCTATTCCCGAGAATATACCTATGCACGATTGGTGGATAGGCGCACTACACATGTATTATGGTAAGGTCAAATTTATAAATGAAGATCTTATTTATTACCGTAGACATGATAGTAATGTAACATCCAGAAAAAAATCAAAACTTTCTAGAATTATTCGTTGGAGAATAATTATTTTTGTAGAATTACTACGAAGAACATTAAAAAATTAAGTATGAAAAGAAATGAATACGCAGATTTGATTCTAAAAAAATTAGAAGAATCTAAAGAAGCCTATAAAAAAGAATTTAATTTAGAAGGTAGAATCAATTCATGTATTATTGATGATTTACTTCCAGAAGATATTGCTAAAGAAATATATGACGCATTTCCTTCTCCAGAGGAAATGACCGCTTACAAATCATTGCGCGAAAATAAAAGAATTGCAGCTCAGATGGATCTCTACAATCCTTTACTTGAAGAGATCGTTTTTGCTTTTCAAGACCAAAGAGTAATTGATGTAGTAGAAGAAATTACAGGTCTGAAAGAGATGACTCCAGACTCAAACCTTTATGCAGGTGGAATCAGCTTGATGGCTACGGGCAATTTTCTTAATCCACATTTAGATAACTCTCATGATAATGACAGAGAAAATTACAGAGTTCTCAATCTGTTATATTATGTTACTCCAGATTGGGATGTAGAAAATGGAGGAAATTTAGAACTTTGGGATAATGGAATGAATAATCCACAGAGAGTTCTACACTCAAAATTTAATCGGTTGGCATTAATGATTACCAACAAGACATCTATTCATTCTGTGAGTAAGGTAGTTGCTGATGGTAAAAGATGTTGTGTCTCCAATTATTATTTCTCAAAAAAACCAGCAGAACAGAGTGAATATTTTCATGTAACCTCTTTTTACGGAAGACCAGATGAGCCTGTGAAAAATGTTATTCTGAAAGCAGATGCTATGCTTAGACAAACAATTCGTGGTATTACAGGGAAAAGAATTGTGAAAACTGAGCATATTTATAAGAAAAAAGATAACGAGAACGATAATTAATATTTATGATCACATCATCTGTTGTGACCTACAAAACATCCGAAAAAGATCTAAGATTACTTCTGAATTCGTTTACTTTTCTCAAAGAAAAATCTTCATTAATTATTGTAGATAATTCTCCATCGAATTCTTTAAAATCCTTTTTTAAAGAATTCGCTTTTGTAACATATATTCACAACCCGTCTAATCCGGGTTTTGGTGCTTCACACAATTTAGCTTTTAAAGAAGCTCAGGTAATGGGTTCCGAATTTCATTTTGTAATCAATCCAGATGTTCATTTCGCAGAAGATGTATTTTTTCCAATGGTCACGTACATGCAGCAACATCCGGAAATCGGTATGATGATGCCTCAGATTTTAAATGATGACGGAACAATACAAAACCTTCCGAAATTAGTACCTTCTCCTTACAGTGTACTGATGAGAAAAATCAAAAAGCCAACAAAAATTTTTAATAATTTTATTAATCAGTATGAATTACGCTTTGTAGAGGAAGAGATGATTTATAATGCACCTATTCTTTCTGGATGCTTCACATTGTTCCGTATGGAAGCTTTGGAAAAAGTAGGAACATATGATGACCGCTTTTTTATGTATTTTGAAGACTGGGATCTTTCTAGAAGAATGCATCAAAAATTTGATACAGTTTATTTTCCGTCGGTTTCTGTAACTCACGGTTATGAATCTGGAGCAAACAAAAGTAAACATCTTTTCAAGATCTTTGTTAAGTCAGCAATACTTTACTTTAATAAATGGGGGTGGGTTTTTGATAATGAACGAGACAGAATTAATAAAAAGACATTGCAACAGTTCAAATGAAAATCACCATCACAGGCGCCTCCGGCTTCGTCGGACAAAACCTTTCGAAATATTTAAAACTTCAAAATCATGATGTTCGAGGATTGTCATTAAGAAATTCCTGGGTTTTAGATAAAAACAGCGATGTCATCATTCATCTCGCAGGAAAGGCTCATGATACGGCAAATACTTCTGCTGAGGAAGACTATTTTAAAATCAACAGAGATTTAACCATTCAGCTTTTTGATGAATTTTTAAATTCAAATATTCAGGATTTTTTCTACTTTAGTTCTGTAAAAGCAAGTGCCGACACTATTGATGGAGTTTTAGACGAAAACCATCATTCTGACCCAAAAACGCCGTATGGAAAATCAAAACTGGAAGCAGAAAAATATTTACTGTCAAAAGAATTACCGGAAAATAAAAGGCTTTTCATCATCCGACCTTGTATGATTCACGGTCCGGGAAACAAAGGAAACCTCAATTTACTGTATAAAGTTGTAAAGAAGGGAATTCCGTGGCCACTGGCAAGTTTTGAAAATCAACGCTCGTTCTTAAGTATTGATAATCTTAATTTTTTGGTGGAAAAAATGATCTCGGATAAAAATATTGCTTCAGGAATTTATAATTTTGCTGATGATAATAGCATTTCTACAAATGATTTGATTATTATTATAAACAAAGTATTAGAAAAGAATGCCAGATTGTGGAACATTTCTAAAAATTTAATAGAAAAAACTGCAAAATTAGGAGACAAAATGCATCTGCCACTCAATTCAGAAAGACTAAAAAAACTGACTGAATCTTACATGGTTTCTAACCAGAAAATAAAAACAGCCCTGGGACTGGAAAAACTCCCCCTGTCCGCAGAAGAGGGACTTATAAAAACCATAAAAAGTTTTAAAAATAAATAATATTAATATTCGAAATTACATGATACGCATATTTGATTTTCTTTTTTCATTTTTTGGTCTTTTGTTTCTCTGGCCAATTCTGGTGATACTGTATCTAATCGGACTTTTTGATACAGGCTCGCCTATATTCGTTCAGGAAAGGGTAGGGAAGTATAAAAAACCTTTTAAGCTCATAAAATTTCGTACCATGCCCGTTAATACAAAATCTGTGGCTACACATCTTTCAAAAGATATTGCAATAACGCCGTTTGGAAGTTTTCTGCGTAAATCAAAACTGGATGAGCTTCCGCAGCTCATTAATGTTTTGATGGGTGATATGAGTTTGGTAGGCCCGAGACCCAATCTCTACAATCAGACTGAACTGATTGAGGAAAGAGGCAGAAGAGGTGTTTACAACGCTGTGCCTGGTATTACCGGTTTGTCTCAGATTAATGAAATAGATATGTCTACACCGAGAGAACTGGCAGTTAAAGATTCAGAAATGATTCAGAATTTAAACGTTTCAAACTATTTTAGATATATTTTTGCTACTGTAGGAGGTAAGGGCCAGGGAGACCGTATCAAATAGTGTCAAAAAGTTTCGCTATTTTCAATTTAAAGCAGAAAAACTATAATTACCTTTTGATGATTTTAATGTATGAATGATAAAATATGGCTTTCATTACCTCATCTTTCAGGTAATGAATTGAGTTTTGTAGAAACAGCTTTTCAAAATAACTGGGTAACCTCAATCGGTGCAAACATTGATGTTTTTGAGCAGCAGCTGGAATCTTTTTTAAACGCTGAGGTTAAAATCTGTTTATTAAATTCAGCAACCTCTTCTTTACACCTGGCCTTGGTAATGCTTGGTGTCTCACAGGGAGATGAAGTTCTTACTTCTACATTTTCATTTGTAGCTTCTGCTAATCCTATTGTATACTGCAGCGCCACACCAGTTTTCATCGACTCCGAAAATGAGACATGGAACATGTGCCCAATTGCTTTAGAAGAAGCAATTCAGGACAGAATTGCAAAAGGTAAAAAACCAAAAGCTATCATCGTTGTACATTTGTACGGAATGCCTGCGAAAATGGATGAAATCATAGAAGTTGCCAATAAATACGACATTGCTGTAATTGAGGACGCAGCTGAAGCCTTAGGCTCAAATTACAAAGGCCAGAAATGCGGCACTTTTGGCCGATTCGGAATTTTATCTTTTAACGGTAATAAAATCATCACTACTTCCGGTGGGGGGGCTTTGGTCTGTCATTCTCCGGAAGATAAAGAAAAAGCAGTTTTTCTTTCAACTCAGGCTCGTGACCACGCACCGCATTACCAGCATTCACAGATAGGCTACAACTACAGAATGAGTAATATTGTTGCAGGAATCGGACGTGGTCAGATGGAGGTTCTGAAAGATCGGGTACAGGCGAGGAGAAAGATGCACGATTTCTACGTTGATATATTCAAAAATATTGAAGGTATAACTGTTTTTTCGGAACCGTCAGATTTCTTTTATTCAAATCACTGGCTGTCTGCGATAGTAGTTGATGGGAAAATTTCTGGTAAAACGTGTGAAGACCTTCGAATGGCATTTGCAGAAGATAATATAGAGTCAAGACCTCTGTGGAAGCCAATGCATTTGCAGCCTGTATTTGCTGATAAACCGTATTACGGTGGTAATGTAGCTGAGCAGTTATTTAACAATGGTTTATGCTTGCCGTCGGGTTCAAATCTTTCGGATGGTGACAGAAGAAGAATCGCAGAAGTTGTTTTGCGGGTATTCGGATAAAATTAATTGTCAGTAATATAAAAATCGTGGGTAGTCCTGCTATTTTGGTCTATAGATGGTTCATCTTTTGTTACAGACAGAACTTAATGTTTTTATAATGAAGTTTGTTTTTGCCTTTACGTACAAAAAGTATTATTTATTTCAAAGAAAAACCTTGTCACTCGCATTTTTACTTCTAGTTTATACCCTGGGAAATGCACAGACAGAAGTGAAAGTAAATGCACTCTTCGCTCCCTTAACAATACTGAATGTTGCTGTAGAAAAGCCGGTATCAGATCATTTTGCACTACAGGGTGAAGTGTTTGTTTCGCCGTGGAAATCCATTACAGGGCGTCACCTTCAAATTTATTTGGGAACAGCCGAAGCAAGATACTATTTTGGTGGAGGACACACAAAATGGTTCGTAGGCGGATACTTTTCAGGAGGAGTTTTTGATCTGCAGAAATGGAACTACTGGAACAAAAAACAAATAGTAAATGAAAATGGAGATTATATGTTTAACGCAGATGGTACTCCCAGAATTACGAGCCTATATCAGCGGGGCTTTGCGTTGGTTTTTGGAATTGATGCCGGATACAAATTTAAAATTTCCGAAAGATTAAATCTGGAAGCTTTTGTGGGAATAGGATCAATACAGGGTTTTTACCACGGATATTTTGCAGACACGGGAACGAGATATGAAACTGCTGAAAACTGGAATAAAAGCGGGGAAATAATTCCCACCAGGGGAGGTATAATGTTTTCTTACGTCTTTAGATAAATTTTCCTTACAGCGAAAGGATTCGGCCATTTGACTGCCTCATTGAAATGGGGATACTTGATCCAGCCGTGCTTTCGCCGATTTTTCCCAAAAAAAAAGAGAAATCATTTCTGATCTCTCTACAGTGAGCGCGAAAGGATTCGAACCTTTGACCGTCTGCTTAGAAGGCAGATGCTCTATCCAGCTGAGCTACGCACCCATTTGTAATTTTGTGAAAATTATCTAAAACTGTCGGGGCGGCAGGATTCGAACCTGCGACCTCCTGGTCCCAAACCAGGCGCGATGACCGGACTACGCTACGCCCCGATTAAAGGTCATCTGAAACAGGAATTACCTTGTTTTTTGTGGGTGCAAAGATAGAAGATTATTTCTAATTTGAAAATAAAATGGCAAATAATTTTAAATTAATTTTTAAAAAAGTAAATTTAGTACCTTTTCATTATTTTGATCTAGCTGAAATTTATCTAAAATGTTTCCCTAACGCAATTTTAAAATATAATAATTATGTAGTTTTTGTAGTGTATTTAATGGCACATATATAAAATTTTTGAATTAACTATTTTCTTTTAAAAGCCTTTCTGCTAATGTGTTTTCACTGGAGATTAATGCTGAACAAAATAAGTGTTGGGGAAAATACGGTAGAGAAATAGTGATATTACGGATTGTATCTATCGGAAAATGAGTAACTTTACTTCATAAAACTACACCATGAATCTCCGAACATTGATAGAATCACTATGCAAACTGGTAGATCCCATCGGCGCTGTGATTGAAACTGTAAATATTTCAGCATTGAACGATGTTGACGAATTTTTTGAAACCGCTTCGCCTGTTATTCTTTCAATTGTCAATATAGAAGAAGACCACACGATGAAAAATCAGTCGTTTTACCTTAAAAATGACAATCAGGATCAGATTTCAGGATATAATCCAAACCAGTATTTCATCTTATCGTTATTGTTTGCGTCTTATAATAAATCCATGAACACATATCTCGACGGAATAGACAAACTCAACAAAATTTTAGTCTTTTTTCAGCAGAATAATTCATTCTTTTATAAAAATGACAATACCGAACTTATTACTGAAGAAAGTTTTACTCAGAAAAGTGAAACTCAAAAAAAGAACTATCAAAGAGTTACCATGGAAAGTGTAAGTTTAGGTATAGAGCAGCTGAATCAGATGTGGTCTTATCTCGGCTCCAAATATATGCCTTCCATGCTATATAAAATGAGATTTCATATGGTACAGGAATCTGTAGTTTCTGACGAAAAAGTGATTACTAGAGTAAGGATTGATCTATTGGAAAATGATAAAAATAATCACGGCGGAGAAATCTAGTCGGGAGAATTTTGGAGAAAACAGAAAAAACAATTTACAATAATCTGCCATGAATCCAATTCCTATCAAAACACCGGGAGTCTACATCAGTGAGATTAACACATTCCCATCTTCTGTAGCTCAACTCACTACTGCGATACCTGCTTTTTTAGGATATACAGAAAAAGGTCCGGCAATTCCGACAAGAATTAAATCTTTTGTAGAGTTTGAGCAGACCTTTGGGGGTGCCCCAGCCCCTAAAAGTATCAGTGTGGTTCTGGATGCTAATGGAATGCCTACTGATCAGTCCCAAGCAGAAGAAAGCAAATTTCAGCTGTATAATAGTTTGAAACTTTTTTATGAAAATGGAGGTAGTATCTGCTACATCGTTTCTGTAGGAAAATACAAAAACGGTGCGACAGTAAATACGATTGCAGAAAGTGATTTTTATGGTAACTCGCCTAAAAAAGGAATCCAGCTGCTGGAAAATTTTGATGAGCCTACTTTAATCCTGTTTCCTGATGCTGTAAATGTAGAAAGCTCTAACCCCAAAACCAGTCTTGGTAATATTCAGAAACAGGCTTTACAGCAATGTGAAAACCTGATGGATCGTTTTGTCATCATGGATGTCATCCAAAAAGATGGTAAGATAAAAGATCTCGAAGATTTCAGAGAAGCTATAGGTAATTCTTCGCTGAAGTATGGGGCAGCTTATTATCCGAATCTTATTTCAGGTGTGCCGAAAAATTTTAGATTTTCCAATATTCAGGGCAGTGGAATAGATTTTAAAATGTTGTATCCGACGTCAAGCATCATTATCAATAATTTTGAAGCATTACATAGAGATATCAGTGCGCTTGAAGCAGTATGGGAAGCTTTAAATACTGATAAGGTCAAACCCGCAACTGCAGCAGCAAACGAGGGAGACGTGAATGCTTATGTTTTAAAATGCTGGAATTTGCTGGGAATTTTTAAAAACCCATATGCCTCAGCAAATTCAGATTTTGCTAATTTTATTTCTGATAATGTTAAAAAAAGCCTCAGGCCTCTCGCTCAGAATCTCTTCGATTTTGAAACGAAATTCGACTCTTTAAGCGGAATTATATATAATCCTGTAATGGATGCCACTTTGGACAGTACATTCAATGATGCTGAGTGGAAGAATACTCCGGCAACAGATTTCTCAGCCTCTGCAGTAAATATGTATGCTAAAAAGCTTACATCAAATCCCATCGGAGAAGACGATACCGCAGATTACGGGAAAATAGAAAGCGAACTCGAAGAACTGCACACCATGATTGTCAATACAATCAATACACAACTTCAGAAGTCATTGGAATACGAATTAAAAATTGAAAATGATTTGATTTCTCAGTTGCCGATATACCCGTTAGTGATTGATAAGCTGAATCAATCTGTGAACACTGTTCCGCCATCAGGTGCCATTGCTGGGATATATGCAAATACAGACGCAACGAGGGGAGTGTGGAAAGCTCCGGCGAATATAAGTATCAACAGTGTCGTTGGGCTTACTGATGATATTAAGGACAGAGATCAGAGAGAGATGAATATCCATGAGACCGGAAAATCCATTAATGCCATCCGGAAATTTACAGGTAGGGGAATTATAGTCTGGGGTGGACGAACACTTGCGGGAAACAGTAATGACTGGCGGTACATCAACTATCGCAGACTAGCCATCACGCTTCAAGAGTCTTTGAAAAAAGCCTGTATGCAGTTTGTTTTTGAACCCAATGTTGCCCAGACATGGATAAAACTAAAAGTAATGATCGAAAATTATCTGACGACATTATGGAATGAAGGAGCTTTTGCAGGCATTAAACCTGAATATGCGTTTTTCGTTTCAGTAGGTCTGAATGAAACCATGTCTGCGCAGGATATTTTGGAAGGCAGGATGATTATCAGAGTTGGCTATGCCCCGTCAAGACCTGCAGAGTTTATCATTTTTGAGCTTAAACAGACACAGCAGAGATCATGAAAACGTTACTTGATATCCGACAAAAAGCTTTAATGAGTTTATGAATGTTATAAAATTAATGATTTCAAAAGCTTACTGAGTTTACGTTTAATATTTAAGATATGGGGTCAGAGAAATTGTCACCTGTAATATATTATTGAAAAAGATTCATCCTTGGTAAGAAGGGATTTTTAAATCAATCTACAAAAAGACATTGGACTTTCAAAAGAGTTGAGCATTCAGAATTTTTAAAGTCAGATTTAAATTAAGCGAGAGGTATATAATTTCCATTAATAATTGGAGAAACAATCTAAAATCTCAACAGAAAAATATCGAATATTTACAAATCAAATGGAGAATAACAGATTTATTGATATAGAAAACACAGGTCTCACCATACTTCATCCATTTTTCATTCCCTTGTTTGACCAACTCAATCTCACAGAAAAAAATGATTGGAAATCTGGAAAAGACACTCATAAAGCTGTTTTATTGATGCATTTTTTAGTTTTTGGAGATGAGAGTTTTGATGAGAATAAAATGGTTTTAAACAAAATACTCTGCGGATTGCAGTCAGATGAGGTCATCCCTGCAAATATGCGTTTAAATGCTTATGAAAAGGAAGCGTGTGAAGATCTTCTACGTGCAGTTATTCAACACTGGAGTTTTATGAAAGATTCATCCATTGATGCGTTTCGTGAAACTTTCCTGAAGAGGAATGGGAAAATTGAATTTAAAAATAAAAATCCAGAAATCTGGATCGAGAAAAAGGGTTTCGACATTCTTCTGAATCAAATTCCTTGGTCAATTTCTACCATTAAAACCCCGTGGATGGAACGACTCCTATTCTGTCACTGGAATTACTAAAAAACTAACATCATAAAACAAAATCATCATGAAAAAAACCAACTATCAAAAAGAATTAATCCTCAGTGCCGCTGCCGTGAAAAAAGGTTTAGCCAACAAAAAATCAGATGTCGAAAAAATCCAGTCATGGCTTTGCCTTCAGGAAAGACAGCACCGCGGCATCGGTACAATGACGGGAATAGACGGAGATTATGGTCCGGCGACGGAAGTGGCAGTCAAAAATTATCAGAAATTTCTTGGCGTGCCGGCAGATGGTATTGTGACAGCTTCTCTGTTTGCAAAACTTACTTCAAATCTCAAAAACTCATTTGAATCCGTTGCGAAAAAAGGAAATTTAAGAGATACGATTTCAGAAGTTGCTCATAATCATCTGAAATGTTTTCCGTTTGAGCTGGTCATCAAGCAGAAAACCAACTGTGGACCTTGGGTAAGAAGTTACATGGGCGGAAATGAAGGCTCAGACTGGCTTTGGTGCATGGGTTTTGTACAGGCAGTTCTCGATCAGGCAACATCTTTGCATGGTAGAAATTTTACTGAAATGATGCCGCTGAGTTACAGTTGCGATACCGTAGGAACACATGGAATTCATAAGGGTGTACTGATCAGAAACGAAAAGATAAGAATCAATCCGGCTCTGGCAAAAAAGGGAGATGTCTTATTGGTCAGAAAATCACAGAATGACTGGATTCATACTGCGGTCATTGTTGATGTGGTTGGAGATACGTTCATAACCATTGAAGGAAATACCAACAATGACGGGTCAAGCAACGGCGACGGTGTTTACAAAAGGGTGAGAAATTTCAGAAAATCTTATCTTGATGTTTTCAGTTTAAATAATTGGCTGGTTTAATTTAAATTTAAAAATATGATTTCATCTTCACAAAAAAGCAAAATAATACAGATTATCAATGTATTTGAAACGGGAACGAAAGAAGGGAAATATGACCTTATCGCAACCTATCCCGACGGAAAAAACGGCTCCAGACAGATCACCTACGGACGCAGCCAGACAACCGAACAGGGAAATCTGAAAGCGCTTATTGAAAAATACATCGCCAATAAGGGGGCGTTTGCAGGAGAATTTAAAATCTACCTCCCGAA
Source organism: Chryseobacterium sp. Leaf394 (assembly GCF_001424105.1). GTDB lineage: Bacteria > Bacteroidota > Bacteroidia > Flavobacteriales > Weeksellaceae > Chryseobacterium. The sequence continues at coordinate 2,285,319 of NZ_LMQH01000011.1, read as the reverse complement.
AATTGGCAAAACGCCTTTAGTGGATGAAGCTGCATTTAAAAATTTATTGAAAAAAGCGGCGAAGCAGGATCCGGTGATGAGAAAATCTCAGGACGACTTTTTTGACGTTCTTTATTATCAGCCGGCTTTTCATTTCTTTGAAAAGAATAAATTTACAAAAGCTTTGAGTCTGCTGGTCATTTATGACAGCTACATTCATTCGGGAAGTGTGCCGGCGTTTATCAGAGAAAAATTTGCAGAAAATGTTCCGGTAAACGGTGGTGACGAGAAAAAATGGATTAAAAAATATACCGAGGCAAGGCATGAATGGCTAACAAATCACTCGAAACAGCTTTTGCGGAAAACCAATTACAGAACAAAATGCTTTTTGGAACAGATTGCAGTTAGTAATTGGGATTTGTCTAAACCAGTCAATGCAAACGGAACTACGGTATAAAAAAATATGTTTGATTTTACATTCAAAACAATCAGAAAAGTCTGTAATCAGAACAGAAGATATTATTTTCGAAGATATGTTCAGGATAAAGGAATTCCAGGTTTGGAAGTGATGGATGTTTGAAACAGTCTTTAAACAAAAAAAACTCACAAAAAATTGTGAGTTTTTTAGTGAGCGCGAAAGGATTCGAACCTTTGACCGTCTGCTTAGAAGGCAGATGCTCTATCCAGCTGAGCTACGCACCCATTTGTAATTTTGTAAAAATTATCTAAAACTGTCGGGGCGGCAGGATTCGAACCTGCGACCTCCTGGTCCCAAACCAGGCGCGATGACCGGACTACGCTACGCCCCGAGAAAGATAAAAAGCGGAGAGTAAGGGATTCGAACCCTTGGTACCGTTTCCAGTACGCATGTTTAGCAAACATGTCCTTTCGGCCTCTCAGGCAACTCTCCTTTATCTTATATTTTGAAGATCTCTATTCCGTTATTGCGAGTGCAAATATAGAGTAGTTTTCATTACCAAGCAAATATTTTTAACAAAAAAAATGTGTATTTTTACCCTCATAATAGACTATAAAAACCCACAGATGCGTAAAACATTATATATCATCGGATTAAGTACTTTAATTTTTTCCTGTGCTGCGAAGAAAAAAACAGTTGCTGCAACTTACAGACCCAAAATTGCTTCTACCACAAACAAAACTGCAGGCGATAACGACAGCGAAGCAGCCAGAAGACCTCAGGTAAAAACTGAAAACGGAGTAGAATTCTACAGAGAAAATATTGCCAATATTGCTAATAATGACAATACCACAAGTTACGGTTCGATCGTTTCTGCTAAGCCTCAGGGTTATAAAGTTGTGAAGACATATTTTCCGTCAATGGGGCAAAATTTCAGACAGAGGTTTTTGATTCTGCATTATACAGCATTAGATGATAGCAGGTCGCTTACAGCTCTTACACAAAAGTCGGTGAGTGCACATTACCTTGTCAATAATCTTGGTGATAACGAAATTTATCAGTTGGTTGACGAAAATAAAAGAGCTTATCATGCAGGCATCAGTACCTGGAGATCAGATAAAAACCTAAATGATAATTCCATAGGTATCGAAATTGTTAACGTAGGATATACTGCTGATGCAACAGGAAAGAAAACTTTCCTTCCGTACAGCGATGAACAGGTAAAAAAAGTGGCTGCGTTGGCAAAAGATATTGTTGACAGGTATCAAATTCCGCCAACCAATGTTTTGGCACATTCTGATATTGCCCCAACCAGAAAACAGGATCCGGGACCTCTGTTTCCATGGAAAAAACTGTACGATGAATATCAGATCGGGATGTGGTACGACGAAGCAGTGAAACAGAATTTTTATACTCTTGCAGTAACTGATTTTACAACAAAATACAACGATCCTTCATTTGTGTTTTTAGTAAAAACCAGTCTTCAGAAGTTCGGCTACGGAATTGACCTTTCCGAAAAGTGGGATGATGCCACCAAAAGAACCATTGAAGCTTTTCAGTATCACTTCAGACCGCAGAATTACGACGGAATTATGGATGCTGAAACTTGGGCAATATTACAGGCTTTAATACAAAAGTATCCGACAAAATAATATTTGATTTAAATAACAGAATCAAAAAAAATCAACCTTCTTTTCACTCTTTTTAAAGATGATTAGAAGGTTTTTTAATGGATTTAAACTAAATTTGAAAACTAAATTTTCATTTTGAAATTTCTAATCATCATTCCTGCACACAACGAGGAAAACAATTTACCGTTTACTTTAGATTCTTTACAGCAACAGAGTTTAAAGGATTTTAAAGTCGTTGTGGTCAATGACGGTTCTACTGACGGAACTTCAGAGGTCATCAGGAAATATACTGATAAGGATTCCCGATTTGAAACCATTAATCTCCAGAAGTCAGCTCATCAGCCAGGTTCGAAAGTCGTTGCAGCATTTAGAAAAGGTTTGGGAACTCAGAATTTAGATGAATATGATATCATCTGTAAGTTTGATTCTGATATTATTTTAGAGGGAAATTATCTTCAGACCGTTGCTGATGCTTTTGTCAAAAACTCTGACTATGGTTTGGTTGGTGGACTTTTGTATGTAGAGAAAAACGGTGACTGGTTGTACGAAGGAAATTCAAATAAACGCCATGTCCGAGGCCCAATGAAGGCTTACCGAAAGGAATCTTTTCTGCAAATGGGTGGTTTGCGTGAGACTTTGGGTTGGGATAATATTGATGCTATTTTATTGCAGAATTCAGGATGGAAAGAAGTTGTAATTCCTGAATTACATGTGAAATTAATCAAAGTAAAAGGCGCAGATTATACCATAAAACCAGCAGATTATTATGGAAGATATTTTTATTTTTTAGGTTTAAACCGATTTCTGACGTACGTTGCTGCAGCTAAAGAGGCTGTAAAGATTAAATCACCATATTTTTTATTTCAAATTATCAGTTCGTATGAAAAATGTAAATCTCAAAATCTGGAACTGAAGATTTCAAAAGATGAACAGAAAGTAATCAATCAGCAGCGCTGGGATATGTTTAAAAAGAAATGGTTTAAAATATAATTCAATAGGAGCGGGCTTCAGTCAGTTTTTAAATAAAAAGAATATTTCATTGGCTTCAGCCAAAACTTAGAATATCAACAGTTTGAAAAATATCGCCTACATCGAAATCGACACCCACGCAGAAATTGCTGCCGATTTTTTGGATTTAATGAAAGATTCCAAAGAATTTTTTGTCGATTATTATTTTTCAGAAAAAATCAAAAATCAGATTCCGCAAAATTCTGAAAACATCTTTCTATCGGATCAGTCGGTAATTTTAAGCCAGCTGAAATCGAAGAAATATGATTTAATAATTATTGGAACGGTTCACCGGTATTTCAATACATTTTTAAGCGTTACCCAGCAATATAAGACTGCTGTAATCGTTCACAATCTGAATTTTCCCAAAGCTTCAAAATTGGTTTTAATTCAGAATATTATCAAAGAAGATATTGGTTACCGGTTAAAATTGCTGTTGAAGGAAGGGTTAATGAATTCAGCGAAAGTTTATCAGAACGCATCTCAACTTGTTTTGGATAACAGTTTTTCTTCATCTGAATATCAGTTTTTACCTCTTTTTTACACCAAAGAATTTATTCAGGATGAAAACGAAAAAATAACGGTTGTCATTCCAGGTGGAGTTTCCCAGAAAAGACGTGATTACAGGCATGTTTTAAATGTTATTCAAAAATCAAAGTCAGCTGCAGATATTGAATTTGTATTTTTAGGAAAGGCAAAAGGAGATGAGCTTGAGAACATCAGGAAAGTTTCGGAGAAATTTGATTTAAGATATTTTACAGAAAGAATTTCGCAGAAAAAATTTGAAATGTGGATGACAAAGGCTGATGTTTTATGGTGTCCGATTCAGCAGAAAACAGAATTTTTCAGCCAAAAAGAAATCTACGGTAAAACCAAAATGACCGGAAATATTGGCGACGCCATCAAGTTTGGAAAAATAGCTGTCTTCCCAAAAAAATATTCTTCAAAAATGGATTTTATCGTTCAGGAAAAAGAAGATGTAATTCAGCAGTTCTATGATTTGAAAAACTTTAAATACGACTTTCAGAAGGCATTTAATAAAAAAGCTGTTCTCAAAAATTTAGAAAATCTTCTGGTCGATCTTACTTAAATTTCAAAATGCTTTTAATAAATTTCATATTGATATAATCTTCAACAGGAAATATTTTTGTGAAATGATTTCCTACAAAGATCAGCAATAAAACAACCGCCGGTTTATAAATCAAATTGATGAAATTATTCTCAAAAACAGGCAAAACAATCGCAACAGTAATTGCCAAAGTACAGATAATCGACACGAAAATCATTTCTATAGAAAAAGGAGAAACTTTAAACACAAAATAATTAAAAATCACTTTTATCATATTATAAAGCGTCACAGAGATCGCCGTAGACAAAGCAATTCCAATCAGAGATAAATCAGTGTTGTTGATAAAGTACCAGTTCAATCCAATCGTCAAACCTGCCAGTAAAAGCATAACGATGATGTTGAACTTGTAATATTTTGAAAGCGAAATAATATTTCCGTTAAAACCCGTTGCCAGATCCAGTAAAACTGCAGATCCCCAAATCCAGATCACAGGCTCATACATCCTCAGTAAATCTCCTTTTTTAGGCATAAAGTGAGTCAAATACGGAAATCCAACCATGATGCAGCCGAACAGAACTGCTCCCAAAAAGTAGATGGTAAGCGAAGTTTTCTTATGAAATCTGTCAAGTTCTTCCATATCGCCGTCAGCCAGATTTTTTCTGATAATGGGTGCAGAAATATTGAATAGTCCCAGTTGCGGAATGGAAATCAGCGAGATTAAAGCAAGCAGAATGCTGTACACAGCAATTTCTTCTTCACCAATAAATTCGCCAATCATATAATTGTTGATCGCCATGTGATTCCCAAACGTTCCGAGAAATCCAAAAAAACTGTAAGCCGCAAATTCTCTGTAAAAATTATCCTTCTTGAAATAGTCTCTGCTGAAATCAAGCTGTACCTTCTCGAGTTTGTTGGTGTAATAAATGTATCCCGAAAGCATTAGAGCAAACATCCCGAAGAAAAATGCCAATGCAATCTGTTCTGAAAACTGAAAATAAAAAAACAGACAGAACGAACCTAAATTAGCCAATTTCGGTAAAAGATTATCGAAAATATTGGAAACAACAATCCTTTTATAATTAGAAATATATCTGTTGAGAACGGCACAAAGCGAGAGTGTGAGTACTAATGGGAGTATATATTTTTTACTTTCCCAGATCTTCATTTCGGCAAAGTGAGGGAAAAAGTAAGGGATGAGAAAAAAAATAATAAGAAAAATGATGAAATTAATGCAAATCAACGCGAGAGAAAGTGACAGCATATTTTGATTTTTACCTTCTTCCTGCGCTTTACCGAAAAATTTCACATTAGAATACGAAATTCCCAACACCACAAACGGAACCAGCATTTCTGCCGCAGACATGATGTACCGTAATTTTCCGTAAAAAATCAGATTATTGGTGAAAATAAAAATAGAAAACATCCCGATCAATGTCGCGACATAACCAATTACAGAATACTTAAATCCCTGCCTTGCAACTACACTCATACTCAGTTTTTAAAAGTTTTTAGGAAGGAAAATGATATTGTTGATGTAGTTGGTTTTATTTTTTTCGTCGCCTGTGTTTTTGATCAGAATTTCTTCGGTCAGTTTTTCTGTTTCAAAGGTTTTTCTGTTGAGGTATTTTGCTTCAAAACCCCAGCTTTCGACTTCTGATATCTCGTTCCAGATGGGTGTTTCGTGATGTCGCTGTTCCATCTCAACCATCAAAACCGGTTTGTATTTTTGAATGGTATTTTTTCCTCCAAGAAGGGTTTTCATTTCATTTCCTTCTACATCAATTTTAATAAAATCAATTTTCGGAAGTTTTACAGAGTTTATCCAGTCGTCCAGTTTTACAACTTCAACTGTTTCTGTATAAGAATTTTCTTCGTCTTTTTCTCTGTAGGAAGTATTTAAAGTTCCTCTCGAAGCGACCATTTTTCCTTTAATAATCGGAACTTTAAACTGAGCGGTTGTGTTTTCATCAGAAAGTGCCACAGAAGAAATGTTCATCGACGGGAAAAGTCTTTTCAGCCTTACGTTCAGCTTCTTATTGGGTTCAAAAGCGAAAATATTCTGATGTTTCAGTTTGTTTTCAAACTGATAGAGAAAGGTGCCTACGTTGGCGCCAATGTCGAAAATTACCGCATCGTTCCGTAAATAATCTTTTATCCAAACCAATTCCGGTTCTACATTTCTCGCCGAAAAGTTTTCTTTGGTAAGGTTTTCCAGATTTTTAAAATACCTCTGTTTATAGAAAGCGGGGCTGATAAACTGTAAATTTTCTGCGAGCTGCTGGTATAAAGACATTAGTTTTTCTTTTTTATGACCAGCAAAGGTAGTGAAAAATGTTAAATTTTAATTAAATCGCACTTATTGTAATGTGTTCATTTTCAGAGCAATGTGTCTATTGTCTAATTTGTAGAATTTAATATTGCGGAATTTAAAAAATCATTCAGCGGTTTTGCTGCTTCAAAGATTTCAGAGAATTTTTTTGCAGCATCATTATGGATGATATCTTCGTCTTTTAATGGATAGACCACAATAAAATTTTTCAGTTTTAAATATTCGGCCATAGGATCTTCTTTTTCAAAGCCCTGCGGAATTTTCTTTAGTTGGTCGTCCTGGTCAAGCTCTTTAAAAAGTTTTTTGAAATTTTTCTGACTAACAACTTTCAGGAAATCTTCAGAATACAGCGAAATTTCTTTGCGGATGGTTTTTAAAGCTGCAGAGTCCGGCATGTAAATTCCGGAAGCAAGAAAAGATTTGCCAGGTTCCACATGAAGATAGTAGCCTGCTTTCTGGCTGCCTTTTCCCATTCCTAAAGATGCTCCCATATTGGTTTTATAGGGAGATTTGTCTTTCGAGAAACGTACGTCGCGGTAAATTCGGAAAAGCGTCTTTTTGGCATCTGTCTTTAAAATGTCTTCATCAAAAACACCCATTTCTGCTATAAGATCTTCTATGAATAAAATCATATTTTCCTGAGAATCGGTATATTGTTTTTTATTCTCCGTAAACCACTCACGGTTATTGTTTTGAATGAGATTCTGTAGAAAATTTAAAGTATTTTTTGATATTGTTGCAGACATTCGATGATTGATTTTAAACCAAATTTAATCAATTTAAATCTATTGTAGAATGAATTTTTGAAGTATTAATAAAAATTAACTGTTAAAACAAAGAATGTCCTAAATTGCTGCGAGGGCATGATATTTTTAAAATTTTGAATAAAAAGGATGATTTTTTTTGATTATTTTAAAAAATGAATCAAATTTAAGATGTTAAATTATTGATTCTGTAATATACGTTGCGAGATTATCCAAATAATAATTGTACCTTTGCAAAAATTTTATATTATTTAATGAATTTATTTACGGAGTCCAATTTAAGACCTGATTTACTTAAGGCAATTGGCGAACTGGGTTACGAAAGCCCGACAGAAATCCAAAAACAGACTATCCCTTTCATTCTTTCAGATATTCGCGATTTGATCGCACTTGCGCAGACAGGGACAGGCAAAACAGCAGCGTTTTCGCTTCCGATTTTGGATATGATTGACGATACGAGTCGCAAAATCCAATTTTTGGTGCTTTGTCCGACACGGGAATTATGTCTTCAGATTGCTAAAGACATAAAAAACTACACGAAGTACATGCCGAACATTAAATCTACAGCGGTTTACGGGGGAAGCAGTATTATGGATCAGATGAGATCTCTAAAGGACAAACCACAGATCATTGTGGGAACTCCGGGAAGAGTAATCGACCTTATCAATAGAAAAGCATTAGACTTTTCAGCAATTCACTGGTTGGTTTTAGACGAAGCAGATGAAATGCTTTCAATGGGTTTCAAAGACGAATTGGAAACAATTTTGAGCGAAACTCCTGAAACAAAACAGACTTTCCTTTTCTCAGCAACAATGAGCAAGGAAGTTGAGAGAATTTCTAAAAATTATCTGACCAAACCACACAGAATTTCTGTAGGTTCTATTAACGAAGTTAAGAAGAACATCAAGCACGAATATTATGTAGCCGGTTACCGTCAGAAAAAGGAGGCTTTGAAAAGATTAATCGATTCAAACCCTAATCAATATTCAATTATTTTCTGCCGTACAAGAATGGAAACTCAGGAAGTTGCCGATTTCTTAATGCAGAACGGTTATGCAGCTGATGCTCTTCACGGTGATCTTTCTCAGGCGCAGAGAGATACAGTAATGAAGAAATTCAGACTGAAAAACATTGATATTCTGGTAGCAACAGATGTGGCAGCGAGAGGTTTGGATGTGAATTCACTTACGCACGTTGTACACTACTCTTTGCCGGATGATCCGGAAGTATTTGTTCACAGAAGTGGAAGAACAGGTAGAGCAGGAAAAGACGGTATTTCTATTTCTTTGATTAAACCTGAGGAAAGCAGAAAACTGAAGCAGATAAAATCGGTTACCAAAATTGATATTACTGAATCAAGAATTCCTACAGGTGAAGATATCGTAAAAGCTCAGGTAGCTGGTGTTTTCGAAAACCTTTTGGAAGTACACGAAGATTTCTTCGAATTTGATGATTCTTTAATTCCTGACCTATCTGAATTTTCAAAAGAAGAACTTGTGCACAAATTGCTTCAGTTCCAGTTAAAAGATCTTGCGCTTTATTATAAAGACAAGCAGGATATTCTGGAGCAGAAAATGAGTACAAGAGATGATGACAGAGGAGGAAGAGGCGATAGAAGAGACAGAGACAGAGGAAGAGACCGCGACAGAGGGCCAAGAGATGACCGTGATGGAAGAAGAGGCGACCGTGGCGGAAAACCAAGACAGCGTGACGAAAATATGACAAGATTTTTCTTTAATTTAGGTAAAAAAGACCAGTTGAAGAAAATTGATGTCCTTGAAATTATCAACAAAGCTACTTCAAGTAAAGGTAACAAAAGAGCTGAAATCGGTAACATCGAGATCCTTGAAAAATTCTCATTCTTCGAGGTTGAAAAATCTTTTAAAGGTGAGCTTTTGGGAAATATCCAGTCCATGAAGTTTAAAGGAAAAGATATGAGAGCTGAAGAAGCTAACTAATCTTATTCATACCATATAATTTAAGCCGGCATTTTCGCTGGCTTTTTTTATTTAAATCATTGAAAAATAGCAACTTGTAAGGTTTGTTTAGTGATATAGGTAATCATATTTAGCTGTAATTTCGATTGTTAAAAAGTTTATTCCAATATGAACAAAAATTAACGCTGGATGCTTTTTGTTAAGAAGCTTTTTTTAGAAATTTGCACACGAATTATAATAAATACTTTACAATGGGAATTGGTAATATTTTCCACGCTTTTCAACCAAAAGATAAAATCTTCTTCGTACTTTTTGAAAAAGTAACCGACAACCTTGTGGCTATGTCTGAAGAGTTCAATAACGGGATCAAAGATTTTGACGTAAACGACGATACCATGTTGAAAAAAATGAGCGACTACGAGCACAAAAACGATGAGTTGACTCACGAGATTTTTGTGGAACTGGGGAAAAACTTCATTACTCCTTTCGATAGAGAAGATATTCACACCCTTGCTACAGGTCTTGATGATATCGCAGATTACATCTATGCTTCTACAAAATATATTTTCCTTTATAAGTCTCCTGAGATGAAGGCTTATTCAGATTTCTCTTTACTGATTCACAAAGCATGTATCGAAATTCAGAATGCAATGAAGAACCTTAAAGGATTCAAAAATATGGAGCAGGTGAAAGAAGCATGTATCAAAGTAAATTCTATTGAGAATATTGCTGATGATCTGCTTTCAAACTCTATGGTTGATTTATTTGAAACCAATGATGCCATCAATATCATCAAAGTTTCTTCTGTATTGAACTATCTTGAAATCGTAACCGATAAAGCTGAAGATGTAGCCAATACGATTGAAAACATCATGATTAAATACGCTTAAACAAGAGATCTGAAAGATGGAATTTCCTATTTTACTTACAGTGATCATTGCTTTGGCGCTTATCTTCGATTACATCAACGGTTTTCATGATGCAGCCAATTCTATTGCCACTATTGTTTCTACAAAAGTTTTAACTCCTTTTCAGGCAGTACTCTGGGCAGCACTCTGGAATTTTGCGGCCTTCTTTATCGCTGCTTATATTATTGGTGAATTTAAAATCGGTAATACAATTGCCAAGACTGTTAACGAGAATTTTATTACGCTTGAAGTAATTTTCTCAGGTCTTATCGCCGCCATTGCGTGGAACCTTTTAACATGGTGGTTCGGTATTCCGTCATCATCTTCCCATACTTTGATCGGCGGCTTTTTGGGAGCAGCCTTAATGCATGCTTTCCTGATGGATTACCGCGAAGTAGTAGCTGCAACGCCTGATTTAGGCATGATCGACACTCTGAAGCAGACTTTTTCCAAAGTCGTGAGCCAGGATGTTGTGAAATTCAGCAAAGTAATCCCAATTTTCTTATTTATTTTCCTTGCTCCGGTAATTGGTATGATCATCTCTATTATCATTACTTTAATTATCGTACACCTTTATAAAAGATCAAATCCTTACAAAGCTGACAAATCTTTTAAAAGACTGCAGTTGGTTTCTTCAGCTCTGTTCAGTTTAGGACATGGTTTGAATGACGCTCAGAAAGTAATGGGAATCATTGGTGCGGCTGTTATTTATTATCACGTTCAGATTCTTATAGATCCTGAGTATATAAATATAGCTTCTGCAGACCGTTTTGACCACTTTGCCAAAGATTATCTTTGGGTACCTCTGGTTTCTTTCGTAGCAATTGCATTGGGAACCATGAGCGGAGGATGGAAGATCATCAAAACAATGGGAACCAAAATTACAAAAGTAACCTCTCTGGAAGGTGTAAGTGCAGAAACGGCAGGTGCAATTACATTATTTTTAACAGACCATTTCGGTATTCCTGTTTCGACTACACATACTATCACCGGTTCAATTATCGGAGTAGGTTTAACAAAAAGGATATCAGCAGTACGTTGGGGGATTACCGTAAGCCTTCTTTGGGCATGGGTTTTAACGATTCCTATTTCTGCGATTGTTGCAGGAATCACCTATCTTTTGGTTACTTATTTAACGTAAAAGATTTTAACTGTAAATTTGAACTTTGCTCATTTGGGCAAAGTTTTTTTGTTTATTTAAAATAATTAATTTGTCAAAGAAAAGTGATTGAAATTTTGTACATGTCTTTTTTTTTCATTTCTTTGAATAGTTGAAACTAAATGCGCAAAAAGTTTAAACAAAATTTCTTAAATAAAAAAATTATTTTTAGTAGCAGCCTTAGGCGTTGCTGGATTAATGAGTGCTAATAACATATAGGTTATTAAACCTACCAAAGTAGTAAAGAAGTGGTTTGCCAATATACCAATAAAAACATCATGTGGATTAGTAACCTTTATTTCTTGGGATTTAGATTGGGGAATTAAATGTTTAATGAGCGATGCTGCTGCAGATTATTTAACTTGTGCACTATAGAAAATGTAGATCCATCACTTCAATGTGATGGGTTTTTATAATATATGTTCATGAAAAAAGAAATTATACTATTTTTAGTTTTTATTACTAATTTTATTAATGCACAAAGCATTAACTCCGATATAGCATACTATTACAATTATAGCTATCATACAGACTCAACTAACATAAATAAAATTAATACCGAGGATACTGTACTACTTACAAATCCTAAGGAATCTTTATTCTGTAGCTATACAAAAATGAAAAATGATTCTACTATTTTAAGTAATATACAGAAAGGAAATATGGTGATTGATTACAGTGTGTTACCTAAAAGCAAAGTCAATCAATCAGTATATTTTGATAAAGAAAAAGGAAATATTACTGTTTACGACAAAGTCATTAATGCAACCTTTAGTTTTCCTGTAACTAAATTAGAGTGGCAGTTAGGAAGTAATAAAAAGAAAATTGGTGAGTTTGATTGCCAAAATGCGTACTGTCTCATTAATGGAAGAAAATTTGAGGCATGGTTTACAAAGTCAATACCACTTAGTGATGGGCCATATCGATTCAAGGGACTGCCAGGTTTGGTTATTGAGGTGTACGATGAGAAAATGCTTTTTCACTTCTTACTAAATGGTTTAAAAAAAGGAAATACAAAGGCTGATTTGCCTAAAAATCATATTCCTACCACAAAAGAGACTTTTGTGAATAAAAGAAAAGAGTTTTTGAAGGATCCTGCCGGTGTTACAAAAGTGTATATGGGTGACAGGATAAAAATTGATCCGCAGGTTGTTAATAATAATTTTAAAAATTATAATGTATTCTTAGATTAATCTGCACATATAATAATTAATATCTCATCTTCATCTTTTGATGGAGATTTTTTATTTCAAAACCCCTCGGAAAATTGTATTTTTGTTCAAACTATTTACATTTTATGGAATTCTTAGACACCTACCAACAGATTGTTGCTGATGCCATTACCAAATATACTTTCAAAGACAAGCCGGCAGAGCTTTACGACCCGATGAATTACATCATTTCCCACGGCGGAAAGCGTCTTCGCCCGATCATGGTGCTGATGGCCTGCGATCTCTTTGGCGGTGACATGAAAGAGGCAATTAAACCGGCTCTGGCCATCGAGTTTTTCCATAATTTTACGCTGATTCATGATGATATTATGGATGAAGCACCTTTAAGAAGAAATAAGCCAACCATTCATACCCTTCACGGGATCAATACCGGAATTCTTTCAGGAGACGGGCTCATGCTGAAAGCCTACAAGTTTTTTGAAGACCTTGAACCTGAAATCTTTAAAGCCTGTATCCGAATTTTCACCCATACAGGATTGCTGCTTTGCGAAGGTCAGCAATACGACATCAATTTTGAAACAAAAGAAGACGTAACCTTCGATGATTACATCAGAATGATTACCTACAAAACCGGTGTTCTAAGCGCTTCATCTTTCGAGATTGGGGCAATGATAGCAAAAGCCAATTTTAAGGATGCAAAAGCAATTTTCAACTTTGGAAAACACATCGGTATCGCTTTCCAGATCATGGATGATTATCTGGATGTATTCGGAGATCAGGCACAGTTTGGTAAGAAGCACGCAGGAGATATTTACGAAAACAAAAAAACAGTTCTTTATCTTTTGGCAAGAGAATACGCCACAGAGGCTGAACTTAAAGAACTTGATTTCTGGTACTCAAAGAAAACAGATAATATCGATAAAGTTTACGGCGTAGAAAAGATCTTCCGACGCACAGGAGTAGATGAAAAAGCTTTAAGACTGATCGAAAAACACAACGAAATAGGTCAAAGTTTCCTTCAGAAAATCGATATCGACGATGAGAAAAAAAAGCCTTTCGCAGAACTGGCTAACTATCTTTTAAGAAGAGAATCTTAATTTGAAATTTTGATAATGTATCAATTTGAAAATTGTCAGCGACTAAATTTTCATTTTCAAATTATCAAATGAACTCATTTTCAAATTGACTTAAATGAAATTCCGTACTGAAGTAAACATCGCAGAATCTGAAAACAAAATAGAAATTGAAGATAAAACATTTTCAATAGGTTCCTGTTTTGCGTCGGAAATGTCTGATTTATTTCAGAAAGGTCAGCTTCAGACGGTCAACAATCCGTTCGGGACGGTTTTCAACCCATTTTCGATTAATAATGCTGTGAAAAGACTTCATGATTCTGAATTTTATCATGAAGATGAACTGATTACCTATCACGACGAATTTATTTCCCTTGATCACCACACAAGTTTTGACACGAGGTTTATTCATCAGACTTTGGATAAGATCAACACAAAATTGACTGAAGGAAATCAGTTTCTGCAGGAATCAAACTGGGTCATTATCACTTACGGAACGTCGTTTATCTACGAATTTGAGCCCAAGAAAAAATTGGTTGCGAACTGTCACAAAATTCCTCAGAAATTCTTTGAGAAAAGACTTTTGACGCATCAGGAACTGACAGATTCAATTTACGACACGGTTATCAATTTAAAAGATATTTGTCCGGAAAATCTGCAGATTTTGTTCACGGTTTCCCCCGTTCGTCACACTAAAGACGGAATGACTGAAAACCAGTTGAGTAAGTCTAAACTGATTACAGCGGTTCATGAAGTCATTTCTCAGTTTGAAAACTGCCATTACCTTCCGGTTTACGAGATTTTAATGGACGATTTGCGCGATTACAGATTTTATAAAGATGATTTGATACATCCTAATTCGCAGGCGGTCAATTACATTTTCGACAAGTTTGGAAATGCTTATTTTTCTGATGAAACGAAAGATTTTATCAAAGAAAATTTTAAAATCAATCAGGCTCTGGAACATCGGACGGATGACGAGAAAGATCCGAAGTACATTGAATTTAAAGAAAAGCTGAATCAGAAAATTGAAGTTCAGAGATTGAAAGTGAAACATAAAATATTCAGGATTTAAGGTCTAAAATTTAAAATTAAATGATTGACTTTGCTAAACTTGATTATTTAAAAGTAGGAAATAAAAAACAGAAAAGAGCTTTTCAGATTCTTTATCAATATGAAATCTTTGAAAAACTTCAGGAATATTCACCTGTTTTAGCAGGAACAATTCCAATTGCGATTGATATTGAGGAAAGTGATTTGGATATTATTTGTGAGGTTAAAGATCAGCTTGAGTTTAAAAGCTTTTTAAATCAGACATTTTCTGAATTTGATTTGAATATTGAAACCCTTGTAATTAACGAAACTAAATCGGTTGTCTGTAATTTAATAATAGAAGAATTCCCAATCGAAATTTTCGGACAGAACAGGCCGGCAACTCAGCAAAACGCCTACCTCCATATGCTTGCAGAACATAAAATACTGACTGAAAAAGGAGAAGAATTTAAACAGAAAATAATAGATCTTAAGAAAAAAGGAATCAAGACAGAACCGGCTTTCGGAATGCTTCTGAATCTCAAAAATCCTTATGAAGATCTTTTAAATTTTTTAAAATAATGATTGATACACATACGCATTTATACGCAGAAGAATTTGATGAAGACAGAAAAGAAGCCATCGATAGAGCTGTAGATAAAGGAATTACAGAATTTTATCTTCCTGCAATCGACTCAGAATCGCACGGTAAAATGCTTCAGCTGGAAAGTGAATATCCTGACCGTATTTATTCAATGATGGGTTTACATCCTTGTTATGTTAAACCTGAATCCTGGGAAAACGAACTGGAAATTGTTAAGAATTATCTAGATCAGAGACATTTTCCGGCCATCGGAGAAATTGGGATTGATCTGTACTGGGACAAATCTACTTTGGATATTCAGGTGAAAGCTTTTGAGCAGCAGATCGATTGGGCAATTGAAAAAGATTTGCCAATTGTAATCCACACGAGAGAAAGTTTCGATGAAACGTTTGAAGTTTTAGATCGGAAAAAACATCCAAAGCTTCGTGGAATTTTCCATTGTTTCTCAGGAAATCTTGAGCAGGCAAAACATGCTTTAGATTTAAATTTCATTTTAGGAATCGGTGGAGTAGTGACCTTTAAAAACGGGAAGATTGATCAGTTTTTGAATGAAATTCCATTAGACAAAATAGTTCTGGAAACAGATTCACCTTATCTCGCACCCGTTCCATTCAGAGGCAAAAGAAATGAGAGTTCATATCTTGATCTTGTTGCCGGTAAACTCGTCGATATTTATGGAGTCGACTTCGCGGAAATCGACAGAATTACAAGTGAGAATGCGAAGAGAATTTTTAAAGCTTAGCATTATATAAAAATTAAGCCTTCCAAACGGAAGGCTTTGCTTTTATTTCTTTCTGAAAAAATTACTTTTATTCTTAGGCTTTTTGCTGTGATCCGATTTCTGCTGACCTGCAGCAGCTTTCGGTCTTGGCGTGAAAGGCTTGTTGTTGGAATCTCTTTTTTCGATCACCAGATTATCGGTATGGAAAGGATGATCTTTTACTACCGGAATTTTCATTCCAATTAATTTTTCGGTATCCTTTAAATTCAATAAATCTAAACCGTCCACAAATGAAAGCGAACTTCCTTCTGCTCCTGCACGGCCTGTTCTACCAATTCTGTGAACGTAAGTTTCTGCCACATCAGAAAGTTCGAAGTTGATCACATATTTCAGTTCGTCAATATCAATTCCTCTTGCAGCAATGTCTGTAGCTACCAAAACACGTGTTTTACCTGATTTAAAATTACTTAAAGCATTCTGCCTTGCGTTTTGCGATTTATTTCCGTGAATAGCTTCTGCTGTGATATTCGAAGCCTGTAACTTTCTTGCAATTTTGTCGGCTCCGTGCTTGGTTCTTGAGAAAACCAAAACAGATTCTTTGATATTGTCCTGAAGAATATGTGAAAGCAGATCCAGCTTTTTATCTTTATCAACGAAATAAACAGACTGCTTAATGGTTTCCGCAGTGGAAGAAATCGGTGTTACTGAAACTTTGATTGGTGTATTCAGAATAGAATCTGCAAGTTTCTGAATTTCCGTCGGCATTGTTGCCGAGAAAAACAGCGTCTGTCTTTTTTGAGGTAAAAGTTTAATAATTCTTTTTACATCATGTACAAAACCCATGTCGAGCATTCTGTCGGCTTCATCCAAAACAAAAATTTCAAGATTCTTAAGAGAAATAATTCCCTGTGCGATAAAATCAAGTAATCTTCCGGGTGTGGCAACCAGGATATCAACACCTCTTCTCAAGGCCTGCTCCTGACTTCCCTGTTTTACACCTCCAAAAACTACGAGCTTTCTTAAAGGTAAATTTCTGCCGTAAGCATTGAAACTTTCCTCGATCTGAATTGCCAGTTCTCTCGTTGGCGTCAGGATTAATGCTTTTATGTGATTGTTTTTAGGGCCTTTTCTTTCTGTAAGATTCTGTAGAATTGGGATGGCAAATGCTGCAGTTTTGCCAGTTCCTGTCTGTGCTGTACCAAGAACATCTCTGTGTTCTAAAATAGAAGGAATCGCTTGTTCCTGAATAGGGGTTGGTTTTTCGTAACCTTCATTTTGAAGCGCATCCAGAATGGGCTTAATGAGTTTTAAGTCTGTGAATAACAAAATATTTATTGCGTATTAAAATAATGCGGTCGAAGCAGTATACTTCATCATTTTTAAGCAGATCTGCTAAAGGATTTTTAACAGAGTTTTTAAGTAAAATCATTTACTATTTGGCTGAGAATGCCGCGAAATATACTGCAAAGATAGTTTAAATTATTTTAAGACAATTATTCTACTTTTTTCCAGTCCTGATTAGTTCTCAGGTCTTCAAAAAATTTGTAAACTTCTACCAGTTTTTCTGTTCCTTTTTTGCCGTAGTCTTCAACTTCTTTTGAAGTTCCGTCAGCAAATTTAATTCTTAAATAAGAGGTTGCCATGTCAGTAATATTTCTGCTACCGTATTTATCATTCATTGACTTCACATTCAGACCATCGATTAAGGCGGTCAGTTTTTTATAGTCTTCTTCTTTGATGGTTCCTTTAAAAGTTCCTTCTCTCGGTTTGTCAAAGTCGCTTTTGTTGAAACCTTTGGAAAAATTAAAATGTTCGGCTTCAAAAACCGCAGTTCTGTCAGGATTTATAGTGATTTTAAACATCGGACAAGAGCCAAAGCACGGTCCGGCCTCGTATTCGATCTGAGAATATTTTGAACCTGTTTTTTGCGAAGCACATGAGAACAGAAGGACGGAGGCTAAGATTGCCAAAAAATATTTCATATTTAAGTTTTTAATTTTAGTAATAAATGATATGTAAACGCCCATGAATATTGATTTTTGTTATCAATCAACTTTTGGCGGTTCAATAATTTTTAAATGTTGTGTCGGGTTGTACAATAAGTATTCCAATGAAATATCTGAAAGAATTTTGAATGTAAAGCCACCAGTTTTTCTCTAAATTTTTGTTATTTTGAAGTCTGATAAAAGCAGTATGTACAATTTTCTTAAATCAATTGTTAAAAATATTATTCCCAAAGAAATTCTGATTAAAAATGAAGATCAGTTTCGGAAATTATTAAAACCTTTTTATCAGGGGGAAAATCACATTTGTAATATCTGCCAGACGAATTTGAAACAATTTGTAAAACTGGAAAATGGTGATTTAATCTGTCCGGTTTGCGGAAGCTTACCAAGAACAAGAAGACTTAATCTTCTTCTGGAAACTCATTATTTAAAACCAAATTCTGCTTTTCTTGATTTTTCACCTTCAAGAATGCTGTACAAAAAATGGAAAAAAAGAAAAGATATTTCTTATTTTCCAACTGATTTTGAAAATGAATTTTTGTCTGACTACCGTTTTGACATCACAAAAATAGACGTGAAAGAAAACACTTTTGATCTGATTGTCTGCTATCATATTTTAGAGCATATTGTAAAAGATGAAATTGCAATGAAAGAACTGTACAGAGTCTTGAAAAAAGACGGTCACATTCTCATTCAAACGCCTTTTAAAAATGGAGAAATCTATGAAGATTACAGTAAAACAACGCCTCAGGACAGGTTAAAGTATTTCGGACAGGACGATCACGTAAGAATTTATTCAGTTTCGGGACTTGAAAAACGATTAAATGGTGCAGGTTTCAAAACCAATGTTCAGATTTTTGAAGAAGATATCTATCAGGGTTTTTCAAAAAATGAAGTGGTAATTGTCTGCAAAAAATAAAAGAGAAACTTTTCAGCTTCTCTTTTCAATATTTTAATTAAATCTGTAACCTACACCGGCCTGCAGAAAACCAATTTTTGTTTCAAAACCTTTCCTGTGAGTATCAAAAAAGTTGAAACTGTATCTTGCGTCAATAAAAAACTGATCAGTTATTTTATACTCTGCACCTAAAAAAGGGAAAAGATTCAGCGTTTTATAGTCAACCAGATCCTGAGAATCTGTACCGTTTACAATTACATCGGTTTTCATTTTTTCAGAAAGATTAATGCCAAAATTCATTCCTGCCGAAGCTGAAAATCTCGGGACAAAATAATATTTAACCGAAACTGGAATCTGAATCTGAGTAAATTGATAATTAAAATCTACGTTTCCCATCTCAACGATTTCGTTGCCGACGAGCTGTACGAGAGGAAGAGAATCTGTACCACCAATCTGTGTGTACAAAGCTTCAGCCTGAATGCTTACGTTTGATGAAACTGGTTTTTCCGCAACAAATCCTGCATAGAAATAAGACTTGGAATCGAGTTTGTCATCGAATATTTTCATGTTTGATAACGAATAACCCGCTTTCACTCCAAATTTAAATTTTTTGTCGAAATCCGGTGTTGATGCTGATTCCTGAGCACTCATAAGTCCCGAAATTGTGACCGATAAGGTCAAAAAAAAATTCTTAGTCATTTTTTTTAGTTTAATTTTAAATCTAACGGAGATCCTTTAAAGAAATTGTGCTGTAAAGAGAATTTACAGCACAATTATTATTTTATCCGTGAAGTTGTTTCCAGATGGCATCCTTCAGTTCGATGAGGCCTTCACCGGTGACACCCGAGAAAAACAGAGGTTGCCTGTTTTCGGGAAATTCTGCTGAAATTTCTTTTCTCAGTTCATCATCCAAGAGATCTGCTTTTGAAACAGAAATGATGAAATCTTTATCTAAAAGTTCAGGATTGTATTCCTTCAGTTCATTTTCAAGAATTTTAAACTCCTGAAAATGCTGTTCAGAATCTGCAGGAATCAAAAACAGTAAGATAGAATTTCTTTCGATATGTCTCAGGAATCTGTGTCCTAAACCTTTACCTTCTGCGGCACCTTCAATAATTCCCGGAATATCAGCCATCACAAAAGACTTGTAATTTCTGTAATCTACAATTCCTAAGTTGGGAGTCAATGTGGTGAAAGCGTAATTGGCAATTTTCGGTTTTGCAGCAGAAACAGAGGCCAAAAGTGTAGATTTTCCGGCATTTGGGAAACCTACCAAACCAACATCGGCAAGGATTTTAAGTTCGAAAACGATGTATCCTTCCTGTCCGTCCATTCCCGGCTGGGCAAAACGGGGTGTCTGGTTGGTAGAAGATTTGAAAAATTCATTTCCCCGTCCACCTTTTCCGCCTTCCATCAGGATGATTTCCTGACCGTCTTCCAGGATTTCCCCTACAACTTCACCATCTTCGTTTTTAGCAATGGTTCCAATGGGAACATCGATGTAAACATCTTCTCCGAAGGCTCCTGTGAGCTGGTTTTTGGCTCCGTTCTGTCCGCGCTCCGCTTTTACGTGACGCGTATAACGAAGCGGAAGTAAAGTCCATTCGTGTGCATTTCCTCTCATGATCACGTGACCGCCGCGACCTCCGTCACCACCGTCAGGACCACCTTTGGGAATATATTTTTCACGGCGGAGATGGGCAGAACCTGCACCACCGTGACCGCTTTTACAATGGATTTTTACGTAATCTACAAAATTGCTCATGCTTCAATTTGAAATTGAAAATTTGAAGTTTGAAATTCAATCTCGAATCTCAAACTTCAAATCTCAAATTATTATTTTATTTTTTCTACTTCAGCAAAAAGCATTTCAGAGATCTCACTGATTTCTCCTACACCGTTGATCTCAACGTATTTGCCCTGCTGCTTATATAATTCTGCAACTTCTGCAGTTTTTGCGTAATATTCTTTGATTCTGCTTCCGATGATTTCTGCATTGCTGTCGTCGGTTCTTCCGCTGGTTTCGCCTCTTTTCAAAAGTCTTTCCAGTAAAATATCGTCTGCCACAACCAGAGAAAGACATATATCGATCTCATCATTCAGTTCTTCTTTTACAATCTTTTCCAAAGCTTCTGTCTGAACTGCAGTTCTTGGATAACCGTCGAAAATAAATCCTGAAGCATCGGTCGGTTTTCTGATCTCGTCAATCAGCATATCTGTTGTTACCTGATCCGGAACCAATTCTCCTTTATCGATGTACGATTTAGCCAGTTTCCCAAGTTCGGTATCATTTTTCATATTGAATCTGAAAAGATCACCCGTTGAGATTTGCTTTAAATTGAATTTTTCGATTAAGTTTTGAGCTTGTGTACCTTTTCCACTTCCCGGAGGGCCAAACAGAACAATGTTTATCATAATGTGGTTTTGCTGTTGGCAGCTGGCAATTGGCTTTTGGCGGTTTGCTTTTTGCTTTCAGCTATTTTTAGTTATTATTAAAATTTATTTCTTTCTATTTTTCTAAATTAAGGCTAAAAGCTATCTGCTAAAAGCCAACAGCCGTTAATGGTTGATTTGTCCGTCAGCCAGTTGATATAAGTTGGGTAAATTTCTTCCCAATTCATCATAATCAAGGCCGTAACCCAAAACAAATTTGTTAGGAATTTCTTTTCCGATATAATCAAGTTTGAAATCTTTCTTATACACTTCAGGCTTTAAAAGGAATGAAGCGATTTTTACAGACTTCGGACGTTGTGTTTCGTTGAAATACTTAAATAAACTTTCAACTGTGTTTCCTGTGTCTACAATATCTTCTACTAAGATGATGTGACGGTCTTTAACGTCTTTCGTCAGCTCCATTTTCTGGTAAACGATTCCGGTAGATTCTGTACCTGCGTACGAGCTCATCTGGATAAATGCAATTTCGCATTCTCCCGGATAATGTTTTAAAAGATCAGAAAAAAACATGATTACGCCATTCAAAACACCAATGAAAACAGGAACTTCATCCTTATAATCTTCATAAATTTTCAGAGCGGTAGCTTTTACAATCTCCTGAATCTCGGCATCCTCTAAATAAGGCACAAAAGTTTTGTCGTGAACTTGAATACTTTCCATAAAATTTTTAGTAGGCGGCAAAGTTACGGATTTTTGATGAAAATGTTTTGGTGTTTTTATTGCTGATTTAATAATAAGGTTGTGAAAACTGTATTCTGAAATAATTTAAACACAAATTATCACGAATATTTTCATAAATAATACAATTCCTGTCATTCTGAATGTAAAGAAGGAGAGTAATAAAATTTATTTTCTTCAGTATGACCACAATATTTTCCACACCACCTGTCATCCCGTAGGGATATAAACAAAGTTTTAAGATAGAGTAGGGAAAGTTTGTATCTGGATCTGACGGGATGACATCAATAGGTAATCATTTGCAGTGGTGATAAGAAGTGTTCAATTTAAATCCCGACAAAATCTTTAGCCCCGATTGAAGAGAAAATCCTTTTTTGAAAAAAAAGATTGTAACGGAAAGCGGGAATCAGCTTCAAAAAATAAAAATCTTTATCTTTGCAACTCACAAACCCCAAAACCTCAGACATGTAGAATTTAATTTCTTTCAGATTTAATCAACAGTAACATAAAAGTTATTGAAGTTCAACCTTAATTAAATAAAGAAATTATGCTTTTTCTACACCATATATCCTTTGGGTTTCCTGCGGGAAAT
Source organism: Chryseobacterium sp. Leaf394 (assembly GCF_001424105.1). Classification (GTDB taxonomy): domain Bacteria; phylum Bacteroidota; class Bacteroidia; order Flavobacteriales; family Weeksellaceae; genus Chryseobacterium. Next base: position 2,262,887 of record NZ_LMQH01000011.1, on the reverse strand, counting down.
CTGCTTTTCAATTCTATTAACTTAACGATGCCTACTCACTCAAAATCTGCTTTGGTCGGCAGCAACGGCACGGGAAAATCGACTTTGCTGAAAATCATGGCTCATGAAATTGAACCTTTGGAAGGGAACATCAATATTCAGGGAGATTTTTTTTATGTTCCGCAGATGTTTGGAAATTTTAATGACCTGACGATTGCGCAATGTCTAAAAATTGACAAAAAATTAGAAGCTCTTCAAAAAATCACGAGTGGCGAAGTGGATGAAATTTATTTTGAAATTTTAAATGACGACTGGGACATTGAAGAACGATGTCAGATTGCTTTACAGCATTGGAAATTAGAAAATTTAGATTTAAATCAAACCTTGGAAAGTCTGAGTGGCGGACAGAAAACAAAGGTTTTTCTTGCCGGAATTCAAATCAATCAGCCTGAAATTATTTTACTCGACGAACCGACCAATCATCTCGATTTGGAAGGACGGAATTTGCTGTACGATTTTATCGAAAAAACCAATTCAACAGTTGTGATTGTAAGTCATGACCGAGCCTTGCTGAATTTAGTAGATACGATATTTGAACTGAGCAATCAGGGAATTTCGACATACGGTGGAACTTATGATTTTTATGCCGAACAGAAAGAAATCGAAAATGAAGCGCTCCAAAATGATATTCATTCGAAAGAACGGGCACTGAAAAAAGCCAGAGAAAAGGAAAGGGAAACACTGGAACGAAAGCAAAAGCTTGATGCACGGGGAAAAGGAAAGCAGGAAAAATCGGGTGTGGCGAGAATTATGATGAACACGCTGCGGAATAATGCTGAGAAAAATTCTTCAAAATTAAAATCAATTCATGCCGAGAAAATTAATGATATTTCGGGTGACTTGCGGGATTTGCGTTCGTCGGTGAGAAATGCGGATCAGATGAAAGTAAATTTTAATGATTCCAATCTGCATTCGGGAAAAATTTTGATTTCGGCGGAGGAAATTAATTTTAAATATGATGAAGAAAATCTTTGGAAAGAAAATCTCAATTTTGAATTCCGAAGTGGTGACAGAATTTTGATTAAAGGTTCGAACGGTTCTGGGAAAACCACTTTGATCAGGCTCTTGTTGGGAGATTTGCAACCTTCTGTCGGGAAAATTTCTAAAACAGATTTTCAGACTATTTATATAGATCAGGAATATTCTCTGATTGACAGAAATGCGACGGTTTATGATTTTGCCCAACAGTTCAACGACAATGCAATGCCGGAATCTGAAGTGAGAACTTTACTGTCAAGATTTTTATTCGGAAAAGAAAATTGGGACAAAAAGTGTGATGTCTTGAGCGGAGGAGAAAGGCTGCGACTTCTGCTTTGCGGACTTTCCATCAGCAATAAAGCTCCTGATATAATTATTCTCGATGAACCTACGAATAATTTAGACCTTCAAAATGTGGAAATCCTGACGAATTCTATTAAGGATTATCATGGGACTTTGGTGGTGATTTCGCATGATGAAGTTTTTTTGGAAGAGATTAATGTGATGAGTAAGGTTTTTTTGATTGAGAATTAAGAGTCGCAAACCTAACGGGTTTATAAAACCCGTTAGGTTTTAGTTTTATTCATCCAATCTCGACGAAATATCCATTTGCTGATGAAGAATCCTAATGATTTCAATTTCTTCATTTTTAATATTGATTCTGTAAAATATAAAATGTGATTTTACTCTTGATCTGAAATATCCTTTTCTGATGTTACTGTAATCTTTACCTGATTTTGGATTTTCAGATAAGTATTCAATTTCATTCATAATCAAATCAAAATAATAATCAGCTTGTTCAGTTGACCAAGTCTCAAAAGTGTACAGCCAAATTTTTTCTAAATCGATTGATGCTTCTGTGCTTATTCTGTATTTCATTATTCAGCAGAATGTTTTTGATGCATTTTTTTTAAAAAATCTTTACGGTCAAAATTTTCTACAAATCCAGATTTTTCACCTTTTTTTAATTCGTTAACTAATTCAGATTTTTTAGATTCTTCGTACTCAAACATTCTTAATGCTGTTCTCACCACTTCGCTGGCGGAAGAAAACTTTCCAGATTTAATCTGTTGACTGATAAAATTGTCAAAATAATCGCCTAATAATATTGATGTGTTTTTTGCCATTAATAATTTTTAATCAAATATACCAATTATTGGTATATACTCAAAATTTATTTAATGAAGATATTATTCAATTAATTAAGTTTGAGAACACACATGATTTCCACCCACCCAAAAATAAAATCCACCGCAAATTTGCCCACCCAATTTTTTAAAAGTAATTTTGCATGAATCTAAAATAAAAGTAAAATATGTCAACTTACGTAGTTGTAGGTCTTCAGTATGGAGATGAAGGTAAAGGAAAAATCACGGATGTTTTATCGGCAAAATCTGATTACGTTGTTCGTTTCCAGGGGGGCGACAATGCTGGTCACACAGTTTATGTAGGCGATGAAAAATTTGTTTTGCACCTTCTTCCATCGGGAGTTCTTCAGTGCAAAGGGAAGTGTATCATTGCCAACGGTGTAGTGGTAAATCCTAAATCTTTCATTAAGGAGGTGAATCAGATCGAAAGCAAAGGCCTGAGAACTGATCACATTTTCATCAGCAGAAGAGCGCATGTCATCATGCCTTACCACATTCTTTTGGATACTTACCGTGAGGAAGAGCACGGAGGAACGCAGATCGGTACCACCAAAAAGGGAATCGGACCTTGCTACGAAGATAAAATCGCAAGAGTAGGAATCAGAATGATCGACCTTCTGAATCCTGAAATTTTAAGAGACAAAATCGAGAAAAACTTAAAAATAAAGAATTCTCTTTTCGAAAAATATTACGACAAACCGACTTTAGACGTTGAAGAAATCTACAACGAATATCTGGAAATCGGAAAACAGCTTCAGGACAGAATCGTTGATACTGAACTGGAATTAAACGAAGCCATCAGAGACGGTAAAAACGTATTGTTTGAAGGTGCTCAGGCTTTGATGTTGGATATCGACTTCGGAACGTATCCGTACGTAACTTCATCTTCTCCGTCAACCGGGGGAGTTTGTACAGGAGCGGGTGTTCCGCCAACTTCACTTCAGAATTTGATTGGTGTTGCCAAAGCATATTGCACAAGAGTAGGAAACGGACCTTTCCCTTCTGAACTGGACAATGAGTTGGGTGAAAGCATCAGACAGATTGGCGGTGAATTCGGAGCGACTACAGGAAGACCAAGAAGAACAGGTTGGTTAGACCTTGTTTCTTTGAAGCACGCCTGTATGATTAACGGAATCAATAATTTGGTAATCACTAAATTAGACGTTCTTACAGGAATTGAAAACCTGAAAATCGTTACGCATTACAAAACTGAAGACGGAAAAATCATCGATTATTTTACTTCATCAACAGAAAAATTATACAACTACGAGCCAATTTATCAGGATTTACCGGGTTGGAATGAAGATTTGACGAAAGTGAGAAGCTACGACGAACTTCCGGATACAGCTCAGAAATACATCGAGTTTATCGAAAAGTATCTGGGAATCAATGTTTATCTTGTTTCTGTAGGTCCTGAAAGAAGTCAGAACATCATCAGAAAAGAATTATTCTAAGGATTTTTTTTTAAAAATACAAAAACCGCTTTTTTACGAAAGCGGTTTTTTGTTTTTGTAAATTCGCAATTCACAATTCACAATTCACAATTGACCATTCACTCAATCATTTCCATCCCTTCACAGCGCCACCTTTAAAGATTTCTTTAGCTTTGTCTTCCACCTCTTTCGACTGATAGGCTTTGAGGAAATTCTTCACTTTGTCCGTATTTTTATTGTCTTCTCTTGAAACAACGACATTCATGTAAGGTGAATCCTTATCTTCTTTAAAAATTCCGTTTTTATCGGCATCCAACCCTGCCTGAGCTGCAAAATTATTGTTGATAACCGCAATCACAACTTCTTTGTCATCCAAAACCCTCGGAAGCTGGGGTGCTTCAATTTCTAAAATTTTTAGCTGCTTTGGATTTTCAGCGATGTCGGTAACTTTTGGCAGTAATCCGATACCATCTTTTAATTTTAATAAACCGTTTTTCTGTAATAAAAGCAGAGAACGTCCGCCGTTGGTTGGATCATTAGGAATAACGATTGTGTTTCCGTTTTGAAGTTCACTGATGCTTTTTATCTTTTTTGAATATGCAACAATAGGGTAAACAAACGTGTTTCCAATCACCGCTAATTTATAACCGCGCTGTTTCGACTGTTCATCAAGATAAGGAACGTGCTGAAAAGCATTGGCATCGATATCGCCATTGTTCAGCGCTTCATTCGGAACTACGTAATCATTGAATGAAACCAGTTCCACTTCAAGATTGTATTTTTCTTTCGCCACTTTTTTTGCAGTTTCCGCAATCTGCTGTTCCGGTCCGGAAGTGATTCCTACTTTGATGAAATTAGGGTCGTCTTTTTTTGGAGAGTTACACGCTCCGAACAAAAGCAGTCCTGCTGCTAAACTTAGAATTTTTATTTTTTTCATTGTAAATTATTTTTTTTTAAATGTTGGGTGAGGGATGATGGGTGCTGGAAGATGGAAGATGGAAGAGGGAGATGGGAGATGGAAGATGGGAGAGGGAGACGGAAGTAATGAGAAAGCACTTTCACTATTTTATTATCAATCAATTTTATCTCTAATAAAATCTTTGTACCTTAAAACTTTATACAGGATAAAAAAATCTTGCGCCTCTGAGTTTTACCATCAAGACTCAAACCCTCAAACCCTCAAACTCTCAAACTCTCCAACTCTCCAACTCATCTATGATCAACCCTCTTCGCCAATCGGTCTCCCGAAAACTGAATGATAAACACCAAAGCGACGAGCAATCCAAGCACGAGATTCATTATTAAAGCATCGTAACCGATATATCCGTACTGATAGCCAATCTGTCCCAATCCACCGGCTCCGACAGCTCCACCCATTGCGGAATAGCCTACCAGTGTGATTAAAGTAATCGTTGCATTATTAATGAGTGAAGGCAAAGCTTCAGGCAACAAAACTTTTCTGATAATCTGAAACGGTGTTGCTCCCAAAGCCCTCGTAGTTTCAATCAGTCCATTTGGAATTTCAAGAAGACTGTTTTCTACCAATCTTGCAATAAACGGAGCTGCTCCGATACTTAATGGAACCAGTGCAGCGTTCATTCCGATGGAAGTTCCGACGATTGATCTTGTGAAAGGAATCATCCACACAATCAGAATAATAAAAGGAATTGATCTGAAAATATTTACCAAAACCGACAGAATTCTGTTGTAAATGGTATTTTCCAACAGCTGTCCTTTTCGGGTAACGAAAAGCAGAATTCCCACCGGAAGACCGAGCACAAAACCGAAAAATCCTGAAACAAAAGTCATGTAAACGGTTTCCCAGACTCCTTTTGATAGAAGCGAAATTACAGAGTCACTAAGCATATCCTTTTAAAGTATTTTGAATGTTATTCTGATTAAAATAATAAATGGCTTTCTGATTTTCCTCACCTTCACCTTTCAGATGCAATAGGAGTTTTCCAAAGTTGGAATCGCCCAGATATTCCACGTCAGCTTTCAGAAGTTTATAGGGGATTTTATATTGATCGTAAATAATTGAAAGCAGTTCTTCAACGCTTATTTTTTCATTTAATTCGATTTCAACCAGCGGAAAAAGTCCGTCTTGCGGCTCTTTCTGTAGTTTTTTGCTGAGTTCCTGTGGTATAGTCATAACTCCCGAGTTTAAAAATTGTTTGATGATAGGATTTTCTCTGTTGGATATAATTTCACTCAGAGTTCCTTTAATTGCTAAATGTCCTTTATCGATAACAGCAACGTGGTTGCAGATCGCTTTGATGACTTCCATTTCGTGGGTGATCAGTAAAATGGTGATTCCAAGACGATGGTTGATGTCTCTCAGTAGCTGCAGAATAGATTGCGTTGTTGCGGGATCCAGCGCGCTGGTTGCTTCGTCGCAGAGCAGTAGGTAAGGATCATTGGCCAAAGCTCTGGCAATCGCAACCCTTTGTTTTTGTCCGCCAGATAAGCTTTTCGGATAGTCGTTCGCTTTGTCTTCCAGCCCGACAATTTTTAAAAGTTCGTTGACTTTATCACGGATTTTTTCTTTACTAAAATTATCAAGCTCCAATGGAAGCGCAATATTTTCAAAAACAGTTCTTGACGAAAGCAGATTAAAATGCTGAAAAATCATCCCGATCTTTTTACGCTCCTTTGCCAAGTGTTTTGAACTTAATTGGGTGAAGTCGGTACCGTTGATAATGATCTGTCCCTCATCCGGTCTCTCCAAAAGGTTAACTGTTCTGATTAAAGTACTTTTTCCGGCTCCCGAAAATCCAATAATGCCGACGATATCACCTTTTTCAATACTGAGATTTACGTTTTCCAAAGCTTTAAAAGACTGTTTCTTCTGATGGAAAGTTTTGGATATATTTTTAATTTCAATCATTTTTGATTTTTAAAATTACATGGGTTGATAAGGTCTGCTGATTCTTCCGAAATGTCTCGCAATTCTTCTGATTTTAGCTTTTGACCGTTTTGAAAGTTTAAAATATTTGGTGACATTGGTCAGTAAAACTCCGGTTAGTATGATGACCAATCCGTACAGTTGGTTTCCATTAATTGTCTGATTGGCAATGATAAATCCTGCAATCACGGTGACGATTGGATTAATATATGTGTGTGTACTCACGATGGCTGCAGGTTTTACCGACAAAAGCCAGATGTATGAAATATAGGCGATAATGGATCCGAAGAAAATCAGAAATAGCAGACCCAGCCAAGCCGATGTAGGAACTGATGTTGCAGAAAACCCAGTCCATTCATTTCTGAAAAAAGCAACTGCAAAAGCAGCCAGACCAGCCACGATTAACTGTTGAGAAATATTCATAAAAGTTGAATGATCTGCTGGATTTTTCTTGGAATATAAAGATCCCAAAACCCACGCAACAGAGCTCAAAGCCAAAACAATAAAAGCCGTAATTCGAAGTGATGAATTTACATTTTCAGTGTGTGAGTTGACGCTTCCGTTTAAGAATAAAATAAGTCCTACAAATCCCAATATCAGTCCGATCGGTATAAATTTATCTGAGAAATAATAGCTCCAGTTCTTTTTATCAATGGCGATAAACCAGAATGGTCCTGTTGCAATGGTAATGGCGGCTTCAGAGGCTGTGACGTATTGTTCGCCCCAAGCAACGAGCCCTGTTCCTCCGGTGAGAATCAGAATTCCGGTTACGGCATTTTTACCCCAGTTTTTTAATGAATCGGCTTTTTCTCCTTTCGCCACTAAATAGCCAATCAATAAAATTCCGGCAGCGAAAAATCTCAGTCCCGAAAGAATAAAGGGTGGAAATCCGTTTAATCCGAATGAAATGGCGAGGAACGTGATTCCCCAGATGATGTAAATGTTGACAAATGCTATGGGAACAAGCCATTTGTTTTTAAAATCAGTTGTTTTCATATTGTTTTTGTTGATTGGTTTTTGCAAATAAAAAAGGCTCTACAACGTGGTAAAGCCTTTATAAAATGTCATAATAAAAGTTTAAGCTCATCCACTAAAATTCCTGTACAAAGGCATACAGCACTGCATCATCATATAATTGATGCGCATCTTCTTCATTGAATTGTATCTGAATCTTGTCTTCATTTTCATTGTTAAACCTGATTACGGATGCAAATATAAAACATATATTTCTATTAGTCTACTTTTCTAGTAGACTTTTTAAATATTCGAATTTAAACGCTTGATTTTTAGATTTTTATTTTTTTAAATCAAATCTGTTTGCAGTTTTTAGTTTAAATTAAATTATTTTTAAATCATGAAAATTCAAATCATCAGTGATTTACATCAGGAATTTGGTTTTACTGATTTATCTTTTGATAATGCAGATGTAGTTGTGCTGGCAGGAGATATCAATTTAGGAACAAAAGGAATTGAATGGATTAAAACCAAAATTCCCGGTAAACCTGTAATTTATATTTTAGGAAATCACGAATATTACAAAGGATCATATCCGAAAACTTTAAATAAAATCAAAGCAGCTGCTTAAAATTCTAATGTGTTTGTGCTCGAAGATTCTTTTATGGATATTGAAGATGTAAGATTTCATGGCGCAACTTTATGGACAGACTTCTCTATTTTTGGAAGTCCTATGGCTTACGGAAGTCTTTGTCAGACTGAAATGAATGATTATAAATTAATCAGACTTGATCCCTCTTATTCGAAGATGAGAAGTATTGATACATTTAAAATACATCAAATCTCAAAACACTGGCTAAAAGAAAGTCTGGAAACTTCAAAAGGACTGAAAAACATTGTTGTCACACATCACGCGCCGAGTCTCCAATCAGTTCCTGAACATTTCAAAACTGATCCTGTCACGTCTGCCTACGCTTCCAACTTAGAAGATTTTATTGAACTGCATCAGCCGCTGTTTTGGATTCACGGCCACATTCACACACCTTCAAGATATAAAATAGGAGAAACCGAAGTCATCTGTAATCCGCATGGTTACGTTACTGAAAAATATAATGGTTTTGATAAGGAACTGATAGTAGAAATATAAAAGTTTTGAATGAGATATAGTGAAAAAACAAAAAAAACCACTGATAATCAGTGGTTTCTGTACCCAGGACCGGGATCGAACCGGTACTCCTAAGAACTGGTGTTTGAGACCAGCGCGTCTACCAATTCCGCCACCTGGGCTGGTGTTACATTGCTGTAAATCGGTGTGCAAATATAGAAAGTTTTATTAAAACTCAAAAATTATTTTAAATAAAATTTTAGAAATTTATTTCCATACCGTCGTAGGCAAGATGCATTCCGGCCGGAAGTTGTTCTTCTTCAATATCATATAATCCAAAATGATGGCTGATATGGGTCAGAAATATTTTTTTTGGTTTAAACTCTTCCTGCAGTCTGATCACATCAGGCAAAATAAAATGGGCAGGATGCGGATCGAATTTACGGATGCAGTTTACAATCAGTACATCCAGATCCTTCAGTTTTTCTTTATCGGTAATCGAGCTCGCATCGGTGATGTAAGCCAGTTTCTTAAATTTAAAACCTAAAATCGGTAGTGTATGATGATTCACTGCAACAGGATCGATTTCTGTATCTTCAAAAGTAAATTTCCGGTTGGTAATAGAGTGCAGGTCAAAAGCCGGAGCTCCGGGATATCTTACGTCTGCAAAGGCATACGGAAATCTGTTTCTCACCTCATTTCCGACCCTTTCAAGGCAGTAAACAGGCATGTTTTTTCCGGTTTTGAAAATCAAAGGTCTCATATCATCAAGTCCGATCACATGGTCGTTGTGTTCGTGGGTAATCAGTACGATGTCAATATGTCCCTCATTATTCAGAAGCATTTGCTGCCGGAAATCGGGGCCACAGTCGATGAGGATTTTTTTTCCTTCATCCGAGGTAATCATCACTGAAGACCTGAATCGTGTATCTTTTGGATTGGCAGACTTACAAACCTCGCATTCGCATCCAATAACGGGAACGCCCTGTGAGGTTCCGGTGCCTAAAAATTTCAACTTCATTTTCTTTCGAGGTTGGTTTAATTTTGGTAAATTTACGAAAAAATTACACGTCCTAATGTATCAGAAACTTACGCCCAAGCAAAAAGCATTGACAATAAATCTAGATCCTACTATTTATGGTACTTTCGCAGAAATTGGAGCAGGGCAGGAGACCGTTCGGCATTTTTTCAGAGCAGGAGGAGCGTCGTCTACCATCGCAAAGGCCATGTCAGCCTACGATAAAGATTTCAGTGATGCCATTTATGGTAAAGAGGTTAAAAACAGATATGTTACCCAAAACCGTCTGCGCAAAATGCTCAGGTATGAGGTGGCATTGATAGAAGAACGTATCTCGCGGGAAAATCATCCCAACAGAAAGTATTTTTCTTACGCCAACACCGTTACGACGATTAATTTTGACAAAACTTTAAAAGGCCACGGCTGGGTAGGAATCCGTTTTCAGAGTGAAGTGGATGCTCAGTACAATGAGATCGTGATTCACGTTAAATTCAAAGAAAATGACGCTACTTTACAGCAGGAAACGCTTGGTAATTTAGGTGTTAACTTAATCTACGGAGCTTACAAATATTCAGATAATCCGAGAAATTTAATTGAGTCTCTCTACGACGATATAGCAAAAGACAATCTTGAAATCGATATGATAGATTTCAGCGGACCTGTTTTCGATTATGTAGACAACCGTCTGATGTCACTGCAACTCGTGAAAAACGGAATGACCGACGCTGTAGTTTTCAATTCTGAAGGCAACAATATGCTTCCCGCAGATCTTCTGTACAAGAAAAATATTTTTGCGGTAAGAGGAAGTTTCAGACCTGTAACTAAGGTTAACATCGACATGCTGGAAAGCGGTATCGAAATGTTTATGAAAGATTCTCAGTGTACTCAGGAGCAGACCGAAATTTTCATTGAAATTACCATCTCAAACCTGCGTGCAGACGGAGATATCGACGAAAGAGATTTCCTCGACAGAGTGGATGTTTTAGGAAAATTGGGTTACACGGTTATTATTTCAAATTTCTCAGAATACTACAGACTTATCGATTACTTCTCCGCTTACACTACCGGCGATATCGGTGTTGCAATGGGTGTAAACAACCTGTTGATGGTATTTGACGAGAAATACTACAAAAATCTTTCTGGAGGAATTCTTGAGGCATTCGGTAAATTCTTCAGAAACGGAATGCGGGTATATCTTTATCCTTACAAAGATCCTGAAACGCAGGAGCTTCTTAATTCTACAACACTGAAAGTGGGTGATAATCTGAAGGAACTTTACAAATATTTCAAAACCAATGACAGAATTGTAGATATTGAAAACTTCAACCCTGAATTCCTGGAGATTTATTCAAGAGAAATTCTCAGAAAGATTACATGCAATATTGCCGGCTGGGAAGATCAGATCCCTGAAGGCGTGGCAGATATGATTAAAGAACGAAGCATGTTTGGCTACAAAAAAGAACTTTCACTGAAACAATTCTCGTAAAATATAAAATAATGTCAGAATTAAAAAAGAGACTTTCGTCTATTCTTGAAAGTCCGAAACATAATACAGAAGAGAAACTTGAAAAGGTTTGCCACCTGTTGGATCAGGAAATTTCCTACTTCAATTGGACGGGTTTTTACTTCAAAAACGGAGATAAAGATGAGTTGAAACTTGGTCCTTACGTGGGAGCAGAAACAGATCACATCATCATTCCTTACGGAAAAGGAATTTGCGGACAGGTAGCAGTTTCCAATGAAACTTTCATCGTTCCCGACGTGCATTTGCAGGACAACTATCTGAGCTGCTCCATCGATACAAAAGCTGAAATCGTTGTTCCGATCTTTAAAAACGGCGAAAATATTGGTCAGATAGATATCGATTCCCATACGATTGATCCTTTTACAAAAGAAGATTTAGAATTATTGGAATGGCTTTGTAATGAAGTTTCCAGGATTCTGTAATCTTATTTAAATTTTAAAACATAAAACTCAGATTTCGGTCTGAGTTTTTTTATTAACAGGAGCTGACTTTAGTCCGCTTTCATTTTTTGTAGAATACCGAACTTTAGCCAAAGTATAAATGAAACTTTTGTTGGAATTATTTATTTGAAAATAATTAAATGCTTTGTTATTTAAAAAGCCTTTAAAGGGCGAAAACAATAGCATAGGGTGAAGCCCTATGAATAATCAGATAAAGTAATCATAAGCCCTGAAAGGGCGAACTCACATTTAAATTCTATAACCGAAAATATTTTAATGAAATTCCGAAACCAACTCTTTAAAATAATCCTCACACTTCGCAATATGCGTCCCATACCATGAAAATGCCTCGCCATCTACAATCATGATTTTCTTGTTAGGATAAATCTCTTTCAATTCCAGAATATGCTTTTCTTTAAACGGAAAAGGCTCCGACGAGAGCATAATAACATCGGCACCAGCCAGATCTTCAACTTGAATTTCAGGATAACGTTTTCGGTCTTCAAATAAATTTTTAAAACCGATTTCTTGTAAAACTTTATCAATAAAAGTATCTGAGCCAACCGTCATGTAAGGATTTTTCCAGATCAGATATGCCGCTTTTACAGGAGAATTTATTTTTGAATTTTGAAGAACGTCATAAATTTTCAGATTATACTGTTGTGCTTTTTCTTCTTTATTAAAAAGGTTTCCAAGGGTTTTCAGAAGGTAATAATTGTCTTCGATATTTTCAACATTGGTCACCATCACTTTAAAATCTTTCATGAGATCCTCAACCTGTTCTTTCACATTCTCTTCCTTATTGGCAAGAATAATATCAGGTTGTAAACTTTTAATTTTCTCCAGATTAAGATTTTTTGTCCCACCGATGATTTCTACATTTTTCACTTTTTCTCTTGGGTGAATGCAGAATTTTGTCCTTCCGACGATTTCATTTTCCGTTAAACCTAAATCGAATAAAGCCTCAGTAATTGAGGGTACGAGAGAAACTACTTTCATTGAATAATTTTAGATGGTGTCTAAAATTACAAAAGTTTTCCGGTTAAAAACATTGCGGCAATTGTAAAATAGATAATCAGTCCGGTTACATCGACCAGTGTTGCCACGAATGGTGCAGATGAGGTTGCAGGATCAAGATCGAATTTTTTAAGGATAAACGGAACCATAGAACCGGAAATTGTTCCCCAAAGTACAATCATCGCCAGAGAAATCCCTGCGCTGATGCCGATGAAAAACCAGTAATCTCCATAATCAAACCAGCCAAGTTCGTGCCAGATCATAATTCTGAAAAACCCGATCACTCCGAGAAAAGTTCCCAGAATAATTCCGGTAAGAAGCTCTTTTTTCATTACGATCCACCAGTCTTTTATCGTAATTTCCTGTAAAGCCATAGCACGGATGATCAGCGTTGCTGCCTGCGATCCTGAATTTCCGCCACTGGAAATAATCAAAGGAATAAACAGGGCTAAAACGACAGCTTTTTCAATTTCATTTTCATAAAAACCCATTACTGATGCGGTAATCAACTGTAAGAAGAAAAGTACAATCAGCCAGAGACCTCTTTTTTTAATCATTTCCCACCAGTGCGTCTGAATATAAGGATCATCCAACGCGTCTACACCCCCGAATTTCTGAATATCTTCTGTATTCTGAGATTCAATCTGATCTAAGATATCGTCAATCGTAACAATTCCTACCAAAACTCCTGCTTCAGTAACGATGGGAAGTGCAGCACGGTCGTATTTTTCAAAATACTGAACTGCATCTTCTTTTGAAGTTGTTGTTGTAATTGCGACGAAATGATTATCTGTAATTTCTGAAATGAGAGTTTCTTCTTCCTCTAAAAGCAGACTTCCCAGAGCAATATCGTCAATCAGTCGGTTTCTTTCGTCAACTACGTAAAGGTAATTCATCGTTTCTACCTTGCTTCCTACTTTTTTAATCTGCTGAAGACATCTTTTTATCGTCCATTCTTTTCGGATCTGGATGTAGTAAGGCGTCATCAGACGGGCGATGGAATCAGAATCGTAACCCAAAAGTTTCAGTGCAATTCTTCTTTCCTGAGGATTAAGATGATTGATGGAATATTTGATAAGTTCATCCGGAAAATCTTCAAACAGGGAAGTTCTGTCATCCGGAGTCATCGCATTCAGGATTTCAGAAACCTCGGCACTTGTGATGCTTCGGATGGTTTCTTCCTGAAAATCAGGGTCAAGATGCGAGAAAACGTCAGCTTTGTATTCTTTCGGAACTTTCAGAAATGCCAACAGTCTTTCGTCAGCGGGTAATTCGCTGAGTGTTTCGGCAATGTCGGCAGGGTTGAAGATAAGTTCGTCAGATTGATTCAAGATAGAAATTTTAGCTATGCAAAAATAAATCAAATTTTAAAACTATACGAAGAACCGCCTAAATTTAAGGATTTATTAAACTTTAGATGTCGTTGTCTGTAGTCGGTTTCAGTTTCCGCAGGTTTTTGAAAATGTTTTTCAGAGCTCCGGCAGTTCCTATTTTAATGGAATTTTCTGCTGAACCCAGCATCCGCATATTTTTTCTGTAGGTATCGTAGGAAGATTCTGTAATGAGATTTCCGCTCTTATCGAAAAGTTTCATGCTCACAACCACCTGATTCGAAAATACGTATTTTCCTAAGCCTACTTTGAAGTATTTAACTTTAGAAACCGTTACAAAATCGGCATCATTGTTTACGGCGTAATCTGAAATGGTCTTCGGATCGGCGTTTTCAAAAGACAGCTGAATTTCAGTTTTCAGCATTTTTCTTTTCTTATGCGTGCTGATATGATCTGAAACGGCACTGAAAAAGGCAAGATTTGTCGGTTCCTTGATCTCTTCAACATCAGGTTCCACCTCAGGATTGAAGTAGAGAATGTTTTGAATATCATGATGTTTCTGTGCTGAAATTGTGTTGGTTTTCAGGGCAAAAATCAGGATCAGGGTAAATAATAATTCTTTTCTCATTTATACATGCAAAAATACTGTCTTTTAATGAGATAAGACTTATTTTTTTGATAATTTTAATAAAGTTTCCGCCAGGTTGATACTAAAATAATGTTTTACAGTTTTCTGATTCAGAAAATTGTTGTACTTTTGCACCCGTTACATAATAATCATTAAACAATATTGGAATGTACTTAACAACAGAAAAAAAAGCAGAAATTTTCGCAAAGCACGGTAAATCTGCAACAGACACAGGAAGCGCTGAAGGACAGGTAGCTCTATTTACTTTCAGAATCAACCACTTATCTCAGCATTTGAAGGCAAATCGTCACGATTTCAATACTGAAAGATCTTTGGTGAAATTAGTAGGTAAGAGAAAAAGCTTATTAGATTATCTTAAGAAAAAAGATATCACAAGATACAGAGCAATTATTGCTGAACTTGGTTTAAGAAAATAATCTATCCGATTTCCAAAAATAAAGAAGCAACTTCGAAAGAGGTTGCTTTTTTTATGGATTTAGTTTCAAAACTAAACCTGATTTGTAATTTAATTAAAACCTAATCGTTAAATTTGTCACTTTCTAAAATAAAATGCCCGTGGTTCGCAGATTTTATATTTTCTTAATTCTAATGCTTTCAAATACATTTCTGTATTCACAGGAAAACGACAGCATAAAACCCCGCAGATGGGCATTCTCAGCAGGAACAGAGTATGGGGGAATTATTCCAACCAACGAATCTCTGAATTTTTACAGACACAAAGCGTACACAGGATACAACTTTCAGTTTCTGAAACAGACTGATGGCAGCAGAGATTGGGAGAAGCTCTACAATTACCCGCAAATAGGTTTCGGAGTTTTTGCTCTTGATTTTTTAAAAGGCAGAGATATGGGCAGTCCTTACGGAATTTACGGAATTTACAACGCCAAAATAAACCAGTGGAATAAACTGAAATGGATGTACGGTGTGAATTTCGGGATTTCTTTTAATTCAAATGTGCATGATTTTGACAGGCAGTACTACAATATCTCGATAGGTGCTGAAACCAATATGTATATCAGTGCAAGTACAGGACTTTATTATGAAATAGGTGAGCATTTTGATCTGGGTTTAAATGTAAAATATAATCACTTATCCAACGGTTCTACCAAAGTGCCAAATAAAGGTTTAAATATGGCTTCGGGACAGTTAAGTCTCATTTATTATCCGGAGAGAATTAAACCTATTCAGTCAGATACCATCTACCAGCCTTCAGAAAAACACAACACTCTGGAATTTTCAGTGTTTGGAGGAAGAAAAGATACTTTTTATCAGGGCGACAACCGTGACGATATTAAACTGTACGATGGTTATGAATACAATGTTTATGGTGCCGACCTTTTGTACATGCATCAGTACTCAGACAAGTCTGCCTACGGATTGGGTGTGGGAGTAAATTATGACGGAGAATACAATTATCAGGGCTATGTGGTAGACAGTACGCTGTACAGAAAAAAGAGGTTTTCGCATGACAGACTGCTTGTGAGCGTCGTTCCGACTTACCGTCTGATGATTGGGAAACTTTATGTGACAGTCGGGGCCGGAGTGTATCCATTTAAAACAACGCGGAGATATGACAACAACATCATCTTCCAGAAAATTGCACTTCAATATCAGATTACAGACCGCCTTTTCGCCTCTTTCGGTATCAGAGCCTACAATTTCCACGTGGCAGATTTTCTTGAATGGAGACTGGGCTACACCATTATCAAAAACAAAAACAGAAAGTAATGCTGATGTTTACGATTTAAATGTTTAAAATCTACAATTTACTCCTTAAATCTATAAAATAGGATATTATAACAAATAATACCTTAAATTTGCACCACATTTTAGACGAAATATAATAATTAAAGCACTCAATACGGAGTGCAACACAAAACAATTTATGAGTATACCTCAAGCAATTAGAGAAACGATCATTCTTGCAGACGGCAGAGAGATCACTTTAGAAACAGGAAAACTGGCAAAACAGGCTGACGGTTCTGTTGTAGTAAAAATCGGCGGAACAATGCTTTTAGCAACTGTTGTAGCCAGCAAAGAAGCAAAAGATGGTGTAGATTTCTTACCATTAACAGTAGATTACAGAGAAAAATTCTACGCAGGTGGAAAAATCCCCGGTAACTTTTTCAGAAGAGAAGCGAGACCATCTGATCAGGAAATTCTGACAATGCGTTTGGTGGACAGAGTTTTAAGACCATTATTCCCTGAAGATTTCCATGCGGAAGTACAGGTAATGATTTCATTAATTTCTTATGACGGACAGTCAATTCCTGATGATTTAGCAGGTTTGGCAGCGTCTGCAGCGATTGCAATTACCGATATTCCTTTCAACGGACCGATGTCTGAAGTAAGAGTAGTAAGAATCGACGGGAAACTGGCAATTAATCCTAATTATGAAGATCTTAAACTGGCTGACCTTGACATCATGGTTGGTGCAACCAAAGATTCTATCGTAATGGTGGAAGGAGAGATGAAAGAGATCACAGAAGCAGAAATGCTTGAAGCGATTACTTTTGCTCACGAAGAAATCAAAAAACAGGTTGAAGCTCAGGAAAGATTAGCTGAAAAAGTAGGCAAATCATTCCCAAAAAGAGAATATAGCCACGAAAATCACGACGAAGCAATCCGTGAGAAAGTGTGGAAAGAAACATACGATAAAGTATACGAAGTAGCAAAAATTCCTTCCGGAAAAGAGGAGAGAGGTGAGAAATTCAAAGCTGTTTTGGCTGAATTTTTAGCTCAGTATGTAGAACATGCTGAAGAGCTTGAAAGAGTAACTCCTTTCGCTAAAGTATATTTCCACGATGTGGAAAAAGAAGCGATGCGTCAGATGATTATCAATGATAAAATCCGTCTTGACGGTCGTGATCCTCAGACTATTCGTCCGATCTGGTCTGAAATCGATTATTTACCGGGAGCTCACGGTTCTGCAATCTTTACAAGAGGTGAAACTCAGTCTTTAACGGCTGTAACTTTAGGCTCAGTAAAAGATGCAAACATGGTAGACAGCGTAATGGTAAACTATGACGAGAGATTCTTCCTTCATTATAACTTCCCGCCGTTCTCAACTGGTGAAGCTCGTCCTTTGAGAGGAACTTCAAGAAGAGAAGTGGGGCACGGAAACTTAGCTCAGAGAGCTTTGGCAAACATGATCCCGGAAGAAAATCCTTATACAATCCGTATCGTTTCTGATATTTTAGAATCCAACGGTTCATCTTCTATGGCGACTGTCTGTGCAGGAACTTTAGCATTGATGGATGCGGGTGTTCAGATCAAGAAGCCGGTTTCAGGTATTGCAATGGGATTGGTAACTGATGTAAAGTCAGGTAAATATACTGTGCTTTCTGATATCTTGGGTGATGAAGATCACTTGGGAGATATGGATTTTAAAGTAACAGGAACAGCAGACGGAATCACGGCTTGCCAAATGGACATCAAAGTTCAAGGATTATCAATGGAGATCATGGAGAAAGCCCTTCTACAGGCAAGAGACGGAAGATTACATATTCTTGATAAATTAAATGAAACGATTTCTGCACCAAGAGAAGACGTGAAACCTCACGCTCCGAAAATGGTGATGATGGAAATTTCTAAAGATTTCATCGGTGCTGTAATCGGACCTGGAGGAAAAATCATTCAGCAAATGCAGAAAGATACAGATACTGTGATCGCAATTGAAGAAGTTGGCGAGATCGGTAGAATCGAAATTTCTGGTGTGAGCAGAGAGAAAATCAACGAGGCGATTGCAAAAATCAACGAGATTACTTTTGTGCCTGTTGTAGGTGAAGTTTACCAGGGAAGAGTTGTGAAAGTAATGGATTTCGGAGCATTCGTAGCGATTGCTAAAGGTACTGAAGGTCTTCTTCACATCTCTGAAATCGAGTGGGCAAGACTTGATAAAGTTCCTTACAATGAGGGAGATCAGGTTGAGGTGAAATTTATGGGTTACGACGACCGTAAAAAAATGAAACTTTCCAGAAAAGTTTTATTGCCAAGACCACCAAGACCGGAGAAAAAAGAAGGTGAGCAGAGAGCTCCAAGACCGGAAGGTCAAAACAGATCTGAGAGACCTGCAAGACCGGAAGGAAAATTAAATCCTGAAGGAAGAGATCAGCCGGGCGAGCACAAGCCTTTGAACGAACCACAAGATTAATAATCTTATAAATAATAAACCACCGGATTTCGGTGGTTTTTTTGTGTAATATTAAGCACGGATTGCAAATCCGCCTATCGGATCCGCGCTATCGTGATTGCAAATCCGCGCTATCCTGCTTCAAAAACCTTGAAGCTTTTAACGAGAAGAAGTTTTTCCAGGAAACGGATGATTAATCAAAGTTAAAAAAGAAAAACGCCACTGCTGCCCATTCTTTTCTGATGCCTTTTGCATAGCCAATGGTGCTGCGGCTGCTGTTTTCTACGGTTCCATCGTCTTTGATATACCCAATGGTAGAGTGACTGCTATTTTCCACCGTCCCGTCTTTTTTAACGTAGCCAACAGTCGAGCGGTTTTTATTTTCGATAGTTCCGTCACTTTTAATGTATCCGATCGTGCTTCGGCTGCTGTTTTCAATGGTACCGTCATTTTTAATGTAACCTAACGTCGAACGGCTGCTGCTTTCGATTGTTCCGTCACGTTTGATATAACCTGTTGTATTTCGGCTTGACGATTCAATAGTCTGCGCACTTACTGTGGAAAGGCTGAAAAGAAGTATTGTAAAAATGATTTTTCCCATGGCTTATTTTAATTTAAAAATATTCAGAGTTAAAGGTAATTAAATTATTTCACTGAATCTTTATGTACTTGACAGAATGGAAAACTGACTGTCATTTCAGAAATAATCACCGGTAATTATAGATTTTTCAAATCTGCATGATAAGTAATTGAAAATTAAAAAGTTATTTCTGACGTAATTTCCAGTAATATTTGTTGTATATTTGCAAAGTAATTAATAAAATGTGTTCAGCTTTTGCTACAGAAAAGCGCGTGACATTTATTTTTTCTTCTCAGTTTCACATTTCAGATGCCGGTTTATTCCAAAAAATATTGATGCAGGCCATCTTTTATCATTACTGAAATCAGTAAAATACCTTTTTGACGCAATCTGAAAAGTATTTAGCCGGAAACCCGATAGAATCCGGAAAAAAATTCTATCTTTAACTCATTCGTAACAAATAAATTTAAAAATATATATGGCAGATTCTTTTTCAAAAAAAGAAAACTTTAAGAAAAAACAGGCAAAATTAAAAGAGAAAGCACTTCGTCGTGAAGACCGCAAGGACAATAATGACAAGGGGAAAACTCTTGACGATATGTTGATGTATGTTGACGAAAACGGTCAGCTTACTTCTGTACCACCTGAAAACAGAGAAAAAATCGAGATCAGTCTTGATGATATTCAGCTGGGGGCAGCTCCGATAGAGGAGGAGGAACTTAGAAAGACAGGAATTGTAACGTTTTTCAGCGAGAAAGGTTACGGTTTTATTACCGAAGACCGTTCTAAAGAAAATGTTTTCTTCCACTCCAACAACGCGACCGAGATTTTGAAAAAAGGAAATAAAGTTTCTTACGAAAAAGAGAGATCGCCAAAAGGTTTTTCAGCTATCGATATTAAAATCGTGAAATAATCTTTCAATTTATCATACAGAAAGAGCTTCAGTTTTGAAGCTCTTTTTTTGTGGGATTAATAGAAGCCGCCGCTTTGTCATAATAGTATTAGCCACGATTACACCACTGTGTTTTTCGGGTGTATCAATATTCTTTTGGGAAGCAAGAATATAGTTTTGGGAAGCAAGATTTTAATTTTAGATTGAAAGTTTGCAGGCTGACATCACAAGAATATAAGACGAAATCGTAAGAATATATTTCGCCAAAGCAAAAATATGATTCGACAATGCAAGAACATAGTTTGTCAAAGAAAGATTATTGTTTGCCAATGCAAGAATATAGTTAGCCAAAGAAAGATTATTGTTTGCCAGGGAAAGAATATTATCTGCCAAAGCAAAAATATGATTTGACGAAACAAAAATACTGTTCAACATTGAAAAAATATGATCCGACATCATGAGAATATATTTTTTACTTTGAAAGTAAATTATTCTATATCCCGCCACTACCTCAGTACATCAAAAAAAAATGAAGTTACATTGCGGGAATGTAACTTCACATGTCTAGAATATTAACGTGGCACCGTTAATATTCACTTTTAAAAAAAACATTATTTTCTGGTTTTAAATTCTATTGCCGAAACGGTAGTGTACTCGGGTGATGTGGCACCGTAGAGGCTTTTCACATATTTTTTCACGTTCATGGCAAGAGTGTAAAGACCGGCTTCTTCGTCATACAGGATTTTGTCTCTATCTATCATTTTGGTATTGAGCTGAGCTTCGGTCTGATCGACGGTTTCTGTGGCACTTTCCAGCGACTGGTGGTAGGTGGTGAGGTTGGCTAATTTTAAATCTTCCTCATTGGGCGTGTAGTTTGGGATGGTTCCCAATAACTGAACAAGGAGTCCGAAGTTGTCTTCCTGCTGGGTAAAAGACTGGCGGGAAGTGGATGATGATTTGGGAGCTTCTTTGCCGTCCTCGGGTGGAGTAGTGGTTTTCTTTGAACTGCCCTGAATGGAACGGTTTAAAGATTTTGCCTGATCCAATGTGCCTTGTGGTAAGCCTAAAATCTCAAGGAGATTCATGATTCTTGTACAGGTAGATTTTAAATCTTCAAAAGCCGACTGACGCGCAACAATGGCGTTTTTGTTGGCGTTTTTTTTGTCACCAACCTCAGTTAATTTTGCATTGGCAGCGGTGTACAAAGCCTGAAGACTGGCAACCGAAATGTTGTCAACGGGAGGATTGTAAAGGCTGTAGGTAGAAACTTGTTGGGTGATTTTTTGCAGGTTCGCTACATTTTTAGCGTGCCCCACTTCTGAAGTGCTTGACATAATATCTGTGTTTTTTGATTAGATTTCAAATATAAAAATTATTTTGAATTTATGGAATATTGGTGTAAAATATTTTTATATTTCATTGATTATGTTAAATAATAATGAAACCCTGACGGTGAGTCAGGGTTTTGATTTGTTTGAGTGGGCACGAGCGGGACGCTCGCGCCAGCGGGGTTCGATGTAATTTGTATCAGAGAGAATTAATGAAATCAGAATTATTAATAAGACTTAATTCCAAAATAGATTCCCAATAATTAAATCCAAAAACGGTCCTATTCAAATTTGAGGTTTCAATTGACATCGATTTTATCTCATTAAGATCTAAGAGCTTCAAATATGGTTTAATTTGATTTCTTAAAGGAGAAATAACTTTATCGCCATTATCAGAAAAACGCTTCAATAGATGAAGCCTTTCGTAGTGACTTTCAATTAAGGAAAAAAGCCTATCTTCTATTCCAAATTTATTTTCTAAATAAAATTTTAAACCAAAAGTATTTTTCTCATACTCGATATCAACGAATAGATATTGAAGGTGTGGTAAATTATCCAAATACAAATTTAAATAAATTTTATTCCCATTTTGGTTCCAAATTTTTCCTTTATAACTGTTGCATATAGTGCAGCTTGGAAATAAATTTAATGGATTAACAACGAATTCACTAAACTCTTCTTTCGGTAAAATATGGTCAAATGAATTAATTTCACTTAACGTACAGTTTTGGCAAGTATTAATTATCCTATTAGTTTCAGTTGTGGTTATTTCTAATTTTAATTCTTGTATTAATTTACTTTTATAATTATACAAGCTTAATAAATCGTTTTTGTTATTTTCTGGAAATGAATTAGAAACAGTTTTTTCTAAACAATTAGTGTCAAATTTTATTTTAAAATTATTGTAAAGTAATTCAATATCATTTTCTAATGATAATAAACGATTTTTTAGTGTAGGGTCTAATTTAGTTACGTTTTTACTGCTTACAACAGCTTTATGAAAATCTAGACAATCTTTTTTAGAATGATTTAAGTTTTTCAATTTTTATTTTTTATTTTACTTTTTATGTATAATCTAGTATTTAAACTCAATGGAACTTCATCAAATTGTAGCATTGAAACTATTTTGTCAAAATCATTTCCATAAAGGATTTGTTCATCAATTATCTTTTTATATTGCTTTTCAATTTCTCTATTACCAAAAACATCATCTGTCAAAGTTGTTAAATTTTCGCCAAAAGACTCTATTCCAATTCTTCTAACGTTTGGAATATTACCATTTCTTTCAATCACATAAACATTTTTAGATAGTAATTCTTGAATTATTAATGGCGAGTGAGTTCCTATAATGCAATATGATTTGAACTCGTCCACTAATTCGTAAATTGTATTTATTAATTGTGATATAGCATTTGGATGTAAATGAGTTTCGGGCTCGTCGTAAAGAATTAAGGAATCAAATCTAATATTTGCAGTTATTTCTGTAATAATGTACAGTAGAATATTTTGGCCTGAACTTAGTCTATCTTTGATTTTGTTAAAACCTTCTATATCGACTTTGTACAAATTATTATAAGATGTAATTGTTTCTCTTCTAATTAAAAATTCATCTACAATTTCAGATTCAATGAAATTTAAAAGTATGGCTCTCCATTTATTAATTCTTTCACTAGATTCAATTTTTTTCCATGTATGATGAAACCTTAATACCAAACCTCTTTCTGTTATAAAGTCACCTTTGCTATTTTTTAAACCACAATATAAATAATTAAACTTGGTAGTCTTTCTAGGAATTTTAAATCTATCAAAAATACTGTAGGACACTGTGATCATCTTACTAAATATCGGGACTCTGGGAGCAAAATAATCAACATTATTTTCAGAAATATTGATAGGTAAAGAATTTAAAAGTTGTGTTTTTCCAGTACCGTTTTTTCCGATAATAGCATAAATTCTATTTGCTAATAAGCTATCGTCATTAAAATCAAATTTAATATTTACAAAATCTTTAGAATACTTTGGAGTATACTTATATTCAAAAGAAAATAAATTTTTCAAATCATAGCCATTTAACTCATACTTTATTAATCTTAATGTTCTTTCTGCATAATCAAATCTTACCAAAGATTTTTTAAAGCGATTATGTTCATCAAAATCCTCTAACTTATCACTAAAGAAAGCACAATCTGCTAAAGCGAAAAGAATATCCTCAAAGTTATCAGGAAAAATATCTTTCAAATTATAGTAAAAACTGTCTTTTTGCCCCAATGAACAAAATTGAGAATCCAAGGAATAAAAACTTTGAGGTATGACTTCAAGAGTATCGTAAGAATCTTTAGTCATGATTTTAATCTCACCAATCATGGTAGAATTCTTATCTTTTACATAATAAAGATAAAATGAAGTTCTATTACCAAAGTCATCCCATTTGTATTCTCTCAGAAAAAAATATTCACCATGTGTTTCCATCAAATATCTACCATCTTCATTACTTTTAAATACAAAAAATAATATATTATTTTTTTTTATATCAATTGGTATATTTTCAACATCTTCCTTATTAAAAACTTTATAAATTGGAACTCCTATTTTGTTATAGTCAGAAATTGATAATTGTAATTTATCCCTAATTAAAATCTCATTGATTTGTAAAACGTATAAAAAAATATCATCTTCGTCTGTTCTAAAAGTCGGTGAAATAGCAGTTTCTATAAACTTTATAAATACATTATCGTTCTCGTAAAGTTTCAACCTTTCGGTAAATAAATAATCTAAATCCCAATCAGAGTTATTTATAATGTGTTGCCATATATCTCGTTCTGCATTTGTAAATCTATTATCCTCTGATGGCATATTTCTAATGTCCCAAATTTCTTTTAGAAACTGAAAATCTTCGTGCGAATCTCCAAGAAAATCAGTTTCACTATTTACAATTAGATTGAAAATTTCTTTTTTTGATTCTAAAGATATGACCATTATATTTTTCTTTGCTCAAATATATTAATTTGTACTTATTAATTCTGTAACTAACGATATAGTTCTCGTTTAGTAATAATTTAATTCACTTCATGCAATACTAATAAAACAATTTAACTAAAAGTCTCAGCATCGATAATTTATTTTGAGAAAATTAAAAAAAAGCTTCAACAAATTTTGCTGGAGCTAAGATTAAAGTTTGTTCCTGATTTTAACTAAAGTTTTTCTGATTTTCTTTGTATTGGAATCTGGACAGAGAGAATTTTTTGCGGGTAAATTTACTTTTACGATCAATTACAATCAAATTTCTCAATATAAGTTTTCAGATCAAGATAAATTTTCTCAGCTTCTTTATCTCCTTCTTTCGCCAGTTTTTTTATATGCTCATAATAAGCGATGGATTGCCTGTTTAAACTTTCTCCTAAAATAAGCTCCATATCTACAAAATTCTGAAGGAGAGGTTTTAGTCTGGAAGTTATAGCAGCCAACTGTTCAAAATCTTCGGGTGTTTTATCTGGCTTGTTTTTAAAATCTTCTAAAAATTCAAAAACAACCTGCAGGTTTTGTTTTATCATTTCAAAAGATTCAGGAGAAGTCCCTCTTATGGTCTGAAGGTTTTTCTGGAATTTTTCTTCGAAATCTTTGGTAAACTTATCGTCAAAATTCATATCCGTGTTTTTTTGTTTGAAAGTAAATTTAGAAATTTATTTTTAACACGAATTAAAATATCAATGATAAGTTTTTCTCTTTGCTGTGTTTTAATTTAAATTTTATAATTATCGTTCCGTAGGAATTGCCGCACAAAAAATTAAATATTTGCTTAGATTCCTACGGAATGACAAACTTTGTGAAGATTTTTAAAATAAGATATTGAGCAAAAACCTAAGCTTTTCTAAACTTCTTCTTTCTCTTCCATGGCGCATTCTTCTGCACATCACCTGCCATAATACATCCGTAAGGCATCACTTCATCCAGCACTTCGCACAGGCCGTATTCTTCAATCTGGGCTCTTACGTTTTTGGCACTTTTGTAGGCGGTTGGCAACTCGGAGATGTCGATGTCGTTGGTGAAGAAACGAATGTCTAAACCTGCGGTTTCTTCAGCGAAAACTTCTTCAATGGTTTTGTGGGCCAGTGATTTTTTATGCTGGGTTCTGCTGAAATTTCTTCCGGCGCCGTGGGGTGCAAAACCTAAGTTTCTCTCATTGGTTTTTCCCTGAACGATCAAAACAGGCTCTGCCATATTCAGCGGGATCAGTCTTGGTCCTGTGATGTCGGGCATAAATTTATCGTCCAGAGGCGTCGCTCCTTTTGCGTGGTAAAATAAATCTCCGTCTTTGAATACGAAGTTATGTTCGTTCCAGTATCTGTTTTGTTTTTCGGTATTCAGTTTCTCCAACACGGCATTGTGAATGGCTTCGTGGTTTTCTTTCGTCCATGCTCTGATCAGCTGCAATGCTTCCCAGTAGGATTGTCCTTCTTCGGTTTCGTAGGGAATCCATGCGTTTTCTTTCAAGGTTTCAGGGGAGATTTCCATTCTGAAACGGTTGGCTACTTTCATCCCTTTATCGTACAGCGCGGCGCCGGGAGCTCTTGAACCGTGATGGGTGACCATCATTGTGTTTCCGGTGTTTTTGGACGTTCCTACAAAAAGGAAATGGTTTCCGTCGCCCTGAGTTCCCATGTGCGAACGGGCAATGCTGATGAGTCTTTCGTCATTTAAGAAGAAGTTTTCTCTGAAAGCATCCATCAGTTCCTGAGACATAGGCATCTGTTCGCCTCGTGGTCTTCCGCCGTATCCGAAATGCGTTATTGAATGGGCGGCGTCTAAAACTTCTTTGGGATCAGCCTTTCCAAAGTCGGTCAGCATCACCGAACAACAGATATCTGCAGAGTGAAATCCGGGATGAATGGCATTTTTTGCTACGACCACTCCGCCAACGGGAATATGTCCTTCAGGACCTGTCGGGCAGGCATCGGGCATAATGGCTCCGCTAATTAGGGTAGGCGTTTTCATCAGCACTTTCATCGTGTTGATGACTTTTTCTACATTGTCGGTTTCATTCTCATGTTCCGGACGGATGTTGATGATAAAATCTTTCGGCTCAGCATGCAGAGGAATCGGATCCGGAGCTCTGAACTGTTCAAGATATATTTTCATCTCGTCTTCAGCGAGTTGGTTTTCATTAATATGTTGGATGGCTTCGTTGAACCATTTTGATGGTCTGAAACCTAATTCGATTAGGTGGTTTCCGTTGATGATGTTGAATGTGTTCATGTGTTTGTTATTTGATAGTGCAAAGTAATTGGGTTATTGCGCAATGTTTTTGCGTAGGTGAAATTTATTTTGATTATTTTTGAAATGTTCTAACCACGAAAGTTTTAACACATCAGTCACATGAGTTTTTAGTTTAAATGATTGAGGATATTTTTAGAGCACATGAGTTTTTAAAAATCGAAGATTTTTTGATAATTTTATTACCACAAAAGTCACAAAAGTTTTGCGGTGTGTTTTTATAAGGTGTAATTAGAAATGTTGATAAGAGCAAAAAGATTGGAAAAGTGTTTTTGCTTCGAAGAATGTGAAGAAGTTCAGTCATAAATTTTTTTGGTTGAAATTGTTAATTTACTATGATAACTATATAAGACCATTTCAGTTTTAAAAAAATCTTTGATTTTTTTTCTGATGTGGTCTAAAATATTTTCAAAGTATTTAACTTCAGGATTCTAATGTGTTAAAAATAAATTTGTAAGTTTCACTAATTATAATATTAAAAAATAAAAAATATGTTATTCGAACAGTTAGAAAAATCAGCGGAGGAGATTCAGTTTAATGATGTGATTGCTTTTATTGATG
This sequence comes from Chryseobacterium sp. Leaf394, assembly GCF_001424105.1. Lineage (GTDB taxonomy): Bacteria > Bacteroidota > Bacteroidia > Flavobacteriales > Weeksellaceae > Chryseobacterium. Next base: position 2,235,581 of record NZ_LMQH01000011.1, on the reverse strand, counting down.
AGCATTATGATTTTACGCCGACAAAATTTACGAATGGAAATACGGTGAATGAGGCAGGGCAGAATAATGGTTCGTGTAAAGTATTCAGTTTTGCAAAGCTGAATGATTTGCCGAAGGAAGATACGCTTTCGCTTTTCGGCGCTTTTTACCGGGAAGATGTTTTGAAAAACCCTGAAGGAACGGATCATCAGAACATCAGGAACTTTATTGAGTACGGCTGGGATGGGATTTCTTTTGAAGGGAAGGCGTTGGAGAGAAAGTAGAATGAAAAGATATAAATGGACCATCATTTTAAGTATTCTCACCCCCATATTGCTTTTACTTGTATTTTTTTTAATGGGTGGCGGACATGGATATTATTCTCCTGCAATAGTTTTATTTCCTTTTGGAATGGCTGGAACAATTTTTCAACAGTCTATTACTTTTCCATTTTTTATTTTAAGCATTTTACATTTTCCTTTTTATGGTTTTATATTGGATCGTTTTACAAGTCATATCACGAAATATTGTGTTTTTTTAATTCACCTTTTGCTTGTAGCAGTTGTTCTTGTCACCACCAACTTTCAATAAATTTCAATCAACTAAATGCTTTAATCTGTTAAAACTTTATCAATGCAATACAGAAAAGAAAAAATGGTTTGTAATGGGAACTTTAAACTCATTACAGATTTAAATGAATTCAGAATGTCATTATGGATTAACGGTTTCGGACTGGAAAACGCATTGACAGGTGAGGAAATTATTCCTGTAACTACGATTTTTAATCTTGATGATATTGAAGAGATTGACGGAGAAGTTTTGAAAATCAGGTTCAGAATTTATCCGGATGGCTCTACATATTATGCCGTAGAAATAAATCCATTTTTGAAAAGCTTTGTGTATGAAGGTGAAACGTATCCTACGGATGTTTTTTTCAAGACGATTACGGGGGAAGAGTGGGAATAGTGGATGGTGTAGGAATAATTTTGTGGAATGATTCGCGTGTAACCACCCCGTCAAAAAATCAAAGATTTTTCGCCACCAATGCCTCAATATTTTTTATTTTTAAAATGATTCGGCGAATCTCGTTCCTCGATTTCCAGTGGAGGGGAATTGTCACGCCTTTTATTTTAATCTAAATTTTAAACTTGATTATCATTTTAATTTCAGCCTTAATTCAAATCTATTTTCAGCCTCAACCAACCTCAACCTCAACCTAAACCTCAGCCTTAACCTTAACCTTAACCTCACACCATGTCATCCAATAAAAACGCTCTTATCCGTTACAAAACTTTAGATAAATGTCTGAAGAATAAGTATAAAAAATATAGGTTAGAAGATCTCATGGACGAATGTTCTGAAGCTCTGTTTGAGTTTGAAGGGAAAGAATCTTTTGTGAGTAAACGGACGGTGCAGCTCGATTTGCAGAATATGCGGAGTGAAAAATTTGGGTATGAAGCGCCGATCGAAGTTTATGAGAGGAAATATTACCGGTACAGCGACCAGGATTACAGTATTCATCAGATTTCTGTGAATGAAAATGATCTCAAGGCGATGAATAACGCGGTGCAGATTTTAAAGCAGTTTAAGGATTTTTCGATGTTTAAGGAGATGAATGGGGTGATTCAGAAACTTGAGGATTCTATTCATTCAACCAGTCAGAAATCGATTATTCATTTAGATAAAAACGAAAATCTGAAGGGTTTGGAGCACATAGACATTCTGTATGAAAGTATTTTAAATAAAAAGGTTTTAAAAATCTGTTATAAAAGTTTCAGGGCCAGAGAATCCAATTATTATGTTGTTCACCCACAGTTGCTGAAGGAATATAACAACCGTTGGTTTTTGGTGTGCTGGCACAAACAGAAACTGATGAATCTCGCGCTCGACAGGATGGAAGAAATTATAGTTGAAGACAAAATTGAGTACCACGACATTGATCTTGATGCAGACCAGTATTTTTCTGAAATTATCGGGGCAACAGTTTCTCCTAATCAGCGGGGTCAGAACGTGATTTTTGTGGTGACTTCAGAGCATGCACCTTACGTAAAAACCAAACCGTTTCATCATTCTCAGGAGATTGTGAGTGAAGACGAAAACGGTACAACTTTTAAAATCTGTGTACAGCTGAATTTTGAACTGGAAAGAATGATTCTGGGAATGGGAGAGTTTCTGACTGTGCTGGCACCCCGAAAACTAAAACAGAGAATTTCCAAAAGCATCAGCAAAGCTTATAAAAACTACCATTCGAATCCAGACGAAACAGCGGAATAGTTTTTAATATCCGTGGAGGTCGATACCTTCTGTTCTCTGTAACGTTACTTTTTTGCCCATTTTTTTCTGGATCACTCTGAAGTGCTGGAGTTCATCATCCGTAAGAATGTTGATGGCTGTTCCTTTTTCACCGGCACGACCAGTTCTTCCGATGCGGTGAATGTAATCCAGAGGTGATCTTGGTAATTCGTAATTGATGACGCAGGGAAGTGATTCGATGTGAATTCCACGTCCGATCAAATCTGTGGCCACAAGAATCTGAGCTCCGTTCACTTTAAATTCCTCAAGATTATTCCGTCTGGCACCCTGAGATTTCTGACTGTGGATGGCAACGGCTTTTATTTTATTTTTCTTCAGTTTCTCAACCAGATTATCAGCAGATCTTGTGGAAGAAACGAAAATCAGAGCTTTTTCAACCTTTTTTTCTTTAATTAAGTAACGCAGGAAAGGACCTTTGTTTTCGGGAGCAACGTGATAAGCGAGCTGCTCGATGTTTTCAATTTCAACTTCCTCTTTTTTAATTTCTATCAATACCAGATTGGCAGATAACCGCTCTTTCATTTCTTCAACTTTATCATTTAAAGTCGCTGAAAACAGAGTGGTTTGTTTTGCAACAGGCATTAAGGCGAAAAGTTTATTCATCTCCTCACCAAATCCGAGCTGAAACATTTTGTCGGCTTCGTCGATGATTAAATGTTTAATACTGGAAATGCTCAGTGCATTGTGGTCAATTAAGTCCAGCAAACGTCCCGGCGTTGCGATAAGAACTTCCACTCCAAACATACCTTTCATTTGCGGATTGATGGAAACACCGCCGTAAACTGCCATGGTGCGGACTTCACGTTTCAGATTTTCTGTAAATGCCCTGAAAACTTCATCAATCTGAATGGCGAGTTCACGCGTCGGAACCAATATTAAAACCTGAATATTTCTGTCTTTTTTTACGTCTTCATTCTGTAATTTTTCCAATACAGGCATTACAAAACATGCGGTTTTTCCTGAACCGGTCTGGGCAATTCCCATTAAATCTTTTCCCTGCAAAATGACCGGTATAGCCTGTTCCTGAATTGGAAACGGCTTGAGGTAACCAAGTTTGTTTACAGATTTAATGATGTTGTGTGATAATCCCAGAGATTCAAATGACATAAATAGATATTTGCTGCAAAGATAAGCTATTGAAAATTGTAAACAGCATTCACGAGATTTGCATCGGTAAGAAGAATAGTGGCAAAGAAATTGTAATGCTAAAGAAAATCAAACAATATGAAATCAAGAATCTTAAAAGCCGCTCTTGCCCTTGTGGTACCGATCGTAATAGAATTTATCATTAAAAAAGTGTCGGAGAAAATAGATCAGAAAACTGCCTCTAAGCCAAGACCGCAAACACCGGAGCCGATTGGGCACAGTTAAAAATTAAGAGACTGCATTTCGCAGTCTTTTTTCATTTTAAATAAAGTCATAAATACCATTTTTCCAGCCCAGAACTTTTGAGGAATCTGCCTGCAGCCAGTTTTTTAAAACAGTCGCGTAAACTTTCCTGAAGTCTTCGGTATAAATTAAATCGCCTTCGTTCAGATTCTGAAGATCGGGTAGCGGATTTAAAATTCCTTTCTTTTTTAATCCTCCGCTGATAAAAAACATTTGATTTGCAGTTCCGTGATCGGTGCCTTTGCTTGCATTCTGAGAAACTCTGCGTCCAAATTCTGAAAAAGTCATCAATAAGATATCATTGAATTTTCCGTTGGCTTTCATGTCGGCAACGAAAGATTTTACGGCTTCGTTAATTTCACCGAAAAGTTTCTGCTGTCTTTCATTTTGATTCACATGCGTATCGAAACTGCCTATCGACAGGTAATACACCTGAGTATTGATGTCGGATTTAATCAAAGAAGCCACCGTACGGAAATCTTTGCCCAGCTGAGAATTGGGATAAGTCTGGTCAGTCTTTTTGGCTTTGCTTTTCTCAAAAATATATTCTGCATTGTTGATGGTCGAGCCCAAAGTCTGGTACAAATACGAAACTGTTTCATCATCGTGATGATGGTCGTCGTACAGTGATTTAAAATATTTTTCCTGACTCGTCTGGTATAATCTTTTTGGATCTTTGAAGGCAAAAGCCTTGTTGTTGTCGCCTTTCAGGGCTAAACTCAGCATGTCATCCACTTCCAGAGCCTGAGTGGGGTGATCGCAACTGTAACATTCCTCATCCAGAAATCTGCCGAGCCAGCCGGTTTCCAGAAATTCATCGCTTTTACTTGCAGAATGCCAGATATCCATGCTTCTGAAATGCGATTTGTTGGGATCCGGATAGCCGACATTGTTTAACACCGAAAGTTCACCGTTGTCATGAAGTTCTTTGAAATAAGAAAGTGCCGGATTGATGCCTGTTTCGTCATTTAAAGCCAGAGAATCTTTAATGGAAATGTCACCTCTTTCTTTAAAGTAAATATCGTTTCTTGTAGGAATTACCGTATTTAAACCATCGTTTCCGCCCGTGAACTGAAGTACGATGAGTATTTTCTGACCCGGATTCAAAGCATGATCCAAAGTCATCGATTTCAGAAAACTAGGCATCAGCAGCGAAGCGGCTGCCAATGAACTTATCTTTAAAAATTCTCTTCTTTTTATGATCATGACTTTTTTATTTAGGTTAAGGTTAAGGTTAAGGTTGAGGTTGAGGTTGAGGTTGAGGTTGAGGTTTTTCTTTCACCCATCATCCATCATCCAACACCCTACATTAATTGATATTCCGGAGTTGACATCAGGTTGATGATATTTATTTTAATGCTTTTGTCTGAAAAATTCTGTACAGCATTCATATTCATCTGATCCGGTTTTGACAGTAGAAAATCTTCACAGTCTTTTTTACTGAAAACTTTTTCAACTTTTTCCCAGTCAATGGTGATATTGGGGTTTTTGAAGGATTTCTTCAAGGCTTCCCGTGATTTCATACCCATTTCTACATCGTCATCTTCTTTGGGTGACAAGTCCAATGGCCTCAGTCCGGACCATATTTGTGGAATCTGCAGTCTCAGCATCAGGGTCGAACTGTCAATCCATGATTTTCCGCTTGGCCAGCCTGAAACATTTGGTGGTGATAAAAGCGTTTGCCCCAAAAGTTTTTGATAAACCACAAGATTTTCAGGATTCTGAATGCTCATCGGAAGTATTCGCATCATTCCAACCATCAGTTCGGTGGGAGATTTTATTCTGTTGCCGATATTTTTTTGGTCATAAAACCAGTCGCTGCTGAAAATTTCTGTCATCAGCTTTTTGATGTCGTATCCGGACAGATAAAAATTTTCGCTCAGGCCGGTGATGATATTCTGATCTGCTTTTTCATTCACGAAGAATTTGTAGATTTTGGCGGTGATAAACCTGGCTGTGGCTTTCTGTTCTAAAATAATATTTAAAACGTCGTCTCCGGTAAAATTTCCTGTTTTCCCGAGGAAAGTTTTTGTGCCGTCGTCATGCTGTTTTGGTCTTTCTACAAAATTTCCAGGTTTATCGTAACCCCAGCCTGTAAAAGCTCTTGCGGCCTCACGGATGTCGGTTTCGGTGTAATTTCCAATTCCCATGGTGAAAAGTTCCATGACTTCGCGGGCGAAATTTTCGTTGGGATGGCCTTTTTTGTTTTGCTGATTGTTCAGAAAGTTCAGCATTGCCGGAGATTTGCTCACCTCAAAAAGCAGATCTTTGAAATTACCCAATGCATTTTTTCTGATAATGTTCAGCTGATGTTTATTAAATTTTGGATTGTTGATTCTCGTTGCGAAATGCCCATGCCAGAAAAACGCCATTTTCTCCTGCAGCTGAGCCTTTGAACTGACCATTTTTTGAAGAAAATTCAAATTGAGTTCCTGGTTTTGCTTCTGATTAACCTTCTGAATCTGATTTCTCATTTCGGCGGTTGCTTTTGAAGCTTCGTAATCCACAGGCTCAATATCTGCTGTGGTATATTCAATAGTCTCAGAATGATCTTCAGTGAAAAGCTCCTTGAGTAAATCTTTGCGTTTCAGTTTCCGTATTTCGGCAACCTGAGAAATTCCAATGCCGAAGCCTGCCCGCCACAGAAGATGTTTATTATTGATGAAATTTAAATCACTCATAAGTATTTACGGATTTAAAAGAGACTGTATTTAAGCAGAAAAATTTGTACCATCAATGTGTTAGGGAAGGTTAAAGTTTTTATTTTAATATTTTAGATTCAACATTTCATCAGGAGATAGCAAAGAAATTTTAATTTTTTAAACAATTGATAGTCATCCGTTTTTCAGCCTTAAACAGACCTTCTCACATTAAGAAATTCTCTTTGGCACAGTTTTTACAGTTTACCACCAGTAAAATTTAAAAATTCATTATTATGAAAACGTTGAAACAAACACTGATCGCTGCAACTGTACTGACTGCCGGATTGGTAACTGCACAGGATAAGGCAATGAATAACATGATTAAAGTGGGAGCTACTGTAGGTGTTGCTGTTCCACAGGACAATACTTCTATGGCTGTTGGAGTAGATGTTGCTTACCAGAATTTAATTACACCTGGATTTGGTCTGGGTATCGCAACTGGATATACACATTATTTCGGAAAAGAAAATAACGGATACAATAATAACGATGTTGGAGTAGTACCTGTGGCTGCACTGATCAGAATTTATCCTAAACAGACTGGTTTCTACTTTGGAGCTGACCTTGGTTACGGATTTTTGGTAGGTGATGATAATGTTGCAACCAATTCTTTGGCAGTAAGACCAGACGGAGGTTTCTATTTAAAACCTGAAATCGGGTACCACAACAGAGACTGGAATTTCTTCCTTCAATATCAGAAAGTATTCACCGGAAACGACGGAAATGTTGCAGGACAGGATTATAATGTAGGAAGCATCGGAGCAGGATTTTCTTACAACATACCACTGGGGAACTAATTTACAGATAATAACTATTTAAAAGACAAGCCTTTTCTTAATTTTGAAAAGGTTTTCTTTTATCCTTTTAGAAATACCAAAACAATTATTATATTTACTAAAATTTGTGATTATGAACTTAAATCCGAAATTTCCCCTCTATCTGCCGGGAGTAAAAAATACCAGAAATGAGAATTTGACTATATTGGGAGCCAATCTTCGTGAGGATGAAACGGTACTTGCTTACTACGTTTCGGGACATGAAGGCTTAGATATTAAAATTCAGAAAAAATACATTACAAAAGACTATCCTGCACTCAATGCGATTGTACAGGATTTTTTTACAGAAAATTCGTTGACAGAAATAGACCGTTTCGGAATTTCTGTGCCGGGACCTGTACTGAACGGGAAAAGTAATCCCGAAAGATTAGGCTGGAGTCTTGATGTGGAAGAATTTAAAAACGAATTCGGATTTAAGGAAGTTTGTATGCTTAATGACCAGGAAGCAGCTGCTTATGGCATCGGTCTACTCGAAGATTCTGAGCTTGAAGATATCCGTTCAGGCGGTCATCTAGAAAATGGAAACGTAGCCGTTATCGCTCCTGGAAACGGATTGGGTGAGGCTGGTTATTTCTTCGACGGAAAGTATTTAAGACCTTTCGCAACAGAAGGAGGTCACTCAGAATTCTCTCCACGTACCACAATTGAAGTGGAGTTTTATCAGTTTTTAAATAATCTTTACGGAATCGTTAGCTGGGAAAACGTTTTGTCTAAAGCAGGTCTGTTCAATATCTACAGATTTTTGAGAGACGTAAAAAGACATCCGGAGCCGGAAGGACTTTCCGAAAGGTTAAATGAAGGCGACTTCGTTGAAGTGCTTTATAAAGCTGCAACAGAAGAAGATATAATGATCTGCAAGATCGCTTTGGATACTTTCCTAGAATTTTTGGCGAGAGAATCAAACAGTTTAACATTAAAATTAAAAGCTACCGGAGGTTTAATAATCGCAGGAGATATTCCTCAGGTGATCAGCAACTATATTGATAAAGACAAATTCTACGAGAAATTTAAAATCAGTGATAAAATGGAAGCCATGCTTCGGAATATCCCGATTTATCTCGTGAAGTCAAACAGTACGAGCATCAATGGTGTTGCGCTTTACACCGCTTATCATCAGGATTAAAATATAAACTCCGGCATCGCGCCGGAGTTTTTTATGATAATATTCATATTAAAAATCTGCAATAACTTACCGTATGGTAAGTCTGAAAGTCAAACCTCTTGTTTACATTTGCAGCATTAAATAATTATTAAAATTTAAACATGAAAAAAATATTCTTCCTTGCGGTTTTGGCAAGTGGTCTTGCTTTCGGACAGTCTAAAAAAGTGGTATCTTCAGATGTTCACTGGTGGGGCTATAAAGTTGTAAAATCTAAATCAAGTTCGCACGACGGAACGGTTAAAGTAAAATCAGGAGACATCGTGATGAAAGGAAATCAGGTAGTGGGAGGAAATTTCGTTTTGGATATGACATCCATCAACGCAACTGATCTTTCAGGTGAAGGACAGACTAAACTGAACGGGCATTTAAAGAACGGCGACTTCTTTGAGGTTGAAAAATTTCCGACTGCGAGCTTTAAAATCACTTCCGTGAAGAAAAATAATGACGCAGCTTACCCTTCAGTGGTCGGCGGAAATCTTACTGTGAAAGGTAAAACCAATGCTATTTCTTTCCCTGCAAAAATTACCAGTGCAAATGGTGTAGTTACGATTGAATCAAACAAATTTTCTTTCGACAGACAGAAATTTGATGTCGTTTATCAGTCGGGTATGAAAGACTCCGTTATCAATGACGAAATTGATATGACAGTAAAAGTAAGTGCGAAGTAATTTAATCTAAAAAAATATTGAGAAAAGTGCAGAAGTTCTGTGCTTTTTTTTATTTTTGTTGAATTGTAAATAAAAAAGAATGAAAAGATTATTATTGTTTGCTATGATGTGTGCCAGCATGTCGTTTGTTTTTGCTCAGAAAAAAGGAGATAAAATTTCTAAAGTTGTCACTTCTGAGATCTTATGGTGGGGAAGCAAAGTAGTGAAAACTGCACCTACAACTCATTTTGGAAGTCTGAAGCTGAAAAGTGGAAAATTTAATTTCGATAAAACAGTTTTGGTAGACGGTGAGTTTGTTATCGATATGAGAAGCCTCGTAGTGGCAGATCTTTCGGGTCCGGATCAGGTGAAACTGACAAATGAGCTTAAAGGAACCAACTTTTTTGAAGTGAAAAAATTCCCCACTGCGAAATTTCATTTGAAGAAAATTATTCCTCTTGCGAATGCAGAATTCAATTCTACAATTGTGGGCGACATCACCATCAAAGGAATCAGAAAAACGATATCTTTCCCGGCAAATGCGCACGTTACTCAGTTTACGGTAGAAATTGAATCTTCAAAATTTGCTTTGAACAGAAAAGATTTTAAAATTTTCTATCAGACTTCTCTGAAAGATCATTTTATCAGGGACGAGATGGAAATTCAGTTTAAGCTTTCAACAGTGAAAGTAGACAATGAAAGACCGAGATAAAAGGTTAAAATTCTTATAAATTAAAAAGGACAGCTTAGATTAAGCCGTCCTTTTTTTATTTTAGCTGATAAATACAATCCACGTATGAAAATCTATGTTGTAAGTGGTCTCGGAGCAGATTATAAGGTGTTGGAGAAACTGGTTTTTCCTGCACAGCATAAAGTTGTTTTTATAGATTGGCTGGTTCCTGAGCAAGATGAAGATTTTGGTGAATATGTAAAACGGATGGCCGAAAAAGTAGATGATAACGAACCGTTTTATCTTCTGGGATATTCTTTCGGCGGAATTATGGTACAGGAAATCAACAGACTCAAGCCGGCTTTAAAAACAGTAATTCTGGGAAGTATTAAATCAGACAAGGAAAAATCAAGGCTGATAAAAATAGGACAGTTGACCAGAATTCCGAAATATCTTCCTGTAGGTTTTTTTAATATGAAAACCCTTGAAACGTATGCTGTTTTCAGAAAGTTCTTTGATCCTAAAAATCCAAAAGTTCTACAGTATTTCAGATTTACAGATCCCTACTATCTTAAATGGTCTATGCAGCGCATCACAGAGTGGAAATTTGAGCATGAGAGCAATGTTGTTCAGATTTTAGGTGACAGAGATATCGTTTTTCCAATCAAAAATTCAAAACCGGATTATGTTATCAAAGGCGGAACGCATCTTTTTCCTGCAACACGGCATAAAGAGGTGTCTCAACTTTTACAAATTATATTTATTTAAGATCCGATGCTAAAATTTTAGGGGTTATCTTTAAAAAGAATATTATTTTAATTTTATTATCTATATTTTTGTAGGGGTAAAATTATAATAGATATGAAAGTTGGTTTGAAATGGATTGTTTCCTTCATTATTATTTCACTCATTGCAGTCGGAGGACTATTCTGGCGTCCTGATTTCACAGCTCCCAATACCGGAGATTTTTTAGGTGAATCCGCAGTGGTCGGTTCTGATGTTGCATGGATTCTCGCTGCTGCAGGTCTGGTACTTTTAATGACACCTGGGCTTTCCTTTTTCTACGGCGGTATGGTTGGCAAAAAAAATGTGATTTCCACGATGCTGCAGAGTTTTATTTCTCTGGGTGTAATTTCAATTCTTTGGATAGTCGTTGGTTTTTCGCTGTCATTTGGTGACTCCATCGGTTTTGAGATAGACGGTGAACATTATGGCATCATCGGAAATCCTTTTACGTATATGTTTTTCAACAACGTAAGTCTTTATCCGCACAAGGATATGGCTTCCACGATTCCATTTGTTCTTTTTGCGCTGTTTCAGATGAAATTTGCGGTCATCACACCGGCTTTAATTACCGGCTCGTTTGCCGAAAGGGTTCGGTTTATTTCGTATCTGCTTTTTATGATTCTGTTCAGTCTTTTGATTTACACTCCGTTGTGTCACATGGTTTGGCATCCGGAAGGACTTTTAAATAAATTCTTCGGAGTTAAAGATTTTGCCGGCGGCACAGTCGTTCACATGAGTGCCGGTTTTGCTGCTCTTGCTGGAGCGATCGTTTTGGGGAACCGTAAGAATCCTCATCATGAACCTTCCAATATTCCTTATGTGATCTTAGGAACAGGAATGTTGTGGTTTGGATGGTTTGGTTTTAATGCGGGTTCGGCTTTATCTGCTAATGCAACGGCGGCTGTGGCTTTCGGAACTACTACAATCGCATCAGCTTCTGCGATGATGACGTATATCTTCTTTGACCGTTTAAACTGTCGGCCAGTTTCCGCTTTGGGAGCGTGTATCGGTGCAGTGGTTGGTTTGGTAGCCATTACTCCGGGATGTGGATTTGTATCTATTCAGGAAAGTATTTTCATAGGTTTTATTTCAGCAATCGTTTCAAATCTCATGGTCAACTGGAAGGCTTTGAAGAGAATTGATGATACACTCGATGTTTTTGCCTGCCACGGTGTTGGCGGAATTATGGGAATGATTCTCACCGCCATTTTTGCACATGGTGAAAATGCAAGCCTCCTGCATGGTGGAATAGGTGTTTTTGCCCATCACATGATCGCCTTGCTTTTAGTTTCAGTCTTCACATTTTTCGGGTCTTTGCTTTTGTATAAAATCACAAACCGGATGATTACACTCCGGGTGAAAGAAGAATCAGAAGAAATGGGTCTTGACCGTTCTCAGCATGGTGAGAGTTTAAAATGGTAAATTTTTTTGGTATATAACTTCAACAGTGGTCTTTTCCGACCGCTGTTTTTTTGATTCTATCTTAACCTTAACCTTAGCCTCAATCTCAGCCTCAACCTTAACCTCAAATTCCTTCCCATCTAAAATATTTTCAATGTATATTTGCTTTTCATGAAACTGAAAAAAATATATGGAGTCAATATCTGTATTTGAAATAATTAAAGTGGGAATCGGACCTTCCAGCTCGCATACAATGGGTCCCTGGAATGCTGCTGCAGCGTTTATCAGAATTTTAAACCGTGAAAGATCAGTAGCCGAAGTAAAAGAAGTTTTTCTCGAATTTTTCGGATCACTCGCCAAAACAGGAATCGGCCACGGAACCGATATTGCCGGGATGTTGGGTTTAAATGGTGAAGATTTTAAAACCATAGACACTACGAAGATTGATGAGATAGTCAACAGAATCAAAGAATCTCAAATCATTAATCTGGGTGGTGAAAAAGAAATTCCTTTCATTTACGGACATCATTTGGTTTTAAATATGTCTAAATCACTCGATTATCATCCCAACGGAATGATTTTCAGGGCAATTTTCGAAGACGGCACCGAACTGATGCAGGATTTTTATTCTGTGGGTGGTGGTTTTATCATGAGTCAGGAGAAAAATTCTATCGAGAAGCAGTGTGTACGCACATTGTATCCTTGTCACAAGTCTTCGGATATTGTAAAATATTGTGAACATTTAGGATTTGATAAAATTTCAGATTTAATTTTAATCAATGAAGAAAGCTGGAGGAGTCAGGAAGAAACCCGTGCCGAAGCTTTAAATATCTGGAAAAACATTAAGGAATGCGTCTACAAAGGTGTCAACAAAGAAGGAATTCTTCCCGGAGGTCTGAATGTGACGCGCCGTGCAGCAGGAATCAACCGCAAACTTTTGGGCGAGAAGGTATACAGAAATATCGACGAATGGTTTCAGCAGGTTGTTGACGCCGAAGAAAATTTTACCAATATCAACAAATGGATTTCCTGTTTTGCGCTTGCTGTCAATGAGGAAAATGCAAGTTTCGGAAGAATCATCACTGCACCCACGAATGGCGCGAGTGGCGTAATTCCTGCAGTTTTGATGTACTCGCAAGCCTTCACGGAAGCTAAAACTGAAGATGATATTGCAAGATTTATTCTGGTAGCAGGTGAAATCGGAACTTTGTTTAAAAAGAATGCGACCATTTCTGCGGCGATGGGCGGTTGTCAGGCAGAAGTCGGAGTTTCTTCAGCAATGGCTGCGGCTGGTTTAACGGAAATTCTTGGTGGAAGCGTCGGTCAGGTCCTGATGGCAGCAGAAATTGCGATGGAGCATCATTTAGGTTTAACCTGTGACCCAATCAGAGGTTTGGTGCAGATTCCATGTATTGAAAGAAATACGATGGGCGCTATAAAAGCCATCACTGCAGCGAATATTGCTTTGGAAAGTGATCCTACAAAAGCCAAGGTAAGTTTAGATCAGGTTATTCAAACGATGTGGGAAACTGCGTTGTCGATGAACGACCGTTTTAAGGAAACTTCTGAAGGTGGATTGGCGATTGCGGTTAATGTTCCTGAGTGTTAACATAAATCAGCTGAAGTTCTAAAAAAAACGTCCGTATGTTTTGCGCAAAACATACGGACGTTTTAGTAAAAAGATACGGACGTTTTGAGTGATACATATGCATCTTTTTACTTATCAAGAATTCCGCGAATTTTGTTTGCATTCACAATCAGTTCTTCCAAAAATTCAAAGTTATCTTTCTCTAGAGCAGATTTGAATTTCCTGAGTTGAGAAATATGTTCATTCAAAGCATCCAAAACGTTTTCTTTATTTTGTTTAAAAATGGGAACCCACATTTCGGGATGGGATTTTGCCAGACGAACCGTGCTGGAGAACCCTGAACTCGCCAACTGGAAAATAGTTTCTTCCTCCTTTTCCTTTTCCAAAACTGTGTTTGCCAAAGCATAAGAAGTAATGTGAGAAATATGAGAAATGTAAGCCGTATGAATGTCGTGATCTTCTGCAGACATGTGGATGATGTGCATATCCAAGTCCAGAACAACAGATTCTACCAGTTCAAGTGCATCTTTTGCAGATTTTTCGCGGTCACAGATCACACCGGCTTTACCTGAAAAACTTGCGGCAACTGCGGATTTCGGGCCGTGATTTTCTGTTCCCCACATCGGGTGAAAGGCCACAAACCGCGATCTTTTAGGATGATTCTCGACCGATTTTGCAATGCCTGATTTTGTGGAACCCACATCCATCACCGTCTGATGATCTGAAATCAAATCTAAAACCTGAGGCAGAATTTTGACTGCTGAATCCACAGGAACGGCAATTATGATGAGGTCTGCAGACTCAATTCCGGTTTTGAAATCCGCTTTTTCGTTGATGATGTTTAACTGTAAAGCATCTTCAAGATTATCTATATTGCTGTCGATTCCGTAAATGAAATCGGCGGTGTTTTTCTGTTTTAATTTTAAAGCAATCGATCCTCCAATCAATCCTACGCCTATAATGCTGATCTTCATATTTTATTTATTTAAAACAAAAGACCCCGTCTTTCGGACGGGGTTTTTACTTATTTCTGAAGCACAAAATCCTTATCCGAAAACCTTTTCAGAAGAGTAATAATAGTTTTGTGCGTTTATTTTCATAGGGCTAAAGTATTGAAAATTTTTTAAGTGAGCAAAAACCTGAATGCAAAGCTTCTGTCAAAGTTATTGCGAGCAAAGCGAAGCAATCTGTTGGAAATAGCGAAATAATCTAAACGGATTGCTTCGTTCCTCGCAATGACAGAATTTGTTATCTTTGCCCGATAAGAACATCTTTGTGAAAAAATATCCGGTCTGGAAGTCGGTGATGGATTACGGAATCTCTTTCGTAGCCGCAGTAGTTTTTCTTCCGCTTTTTTTCGTACTTTTTATTCTGGCATCAGCAGATACCGGTTTTCCGGGGATTTTCACTCAGGAAAGAGTAGGGAGATTCGGGAATATGTTTACGGTGTTTAAATTTAAAACCTATCATTCTGTCACGCATCAGAAATCTTCTTTCGGAAAATGGATGCGGAGAACCAAGCTGGATGAACTTCCACAATTGTTTAATATTTTAAAAGGCGAAATGTCTTTTATTGGTCCAAGACCAGATATCAAAGGATATTACGATACATTGGAAGGCGATGACCGTGAAGTTTTAAATTTAAAACCGGGTCTCATCAGCGAAGCAGGATTTAAATATAAAAATGAAGATCAAATTCTCTCCCGTCAGAAAAATCCATTGGAATACAATGATAAAGTTCTTTTTCCGGATAAAGTGAAAATGAATCTGGAATATTACAAAAATCTTTCTTTAAAAAACGATCTCAAACTTATTTTAAAAGCATTTGGAATTTTCTTTAATCTTAAATCCGGAAAATAAGTATGAAATCGCCATGGCAAAAAAATCAGCAAATACCAATGATGATCTGGCGATATTATAATCTGTCCCGACCATGCGGGATGACCGTTACAAACAATAGAATCTGCATATGAAACTTCTGAGTACAACAGTTTTTTCGGGCATCACGGCATTCGTAAAAATTTCGGCAGGATTTGTTGCAACAAAAGTCATTTCCTCTTTTTCCGGACCGGCTGGTGTTGCTTTGGTGGGTTCACTGACCAATTTTATGGCAGTTGTACTGAGTCTGGCAAATGGATCTGTCACTTCAGGAATTGTAAAATACACCGCAGAATTTAAAAACGACAGAAGGAAATCCAAAATTCTGTATGATACTTCAGTTTTTGTGTCTTTGGTTTGTTCGGCATTGGTTTTTTTAGGGCTTGTTATTTTCGCTGAACACTGGAGCAGAAGTATTTTTCACAGCACGGAATATGTTTCGGTGATTTATCTTTTGGGTGGAGGTATTGTTTTTTACTCATTAAACACGATCCTTTTAGCCTTTCTTAACGGGTTGGGTTATATCAGAAAATTCACCATCATCAACGGAATCAGCAGTGTAATCACTCTGCTTCTGACGATTTTGCTTATTTATTATTACAACATTTCAGGTGCTTTGTATGCTTTGGTCATCACACAGTTTGCTGTGTTTTTTGTTGCGGTACTTTTGGTCTGGAAAAGGATTTTTAAAAACATCAGCAGATCAATTTTTAAACCAGATTTTAAAACCATAAAAAACCTGAGTCATTTTACAGTAATGGCGGTGGTGAGTTCATCAGCAATGCCTTTGGCTCAGATCATCATCAGAAATTTCATTACCAAAGAAATTGATCTCAACAGTGCGGGAATATGGCAGGGTTTAATCCGGATTTCCGATGGTTATCTTCTGATGATTAATATAACTTTAGGAACTTATTTTCTCCCAAAACTTTCATCTTTAAATGGTAAAAGTGATATTAGAAAAGAAATTTTAGAAGGATTAAAATTTCTGGCTCCATTGTTTCTGGCAATGTGTGCTGGCATTTATTTCACAAGATTCTACATCATAGAAATTCTTTATACCAAAGATTTTTCAAGCATGGAAAGTTTATTTTTCTGGCAACTGGCTGGAGATTTTTTTAAAGTTCTGTCGTTGGTTTTTTCTTATCTAATGATTTCGAAGGTGATGACTAAAGGTTATATTATTATAGAAATTTTATTTCCGGTTTTATATGTTTTTTTAAGTTTGGCTTTTATTCATAAAATTGGATTAAAAGGAAGTTCAATAGCCTTTTTTATCACTTACCTTCTCAGTTTTCTCGTGATGATTTTAATATTCAGAAAGACTGTATTCGGTAAATGATTTTTCTACGTAGAGTGATTTCTTAAAAATTTACTACAGTTTAACAGCAATCCTTAATCAGAAATAAAATAATTCTATTGAGTTTTTGTGTCAATATTTTAATATTTTTTATTAAAGTATTAAAACTAATGTGGTTTTTGTAATATTTCGGCATTTGATGAGCCTCCGGTTTTCATATTCGTGCCAAAATCTCTATATTCGTTGACCGAAAATAAAAGGGTAAAATTTGAAGACTGAATTTAATAAAGAAGACTCTCTGCAGGAAATTTTGAAGCCTTACCGCAGAAAATGGTATTGGTTTGTTACTGGCGTAGTCTTGATGATTTTGTTGGCAATAGTGTATATTAAAACTACGGCACCTCAGTATGAAGTCACCACCAAAATCTTAATTAAAGATGCTAAGAAATCCGGTAATCCGGCTGATGCTATTCCCGGAATGGAAGGTTTGGCAGGTTTAACAGGTTTCAACTCAAATACTGTAGAAAATGAGATGGAAGTTTTGGCTTCTAAAAAACTGCTTGGTCAGCTCGTTGACGAATTGCCATTGCAATGTCCCGTATATACTAAAGGAGAATTTCATAAAGTAGAATTATATAAAGCAGAATCGCCCATTAAAATTCAGGTGATCAATGAAAAACCTTTTTCTGAACTTCCGAAAGAGAAAATTGATATCAGCATTAAAGGCAATGAAATTACGCTTAATTCAGAAGAGTTTTCAGCTCCCGTCAAAACTCAGTTCAATAAAACTGTAAGCCTTCCGTATGCGAATGTCATGTTTCTCAAAAACGACAGTTTTAATCCTTTACACACCAAAAAACTTAATGCAAATGAGCTCTTTTTTACTTATACCGACAAGGTAAGTTTGATTGATGATCTTCAGGAACTTCTAAAAGTAAAACTGAGTAATAAAGATGCAACAGTAATTGATCTTTCAGTTAAATACCCAAATATCGCTAAAGCTAAAGACATTTTAAACACATTAGTTGCGCAATATAATCTGGAAGCTATTGACGAAAAAAATACTGAATCCGAAAAAACAAAACAGTTTATTGACGATCGTGTTACACTTATTTCACGTGAGTTGGGAGATGTTGAAAAGCAGAAACAGGATTTTAAAACCGCCAACGATCTTGTTGATATCCGTACTCAGGCCGGCTTGGAATTGCAGACCAATGCTGAAGCTGAAAAGAAGAAACTGGAGCTCTACACTCAGTTGGAAATCAATAATATGTATTCAGGTTACATCAATAGTAAAGCTTCTACAGAAATTCTTCCGACTACACAGTTAGGAAGTGAAAAGGATGCTGAATCTTCCAGCAATATCTCTGCATACAATCAGTTAGTTTTACAGCGAAACAGACTTTTAGAAAATTCAACCTCAGAACATCCGATGGTAAAAACTCTGAATGACGAAATTAAAAAACAGAGAACTGCAATCAAAGAAAGTCTGGATAAGAACAGATCAAGCATTCAATCGATGATCAACAGTATTTCTTCGCTTGAGGGAAAAACGAATACGGGGATGAGAAAAGTTCCTGCTCAGGAACGTTTGTTCAGGAATATTGAAAGACAACAGCAGATTAAAGAAGAACTTTATCTTGTTTTGCTGAAAAAAAGGGAAGAAACAGCCATCATGCTCGCGATGTCATCCAATAAAGCCAGGGTTTTAGATGTTGCTTACAAAAATAAAAAGCCAGTGGCTCCTAAAAAACTGATTGCTTTGGGTGCAGCCGTATTTTTAGGTTTGGGAATTCCTTTTTTAATCATTTTCCTGAGGCTGTTTTTTAACACAAGAATTTCAGATAAGAAAAGTGTCGAAAAACACACTTCACTACCGGTCGTGGCAGAAATTCCACATCTTAAATCTCAAAAGAATAATCTTATCCAGCAGAATGATGTTTCCGCATTGGCTGAATCATTCAGAATTTTAGCAACAAATATCAATCTGCAATTACCACTTGAAAAGAAAAATCACGTTATTCTGATCACTTCCAGTGTGAAAGGCGAAGGGAAAACTTTGGTTTCTATGAACCTGGCTTTAAGTCTGGCGAAGAAAGGAAGAAAAGTTCTGCTGATCGGTTCAGATATCAGAAATCCACAGCTTCAGAGATACAGGCCTGAAATGAAATCTGCTAAAGGGCTCACAGAATTCCTTTACGGAACGGTAACTGATATTAAGGATATCATTCATCCAAGCCAAATGAATGAGTATTGTGATTTTATTTATTCGGGAATTATTCCGCCAAATCCGGTTGAGTTATTAGATAATGGCCGATATAAAGTGTTGCTTGAAAATGCAAAAGAACTGTACGATTATATACTGATCGATTCTGCACCTTTAATGCCGGTAACAGATACCTACATCATTGCAAAACTGGCAGATGTAAGTTTATACATTATGCGTTCAGAAAAAACTGAAAAGAGTTTTATAGAATATGCAGATCATACCGCTGCTGAAAAGAAACTTAATAAAGTAAATATCGTTCTGAATGATGTAAAAGCCCAGAATTTTGGCTACGGAAATCAGAAAGGATATGGCTACAATCAAGATGTAGATCAAGGATTTTTTGGTAAAATGAAATCATGGTTCAGTAAATCTTAATTTTTACTGAGTTCGCTGATCCTAATGTCTAATGGAGGAATTCAAATTAAATTTTTATGCCATTTATGTGATTTTTGCTGTCGTGGCAATCATCTTCTCCATGTACGTTGATCTTAAGAAAAAGCATTATAACTCTTACTCAGTTTTTCTTTCTTTCGCTCTGTTTTTGGCTGTCACTTTTCTTTTTGGTTTTAGAGATGATGAGGTGGGAACAGATACGGTTTTGGTAAAATATCAGTTTGAATACCATAATAAATTAGATTTTGGTTTTCAGATTCTGTATGATTCTCTCATTCTTTTAGTAAGTAGCTTTACAGATAATTACCGTATTTTTCTTTTAATCGTCAGTCTTCTGTTTAACGGTTTAATTTTGGCGTCAATTTTAATTCTTTCCAAAAAAATTACTTTGAATGTGTTTTTGGTCAGTTTCAGTTTTATAAGTTTTTATTTCTTTGAAAGTTTGGGAGTCAACATTGTGAGACAAGGGGTTTCGCTGGCGTTTTTCCTTTTGGCGGTGAGTCTCTATTTTAAAAATCCCTCTAAACACTGGAATTGGATAATCCCTTTGGTATTGGGAGTGTTTTTTCATATTACAACCGTCGTAATTCTACTGATTTTCGGATTGGTTGTTTTATTAAAAAAACTTAAAATCAAATACTATTATATTCTGTATTTTCTGATTTTAACAGTTTCAGCTGTGGGTGGAAGTGTACTATCCTTCGGTCCGTTGCTGAGTTATTTCTTTTTAATAGACAGTCAACGGGCAGATTTTTATATCAACAATGAAAATGGCCTTGGCTACGAAGTGGGTTTTAAAACCCAATTTGCAATTTTCAACACCATATTTTTAGGAATATTTTCTTTCATCAATGCCAAAATTTTACAATATGAGAATGAAAGCTATGAAATTCTGTTAAAGTATTACATGGTAATGAGTGCGATATTTTTTCTTATGTTTCAGATTCCGTTTTCAGACCGGTGGGGAGTGATGTCGTGGATTACAATTCCTTTCTTACTTTCTCCGCTTTTTACCGTTAATAAATCGGCGAAATACAGCTTGGGAACACTTGCGTTTTTGATTTTTATATTTACGTTTTTTTCAATTTATAACAGTGCAGAATAATGGCAGAAGTTACTGTAGCAATACCTGTCTATAATGCTGAAAAATTTTTGGCAAAAGCAATAGCATCAGTTCTTTCACAAACTTATCAGGATTTTGAACTGTGGATTGTAGATGATGGATCTACTGATTCATCCATGGAAATTGCCCAACAGTTTTCGGACGACAAAAGGGTGAAAATATTTTCAGACGGTAAAAATTTAGCCTTATCTTCAAGACTGAATACTGTTGCTCAGAATGTAGAGACAAAATATCTTGCCAGGATGGACAGTGATGATATCATGCATCCGCAAAGAATCGAAAAGCAGCTGTCAACGCTTATTAATCATCCGGAAATCGATGTTTTAGGAACTAATCTATATTCCATTAATGAAGATGACGAAGTGGTAGGGAAGCGGTACAGTCTTCCAAATGATTTTCTTGGAGAATATGTAACATTTATTCATCCCACCATCATGGGGAAAACGGCATGGTTCAAAGCAAATCCTTATGACGAAAAAGCTTTAAGGATTGAAGATGCAGATTTATGGATGCGCACAAAGGATTTTTCGGTTTTTAAAACGATGGGGGAGCCCCTGTTTTTTTACAGAGAACTTGGAAACCAATATTATAAAAAATATTTTCAGGGTTTTGGCGGTGTTTTTTATCTTTTAAAGAAAAACTTATTTTCAAGCCGTTACGTCAGGTTTTGTTTACGTTATTTTATTGCGAGCTTTATTTATTGGATATATTATATTGTTGGAAAAGAACATGTTTTAATTCAAAACAGGAATCAAATTAAACTTAACGGAGAGCATTTTACTAAATTTATAAATAATGAAAAGTAGATTTTGTCTGAACCTTGTTTTTGTTACAGGATTATTTATCTTGAGTTTAAATGTAAAAGCACAGGAATTCAAGGTGACAGAAATTCCGGTTTCGCTTGTTGGTCAGTATCTAAAAACTTCAAATCCAAATATCAGCAAAATAAAAAACCTTTTTCCTGCTGACAGGAAGTTCAAAAATTCTAAAGATCATACTGCTGTAGTTCAGAAAATAATTGACGCTAATAAAGTAATTTTTCTTCCTGATTTTAAAATTTTTATTAATTCTAAAGGTTTAAAAATCGGTTCAGATAAAAAAATCATATTCAGGAAAAATTCGTCAATACAATCGGTTGGATTTGCAAATGGACGATTTTCTGATGTGGTGAAAATTTACAATGCTCAAAATGTAGAGATTGTAAATGCTGTAATTGTCGGAAACAGATATTCCAAAACAAAATCTCAGACAGGCCAATGGTCTGCCGGAATTGCCGTTCTCAATTCAAAAAATGTAACAATAAGTAATGCCAAAATCTCAGACACTTTTGGTGACGGTATTTTCATTGGTTCAGAAGATGGTGGCTTTTCTGAAAATGTGGTTGTAGACGGCGGTTGGATTAATAAAGCGAGACGAAACGGGATTTCTGTAACTTCAGCAAAAAACGTTGTCCTAAAAAATATTCTTATTTCGAATACATACGGTCACGATCCACAGTGTGGAATCGATATTGAACCAAGCTGGGAAAAAGATATTGTGAATAATATCTTGCTTAAAAACATATATACTTTTCACAATCAGGTTGCCGGAATTGCCATTAATTTAAACGAATTCAACAGACAGAACGCTTCCAATATTAAAAAAGTCGATATCACTATCGACAAGCATACTGACGAAGGGTCAAGACACGGTTTACTTACCTCGTTAAATACCGAGGACTTACCTCACGACGCTCAGGGTTTAATTAAAATAAAAAATGCTGACTGGAGGCAAAATCAAGTACCATATTGGTTTACACCCAACAGACACAGCATAAAAATCGAGTTTTCAGGAATTGTAATTGATCATTTGCAGAAGAAAAAAGACTTTGAAACGAAGGTTAAAAACATCGAAAACGTAAAATTGATTTCCGAATGAAAATTCTGCATGTCATCACTTTAGCCGAATTGGGAGGCGCGCAATCTGTCGTCATCAATCTTGCAGGTAAATCTGTGCAGGATGGCGATGAGGTTTTTGTTGCTTCTTCAGAACATGGTGAAATGTGGGATGTGCTTCATCCTAAGGTTCATCAGATTAAAATTAAAAGTTTACGACATTCATTAGGATTAGCAGATTTCATCGTTTTAAAAGAACTTAATAATGTTTACAAAAAGTTCAGGCCGGATGTTATTCATCTTCATTCCTCAAAAATCGGTATTCTGGGAAGGCTTATTTTTCCTGCATCAAAAATTATCTATACTATTCATGGTTTCGATTCGATCAGAGTCCGCTACAGAAAGTTTCTTCCTTTAGAAAAAATTTTAAAGGCGAGATGCAGAGCCATTGTGGGGGTCAGCAATTATGATCTTGAAAACCTGAAAGCCGAAGGAATTACTGAAAATATTCACGTCATTCAAAACGGAATACAGGATTTTGCCAGGAAAGATTTTGATGATGCTGAAGATCTTTTTGCAGATTACAGACAAAATGCGGATACAAAAGTCGTATTATCTATATCAAGACTTGCTCCGCCAAAAAGATTTGATGTTTTCTGCTCATTGGCAAATCAATTTTTAAATGAAAATCTTCTCTTTGCGTGGATTGGAAATAAAACCGAAGAAAAAAATATTCCGAAAAACGTAATTCTTTTGGGGGAGAAAAAAGATGCTTTCACATATTATAAAGATGCTGATGTTGCGGTGTTATTTTCTAATTATGAGGGACTTCCTATGTCACTTATTGAAGCATTATGCTTTTCAAAACCAATCATTGCATCAGATGTAGGTGGAATTTCTGAACTGATAGACGGCAATGGAGCTCTCGCAGCAAATGAGGATTTGCACAAAATGCAAAAAACCATTACTTTTATGCTGAATAATCAAAATATTTATGACAAATTTGCAAAACACTCAAGGAGATTATTTGAAGACCGGTTCCATGTAGATGTAATGTATAATAAATATAAAGAATTGTATTCTGTTATAGCAAAAAAATGAAAGTTTCTAAGTTAACCAACTTTCCAAAAAGATATCTTATAGTAAACGTCAGCGATATTTCTTACAAAATTATGAAAGAAACAGATTTTCTGAAGGACAATAAGGTGATTTTTTTTGATACCAGTGTTGAAACCAGAAGCATTTCAGATTATATCGTTAAACTAAAAATCAAAAATGTGATTATTGACACCACCAACGTTAATCATATCTCCGAAAAAGTGACCAACGAAATCATCGAATCAAAAATAAAAGGAGTAAAGATTTATGATGCACAGAATTTCTATGAAGTCGTCAGCAAACGGATTCCATTGGTTAAATTTTCTTCGAATGAATATCTTGCAGATAATGTTTTCAGCATAGGTCTTAATGAAGAAGATATTTTTTTTAAGCGCGTTTTCGATATTATCGTCAGTCTTCTTTTACTGCCGGTCACTTTACCGCTTATTGCTTTTGGAGCACTGTTGATTTTTGTAACCTCCCCTGGAAATGTGTTTTTTTCACAGGTCCGCATCGGGAAAAATTCAGTTCCGTTCAAGATTTTTAAACTGAGAACGATGACAAAACTTCATGACGGCAATTTTACTACAAAAAATGACCATCGTCTTTTAAGAGTAGGAAAATTTCTCCGCAAAACCAAAATTGATGAGCTTCCCCAGATCTTTAATGTACTCAACGGATCCATGAGCCTCATCGGACCAAGACCGGAAAGGGAAAAATTTGTGATAGAATCTGTTAAAGATAATGCCTATTTTGATCTCAGACATCTTGTAAAACCGGGAATCAGCGGTTGGGCACAGGTGCATTTACCAAAAGCAACACCAAAGGAAAATCTCAAAAAACTTGAATACGATCTCTACTACATCAAAAATTACAATTTAAAATTAGATTTTTTAATATTTTTTAAAACCATAAAAGTTGTTTTTACACTAAACAGCCATTAAAATAAACATAATGAAGATAAAAGAAACGCCTCTTAAAGATTGTTACATCATTGAACCCACCATTTTTGAAGATGACCGCGGTTATTTTTTTGAAAAATATAATGAGGCTAAATTTGAAGAGCTTACAGGAATGAACGGGCACTTTGTACAGGATAATATTTCTAAATCTTCATACGGAGTCTTGAGAGGTCTGCACCTGCAGAAAGGCGAGCACGCACAGGCAAAACTGGTTTCCTGTCTTGAAGGAAAAGTGTGGGATGTTGCAGTGGATTTGAGAGAAGATTCTCCAACATTTGGGAAATGGTTCGGAATTGAGCTTACGGCAGAAAATAAATTACAGTTATATGTTCCGAGAGGTTTTGGTCACGGATTTTCAGTTTTAAGCGAAACAGCAGTTTTCTCTTATAAATGTGATAATTTTTACAGTAAAGAATCGGAAGGAGCCGTAAAATTTGACGATCCGGAACTGAATATCGACTGGAAAATTTCTACTGAAGAAGCTGTGCTTTCTGAGAAAGACAAAACTGCACCGTTATTCAGTGAAAAAAATTATTAAATATTATTTTTTATAAAATATTCAAAACCATCTTTTTAAGGTGGTTTTCTTTTTATGGCTCAGGCTTTTTATAATTTTGTATCTTTGCACCCTGAAAAATAGAAAGATGCGTACAAAATCAACAGGTAAGAAAAAAATCAATGTAGTAACTCTCGGGTGTTCCAAGAATGTTTACGATTCGGAGGTTCTGATGAGTCAGCTTAAGGCAAACGGAAAGGAAGTGGTACATGAAGACCGTGGAGACATTGTGGTGATCAATACCTGTGGTTTCATCGATAACGCCAAAGAAGAATCCATCAACACTATTCTTGAATATGTAGATGCGAAAAACCGTGGTGAGGTAGAAAAAGTTTTTGTTACAGGTTGTCTTTCAGAAAGATATAAACCGGATCTGATCAGAGAAATTCCTGATGTTGACCAGTATTTCGGCACAAGAGATCTTCCGATTTTACTAAAGCATTTGGGAGCTGATTACAAGCATGAACTGGTAGGAGAAAGATTAACAACAACGCCAAAACATTACGCATATCTTAAAATTTCAGAAGGTTGCGACAGACCTTGTTCGTTTTGTGCAATTCCGTTGATGAGAGGAGGGCACGTTTCAACACCTATTGAAAAACTGGTTTTGGAAGCTTCAAAATTAGCTAAAAAAGGTACGAAAGAATTAATCCTTATCGCTCAGGATCTTACTTACTACGGTTTAGATATTTACAAAAAAAGAGCTTTAGGCGAACTTCTAAAAGAGCTCGTAAAAGTAGAAGGAATTGAGTGGATCAGACTTCACTATGCATTTCCAAGCGGTTTCCCAGAAGATGTTTTAGATATCATCAGAGAAGAACCTAAGGTTTGTAATTACATTGATATTCCTTTACAGCACATCAATTCAGAACTTTTGAAATCGATGAAAAGAGGGACAAGCCACGAAAAAACCAATGCACTTTTAAACAAATTCAGAGAAAAGGTGCCGGATATGGCGATCAGAACTACTTTAATCGTTGGTTATCCTGGTGAGACAGAAGAAATTTTCCAGGAATTAAAATCCTGGGTTCGTGAGCAGAGATTCGACCGTTTAGGATGTTTCACTTATTCTCATGAAGAAAATACAGGAGCTTATGTTTTGGAAGATGATATTCCGCAGGAAGTAAAGGAGGCGAGAGTAGAAGAAATTATGGAACTTCAGTCGCAGATTTCATGGGAGAAAAATCAGGAGAAAATCGGTATGACTTTCAAATGTGTATTTGACCGTAAGGAAGGAAATTATTTCGTGGGAAGAACAGAATTTGACTCACCGGATGTAGATAATACCGTTTTGGTTTCTGCAGAAAACACATACATTTCAATCGGGGATTTTGCTCAGGTGAAGATTACTTCAGCTGAAGAATTTGACCTTTATGGAGATTTAGTTTAGAATTAAATTAAAATTTATTATACAAAACCAATGCTTTTCAGTGTTGGTTTTTTTTACGGTCAAAAAAGCTTAAAACATTGATTAATAATGATATTATTCGCCAGTATTCAATATTATTGTCAATACTTAGTTAATTAAATTAACATTTATAACGTAATTTTAACTCAATTTAACAATCTCGCTCCGGGTGTTCTCAAGAGTTGATTTTTGACCTAATTTAACTTTTCATTTTATATTCTTTAACAGTCGTTAACAAAAAAAATAGGTCACTCTATTTCAGCACTCTATTTTTGCCAAGTCATTAACCCAAAAAATTTCAAAATGATGAAAAGATTTATTCTTGTAATCATAATGATGATTTCTGCTCTCGGTGTTTATTCTTTTACGGAAAATACTGCAGATGCAAAGAAAACAAGTTATGCGTCGTATTACCACGATAAATTTAACGGTAAAAAAACAGCAAGCGGAGAAGTATTTGATAACAGCAAATTAACCGCAGCAAACAGAACGCTTCCGTTCGGAACTTTGGTAAAAGTAACCAATCTCAACAACGGAGAAGAAGTAATTGTAAAGATCAACGACAGAGGTCCTTATCATTCTTCAAGAGCATTAGACCTTTCTAAAGCAGCTTTTGATGAAATCGGAAATCTTGCCAGCGGCAGAATTCCAATTGAATATGAAGTTGTAGAAGTCGAAGAAGAATAGACTGATAAAAAAAATGGTAAAGCCAGCTGACTCAGCTGGCTTTTTTTATTAAATAGTCTGTGAGACATGTTTAATTATCTAAGATCTAAACCTTAAATATTGAATCTTAAATCTTAAATCTTAAATCTTGAATTTTAAATCTTGAATTCTAACAGCGCAGGGCAGTGATCAGAATGCACAGCTTCCTTTAAAATCACGGCTCTGGTAAGTTTGTCTTTCATAGGATAGGAAGCGAAATTATAATCCAGCCTCCAGCCTTTGTTATTGGCTCTTGCGTTCTGTCGGTAGCTCCACCATGTATAATTGTCGGGCTCACTGTTAAATTGCCTGAAACTGTCAATCAGTTCGCACTCGTTAATAAAATCCGTCATCCATTCTCTTTCCATTGGCAGAAAGCCGGAAGTGTTCTTTAGACCTACCGGATTATGAATATCGATCGCGTGATGACAGATATTAAAATCACCTGAAATAATGAGGTTAGGAATAGTTTTACGAAGCTCTTTGATATAGCTTAGAAAATCGTGGCAAAACTGCATTTTAAATTCAAGCCTTTCAATATTTGAAGCGGAAGGAACATAAACTGAAATCACAGAAAAATCTTCGAAATCGGCTCTTATCACTCTGCCTTCATTGTCATAACTTTCAATTCCACAACCATATTCAACGTGTTTCGGTTGAGTTTTAGACGCGATTCCCACGCCGCTGTAACCTTTTTTCTGCGCTGAATGCCAGAAGCTTTTATAGCCAATCTTCTCAAGGCTTTCAATATCAATCTGATCGTTTCCGGCTTTGCTTTCCTGAATGCAGACGATATCCGGATCAGCTGTTTTCAGCCAGCCTAAAAAATCCTTTGTAAATGCGGCTCTGATGCCGTTGACGTTGTATGTAATTAATCTCAAAATTTTTCTTTTTCCAAAAATACAAAAGGAAAACGATTTTGCCTTTCAGCATCCACAAAAAAAAGTCGGGGTGAAAAAATTTTATTTTCCACCCCGACCTGAATATTTTTAATTATTAAATTTTCTAAACTTAAGTAAAATCTGAGCAAGAATACAAGCCAAAGGCAATCAGCCAAAAGCCATCTGCAACCTGCTATTTCGGCTCCAGAATACTGATTGGAATTATACATTCTTCCAGAGAAATTCCTCCGTGCTGATAGGTTTCTTTGTAATAGTTCACAAAGTGATTGTAATTTTTAGGATATGCTAAAAAGATATTATTCTTGGCGAAAATATATTTTGAACTTAAATTTCCTTTAGGTAAAAACAGTTTTTCAGGATTCGTAACTGCCCAGACATCACTGTTTTCATAGGTTAAGCTCTTTCCGGTTTTGTATCTGATGTTGGTTGACGTTTCCCTGTCGCCTACAACTCTGCTTGGTTTTTTCACATAAACCGTTCCGTGATCTGTTGTAATCACCAGTTTAAACCCACTTTCGGCAGCCAGTTTGATTATTTTAATTAAAGATGAATTTTCAAACCAGTTGTATGTTAAAGATCTGAAAGTTTTGTCATCTCTGATTAACTGATCCACAATATGATTGTCGGTTTTTGCATGAGATAGAATATCAATAAAGTTGTACACAATCACCAAAAGATCATTGTTTTTATGCTGATTAAAATCTTCATAGATTTTCTTTTCAAAATCGGCATTCAAAATCTTCAGGTATTTCATTGATTTTGAACTCAAACCAATTCTTTTCATCTGATCTTCCAGAAATTCTCTTTCGTGCTCGTTTTTATTACCGTCTTCATTATCATTAAACCATTTATCAGGGAATCTTTTTTCAATTTCCGAAGGCATCAAACCTGCAAAAAAAGAATTTCTCGCATACTGAGTCGCTGTCGGTAAAATGCTGTAGTAATAATCTTCTGAAACTTTATTGTAGAACTTCGTAAACAAAGGTTCAATTACTTTCCACTGGTCATATCTCAAATTGTCAACCATCAGAAGAAGCACTTTTTCTTTTTCAACCTCAGGCTTCACTTTTTCTTTAAATAAAGTGTGGCTCATCATCGGTTTTTCGTTGTCGGTCAACCAGTCTTCGTAATTATTTTCGATAAATTTAGCGAACTGAATATTGGCTTCTTCTTTTTGAGACTGTAGCAAATCAGCAAATTCGTTGTCGGCAACTTTATCAAATTTAAGTTCCCAGTTCACGATTTTCTTATAGTATTCCGCCCAGTCCTGATACGTTCTCAGGTAAGAAAGTTCAAGCGAAAGATTTCTGAATTCCTGCTGATACTGAAGAATAGTTTTTTGCTCAACCAAATTATCTTCCTGAAGGTTTTTCTTTAATGAAAGCAGAATCTGATTCGGATTCACAGGTTTCAGAATATAATCTGCAATCTGCGATCCGATGGCTTCTTCCATGATGTGTTCTTCCTCACTTTTGGTTACCATTACGATTTTCAGACTGCTGTCTTTCAGCTTGATCATAGGAATAGCTTCCAGACCGGAAATTCCCGGCATATTTTCGTCAATAAGCGTTAGTGCAAATTTCTCTGAATCCATCAGCTCCAAAGCCTCATTCACATTGTTTACAGGCGTCACCTGGTAGCCTTTTTTTTCTAAAAATACGATATGAGGTTTGAGTAAATCTATTTCATCATCGATCCATAATATTTTATCTGACATATTTAAAATTCAAGTTTATAATTGAGAGTTCAAAGTTTTTGAACTGTGGTATCAGTCCCAAAATTACGCCAAAACATCCTTAAGAATTGCATAAAGTTATCACAATTTCTTATAAAATAAGTACAGCGGAAAATACCAGTTTTCAGTTTATTTTCCGGTCTCAATAAATTCTAAAGCCCGTTCCATAACTTCATCTTTATCATTTTTTATACCTTCAACTGTGGGTTTTGCGATTATATCAGGAACAATACCGATTCTCTGAGTTTCTGTTCCGTCCGGATAAAAAGTGCCCAGGCAGGAAAAACGAGTTGGGTTTCCAAGAATTTCAAATTCATTTACATTACCGTCTGCACCGGATGTCTGCGATCCTACAATAGTTGTGTTTTCTAAAGCGTTTAGAATCATTGCTGTGTATTCTGCGTGACTTTGTGTGATTTCATTCACTAAAACGACAATTTTTCCTTTATAATATGAATTATTGTTATGTCCATACTTTTCAGTCTGCATATA
The DNA here is from genome assembly GCF_001424105.1 of Chryseobacterium sp. Leaf394. Taxonomy (GTDB): domain Bacteria; phylum Bacteroidota; class Bacteroidia; order Flavobacteriales; family Weeksellaceae; genus Chryseobacterium. The sequence goes on along the minus strand of NZ_LMQH01000011.1, from coordinate 2,205,413 downwards.
ATCATATTTTCCCGGATAATTAAAGTTGGCAGCGGTAAATGATACTGCATCTAATCTCTCAGGAAATAAATAGGATGATATTTTGGGTATCGTACCCTTAGGATAATTTCTAATGTCAAAAATAATGGCTTTGCTGTCTTTAATTTCTGCAAACATCTTGTCTACATTGTCTTTTTCAAGAATTCCCATATCAACATAGGCTGTTTGGTCAGAAAGCATTTTCCACTCCTGTTTATTTTTGTTTTGAGAAAAACGGATATCGTTAAAAGGATATGTTTTTTCATCAAGATCAATTGTTTTACCGTCTCTTAAAATCTGTACTTTCAGACTTTCATCATTGCTTCTGGTAGGAATTTTATAATAAACAAAATTCCGCTCCTTTACAGATGTGTTGGATGCAGGTAAATATTTTTTCGACTGATCAAATAGCTCTGAAACTTTCCTATTATTGATTTTTAAAATAATATCGTTTTTCTTTAGCTGTGTTTGGGAATCAAAATCACGGGCAATTTCAACAATAATGAGTTGTCCGTCAATAAATTTATAATGAACCGGCAACATTTTCAATCCGAAAAAAGAGTTGGTTTCCCTGCTTGAAAAATAAGAATGACTGTCATCTGTTTTTGTTACAAGTTCTAAAACATTTAAGTGTAATTCCCGCGTGTTTTTTACTGATGAAAATTTTGGAATCATTTCCGTTAAAGCATCACTCCATTTCTGGTCGGTTTGATATTTATAAGGAAAGAAATATTCTACAAAATTCCAGTATCTGAAAAGTTCAAGCAAAGTGTTTCCCCTGGATATAAATTCTGGATTCGAAGTATTTTCATTCTTATAATTTGCCACCGAACTTCTGCCAACTGTAATGTAGTGGTTATCTCCCTGGTTTCTGTTTTCCTCGATAAAATTTAACTTTTCTATAACTTTTTGGTCGAAAACCCCGGTGTCATCTGTCCAGCTTAAATCAAAATTTTTAAGGAAATATTTTTTATCATCTTTTTTGCTGCATTTTTTACAGACATCCACTTTTCCCAGGCTGTCAATCCAGTCTGAAATCATTTTGCTGAATTGAGCTTTGTCACCTGCTTTTTCGGCTGCGTTGATCTTTTCGATCAGTTCATTATCCCAGTCAAAACTTCCTTTAGCCACTTCCGGATGATAATATTTCAAAAATCCCCAGACTTTCGCCAAAGCTTCCAGTTTTTGAGTTTCTGAGAGTTTTTCCTGAGCAAAATTCTTTTGAGTTCCTGCGAAAACAAGCACGAGAAGAAGTAAAAATCTTTTCATTACAATTAATAGTTTTTATTTCCTCAAAAGTAGATTTACATTTTCAAAAGTTTTTCCCAATAAAAATTAAAAATCTGTTAAACTAAATTTATCTAATTTTGTAGTATTAATCATCTTTCTAAATGAACATCAACAAGCTCAAAATCATCAACGATCCCGTTCACGGTTTTATAAAAATTCCCCACGAAATTCTTTTTGATGTTATAGAACATCCTTATTTTCAGAGATTGAGAAGAATCGGGCAAACCGGACTTTTGAATTTAATATTTCCGGGAGCTACACACACAAGATTTCATCATGCTTTGGGTGCAATGCATCTGATGTTTACTGCCTTGGAAACTTTAAAGCAAAAAGGAATTTCTATTTCAGTTGAAGAAGAAAAAGCCGCAATGCTGGCGATTTTAATGCATGACGTGGGTCACGGCCCGTTTTCACACGCTTTGGAAAGTATGCTGATGGACGACTGGCATCACGAAAATCTTTCATTACTGCTGATGAACCGTTTAAATGATGAGTTTAAAGGTGAATTAACGCTTGCTTTGGAAATGTTTCAGGGAAAGTATCACAGAAAGTTTTTTAATCAGCTCATCAGCTCGCAACTGGATGTCGACCGTTTGGATTATCTCAAAAGAGACAGCTTTTTCACAGGAGTTTCTGAAGGTAACATCAATGCAGAAAGAATTGTTTCGATGATGAATGTTTGTGAAGAAGGCGAACTGGTGATCGATGCAAAAGGAATTTACTCCATTGAAAACTTTCTTACTGCAAGGATGTTTATGTACTGGCAGGTGTATTACCACAAAACTTCAGCACTGGCAGAATTTCTTCTTGTGAAAGTACTGGAACGTGCAAAACATCTGATTTCTCAGGGAATGAATCTTCCGGCGACAGAAAATCTCAGCTATTTTCTTTACAGAGGCAAAAGCGAGGCAACCGACGAAGATATTTTCCGCTTTACACAACTTGATGATAATGATGTGATTCAGGCGATGAAGTTGTGGCAGAATTCGGAAGACTTTGTTTTAAGTTATTACTGCAAATGTATCATTCAGAGAAACTTACCTAAAACGATTATTTCTACTCAGCCGTTTGATCCGGATTTTATTGATGAAAAAATAAAAAAGACAAATGATTTTTTTGGAATTGATAACGGTGATGCAATGGTACATGAAATAAAGCGCAAACTTTTGTCTTATGATATTGAAAGACAGCCGATTAATCTTCTTCAGAAAAACGGACAGAAAATTCGTCTCGATCAGTCGCAGGATCAGTTGCTGTCAGGGCTATTGAATACAAAGACAACACGTTACATTATTACTTTTCCGAGGGAGATTTCCTGAGTTTATCTTAAATATTATTAAAATTTAATATCCTAAAATCAAATTTTGTTTGTGAATTACAGAAATTCTTATCTTTGCAGAATATGGAATTCACAGCTTCGCAAATTGCAAGTTTTATTGACGGGAAAATCATCGGTGACGAGAGCGCGGTTATTACCGGTGTGTCACCTATTGAAAACGGAGAATCCGGGCATTTATCTTTTATTGCTCAGGACCGTTTTTCTCCCTACTTAGACAACTCAAAATGTTCGGTCATTATTGTTTCTGAGCATCTTATTACTGATAAAACTTACCAGCCAACCCTTATTACCGTAAAAGATGCCTATCTTTCTTTTCAGGTTTTAATGAATCTGTATCAGGAAATGCAGGGCAGAAAAGAAGGCGTTGAAGATGGTTCTTCTATCCACGAAACTGCAGTGATTGGTGAGAAAGTGTATATCGGAGCATTCACTTATGTTTCTGAAAAGGCAAAAATAGGCGAAGGTTCGCAGATTTACCCTCAGGTGTACATTGGTAAGGGCGTTAAAATAGGTAAAAACTGCAAAATCGACAGTGGTGCAAGAATCTACGATTACTGTATTATTGGCGATAACTGTGTGATTCATTCCAATACTGTAATTGGCGGTGATGGATTTGGTTTTCAGCCCACTCCTGAAGGTTTCCAGAAAATTCCTCAGCTTGGAAATGTGATTATTGAAGATAACGTAGAAATCGGTTCAAACTGCAGTATAGACAGAGCAACAATTGGTTCTACAACCATCGGCAGAGGAACGAAAATCGATAATCTGATTCAGATTGCCCACAACGTAAAAATCGGTGCAAACAACGTAATCGCTTCGCAAACCGGGATTGCAGGTTCTACCACAATCGGTGACTGGAATCAGATTGGTGGCCAGGTAGGTATCGTAGGTCATATAAAAATTGGAAGTCAGGTGAAAATTCAGGCACAAAGCGGTGTGAATTCAAGCGTGAATGACAAAGAAACCATTTACGGGTCGCCGGCGATCGCCTACAACGACTATCTAAGAAGTTACGTACATTTCAGAAAATTGCCCGAATTGGCAAAACGAATAAATAATCTTGAGAATAACTCAAAAGATCATACTAATGAGTGATATGCAAAAAACCCTTCAGGAAGAGGTTACTCTTTCCGGAATAGGTCTTCATACTGGTAAAGAAGTAAAACTTACCATCAAACCGGCAAAAGAAAACACTGGTTTTGTATTTGTACGTACAGATCTTGAGGGACATCCGCAGGTAGAAGCAGACGTAAATTACGTTATCGCAACAGAAAGAGGTACTACTCTTGAAAAACTCGGCGTAAAAATCAACACCTGCGAGCATCTTCTGGCCGCATTGGTAGGTTGTGATGTCGACAATGCTATTCTGGAAATGAATGCTTCAGAGCCTCCAATTTTAGATGGTTCTTCAAAGTTTTTTGTTGAAGCTGTCGAAAGTGTTGGGGTAGTGGAACAGTCTGTTGCCAGAGAATATCTTGTGGTAAAAGAAGTTCTGAGCTACAGCGATCCTGCGACGGGTTCTGAGATTACGATTATTCCTTCAGATACTTACGAAGTAACAACGATGGTAGATTTTGGTACTAAAGTTTTAGGAACTCAAAATGCTACGCTTAAAAATATTTCAGAATTTAAGGAAGAAATTTCATCTGCAAGAACGTTCAGTTTTTTGCATGAATTAGAAATGCTTCTGGATCACGGTTTAATAAAAGGTGGCGATATTTCAAACGCTATCGTATATGTAGACAAGGATCTTACTCCTGAAACTACAGAAAAACTGAAAAAAGCGTTCGGAAAAGATAACGTTTCCATCAGACCCAACGGGATTTTAGATAATTTAACTTTAAACTATCCAAACGAAGCTGCAAGACACAAATTACTAGATGTGATTGGTGACTTAGCTCTCACGGGTGTTAAAATTAAAGGAAAAGTTATTGCCAATAAACCCGGTCACTACGTCAATACTCAGTTTGCAAAAAAGCTGAACAGACAGTGGAAACTTCAGAAAAAGAAAAACGTTCCCGAATTTGACTTAAATAAACCACCGGTTTTCGATATCAACGGAATTATGAGACTGATGCCTCACCGTTATCCGTTTTTGTTGATAGACAAAGTTCTTGAGCTTTCAGATAAGCACGTGGTAGGATTGAAAAACGTAACTTTCAACGAGCCGTTTTTCGTAGGTCACTTCCCGAAAGAACCGGTAATGCCGGGCGTTTTGCAGGTGGAAGCTTTAGCGCAGACCGGAGGTATTCTTGTCTTGGCAAGCGTTCCGGATCCTGAAAATTATTCTACTTATTTTATTAAAATAGATAAGGTAAAATTCAAAAGAAAAGTAATTCCTGGCGATACTCTGGTTTTCAAAATTGAATTGATAACCCCGATAAGAAGAGGTATCGTACATATGCAGGGTTACGGATACGTGGGTGATACGATAGCTGTAGAAGCAGAACTAATGGCTCAGGTAGCTAAAAATAAAGTTGACTAAATGATTCACCAGCTAGCAGCCGTTGATAAACGTGCAAAAATCAGCAGAAATGTAACCATAGAACCATTTACCACCATCGCCGGAGATGTAGAAATCGGTGAAGGCACTTGGATCGGTTCAAACGTTACGATAATGGATGGTGCAAGAATCGGAAAAAACTGCAGAATTTTTCCCGGTACGGTAATCTCAGCAATTCCTCAGGATCTGAAATTTGACGGTGAGGATACTCAGACCATTATCGGTGACGAAACAACCATCAGAGAATGTGTAACGGTAAACCGTGGAACAAAAGCCTTAGGTTTTACAAAAATCGGAACCAACTGTCTGATTATGGCAACTTCGCATATCGCACACGACTGCGTAATCGGTGATCACGTTATAATAGTAAATGGCTGCGGAATCGCAGGCCACGTGGAAATTGGTGATTATACAGTGATGGGCGGCCTTTCTGCGGTACATCAGTTTGGTAAAATCGGGAAACATGTGATGATTTCCGGAGGTACTTTGGTAAGAAAAGATATTCCGCCTTACGTAAAAGTAGCGCGTGAGCCGATGTCTTACGCGGGAATCAATTCCGTAGGACTGAGAAGAAGAGGTTTCAGCAACGACAAAATTTTCGAAATTCAGAAAATTTACAGAGCCATTTTTCAGATGAAAATGAATGTTTCACAGGCAGTTTCGCATATCGAAAAAGAAATGCTTCCTACAGCTGAACGAGATGAAATTCTACAGTTTATTCAGAATTCTCCGAGAGGTATCGTAAAAGGATACGGAACCGGAAAAGAATAATTTAAATTTGACAATGATGAAAACTTTAATTCTTACTTTAACAGGTGTTTCGGCAATTGCTTTCGGGCAGGAAAAAAGAAATTTAGACTGGTCGGCAAAAGACTCAATTGCTGTAAATAATGTGAATTCAGTTTTAGTCAGTTCAAAAAAATCTTATTCAAATTTAAAAACGGATTTTCATAATTCATCCGAAATGAAGAAAAACGTAAATCAACTCAATGTAAACACCATCAATTTCAATACAGTGATGAATGGTCAGTACATCGATCAGATGACCTCAGGAACGATAACGAAACCTAGGGTTGATGCCATTGACAGGGCAGGGCGAACCGTTTTAAGTATTCCGGTTTACAAATCAAAATAAAAAAAAATTACATACAAAATTATAATGGCAACAAGTAACGATATCAGAAAAGGTCTTTGCATCGAATATAGCAATGATATTTTTAAAGTAATCGAATTTCTTCACGTAAAACCGGGTAAAGGACCTGCTTTCGTAAGAACAAAACTAAAATCGGTAACCAACGGCAAAGTGATCGATAACACTTTTTCTGCAGGTCACAAAATCGACGAAGTAAAGGTAATCACAAGAAAATTCCAGTATCTTTATGATGATGAGAATGGTTTCCACTTCATGAATAACGACGATTTTTCTCAGTTATACTTAAACAAAGAAATGATTGAAAATTCAAACCTGATGAAAGCAGGCGAAGAAGTAACCATCATTTTGAAGGAGGCAGACGAAACGCCACTTTCTGCAGAATTACCGCAGTCAGTTTATCTTGAAGTAGTGGAAGCAGATCCGGGTGTAAAAGGAAACACTGCGACCAACGCCCTGAAAAATGCATTCGTTGAAACGGGTGCCAGAGTAATGGTTCCTCTGTTCATCGAGGCTGGCGACAAAATCAAAGTAAGCACAGAAGACGGTTCTTACTTAGAAAGAGTGAAAGAATAATCGATCTCAAAATACTATAAAGCTGGAAGTACAATTACTTTCAGCTTTTTTTTTACTTGCTGGTCTCAAAGCATTTTTTTGAATTGGGCAGCTATTTCCGCCTTCCACTCCCGCTTTTTTGTGCCTGAGATTTTTCCATCGCTTACAAAAAGAGCTCCGTTCAAGTCGGGCTGCGACAGAGCATAGTAAAAAACTGTCTGCTATTCATAATCTTTTACTGTCTAATAAATTCTATATTTCTTTTAGTTGGTTTACGTTTTTTTCATGTTCTGTTGCTGAAATTTTTCTCCGTTGCAAAATATAATTACATTTGAGTTAGATCAAAAAAATAGTTTCAATTTAAAATTTATACACAAATGTCAGATCAAACCGAAAAAAAAGATTACGAATCTTTGAGAAAACTCTGGGAAGAAAAAGTAGAAAACAATCCCAAAACTCAGTCCTTTCTTGAGCCTTATAAACAATCCGACTGGAAAGACCTTTACAGGCAATACGCTTTTAATAAAATGTTGGCTTATCAAAATGCCGATTATTATAGAAAGCATAACGAGAGCAGGCAAAATCAGTGGATTTATTATGCAACAAGGCATTTGGCTATGATTCAGCAGAAAAAACTGTTTGACGCGCAATGCAGATGGAGAGCAGGACAGGAGGTATTTGAAGGAGTAGAGATCTGCTATGATTTTAAAATACTTGAGAAGAATGTAATGAGTTGCAACTTCTTGGAAGAACCCAGCTCTTATGACATCGATTTGTACTGTCAATACCTCATACACGACAGCAGCTTTGAATGGTATTATAACGACTATTCAAGTCAGTGGCAGGATTACAGTGGGTTCAAAGCGTCGATGTAGGTCAAATGGACGAAGGAAAGAATCTGCCAGGTTGGTACGAATTTCACAATAGCAGAACCGGAAATGGTGCTCTGCTCATTTTACCGGATTTACGGGGGCAGCTCGAGCGCCAGTACCGTGATTTGGCAAGAGCTGAAAAGATCAAAAACAGTCCACCGGCACCACCATACACGCCACCGCCAGATGCTGATAAACCGTATTTGAATTATTACGATAAAACCGTTCATCTGGAATTAGCCCGACAGATTGAAAATAAGGAAATGTTTAACATGATAAGAGAATATGTTGAAGCAACCGAACACAAAGGTTCATGGGAGTATGAAAGAGCACAGGAATCTTTTACTTATCTCAGTGACATCAAAGATGAATTGATTCCGATAGAAGCTCATCAGGATTTTAGAATGGCCTTAATTTCTGCAGAAAATAAGTATAGAGCTAAAAAAATAGCAGAACATCTGCCAATAGCTTTAGAACTTTATCATACAAATAAAAAACTTCAGGAAATAGGAATTAGTACCTATCAGGAAGAATCTGATTCTTCGTTTGACATCCATATACGTCAAATGTACGCTGACGATATTTTACTAGGTAGAAAACTTAGTGGTGAACCGGAAGACTTCAATTTTTAATATGTAAAACTTTATATCTTTGCAAATCATTAATAGTAAAATATGACCTTTCATCAGCCACAAAAATTAAAAACGATTGCTGACCTTATTGGAGCAAAATTCGTAGGTTCCGAAGATTTCCAGGTTTTTGGCACCAACGAAATCCACAGAGTAAAATCCGGTGAAATTGTTTTCGTTAACCATCCAAAATATTACGACAAAGCTTTAAATTCTGCCGCAACCATTATTTTAATTGATAAAGAAGTGGACTGTCCGGAAGGCAAAGCACTGTTAATCTCAGACGATCCGTTTGGTGATTTTAATAAAATCAACACCCATTTTACCAGAATCTACAATTTCACAGAAACACTGCATGATGTGGAAATTGGTGACGGAACAAAAATTCATCCTTCAGCAGTTTTAGGAAACAATATTACCATTGGAAAAAACACAATTATTTTTCCAAATGTAGTCATTGGCGACCGCACGGTGATTGGTGATAATGTTGTCATCCAGTCCAACACAGTTTTGGGTGGTGACGCATTTTATTACAGAAAACTCAACGGAAATTTTGACCGCTTAATCTCAGTAGGAAATGTTGTAATTGAAAACGATGTAGAAATAGGAAACGGATGCACTATCGACAGAGGTGTTACAGATTCCACGATTATTAGAGAAGGTTCAGTTTTAGACAATCAAATCCAGATCGGTCACGATACCGTGATTGGAAAAAGATGTCTGATTGCTTCTCAGGTCGGTATTGCTGGCTGCTGCATCATTGGTGATGAGGTAACTCTGTGGGGACAGGTAGGCATTGCTTCCGGAAATAATATCGAAAGTGGCTCTGTACTTTTAGGCAAAACAGGAGTCAACCGTGACCTCAAAAAAGGTACCTATATCGGAATGTTTGCCGAAGATTACAAAACTTATCTGAAAAAAGAGGTGAAATTGAGAAATCTTGAATAAACAAATGCTTCGGTTTTCTTTAAAATCAAAGAAAAATAAGTAAATTTGTGAGCATTAATAAATTAAGAAAATAAATTTAAAAAACAATAAAATGTCAATTTTAGTAAACAAAGATTCTAAAGTAATTGTACAGGGATTTACTGGTAACGAAGGTACTTTCCACGCAGGTCAAATGATTGAATATGGAACCAACGTTGTAGGTGGTGTTACTCCAGGGAAAGGAGGAAGCGAGCATTTAGGGAAACCGGTTTTCAATACTGTTGCTGATGCTGTTGCGAAAGCTGGAGCAAACGTAAGTATCATTTTCGTACCGCCTGCATTTGCTGCAGATGCAATCATGGAAGCTGCTGAAGCAGGTATCAAAGTAATCGTTTGTATTACTGAAGGTATTCCTGTTGCTGATATGGTGAAAGTAAAATCTTATATCGCTGACAAAGACTGCAGATTGATCGGGCCAAACTGTCCTGGTATCATCACTTCTGATGAGGCTAAAATTGGTATTATGCCAGGTTTCGTTTTCAAAGCGGGTAAAGTAGGGATCGTTTCAAAATCAGGAACACTTACTTACGAAGCTGCTGACCAGGTTGTAAAAGCTGGTTACGGAATTTCTACAGCAATTGGAATCGGTGGTGACCCAATTATCGGTACTACTACAAGAGAAGCTTTGGAATTATTCATCAACGACCCAGAAACTGAAGCGGTTGTAATGATCGGAGAAATCGGTGGTGGTCTTGAGGCTGAAGCTGCAAGATGGTACAAAGCAAGTGGTTCTACTAAGCCGGTTGTAGGTTTCATCGCTGGTCAGACTGCTCCTAAAGGAAGAACAATGGGTCACGCAGGTGCAATTGTTGGTGGTGCAGAAGATACAGCTCAGGCAAAAATGGAAATCATGAGAGAAAACGGAATCAACGTTGTAGACTCTCCTGCCGAAATCGGTGTTACCATCGCAAAAGTTTTAGGATAAAAACAAATTGATATGAAATCGCCATTGATAAACATTGCATACAAACACAGTGAAGATATGGCGATAACATATGTCCTTTAAAAATAATTAAAACTACATATGAAAAAAATATTATTGGCATCAGCTTTAGCCTTTTCCCTTATGGCTTCCGCACAGATCGATTTCAGAAACACAAGATTCGGTCTCACCGCAGGAGTTAATAATTCCAGAGTAAAAAATGCACACAATCCTTCAGGTGGAAGATTTGCTTTCCAAGGTGGTGTTTTGGCATTGATTCCGATGGGAAGCTCCAATCAGTTTTTCCTTCAGCCGGAAGTTGTTTATTACGGTGCTGGAGAATCCGGGAAGGATAAGGATGCAAAAGGTATGCAGGGCTACAACGCGATGTATGCAAACAATTACATCAGCGTACCTGTTTCATTTAAAGGATATTTTTCTGAAGCTGAATCTGAGTTTTTCGGACAAATTGGCCCTAGATTCAACTTTTTGATCGATCAGAAAGTAACGGACGAGTCGAGAGAGATTTACCGTACAGACAGATTCGGGAGAGCAAAGTCCTTTAATTTTGCATTGGGTGCTGGTATTGGTTATAGCTACAAAAGACAGTTAGAACTTACTCTGAAGTACGATTTCGGATTATCAAACACTTATCCGGATTTGGATGAGAGCAAGATCGACCCAAACTCTGCAAAGAAAAAATCTGAACAGGTTTTAAGTCTCAGCTTAAGTTATATCTTTAAATAGTATTTTTTTAATAAAATAAAAAACGCCCGGTTTTCATTGAGAACCGGGCGTTTTGTTTGTATATAATTATTGATGGAAATCTATTCATCATCTTCTTTTCTGTATCCCTCGTAATAGTATGACTGTTCAATTCCTTTAAAGTAAACTTCTTTACTTTCAGTTTCTTCAGTTAAATTTAAAGAAAGTAATGTCCTCAACTCCAAATCGTTAATTGGGCTTCGTTCCATTGCCTGTAGATATAAAGTTTTGTCGACGAACTGCCAGTTCACCACTTTTCTTAAATTCTTTTTTAAAATTAAATCCAGCCAAATGCGCAGTGTTCTTCCGTTGCCTTCCATAAAAGGATGAGCAATGTTCATTTCCACATATTTGATATGATTTCTTCAAATGAATTTTCCGGCATCAATTCGATTTTAGCTAAAATTTCATTCAGATACAAAGCTGTCGCAAAACGAAAACCTCCCTTTGAAATATTATGAATACGAATCTCTCCGGCAAAGTGGTAAAGCTTCTCAAAAAGTTACCGGTGCAACTGCTGTAACCCTTTTGTAGAGCCAACTTCAATAGAAAGAATGTTACCGCTTTCAAACAGGCGATATGCATTTTCCAGACTTAATTTATCAATGTTTTTCATCTTAAATAAATGAAATTTTGCTCTAAATTACTCTTTAATCCACTTCCAGATTTCCTTCATACTCGCCTTATTTCCGTACATCAAAATCCCGACTCTGTAAATCTTCCCGGCAACAAAAATCATAAAAATAGTGGTCCCTAAAAGCAGGAAAATCGAAAGCGCAATCTGCCAAGCAGGTACTCCAAACGGAATTCTCGCAATCATCGCAACCGGCGAAGTAAACGGTATAATCGAAAGCCAGAAACCAAGAGGCCCGTCAGGGTTATTCATCACCGAAAAGCTTCCGTACATCCCCAACATCAACGGAAGGATGGCAAAAATGGTGAATTGCTGTGTTTCCGTTTCATTATCTACCGCTGAGCCAACAGCTGCGTAGATCGAACTGTAAAACATATATCCTAAGAGAAAAAATACAATAAAAACGAAAATGATTAGAGGAAAATTCAGCTCCAGAAGACTGTGCGAAATTTGGGTTCCCATCTCAACGATATCAAATTTAGAAGCCATCTTCTCATCAGCTCCCGGAATATTTTTCTGAATGGATGAAAAGCCTGTATTTAAAACCAGTGCTCCAATCACAGACATTGTAATCCATACGATAAACTGGGTAAGAGCAACCAATGTTACACCCAGAATTTTCCCCATCATCAGCTCAAACGGTTTTACAGATGAAATAATAATTTCAACCACACGGTTGTTTTTTTCTTCCAGAACACTTCGCATGACGCGAACGCCATAAATGATGATAAACATGAATGTAACATACATCAGAAGCATGCTGAGAACGCTTTTTACACCGAAAGCCATGTCAGAATCTTCTTTATCATCGTTGGTAAGATTGATGGTGGTAAGCGAAAATCTTTTATCCAAATCTTCCAGTTGGGAATTCTGAATTCCGAGTTTTTTTATTTTTTCTTTTTTGAGAACTTCATTGATGTCTGAAGCAATCATTTTTTTGGTGTCAAAACCAATTTTTGTGTTGAGCAGCAGCTGGGTGTTTTTTTCGAAACCGGCATAATCAGAACCGTTCAGCTGAGGTAAAATCAAAATTCCGTCAGTTGCTTCACTTTTCTTCAGAGACTCAACTTTCTTTGCCGGATCTGCTTCTGTAATAAAATTGTAATTAATTTTATCATCTGATTTTAATGCGTTTTTAAACAGTCCGCTGTTGTCTACCACTTCAATTTTCGTGTGGGATTCATTGGCTTTAAACATCAGCCCGATGACTGCTCCAAATGCCAAAAGTAGGATGGGAGCCAAAAGTGTAAGTACAACAAAAGATTTTTTCTTCACCTGAGTCAGAAATTCTCTTTTGGTTATTAAGATTATATTGTTCATAGATTTTTATTAAAAGGTTGGGTGCTGGAAGTTTGATGCTGGATGTCTAATCTCTGATCGTTTATCAATCATCATTTATCAATTATCACCCATTATTCGAGACTGCACTGATAAATACCTCATTCATACTTGGAATTTTTTCCTCGAAAGTCCTGATGTTTCCCGTTCTCAGAACTTCGCTAATCAGTTCGTTTTGCGAAATGTTATTTTTAATGTCAAAGGTTGTGAGGCTGTGTTCATTTTTCAGGTTTAAAACTTCAAATTTTTCTTTAAATAAATTGAAATTTTTCTGATTCACCTCAGAAAGTTTTACTGCAAAAATATTTTTCTTGAATTTTTCCCGAACCTCAAAGACTCTTCCGTCAATAATTTTTTTTGAATTATTGATCAATGCCACGTAATCACACATTTCCTCAACACTTTCCATTCTGTGCGTTGACAAAATTATAGTGGTTCCGTTGTTCTTTAAATCTATGATTTGATCTTTAATTAAATTTGCATTCACAGGATCAAAACCTGAAAATGGTTCATCCAAAATCAAAAGATTGGGTCTGTGCAAAACCGTCACCACAAACTGAATTTTCTGAGCCATCCCTTTTGAAAGTTCTGTCAGTTTTTTCTTCCACCACTGGTCAATGTGAAGTTTTTCAAACCATTTTTTAGCTTCAGAAAGCGCATCGTTTTTAGACATCCCTTTCAGTTCACCAAAATAGAGAATCTGGTCTCCGATGCTCATATTTTTATACAGACCGCGTTCTTCAGGCATGTATCCGATATTGCGGATGTGTGAAGGATTAAGTTTCTCACCATCAATATGAATGTCGCCGGAATCTGCTTTGGTAATCTGATTGATGATTCGGATAAATGATGTTTTTCCTGCACCGTTGGGACCGAGTAGTCCGTAGATACTGCCTTTCGGAACCGAGATACTGAAATCATCCAGTGCAATTTTTTTTCCCGAATCGTAGGTCTTTATAATATGCTCAGCTTGTAACATGAGAATTTTTTAGAGATAAATAAATTTGAACCCGAAAGTTACGGAATAATTAACTCAGAATAAAGGGCAAAAAAAAATCCTGATGATTATCAGGATTCTGTTATTTATTGTTTCACGATCTGCGTGACCTTTTGAGTATTGTCACTCAGAATGTAACGGATCATGTATTTACCGGGTCTTAGATTACCTATATTAATTTCGCTTTTATTGGCGTTAATGTTATAACTTGCCACCTGCGTTCCCATAATGGAATAAAATGTAACGTTTTTGATCTTTAAGTTAGCATCTTTTGCTTTCACCATCAAAAAGTCTTTTGCCGGATTTGGGTAAGCGGTTAATATCCCGTCATCTGATTTTTGAGATACGGAGGAAGGCTCTCTCAGCTGAGCTTTCAATTGATTTGAAAACCCTAAAAAGCTGCCTGTGAATATAATTAAAAGTAAAATTTTTCTCATTAAACGCATTTTTGCATATAAACTAGTAACAAAAGTATTAAATAACTTTTTACTGTGCAACATCTTTTTGCATCAGAAGTATTAAATTTGTATCAATATTTCAAAAAGTATTCCAAAAAATGATATATTCAAGAAACAGAAGACTCAGATCTACTGAAGCCGTACGCAGTTTGGTAAGGGAAAGCCATCTTTCGGTAAATGACTTTGTAATGCCGGTTTTTGTAATGGAGGGAGAAAACAGAGAGGAGCCGATCGCTTCAATGCCTGGGATTTTCAGACGCAGCATAGATCTTACGGTGAAAGAATGTAAAGAATTGTATTCACTTGGAGTGAAAGCGGTTAATCTTTATATGAAGGTTTCCGATCACCTGAAAGACAACACCGGAAAAGAAGCATGGAACAGAGACGGTTTGATGCAGAACACGATCAAAGCCATTAAAAATGCGGTTCCCGAAATGATTGTAATGCCTGATGTAGCCTTGGATCCTTATTCCATCTACGGTCACGACGGTATTATCGAAAACGGAAAAATAGTAAACGATGCTACCAACGATGCTTTGGCGAGAATGTCGGTTTCACATGCTGAAGCAGGTGCAGATATTATTGCACCGAGTGATATGATGGACGGCAGAGTACTCGCCATTAGAGAGGCTTTAGAAGAAAGTGGCTTTCATGATGTCGGAATTTTAAGTTATGCTGCAAAATATGCCAGTTCGTTCTACGGACCGTTCAGAAGTGCGTTAGACAGTGCTCCGAAAGAGATGGGCGAAATTCCAAAGGATAAAAAAACCTATCAAATGGATTACCACAATTCCAGAGAAGCGATGAACGAAGTCTTCAAGGATGTGGATGAAGGTGCCGATATTATTATGATAAAACCGGGACTTCCTTATTTGGATATTGTTGCAAAAGTGCGTGAGGTCATTGATCTGCCCATCGCAGTTTACAACGTAAGCGGAGAATACGCCATGGTAAAAGCCGCTGCCCAAAACGGCTGGCTGGATAATGATAAAACCATCATCGAAAGTCTTACTTGTTTCAAAAGAGCGGGCGCGGATATGATTTTTACTTATTTTGCCAAAGAAGCAGCAATGCTTTTAAATAAATAAACTAAAAAACAGCAACGTAAATTTAGGTTGCTGTTTTTTTATATTTAAAAACTTGGAGGTCTTCTACAAGTGAAATGGCTTTGTAAACCTTAAAACAGAATGTATTAAGATAAACTTTGTGCGCTTTGTGTTCAGTAAAGTCCAGTTTTTTAGAATTACTTTATAAAATATCAAAATCTTTCCCTCTCACAAATTTCGCAGCGAAAGGCGACTGATTTCCTGTGTATCTTAAAACAAAATTTTTTTTAGTTTCGGTATCTACATTGGTCTGAACTTCCACATTCTGGGTGCTGAAGCTTACGTCAAGATGTACGCCACTTTCCTTTTCCAGATTAATTTCTACACTTTCTGCATAGAAAAGTGCGGTGCTCAGGAAATTGAATTTCACATTTTTTCGGTAAGCTTTAGATTCATCCTGTGTAAACTGAGAGTATTTTTTTAAAATTTCTATTCCTGGAGCATCAATATTGGTGATACGGGATTTTGTAACATTACTCACTTTGATTGTGAAATCTTTTGCGTTTTTCAAATCACCTTTTACATCAATATTAAATAAGGAAGGCAGCGAAAGCCCGAAATCGAGCATACTGTCTTTATTAAACTGAAAATCAGGGATCATCGCTGAAAATTTCTTCACTTCTTTTAATTGATTTTTTACCGTTTCCAACTGTTCACCAGAGAATAAATATCCGATCAGATTATTGTTGGTGGTACGCCAGTTTCTTCCGTTTCTTTCATAAATTTCGCAAAGCATCGTATCTTCAGAAGAATGGGGAAGAAGATCAATGTCCTGCCATTTAAAAACCTCCTTCGCGTAAGGAAGTCTGTTGATAATTGAAGTTCCCAGATCCAGGGCAAGAAGTTCGGTAAGCTGTTGATTGTTCTGCATAAAAATTTGCTTTTTGGTTACAGTAAAAATATAAAAATTTTCAGCATTGTAGGATTATTAATTAAATGAAATATTTACAATTAAATTTCATGGGTTGGCGAAAAAAACTTATTTTAGTTCAACCAAATTTTAAAGTCACAAATATTAATTTCGAAAATAAATGGGAGTACTTGTTACCAACGAGACTGTAAAACAATTGTTTCATATTGCGCAGTCTATCGCCAGAGAAAATTACAACGCAACTTACGACGGGCCTCATATTCTGCAGGCTTTAATGCACAAAGATATTGGTCTGAATGAATTTTTAAAAAACATTGATAAAGATCCCGGATATTTTTATGAATGGGCAGACGTGCGTCTTGAAGAATATCCCAAAACATCGCATCTCCCGTCTGAAGTAAAGGAAGGTGATTCTGTTGACCGTCTTTTGGATGAGGCCGACGATATCAGACTGAAACTGGGTCTTGATGAAATTTCTCCAATCTGCATACTTACAGCAATCGTAAAACCTGAAGTATCATTTTCGCTTCAGCAATTAAAGTCTCTTCCTTTGAGAGAGCATGAAATCTTTAATTTATACAGAAAAGATACGCCTTACGAAAGTATTGATAACGGAGATTTTTCTTCTTTATTAAATGGCAGCAGTCATTCAGATAGTAATTTTCCATCCATTAAAAATTATTGTGTAGACAGGACTGCACAGGCCAGAAACGGTGAAATTGAAAACATTATCGGCCGTGATAAAGAACTCAGAATGTTGGTCGAAATTCTTTGTAGAAGAACCAAACCTAATGTAATCATCATTGGTGAGCCCGGAGTTGGTAAAACAGCTTTGGTAGAAGGTTTCGCAACTGAAATTATCAAAGGAAATGTTCCGGAAATGCTTAAAAATGCAACACTTTTGGAGCTGGACACCGGAGCTTTGCTGGCAGGTACGTCCTATAAAGGTGAAATTGAAGACCGTCTGAAAAAAGTAATCAACGAATGCAAGAAAATTGAAAAAGCAGTTTTGTTTATTGATGAAATCCACTCACTTCTCGATCCGAAAGGAAGTATAGGAAATATCGGAAATATCCTGAAACCTGAACTTGCTAGAGGCGAAATTACCGTTATAGGAGCAACCACTCAGGAAGAATATAGAAAAATTATTGAGCCTGAACAGGCCTTTAACAGAAGGTTTGAAGTTTTAACCGTTTTGGAACCGGATGAAAAAACCTGTGTTAAAATGATTGACGTTCTCTTGGATGGCTACAAAAAACACCACGGGATTGAAGTTGAAAAAACGGCCCTTCCGGAGTGCGTGCGTTTGGCAAAACGTTATTCAAAAGGAAAAAGACTTCCCGACGCTGCAATTGATCTTCTAGACAGAACGATGGCTGCCATCAAAATGCTTGACGAACTTTCAGAAAAAGAACTCGACAGCTGGAATACGATTTATAAAGAGATTTTAACCGAAGAATATCTTGATGATAAAGATAAAGCAGATGAACTTATCTGGAACTATAATTTACTGAGAGATAAAATCAGTCCGATTTTGTGGGGTTCTCTGAGTGAACAGCCTCAGATCGACAACTCTATGGCGGTGGAAGAAATTCAGAAGATTATCGAGCAAACGTATGCAGAACTTCTGGAACATGCAGCGGTAAAAAGAGAAAAAGTTGGCCGTCTTGAACTCGCGGCGGTAATGGCTGCAAAAACCAGTATTCCGATTGGTAAAATTCAGGCGCAGGAAAAAGAAAAACTTCTGAATATGGAAGGTCTTCTGATGAACAGAGTTGTTGGTCAGGATCATGCACTGAAAATTCTTTCGGATGCGATTGTAGAAAACCGAAGCGGATTAAACAAACCGGGGCAGCCAATTGGTTCATTTTTCCTTTTAGGTCCAACAGGAACGGGGAAAACTGAGTTGGCAAAGTCTATGGCAGAACTTCTTTTTAACGACGAAAAAGCAATGGTCCGTTTTGATATGTCTGAATTTAAAGAAGAACATTCTGCAGCATTACTTTACGGTGCGCCTCCGGGTTACGTTGGTTACGAAGAAGGTGGAATGTTAGTGAATAAAATCAGACAGCAACCTTATACCGTAGTTCTGTTTGATGAAATTGAAAAAGCGCATCACTCGGTTTTTGATGTTTTCCTGCAGATCATGGATGAAGGAAAAGTGCATGATAAATTAGGAAAAGAAGGAGATTTCAGCAATGCCCTGATTTTATTTACGTCAAATATTGGCAGTGAAGAAATCGTGAAACAGTTTGAAGAAGGCAAAATTCCTGAATCAAAATCTCTCATGCAGATCATGTCTAATTCAGGACGCTTCAGACCAGAATTTTTAGCAAGAATCACAGAAATTATTCCTTTCGCGCCGATCACAGAATCGATGGCGGAGAGAATTTTCAATATTCAGCTTAAATCACTTCACAATTCTTTATTCAGATTGGGTATGAGCCTGAAAATTTCAGACGAAGCTGTGAAAGGTCTGGCTTTAGGAGGTTTCAGCAGTAAATACGGCGCAAGACAGATTTCCGGTATCATCAGGTCACAGCTGGCAAGGCCAATTTCAAAAATGATCGTAAAAGAAGAAGTTAAAGCAGGACAAACCCTCAATGTAGAATGGAATCCTGAAGAAGAGCAAACCGTCTGGACAGTAAATTAAATTATTTTGAAAAAGCATATCCGATGAAGACGGGATTTAAAATTTTGCTCACTGTAATTTTCACTGCGGGCTTTTCACAGCCGGGTTTTTCACAGTTTTTAAATGCTTCGGATACTTCCGAAAGCAGCGTGAGAAAATACCAGAATATCATCAGCTCCAATAAAGAAATTGTAGAATTCATCGAATATTCTATGGTGGAAAAAGGTCTGCCCAAACATTTGCGGAATCTTGCACTCATTGAGTCAAATTTTAACCGAAATATTACATCAAGTGCCGGAGCGGTCGGTGTTTGGCAGTTTATGACTGCTCATGCAAATCAATATGGTCTTACTGAGCAGCAACGAACGGATCTTTACAGAAGTACAAAAACAGCAGCCATTTCTCTCGCAGATCTGTACAGAAAGTACAATAATTGGGTGACGGTGGTTGCTGCCTACAACTGTGGTGAGGGAAATATCGCCAAAGCCATGCGAAATGCAGGATCTACACAGTATCATGTCTTTTCAAAATACCTTCCGGCCGAAACGGTAAATCATGTTAAAAAATACCTGAATGTCTGTTTCGCAACCGGAGAACTGAATGCTGTACTCACAGATTACAACAATTCCAGAATGAAAAAAGTATTTCTGGATGGCAGTGGAAGCGGAAAAACAATTTCCTCACTTACAGAAACTGAAATTAATGCAGGATTTAATCTTAAAATTATTGCAGAAGAATTAAAAATTGAATTCTCCCAACTGATTGAATGGAATCCTGAACTTGAACAGCAGTTGAAAGAAGATGGTGAAGGTTTTTTGAGACTTCCTGTAGATCTGATGCCTGATTATCTTTTGAAAAAGAACAGGATTCTGGCCAGATCGGTGAGAGAATCATCCAACAACCATCAAAAATAATCGTAGTTCTACGACATCAAATCGTAGAATTACTACACTTTTTCAGATTTCCTTCAAATTATTTGAAAATCTTTCTGAGACATTCTATCTTTGAAATACGAAATGTAAAAAACCACAAAGTTTAATTAAAAAAAATTTACAAAATGGCACTTAATTCAAGAGGAATCTTAAAATTCAACGGAGGAGAGGGACAGAAATTATTAAAACTGAACTACAGTGTTTCCAGATCTACGGATGTTTCTGGTAGAGTAGCTTCAGATCCGTCCAACGCAATTATCAAAATTACAGTGGAAGCGACAGAGAAATCCGACATTCTGGAATCTCTGCTCAACGGAAAGTACAAGCCGACAACCGGAGAAATTACTTTCAACAAATCTCACGAAGAAGGAACTTTAATTACTTTAAACTGGGAAAATGGTTATGTGATTCAACATGAGGTAGATTTTGACGCTACAGATGAAAACTCGATGTACATCAGTTTCGTAGTGAGCGCAGAGCAAATCAATTATGGTAATTCAGCTTACGAAGGTCTTTGGCCGTCAAGCTAAGCAAACCAACTTTTCAGTATTAATGTATACAAAAGCAGGACTGTCAATTTATTTGACAGTCTTTTTTTGATGTTAATTATTTTCAATTAATCCAAATCAATAAAAATTGAAAAATATATTTTTTTACCACAGTATAAATTATGAGTCCCGCATCCCGCATCCCGGACCTCGAACTCCGAACCCCGAATCTTAAATCTTGAATTTTAAATTTTGAATCGCCAGTCGTAGAACTACTACACAAAATCGTAGAACTACTACAAAATCTGAGATAATTGATTTTTAGGATGAATTTTTAAAAATGTGGTTCTATCTTTGGAATACCAAAAGCAACAGATCACAAAATATTAATTTTTAAAAAATTTACATTATGGCACTTAATTCAAGAGGAATCTTAAAATTCAATGGAGGCGAAGGACAGAAATTATTAAAGCTGAATTACAGCGTATCAAGATCTACTGATGTTTCAGGTAGAGTAGCATCAGACCCTTCCAACGCATTAATCAGAGTAACTGTAGAAGCTACAGAAAAATCTGACATCCTTGAGTCATTACTTAACGGTAAATATAAACCGACAACGGGTGAAATCACTTTCAACAAATCTCACGAAGAAGGTACGTTGATCACTTTGAACTGGGAAAACGGTTACGTTATTCAGCATGAAGTAGATTTTGACGGAACAGATGAAAACTCAATGTACATCAGTTTCGTAGTGAGTGCAGAGTCAATCAATTATGGTAATTCTGCTTACACAGGTCTTTGGCCATCCGCTTAAAAAAAAATCAGAGTTTTATAGTTATTAAGGGAACGAAGACTGTCATATTTAAAAAAGGCAGTCTTTTTTGTCTGTAAGATTTAAATTTATGTTAATATTTTTTAAAAACTAAAAATTGTCTGTGTATAATTTTTAAATGTTGCTGAAAAATAATTATCTTTATTATCACACAATCACATTATTATGACTACAAATCCGGAAAACAGAAACGGGAGCGGTTTCCGTCCGTCCCAAAATGCTGAAAATATAGCTGCCCATCAACATACCGGTATTAACCGTCTTGTAAAACTTTCTTTGGTTATTGAGGGTAAAGTGATCAAATATTACAAACATTTCAGCCTGAAGCAAAGTGCCAACCGTCATCATGAATTTAAAATTACTTTAGCTCATGACGCATTGGGAGGAAGACAGACCCACACTCTTGAAGACGCCAACGAGTTTCTCGGAAAAAGATTAACTGCCGTTATTTCTTATAAAGATGTTCAAAACAGTCCTGAAAGAACTTTCGTGGGCGTAATTACCGGAGTTTCGTTCAGTCAGGAGCAAATGAGTTTGGGAAATATTGTACTAAAAGGTTTTAGCCCTACGATTTTGCTGGATGGCGCACCTCATATTCAAAGTTTTGGAGGCGGAAAGTCTGCAAGCATCGGGATTATAGCTGATGAAGTCATTCAACAGGGTTTAGACAAAAGTAAATTTGATGTAAGAATTGATACCAACGATTATTCACAAATTGTGTACACCAGCCAATATAATGAGAGTCATTACAACTATCTGGCAAGAATGGCAGAAGCGTATGGCGAACAGTTTTTTTACGATGGCGAAGTCCTACATTTCGGTAAACTTCCCCCGCAGAATGCTCCGGTAAAACTGATTTATGGAAGCAGTGCTCAGGATGTGGAAGTAGAATTAAAAGCACTGCATACAAAACCTCAATACTACGGTTACAACAGCAGTAAAAACGAAAAATTAACTTCGGGAGCAACACCCGTTCAGCATGTCGGTGATTTGGCAAAAACAGCATATCAGCACAACGATTCTATCTTTAAAACACCTTCGCTGCAGGTAGCTCCAATTAAAGCATCCACCAATCTTGATGTGGAATATTCACAAAGAAGTACGTCAGGAAGTGAGGCGGTGAATGTCTTTTCAGTATCAGGGAAAACCACTGTTCCTTTTCTTCATCCTGGCTGTGTTGCAGATATTCAGATGAGAAAAATTGATACAAACGAAAGCTCATATTTTACCAAAATAATGATCACTGAAACGACTCACGATATTGATACCATTGGTCATTACAGCGGAAGTTTTCAGGGTATTGCCGCAGATACAGGTTTCTTACCAAAACCCGAATTCACAGTTCCCATTGCTCAGCCACAGATTGCTACAGTAATTTCAAACACCGATCCGGAAGGGCAGGGCAGAGTGCAGGTGAGATTTGACTGGCAGATGAATGATACTACCAATTTCATAAGAATGATGAGTCCTGATGCGGGAGGTACAGATCAGATTACACAAAACCGGGGCTACGTTGCGATCCCGGAAGTTGGCGATCAGGTAATGGTGAATTTCGTTCACAATCATCCAGACCGGCCTTTTGTGATGGGTGGAATGTTTCATGGCGGAACAGCTTTAGGCGGATTTGCTGATAACAGAGTGAAATCTATTATGACGAGAAGTGGTCACAAAGTAGTTTTTACAGAAGACGAAAGTATTATCATCACCGATAAATCTGGCAATGAGATTCATCTGGATACGACCGGAAGCAACATCAACATTACTGCTCCGGAAACGATGACTTTAAACTGTAAGAATATGTTTATTAATGTGGGAGAAAATATGACTACGACTGTTGGTAGAGATCAGTCTGATACTATTGGTATGAACAGATCACAAAGCATCGGAATGAATGCTACCCAAAGTGTTGGGGCAATGAAAATGACTTCTGTGTTGGGAGATACAAGCATGTTTATTACAGGGAAACTGACGGAGATGATTCAGGGAGATCTTTACAGCGAAACTGCCAAAGGGAAAACCGTAGTAAATAGTGAAGGTGGCATAGAAACTTCCAGTAATGGAAAAATTGTGAAACATGCTCAAAACAGTATTGAGAACAGAAGTGGAGAAAAAGGCAAGAGCTTTTAGCCTAATTCTCATTTGGATTTAATAAAAAATCGCAGGTTTAAAATATAAAGATTATGAGCCGTACAAGGATTGTGCAAGGGAAAATACACGAAAGCACGGGTGAACTTTCCTACTTTTCAAAGTCGGGTATTTCTGAAAATGCAGCGATGCAATATGCTGAAAACTCTGCGGCTTCTATTCACGAAGCAGGAAATCCTGAAACTCCTCCGAAGCCGGAAGAAAAAACGTATAATTATCCTATTCTTATTTTACAGGGATCGAGAAGAAAAGGCAGAAACAGAGATAATTCCGGGACAGCAACTGATATGCTTTTTAACGATTATACGAGTGATGAAGCAGGATATCAGCGTCTCAGAACACAGCTGTACAATGAAACATATAATACGGAAAAACAGGATGGATGGCTCGACTGGAGCTCCAGAAAAGATAATGCATCCGGCGATGCCGATTTCAGAATCAATAAGATCAAAGAGTATAACGCAAAATCTGAAGGCGATCTTTTTAACATATTTAAAGGAGATATAGGATATTTTTCAATGGGAAAAATTCAAACCGTTGCTGAACTCATGGTCGAAAGGATGCGGGAAAACACTGGGGCAGATTTTACCCATACAGATCTTACAAAAGCAGTTATTGCGCACCAGAATTCTATAAATTTTATTGCTGCCATTCACTCAAATATCCGCGATTATTTACGGGAGAATCAAGGTGAAATTTCCGGTCTTGAGATCAAAGATGACGGCAAAGGTGTTTTATATGAGATGCTGGTGGAAGATAATGTGAGCAGTCCAAGATTTAGTGATAAGTTCAGTGGTTTAGGAATTACAATTAATGATGTGTGGGCGTACCAGGTTTTTATAAAAAAATATACAAAAACCAATAATCATTATCAGATGGAGCTTCAGTACATTTATTGGGATCACTTTGGTTTAGATTATCCTGATATTCAAAAGTACGACAACAACATATTTTTTGCATGGTTCGTCCTTCAGCATTTTAAAGGTTACAAGCCTTTTATTACAAAAATTGATATGAAAGGTACTATCTCGGGATTTGTTTAATTTCAATACATCAAAATGAAATATTTTTTTTTAATCATAACATTTTTCACAGTTATTAAATGCAAGACATCGATGGAAAAAGCCAACATTCAATCTATAGACTCTGAATTTAATCAGAGGTCAGAATTTAATTTTAAATATTTTGAAATTTCAGATTACAGTAATCTAACTGATGAAGACCTTACTAATCAGTTGAAATCGTTTGCTGATCTTTCACAGCAATCAAGTACAGGTAATAAAGAGGTAACCTGTTTTTTCTACAGGAAAAAAACTGTGGGTGGATATGCTGATGAAATTCGTAGGGCTGCAGAAGAAAATGAATTTGGCGGAATTGAAGGTTCAGAAAAAGATTTGGTAGCTAAAATAAGATATAGAATTAGCGGAACTGAAAAACTTCAGGATATTCTGATTTATAAAAACAATAAAATGACAAAAAAAACGGAGTTTAAAAACTGACTGTCTTATTCTTCGAGTCTTTTTAAATCATTTTTTTTGGATTTCCAATTTACCTTCTGGTAAAAGCATTATATAATAAAAAACACAAATTTTAAAGAAAAATTAATGAGTAGAATAAGAATTGTTCAGGGAAAGATATTCGAAAGTATCGGAGAAGATTTTACCTATTATTCCGAATCGGATATCAACGAATACTCTGATGAATATCACTCTGAAAAAAGCGAAACATTAATTAAGAAAGATGGTAATCCATCCAAACCCCCTGCAGGGGAAATCACAGCTAAGTGCCTGATACAATTCAGACCTCATAACAACTGGAAGGGCGAATACGGTTTTGATTGGATAAGGGTAGGTGATACAGGGCAGGCTGGTGATAAAAAATGGTATCGAGATATCATGGGAAATTATACCTACCCAGAGACGAAATATGGATTTGATTACTGCAATCCCACCTTTCATAATAAAACTTCAGAATATGACAGATTAGTGACATCAGAATTCAGGAAAATGATTGTGTCATGGAAGAAAAATGGGAGGTATCCATTTTATTACGTTGTTCCATACCTTTCATTACTGCCGAATTATACAGCTAAGTTACAGTTAAAAATAGAGATTGAAGAAGAGCCTGAAAAATTTGAGATAGAATATAATACTGATTATTTTACTGTCAAAATACTTAAGCCACTTCCTTTATCTGTAGGTAAACATACGGTAGATCAGTGTTTGGATATTACCTGCACGAATGAATTTATAAGTGATCAGGAAATAATTATAAAAGCATATAAAAATGGAGAAGGAAAAGATGTGGGAAAGTTAATAGTTGTGAAAAATAGCACATCCAATCAGCGGGAAATCAAAGTTACATTGGTTAGTATAATTAAAGGAAAGGAAAAACCAAATTTATCTGTAGAAACGAATTTCTTAGAAAAAATTCTGCGACAATCTTATATTATTCCAACTTTTCAATATAGTTCAATAAGCATTAATCCAAAAGTTGATTTGGGAAAGTACTTTCTCCAAAACACTGATACATATGATATACTCAATAAAAAACTACGAGATAAAGTAAACTTGCATGGTGCTAAAAACAATGGATTTTTTGATGATTCATTTCGGCTATTTTTTTCCACAGATATCTGTGAAGATTTTTCATGTAATGAAAAGGGATTTTTATTGGGTCAGGTAGAATATATTCCGGACAAAAAATTTTTGAAATCTGCAGTTTTACCTAGCGTTATCATCTTCGATCAGAAAAAATTTGCTTTAAAAAGACCAGAAGCAGCTCATTTAGCCAAGAGCACAGCAATGCATGAGCTTTTACATGCTATGGGGCTTCACCATACTTTTGATGAAAAAAGTAAATATGGTTTCAAACAATTTGAAACAGATAATATAATGGACTATAGTGACTTAGAGACTAATATAACAGCAAAACAAACATACAGATGGCAATGGCAGATTTTAAAAAATATATTACCATAAAGATTACAGTAATTTTCATATTAATGTCGTGTGAGAAAAATACCATAAATGGGCAAACAAATACTATCAGTTTGGAAAAAAAAGAGCAAATGAAAAAGAGAGATAATTACAGCGATAAAAAATTTGATATTAAGAAATACGAAAAACAAATATCTGAAAATCCTACTTATCAAAGCTTTATCAGGGCGAGTGATGAAACAGAGGTTGAACAATATTATATTTTGAAAGAAGAGTACGATTTTAAAGCCTATGAACAAAAGTACGTAGATTCATATATAGAGAAAGAGACAGACAAAAATGGATTTATTACTTTCTATAGTTTTTATCAAGATGGAAAAATTAAAGAAACTGAGTTCCATTTCTCGGAAATTGAATATGGAGTATGGAAAAAATACGATACAGATGGATTTATTATTAGTGAGATTAATAAAGATGAAAATTATCCTTTTTCATTACTGAAGGTGATAGAATTTGCAAATAAAAAAGGTAGGGATTCGATTAAAGGTGGCGGTACGTTTTCCCGTAATTTCAGTCAAACGCACAAAAAATACGTTTATAACGTGGAGCTCTACCTCCGTAATAACAAAGATCCACATACACAAATATACACTTTAGACGCTGCTGATGGTAAAATCTTAGAACAGGAACGAAAAGGGATACCAAGAATAGTTTTGTAGTTCATTAAAATTAATAAAAAGATACTGCACAGTTATCTCTAGTCATAAATTAGTGATGTTAAAAAACTATGTTAAACATAACTCCCAAATTTGTTTTTCAAAGTATTTTTGCATATTCAAAAGTTAGTAGATTTTTCTCAATAAAGGGAATTGAATTCAGGGCAATTTGATCACTTTCTAAATAATATCAGGCGGAGTAGCAAAATTTGTCAAACATTGGTAATCTTCCGAAAAAATTACAGAGAGTAATGGCACTACCTCAACAAAATATCTTATTTTTTCTTCACAAAACTGAACCGAATAAATGGCAGTGGGATTTAATAAAAAACAATTATAATGAATGCTTACTACTATCTTTTCAGCATAATAATGTTGACTTTATCCTGTAATTCAAAAAGTCAAGATTTGACAGAGTCGGGAAAGGGAGTTACTAAAATTAACGAAAAAAAGATGACTGTGAAAATATTTAATATTCCTGAGTACGAAAAGAAGCTAAAAGCAAACCCTGATTATATAGGTTACAAAACCAAAGAAAATGTTGAAGTAAAACAAAACTACATGTTGGATGATCAACATTTTGGAGGAGATTATAATCCAAAATATGTTATAGAATATTTACATAGTGAGAAATTCCCAGATGGATTTACGGATTCTTATATTTTTAATAAGGACGGTTTTTTAACAGAGTATGAGAGATATTTTGATGATATCGAAACAGGCATTTGGAAAAAATATCTTGAAGGTAAGATAGTAAGTCAGGAAAATAAGGATATCAATTACCCATTTTCTATTGATGATGTAATTCTTTTCAGTAAAAAAAATAATGGTGATCTTAGTAAGTCTGGTTCATTCAAACGTTCTTATGACGATCAACAGAAAATATATATTTATACAATCGAATGGGTAGTAAAAAATGTAGAAAAGCCATATACCCAAGGCTTTGTTTTAAATGGTGGTGATGGTAAAATTATTAAGACATACCGTAAAGATTCCCCAAGAATAAAAATGTGACAGTATATTACTAAAATTAATTTCAAATTTTTTTCCGAACAATTCAGAATTATAATCAAGGGTATATTTTTGTTTAATTTAAATTATTAAAACTTAAACTCAAGCTGATGAAAAAAAAGAAATTGATCATTTTTACATTCCTCGTAATCTTTATTGTTTTGCTGGTCAGATACGGATTTCTAATAGTTTTATGGCTTACAACTCCTGGTGATGGAGAGATGACACTCAATGAAAAAGTATTATTCGAAAAGATTAAAAAAGATACTCAGGCAAAGGATGTGTGGAGAGAACCGAAATATAATATGACGCATCCAAAAGATACCACAACTTATACTGTTGTTGTTAATGGGATTCCCGGTCATGCAGATACAATTTCTTTAAAGGATAAAGCTCAAAGCATACGATCTGAAATAAATAAGTTAAATCTGCATCCCAACTTTTACAGGTACCATGTCCTGTATAAAAGCACTGATGGAAAAGAATATTATTTTAAATTCTTGCGGTAAGTGTTCCCCTTAAAAAAGATATTCAAAAATTATTAATCATTCAAAAGTGGTACTCACTGACCGTTTGATGAGTATTTGTAAGCAAACGTAAAATCAATCATTACGAATACAGCATAACGTAGTATTAAAGAAGCACAAACAGTCATCATTAACATCAGGAAACTTAAACACCTGTCATTCCAATCCAAAAAAACTTTATCTTTGCCTTTATGATTTTACGCGGAGAAAACTTAATCAAAGAATACGGTCCAAAAAAAGTAGTAAAAGGCGTTTCTGTACAGGTTCAGCAGGGAGAAATTGTAGGTTTGCTCGGCCCGAACGGTGCCGGAAAAACGACCTCATTTTATATGATTGTTGGTTTGGTTAAGCCTACTTCGGGAAAAATTTTCCTCGACAAACAGGAAATTACCACCGATGCCATGTACCGCCGTGCCCAAAAAGGAATCGGTTATCTCGCGCAGGAAGCTTCCGTTTTCAGAAAACTGTCTGTGGAAGACAATATTCTCGGTGTTCTGCAGCTTACAAAACTTTCAAAAAAGCAACAGCAAATCAAATGTGATGAGCTGATTGAAGAGTTTTCACTTCAACATGTGAGAAAAAACCGTGGTGATTTACTTTCCGGAGGTGAAAGACGTAGAACTGAAATCGCAAGATGTCTTGCAACCGATCCGAGTTTCATTCTTTTGGATGAACCTTTCGCCGGAGTTGACCCGATTGCAGTGGAAGATATTCAGAAAATTGTAAGAAGTTTAACCGATAAAAACATCGGAATTCTGATCACCGATCACAACGTACAGCAGACTTTGGCGATTACCAACAAAACCTACATTATGTTTGAAGGTAAAATCCTGAAAGAAGGTTTACCTGAAGAACTCGCAAATGATCCGCAGGTACGTGAAGCGTATTTGGGTGAAAACTTCGTCTACCAAAGTATTTTCGACAAGCCAAGCAAGAAAACTTATGCCTACAATATCTGGGCAGGGAATTTTGATTCAAAATCTCAGCTTCAGGGTTTTGTTAACGACAATTTTGCGCAGTTTGATGATTTAAGACTGATGCACGGTTTTGAAGATATCAGTTTTGCATCATTAGGAAATTCAGATATTCAGCATATTTTTGCTGACGTTGTCGATAAAAATGCCAACAATTCTTTTGTCTTCCAAAAGAAAGAAATCAATTCAAACTATTCATTAGAACAGGCAGAAGCAGATTCAAAAGCAGCCAGCAAATCTGAATTGCATTATCTGACGACTTATGTTTTTGAAGGGTAAATTATAATCTTAAAAGTTTTTTTATAGAGATTTTTTCGTGAGAATAATTTCCATTTTGGCAAATTCAAAAGTTATTGGGAGTTTGTGAATTTAATTGTTAATGAGCACTATATGAAACGTTATTCAGAGAAACTATTTGCGATTATAATATTACTATTTTTTAACGTAATTTTTTCTCAAAATTTTTATGGAACTGTTCAGAAAGAAAATGGATTTATTTTAATGTCTGAAAAACTAAATATTGAATACTATTTCAAAAGAGTTTTATAGAATGAAAATGAAATCGAAAACCTAAATCAAAATCAATTTGAGGAATTGAAAAGTTCAATTAAAAATTATAATTTCGAAAATAAAAATTGGACCAAAACGGAACTTGGAAATAACTTCCTTATTCTA
Organism: Chryseobacterium sp. Leaf394; assembly: GCF_001424105.1. Taxonomy (GTDB): domain Bacteria; phylum Bacteroidota; class Bacteroidia; order Flavobacteriales; family Weeksellaceae; genus Chryseobacterium. Next base: position 2,175,108 of record NZ_LMQH01000011.1, on the reverse strand, counting down.
AAAAATGATAAAAAAAATATACTTTCGAAAGACAGCATTATAATATATTCTTCAAAAAATAATTTATCGAAAATTGAAACAAATAATATTTGGAAGAAAGTTAAAAGATATAACGAAAATGTAAACGAATGGCGACATTTTCCTATTTCGCTTTCTGAAGTTATTTATAGTTTCGACAAAAAATTAGCAATGATTTTAATTAATCGCGGAAATAGTGGTGGTAGTTTAGACGTGTACGAAAATATTAATGATAATTGGATTCTAATTGATAAAATATATAGATGGAGTCATTAAGAGTATTGCCTGACATTGAAAATTGTTGCACCACTTTCAATTGATGTAAAATTTCACTTGCCAAAAAATATTTTAAAACGTACCTTTTCTCTCAGAAACGGTACGTTTTTCATTTAAAACCAATTCATGGCAAAACCTTTCACACGCGCACTCAGTATTTTCGGGATTTACAGACAGCTGAAACCTTTCATCAAGCCGTATCGCCTGATGATTTATGGTACTTTGTTTCTTACTTTTTTAGGAGCAATCACGGCTCAGGTCAACGCGGTAGTTTTAAAATATACGGTTGATGAAGTGGAAAAATTAACCAAACTTCCCAGTCCGATGTCGGAGGGAATTCATGTGCTTTTAATTATTTCTGCCATACTTTTAGGAAAAGAAATTGCGAATATTTTTATCAGTTTCGGACAGAAATTTTATGGTGAAAAAATCAGAATTAATGTGAGTTCTGTTTTAGCACAATCTGCAATTGATAAAATTTTAACCTACAAAGTTGCCTATTTCAGTGATGAAAACCACGCCTCCGGAAAATTACAGACCAGAATCGACCGTGGAATTGAAAGTTTAACGAAGCTTGTTCAGAACTTTTTCATCGATATTTTACCGATGTTTTCCAATGCGATTATCGCTTTGGTTATAATGTACATGCAGAACGTGTACGTCGGTTTGGTTTCCACAATTATTGTCCCGATTTATTTTTATGTCACCTCAATGCAGGCTAAAAAACTGGGTGGCGTAAGAAGGCAGCTTCGGAACCAGCGTGAACAGAAGACTTCTGGATTATTAAATTTAATCAATTCCATTTTGGTGATCAAAAGTTTCGTACGTGAAAAATTTGAAGGCAAAAAACAGTTTGATCTGCAGATGCAACTCATGGACAGCCAGATGTACACCCGGAAAACCAGTTTTATCTACGAAGGTTTAAAGACATTCATCGAGCAGATTGGTGTGGTTTTGATTATTTTACTGACGGTTTATTTGGTTTTGAACCAGCAAATGACTTTGGGCGCTATCATGCTTCACATCATGTTGTTCAACAATGTTTCTTCGCCGATCAGACAGCTTCACAGAATTTATGATGACATGAATGATGCGATGATTTACGCGGAAGGTTATTTTGAAATTTTAAATGCAGACGAAGAAGCGGAGCCCAACGGAACGCTGAAAGAAGCCATGACTTTTGAAAATTTTGAGCTCAAAAACGTCAATTTCACGTATCCAAACGGAACTCAGGCTTTACACAACGTTTCTATGGCCATCGAAAACGGAAAAACCACAGCTTTAGTCGGCTTAAGTGGAGCCGGAAAGTCCACTATCATCAATCTTTTATGTAAATTTTATCTTCCCGATACTGGCGAAATTTTATTGGATGGAATTAATCTGAATCAGTACGACAATGCTTATCTGCGAAATGATATCGGTTTGGTTTTACAGAAAAACCATATTTTTCAGGGAAGTATTGAAGACAACATCCGTTACGGAAATATGAATGCAGGTTTTGAGGAAATTGAAGAAGCCGCTAAAAAAGCCTATCTCCACGATCAGATTTTAGATTTACCCGAAAAATACCAGCACGATGCCACCCAGCTTTCGGGCGGACAGCAACAGAGAATTGCGATTGCCAGATTATTTTTAAAAAATCCACCGATTATTTTTCTGGATGAGCCAACTGCCAGTTTGGATGCGATTGCCACTGAACAGATTAAAAACTCTTTAGAAGCGATTAAAGAAGGAAGAACGGTGGTAATTATTTCGCACTCGCTTTCCCAGATTTTAGATTCAGATAAAATTTATGTGATGAAAAAAGGACACGTGGTTGAAAGCGGAACGCATGATGAACTGGTGCAATTAAACGGAACGTATAGAGAAATTTTTGATGCTTCTGCAAGGAGTTTGAATCTGGATAAACTGATGAATACGTTTAAGGATAATTAATTTTGCTAAAACGCTAAAACGCTAAAACGCTAAAACACTCCAACTCTCCCACTCAATGAACGACCACTATCTCAAAAAACTCGACCGCGTCACCGCAATTCTCACGCAACTACAGTCAAAACCGATTGTGAGAGCTCAGGATTTGGCAGAAAAATTTGAAGTGAGCGTAAGAACAATTTACCGTGACATAAAAACTCTGGAAAATGCCGGAATTCCAATCGTTGGTGAAGCTGGAAGCGGTTATTCTCTGATGGATGGCTACAAACTTCCGCCCGTGATGTTTACCAAAGAAGAAGTTTTAAGTTTTATCACGGCCGAAAAACTAATGCAGAAATTCTCCCATGAAAGTTTGGGGAATCACTACCAGACCGCCATGGAAAAAGTGCGTTCGGTTTTGAGAAACTCAGATAAAAATTTAATCCAGAATATTGAAAATCAGATTGGAATTTACAATTACAATCCAAAAAAGGAAGACACAATAAAAAATATTATTCCAACAATCCTGGAAAGTATTGCAGAAAAACAGCAGATTTTAATTGAGTACAAAACGGTTGACGACAAAATCTCGACAAGAACCCTCGAAGTGGTAGGTGTATTTTTTGAATTCAGCTACTGGTACATGATTGCGTACTGTACACTTAGAAATGATTTCAGGCAGTTTAGAATCGACCGGATTTTAAGTATTACCAAAACCCAAAATCCTTTTCTGCAGGAGTACGGACAAATCAACGACTACCGCCAGAGCCCGAACGGAAATAAAACCATCGTCAGGCTTTTGGTAGATAAAAAAATCATCGGACATCTGAATAATTCTAAGATTTATTACGGCTTAACCGAAGAAAAAGAAACCGAAAACGGCACCGAAATGACCTTCGAAACCGAATGGATTGACGAAGGCTTCCCACGCTGGCTGATCACATTTTTCGATTACGCCCAAATCATCGAACCCGAAGCCCTGAAAATTACTATGAAAGAATTAATCACTAAAGTTTCAAAAAGCCTATAGTTACATAATCATCCGTGCATTCGTGGCAAACAAATGTCGCACAGATTCCACAGATCCTCACAGATTTTAAATCTGCTCAATCTGCAAAATCTGTGGGAGAAAAAAATCTTTCACAAGCATTTTATTCAGAAACATCTGTGTAAATCCGTGTAATCCGTGCGCAAAAAAAACTCGCACAGATTCCAGCGATTTCTACAGACAGTAAATGAAAATCTTCGATTTTCAAACTCATGTGTTCTAAAATGTTTTCAAAGCTGTCGACTGAAAACTCATGTGACGTATGTGTCAAAAAAAATATGTTAATGAAAAAAAACTCTCACAGATTCCACAGATGCTCACACATTCAAAAAAAAATCTGCTTCATCCGCAAAATCTGCGAGAGAAATATTAAAGCATCAGAGATGCCTAAAATCTTTCCCAGAAAAACGGCGGCTCAATTCCCAGCGCTCTAAGATACACAAATCCCTGTCCACGGTGATGCACCTCATTATCTACGAAATACAGAATATTCTGATACACCGGAAACTCATACTGACCGAATAAATTAAACGTTTCCTGAAATCTCTCCTCAGAAATCTGACTGAAATACTGATTGATCACTTCCGTTTCAGAATCCCACTTCGCCAAAAGTTCTTCCTTAGTTTTCGGCTGAAAAGCTTCCTCAGAAAACTCCTCCACCTGACCTTCAACGATACCTTTTAAAGCCGGACCTGCGATGCTGACCAATTCCACTGCCAGTTTTGCAAACGGTCTCATTCCGCCGATCGAGAACTCAAATAATTCTTTTTCAGGAAACATTTCAATCACTCTTCTTGTCAGGTTTCTGTGTCCCTGCCAGTGCTCCAAAAGCTGTGCTGAAGAGATAAAATGTGTCGTTGATGTTGCTGTAGTTGTCATAACCTATTGTTTTGTTTGTTAATGTTAAGACAAAGGTAAGAAGTGATGATGACAACAGTTTGTCAGTAGGATTTTTAAGATTTAAAAATATTTAAAATTTCCACAAAATAAAATATATTTCCTCACGTTATTGTGAAGTTGATAACAGAAATCCAGCCTATGGAAGTTGTCATAAAAGATAATTTTGAATCTGACCAATCTGTTACAGGTTGGTCTTTTTTATGTGCAATGGGCAACAGTAGTGACTAATTTTTTCAGGAGCTTAATCCGGCTATCCACTGTATCTTTTGCTCTTCGTTCCTCATCACAAAAGGATGCCGTTCCTATCCGGGCTAAGGGATTGTGTTTTTTCAGAACTGGTGATTTTCATTTTTTACTTTTTGCAAAATAAACTACTTTAGTGAATTGAAAATGCCATCATTACTTTTGTCATTTAAACAACTTATTTTACAGATGAAAATTTACACCAAAACAGGAGATAAAGGGCAGACCGCTTTATACGGCGGAACGAGAGTTTCAAAAGCCAGTGCAAGAGTAGACAGCTATGGAAATATCGACGAACTCAATTCATTTATAGGAATTTCAAAAAGTTATATTACGGATGAGGAAGTTTTAAAACAGCTCAAAAAAATTCAGTTTGACTTATTTACAGTCGGTTCTGAAGCAGCAACTCCTGTGGATAAACTGATGTTGGCGAACGGAAAATCGCGACTTCCATTAATCATTTCAGACAGCGAAATTGAAGAACTCGAAAACTGGATGGATGCTTTTGAAGAAAAATTAGAGCCGCTTCAATTTTTCATCCTTCCGGGTGGTGGTAAATCAGCGACTTTTTTACATGCTGCAAGAACGATTTGCAGAAGAGCAGAACGTTCGTTGGTTTTCTTAAATGAATCTGAGGAAGTACGTCCTGAGCTGATTAAATATTTAAACAGACTTTCAGATTATCTTTTCGTCTTGGCGAGATACATTTCCAAAATCAGCAATGAAACTGAAGAATACTGGAACCCGAGTGAAAGAGGTTAGTCGGAAGAGCTAAGTAAAAAGTAAAAAGAGCCAAATAAACAAAATGTAAGTTTTTACTAAATATTTACGTTCTACGAAATGGATGTCAATGAAGAGATAAAAAAATATGTCAAGTAATTCTGATTATAATAATAGTGAAAATCCCTTTCTTTCGGAGAGGGATTTAAGGAAAGGAAAATGTCTGCTTTTCATCAACGGCGATGCCCCAAAATCGCTCCCCGACTTAGATATTTATTCATTGATCGCCTGTACCGACGGTGCCTTCCATTATCTGAAAGATTTAAATTTTCCGATGGAGAATTTAGATTTCATTTCCGGTGATTTTGATTCGCATTCCGGATCAGACGAAAATCTGTATGAAGACAAATTTATTTACACGCCCGATCAGGAAAAAACAGATTTTCATAAAGCCTTGGAAATTATTGCTGAAAAAGGTTTTGAAAATATCGATGTTTTTGGAGGAAGCGGTGGCGAACAGGATCACTTTTTGGGAAATCTGACGGTGGCTTACTCACTTAAAGAGAATCTAAACATCACATTTTATGATGAGTTTTCTGAATATTTTTTTATTCCCCAATCCTTTACTTTAAAAAATGTAAAAGGCAAACTGGTTTCACTGTATCCATTTCCTATAGCTGAAAATTTAACCACGAAAGGTCTGAACTGGACGTTAGATAATGAAAATCTGAATATTACCTCAAGAATAGGTACCCGGAATTTTGCATCTGAAGATGAAGTTTCAGTAACGTATGAGAAAGGAGATCTGCTGTTGTTTGTAGGAAAGGATTATCTCTAATTTTATATTGACAGAAACAAGGACGCTAATTTTGATCCTGCTGAAACTTTAAGAAAATTTAAAACCGTAAAATCAAACTTTTTTAGCAATTTTGCATTCTTAATTCACTTGCTAGAAAATGAAAATAAAGTACTCGGAACTTATTGATCAGACATTGTACTTCCCAACCGAAGAATTCAATGTTTCTGAGAACAATTTGTCTTTTCACGACATTCCTCTGATGGAAGTTGTTGAGAAGTTTGGAACACCTCTTAAGGTAAGTTACCTCCCGAAGATTTCTCAGAATATACAGAAGGCAAAAGGCTGGTTTAAAGAAGCTTTTGAGAAAATCGACTACAAAAAAAACTACAGATACTGCTACTGCACAAAATCCAGTCATTTCAAATTTGTAATTGAAGAAGCCCTGAAAAATGATATTTCCATCGAAACTTCTTCAGCCTACGATATGGACATCGTAAAATCTCTTTTCAATGAAGGAAAAGTGGAAAAAAGCATCGAAGTGATCTGCAATGGCTTTAAAACCGACGATTATCTCGCGAAAATTTCGGACATGATCAACAGCGGTTTCGAAAATATTACGCCCATTCTGGATAATTACCGTGAACTGGATAAACTCACAGAAAGCATCGACAAAACCTTCGATATCGGAATCAGAATCGCTTCTGAGGAAGAACCGAAGTTCGAATTCTATACTTCAAGACTCGGAATCGGATACAAGGATATTATTCCATATTACAGCCAGAAAATAGCTGAACATCCTAATGCAAGGCTGAAAATGCTGCACTTCTTCATCAATACCGGAATCAAGGATACAGCCTACTACTGGAATGAACTGTACAAATGTCTCCGTGTTTATGCACGTTTGAAAAAGATCGCTCCGGAAGTGAATTCACTCAATATCGGTGGCGGTTTCCCAATTAAAACTTCTTTAAATTTTGATTACGATTACCAGTACATGGTGGAAGAAATTGTTTCTCAGATCAAAAAATTCTGTGAAGAGGAAGGGGTAGAAGAGCCAAACATCTACACCGAATTCGGAAGTTTTACCGTAGGAGAAAGTGGTGCTAATCTGTACAAAATCATTTCACAAAAACGCCAGAACGACAGAGAAAAATGGAATATGATCGATTCATCTTTCATGACCACGCTTCCTGATACCTGGGCAATTTCAAGACACTTTATTATGCTTCCCCTCAACCGTTGGGATGATTCCTACGAAAGGGTTTTCCTTGGAGGATTAACATGTGATTCTGACGATTATTACAATTCCGAACAGCATACCAACACGATTTATCTGCCTGTTTTCAGTGACACAAAACCTCTGTATATCGGGTTTTTCCACACGGGAGCTTATCAGGAAACGATTGGCGGTTACGGCGGTGTTCATCACTGTCTGATGCCTCAGCCAAGACATATTTTGATTCAAAAGGATGAAAATGGTGAGTTCCAGTATGAGATTTTCAGAGAAAGACAGGGGCCTGAGGATATTCTGAAAATTCTTGGGTACTAATCTGCTAAAAAATTACAGATTTTTAAATACTATAGCCGTCAGTTTGACGGCTTTTTTTTTGGAAATTTACTGGTCATAATTTCTAGTAGGAAATCTACATATGTGTGAAATATAATTATCTTTGAAAATAAATAAAACGAAATAAACTTCGCCAATTACACAATTCATTATGTATTTGCGAAAGTTTGTTTCTCTTGTAAATAGGTTGGAAGACATACTATGAAAAAAACATCTTTAATAATATTTCTATCTTTTTTTACAATAATTTTTATGTCAAATCAGTCATTCCGAAAAAATAACAATGATTTTGAGACTAATACATTTGATGGTGATTCTGGTTACGTTTCGATAAAAAGTGGAGAAAATTTACTATTGGAATTGAATAAAAATGACATAATTGATTTTGAATACAAGCAACTGAAACAAAGTGACACAATTGGTAAATATTACAGGAAATTAAATAGTACAAACTTTATTTTGTATTTGAACGATATCACAAATAAAAAATTATCACCTTCAAACTTTATTATTGAAGTGGATTCTAAAGGAAAAATTATAAAAAGTGAAAGATATGTAAATGGTTTTTACCTATGTTGTTGGAATAATAAGTTTGATGGATTTGGAAAAATTAATGATTATTTTTTCATAAAAAGTTGTGGGACTGGTTCTGCGTTTTGCTCAGCACAATTGTATTTTTTTAAAGATGTTACACCTCAGGAAAATTTAAACCCAATTATTAAAAGTTTATTTCACGGAATGTGCGAAACAAATGGTAAAAAATGGTGGGCTTGTTCCTTAGAATCTACTTTTAAGACAGCAAAAGACTCAATAATTTTTAATTACGAATATAAAACTGGAATTTCAAAAAAAAGAAAAAAGTATAAAAAAATTGAAAAATTTGATGTTGTATACCGTTTGAAAAACAATGTTTGGGTGGCTAGCGACACGACGAGAATTAATCAAATTCAATATTAATAAAATTGCGCTCTGTCTTACGCATTTGGTCAGGTTACGAATTTTGCATGTGATTGTACGTTAATATTTTACAAGAATTTTTATTTTATTTGAAAATAATCGGATGTATCTTTTATTTTTTCCAAGTCCCAAAGCATTAAAAGAATCCACAGTTTTACAAAGTGATACTCAGTATTTCTTCGTCTAAAATTTTCTTATTTGTGAAATATAGTTATTTTTGAAATAAATAAAATTAACAGAAATTTGGGCAATCTACACAATTTTTTGGTGTGTTAGCGGAAGTCTATTCTGTAGAATAACTTATATATAATTTAGATAACGAACTGGAGATGAGAGACAATAAAAAAGAGAAATACTTCAAAATGGTGTATGACAATATAGAAAATTATGGATTTCATAATACCTACGTTATGGAAGAAATTGGATTTACACCTTTTGGATACTCAACAGGTATCTCTAAAAACTTTAGAATTCCTGAACTTTTCATTTCCGGACTTCCAAATGGACTGACGAATACTTTGATTAATAATTATGCGGAGAGGTACAAGTTTAAAGAAGTGCCTTTAAATCAAAAAATAGACGATTTGATTGACCGTTTTCCTGTTTATTTCGTTGAGATTAAAAACGAATTGCTACATGAATATGCATTAACCTCATTTAAATTTTATGAGAATTCGGAATTCAAATATTTACAATTGATATTTCCGGACCTGAACGGATTTTTCCCAGGCGAACCAGAATATGACTATGATCAAATGATCTTGTCCGTTTAAAAGAATTTCGAAATCTTACCAACTTCAAGTTCAGCATAATCTGAAACAATAATATTCGCCAGACTGTAATCCTGATTGTGTGTATGAAAACTTTTGTAGGCTGCACAGAATATTCCAGCACGGTGAGCGGCCAGAATTCCGTTAGTGGAATCTTCAATCACCATGCAGTTTTCAATGGGCTGACCGGCCATTTCTGCTGCTTTCAGGAAAATCTCAGGATGAGGTTTTGACTCTTTCAGGTCGGCACCGCTTATTTTTCCGCTGAAGTATTTTTCCAGTCCGAATTTATCAAAGACCATATTGATCGTGGTCATCGTGGCGGATGAGGCTAAGATCAAAGTAATTCCGTTGTCGTAATAATGCTCGATCAGTTTTCGGACGCCGGAAATCAAATCAAAATCTTCGTCACTGTAAAAGTAATCTTTGAAATGCGCTCTTTTGATTGCTGAGGATTCTTCGTGACTGTGAGAAAGACTGAACTGACTGATTAAAGTTTCGAAAACTTTTTTGGTTGAAGCTCCGGTAAATGAAGTGTACAGTTCCTCTGAAACGGGAATTTCAAGCTGATCAAAGGTTTTAAAATAGGCTTTTCTGTGCAGCGGTTCTGTATCCACAATTACGCCATCCATATCGAACAGCACAGCTTTTAATGACATATTTTCTGTTTTGGCAAAGGTAGGGATTTTGAGATTAAGGTTAAGGTTAAGGTTAAGGTTAAGGTCGAGGTTGAGGTTGAAAAAGAGAGAGAGGTACAACTTTAATTTAGTTTTTTTAAGAGAGCAGCGAAGATGTGGAATATCGGTAGAACTATATTCTTACAAAATGAATGGGAGGTGCGACGCACCGAAATGTTGTATTATTCTTTACATATAATGTGAGGATTAAAATATTCATTCTATATTTTTAACCTTTATCTCAGCCTCAACCAAAATTCCGCCGGAAACGGATTTTTTCTTCGGAATTTTCTTCTGAAATTTGTTTTAAATAAAAAAAGCATGTCTGCCCAGAGTATTTTAGATTATCAGAGAATTGCAAAGGCAATAGATTATATTAAGAATCATTTTCAGCTTCAGCCTAATCTGGATGAGGTGGCGGAATTCGTGGGTTTAAGTCCGGCGCACTTTCAGAAGATGTTTACTGATTGGGCAGGAACGAGTCCGAAAAAATTTCTGCAGTTTATCAGTTTAAATCATGCTAAAAGTCTTTTAAAAGAAGAAAAAACAAGCCTTTTTGATACGACTTTGGAAACAGGTTTGTCCAGTACGAGTCGTCTGCATGATCTGTTTGTTAAAATTGAAGGAATGTCACCTGCGGAATATAAAAACGGCGGAAAGAATTTAAAAATTAACTATAGTTTTTCAGAAAGTCTTTTTGGGAATGTAATTTCGGCTTCCACAGAAAAAGGCGTTTGCTACATTGCTTTTGAAAATGACAGAGAAAAAGCTTTATCAGATTTAAAACTCAGATTTCCAAACGCAGCATTTTCAAAAAAACAGGATGATTTCCAGAAAAATGCACTGTCAATTTTTAATAAAGACTGGGGAAATTTAGAAACGGTAAAACTCCATTTAAAAGGAACAGATTTCCAGTTAAAAGTTTGGGAGAGTCTGCTTAAAATTCCGATGGGAAAATTGTCTACTTACGGAAGTCTGGCTCAGGAAGTGGGAAATCCTAATGCGTCAAGAGCGGTTGGTACTGCGATTGGGAGCAATCCTGTAGCGTTTTTAATTCCCTGTCACCGTGTGATACAATCAAGTGGTAAAATCGGAGGTTACATGTGGGGAAGTGATAGAAAGCAGTTGATGATCGGGTGGGAGAGTGCTAAGATTTATTCTGATTATATTTAGAAAAATGATACAGGCTGTTTGTCATCCTGAAACCTTAGGGTTCGGCGTGGTCAAAGGATCTCAACTATTAAAATCTTTGTTAAGATTCCTCCGGAATGACAAATTGGACGTTAAAGTTTCAGTTAACAACTTTATTTCTTCCACAGATTGCAGAGACTTCCACAGACAGATTATGTTATTCCTGAAAGCCATCGGTGTATTACCTCTAAAAAATTAAAATCAAAAAAATGCTCAATCTATTCGATGAAACACCAAGATTTCCAATCAATATTCTTCCGAAAGATGGAATTACAGAATATTACGGTAAAATATTTTCTCCAGAGGAATGTCTGAAATATGAACAGTATTTATTAAACCAAATTCCATGGGAGCACGATGAAGCTGTTATTTTCGGAAAACTGATTTTAACGAAAAGAAAAGTGGCTTGGTTTGGCGAAAAAGAATTTGAATATACTTATTCCAAACGGACAAAATACGCCAGATTCTGGACACCTGAGTTACTGGAATTAAAACAAAAATGTGAAGAATTTTCCGGCGAGACGTACAATTCCTGTTTACTTAATTTATACCACGACGGCAGCGAAGGAATGGCCTACCACAGCGATGGCGAGAAAGATTTGAAGAAAAATGGTGCTATCGCCTCCTTATCATTCGGAGCTGAGAGAAAGTTTTTATTTAAACATAAAGCTACCAAAGAAACCATCGATGTTTTTTTGGAAAACGGAAGTTTATTGGTCATGAAAGGAACTACGCAGGAAAACTGGCTGCACCGTCTTCCACCCACGACCAAAGTGAAAACTCCGAGAATCAATTTAACCTTCCGGACGATTGAAGAATAAAAAAAAGAAACCTCCTCAGAAATTCTGAAGAGGTTTTCTCAATTTGATATGAAGAAACTAATTGTTTAAAATTAGATACCTGCCCATCCTGCAGCCCATGTAGGAGTTGCAGTACCACTTCCGGCACCTGTAGCAGAAGCATTCTCAGTAAATAAGTTAGCTGCTGCAGTTACTGTAGCACCTGTACTTGATTTTAGGGAAGCTTTAGTGGTAACGTTTGTATCAAACTTCACATTAGTGATTTTACCACCACCGTTAAAGTAAGAAACAGATGCGTCATGCTCTACGTTTATCCCTGTAGACCAGTTAGATAAAACGATATTATCCAAAGTTCCGTGAGTACCCACTCTTAATTTGATTGCATCGTTTTCTGCTCCTACTGTACCTCCGATGAAGGTTGCATTTTTGATGGTAGGATTAGATCTTGGGTTAGCATCGTTGTTGTTTGAGTTATTATCTGCCTCGATCCCTCTGTTTCCAACTCCTGATGCTCTTCTTTTTGTATAGATGTTGGTTGCAGTACCGTTCCATCCTTCAGTCCAGTCGAAAGCATCATCTTCGTTTCCTACAGAAATAATGTTGGATACATTTACTGTTCCACCGAAGAATTCGATACCGTCATCAGATCCGTTGATCAGTGATACATTATCGATTACAGTTCCGTTACCTACTCCGAAAAGAGATAAACCGTTGAATTCTTTATCTGCCTGAAAGATTGCTCCGGCATACTCAATTCTTACATATTTAAGTACACCTGAATTGTCTGAAACATTTGTACCTCCATAAGTTGCGTCACCTACTTCAGCATTTGCACTTGTACCCTTATTTATCGGAGCTTTTCCACAGATTACCAATCCTCCCCAGCTTCCTGGTGTAGGGTTTGGTGAAGTCATTACAATTGGATTAGAAGCTGTACCGTTGGCTAAAATTTTACCATCCTGCTCTACAGTGATATATGCAGAAGTACCACCGGAAGCTTCAATTCTTGTTCCTGCAGGAATTACCAAAGTACCGCCAGCTTTTACTTTTAATGCGCCAGTAAGTTTGTATAACTTAGTTGCGTCAAGTGTTACTGTTTCACCAGACTTAATCTCTCCCTTAAAGTTGTTTGGGTCTGAAGCAGCACCGCCTGGGTTGGTTATTACGATATCGTCATCGTCGTCATCGCTGCAAGATTGAAATACTACCGCTGTTGTTGATACAAGGAATGCAACAGCTAATAATTTTAAATTGTTCTTTTTCATTTTACAATATTTTATTTATTTTTTTATTTATTAGAATTCATAAGAAATGCTTGCGCCTACACCTGCACCTCTTTTATATCTTTTTGAAACCAGCTCTTGACCGGTCACAGTATTATCCTGGAATCTTGTGAAAGTAGGGTTTAGAAGGTTTCTTCCTGTAAACGAGAATCCCATTCCGTTTCCTAATTTGAATTTAAGTGTAGCATCTAAAGTGCTGAATGCTTTATCAACCATATTTCCTCTACTCTGGAAACCGATTGAATAAATGTTATCTGAAATGTAAGAGTAAGAAACTACAAAATCCATTAGATTTTTGTTCCCCCATTTCTGTTCTACACCTAGGTTTACGTTGGCCAGAAACTCAGATGCTCCCTGTAATTTATCAGAAGATTTAAGGAAATCAGTAGTATATTGAGACTCTCCGACACCGGCATTTTCTCTTCTTACTTTTTCACCGTCAAGCTCCATTTTAGTGTTAAGGTAAGTACCGTTCAGGAATGTATAGAATCTTGTTTTACCTGAATCGTAGATGTCTTTTCTTACCTCTGCTTCCAAACCGAATACTCTTCCTGTATCTCCCACGTTCACCACTGACGTTAAGTTGGAAGCTGAGTTAATTGTTATTTTAGCAAGAGGATTCTGTATGTGTTTTCCGAATGCAGTTAAGGAAATCAGTTCATTTTTCTTCGGAAACCATTCCCATTTCAAGTCTACATTATAGTTATCAGCAAGATAGTTAGACTGGCTTCCCTGAATAGTCTCATCTACTTCTTCGTACTGGTACGGAGTAATTTCGAGTAATAACGGACTTGTGTATGTTTTAGATGCTGCAAGTCTTAAATTATGCTGATCGTTAATGCTGTATTTAACGTTTACAGCAGGTAAGATTTTATTATAGTCTTTGTCTCTCGCACCCTGTTGAATAGCAGTATTGTACGTAAGTTTCTGCATAAGTTTGTCGTATCTCACACCTGCCTGTACAGTAAGTTTTTCAGTGAATTTGTAATCTACGTTCAGATATCCTGCGTGATTGTTTACTTCAGAAGTAAATAATTGCGGGATTAATGCAGTGTTAGGATCGTATTTGATATCTCCTCTGAAAGTTACAATGTCAAAAAATCCTCCGGCCTGATAATTTGCTAAATTGAAAAATGCATCATAGTTATTGGGATTTACGGTATAAGTTCCCTGTGCCGGTAAAATTCTGAAGTTGTACTGAGTTGCTTTAAATTCACTTTCCTTGTATCTGCCGCTGTAACCTAAGGTTATTTTAGCTTCACCAATTTTGTAATCTGCATGTACATCACCTACGAAATCATTTTCCAACAATCTGTCAAAATACCTGTTGTTAGCTCCGGGATTCGAGCTTGCAAAGAAACTCGTATTTGTCTGTTTGTCCAGCACCGTTACGTTCTGCTGTCTGTCTGGTCTTCTGCTGTCTAATCTGTTGTAGCCTAAGTTCCAGCTGATTTTTAGAGGTTCGCTTACGGTATGTTCACCTCTCAGTTGATTTACGAGCAAATCATTTGTTCTGTAAGTAGCTCTTCGCAGCTGTGTTACGTATCGCTCCTGGTTTACATCATTATCATAATAATCTCTGTTGTATCCGGAATAATTTCCTAATCTCTGTTCGGTTGTATGGATATAATTTGATGATAAATTGATGTTGTGTTTAGGATTGATCTTGTAATTTAGATTAATTAAACCTGTTGTATTGGTGCTGTATTTAAATTCTTCAGCATCAGTATATAATCTGAGAGCATTATCCTGTCCGTCATAAGCTCCTCCCGTAACACCTTTGAAATATTCGTAGTTGTTATCAAAACCGGCATATCCGAAAATGCTGAACTTGCCCTGGTCACCAACTTTAAAATTAGTTCCGAAATCAAAACTCAGTGCAGAGTTAAAAGGATTGTTCACTTCCTCATTTCTCCATGATGTCTTAAATGCGTAACCTTGATTTACAATAGCATTCTTAGATGGTTTTTTTAAGATGGTAGAACCAAAATAATTCGGTCCGTCCTGTAAGAAATAATTATTCTTCTGAACTGCATTAAAGTTTACAGATGATCCTAAATTAACTTTAAAATAAGGCTTTCCTGTGTACACTTTGGTTACAATGTCTACATTCGCACCAGACATATCCCCCCAAAGTCTTGGATTATAAACTTTTTCCAAACCAATGAAATCGATCATATCAGTTTTGATGATACTCAAATCGATGTTTTTGTATAAAGGATCATTGGAAGGAACCTGAAGTCCGTTGATGGTGGTAGAGTTGTTTCTGTCACCAAGACCTCTGATGAAGATCTGGCCGCTGCCTTCCTGCTTTTGTGAACCGGTAGCTTTGGTTACTGCAACAGATGCATCACCTACACCCTGTTTTTCCAACTGTACAGAACCTACACGTTCTATTACTTCCACTGATTTTTTCTGCAGTCCGATGATGTTGGATTCTGCACCTTTTCTTGTAGTTCCCTGGATGACAACACCGTCAATTTTCTTTTCAGATTTTACAGTGTCTGATTTGGTTTCCTGGGCATACATTACAGCTCCTGTTGATGTTAAAAACAAAACTGCAATACTGATTTTTCTAAAGTTCATTTCTTTTTTACTAATTTCTTCGGTGCAAAGGAACTAAACATTTATGCCTGCGTTGGTTTAGTTAAATTTAAATTTTCATTAACGAAACATTACCAATCGGTAATTATTGTTAACTTTATGTGAACGATTACCCTAACCTTAACGTGTGATTTAAAAATGATTAACTTTGACCAGCAAAATTCAAAAATGAACTCAAAAAAGATCCTCTTAATTGACGATGAAATGGATATCCTCGAGATACTTTCTTACAATTTAGAAAAAGAAGGTTATGATATCTACACCGCCACAAACGGTAACGAAGGAATTGATAAAGCAAAGGAAATTGTTCCGGACCTTATTCTTCTCGACGTGATGATGCCCGAAAAAGACGGTATTGAAACTTGTCAGGAACTCCGGAAGATCAAAGAACTGCAAAAGACACTCATCGTGTTTTTATCTGCCAGAAGCGAAGAGTTTTCTCAGCTTGCAGGTTTTCAGGCAGGGGCGAATGATTACATCGTGAAGCTTATCAAACCGAAAATTCTTATTTCTAAAGTTAATGCATTGCTTCAGCTGACGTCTCAGGTTTCTGATACATCAAAGCAGATCGAAATCGGAGATTTAATTATAGATAAAGACAATTTCAGAGTATCAAAAGGAGGACAGCAGTTTCTGCTTCCGAAAAAAGAATTTGATCTTCTTTATCTTTTGGCTTCAAACACCGAAAAAGTTTTTAAAAGAGAAGAAATTCTTGAAAAAGTATGGGGCAATGATGTGATTGTGGGTGAAAGAACCATCGACGTACACATCAGAAGACTTAGAGAAAAATTAGGGATCAATACCATTCAGACTTTAAAAGGAATTGGTTATAAACTGATTGTTCAGGGTTAAATTCCTTACCTTTAATTTCTAAACAATTAAAATTTTGTAAAATTGAAGTTTTACAGACTTACACTCGTCTCCTCATTTCTCATCACTTTGGTGATGTTTACGCTTGTTATATTATTTGATTCTGTAAAAGATGTCTACCAGGATTCTTCCGTTTTCAATTTCGGAATTCTGGTTAGTATCATCATTATGTTTCTCATCAACTACACCGTTCTCGAACTCCTTTTTAATTCGTACGCCAAAAAACAAATCAGGAATATTTCCAAAATACTTCCTGAAGAGATGGTGTACGATGATCAGGACAATATTACTCTGAAAGAACTGGGCGAAAGATTTTCAGACCTCAATCAGAGAAAAGTGACTGAAATCGATCTGATGAAGGAAATGGAAAGCTACAGAAAAGATTATATCGGAAATGTTTCCCACGAGCTGAAAACGCCTTTATTTTCCATTCAGGGCTATGTAGAAACTTTGTTGGATGGTGGTGTAGAAAATCTTGCGATACGCGACAAGTATTTAGAAAGAATAGATCAGTCTGTAGAAAGGCTGATTGCCATTGTAAAAGATCTGGATATGATCAACAGGCTCGAAGCCGGTGAAATTAATCTTTCAGTGTCAAGATTTGACATCAATCTTTTAATTAAAGAAATTTTCGATCTTCTCGATCTCGAAGCGGAGAAACACAATACTACTCTTCAGATTCAGACGCCGCAGACCCAAATTTTTGTTGATGCTGATAAAGGAAAAATTTCGCAGGTTTTTATCAATTTAATTTCCAATGCCATCCATTACGCCAACCGTCAGGAAGCTAAAGTGATTGTTAAAACGGGTATTGTGAAAAATAAAGTACTCGTAGAGGTTATCGACAACGGAATGGGAATAAAAGCAGAACTTCTTCCCCGTATTTTTGAAAGATTTTACCGTGTGGAAACCAGCCGCAGCAGAAGACAGGGTGGTTCAGGTCTCGGTTTAGCCATCGTAAAGCATATTTTGGAAGCGCACAATGAAAATATTA
This sequence comes from Chryseobacterium sp. Leaf394, assembly GCF_001424105.1. GTDB lineage: Bacteria > Bacteroidota > Bacteroidia > Flavobacteriales > Weeksellaceae > Chryseobacterium. The sequence goes on along the minus strand of NZ_LMQH01000011.1, from coordinate 2,157,480 downwards.
CTGTAGAAAGCATCTATCTGGAAGGCACAAAATTCAGTTTTATGCTTGAAAAAGGGAAGTAGTACGGCTCAAAATGTATGAAAAAAAAATCTTTTAAAAAATTCTGAAAAATTTTTTTGTCCACTTTCATTTATTTTATATTTGCAACAGAAATAGATTCAGTAGTAAAAGAAAAAAAGAAATTCAAGTTGGTATGGTTTACAAGATTCGTGTAATTTTAGATGCAAAAGAAGATGTCTTCAGAGATGTCGAGGTTAAGGGAAAACAAACGCTTTGGAACTTACATTTGGGTATCAAAAGTGCTTTCAATTTGCAGGGCGACGAGCTTTCAGCTTTTAATATGCTGGAGAATGACGGTACTGTAGTAAAAAGTGTTCCTCTGGAAGATATGAGTGACGACGGAGACGGCGAGATTATGTCTGATATTTACATTGATGAGGCTTTTGCTGAGATCGGTGACAAAGCGCAGTTTCAGTATGGTCTTCTTGATCTATGGGAGTTTTTCTGCGAGTTGGTAGAGATCAACGAAGAAACAAAAGGTGTTAATTATCCGCTTACAGCTTTCAGATTTGGAAATGCACCATTGAAGGCACCTGTGAAAAATGCTATTGGTGGAGGAAAGAAAAAAGCAGCAAAACCAATTCTCGACGATGATTTCGGTTTTGATGACGACTTCGGAGCAACAGGAAATTTTGCAGATGAAGACGACGACAATTTCGATGATGAAGAAGAAGACGACTACAACGACGATGTTTTTGATGAAGATGATCAGGACGACGAAAGATAAAATTTTATAAAATACAGAACCTCAGACGAAAGTTTGGGGTTTTTCTTTTATTTAAAATGTAATACATAAATTAATTTCACAGTGGAATACCGTTTCTTAAAGAAGCAATTCCTATTTTTGTTGAAATAAGAATAAGGATGAAAAAATATCTTTTGTCATTCACGATTGCCTGCACATTGCTATCGTGCGGCGTTCAAAAAATAAATCAGAATATGAATTTACCACAAGACTGGAAACATACCACCAATATCTACGAAGTCAACCTGAGACAATATACCAAAGAAGGCACTTTCAAAGCATTTGAAAAAGAAATGCCCCGCCTCAAAAATATGGGCGTGAAAACCCTCTGGTTTATGCCTGTTACCCCAATTGCACAGCTCAATAAAAAAGGAAGTCTGGGAAGTCAGTACGCAGCATCAGATTACACTTCCATCAATCCTGAATTCGGTACCATGGATGAGTTTAAGCATATGGTTAACGAAGCGCACCGGTTGGGCTTTAAAGTGATTATCGACTGGGTAGCCAATCACACCGGCTGGGATCATGTATGGACGAAAACTCATCCCGAATTTTATTTAAAAGATCCCGACGGAAGTTTTCACAAAGCTTCAGGAATGGATGATATCATCGAACTGGATTATAAAAACAGGGAGATGAGAATGGAAATGATCGATGCAATGAAATTCTGGGTAAGAGAAACAGGCATCGACGGTTTCAGATGTGATTTGGCTTCATGGGTTGAAGTCGATTTCTGGATAGAAGCAAGACCTGAAGTTGAAAAAATAAAGCCTCTTTTCTTCATAGGCGAATACGACGAGTTGGAAAATCCGGATTACGGTAAAGTTTTCGACGCAAGTTATTCATGGAAGTGGATGCACAAATCTGCGGACTACTACAAAAAAAATGAGCCTATCAGTGAACTGACAGATTTGCTGAAACAATATTCTGCAATCGGAGATGCTTCTATGAGAGCATGGTTTACAACAAATCACGACGAAAATTCGTGGAACGGAACCGAGTTTGAAAAATACGGAGATATCACAAAGCCGATGGCTGTTTTCTCTGCCACATGGAACGGAATTCCACTATTGTATTCCGGTCAGGAACTTCCGAATATGAAGAGATTGGAGTTCTTCGAAAAAGACGTCATCGAGTGGAATGGAAAATACGATATGGCTGACTTCTATAAAACACTGTTGAGTTTAAAATCATCAAATCCAGCTTTGAGAGGTGGAGACTCTGCAGTTTCAACATATCTTCTGAACACCACCGCCAATGATAAAATTTTGGCGTACGTTAGAAAGAACGGGGAAGATGAGGTTTTAGTGGTTTTAAATTTTTCAAAGGAGCCGGTAAATTTCACCATTCAGGATGAAAACGTAAATGGAAATTTTAAAAATGTTTTTGATAAAACAAAGAGAGATTTTAGTGAAGGAAAAGATTTTAATTTTAAAGTTTCTGATTTTGCTGTTTTTGAAAAATAAGGTGTAACTTTAATATAATATTTAAAATATCAATAGGAGCGGGCTTTAGCCCGCTTTTAGTTTGATGTTGGAATTGGCTTTAGCCAAAAATAAATCTTTCACAAAGGTTATTCAAAATGAAAAAAGAAGAAATACTAAACATTCTCAGGAACAAAATCTCAGAAAAAATTCTGACATTCGAAAATCTTATCGCTGAAACCCGCGCCTCAAGCAACGATACCAAAAGTTCGATGGGAGATAAATATGAAACCGGCCGCGAAATGCTGCAGCAGGAAATCAACAATCTGCAAGTTCAGCTGAATGAAGTTTTGAAACAGAGAGATTTTCTTAAAAGTTTATCTGCAAAACCTTCTGCAAAGGCGGAAAAAGGAGCGCTGGTAAAAACAGATAAAGGACTTTTCTACATTTCGGTTTCCCTTTCAAATATTGATTTAGACGGGAATAAAATTTTCTGCATTTCCCCAGATTCACCTTTGGCAAAAGTACTGGAAGGAAAATCAGAATCGGAGGGTATCAGTTTGAATAATGTCAACCATAAAATCTTAAATATTTTTTAAACCTGAGATTTGATAATTCTCAAAATCAAATTATTGATAGATTTCGGAATCCTTTTTGAGTAAATTATCCAGAAAAACTTTAATAAAAGTTTAATGTTTTAAAAAGAAACAATGAACTGGAATTTTTGTAAATTTAATTATTCAAATATTAATCAAAATTTTATCAAATGGGAATTTTAGACAATAAAGTAGCTCTTGTAACAGGAGCAGGTTCAGGAATCGGATTGGCAATCGCCGAGTCTTATGCAAAAGAGGGAGCAAAAGTTATCGTTTCTGATATCAATGAAGAACATGGTAAACAGGCGGTAGAAAAAATCAAATCTGAAGGCGGTGAAGCATCATTTGTAAGAGCAGATACGTCAAAGGCAGAAGAAGTAGAAGCACTTATTAAATCGACAGTTCAAATCTACGGAAGATTAGATATTGCGTGTAATAATGCAGGAATTGGAGGCGAACAGAAACTGACCGGAGAATATGGTCTTGACAGTTGGAGAAAAGTACTGAACGTGAACTTAGATGGTGTGTTCTACGGTTGCAAATATCAGCTGGAGCAGATGGAGAAAAACGGTGGCGGAGTGATTGTGAATATCGCATCAATCCACGGAACAGTGGCAGCACCGCTTTCTTCGGCATATACTGCATCAAAACATGCAGTTGTTGGTTTAACGAAAAATATCGGAGCAGAGTACGGACAGAAAAATATACGTTGTAATGCTGTAGGTCCTGCTTATATTGAAACACCTCTGTTAGAAAGTGCAAGTGGAGATATGAAGGAGGCTTTGGTGGCAAAACATCCAATGGGAAGACTTGGGACATCGCAGGAAGTTGCTGAGTTAGTCTTATTTTTAAGCTCAGACAAAGCATCATTTATGACCGGTGGATATTACCTTGTTGACGGTGGTTATACTGCAGTTTAAATTTAATTTACATAGTACAATTCAGACAGGTTTCGATGAAGCCTGTTTTTTTTATTTAAACATTTAATCTGCAGAATCTAAATAATTTTCTGTGTAATCAGCTCTGTTTTCAGGATCTTGACATTCTATGTTAGAGGAAAAATTAAATTCGGTTTAAATATTTAACTGCACTGACAGTCAAATTATTATATTTGTCTAGCGGACAGTTATTGTCACCAATTTTAAAAACTAATACTTATTACCATGAAAAAATCAATAACATTGGGCGTTTTGCTTCTGAGTGTATGGTCTTTTGGTCAGTACAAATATCCCGAAACGAAAAAAGAACTGGTTTCCGATACCTATTTCGGGAAGAAAGTTGAAGATTCCTACCGCTGGCTGGAAGATATCAAAGATCCAAAAGTTCTGGACTGGTTCAAAGTCCAGGAAAACTTCACCAATGCACAGCTTTCAAAAATTCCGAATCAGAATAAGATCATTCAGGAACTCAAAGAGCTCGACAAAATTATTGCTGTAAAATATATTCCCGTTGCCATTGAAGGCGGAAAATATTTTTATAAGAAAAGATTGCCGGATGAGTCTGTACTCAAACTCTATTACAGACAAAGCAAAAACGGAAAAGAAGTCCTTCTGTTTGATCCCAAAAATTACATAGCAGGTAAAGTGATGGATTATGCAGTAAGTGTGAGTCATGACGGCAGCAGATTGGTTTTTAATCTTAGCGAAGTGGGATCGGAATTGGGTGATGTGAAAATCATGGATGTGACAACCGGAAAGTTTCTCCCTGATGTCATCCCGCACAGCAACGGCGGTTTTGTTGACGGCAGCAATACAGAAATCATGTACGGTGAGGCAAAAAGCTATGATACCCACGATCCCGAAGTATGGTTAAATTCCAAAACAAAGCTTCATGTTCTCGGCACCGACAATTCAAAAGATCTTCTGCTGGCAAGTGCAAAAAAATATCCTGATCTCAACATTCTCCTGTCGGAATATCCGGACATGTATATTTCAAAAAATTCCCCCTATATTTTTCTAAGTAAAGCAACGGTTGAAAATTACAAGGAAATGTTTTACGCACCCGCTTCAGAACTGAAAAAAGAACGCATCAACTGGAAACCGTTCTGCACAAAAAAAGATGAAATCTGGAATTTTTTTGTGAAGGGTGATGATGTTTATCTTTTAACTACAAAAGGAAATTCTAAATTCAGACTGGTAAAAACCTCGCTTTCGAAACCCGATTTTACCACCGCCAAAGAAGTAGCATCCGGAGATAAAGAATGGAAGCTGTCCTCTGTCACACAATCAAAAGATTATCTGGTTTATTTTAAAACTAAAAATGAGTTGGTTGTAGAACCGTTTTATTATGATTTAAAAACCGGAAAAACCACAAAAATAGAAACACCTTTGAAGGGAAATGTAGAAGCGACGGCACTTTCAAAGAATTCAAACGAGTTGACGCTCATCAATGTCGGCTGGAATTTACCGATCAATTTTTACACTTACGACGTTGATTCGAAAAACTTTTCCAAAGGACCTTTCAGCATGGATATCAATTTTCCGAATCTTGAAAATATTGTTTTTGAGGAAGTAGAAGTTCCTTCCCACGACGGTGCAATGGTTCCGCTGAGCATTATGTATGATAAAACCAAACTGAAAAAAGACGGCAGCAATATCGCATTCATGCAGGGTTACGGCGCTTACGGGATGTCTTCTACACCTTACTTTTCAACGCGATATTTACCGTTGCTGAATCGCGGTGTCATTCTGGCTTTTGCACACATCCGCGGTGGTGGAGAAAAAGGTCGGGATTGGTATCTTGCCGGTAAGAAGGTTACAAAACCCAACACGTGGAAAGATTTCAATGCCTGCGCAGAATATTTGATTAAAAATAAATATTCCTCATCAGATAAATTCGGAATTTCGGGAGCAAGCGCTGGCGGAATTTTGATTGGAAGAGCGATTACAGAACGTCCCGATCTTTATAAAGTTGCCATTCCGAAAGTAGGCTGTCTGAATGCTCTGAGAATGGAATTTTCACCAAACGGCCCCGGAAATATCCCTGAATTTGGAACCGTAAAAGACGAAACGGAATTTAAAGCTTTATGGGAAATGGATGCCTTTCATCATATTGAAAAAGGAACAAAATATCCTGCTCAGCTGATCACGACCGGTTTCAATGATTCCCGCGTAGAAAGCTATATCCCCGCAAAATTTGCGGCTAAAATGCAGGATGAGAATGCATCAAAAAATCCAGTTCTTCTGTATGTAGATTACAAAGCGGGGCATTTCGGCGGAAGTACAGTAGATGAACAGTTTGTTCAGGTGGCCAGAGAATATTCTTTTCTGCTGTGGCAATGTGGTGATAAGGATTTTCAGATGAAGTAAAATAACAGCAATTTGTTTTTTGAATAAAGTCACACAACTTATCTGCATGATTTTTCATAAATTTGAGCCCAATATTATTCTCCAGAAATGCAAAATTACCACGAATTACTTCAGCATATTTTAGACAACGGAACCGATAAAACCGACAGAACGGGAACGGGAACACGAAGCGTTTTCGGGTACCAGCTGCGTTATGATCTGTCAAAAGGATTTCCTTTGGTTACAACGAAAAAAGTTCATTTAAAATCTATTATTTATGAATTGCTGTGGTTTCTGAAAGGTGATACCAATATTAAATATCTTACGGATAATGGAGTTTCTATCTGGAATGAATGGGCTGATGAAAATGGTGATTTAGGTCCTGTTTACGGCGCACAGTGGAGAAGCTGGACTGGTGCAGACGGAAAAGTAGTAGATCAGTTTGCTGACGTAATCGACCAGATCAAAAAAAATCCCGATTCACGAAGACTCATCGTTTCTGCGTGGAATGCTGCTGAAATTCCAAATATGGCTTTGGCGCCTTGTCACGCTCTTTTCCAATTCTACGTAGCTGACGGCAAATTATCTTTACAGCTTTACCAGAGAAGTGCAGATGTGTTCTTAGGTGTTCCGTTTAACATCGCGAGCTACGCATTGCTGTTGATGATGGTAGCGCAGGTCTGCGATTTAGAAGTAGGAGATTATGTACACTCTTTCGGGGACGTTCATATTTATAACAATCATTTTGAGCAGGTTAAAAAACAGCTTTCAAGAGAAACGAGATCTTTACCCACCATGAAATTAAATCCTGAGATTAAAGATATCTTTAATTTTAATTTCGAAGATTTTACTTTAGAAAATTATGATCCGCATCCGGGAATCAAAGCACCTGTAGCGATTTAAAATGAATTAAATAAAATATAAAAGTGGAGTCAGAAACTTCACTTTTTTTGTAACTATACATTGAATTATACTACTTATTAATCATGAAGTCAATAAAAATCACCTTAGACCAAAATGTGGATGCAGAAAAAATAAAAATGTTGCTTTCGCAGATCAAAGGAATATCTTCAGTTGAAATTATCGACGAAGAAAATCCCGAAAGCGAGTTGAAGAAGGCTTTCGAAAAAACAAAAGAACAGTTCAAAAAAGGAGATTACGAAACATTGGTGAATGATATTTTTACCATTTTAACAAAGAAATAATTTTAGATATATAATGAAAAAAGCCATTCTATCAGTCGCTCTTTTGGGAGGGATTTTATTTTCGGCAGATGCATTTGCACAAAGCGAAACCTCAGGAAGACAGGAAGTGTACAGAGCAACACATGCCAAAGTTACAGAACTTAAACATACCAAACTCAAAGTCAGTTTCGACTATCAGAAAGAGCAGATGAACGGCGAAGAATGGCTTACCGCATCTCCCTATTTTTACGCAACCAATGAGCTGACGCTTGATGCAAAATCAATGCTTATACACGAAGTGGCTCTGGATCAGAACGGAAAAAAATCTCCGCTGAAATATGATTATAAAAATGATGTCTTAAAAATTACTTTAGACAAAACGTATCAGAAAAATCAGGATTACACGGTTTACATTAAATATACCTCCCGCCCGAACGAAGTAAAGCAGGAAGGAAGTGCTGCGATCAGCGATGCAAAAGGTCTTTATTTCATCAACGCACAGGGAAAAGATGCCGACAAACCGACCCAAATCTGGACTCAGGGTGAAACCGAATCTTCTTCCGCATGGTTCCCGACTATCGATAAATCCAATCAAAAGACAACTCAGGAAATTTACATGACCGTTCCGGATAAATACGTTACCCTTTCCAACGGAATTATGAAAGGTTCTGAAAAAGCAGGAAACGGTTTGAGAACAGATCATTGGGTGATGGATAAACCGCATTCTACCTACCTTTTCTTTATGGGAGTTGGCGAATATGCCATCGTAAAAGACAAATGGAGAAATATTCCAGTTGACTATTACATAGAAAAAGAATACGAACCTTACGCAAAACAGATCTACGGAAACACGCCGGAAATGATGGAGTTTTTCTCTAAAAAATTAGGCTACGATTACCCTTGGGCAAAATATGCGCAGATTTCAGGAAGAGATTATGTTAGCGGTGCCATGGAAAACACGACGGCAACCCTTCACGGAAGTGCTGTCCTTCAAAAACCGGGACAGTTAATCGACGAAAACAGTTGGGAAGACACCATCGCTCACGAACTTTTTCATCACTGGTTCGGGGATTTGGTTACTGCCGAAAGCTGGAGCAATCTTACGGTAAACGAATCTTTCGCCAACTATTCAGAATACCTTTGGAACGAGTACAAATACGGAAAAGATCAGGCTGATTACCATCAGATGACCGATGTCAATATGTACATTCACAATCCGGGAGATTTCAAAAAAGATCTGGTAAGATTTGATTATAAATCAAGAGAAGATGTTTTTGATTTGGTAACCTATCAGAAGGGAGGTGGAATTCTTCACATGCTCAGAAATTACCTTGGCGATGATGCTTTCTTTGCCGGAATCACAGATTATCTGAAAACTTACGAGTACAAAAATGCCGAAGCACATCAGTTGAGATTATCTTTCGAAAAAGTTTCGGGTAGAGATTTAAACTGGTTCTTCAATCAGTGGTATTTTGGAAGCGGTCACCCGAAAATTTCTTACACAACATCTTACGAGCCTGTAAAAAAGCAGGTTTCTGTTACCATCAGTCAGTCTCAGGATGAGCCATTTGAATTTCCTTTAACCATTGATATTTACGACAATGGTAAGCCTAAAAGACAACAGGTTTGGGTAAAAGCAACAGCAAAAAATACATTTAATTTTGATTCATCCAAAACTCCGGATTTGGTAAATCTGAATGCAGACGGAATTTTAGTAGCAGACATTACAGATACTAAAACACCTGAGCAAAATCTTCTGCAATTCACAGGTTCGAAAGAATTTAAAAGCAGATATTCAGCTTTAACAGGAATTAAAGATCAGGTAGGTAAAAACCCTGCGGCTACAAAATTATTGGCAGCAGCAATCAAAGATCCTTACTTCAGAGTAAGAATGAAAGCTTTGGAAATGATTGATCTTTCAAATCCCGAGCAGATGAAGGCCATGGGAACTGAAGTTGAAAAGCTGGCTTCAAACGATCCTAAAACTTTGGTTCAGGCAGCTGCGATTGCGGCTTTGGCTAAAATGAAAGACAAAAAATACATTCCTCTTTTTGAAAAAGGAGTGAGCGCAGTTTCAAATGCTGTAAAAGCGAATTCTGTAGGTGCAATTCTGGCAATTGATCCTTCAAAAGCGGCTTCGTATGCTGAAAAGATCGATTTAGAAGGTGCTTCGGAAGAAATGTTAACACAAATGCTTCCAGTCATAGTTAAAAATAAAGTGACTTCGCAGATGCATCATCTCGGTCAGTTGGTGGCCTTTTATCCTTTCATCAAATTCCAGAATCCTGAATTGGGGAAAAATGCCGAGGAAGGCTACAACTGGATCATGAGTTCTGATAACCTGAAAGCTACTGAAAGCATTACCAAAATTTTAGGTCAGGCAAAAGGTCAGATGGGCGACAATCCTCAGGTAAAAATGATGATTTCCCAGATGCTGAAAGATGGTCTCAACAAAAAAATGGAAGTTTTAAAACAAAACCCTCAAAACGCTGCAAGCATCAACAAACAGATCGATGCGATTAACAAAGCAATTGAAGATTTTAAATAAGATTTTTTATTAGATCAAATAAGGAAGCCGGCAGATGAAGCCGGCTTTTTTATGCTGAGTATTTCATTTTCTGATATTAACCTAATCAACATTTATAATCAAACAGTCAACTTCTTCAAAATTACTTCCAGATGTCTCTTTAAGCAGGCAAGCGGATCGGCGAAATTTCGAAAAGCTACTCAGCAAAACACGTTTGTCACCGAAGAAAATTGGTTTTGAAAGACTTATGACATTAAAATCTTTCCCTCTGTAGTTTTTCTGAAAATTATTTAGAAAAGATAAATAAGCAGCTTTTTTTCTTGAATCATTCCAGCTTTTTTTAGAATAAATGATAAATCTGTTCTGTCCGGATTCATCTGTAATCTTTTGTCGCTCTTTTTTCTCTAAACCTTTTGGGATAAACAAAACAGTTTCGAAAGGAATATTTGTTTCGTTCACTATTGGTCTCCCATTTTCGCAGATAATTGCTTTTTTAAGTTGAAAATCAAGCCAGTTAACATATTTTTCATTCTGAATTCTTATCTGCGAATTATATTTTTTTCTCTCATCTTCAGATAAAATATTTTCCCAATCCTTATCAAACTCTTCGATTAGGCTGGTTTTTGATTTGTTCTCTAAAAAATAGTATCCGTTACCATACATTTGATTGATAAAATCTGAAATTTGCTTTTGATCCTGACTGTATGAAAGTCCCGATAGAAGAATCAAAAATAAATATTTTTTCATTTCGGAATTTTTGTCTTTCGAAAATAGGAATAATATAATCATACATCCAACTCAATAATAATTTTTGATAATCTAACAAATGTCAGTATTAATAAGCCACTATTTTTGCATTATCTTTCATAAATTAGTTCAAAATATAAAAAATTATGAGTTTTGGAATTGAAGCGGCGAGCTATTATGTGCCTTCTTTGTATTTGGAAATTAAAGATTTAGCCGAAAAAAGAGGCATAGAACCGGCAAAACTGGAGAAGGGTTTAGGACTTCATAAAATGGGTTTCCCGGATGTGCATGAAGATGCAGCAACATTTGCAGCTGAAGCATTATTAAAATTAATCAAAGATTACAATATCAATCCAAAAGAAATTTCGAGAATTTATTTAGGAACCGAAAGTGCTCTGGATGCCGCAAAACCTACAGCATCCTACGCTATGCAGATGGTAGAAACTGTCTTGACAGAGGAATTTGGCGAAAGATGTTTTAAAAACTGTGATGTTGTAGACATGACTTTCGCCTGCATCGGAGCAGTGGATGCACTTCACAATTCCCTCGATTTTGTAAGGGTAAATCCTGATAAAAAAGCAGTTGTTATTGCAAGTGATTATGCCAAATACGAACTGGCTTCTTCAGGAGAATACACGCAGGGTGGCGGTGCTGTAGCACTTTTGGTTTCGTCAAAACCTGATCTCATTGAAATTGAAAATAACTGGGGTGTAGCCACAGAATCTGTATTTGATTTTTTCAAACCCAGAAGAAATTTCAACAAAGAAAATCTCAGCAATGCACCCGAAACTTTCCCCAATAAAATTGAAATATTTACAGATGAACCGGTTTTTGACGGACAATATTCCAATCAATGCTATCAGGATAGAATCAGGGAAGCTTACCAACATTATAAAGAGATCACTGGTGAGGATAAACCGTATGAAAACTGGAAATATTTAATTTTTCACCTACCTTATGCATTCCACGGAAAGAGGGTTTTTACTGAAATTTACAGTCTGGAAAACGGACTTCCGTACAGCAATGCCGATGAGCAGAAAGCGGTTGCAAAATCTGATGAATACGTCAAATTTATTCATGATAAAATTGAAAAATCCCAGCGTGCCTCATCTGAAATCGGGAATATGTACACCGCTTCGATCTTTATGGCTTTATTGTCAGCGCTGCAGGTTTCTTTCAATGAAAATGAAGATTTAACCGGAAATGAAATTGGTTTCCTTGGCTACGGAAGTGGTTCCAAATCTAAAGTTTTTGCCGGAAAAGTCTCCCCAAACTGGAAAAATATCGTTTCAAAATGGAATCTTTTTGAAACTTTAAAAAACAGACTGGCCATTGACTTTGAAACGTACGAGAAACTTCACAGAAAACAATTGGAACATTCAATAAATCCAAGCTACGAAGGTTTCGGTTTGAAATCTGTTGAGACAGAAAATCCTGTTTTACTTGGCGCGAGATACTACGCATATCAATAATCTTAGCTTTACAATACAATATAAAAAAGGCTGTTCAGTATTCTGAGCAGCCTTTTTAATAAAACGTTTAATTTAATGACTTAGGAAATGGAGCCGTTTAAAAAAAATAATTTTTAGCCGGAATTTCCAGTCTTGATCTTATGTTTCTTTTGCATCAAGGCAAAAGAAATAGATTATTTCAACACCTGCACCTCTATTGCAGAATCTCCAAATACCTTTATAAACGCTTTGGTATAATCTTCCTTCGTTGCAAAATTAGGATTCTCCATAAACTTCTGCGGATTGACAGCAAACAGCGGAAACCACGTTGAAGAAATCTGTATTTGAATTTTATGCCCTTTCTTAAAAGTGTGAACTACATCCTGCAATTTAAAATTAACTGCAGTTTTCTGATTCGGCTGCAACGCTTCCGCTTTTTCCCTTGAATTCCTGAATCTGGCAGGCATAATCTCACTTCTCACCATCTGATGGTAATTTCCATAGATCACACCGTCTTTTTTCTGTTCAGGCTTAAAGTCTTCAGGATAAACATCAATCAGTTTTACTGCAAAATCAGCATCTGAAGAGGTTGAAGCAATATTTAATTTAGCTAAAATTTCTCCGGCAAAAGTCAGTTCTTCGGTCAGAACATCTGTCGTGAAGGTTAAAACATCAGGTCTTCCTACAGCAAATCTCTGGTCTTCCGACATGTAATTTCTTGGCGTAAATCCGTTGAAATCTTTCAGGTTGTCTGAACTTAAAACCGGATTGTTTGGATCACTGAAATATTCTGAAGAACCTTGCCCGGCAGTGTTTTTTAAAGATTTGTCAGCCAGATAAAAATTAATTTTCTGTGTATTTTTCGGAGGATATTGTGCAAATTCTCTCCATTCTTTTGATCCCGTATCGTACATCATCGCTTCCGGCAAACCTGCATCTTTTTTGCTGTCGCCTTTCAGATAATGACTGAAAAATTTCGTCTCCAGATTTTTCTGATAGTAGGTCGCAATACTGTCCCCGAAATAGATCTGATTGTGAAAATGTTTTCCCTCTTCTCTTCCCCAGCCACCATGAGAAAATGGTCCCATCACGATCGTGTTCTTAGCTTTCGGACTTGTTTTTTCAATCGTTTTGTAAATATTCAACGGTCCGGAAAGATCTTCAGCATCAAACCAACCGCCAACGGTCATCACCGCATGATTCACATTTTTAAGATGGGGGAGAAGGTTTCTTTTCTGCCAGAATTCATCGTAGTTGGTGTGTTCCATAATTTCGGTCATGAAGAAATTATTTTTATAATATTTCTCATATCCATCCTTCAAAGTTCCCATGTCACGGTAAAATTTCAAACCATCTTCTGAGGTAGACCTGATCATAGAATCCGTGTACCATGCTTTGTTTTCGGGCTTTGTTTTCTGTACTCCAAACACTGGAAATGTTCTGAAATAACCCATCATAAATCTTCCATTGTGCAGAAAATCGTCATTCCAGAAATCTGAAATCGGTGCCTGCGGTGAAGAAGCTACCAGTGCCGGATGTTGCGCAAGAACGCCAACTGCCGTATAGAATCCGGGATAGGAAGTTCCGTATTGTCCGACTTTCCCGTTGTTGTTTTTAATATTTTTGATGAGATATTCGATGGTGTCGTAGGTATCAGTGCTTTCGTCGACATCTTTTTTCGATTTTCTCTCCACCTGCGGCGTCATGTTTGTGAAAGTGCCTTCACTCATATATCTTCCGCGGACATCCTGATAAACAAAAATATATTTGTCATTCATCAGATATTTGTTAGGTCCGAGGCTTCGCCTGTACTCATTTTCCCCGTACGGAGCGATGCTGTAGCAGGTACGCTGCATCAGGAAAGGATATTTTTTATTTTTCGCAATATCTTTCGGGATATACACCGAAGTAAAAAGCCTTGTCCCGTCCCGCATCGGAATATAAAATTCCTGCTTTGTAAAATTCTCTTTCACAAAACTGTCTGCCTGCTGAGTCTGCGCATTCCCAAGAATAAAAAGCAAAATCAGAAAAAATGAATATCGGATGTTCATATTTGAAATTTGCTGCTAATTTAATGATTAAAAAGTTTTTGAAAGATGATTTAAAAAATGAAGTTTTAGGAAAAGAAAAAGACCGGAATTTCTTCTGGTCTTTTGATATTTAATTAAAAAAATCTATTTCGCTGTCGTTTTTGGTAATCCAATTTTCCTAAGCATTTCATTAGCTTTTGCAAGCTTTTTTGGAAATAAAATTTTATCATCGTATTGATCCAAAGATTTGTCTATTGCGACAATTGGAATCTTTCTTTTTTTTAATTCTTCTATTATTTTCATTACAAAGATTATTTTTTTCTTTTCACTAAAAATCCTTCATATTCTATACCAATTTTGAAACTGTCCCAATCATCTTGTAATTGACCGAAAATTTCAAAATCATTCTCAACTTCAGAAAAGAATTTGGTAATTCCCATTCTGTACAATCTTGTTCTGGCTTTTGTACTTCCAGTCGCATAAACCCAAACATCAGTGTATTTATCTGTGAAAGCATAAAGTGTTGATACTACAGTAGCTAAAACTTTTTCACTGTCTCCATTATTTGAAATTACTTTATCATCAATATCGCCAGTTGTCAGATTTTTATCTCCAAAAGCAAGATTGTAAACATCTTTTAGGTTGGTAGCCTGAAATCTGACTAATTTATGGATCAACCCCTTATTCCCTTCACTAATAAATTCAAAGGTCATCATTCGATCACTGGAATTTAGCGAATACTTAGGTAAGTTCATATCTAAAAAAGCAGTTGTTTCTTTTTCAAATTTACGAAAAATAAATATCTTGGATTTACTTCTGAAGTCATATAAAATATTTTTGTCAAATAAATCTTCTCTGTAAAAACAACAAAAATCGGAATTGCTTTTGGTCTTTTGTTTTTATTTTTGATTGTTATGTTTTGCGTCGATCCATGGGTTGCACCCGTGGCTATTGTTGTTGAACCATTTCATGGTTCTGGTTAGGTTGTATTCTTTTTTCCATGGGTTGCACCCATGGCTATTATTGTTAAACCAATCCGTGGTTCTGATTGGGTTGTATGTTTTTTCATTAGTTGCACCCACGGGTATTTTTGTTGAACCATTTCGTGGTTCTGGTTGAGGTTGTCTTCTTTTTTCCGTGGGTTGCACCCACGGCTATTGTTGTTGAACCATTTCATGGTTCTGATGACTGGTGTTGATTTGTTCCATGGACTTGACTTCACCGAATTTCGTTCCTTGATTTTATCCACAGCTATTAATATTGAACCCATTTCGTCGTTTTGGTTAGAATTTTACGACGAATCAATATTCAATAGGGTCGGGCTTTAGCCCGGCTTCTTAATGCAGACAGGAATTTGGCTTTAGCCGAAACTTACTGATTTAAAATTTTGATAAAAACATGTGTACTATTTTTTTAAAAAAAATATAGGTCAAATCCCTATATTTACTCCGAATTTTAATACTCATCAATGGGAAAAATTACACTGGTCACGGCTTTATTTCTGGCAACAATTTTCTTGGCTCAAACCAGAGTCAATTACAATCTGAAAATTGTACATCCCGACAAAAGCGAAAGGAAATACAATATGAATCTTGATGTAGAGGGCGGGAAAAGTTATTTTTATGATGAAAAGCTGTTAGAAAACAGTAAATATCCTTCAAAATCAAATCAGTTTCTGGTACATCAGCAGGCGGGAAACGAAAATATTCAGATTATTTACAGCCACGAAAATCTACCTTTTAAAATTAAATCTGATGACAAAATCAGCTGGAAAGTGGAGGAGGAGTTTAAGCAGATAGACCAATACAAAGTTCAGAAAGCAACCGCAAATTTCGGAGAAAGAAAATGGACAGCGTGGTTTTGTCCGGAAATTGTGATGATGGAAGGTCCATATAAATTCAGAGATTTGCCGGGACTGATCTTCGAACTGAGTGACAGCGAAAATATTTTCTTCTACCAGATGATCAGTATTGAAAAGTTTAAAAGTGATACCAAAAGACTGAGTTTCGATTTTAATAAGGCTCAGGAAATCACAGTGGAAAAATACGATAAACTGATGGGTGACTTTTTGGAAAATCCTTTTCAGAACCAGAGAAACCAGCTGGGAAACGGCGTTGAACTGAATATTGATGATAAAGATGTGAGAGTGCAGGATCTCAACAAGATGACTGCGGAGTTTCAGAAAAATATAAAAAATACTTATCCGCCGGCTGTGGAGATGGATCAGTTTGGGTTTTACAGGAAGTGGATTCTGAATTAAGAAAAGGTGATTTTACATATTTTTGAGATACTCGTTTGATTTAAATAATTAATTAAATTTGTAAATGCAAAATGCTTTAAAAGATGAATTACACAATATCCTTTCAGGAAAGAGCAAAGTTAGCTACGGAGCAACTATCCAAACAATCGCCGGTTACCTTGATGATGGCGAGAAAGCAGGTGCAGATACTGAAATCGAAAAGCACTTCAAAAGAAAAGAAACAGAGAGACTAGAAAATTATATTGATAATCACAATCTTTGGGTAAGAGATATTGATTTTTCGCAATACGTAAGTGAAGGTGCAGAACAAAAAGTCTATTTGAGGGATAATGAATCTGTTGTAAAATTAAATGACGGAATTTATTATAAATCCTGGAAAGAATATTTCCATAATCTCATTTTACATAATTTTTTCTTCCCGGATACTGCATACGAATTACTTGGTTTTGCAAAGGATGAGGAGGTTTTGTTTGCGGTAGTTCAACAAAAGTATGTTTCAATTACTTCTGTCACAGACCTTTCAAAAGTGAAAGAATTTCTATTAGAAAATGGTTTTGAAAATAATAGAAATAACGATTACATTAATAGAGAGATTGGAGTTATTTTAGAAGATCTTCATGATGAAAATGTTCTTACACAGGATGATATGCTGTATTTTATTGATACTGTTTTTTACCTGACAGAAGATTTTTGGAAAGAATGAATAAATTTAGAAACATTCTTTAAAAAAAATAACCGAAGAACATTCTCCGGTTATTTCATTTTATATCGTTAAATTATTTATTCTCCTTCACTTTTTTTCCTGCAAATTTATTGAGTTTCATGGTGAGTGAAAACATCACATAACGCTTTAAAATTAAATCTTCGCGGTCTTCGAAGTAAGCATTGGTAATGGTTCTTCTTACGCTTTGGTTTTGGTTTAAGATATCATAAACTTTCACTTTCGCCGTCAGCTGTTTGTTAAAGAAAGAATACCCAACGCTGGTATTCCAGAAATAGAAATCTCTTTTGAAACCGGGAGCGATATTAGATGTGGTATTGTATTCAAAGTCATTGCCGATAACGAGTTTACTTTTGAAGACATAATTGGTCAGTTCCATTTTCAGAATCTGATTGCTGGTTTTTACTTCATCAATGCTGTAGTTTTCGTAGTTGCTGAAGTTGTAACTCATGCTGTAAGACGGTTTGATTGTAATTTTATCTTTGATTTCATACGTAACGTTCATTCCTGGATTTAACGAATATACATTACTTACAAACTGCTGTGTATTGATAAAACCCTGATTGTAAGAATAATTTATGTTCATTCTCGGGTTAATGCTCAGCTTGTTATCTTTCCACTTGAAGGTTTTGGTAAAGCCGGCGCCGGCGTTGATGTTTTTGTTTCCGCTGAGGTTGGCATAGGTTATAAACTGCTTCCCGGATTCGTCGAAGTAAGAATAGTTTACAATGTCATTATCTCTATAGGTAAAACCAACATTTAAATAGTAATTGATATTTTTCACCATATTGAAATTATTCAGATTGATGAAAAGGCTGTTGGTCCAGGTGTTTTTCAGGTTTGAATTACCAATATAAGAGATCAAAGGGTTGATTCTGTCTTCGTACGGCGTCAGTCTTTCGGCTGAAGGAATGTCGAAGTAGGCGTAATTGTAAATGCTTAACCGTTTGTTGTCTGAAAAATTATAGGTTGCACTGAGGTTGAACGCAGGAAGTACATAATCTCTGTCTAAACGGAAGTTTTGTCCCTGATAAAATGAATTTACGCCCATTTTTGTAAACTGAAATTCTGCTGATGACCAGATATTAATTTTCTTCTTGTTCATCTGAAAACCTATTTCAGGCGAAATTCTGTCGATGTCCTGATTCATTTCGTATGAAAGCGCGCTGTTAAGATTGGAATAGCCATTATTTGCGACATCAAAATCATTTACATTTCTTCTGTTGTTGAAGGCAGATGTATTATAGTTAAAATTCAGACTCACCGTAGCGGAATCGGAAAGCGGTTCGGTATATCCGGTTCTGAAATCATATCTGTTGATTTGATTTTTTGTTTTGGCAAGCTGATTTCTGATATCGTCGGGATCCGGAGAATTGTAGAAAACTGTGCGGGAATTATTCAGATTGTTGTTGATGTTTTCTGAAATGGTAGAACTCATGTTGGCATAAGCCACACGGCCTTTTTTCTTGAATTTTTTGGAATAATAAATATTCGGTGCAAAACTGTTATTTTCAGTTTCGTTGCGGATGTAGCTCGTGTTTTCGTTGAGCAGAAGATTATCTCTCAGCGTATTTGAATTAGAATTGCTGAAAGATTTAGACTCTGTTCTGTTGAAATTGGGTGAAAAATAAATGTTTGTAAGCGAGTCTATTTTAATTCTTGCAGTAAGATCAACTCCATACTGTGTATTTTCATTTTTACCGTTGCTTTCAGAGTTTGTTTTTAAAGTAAAATCCGGCAAAAGGGTAGTTCGGGAAGCTTTTGATCTGGTGGTAAGATCATTGTCTGTATGAATTAAGCTTAAAGTTTCAAGGTCAACATCCTTTCCGAATTTATCGCTGTAATTAAGTCCGATGGTGGTGGATCTCTGAATTCCTTTGTTGTTATTTCCGCCCTGAGTGTAATAAGTGCTGTTTCCGTTTGTTACAACGCTTCCGCCACGCATCAGCCATGAGTTTCTGCCGTGTCCCATGCTGTCGAAAACTTCGTCATTCGAGAAGCCCTGAGAATTGATGTTGTTGGAAGATGCGAGCAAACTGATTTTGGTGTCATTTTTAAAATAACTGATCAGGCCGCTGCTTTCATACCGCTCGTCTGAACCGTATCCTGCCGTAAGTCTGGAGATCAAACCTTTGTTTTTTTTCTCGTCAATCGTGAAATTGATCGTGGCGTTGTTGGATTTTGCGGCAGTTCCGTTGAGCTCTTCCTCCTTTGTTTTTGTGGTGGTAAACTGAATGCTTTTAATGATGTCTGCGGGTAAATTCTGCAGGGCAATTTTTCCGTCTTTATCGAAAAAAGGCTTGCCGTTGATGAGAATCTGATCTGCTTCCTTTCCGTTAACAGTAATTTTTCCTTCATTGCTGATTTCTACGCCTGGTAGATTTTTCAGAAGTTCTTCAATTTTACTGTCAGGTCTTACCTTGATTGCTGAAGCTTTAAATTCAATGGTATCTTTTTTAATTTTTACCGGAGAAGCCGAGATGTTTACCTCTGCAATATCAGTGATTTTGCTGTCTTCAAGCGTTATGTCTCCTAAATCTACAGAACTGTCGATTTTATCAAAAATTTTTGAGAAGACGCTGTGTTTGTCTGCTTCCACTTTCAGAATGCTGCTTTCATTCACCTGATCTGTTTTCAGGGAAAATCTACCTTCACTATTGCTCGAGGTGTAATTGATGATCGTAGAATCTTTTGATTTTAACAGGTAAATGGTAGCGTTTGGTAGTGGTTTCTGGTCAGAAGTTTTTACTTTTCCGTCCAGGCTGATTTTCTGTGCGTTTGCCACCAAAAATAAACCTAAAAGAAAAAATAGGGATAAGATTTTCCTCATGTTTAAAGTAATAGTTATTTGATGGGGCAAAAATAGAAAAACATCCCATTGCTGGGATGTTCCTGTGTGTTAATATTTCTATAAATATTGAAGTATTACGCCTTCAGATATCTTGCATAAGCATATCCTTCAACTCCGTCGGTAGTTTTTACTTTCCACCAGTCGTCAGAAGTCTGCTCTACAAGTGTTACAGAAGATCCTTTTGAAGCTTTACCTACAACGGCAGCTTCAGTAGAAGGATCCTGTCTGATGTTCAGATTTGATTCTTCAGTTGCTACACTTAATGAAGCTCCTGCAGCCAAACCTGTAACCTGCACGTCGATATTGATATCTGATGCAGAATAAGAAGCGTCGATAGCTCCCAAAGCATTCCATACTGTATCTTTAGCAGCTGTGTTGGCTGCATCTCCAGATACATAAAGAATACCGTCCTGCTCCTGTACTTTTAAATTCGAGATCCCGGCAGACTGTGCTGCAGATACTACTCCTGAATATTTTTCTTCTAATGTGCTCATCTATAATTATTTTACTGTGTAATTGAAGTTTACTTTTCCTACTTTCAAAGCGTCAACAGACTCTTTAATTTTTCTTGCCTGTGCTGCAGAAACATTACCTGTAAGCGTAAGTTCGTTGTTTACAACTTCTACATTTACAGATGGGAAATCTTTTACAGCATCTTTTACTTTTTGCTGTACAGCAGGATCTACCATTGAAGCATTTTCAATCGGAGTGCTGGCAAGTGGAGTTTCTACTTTAGCCATATCGTGCACATCTTTTACACCTTTAATAGCTTTCAGCTGCGTAATTGCTGCATCTTTTGAAGCCTGATCAGGGAAAGTTCCGCTCAAATGTGCTACACCTTCTTTGATTTCAACGGTAGCTGTAGGAGTAGAAGTTACCACTGTCGTTGCCTGAGTCTGTAAATCAGCGTCAGAGACTTTCTTTTTACAAGAAACAGACGCAAAAGAAACTGCAATTGCAAGAGCAGCCATTGTGATTGTTTTTTTCATAAGTGAATTTATTTTTTTAAATTGTTAATTGTAAATGTAATAATTATTTCTCTTTTGAAAATTAAATTCACGAAAATTTTTTCTAAAAATTATCTGAATTTTCAGAAAATTGCTGGTTTCCAGAATGTATTTCAGTGCTTAAACTTTAATTTTTTGGTAGATTAAAAATATTATATTTGTGCCACTTGATTTTACAACATGAAAGGACAAAACAAACTTTTTTTCGCCATTATCATCGCGCTGATTCTCGGTGTTCTACTCGGCGGAATCGTGCATCTGCAGTATCCTGACAGTGCACTTGCTTTCTCAAAAAATATTAAACTCCTCGGAACCGTTTTTATCAGACTGGTTCAGATGATTATTGCTCCTCTGGTTTTCACGACGTTGGTGGTGGGTATTGCAAAAATGAGCGATATCAAAATGATAGGTAGGGTAGGAACCAAGGCAATGCTCTGGTTCATTTCTGCATCACTGGTGTCTTTATTTATAGGTTTGGTTTTGGTCAACTGGCTCGAGCCAGGGCACGCCATTAAATTCCCGAATCAGGAACTCACAGCAGCAGACGAACTTGTGAAAACGAGTAAAGGTTTTTCACTGGAAGATTTTGTGAAGCACATTATTCCTAAAAGTTTATTTGAAGCTTTTGCAACCAATGAAGTTCTGCAGATTGTAGTCTTTTCTATTATGTTTGGAGTGGCTTTGGCAAATATGGGTGATGAGTATTCTCAGCCAGTGGTTAAGCTTTTTGATGTTATTGCACACGCGATTTTAAAAATGGTTGGGTACATCATGTGGTTTGCACCATTAGGCGTTTTCGGAGCCATTGCAGCAGTAGTTGCAACCAACGGTTTTGAAATTTTTAAGGTCTACGCTGTCTATCTGAGAGATTTCTTCTTTGCGATTGCTGTTTTATGGGTAGTACTTTTATTGGTAGGATATTTAATTTTAGGAAAAAGGCTTTTCGAATTATTAAGAAGAATAAAATCTCCTTTATTAATTGCGTTTTCCACAACAAGTTCAGAAGCGGTTTTCCCGAAACTGGTTGAAGAGCTTGAAAGATTTGGCTGTAATAACAGAGTCGTTTCGTTTATTCTACCATTGGGATATTCATTCAATCTTGATGGAAGCATGATGTACATGACTTTCGCCTCAATATTTATTGCTCAGTTTTACGGTGTTGATATGACTTTAGGGCAGCAGATTACCATGCTTTTGGTTTTAATGCTTACTTCAAAAGGTATTGCCGGAGTTCCGCGAGCTTCTTTGGTGATCATCGTAGCAACATGTACCATGTTTGATATTCCTGCGGCGGGAATAGCATTGATTCTTCCAATCGACCATTTCTGCGATATGGCAAGAAGTATGACCAATGTTTTAGGTAATGCTTTGGCAACATCTGCAGTTTCCAAATGGGAAGGTCAGTTAGACAATCACGGCGGAGATCTTTAATTTTTTTTTAACATTAAACAGTATTTTATTCCAAAAGGCACAGATTGTGTATATAAGTTTTCATAACACTAAAAAATTTTATTATGAGAAGCTTATTATGGTTAGTAGCAGTAATCTGCATCATTGTCTGGGTACTTGGTTTAGCAGGTGTAGGAGGTGGAATGGGATTAGGAAATCTGATTCACGTTTTACTGGTAATCGCAATTATTGTTATTTTATATAACATTATTTCAGGTCGGAAGCCTTTAGACTAAATCTGAAAAATTACAATATCAGGTCTGCAGAAATGCGGACCTTTTTTTATGCATTTTGTCAATGTTGATCGTTGATGGTTTCATTTAAAAATTACGTAACTTTGAGGCCAATTTAAGAAGCTGATGGAGAATTTAGTTCAGGATACAACCGTTCAGAAACCGAAATGGATCAGAGTAAAACTTCCTACAGGGAAAAATTACCGTGAACTCCGCACTTTGGTAGATAAATATAAGCTCAACACCATTTGCCAAAGCGGAAGCTGCCCAAACATGGGTGAATGCTGGGGCGAAGGTACTGCAACCTTTATGATTCTTGGAAATATCTGTACAAGAAGCTGTGGATTCTGTGGTGTAAAAACCGGAAAGCCTTTGGATGTTAACTGGGACGAACCGGAAAAAGTAGCACGGTCAATCAAATTAATGAAAATCAAACACGCAGTTCTTACTTCTGTAGACCGTGATGATTTGAAAGATATGGGCTCAATCCTTTGGGGTGAAACAGTAAATGCTGTGAGAAGAATTTCTCCGGGAACAACCATGGAAACATTAATTCCCGATTTTCAGGGGATGACGAAGCATCTTGACCGTTTGGTTGCTGTGGCTCCGGAAGTGATTTCGCATAATATGGAAACCGTAAAACGTCTGACCAGAGAAGTGAGAATTCAGGCGAAATATGAGCGAAGCCTTGAGGTTTTGAGATATCTTAAAGAAGCTGGACAAAACCGCACAAAAACAGGCGTAATGCTTGGTTTGGGCGAAACCAGAGACGAAGTTTTTCAGACGATTGAAGACATCAGAAATGCAAATGTGGACGTGATTACAATGGGACAGTATCTTCAGCCGACAAAAAAACATTTGCCTGTGAAAAAATTCATCACACCTGAAGAATTTGATGAGTTTGGAGATTTTGCAAGAAGTTTAGGCTTCAGACATGTAGAAAGTTCACCACTCGTAAGGAGTTCTTACCACGCCGAAAAACATATTCACTAAAAATACTACTGCCTCATTTTTGAGGCAGTTTTTTTATATTAATTTTTTAAAAGAGGCTTAGATTATTATTTTACACAAATTGAGCGATTCAACCTATTCGAAACAGCGTCTTTAGATTTCTCTGAGATGAGTTTAATCAAATCACATCTGATCTTCATTAATAAAAATTATTACTTCCACTCAAAATTTAATCATCTGGAAACAAAATTCTGATAAATTTTACAGACTTTTGCGGTTTCAAAACTTTCATTGCTTCATAAGTAGGCAATTACAATCATTTTAAATAAATCATGGCATTAGATAAAAGAATTTTACCTTTAGCAATCGGCGGATTGGGAATTGGGACAACAGAATTTACCATCATGGGTCTTCTTCCGGATCTCGCAAAGTCTTTAGCGATCAGCATTCCCGAGGCGGGACATTTGATCTCAGCTTATGCTTTCGGTGTTGTTATTGGTGCTCCGATTTTGATAGGATATTCTGTTAAGTTTCCAGCGAAGAAAGTTTTACTGGCTTTAATGGTCTTGTTTACGGTATTTAACGGTTTATCAGCTTTGATGCCCGACTACGGCTCGATGATGGCGATGAGATTTTTATCCGGACTTCCTCACGGTGCATTCTTCGGAGTGGGAACTGTTGTCGCATCAAGAATGGGTGGCAAAGGCAAAGAAGCATTTTATATTTCATTAATGTTTACCGGACTTACGTTGGCCAATTTAGCAATGGTTCCTTTGGTTACCTATATCGGACACGTTTTCCACTGGCGTTACTATTTCGGAATAGTAGCAGTAATTGGCTTGCTGGCTCTGCTTTTTATCAGACTTTGGCTACCCGACACCGAGGCCAATCAGGATGCGCATTTTAAAGATGAGATTAAGTTTCTTAAAACCAGACAGGCGTGGCTCGTTTTGATGATTACAGCTATTGGTTTTGGCGGTCTGTTTACCTGGTTCAGTTATATCACTCCTTTAATGACGGTCGTTTCAGGGATAAAACCAGATCAGATGGCTTATGTGATGATGCTTGCCGGTGGCGGAATGGTGGTTGGAAATTTAGTCGGAGGTTATATTTCAGACCGCATGAGTCCTGAAAAGACCTGCATCTTATTTCTTTCTCTGATGATGATTGCTTTGTGCTCGGTATTTTTCTTATCAGAATACAGAATAATATCTCTCGTGCTGACCTTTATCTGCGGAGCATTATCGATGTCAGTTTCTGCACCCATCAATATTATGATGATGAAAGCAGCACCAAAAAGTGAGATGATGGCAGCAGCATTTATGCAGGCGGCTTTCAATATTGCCAATGCAATGGGAGCGTTTTTAGGCGGAATTCCTTTAGAATACAAACTTCCATACAATTATCCTTCACTGGTTGGGGTAGGAATGACGATGACCGGTCTGTTGATCAGCATCCGTTATCTTTTTTTGTACAGAAATGCCAAACCAAAATTGGTGACCGTAAAATAAATATAAATTATCATAGAAAAGCCCGGTTTTGAAATTTCAAAACCGGGCTTTTTTTAACTAACTTTTTATTAATCTGCGACTTCGTTTCCGTTTTCACACCAATACAGGGCATTGTACAGATTGTCTTTAGGAAATCCTTTAAATTCTCCAGGCATCAAAACACTGAAAGCATCAGTGAAGTTCTGAATGCCTTTGCTGTCTGTTACGATGGCGGCACGATTCCATTTTGCAAGATTTTTAACGCCTAACATCACATCTTCAAACCATGCTCCTGCGGTAAACTGGTCAAGATCGGTGTCGATCAGCATAAGATAATTGAGCTCTTCATACAGTTCCACTTTTCTTTTAACTTCAGGATTTACAACGGTTTCAAAATCTGTTTTGGTAATTTCGCCCGAAGCTTTAAATGCGGCGACATTCTGCGGAGCATCTGGAATAATAGTGATCATATTTTAATTTTTATTGTTTTGGTGAATGAGTTTAAACAATAATTAAACCAATCTTTTTCAGAGGTAAAAAGGCTTGATTGTTGATAAACTTTTATCAAAAAATTTAAACTATGGATCTTAAATCTAATGAACCTTTCTGGTTGATTAAAAATGGTCTTATTTCTTCCTATCCTTCCCTTAAAGAAGATAAAAAATGCGATGTACTGATTATTGGCGGAGGCATTACGGGCAGCCTTATCGCCCATCAGATGATCAAAGACGGTTACAGTACAATCCTCATTGATAAAAGGGAAATCTGTAACGGGAGCACTTCTGCCACTACTTCCATGCTTCAGTACGAAGTTGATGTGCCTTTGTATAAAATGTCTGAAATGATTGGCGAAACTGCAGCAATAAGCTGCTACAAAGCATGCGAGAAATCAATCGAAGATATTGCAGGACTTGTAAAAGATATAAAATCAAGGTCTGGATTCAGAAAAAAAATTTCTCTTTATTACGCAGCCCGGAAAAAGGATGCCGACTGGCTTGAACATGAGTTTGAAGCTCGCCGGAAAGCAGGTTTCGATGTGGAATATTTATCTGCAAAAGAGATAGAAAAGAGATATGAAATTACCAATACCTATGGTGGAATTTTATCCAAATCAGGTGGCAGTATTGACGCCTTTAAGTTTTCACACGAGTTATTAAGATTTAATGAAAAAAAAGGCCTGGAAATTTATGATAAAACCGAACTCCGATCTGTAAAATATTTAAAAGATCATAATCTTGCCCTTACTACAAGCGGATTTACCATTGCCGCAAAGAAAATTATTTACTGTGTAGGCTATGAGTCTAAAGAACTGATCAAAGAAGATTTTGTAAATCTGAAAAGCACATATGCCATTGTTTCTGAAGTTCATGCTAAAGGTTTTAAAACTATGGAAAATACTTTGATCTGGAACACAGACGAGCCTTATCTTTATATGAGAAGCACAGACGACGGCAGATTTCTGATCGGTGGCGGTGATGAAGATTTTCACAATGCCGAAAAGCGCGATGCTTTATTAAGCAAAAAAGAAAAAGAAATTCTGAGAAATCTGAAAAGAATAAAACCTGATGAACATTTCTACACCGATTTTGTCTGGGCAGGAACATTCGGCGAAACAAAGGATGGATTGCCATACATCGGAGAACATCAGAATTTTAAAAACTCTTATTTCGTCTGCGGCTTCGGAGGAAACGGAATTACTTTTTCGGTAACAGGAATGGAAATGGCTTCTGCATTTATGAAAAACAGTAAACATCCGCTCTCAGAATATTTCAGATTTGGCAGATAAAAAACACTTTGGGCTCGCAAAATGCAAGCCCAAAATTATTTTCATTTAATGAAATTACCAGTTTGTAAGTCCGTTTTGCAGGGCTTTCTGGTAGTTTTCTTCGTCAAAAGTATAGAGGTCAGGAGACTTGTGCGCGCCGCCGCGTCTTTGCTCATCGAGTTTTTTCAGTATTCCTAAATTTTTTATTTTCCGGTAGAAATTTCCTCTGTTTAATTCTTTACCTAAAATGGTTTCATACAGCTTCTGAATTTCTGAAAGCGTAAATTTCTCAGGAAGAAGATTATAGCCAATCGGTCTGATTGCAATTTTTTCTCTCAGGGATAAAAGAGCTTTCTCAATAATCTCACGATGGTCCATTGCCAGATCAAAATCACCAAGTTGGCTTACGAAAACCCATTCACAGGATTGACTCAGCTCATCTTTTACCAAATCGCTGCCTGAAGGATTGTATAATGCAAGATATCCTATTGAAATAAAACGCTGTTTGTGAAAAAGAGTTTCATCAAAATCCTCAAAATAATCTTCACTTCTGCTTTTCTTTCCGAAAACGCCAAATTCCTGTAAATAGACATCAGAAAGACCCGTTCTCTCTTTTATAATTCTCTGCACAGCATCGTCAAGATCTTCATCTTTTCTCACATAACCTCCCGGCAAAAGCCATTTGTCACGGTAATTCATTTTTACGAGAAGCACCTTGAGCTCATTATTTTCAAATCCGAAAATGACGGGATCTGCCGACAGATGCGAAAGATAGATTTCCTTCGCTTCATTAGACATTTTTAAAAATTGCTGTTTAGAATCCATTTGACTTGGGGGAATAGGGCATAAATTATATTCTGCTAATATCGAAATTTTTTTTAAATTTAAAAATTCAATTAACAGAATTCTCAGAAGATGGGATTTGCAGACGCTCTGAATTCCTTCAACAGATTGTTGAAAACCTCTTCTACAGATAAAATCTGGTCTATCAGTGCAGAAACCTGACCAATTTCGAGTTCACCGTCATCCATATTGCCTTCAAACATTCCCAGCTTTGCGCGGGCACGGCCTAAAGATGCTGTCAGAGCTTCTTTGTTTCTTCCGACATGATAAATTTCCTCGAGTTCACTGAAGAACTTGTTTTTCACCAAACGTACCGGAGCCAACTCTTTTAAAGTCAAATGCGTATCGCCTTCATTCAGTTCAGTTATTTTATTTTTCCAGTTATCATGGGCACTCGCTTCATGTGTAGCGGCAAAACGCGAACCGATCTGAACGCCGTCAGCACCCAACACCATCGCTGCTTTCATCTGTGATCCCAACGCAATTCCTCCGGCTGCAATCAGTGGTTTTGAAAGATGTTTTTTCACATTCGGAATAAGGCACAGGGTAGTGGTTTCGTCTCTGCCGTTGTGACCGCCTGCTTCAAAGCCTTCTGCTACAACAGCATCTACACCTGCCTCTTCACATTTCACAGCAAATTTGGTTGATGAAACGACGTGGGCGACTTTGATATTCTCTTTCTGAAGTGTTTCTGTATAGGTTTTTGGATTTCCTGCAGATGTGAAAACGATTTTCACGCCTTCTTCCATAATGATCTGTATTACTTCATCCAGATTGGGATAGAGCATTGGGACATTTACACCAAAAGGTTTGTCTGTGGCATTTTTACATTTTCTGATGTTTTCTCTTAAAATATCGGGATACATGCTTCCGGCACCGATGATTCCGAGTCCGCCACAATTGGAAACTGCTGATGCCAGGCGCCATCCCGAGTGCCAGATCATTCCTGCCTGAATGATAGGATATTTGATATTGAAAAGTTCTGAAATTCTGTTTTGATTTTCGTACATATTTTATTTTAAATGAAATGATACCTGTAAATATAGTAAACCTCTAAAATAATAAAACTAATGGTAAGGGCACAAAAAAACCTTCATTTCTGAAGGTTTTAAAGTTTATTTTGAAATGGAAGCTTTCTTCCAGTTGCTTTTAAAATCGCATTCATATCTTCCGTCGATGGATACAAAAGTGGTAGGAATTTTTTCATTTACATATTTTTCTACCATTTCGTTCCGGCGTCTGTTGAGTGCCAACTGCTTTATTCTGTCATAATCTGTCTCCAGAGTAATCTGGTGAGCTGCGATTTCGTCTTCAATTTTTACAATTTTTACAACAATTCTTTCTCTTTCGTCCTTATCATCAAATGCTGTGGTAATGTCTCCTTTTTTCAGACCTGCCAATTCATAAGTTATAGTTCCCGGAATGCTTTCTCTTTCAATTTTGTTTGAACCGTCTGCTCCCGGAATTACACCCGCATTGAACTTCGTTCTTTTATCATCAGAAAACTTGAATGAAGCTTCTTTAAAAGTAATTTTTCCTCCCTGAATTAAACCTCTGATGCTGTCTAATTTAGATTTGGCTGTAGTAATTTCCTCTTCCGTAGGTGTTGCCATCAAAAGAATGTGACGTGCATCGTATGCTTTACCTGATTTTTTCACCAACTGAATAATGTGATAGCCAAATTCAGACTCTACCGGATCAGAAATCTCACCTTCCTGAAGATTCAGTGCTGCCGCCTCGAAAGGTTTTACCATCTGTCCTTTGAAAACGTTTTTCATTAAACCTCCAGTTGCAGCAGAACCTTTATCTTCCGAATAAATTCTTGCCTGGCTGTCAAATGATTCACCACTCTGAATATCTGCTTTTATCTTTTTTAATCTTGCAATTAACTCATCTTTATGCTTCTCTGTAAGCTTTGGATACATAAAAATCTGAGATAAAGAAACTTCGTCTTTAATCTGCGGAAGCTGCGTTTTAAACTGATTGTAAAAATCGGTTACTTCATTTGGTGTAACGTCTGCCTTTTCGGTGATTCTCTGGTATTTTGCCTGCCCGTAATACTGATCGGTATCAATTTTTTCGATGGCATTTTTCATTTCGTACTGGTTACGGAATTTGTACGCTGCAAGCATTGTTTTTTCATCCGGAAACTGAGAAACTAACTGATTGTATTTAGCGTTTGCCTGCTCTTTGATCATTGCAGAACGGTTTTCGATCAAGGTATCTTTTTTTGCCTGAACTACAAGAAGCTTGTTATTAAGAAGGCTTTCAAGAAACTCGCATTTGTTGGTTTCTCCCGCGCCCTGCTGTTTTGCATAGTTCAGCTGCTCTTCCACATCAGATTCTAAAATAATTTCATCGCCAATTACTGCAGCAATCCCATCTACCAATTGTCCTTTCTTCAGCTGTGCAGATGTATTTACAGAGAAAAACATCATGAAAATACCAAAAAGAAAAGCGATTTTTAATTTATCTATCATTTTTTTATATTAAACGAGTTGCAAATTTAGAATTCTTAATGAATCAGACTAAATTTTTTATTATAAATATTTCTTAAAACCAATGATTAATCAAGGTCTACTTCAAAAGTAGTCAACTCTTTGAACTGTTTTATTCTTAAGTAAACATCAGTTTCCTGCACTTCTTCAATTCTTTCTGTTCCAAATTTTTCAACTGTGAAAGATGCCATTGCAGATCCAACGATCAGTGCAGATTTCATAGTTTCAAAGTCAAAATTTCCTTTTTTAGCTAAATAAGCCGCGAATCCACCTGCGAAAGTATCTCCCGCACCGGTCGGATCAAAAACTTCTTCTAATGGAAGTGCCGGAATGGCGAAGATTTTTCCTTCTCCGAAAAGAAGAGCTCCATGTTCTCCTTTTTTGATAATTACGTACGCAGGTCCAATTTCGTGGATCTTTTTAGCAGCTTTTACCAGAGAATATTCTCCTGAAAGCTGTCTTGCCTCTTCGTCATTAATGCTGATCACGTCAGTTTTGGCAATCATTAATTTCAAAGTATCCATAGCAGAATCCATCCAGAAATTCATCGTGTCTAGAATCGTTAATTTCGGACGGTTGTTCATTTTTTCCAAAACTGAAAGCTGAACGCCCGGATGTAAGTTTCCTAATAATAAAACTTCTGCATCCTGCATAGATTCTGGAATTTTTGGATCAAAGTTTTCCAGAACATTTACCTCAGTAGCCAAAGTATCTCTGGTATTCAGATCGTTGTGGTATTTACCTGACCAAAAGAAAGTTTTTCCGTCTTTTACTATTTCCAATCCTTCAAGATTTACATCTCTTTTGCTGAACATATCAAGATATTCCTGAGGAAAATCGCCTCCCACAACGGAAACAATTCCTGATTTTACGCCTAGAATAGACGAAGTAATTGCTATATATGTAGCCGCACCGCCCAAAATTTTATCTGTTTTACCAAATGGTGTCTCAATCGCATCAAATGCTACACTTCCTACAACTAAAAGTTTCATATTTTTATGTTTATTTTCTTTGTTATATGTAATCGCCAATTGAGATTTAGTTACTGTCTTTAAATTAATCAACAGCGACTGCATATTTATATGTTTATTATTTAATTTAATTCTAATTTTTCCACTCAAAAGTATCCAAAAAATGCATCAGATCCTTCTTTACATAATCCACAGCAGGAGCCAGCGAATCCGGTTTTGGTCTTGAATTGAAATAAAGGTAAGCAGTAACAAAATGTTTTGTACTGTCTGTCGCATAAAACTGAATGTTGGCAGCCGTCTGTCCCTTTAGTTCATAGAAGTTTCCGTAAACTTTTCTTTCAGAATATTCGAATGATTTTGTGTCGATAGAACTTGCTTTTACAGTATGTCTGTACACCATTTTTTCGGCTTCAGCTACCTGATCTGCAAAATTATTATTAATCGGATAGTATGAAATGAAAACTTTCGCTTTCATTTTAGGATAATTAAGATAGTACCAGCAAGGTCTTTTCGCATCACTGAGGTTGGCGAAGTCTGAATATTCAAAGCTGTAATTACAGTTTTTATCCATCTTCTGATATTTCGGTGCCGGATATTCCAGTCTTAATTCACCAAAAGGTTTTGGTGTGGCCTCTTTTCCACAGGAAATTAGAAGCGCAGACGCAAAAACAAAACTGACTTTTTTAATCATTTTGCAAAAATACAAATTAGATTTTAGATTTTACGAGACAAATTTCAGTCTTTCAATGTGTTTTGAATATAATTTTCCAGCGGTTTGGGAAATGAACGCTTTTGAGAATCTTCAAAGTCTGAAACGATCAGGTTTTTGTTTGAAATGATCTCATTCCAAACCAGGTCGGAATTGATTTCCACATCAAATATTTCTATACTTAAATTTCTGTGCGTCAGTTTGTGATTCACAGTTTTTGCATTTTTGATAAAGGGAACGAGTTCTGAAGAAATCTCGGGCAAAAATTCATACAGTTTTTTCCAGATATCATCATCGCCACGCTGCTGAATGATAAACTGATTGTTTCTGTGAACAAAATAATATTTCAGCGAATGATTTTCAACTTTCACTTTTTTGGTCTTCACAGGAAATTCAGAAACTTTACCAAGTGCGAAGGCCAGACAGTCGTCATTCACAGGGCAATCACCACAATTTGGATTTTTTGGTCTGCAGATTTCCGAACCTAAATCCATCATGGCCTGATTAAAATCGCCTGCGTTTTCGGGCATAATTAAAAATGCCAATTCAGAAAAATAGGAAAATGCATTTGTTTGAGATACATCAAAATCATCAGCAAATATTCTGCTTAAAACTCGGTAGAAATTTCCGTCAACCGCTGCTCTTCTTTCACCGAAAGAGATGCTCGAAACGGCTGCTGCAGTATATTTTCCGACACCTTTCAGCGTCAAAATATCATCGTAATCTGAGGGGAATATTCCCGAAAACTCAGTCATGATCTGTTTTGAAGCTTTATGAATATTGATTGCTCTCGAATAATATCCCAGACCTTTCCAGTGAAGAATAACTTCGTTTTCATCGGCTTCAGCCAGTGTTTTTACATCCGGAAATCTGTCGATGAATCTGTTGTAGTGTCCCAAACCCTGAGCAATTCTGGTCTGCTGAAAAACAATTTCGCAAATCCAGATTTTGTAAGGATCTTTTGTGTTCCGGAAAGGCAAATCCCTTGCATTTTTGCTATACCAAGTCTGGATTTTATTTCCGATGTGAAGAAAGTCTGTGGAATTTTTTTTAGGTTTCAAATAAAGAATCTCAATGGTAAGCGCAAAGATACTTAAATATGAAAGATGTTTCTAAATTTAAAACAAAACAGACCGCCAAAAATGACAGTCTGTTTTTATGATTTATTTTATATAATTTAATCCTGAATATATTCTGCATCCCACTCGTTACCGTCATCACCTTTGTGACCATCAAGTTTGATTACAAAACTTTTTGTAGGGAAGTATGGAGTCAGTCTGATGTCTAACCAAACTCTGTCCTTATTCACTTTATCCTGCTCAAATCTTACGATTTTGAATTTTTCAATCAGTTTGTCGGCACCTTTAATTCCGTCAAGGAAACTTACAATCTGTCTTCTCAGATCATCTTCGTTTTTAGCATTCCAGTTTTCAAAAGCTCTTCTGTTTAGGAAATCAAGCAAAACTTTAGTTACATAATCGAATACACGAACTACAGAATAGGTCTGAAGACCGATATTGTCTCCGGTAAACAATGTTTTCGCTGAGAATGCCATGATTTTTCCGTACTCGTTGACCATAGGAACAAGTCCCATTTTTTCAAGCTGAGAAATTTCACTTTTCTTTAAATCAAATTTTACGGCGTCTACTTCGTTGATGTTACCGTGTTTTTTACCGGCGGCCACCTGAGACATCAGAGTTTTATGGATTTTTCCAGCCAAAGAAGTCGATGGCGGAAGTTCTACGTTTTCCTCTTCGCCTACTTCTTCTGCTCTTCCTCTTCCTACAAGCCAGTTGCAGGTCATAATCACATTGCTTCTGTGAAGCTCGCCACCTGTAAGATTCGCTGAATGGAAAAGATCTACCACATCATCCGGTTTATCCAGATTGGCAAAATCGGTCACCATCATTACTTTATTTTCATTACAGATTTTAGCCCATTTTTCAATGACTTTATTAGAACCTAAATAACCAGGAATTGCCAGAATAGAGTAGTTGTCTCTTAAATCAAGACGGTCATAATACTGTTTGAATTCTTCCGAAATGGCCTCGATGAAAACAGGATTGTCCAAATCTGAAACCTGATCAAGACTTGCATTCACGATACTTACGTTATCTACTTTATCAAGCTCTGTGTTTTTGTAAAACTGAGCGACTGTACGGTAAGAAGTCTCCAGCTGACGCACAGAATCTAAAGTATTTTTCAGATTTGATTTTAAATTATTCTCTGCACTTAGAGCTTTATTTTTGCAGGTGTCAGCCAGTTTTTCAGCGTTGTCGCCTCCTTCCAGAAGTTCTACCCAAAGGTTGATTTTCTGAAGAAGTTCTTTTCTTTCGTCAGATTTATTAGAGTCGTTTAAGAATATTTCTTTTCTCGCTTTTCTGGTAGGGTTCATATTGGCGATGCCGTCTACAACAGATTCTACGAAGCCGAAGCCACCGATTCTGTTGAGTTCTTCCAGAGGATTTGCAGACGGTCTTTTGTCCTGAAACTGCTGCTGTTGCTGCGTGTTTTCAGATGCCTGAAGTTTATTTTCCATGATATTTTGGGGTGTTTTTATTATTTTTCGAGTTCCTGAGCTACATTTTTCAGAACTTCCACAAAAGCTGCTCTCGACTGTTCGTTTTCGAGCATGTTTCTGAGAATTTTGTTGGTTTTCAGCTGACGCACAATTTTGTTGTACTGATCCTGCTCCATGCTCAGTTTCTGTAAATAGTCGGAATTGTTAACGAGATTTTTTGGTGTAAAATCTGCGAGATTTCTGAATCTGAATTCCTCATCAATCGCGTTTCCGTCTGCATCCTCGTGCTGCACTTCTACAGAAGGCTGAAAATGTCTGAAAACATCTTCTACAGTTTTCAGGCCGGTAACGATTTCCGGAGTGTAAGATTCGTCTGTGGTAAGCTGGCTCACGATCAGAGATTTGTTTTCCTGAATTTGGGCGATAGCTTCGTTGGCATCAACTTTCACTTCGTTTCCTCCAACGCCATAATTAAACATTGCCATATTTTTATTATTTTGAGATTTTTGGTTTTGATTTTGGTCAACAAATAAATTGCCAATCCATTGTTTAAATTTATGAAAAAACTTCAACATACAAAATTTAACATGTAATTTTTATTTGTAACTTATGTTTTTTCAATGAATATTTACTGAAACTGATTATTTTACTGAATATTTTCTAACAGAGAAATTTTCCTCATAACTTTCTTTTGCCGCCTGATAGCCGAGATCAAACAACTCTTCCAATCTGTTTTTCTTTCTTTCAAAAGTTCCGTAACTGGAAAATTGCTGTGACGTGATGAGCCAGTCGCAGTAATCGAATTTTATTTTTTCGACACGGTAAGATAAAAGGTCATAGGAACGTGAAACAATTGCTTTTATTGACTTAAGATCATTAATGTTGATGTTGTGAGGAGGCGAAACAAATACGCCAATCAGTCTGTCACAGTCTTTTCTGATGATATCTGCAGGGAAATTATTCAGAACTCCACCGTCGCAGAACATTTCTTCTTTGATGATATAAGGTGTAGTAATTCCCGGAATGGAGCAGGAAGCGATGATGGCGTCTACAATTTCAAATTCGGGATCAAAAATTTTCTCAGTTCCCGAAACCAGTTCTGTTGCCACGATTCTCACATCTTTGTCCAGATCATTTAATTTTAAATCTCCAAAAATGGGTTTTAAATAATTCCTGAAAATCACAGAAGATACAAGCCCGGGCTGATTGAAGGTAAAGTGTTTCCAGTTGAAAAAATATACAGAATTAAAAAAATCTAAAATTTCTTCCGGTGTTTTTCCTATTGCGTACAGGCAGCCGACAATTGATCCCGCGCTGCAGCAGGATAAAACGTCAATCTGAATATTTTTTTCATTCAAAAATTTCAAAACTCCTGCATGGGCAATCCCTTTGGTGCCTCCGCCGGAAAGTACCAAACCTGTTTTTTCTGAAATCATGATTTAAAATTACGGATATCTTCTGAAAGAGAATTAATTTATTTTTGATTTAAATCAGAACTACCTGTTTCCTCCTCCCTGTTGATTGGGTGGCATCGTTTTGTAGTTTGTAGGCTTCTCGGTAGAGTCGGTTTTAGAAGTGGAAGAATCTGCTGCGTTTACAGTTTCTGAATTGGCAACTGCACTGTCACCCATTTTATTCCGCATAGAATCTTTGTTGTGTTCTTCTTTAAATTCTTCGCGGTTTTCTTTTTTATCGGCGCAGCTTACAGCACAGAATAATACCAGTAATGCACTGACGATCGTATTTTTCATATTGAATAATTGTGAGGTTAATTAATCAAATATAATCATTTTAATTAAAGTAAAAAGTAAAAAGTAAAAAGTAAAAAGTAAAAAGCAAAACTTCAGTAAACAACCTTTGAGAAGAATTCAGTTTTGTTTATGCCAAAGAAGAAATGAAAATAGTTTTAAAAAAAAGAAACCCTCAGAAGATTCTGAAGATTTCTATGTAAATAAAATTTTAACGTCCTGTTGTTGCCGAGTCTGCTTTCATTACGGCGCTGTCATTTGGTACTGCCGGAACAATAGTGTCCATTGTTGATGGTGACATTCTTGCAGCATTATCAGCTGCTGTAGAATCTGTACTGTTGGTACTTGCCGAAGACTCCTTCGTTCCGCAAGCTGTAATCGTAATGCCGAAAAGTGCGGCTAAAACTAACTTTTTCATAATATTTTGTTTTGGTGTATTTTCAACTATTCAAGAATTATTCCGAAAAAAGTTTTTGTTCATTAAAAGAATGATAAAATTAAATTCCTTAATGTTAATTTATTAAAATTACAAGCAATAAAATTTAATTCAGCTAAAATTTTGAAACAAAAAGCCCCGAAACCGAAATTCCGAGGCTGTTTTTGTGAGACAAAAATTACTTATTGCCCATGTTTTATTGTTTATCCCAAATATGGATACTTATAATCCTTTGGAGAAACAAAAGTTTCTTTAATCGATCTTACAGAAGTCCATCTTAGTAAGTTCATTTTAGAACCTGCTTTGTCGTTAGTTCCTGAAGCTCTTCCTCCACCGAAAGGCTGCTGACCAACAACTGCTCCTGTCGGTTTGTCGTTGATATAGAAGTTTCCTGATGCATTTTCCAGTGCTTTGAAAGCTTCATTTACAGCATATCTGTCTTGAGCGAAAACTGAACCAGTCAATGAATAAGGAGAAGAAGAATCAACCACTTTTAAAGTTTCTGCCCAATCAGCGTCTTCATAAACGAAAACAGACAGGATAGGACCAAAAATTTCTTCAACCATACTTTCGTACTGAGAATCTGTAGTTTCAATAACAGTTGGGTGTACAAACCAGCCTTTAGAATCATCAGTTTTACCGCCGATCACAACATTGGCAACATCTGAAGCGTTTGCTCTGTCGATGTAACCTTTGCATTTTTCGAAAGAATTTTTATCGATTACTGCATTCACGAAGTTCGAAGGATCTTCAGGAGAACCAACTTTAATAGATGAAATCTGAGTTTCCATTACTTTTTTCACATCAGCCCAGAGCGATTTTGGAATGTAAGCTCTTGAAGCTGCAGAACATTTCTGTCCCTGATATTCGAAAGAACCTCTCACTAAACCTGTAGCAACTGCTTCTACATTTGCAGAAGGGTGAGCGATTACGAAATCTTTTCCACCAGTTTCTCCAACGATTCTCGGGTAAGTTCTGTAGTTGTGAATATTATCGCCAATCATTTTCCACATTCCCTGGAAAACTTTTGTAGAACCTGTAAAGTGAAGTCCGGCAAAATCTCTGTGAGCCATTACTTTTTCAGCAGTTTCTTTTCCGTCTGTAAAAATCATGTTGATCACTCCGGCAGGAAGCCCCGCTTCGATTAAAACATCCATGATCACTTTTGCAGAATAGATCTGTTTGTCTGAAGGCTTCCAAACCACTACGTTTCCAAGCATAGCCATACAGGTTGGCAAGTTCCCGGAGATTGCAGTAAAGTTGAATGGAGTTACGGCAAAACAGAATCCTTCTAAAGGTCTGTATTCTACTCTGTTCCAGATTCCTGCGTCGGAAACCGGTTGCTCAGAATACATTTCAGTCATAAATTCTACGTTGAATCTTAAGAAATCAATGAATTCACAAGCGGCATCAATTTCAGTCTGATGAACATTTTTAGACTGTCCGATCATTGTTGCTGCATTGATAACGTCTCTGTAAGGTCCCGCCAAAAGATCAGCTGCCTTTAAGAAAATTGCTGCACGGTGTTCCCATCCAAGCTCGTTCCACTGTTTTTTTGCTGCTAAAGCAGAGTTGATGGCATCGTCTACATGCTGCATCGTTCCTTTATGATAAAAACCGAAATCGTGTGCATGATCCTGAGGTGACTGAAGCTGAACAGTATCGCCTGTTTTTACTTCTTTACCGTTGATAACCATTGGGATCTCTGTCTTTTCTGCCCACATTTTTTTGTAAGTTGCAAGAAGAGATTTTACTTCTGCTGATCCCGGTTCGTAAGAAGTTACCGGCTCATTTACTGCAAATGGTACTTGCGAAATTGCTTTTGACATATAAGTTGTATTGTTTTATTTTGCTGTTCTACAAATTTACAACTTTTAAAATTTATGATGAAGGGATGTGAATAGTGAATTTTGCTTTGCGAGCGAAACGGTCAATTGTGAATTTTGCTTTGCAAGTGAATAGTGAATTTTAACCATTAAGATGATGAAATAGTTAAGGTGGTTTAAGATAATATCCGCAGATACATTATGCAGACCGCTTAATTTAGGTTTATTTGAAACGTAAATAATCTTATCAGCTCCAAAATTTTAATGATTCAATCATTTCCAATAAATGATATGATGAATTGGAAAATTGACATGCGAAGCGATTTGACCATTTACAATTCACTTTCTCACATTTTCTCTGTTTCCAGAATTTTTAAAACTAATTTCTCCTCGTGTGTCAAGCCTGCTTTTCCATCATTTTCTTCTATAACTTCAAGCTCATCAAGATATTTTTTGATGGTATTGTTTTCGTAAAGGTTGATGACTAAAGGATGAACGTAATATTTTCTACAAACAGTACTGGTATTTCCGAGATGTTCGGCAACAATGTCCAAAGCGGCTTTTACTTTCTTTTTATATTGGGTATTATTTTCAGCGTAACCGATTTCTTTAAAAGCGATCAAAGCATTAACAGTTCCAGACCAGGTTCTGAAATCTTTTGCAGTAAAATCTTCTCCGCTGAGTTCTTTAATATAATCATTCACCATCCCCGAATCTATAGAATGTCTGTTACCTTCATTATCAAGATATTGAAACAGTTCTTTTCCCGGAATTTCTTTGCATTTCATAATGAGTTTTGCCAGTCTTTTGCTTTTGAGATTGACATTGTGCATGACACCTTTCTTACCTTTAAATGAGAAATTTATTTTTTGACCTTCAATCTTTACGTGTTTTTCCTTTAAAGTGGTAAGACCAAAAGAACCATATAGTTTTTCATAAATATTATTTCCAATACGGATGTTGGTACGTTGCATTAAACTAACAATCAAGGCCATGATTTTCCGCTTCTCAAAGGTTTTCAAAGCCAAATCTTTCTCAAGCTGCAGACGGATTTCGGGTAAGGCGTAACCGAACTGAAGCATTCTGTAAAACTTCGTGTGGTTTCTAAGTGCACTCCAAAGTGGATGGTAGCGGTATTGTTTTCTTTTTTTAATGTCAAAACCTGTTGCCTGGAGATGACCGTTGTCTAAAGCACAAATCCACACATTTTCCCAGGCCGGCGGAATTACAAGACTGTTGATGCGCTTGATTTCTTCCTTATCTTTTACTCTTTCATCACCT
Organism: Chryseobacterium sp. Leaf394; assembly: GCF_001424105.1. Classification (GTDB taxonomy): domain Bacteria; phylum Bacteroidota; class Bacteroidia; order Flavobacteriales; family Weeksellaceae; genus Chryseobacterium. The sequence continues at coordinate 2,117,869 of NZ_LMQH01000011.1, read as the reverse complement.
TTAAAATACTGAAATTTCTTTCCTCTTTTACGGCGAATAATACCGGAAGCTTCCGCATCGGAAGTGTAAATCAAATTTACAGCCTTTGCAGAAGCCACCGGATCTTTCATGATTTTGATGATCCTGGAAGGTTTTAGATGTGAAATAATTTCAAGATCTGAATTTTCCATATCAACAGATTATGAGTTTTTACCCCTAGAGAATAACCATAAGATTACACCTATAATTCCGACAGCAACGATGATTCCCCACCACATTCCTGCTTTAAAAATTGTTTCAATGGCTTCACAGCTTGTAAGAAGCATTAAACCAAATAGAGACATAAATAAGAAACTTAGCTTTTTCATAATAATTTATTTTTGATATTTATAGTATTGTTGGGTGATGGATGTTGGATGCCGGATGTAAAATTTTTGGCGTTTTTGAAATCTCAAATCTCAAATCTCAAATCTCAAACCTCAAATCTCAAATCTCAAATCCTGTGTTCATCTGCTCTCCAGTTTGTTATTGATTTTTTGATTTCGTCGCCGGAAAGGTTTTCCTTTAAAGCTTTTTCAAGAAGAATTTTAAATTCATCGTCGTACGCAAACCTTAATGCTGCAATCTGACTGAAGTTTAATTTTTCTTCTACTTTATCAGACCTTAAACTGAATAATTCGAAATACCTCTGTTTAAATTCCAGTCTTACAATGCGGTTTTGAAGTCCCAAAGCATAATGCTGACGGACCATAACTGCCAAAAATAAAATCAGGAAAATAACAGCCGAAAATAGAATCCACATAAGTTGATTTACAGAATCATTGAAAATTTTATAAACCCCAAAGTCCTGTAAAAAAATTACTAAAGGGAGATAAATAAAATGATGGGGAGCATAAAATTTACGGTGATTCTGGTAATTCTGCGTTTTCATAAATATAGCATTACAATAATCTTTCCAAAATGAATTTGTGTGGTATGTCTGTGTGTTGTGTGTTGGATGATGGGTGCTGGACGAGGGAAAGAGGGAGGTAGGAGATGGAAGTTTCTGAACGAAGTATTTTATTTTTATGAGAATCTGTGTCTCAGTGCTTTTTATAAATAATTGCTGATGACATCTTAAAAGTGAATTCACATGACTTCCTAAATCTATAACCTTAAACCTTGAACTGTGGATCCGCATCCCGAAACTCGTATGCCGGAACCATCTTCCATATTTTATTCCCAAAAATCCGTAACTTCACGTTTTTAAAAATAAATAAATAATGACTTCAAAGGAAAAAGTAGCTGCACTTCGTGAAGAGATGCAGAAAAATAATGTTGATGCATTTATAGTATATTCTGCAGATCCTCATATGAGTGAATATTTACCTGAAGAATGGCAGGAAAGAGCCTGGTTGTCAGGTTTTCTTGGTTCGGCAGGTTTTGTCGTAATTACAAAAGATAAAGGCGGACTGTGGACAGACGGACGGTATTTCACGCAGGCTCCCATTGAACTGGAGGGATCAGGAATCGACCTTTTCAAAGATGGGATGGAAGGAACTCCGAATTACATCGACTGGATCATTTCTGAAATTCCCGAAAACGGCAAGGTAGCCGTAAATGCTGTTGCAACTTCCCATTCCAACTGGGAACTTTTATATCAAAAACTGAATGCAAAAAATTTAAATTTAATTGATCTTCCTTTATTGAAACAGGTTTGGAAAGAAAGAGGAACGCCTTCAAAAAATCCGATTTATACCCATCCAATTGAGAGAGCAGGAAAGTCTGTGACAGATAAAATCGCGGCCATCCGTCAGAAAATGGAAGAGCAGGAAGTTTCAGTTCATATTATTTCAAGTCTTGATGATGTCGCATGGACATTAAATCTGAGAGGAAGCGATGTGGAAAGCAATCCTGTATTTTTAGGTTACATCATCATCACTAAAAATGATGCACATCTGTTCACCGACCTTGAAAAACTCGACGTTGAAAGCAGAAAGCAAATGGACGAAGCCTGGGTGAAAATGATGCCTTATGAAGAGTTTTACAATCATTTAAAAACAGTAAAAGGTCAGAAGGTTCTGGTTTCTCCAAACAGCAATCAGTCGATTTTTGAAGCTTTAAAAATTGATAATGAATTTGTAAAAGGAGCTGTGCCGGGAAATCTGATGAAAGCTCAGAAAAACGAAACGGAGCTGGAAGGTTTCAGAAAAGTGATGGTACGAGATGGTGTTGCAATGGTGAAATTTCTTTACTGGTTGACTCATTCTGCAGGAAAAGAAACGATGAATGAATATTCAGTCGGACAGAAACTGAAAGATTTCCGTGCTGCGGGAGAGAATTTTGTGGGAGAAAGTTTCGGAAGTATTATCGGGTATAAAAATAATGGTGCCGTGATTCATTATTCGGCGAAAGCGGAAGGAAGTAATGAGGTGACAAACGACGCGAGTATTCTGGTGGATTCCGGCGGTCAGTATCTTGAAGGTACGACAGATATTACCAGAACTTTGGCATTGGGAGCGGTTTCTGAAGAATTTAGAATCAATTCAACTTTAGTTTTGCAGGGAATGATCCGTTTATCAATGGCGAAATTTCCGAAAGGAACAAAAGGCGTACAGTTGGATGCCATTGCCAGACTTCCGCTTTGGATGAACGGAAAAGATTATAATCACGGAACCGGGCACGGTGTGGGAAGTTTTATGAATGTGCATGAAGGTCCGCAAAACATCAGAAAAGATTTAAACCCACAGGAATTGCTTGTAGGAATGGTTGTTTCAAACGAACCGGGATATTATGTAGAAGGAGAATACGGAATCCGTCATGAGAATCTGATTGCCGTAAAAGAGTCTGAAACTACGGGATCAGGAACTTTTTATGAGTTTGAAACGTTGACGTTCTGTCCGTTCTTCAAAAATGATATTGTGAAAGAAATTCTTTCAGAAGACGAAATCAACTGGCTGAATGCTTATCACAAAACCTGTGAAGAAAAATTAGCTCCGTTTTTAGATGGTGAAGGGAAGGACTGGTTCTTGGAACTCGTAAGTCCGCTTTAATAAGTGAATTGTTAATTGTCAATAGTGAATTTTAAATTTCAAATTTTAAAACTCAAATAAAGAATTTTGAATCTTAAATCTTAAATCAGAATCCCCGTATTTTTACGGTAAAGATCTAGTGAAATCACTGATGAAAGTGCTGTGAAAGTGGCGTAGTTTTGTAAACGAAACCAAACACATTCACTTCATATACGTTTTTTTATAATTGAATCATCTCAGTAATGGGATGATTTTTATTTAAATACAATCTTATTTAAATTAATCTCAAAAGACTGATCATCTTCATACGTAATTTTTAATTTTTGCGCGTCCACAAACTCAATATTTTTGTTGCAGAAATGCGAGCAGCTTTCAACGATGATTGGAAAATACTTTCTTTTCTTTTTATCAAATCCAACAAGATTTCCTCGGAAAACAGATTGAACTTTGTAGTTTTCATTTTCTACAAATTCTTCACTTGCCGATGTAAGTTTAAATAGATTTTCATCATAATAGGTTGAGTAAATGATATCGGGAATGATTGCATATCCTGCTCCGAAATTATTATCCGTAGCATTATCTTTTTCCCATTTCTCTCCAAAATTCTTGTAATGAGTAATATTTTTTTCTTCATCTGACGGATGGTAAATAAATTTGGAAGTACGCGCATATTGATGAAGCACAGTTTTTGCAAATGCAGATGATTTCAGTTTAGAGTTTTCTCCGAAATTTCCGCGAATGCACCCATTACAGTAATCTGAAGGGTAACCAAAGTACTGTAAACTGAAGTTGTCTACAATATTGTCTAAATTAATCATAGAGAAATTTACACTTATCACTCTCATTGCTTTTCCCGTGTTCGACACTTGATGGGTGAGAAAAAGATAATTCTTTTTACCTGTTTTCCTGGTTTTGATGTTTGTGCTGTCTATTTCCAAGTAAGACCATTCTGCTTTTTCTAAATTAATTTCTTTAATCAGATTTAATTTTTGTCCGGCAAACTGATACTTTGAAATCTTCAGGACATTTAAAGTATCTGAGTAGAAATAATTGCCACGTTTTTCGTTGCTTTTAACCCAGATTCTTGTTAAAATGTTTTCATTTTCCTGAACAAAAATGCTTTGACTCCGGAGTGAGTCGAGTGTTTTTTTATTTAAATTTTTCTCGGAAACAGGGATGTTTTCAGCTGAGGCAACTTTCTCTTTTTTGCAGGAAAAAAGGAAAATTAAAAAGACTGATAGTGTAATTACTGCGTTCATTTGTGTAAATGTTTTGAAACGTTGTTTTTTAGTTAATCCCTCAATTTTTTCTCATTTTAAAATTATTATGTGCAACACATGAAACTTTCTTTTTTTAACTGAAATATTGTCTGAGTGTTCATAGCGATCCCTCCACAGTTTTGCCGTATTGCTGAGCAACAAGAGCGGTGATAACAGGAGAATGCAGAATATTTTTCATCTGGTTAAGAACATGACCTTTAAAAGTATTTTGAACCTGAAAGATAATTTACTTTTCCAGAATTTTCACTTTAAAAAATTTGAATTTTCCGGTTTCGTAATCAAAATTGAATTTTTTTAGCATAAAAGTATGTTCATCAGTCCAAAAACCATCTTTAATATAACAAAGCATTATGGAAGTTAGATTTTTAAATTCATCTTCAAGATTGATGATTTTGTGATATTCTCCATTGTTTTTTTTCTGAATAAAATATCCTGAACATTCCTGTCCGTCGTAACTTCCGTTCACGCGGAAAGTTTCATTGGGTGAAAAAATAAAAATGTCTGGATTTCCAGTTTCCTCGGTTTCTTGTCCGGTTCTTAAATTAAAGCTTATATCTGTGGAATGCCCTCCTTCAGAGAGTAAAATATCTTCATCGGGAAAGTAAGCGATAAAAAAACTGTAATCAAAATCATTATATTTTCATATGTTTTTCCGTTTCTAAAATGTATTTTCTTAACTGCGGGATGGTTGCCAAAATCAGGATTTTCATCAAAGTCAACAATCCCTTTCAACAATCTTTTAGCTTCCCTGAAGTCTGTGATTTTTAAAAGTTTTTTCTTAGTCAGAGCTGTCTTTTTTTTAACATAATAATATTGCAGAGAATCTATTTTCTCAACAACAATAGCGTAGTGATGAGCATTGACAGAGGTTTCTACATATACTGATTTCGTACTATCAACCGGTTTTTTAATTTCAGCATTTGTTTGGTTTTTATGCCCGGTCTTTATTTCTTTTATGCAAGAATGGATTGCAGTAAGTAAAATCACAGTTAAAATTAATATGAAGGCTTTTTGTTTTTCATTTTGTTGAAGTTTATTTTACTCTCACAAAGAATGTATATTCAGGGATCTTGAATTTTTGAATCCCGTATCCTTTTGTGGACGGAAATGATGAGTAAAGTTCCATTTCCTGCTTTTCTAAACTGATGCTTTTTACAATTCCGCAATGTCCCCAGGTTGGAGTCCAGAATTGCACAAAATCTCCTTCCAGAACGTCTTCTTTTTTTATAGGAATTCCAATTCCTTTTTCAGTTAGTGCGTAAAAAACTCCTTTTGGAATCGGTGAATTTTCTTTTATCAAATCCTGTATATTCCCGTCCGTTATTATTCTGATTCTAAATTTATCCCTTTCTTCCAAATGATGGAATTTTTCAATAATCTGAATGACCAATTCTGTGCAGACGGCTTTTTCGTAAGTTGATGAAATTTCAGGACCGAACTTTTTTATCGCCTCAACAATTAGAATGTTCTTTTCCGGAATTTTTTTTGAAAGCTCTTTTTCTGGCTCCTTCTGATTTGTTTTTTGTCTGTACTCAGTTTCTTTACAACTCACCAAAGTCATTACAAAAACTGCGAATAATATCAAATTTTCCTTAAACATCGTTGATTTTAGATTTGATTAGTTTCACCGTTTTCAGATTTTTGAATTTGTATTTTTCTGTTCTAAATTACGAAAAAAGAGATTGATTTTTTCATTTTTGGGGGATATTTAAAAAAAAGATAACGTGTGTAACTAGCCCTGATTGCAGCGGCATCCTTTTTTGCGTGGGAAGAAACGTGAAACTTCGGAAGGGGTCTGCCGCAAAAAAGATACAGCGGAAAGCAGGTTTCCGGCTCCTAAAATGTGGGAGAGTTGGAGAGTATTTGTGTCTGAGCGTTTGAGAGTTTGGAGGGAGGGAGTTGAGAGTTGCAGGGAGTTTGAGCAGTTGAATTTTGATTGAAAATGGTGTTTTAAAACTTGAATTTTGAATCTTAAATTTTAAATGTTTATTCCGTAATTTTGCACCATGAATCACGACACTATCTGCGCACTGGCGACTGCCAACGGAATTGGAGCTATTGGAATTATCAGAATTTCGGGGGAACAGTCTTTTGAAATTGTCAACCGGGTTTTTCAGGGAAAAAATCTTGAAAAAGCCGATTCGCATACGGTTCATTACGGGTTTATTGTGGATGGGAAGATGGTAGATGATAGTGGGGAGACACAAGCCAACAGCGAAGTCATCGATGAGGTGATGGTTTCCGTTTTCAGAGCACCGAAAACTTTTACCGCAGAGGATTCTGTGGAAATTTCTTTTCACGGTTCGCCGCATATAGCCAAGAAAATTCTGGAAGTTTTGATTAAAAACGGTGCGAGAATGGCGAAAGCCGGTGAGTTTACGATGCGTGCGTTTATGAATGGGAGAATTGATCTGAGCCAGGCAGAATCCATTGCCGATTTGATTGCTTCGGAAAATGAAGCATCAAGAAAAGTCGCTTTGAATCAGTTGAAAGGTGGAATTACCAATGAAATTTCCATTTTAAGAACTGATTTATTGAATTTTACATCATTAATCGAACTGGAACTCGACTTTGCTGAAGAAGATGTAGAATTTGCAGACCGAACCGCTTTAAAAGCATCATTGAACAGAACCGAAGAGAAACTTCGTTCGTTGATAGACAGTTTCCAATACGGAAATGCGATAAAAAATGGAGTAGACGTAGCCATCATCGGTAAACCGAATGCCGGAAAATCTACCTTGCTGAACGCTTTACTGAAAGAAGAGCGTGCCATTGTCTCGGAAATTGCGGGAACAACGCGCGATACGATCGAGGAAGTTTTACATATTAAAGGAACAGCTTTTAGATTTATTGATACTGCTGGGATTCGTGAAACGACCGACATTATCGAGGAAATTGGCGTTAAAAAAGCGAAGGAAAAGATTGAAACCGCAAAAATTCTTCTGTATCTGTACGATGAGTTTGATTCTACAACACATGAGATAACAGATTTCATCAAAGAATTTTACCGTGAAGATTTAAAGATCCTTCTTCTTCACAATAAAATTGATTTGCAGGAAACTTCTTCCGTTAACGAGTTTGATGCAGAATTGAAAGAGCAATTATTTCCCGATTATACTTCGCAGATCATCGGAATTTCAGCAAAAAACAAAACCGGAATCGAGCAGTTGAAAACCGAACTTGCCGACTACATCCAAAATCTGGAAACTCAGGAAAGCACCATTATCACGAACCAACGTCATTACGAAGCGTTGCAGAAATCTTTAGAATCCGTGAAAAGGGTAGAAGATGCCATTTCAGGAAAAATTTCAACTGAATTATTGGCTTATGAACTTCGCTACGCGTTGGAGTACTTGGGTGAAATCTCCGGTGAGTTTACGAATGATGAGGTGCTGGGGAATATTTTTTCTAAGTTTNTGTATCGGGAAATAAATTAGCTTTTTCTATGTTTTCCTTTCCTTTCTTTTAGTTGATTATCAGATATTTAGCTGAATTTTATTTTCTCTTATTAGACTATATTTGTATATTTGTACCACTTCTGTACTACTTGAGACCTCCAAAATAGTCAAAAGTAGTACAAAGTAGTACAAAACCGAATCTATGAAAATATCACTTAGTCAAAGAAAATTGAAAGACGGCAGGATTAGTCTGTCAATCGAGTTTTACCGTGGTTCTGAAATTACTGAGGACGGAAAAAGAAAGCATCTGAGAAATTTTGAGAATTTAGATACCTATCTAATTGTTGATCCAAAGACTGCCAAAGAAAAAAAAGAAAATAAAGAAGCTTTGGAATTTGCAGAAAATGTAATTGCAATTCGAAAAGCTGAATATGCTCAAGGAAGATTTGAGTTGAAAAATACTGCGAAAGCTAAACGGGTATTTTTAAACTTCTTCGCTGATCTTGCTGAGGAAAAACGAACGCTCGATTCGTCAAATAATTATGGTAATTGGTTCTCTACATACCAGCATCTAAAAAAAGTAGTTCCAAAGAATTTAACTTTTGAGGAAATTGATGAATTTTTCATAAAAAAAGTTCGGAAATACTTTGAAAAGGATGCGATCAGTAAGAGTGATCTACCTCTTTCTCAAAACTCAAAGTATTCTTATTTTAACAAGTTTAAAGCTGCGCTTCGACATGCTTTCGATAATGGATATTTGACGATAAATTACGCAGAAAAAATTAAGTCATTTGAGCAGGCTGAAAGCCAAAGAGAATATCTGATCTTTGATGAACTACAACGATTAGCAAAAGCGGAATGCAAATATCCTGTTTTGAAAAAAGCTTTTCTTTTTTCATGTTTATCGGGATTACGTTGGTCTGATATCAACACTTTGACATGGAAAGAAGTTCGTGATGAAGGTGATGTTTCCAGAGTCAATTTCCGACAGGTAAAAACAGATGGTGTAGAATATCTTTATATTTCAAAACAAGCCAGAGAATTGTTGGGCGAAAGACAGGATCCACAAGAAAGAGTTTTCAAAGGTTTGAAATATAGTATGACCTACAATACTGAAATTATCCGCTGGTGCAATCGTGCTGCGGTTCCGAAACATATTACTTTTCATTCAGCTCGACATACGAATGCTGTTTTACTCCTGGAAAATGGTGCCGATATTTACACAGTTTCCAAAAGATTGGGACATCGAGAATTGAGAACAACTCAAATTTATGCAAAGATAGTCGATAACAAAATGAAAGAAGCGGCGGAGATTATTCCGGAATTGAATATTGAGATATGATAAAATAAATATAGAAAGTACACCTCTCTATTAATTCTATTTTCATTTGTTATCTCGCTTTTAGCTCTGCCGGGATTATTCTTATTCGATTTAACATAGAACTAAGTTGACATCAAGTAATATTGTTTATTATAGTAATCAATTTTGTTTAATTTTATTACATTTGTTTATTATAATAAACAAATGTATGCTCGATTTTATTACAATAAAAGAAGTTAAAAACAATATCGGAAGTTGGTGTAGGGAAATGCGGAAAGCAGAAAATCTTACAAAGCAGGAATTAGCCGAGGAATTAGAACTTTCGAGATTTACTATCGCAAAACTTGAGAATGGGGACAATCCTACACTTGAAACCTTACTAAAAGTATTACAGTATTTTGATGAGATGAAATCGTTGAATCAATTTGTTGCTGATAAAACAAAAAATCTTAATGATAATCAATCCTTGTATTAAAGATGGCTAAAAATCAAATTATATCTGTTCATTTCCGAGGTTTAGAAATTGGGAAGATTGGCTATGATGAAAATCAACGCAAATCATCTTTCCAATATAATCCTGCGTTTTTGGAAATGGATCTGTATAAAAGGCTGTTTCCTTATCTTATTAGAAGAAGTCCAAATGTTCAGGTTTTTTCAGAATTTGAAGGCGAAGCTTTTAGGGGGTTACCTCCAATGATTGCAGATTCCTTACCTGATTATTTTGGAAATATTGTCTTTAAAGAATGGTTGGAAGCTACTCAAAAAGATTTTATCAGTATTTCTCCATTGGAACAGCTTACTTATGTTGGTCAAAGAGGAATGGGTGCATTAGAGTTTGCTCCGGCCAAAGATATTACTTCAGACAGTTCAATTAATATTGACGAGATCACTGACGTGGTGAAAAAGGTTTTAGATGTCAGAACATCTATTGAAGAAAAGGGATTGAGTGATTTTGCTTTATTGAATATTTTTAAGATCGGAACTTCGGCTGGCGGTGCGAGACCTAAAATTTTGGTTTCAGAAAACAAGAAAACCGGTGTATTAAAGGCTGGTGATATAGAAACTTCAGAAGATTACAATCACTACCTGATCAAACTTTCGGTCGACGAGAACGAAGGTTATTCTAAGGAGAAAGTAGAGTTTGTTTACTATCAAATTGCTACGAATTTAGGGATTGAAATGATGGACTCTAAAATGATTGATGATAAGCATTTCGCTACTTTACGATTTGATAGAAAGCATGGCCAGAAATATCATATTCTTACCGCTTCAGGAATGACGGGTTGGGATTTTAAAAAGCCGGAAAATTCTACTTACGAAAACCTCTATAGATTGTCAGTAGACCTTAGGCTTCCTCACAGAGATATTGAACAGCTATTCAAGCGAATGGTGTTCAATTTGGTTTTTTCGAATATTGATGATCACTTAAAGAATTTTTCTTTCATATACAACACTGAAAAAGACCGTTGGAACCTGGCTCCAGCATATGATCTGACTTATCCACTCGATGCTTTACAAAATTATGTAAGAGTTTCAAGAGCCATGTCTATCAATGGAAAAAGAAATTCTATTAGCAGAGAAGATCTATTAGGAATTGCCGATCAGTTTACCATTAAAAATCCCAATGCGGTCATTGACAGTGTACTTTTAGCAACCAAATTGTTCAAACCTTTCTCAGAAAAGCAAGGCATACCTCGAAAGGTTATTGATAAGATCGAATCTGAATTTATTCAATTATAAAAGTTAGTGTAAACATCTGCACAAATTTTTATAAACCTGGTCGATTGTAAGATGTGATTATAAAAGATTTTTTTTAGATAAATATTGAAATATGAGAAAAATAAATTTAGAAAGCAGACCAACCTTATTAATTCTGGTTTCGTTTGTTATTTCGCTAGTAACGCTACTGGGAGTTTATCTCATTCCTTTCAACTTAAGGGTTCCTTTATTTAAAATAATTGCGCTGGTTTTAGTTGTTTTTATTCTTTACCCTTTCTGTAAAGTAAACATAAAATGGATTCTCTACTATTTTTTTTGCATTGATCGTAAATGGTGGGTCGCGCGGATCGAAAGACCTCGAATTTTTATCTACATTATCTATTTCGGTATTTTATTGATGACGCTGAAAGACATTTCGATTTCCAATCAATATGTCCTATTCTTCTATCGGCTGTCCATTCTGTTCTATTTGGTAGTTGGTGCTGTGATGCTTGGAAGATTGATCTGGACCAAAAGATTTGAATCTGCGCTTCTGCCTGAAATCAAGAATTTTGTCACTCAAAGTGTCTCGCTACGCCAAATGAAAATATCCGAAATTGAGGAGGTCATCAGATCAAATACTAAAAATGTTGAGGAGAGTTCATTGGGCGATCTTGAAGAGCTGTTGAAAGGAGAAGAGGTTGAGAATAAAATTAAATGGATCGGGACATCTGGAAAAAATGTAATCACCTACACCGAATTATTCTCTCTGCTACATTCTGTTCTTGAGGGTGGCGACATCAAATTCGAGAGAGCAAAAAGACGAAGCTTAATGGACTTCATAATAGCAAACTTTGTAAAGTATGAGAAAGGAGAAATTTCTCAGATTCCGTATGGCAGCTTAAACAGTGCATACACCAATTTCGTTTTGTAAAATCGATCATATTCAAATTCTATACTGTAAAACCCTTTATTAAAAGGCGTTTTGACTATCCGAGTATTTTAATGACATTGTCATTTGTTTTCCTTTGCCACACAAATTTTAAAATAGTAAAGCAATGGAAAACGAAATCATCCTTCACAAGCTGAGCCGAATTGAAAAGCATATTGTCGGTCTCAAATCTATTCTTAATGTTGAAGAACTTTCAGATTATACAGGATTTAAAAAATCCTATATCTATAAATTAGTTCATACTAACAGTCTTCCTTTTTCTAAACCTAATGGGAAAGTTCTATTCTTTGAACGAACAAAAATTGATGAATGGCTGTTGAAAAACAGTCATAAATCAAATGATGAAATTCAACAGGAAGCCATAGAATTTTCTTTGCGTAAAAAATAAAACCTGACTGTGGCAGCAGTTAGGTTTTAGATGTTTGTTTTACCTGGAAGTAGAGTTCAGATATAAAAGTTATTTGTTCCGTTTCCACAATCCCAAATGTTTATGGAAGAGAATAAAACGCTGTATCAGACCGGTACAGAAACTAAAACCATCTTTGACCGGGCATTGAATTATCTCAATTCTAAATATTCCATTCGATTTAATACCATATCTCTGGAGTTTGAAATCAAACTGAGTTCAGATAAGAAATGGTCAGATCTTAATTTGAACTCACTGTTTATCGAACTTATTCAGTCAGGAATTGATATCCCGATCAATAAACTGGAGATCCTGGTCAGAAGTCATTTGATCGAACAGTATAATCCTATTTCAGAATATTTTAAAAGTCTGGAAGATTGGGATGGTGAAGATCATATCAGGAAGCTTTGTTCTTATGTGAAAACCAATGATGACGCTTCATTTTTCTATCATACTGAAAAATGGTTTACCAGAGCAGTACTCTGTGCTTTGGAAAAAGAAAGGATAAACAAACATTGTCTGGTTCTTGCGAATGCCATCCAGAATAGTGGAAAATCAACTTTTTTAAGATTTTTCATTCCTGGAAAACTGATGAATTACATTTCTGAAGATATCGGTCTGGACAAAGACAGCAGGATTAAATTGTGCAAGAATCTGATCATCAATCTGGATGAATTGTCAGTTCTGGCCAAAGCAGACATTAATTCTTTGAAGGCCTATATATCGAAAACTCATATCAACGAGAGATTGCCTTACGCAAGGAAATCAGAATACCTGGAGCGGATATGCAGCTTTGTTGGTTCTACCAATAAAACAGATTTTTTAACTGATGATTCAGGAAGTGTCAGGTGGATCATTTTCGAAGTGATCGAAAAGATCAACTTCAATTATTCCTCTGAGATCGATATTGACAAGGTTTGGGCTCAAGCCTACTTCAATGCTTTTAAAAGGAAAAATTACAATCCGGAACTCTCTGTAACAGATATTCTGGAGAATGAAAAACGCAATGAAAGATTTACGCAAATGACCCTGGAACAGGAGATCGTGAACAAGTTCTATGAACCTTCCGATCATCTGGAAGAATTTATGACCGCAACAGAAGTGATGATCGATCTGAATTCTCACGGTGTCCGGTTAAATCATTTAAAGATCGGGAGAGCTTTATCTTCTTTCAAATTTCCAAGGGTCAAACATCCACAAAGACAGATCTATGGTTACCTCATCCGATTAAAGACCATAAAATAATTACACAGAATTATTCTACCAACCTACCTAAGAGCTTTAAGTGACACAATGTAAATATTTTAATTAGGTAAGTAGAGAATTCTCAAGCTACCTAAGTTACCTCTATAATAACATTGGGTAAGTAGGTAGATCCAGGTAGTCACAAAAAGAGGATCATTGATTTGATGATCAACAGATTGGTAACTAGGTAAGTATTTAATTAAAAACATAGCAAAAATGAACTGTAAACAATTTAACAGCATATCGTTGGAAGAAGTCCTCCTTTCTCTCGGACACCTTCCCACGAAACAAAATGAAAAAGAAGCTTGGTATCTCAATCCTTTTGCCAGAGAATCCCAAGCCTCTTTCAAATTGGATAAAAGAATTAATGCCTGGTATCTTCATTCAGAAGGTGTCGGTGGGAATAACACCGACTTTATGAAGAAATATCTGAACACTTCGGTCAATGAAGTTTTGATATGGGCAGAGAAGCAGAATTTTTCTTCTTTTCATCAGCTACCAAACGTAAAGAAGTCAGAACCGAATTACAGAATCGATGAGATACTCGATCTCCAGAATCCTAACCTGAAACACTATTTGCAGGGACGTGGATTAAGTCCTAAGGTCTATGATTATATAAAAGAAGTACGATTTACCATCGGCAGTAAGAAACTCTATGCCATTGGTTTTGAGAACTTATCTGGCGGTTTTGAATTGCGTAATGCTTTTTTCAAAGGTTCATTATTGAAAAAAGATGTTTCAATAATAGATCTCAGCAGCAAAATTCAGGATAAATCAAATATTCAAGATAGAGATGTCAGAAGTGTAGCAGTTTTTGAAGGTTTTATGGATGCCTTGTCTTTTATCGAGTTGCAAAAGTCTTTTGCAGGAGATATCCTTGTGATGAATTCGATTGCTCTTTTAAATAAATCCATAGAGCATCTTAAAAACTATCCTGATATCCATCTTTTTCTGGACAACGATAATGCAGGGATCAAATGCAGATCTGAGATCATAAGATCTTTTTCCGAGGCAAAAGATCATTCTGGAATTTATTCCAATCATAAAGATCTTAACGAATTTTTGATCCAAAAGATTAAAAATAATGTGTCAAATAAGGCAGGAAAACAATCTGGAAAACAATCTGGAAAATTTCCAGAACATGATAAACAAAAAGTACGAGATCAGAATCCGGTAATCAAAAATTCAAATGGTTTTAAAAGGAAACGCTGATAAAACGTGCTGTGTTTTTTACCAACTACACGCAGAAGTTAGGAGCGCATTCGCAACTTTGAAGGTCGTGCCTCCCAACAAAGTTTCAAATACGCTCTGCGAGGCTTCTAACCTGAGTAAAATACATACTTTGACTGGAAACAACGTGCATAAAAAATACGCAGGTCTATTAACGAAGGTGCGTAAAAAATGTGCAGGTAAAATTAATTGCTGTATAATTTTTATACAACGGTTTTGATTGGAAATATGTAACACAAACTTAAAAGATGAAAACTGGTGAAGACTTCAATTAATTTCAAAGCAGTCAAATCGGACTCTGAAACCCATAATTTCAGAAAAAAAACTTTTGATTACATCCGTAAAGATCTGACGCCTAAGAATGAATATTGGATGGAACAGAAAATAGCTGACAGGATTCAAAAGATCGAAGCCTATTGCAAAGAAAAGTCCGGAAGGAAATTGCAGAAGAATGCAATGCCAGTCAGGGAAGCGGTCGTTGTGATCAAAGAGGACACAACGATGCTGGAACTTCAGAACTTAGCCAAGAGGCTGGAAGAAGAATTGAAAATTCGTGTTTTTCAGATTGCTA
Source organism: Chryseobacterium sp. Leaf394 (assembly GCF_001424105.1). GTDB lineage: Bacteria > Bacteroidota > Bacteroidia > Flavobacteriales > Weeksellaceae > Chryseobacterium. The sequence goes on along the minus strand of NZ_LMQH01000011.1, from coordinate 2,102,778 downwards.
TTCATAAAGACGAAGGTCATACCGATAAAGACACTAAAGAATGGAAACCCAATTACCACGCTCATTTGGTAGCTGACTGGCAGGATCTGGATACTGGTAAAACACTCAAACACCAATCTTTTCATTATTCAAAAATGCAGGATCTGACAGCTGAATGTCTGAATATGGAAAGAGGGATTTCGGGTTCCAGAGGAAGATTAGAAGCGATTGAGTTTAAGATTCGGCAAAAGGAAGAAGATCTCAAAGTTTTGGAAGAAAGATATCATTTGATGAAATCTGAGATGGGTTCGAAGAAATCGGAGGAGCTGGTTGTCAAGGAAAATGATTTTCTAGGTTTTAAAAAAATTAAGACTGACAAAACCATTAAGAATTATGAAAGAGCTTTTCGAACGTATAAAAGCACAATTCTAAAACATAAAACGGAGTTGGAATCTAAATCACAACAAATTACTGAGCTCAATACAAAGGTGGATGATTTAAAAAAGCAAGTTCATCTTTTCAAAACCAAAAACTCTGTGCTATTATCCAATCCGACCGTATTTGCTTCTGAAAAGAAAAAATATCTGGATTCTATAATTAATAGTCTACAGAAGGAAATCAAATTTGCAAGATTTAAAAATCCACATCTTGACAGAACAGATAGGCAAAAGCTCATATCGGAAATGGAAAAAATAGCACAAAAAATTTCTCAGGAAAACAGCATTCCTTTTGCTGCCTTCAATGAGATTTTTAAAGATGCTGAAATGGTTACTCAGCTTTTCTCCTTATTAAAATTTAGCGAAAAAAATGAATATGAAATTCAGAGTATTATAAAAAATAAAAAAAATATTAGATGATGACACTTTTTATTAGGAGCAATATATAATTTTTTTGCTCCGAAATAAATTTTTCTACAATTATATATTAGGTTTTTATATTTCAGAATTTTGCCGCATAAATGTTGGTTATTTAAATTATTTTTCAATTATTTAATTAAGATGATTGCAGAAGCATTTTTCTAAGGAATATCTAAATCTAATAGCCTATTTTCAAACGTTTTTCCGTCATAAGTAAATACTTCTGAGAAGTTACCCGTTGCTGTATATACAAATCTTCGACACATTTCGTCATAAGCATCCTTAACTGTGTCAAATTGTTCTGCATTATTATCAACTGCTCCGTTATTGTCAATACCATTTACAATGCATTTACAATAAATTGAAATCCTTGGGGATTTCCCCTCCTCTTCGATAAGTACCAATTTTTCTTGCGTTTTCATTCTTACAGAAAAATATTCACCACTATCTTTATTAAGACTGAAATTCATATTTTTATTTGAGCTTAGAATTTGCTTACCTCTTTTAATTTTCTGTAATTTCTTTACAATTGCGATAAGTTTTTTCATCTCATCCCTAAATAAAAGAGTTTCATCATCACTATGAGCCAAAGGGTTAAGAATTAAATCTTTGTACGTTTTCAAATCAATGAAAGGTAGGTAATCAATATGTTCTTCTTGACAAAAATGTTTTAGTGCTATAATCTGATCATTCAATTTATTATCAATCATTCTTGTAACACCATCTTCTGTTTTAGAAGTTTTCTTAAATTTTTCGGGAAGGAGTTCTTTAAGCAATCTTTCTATTTCTTTTCTCAAATAAATACCTGCTGCGGGAAAATCGTTTTGAATTAAAAAATCTTCTGCAATTAAGATGCTATTTATTTCAGGTTTAAAATATGGCTTAGGTTTTTTGTTAATATTATTTTCATACATTTCCCAAAATAACCAATCTATTTTTTTATATTGTGTTTCTATAGTTCGTTTAGCAAGATTGTAAAATTGCTTATCGTGAGTGAATATTAGTAACTGATAATTTTGTTGATATTCTTCTAAAAGAAGTTTTAATACTATTTGGCGATTGCTCATATCTAAACTCACAAGTAAATCATCCAGAGCGAGAACATTTAGTTTATCTGCCAATAACCTCCTTTCCAATAATGCCAGTCTTAAAGCTAGGCCTATAGCCGTTTTTTTTGCTTCGTTTAAGAACGATTGCGGACGGGAAACAGCATCTTTCTTCCCATAATAGTCATTTATTTTTAGAATTATAGTTGGTCGATTTTTTTGAAATTTAGTACGTGATCTATTAATTTCAAATTTAAAAGGAGAATATTCAAGCTCAATTTCAATTGGATATTCAAATTTTTTTTGAAGTAATTCATTTGCTCTCACGTTCATCAATCCAAGCTCCTGTTTCAACTGTAGATTAAAAGATGTAACTAATGCATTATAATTATCATAAGCCGTAGAGCCTGCTGATGGATATTTTTTTGTACTAGGGTCAAATTGTAAATCACTGTCTACTTTTTCCCAAGCTTTATCAAAGTATGCAATCTTAAGTGGAGCGGCATTGTAGGGAGCGGGAGCATTAAAAGGCATAAACCTGAAAAGCTGCTCTTCAAACAAACCAAATTGATCCGGAATGTGTTGATGCATAAATCGGAGATAAGTTGAAAGGGCATTATAATCAATAAAATCGGTACTGATAGCACTTTGTTGCAATTCCTCGTTATCAACTACGGAATAATCATTGTAGCCAATTCTGTAAGAATTGCCATTATCTAAAGTCATTTTTACAAAAGATCTTGCATTTTTTCTTGCGAAAATATTTTTAAGACTCTTCTCGTGACCGTTTGTAAAATATGCGTCAATACCTGTGTTATCTTTATAACTACATTGTAAAATTGTATAAATTGACCAGTAAATGGAAGATTTACCACTTCCGTTTTCGCCCCATATTAAAACATTCTTACTATCTATAGGAAGAATGTTATCTTTGTCGGTGAAAAATTTAAAATTATATAATTGTAACTCTTTTATTTTCATCACGTAATAGTTGAATTGATAACGCCAATAATATCCTTGCTTACAATATTTGCTTTTAATAATGCGGTACGAATTGGATTTTTCTGTTCATGTAGCCAGTGGTAGAAACCAATCACTATTTCTATGTCCTTGTCATCATATTTACTTGATATCGGTTTTAAGTCTTTCAGATACTTTAAAATCTTCAGCTCCTGCATTTCAAGTTCGTCACCAAAATATAATTCGTAAAATATCTGGTCAATGACTTCTTCCAGAGAATGAATGATCAAGTCGTTGCTTATGTATTTAATTAGCTGCTCCTTACGAGGTTGATGCACAAGTAGAACATAATCAACTATTTTAGCAACTATGTCTTCACAATCTGTTATCACAATTGGCACCTTCAATAAAGGTTCTTTATCTATTTGGTAATTGTTTCCCTGCATTTTGCCTTTATTTCTTAGCCAAAATGCAATCAATTTGCTATTGAGCAAGGCTGTTAAATATTTAAGATCAATTCTGTCAGTCTTAATTAACAAATAGGGTCTTGCTACATAAGTATCAAAATCCGCATAAGTAAATACTGGTCTTCCAGCGCATTTTCTTAATGCAAGTATCTTTTTCTCTTTAAAAAAACTCTCTTCTCTAGCTCTATGTAATCCATACGGTTTATTGTCAGATGTTATAATATCTTTAAAATGATCTAAATGTTTTTTAATATTTGGATATGGAATAATAGCATCTGCATTTTTAAAATTTGATCCAGTATATATTAACCAATATTTATTCTCTTTTTTTGCGAAAAATCGCCCAAACTGCTCTGTTGTAAAGTATGGTCGTATTAATTCTTTTTCATTATCATTTAATTCCAGATTTTTTAATTCATTATCACTTAATGCAAATACACCATTACCAACTCTAAAATCATTACCTAATTTATCAGCATTTTTTTTGCTCAAAAAATCTTGCGTAAAATCGATTCCTGAAGCGACTTCTTTGGATAGCAACTTTGTACTTTGTATCGATTGAATTTTTCGTAAAATATTACTATTAGCATCATTTGCAAATGTGATGTAACCGTTAAAGTAATTTTCTGGAATAAATTCAAAATTAATCTTTTCAAAGTTATTATGTTTTGTATCAACAGAAGATTGTAGAAAGAAATCTAAAAAAGTTTTATCAATGTTATCTACAAAGAGCCTAGAGTAATGAACGTCATATTTTTCAGGTACAGATAAAACTTTTTTTACAACATAAATCATTGTTTGAATACCTGCATTCTGAAATACTTTGTAGTTGCCAAAGTCAATAAAAGAAATCATCTGTGTTTCCTTTAAAATCTTACTACGTAATTTTGAAGCACCACTGCTAGTTATCCAGTTATTTTGTGCTATAAAGCACTGTATGCCTCCATTATTTTTTAACATATCGATAAAGTAACAGGCAAAAAAATGCCATATGTCCATCTTACCTATAAAGTAGGGACTGTCTCTTATACCATCAAATGCTTTTCTATTTGTATGTTCTTTAATATATGGAGGATTACCTATGACTATATCGAATCCTGTGAACCATCCTTCATCATTTAAAAGATTTGGAAATTCAAATCGCCATTCGAAAGCATTTTTATAAATTTTTTCTGAAAAAATTTTATTTCTTTCATTGAGTAATTTTTGATATTTCTTTTCGGCATCTACAATCTGAGATTTCGTACCTGAGATTTTCCCAAATAAATTAATTGCTTTCAATTTTTCAACTGCACCTTTTGCTATTGCTAGCTTATCTTTTTCTTTATTAGAAAAAGTAGTTTTAAACGCATCTTTTATTTCGGAAATTAACTCTCTGAATACTTCCTTGTTTTCAGTAGACGAAACGTTTAGAAAATCATTGACTATCTCCTTGTAAAAACCTAAATCAACGTTTCGATTATTTAGCAAATCTTTTATTTTTTGATTATCATAATCTTTTGATTTAACTTTTTTGTTAAATTGTTTAAAGGCTTCATTTAATTCAATATCAATGCTGTAGCGATGTATCAATGAGTTGCCGCTTACAATTTTATAATCCAAATTTGGTAGTGGCTGTGGCTCGTCTTCGTCTACTACCAAAGCTAGCCAAAAGCGTAAACGGGCAATATCTACAGCCCCTCTTTCTAAATCTACACCATAAATGCTATTTTGAATAATATCACGTTTAGTTTGTGCTTCGTCAAAATTTTCTGGATCATCGACAATATTGTGCAGTATTTGTAAGGCACTATAAATAACCTTTAATATTCCCATAGGAAAGGCTCCTGAACCGATAGCTGGGTCACAAACTTTTACTTCTCTTAATAAAATATTTAGATCGGTAATATGTTTTTTGATGTAGTTTGATATCTTATTCTCTTTGATAAATATTTCTATATCATTGGAATTTGAATTTAATTTATGATTTAAATACGCAATAATGCTTTGTTGGCTCATGTAATGTACAACCTCTTTAGGTGTGTAATAAGCTCCCTTATCACGATTATCTTCCAAAAGATTCTCAAAAATATGTCCTAACATTTCAGGGTCTATACCTACTTCGTGATCTTCAGGACTATTTTCATCAATTGTAAAATTATACTGTTCTAAAAACTCAAAAAGACTTTTAAATAAATTTGTTGGAAAGTCTACTTTATTGCCTTTCAGAAAATTATTTTCAAAAAGTCCACCATTGAGATATGGAACACATCTCTTTATGCCGTCAATAAAAGGTGTGTTACCATCAATCAGAAAAACGAAGCCTTCTCTATTTTCATTATTAAGTGTTTCGTAAAATAGTGCTGACAGATATTTGCTATGAAATTTTTCTGGATATTTAGCTTCTTTAAAAAGACGATATACAAAATCTTTGTACCCATCTTTCCAAATCATTTCATTTCCTGTAGTTTTAGCAGATACACCCATCCATCCCTTACGTTGCAAAAAATATAAGAACACTAATCTTCCCAAAAGTCTTTTCGTAAAATCCCGGATAGGAAGTTCATTATCTATTCGATCCTCCTGTTTCTCATATTTATTGATACCAAAAACACCATATCTAATTTTTTCATCTTCAATAAGATAATTACTAAATATATGAAATTGTTCTTTGTATCTGCGAAAAAACTCATCGTTAAGCTTTTCTACGGAGAAAGCTTCAATTACATCTTCCAGTTTAAAATCAAAACCATCTTTTTTTGTTGAGAGTTCTTTTAATCTTTTAGCTGCTGTGGTACATATTTCATTAATGCCCAAAAGGTATGTATATCGTTTTGGATTTGTTTTGAACTCCTCAAAACTTCCATCTTCTTTAAATTTCGATTGTTTGCAGATAAAAGAAAGCCTGTAATTTGGGTGAGATTTATCTTCTGAGACATAAAAAACAAGGATGCCGTGATTATTTGCCTGATCTATATACTTTGAAGTCAGATTATGAAATCCAACTTTACTTCTTGCAATATTATTTTCTTTCTTTATACCTACTTCTAATATAATTATTTTTTTACCATCCGTGAGTTCTATAGTTCCTTTTTGATGAATATATTTGGTTTTATCGGAATTATCATCCAATTGAACAATTAATCTTTCAAAGTTCACTTTGGGAAAAACATAGTCAATAACTTTATGCCATTTTTCAAAGTCATAACTACTACTAAGAATATTTTTAATTTCTCGTTCCTGCATTTTATTATTAGTTATTAAAACTTTCGCTAATTATAATTTCCGGCTTAAACTCTTTCAAATTAAAGACAGGTTGAATAACTTGAATGTTTTCATCCACTATTAAGGTAAGCGGATACTTGTTCAATACTTTTATAACTTCCTCCAATAATATTGTAGGTATTAGTGGTGTCGTCTTTAGGGTTTTTGCTACTTTATTTATATCTCGTTGCAAATGTTGAAATTTACCTAACCGAATCGCGGTCTTAGCATTTTGCAGCAACTCTCTTTCATTATGATTAGCTGTCTCTACATTTGTTAAGGCATCTAAAAAAGCCAATGCTTTTTTTTCATTAGGACCTTGTGTAGTATCTATTTTTCGTTCTCTGTTTTTTTCTTCTTCAATCCTATTTGTAAATAGCTGAATTGCAATTTTTACTTGCTCATGGTGGCGGTGGTTGAGCGGAATACTTTTCTCTGTCACATTAGCATAATATTTCCGCTCAGCTTGTAAAAAAGTTAATTCTTCTACAGTTCCATTATCATCTACAAGCAGAAAGGCATCTCTTTTCTCGTTTCGAATGAAAGTAATAGTTGCTCCTGTAAGTGTAGAATTTTTTCTACCTACTCTTGCCTTCATTGGCATATTCTTTATTTTTTTGAATAAGCTAATATTATCTCTTTTGAATCTTCGCAATTCTAATAAAATTCTTAATTTTTCATCCTTCTCTTCGTTTATGGATTTATCAAACAAACCAAAGCTTTCTGTTACCTCGTCTTGAGAATAAATTTGACTATCTTCGCCCATTGCACTGTGGAAAGCTTGTAGCTTCATAATCGCTTTCTTCTCTAATTCAATATCTTTATTAACTTTTGCTGTGGGAAAGAAATTGTATATGTAAATGTTATCTGCCATCGAGCCAATCCGGTTAACACGGCCAATACGTTGCATTAATCGAGTACTGTTCCAAGGTGTGTCATAATTTAAAATTATATTAGCACGGTGCATATTAACGCCTTCTGCTAATACTTCTGTACTAATGACAATATTATAATCATCCTTTTGGTCTGACAAAGGAATATTGGCATCGAAATTTGCTTTTACAATAGGAAATCTATCTTTTCGAGTTTTACTATCAACCACTAAAATTTTATCAAATCCTGACTTCTTAAGTTCTTCTGATAGGTAAGAAGTTGTTTCTTTACTTTCGGAAAAAATTACTAGTTTTCCTTCTTTGTTAATGGATTTATTAAGCAAAGTAGTTTCAAGATACTTTTTAAATTCATCCAGTTTTGGATCTTGGATAATACTTGACCAATAACCCATTAATTCATCTAATAAAACTTTATCAGCTTTTAATCCTTTAAAAAAGTGTGGTTCAAAATCATCAGCATTACAAATTTCAATGGTTGGATCAGTGTCTGCTAAATTGGTTAATAAAGTTATTAGTTCCTCTTCTTTTCCTTCGTTGATGTAATCGTTAACACTTATATTCGGTGCAATATATATTCTGTCGTTCTCAAACATTTGTACCATAGCATTGGTTGCGACTGAAAAACGTTTTAATGATTGCTTGAAAGCGTAGAAACTACTGTCAATACGCTTCACCAACATCGTTTTCATTATAAATGCTAATTGTGTTGATGTATGATCGGCTTTCGGATATTTTGATTTCTTATGTGGTTTTAAAAATTTTATAGCTTGATAACGATTATAAGTAAGACCTTTTGTTGGATGACTTAAATATAAAATAGTTTTATCATAAATACTATCTAAATGCTCATCTAATTGGTAGAATATTTTTTCTGGTTTATTTACCGCTGGAAATATTACCCCTTGTTCTTTTAAATCTTTTGCATATTCTTCGTTTTCAGATAAGTCAGTTCTTGTGCGGCGTACCATTAGTGGCTCGATTACTTTTATCCTTATCTTCTCATAAATTAATTTTACGCCTATGGTTAATTTTTGAATATCTACTTCTGCTTTCAATTTTTTGTATTCATCAATTTGTCCACGGAAGAAGTGTTGTAAATTACCTACTTCTAATGTTGAGTTTTTAGCGTCTTGAAACAAATATACTAGGTTAGCTATATCCTCAGGTCGATTATTTAGTGGGGTAGCAGAAATTAAAATGACTCTTTTTTGTTCAGATGTGCCGTCCTGCAATATCTTACGTGTATTTGATTTGCAAATATTTTGTAAGTGAAAATACATTTCCGCACTATCACTTCTAAATTTATGAGCTTCGTCCACAACAATTAAATCATAATCTTGGTATTTGGTTAATTTATGCAAACTGCCAGAAGTAAGGATCTTGTAATTATGTATACCAAACTTGGATAATGTATCATCCCAGTTCTCTTTTAGTGCAGGAGGGCATATAATTAGAGTCTGAGATAGATAAGAAGGAAAGCCGTTAGAATAGAAAAATTTTTTCGCTATCAATGTAGCAACAATTGTTTTTCCTAGTCCAACCACATCTGACAGAAAGAAACCACGATGTTTCATCATTTTATTGTATCCGTCAGCTACAGCGTCTACTTGATAAGATAACTTTTTAAATCCTTGTGGCAAATCCTGAATTGAGTTTGGGTCAAAGTCGATGTTTTTACCAAAATATTCAATTAGGAATTTCATATAAACTTCGAATGGAGTGAACTCATCATTTAGAAAGGTTTCGTTTTTTAGTTTCTCAACGAATTCTTGACCTATTTCAGTGCTTTCATTCCACAGTTTATCAAAAGTATAAGTTGCAAAGTCTATATCGGTGTTATCCCTTAACTCCACGTTGAACTCAAAATTTCTTGACAGCCCATTATCAGTTAAATTGCTAGATCCTGTAATAACTGAACCGTACCCGTGATTATGCTTTTCTTTCTCTCTAAAAATATAGATTTTGGCATGAAGGTTTTGTTTAGGGTGCACTTTTATTTTGATTTTGCCTCTAGCTAAGTCGGTAATAAATCCAAACATTCCATCTTCCACTTCTTTGTCATATTCTGCTTCTTGTATATTTTTCTTTATTTGTTCAAAAAAATCATCTCTACTTTTTGTGGGATCTTCGACAAATAACAAACCTTTTTTATTGGCTTCAAATATGAGATTGTCAACATTAATTCCAACCAATATTCTAATCTCATCTGCTTTTTCGACAAAATTTCGTATACGAAAATATCCCGATGCACGAAAATATCCAACTAAAGCATCGAAAAAATGGATATTTCTATGCTTAAATATCCCCTCAATTTTGCTTAGTAGGGTATTATCATTTTCGTTTGTAAAAAATTTAGTTGACATTATTATTTTATCTTAATATTTATCAGACTTTAATCAGATATTTTTCTTCTTTCAAAACATCCATTATTTAGTAGTCTGTTAGAAATCTTTATTTTTTATGTTTTATTTTAAATTTTGTCAAGTTGAGGATTTTGTTTTTCAGTTACTTCCTTTTTGATTGTAATCTTTCATAGTTTAGTCAAAATCATCTGCTATAATTTACCTATAATGGCAAATATAATAAATACATATTTTGCTACCTATTGATTGCATTCTCAAACTAAGAAACCTTTTGCATTCCAAAACTAACAATAGTTTTGAACCTAACAGTACAAAAATACATAGTATATTTTGTGTAATTAGATTTAGAATTTTGTAAATAGATGCAGAATACATATCTAATTTAGGATGTTAAATATTGATATACCTTTTAGAATTATTTAACATAAATTACTATACGGAAAAATCAAAAAGCAGGTGGTGTAAGGTGAATTCATCGTTTAACCTTCTATGAACGCTATCAAACGTAAAGCTGTTGCCATCAATAGAATTGTCATTGATTTTTATTAGATCTCCATCTGGAGAAGTTGTTAGTTTTTCATTTAATTTTGCCAACAGATTAAGTTTAATTTCAGCTTTATCACCAAGTATCAAAAAACCAATCATACCGCCAAAAACTAGATTTTGCGCATATTTTCCATTAAAATAACGTAAGACACCTCCGTCAAAAATATTCTCATTTTTTTTGTTTTTCTTGTAAGTATTGTAGCAAACATACTTATTAATTAAATCTTGACTGCCATCAAGATTTTTGCATTCAAAATAGAAATCTTGACTTTTCCAATATGTATTGTGGATTGTAATGTCATAGTTTCCTTCAACGTCCTCATCATTAGTTTCCTCACCCTTCACTGAGAAATTTAAACCAAATTGTCTGTTTGCTTTTAATTTTAAGCGTAGAAATTTTGCAATTTCTCTTTCAGTTCTTGGATACTGCTTTTTAGTTTCTTCTTCTATTATTGACTTTAACTCATTCCTGTCATAATTTTTATAAAAGTCAAGCAAATAGTAAAAAGCCCATTTTTTCCAAAACTCATCATCTAAGGTTTTTAATTGGCGAGTGTCGAATGGTAATGTGGTAGGCTTCTTATTCCTAATGTAATCTCTCTTCATTCTCATTAGGTATTAAGTTTTTTAAAATATCTTGTCCATCTTCGAAGGCCTTTGTTTCTGTCCAGTTTTTATTAATATCTTCTTTTACTATATATACACAATCTTTTCCAAAAATCTTTTCTTGACTTGCTAAAAAGTTTGCTTCGGGATTTTGCTCAAAAATCTCGTTAAGTAAAAACTTTTTTGTTTTATTAATATCAGGGCTGGTGGAACTATTGCCAAATGATATTTTTACTACAATTAAATTAAATCCTGCAGATGCTTCCTCTATCTTTATATGGGTTTCAAAATAAAATTCAATTACTTCATTTAGGGTAATCTTGTAACAATCTAATGCGTTTTTTTTTCGTCCAATCCTTGATTTTGGAATAAAGTAATCTTTGATTCGTTGTCTTTCCCAGTATGAAAGTTCAAATAAATCATAAACTAAATTATTTAACTCATCTTCTTTCTCAGAATAGGTACATTTATGATTTGCTAAATTTTCACTAATTATGGATATTTGATTTACAATATTCTCATTTAGGTTATTGGGGATAGGGATATTAAGTATATCATCATTTCCAATCCGAGAAAATGAATCAAACATTCTCTTTCGAAGGTAGAAATCTAAATAAAAACGTATCACATAAGAATTCAAAATAGCAACGAATAGGTAATATAAGTGTGGCTCTTTTAGCTTTATTGTGTAAATTGAAAAATCAAAATAATCTGTATCTTTAGAATATACGCAATTTAAGTTACTTCCTATTCGGGAAAACATCAACTTATCTCCAATGTAAATATCAGAATTGCTGATGGGTCTTTCAAAATTTTCTAAAGAACTGATAAACTTATTCGGATCTATTTTTAAAAATGGCTTAAGGTTCGAAGGCTTTATGTATGGTTTATTATAAAAATCTGTTTTTGTACTACTAAAGTATTTATCAATAAAAATTTTCAAATATTCATCTTTCTGTTCTTTAGTTAGTTTGTTCCAGTTTTTCTGTGATAAATTGTATTCTTTTTTTCTTGCAGTTTCACCCCATATTTGAAATCCTCTACCTATTGATGAGTAAAAATTTTTAACTCTTGAATTATTTTTGATATTTAGAACCAACTCATTGTCGTAAATATTGCTGACAAGAAAATCTCTCAAGCGTATTTGTTTATGATCACTAAATAATCTTTTTTGGTCGATTTTAATAATCTTGTCTTCTTGTATTATTAATAATTCAAAAGGACTTTCAGAGAACACACCCTTATCTACAGGATAGTAATTAATGATATTATTTTGTATAACATTCGTGAAGATTATAGCAACAACGCTTTCATCTGCATTCTCAAATAATATTTTTTTTACTCTTGATAATTCATATATTTTTTCAATCCCATAATTTGAATAAAAGAATTTTTGGAATTTTTGTGCTTCATTATAAAAATTAGAACTGTTTGAAATAAAACCTAATCTGGTGTTTTCGTCGCTCCATTCTTTAATTTTTAATAGAAAACATTGTGAAATTTGATATCCATCAATAACATCTTTCGCAGATATTTTTTTATCGGAAATAATCAATTCATATTGATTGGTGAAATTTTTTGCATCATCACTAATCCCTTTTCTTACAAATGGGGGATTACCTATAATATATTTGAATTTTATGGACTCAAAAACTTTATTCTCTATGTCTAAAGCATTTTGACGAATAATATTTTTATAAAAATTAAACTCATTAAATAAGTTTATCTCGTTTTTCTGCACTAATTCATCAGCAATAAAATGCTTTATATCGGAAGGATTAATTCCTTCAAAAATTTGTAAAGAAAGGGAAAAGAGTGTGAAACGTTGAGCCGTAGGTTCTATTTCGATTCCAAATATATTATCTGACAGAAGTCGTGTTCTAAACCTGATCTTATCAATATTATTTTCAGGTTCTAAGCCTTGCTTTTGAGCAATTTCCAAAAGCCTTTGGAATCCCACTGTTAAGAACATTCCTGAGCCGCTCGACGGGTCTAAAATTGGACCTATTTTATCTTCAATGATGACATCGTCTACAATTAATTGTGCTAATTTTTTCGGAGTGTAGTATATACCGTTTTCTTTTTGCTTTTCTGAGAGAAAGACTTCGTAAATATAACTAATAAATTCAACGGGTAAAACATCAAACCTGAAATCAAATAACCTTAATTGACCTGTAATTACATTATGATTAAATGAGTTAGCTATAAGTATGCGTACATCACTTGTTAAATATTTATCATCAATCGTGGGCTGATCAAAAAGTGCATTGTTAAATATTTCGTGAATGATTCTATATAACTTGTTAATATCCCTATTGGAACTATTTACTAATAATTTTTCATAATTGAGCGCTCCGTCGTTAAAGTAATAACTGAAAAAATATGAGTTAATGATATGATTATCTTCTAAATATTTGATGTAAAGAGTTCTGTCAATTAACGCCTGAACCACATTGTTTCTTATCTTCTCATCGGAAATCGATAGTATTAACAATTTGCTCAATTGCACTTTGAGTGCTTCCAAAGTAGTAACCAATTCTTTATCAATTCCTTTATATTTGGTTTTATTAATAAACGAATGATAATTTAACCAAAAAACTCCACTATCAAATTGCCAGTGTCTAATCTTTTCAATAGTATCTGCATCTTTCTGAGTAGTTGAAAAGACCTCTAAAACACTATCTCTATTCGAAATTTTAGGAGAATATTTTGCATAAAGCATTTTAACTTTTTCAGCTTCAGGAGGATAGTAGAAAATAATATCTGCATCATTTCTATTCCAGACATATTTTCTAAATTCTACAAGTTCTAGCGTTCCTAATGAAGATGTTATTAGATAGAATGAGGTATTGGTATTGTTTGGATTCTTATAAAAAAAAACAGAATTTTTAAGTTTTTGAGATAAGGTAGATTCTCTATCAATATTAATATGTTTAAGCTTCAAATCAGAATTGAAGTCAAAGCCTAAATTAGTAAAGAAGTCTACATAAGTCATTGATAATGTTATTTTTATAACCTTTAGGGGTTGTTAATTAAGAATGGTAAAGTTACTGAAAATTTGAATGAAATCCTTTATAAAAAGTTTTAGTCAGGGATTTATCAAAATTTTAAATTTGTACAATAACAAATCGTGTTTTCAACTAAAAGGCTCAACCAAGTTGATTGAGCCTTCCCTATGAAAAAGTAATTATCCCGAATTACTTATATTTTTATTTATTGATAAGTTTTTCAAGCCGATCCATCATTTCATCTTTTTCTTTCAGCATCCTTTCGTATAAAGCAATCTTTTCTTCGTGAAGCTTCACAAATTGGTCGATTTGATTTACTGTAGAATTGTAAAATACAGAGGCTGGTTGTTGACAATTATCAAATGTATTTGAAATAATATTGATTGCCTGCTCTTCATCAAAATTTTGGAAAGCTTCAATAGGAATCCTCAAAGCCTGAGATATTGCCTTGAGCAAATTTTCATCTATTTCTTCCTTTTGTTCAAGCAAAGAAATTTTCTTCTGATTCCATTCATCACCCAAATCAAAAGCTAAAGCTTCCTGTTTGATGCCTAGCATTTCTCTAAAGCGTTTTACATTTCGTCCCTGATGTATTTTTTGTTCCATAGCGGTTATCAAATTTTGAAGGCCTAAAGATAAAGCCATTTCTATTAAATCGTCTGAAATGTAAAGTTAAAAAATTATCCTGTAAAATATCCATTTCAGTAGATGTAATATTCAATTTCTGTATTGATTATCCACTTGGGATAACGGTAATTCGTATCAAGATAAAACTTTAAATATTATGAAAAAGAAAAAAATAGATTTTGAAGCTGAGTTCTGGGACAGCCATCAAAAGCATTCTTGTCTGACACTGATAGATGCATTTTTTCAAATGGATTTTCTGTCCGCTGTAAGAGAAAGACTAAATGATGTGATAAACTATTCAACGAAATGCGAAGTACTGATGAAGGATGATCCTTCGCTCATCTTTCATTATTACCTCTGTATGCGCTCATTTATTAGGGCAAGTTATGTATTACAATTCAAAGCAAAAAGATGGAAATTGAATGATCCTCCAGAATATACATCCAGATTATTACAGGGCTCACTTTCCAATGACGAGTATGACGATCCATTTCTTGTTTTCCAGAACGCTTTTAAAGAATTTACCTTGCAGGAGTTTGAGTATTTCAATACACAAATTGTTTACTTCTCTTTAGGAGCATATTCAGATGAACCGGAAGCTAATATCATCACCCTTTTTATCCACCTAAACAAAATGCTGGATGCCGCACAAATCATTCGTGAACGTGGGATTGAAAAGATCAAAAAGTAAAATATTAACTCTTTAGAATAATTTATACACTTTCAAACTTGAATAGGCTTTCGTGCTTTCCCAACTTTATCTAAATAAAAAAAATGATATGAAAAAGAAAACAGAAAGCCGTTTGATCAAAAATATTGATCAAACGCAAATTACTTTTCCAATACTTTTGGAGAAACGGCAGAGACAAGAACTGATAGACTGGATATTCAAACTAATTCAAAAATTAGAAAATCCCGAGATCGACAGACTTTTAAACCATTATGAAGATTTCATACAGAATTATGACCTCAAAGATCTTCTCTATGGACACATTGAAGTGCTGAATGCAAGCAGGCTTGACACCAAGACAGCAGCAATAATGTCCTGCCAACTGGCACTAATCGCCTTCAGCTCAGAACTTTTTGATAATGAAGGAAGAATGATTCCACTAAGCGACATACCAGAAGACAATATTGCTGTATCAGTAATTGAATATATTATAAGCTCTATTGTGTTAGATGATCTTTTAGAATATTTGCTTTATAGCATAATTTCTATAGTAGGTGTTGAATACTATACGGCATTTCAGCAAAAAATAGCAAGCGAGAATTTTTCAAACGAAGACATTCTTCATCTTGAGAATGATGGAGAGTTGAATGAACACATCGATCTGATGGCATGGTTTGCAGTGATGCGATTATTCTTAGAATCTGTTTATTTTTATTTTAATGATGAAAATCACAATATCAAAAAATCATTATAATGAAAACTTCAAATCAATTTCAATTTACACAGATTGGTCACGAATTTATAGATAGTTCAATCAATCAACTTTTTAGACAACATTATCTTATAATTCAGATATTCTTTAACCAAACTGATGATTCAGGCTGCGCTCATCTCATAATTGTTGTGGAACACAAAAACGATGTTGATGAGTTAATGCGAAAAAAGTGGGTAGATAAAGCTTTCAAAGAGTACAAAGTCAAAGTCTGTGTGTTTTATTCTTCACAAATCCGCCACAGATTTTCTCTTGGAGATCCTTTCATTGAACTGTATTGTAGACCATCAGCAATTTTTTATCAAAATATTGATTATGGAAAACCATTGACTATTAAAAGGAATTGGAAAAAATTCAGTAATAAGTTTGAGGACTATAAAGATTCTCTGTTTCACGATCACGATCTATTATTAGCACAGGTCAGAGGATTTGTCACGGACGAATCATCAATAAGTGCCTTGTTGACTTATGAAAATGTTTTCAAATATGATCTCGGATACTTGGAAGAATTATACACTGGAAATAGTTGCAATTCAGAAAATCTGAACGAAAGAATAAGGAATCTTTCAAAACATATTCCAGAAATACAAAGCCATTTTGTCTGTCAAAGCCGAAGCGAGTATTACCTTATTCATTTAATTAGAAAAGCGAGAGAAGCGTCGAAAGATGATCTGTTTTTTAAAAGTGAAATGTTCGAAGCGTTCCGTATAGCTGAGGATAGTCTTTCTGGAATGATTGAAAAACGTTTGCATCATTTAAAGAAAATGATAAAAATAGGTTATTCTGAAAAGGAAATTAATGAAGCGGAAGAGGCTAACGATAAAGATGAGGTTCTAGATATGGCTGTGGAAGCAATTGTAAAGTCCATCGAAGTAGAAGAAATCTATATCTTTCACAAAGCTGTTTATGGTAGTAATGCAACTTATTACTTACTGTTGCTTGGTCTTAATATTGGTAATGAAAAATTGAAATCCATAACACAGTCACTTAAAAGTCACACTGGTAATCAGTCTGATTTTGTTTTGATCAGCCACGACCGATATTGGATTCAGAAGAATCTGTACTTTTATCAAAGTTTCTTTGCAAATGGTATTCAAAGCAAAAATAAAATTTACCAATCTCATCCGTTTCATCCGGAGCCTCATTGGCAATATCCACATAATCATACCTATGCCGATCTTGACTATTACTTTGAAGCGACCAGGAAATTTTCTGAACAATTCCTTGTACTATCTGAAGATGAGAAAGAAAACTATCAGGGTCTACCATATTTTTTTACACTGTTTTTTCTTTCATTTTGCAGAACATATATATATGCAAAGCTTTACTATATGCCGAATTATTTATCCAATTATAGTTTGTGGCGACTATGTGAGTTTGCAAATCCTGAATTGCGAAAATACAATTACCTATTTGAAGAATTCTGGACTAAGTTTTTTCCGTATTTAGAGTACCACATGGTTCTTCATCATCATATCACGCATTTGAAAAAAGAAGAGGTGGCTCAAATGAAAGTGATTGTCGAAAAACTAATGCAAAATTTACAGGAAAATTGACTGAAAAAACAAAACTATTCAAAATGAAATCATCAGTAAGACATTTTAAAAGTTTTAAATCATCAAAAATTCATTGAAAGTTACTTCTCGGTCTATTATTAACAAAAAAATTCAAAATATAATGCATGCTGATGATCGTAGCATTTTTTAATTCAAAACTCAAATATCCAATTATATGTCTCAATTAAAAGAAATAAAAAAAATACCGATAGAGGAGGTGCTCGAGCACTTTAAAAGCGAAGGTGTGATTGTCACCAAAGAGGAGGCAGAATTAATTATGGAATTTCTCTATTTTCTTACAGAGAGTGTTATTCTAAAATACTTTGATAATTAGTTTACAAGATTATTTAAGAAGGGGGTAAGTTGATACATAGTAAGGGATAAATAGAGAATTATTTTATTATATGAGTAAAGATGATGGCTCTGAATTCAAAAAATTTCGTATTCTTGGAAATTGTTTATTCCTCTAAGACTATACGATATAGAATTGGATTTACACATAAATCAAGCAAGTTTCCTCGCTTTTCATAATATTTTGCTTTGTTTTCTTTGTCGTCAAATTCATAAAGTCGGTAAAGTAAAAAATTATCACTCTGCTGTGTACTTTTCTCCAATTCGTTTCTAGTAATATAGAAAGGTGTATTGATACCGCGTACAGTTGTTTTAACTTCAATAAAAATTTCATTGCCATTCTCGTCAAACGATAGAATATCATATCCAAGTCCGTCACCTTGTGATTTTGATATGTGAATTGGCTCTTTCTTTATTTTTAGTGAATTGAGTTTTTCTTGTTCAAATTGTAAGACTAGAAGCTCTCCCAAATTTCCAATCCTTTTTTTCTCTTTTTCATTTTCAATATAATTTGTAAATGTGCCCTTTAAAATAGCTTTATCAGACTTAGGTATAATAGTTTTATCTACTTTTACTAATCTACTTGATGCTGGCTCTTGTAGCTCTCTACTTTCAAATTTGTCAATGTGCTTAACAGCAGCATATATTATGTCTTGTGTAAGTATATGATAACTAGTATCTGCATATTCTCTATCCTTAATCCTAGTATTGTGTAATTGTAGTAAATCTTTATCCTTTATCACTTCTGCTCTTATGATATCGCAAAGTGATAAGTATTCTAAAACTGTTTGAATGTCATTGGACTTAGGTCTAAATGGATAGTCAACAAGGTGAGCAAAATCCTTAAACATTTTAAACTTGAAAAGGTAGTATATATCAGGATAACGCAAACACAAGTAGACTAAAATTGCTCTATGATCTTGGTAATTGTTAGGTACTTTTATTTTAAGATTGTTATGAAGTGCAATGATTTGACTCTTAAAAGTACTTACTCTATATATTAGGTCTTCATCTTCATTATACAGGTTTTTGAACAACTGTCTAATAATTTCCGGTTCTCTTTTAGCATATTCATGCAGCATTCGTTTGGGAAAGTATTTCCCAGAGTCGAGTAAATTTTTAGTACTGGAAAATGATTTATCGAACATTATTAAAAAGTCGTAAGCGTCAATATTCCAATTTTCTTGGAAGCATTTAACAGCACGCCACTTATAGATCTCTTCGTTATGAATATCTCCGAAGTGTCTTTTGTAGCATGTAATAATTTCCTTAACCTTCTTACTGTTCATTTATATTTTTTTAATTTATCAATGCTTTCTTGGTTAGCATAACTGTTTTAGAGTCGAAGCAGTTGCAATTTTCATATTTGACTTCCTGTTATTCTTCCAGCTAAAAAATCTACTAATCTAGAATGAAATTTAAAATCTAACGGTAACCCATTTAATATTGAGTTAGATAGCGAACTTGGTATCACAAGCCACGTAGGGTTTCCACTTGAAAACGGATTACCGCCATTTCCCCAAAACCATCTTATTGCTAAACGAGGTTCTAACTCCCAGTCCATTGCCACAATTACCCATCTTTCATCTATGTTTTTATATACAACTTTATATGGCCCCCCAACTGATGCTTTAGGAGAGTTCAATGTTAGAATATTACTATCTATTGTTAAGTTAAAACTTTGTCCTGCCATTTTTTTAGCTAAATATTATTTTTTTTCCAATTTTTTTTTCTAGTTTATCTGCAATCTTATTAACTTTTAGTATAATTTTCTTTTCAGAATATTCAATTGTTTCTTTAAAAAGATTAAAACTTCCATATGGAATTAAAAGAGTGTACGTCTGAGCAAGTTTAATCTCTTTTTGATTTTCTGCAGTTAATGCGAGTGCGATGTCATAACCATTTTCATCATCATTATGAGCTACATATTTATTTCTAATTTCAAGAATTTCTGTATGTATTTTTTTTAAATCCAACTTTTGAGAATAAATATCATTTGCATCCAATGAAATTCTATTTTTACCAGAACTAGAAAAGCATTTACTATAATTTAAAATGAAATTTTTGAATATTCCATTAGATAATACAATTTCTTCTATCTGAGAAAGGTTTTTCCATTCTTTTATTTTCTCACAAAGTTCAAGTGATGTTTTTGCTTCAACTAATTGTATTCCTATAATTGTCCAGCCGTTTAGTTTCTCGAAATCACTTTCCGCTATTGAAAAATATTCCTTTAGTAGTGGCGAATTCTGAATTTGTTCTAGTGCATCAGCTTTTAAGTTGGAGCTTTTCATCAATAGGGATTTAAAAGGTGAAAAAATTTGAAAGTAAATTTGTAAGTATTTACCTTAAACGAAAGTAGTATTTAATTTCCTATTTTGAACTTTATTTACAATATTAATAAGATAATTTTTTTTTTTAAAAAGATTAGCACTTAATCTAGCACCTAAAAATAAAAACCCTGTAAATCAGTAGTTTACATGGTTTTAAGTGGAGTTGGAGGACTGAGAACTGGTTTATAATAGTGTTTAAAATATATTGTTTAAAAATTATTCTGCGATTGTACCGCGTTTTTCCAACTGCGAATAAAGTGTTTTTCGTAATTAGGTTCTTAATAGTATAAAATCTTTCAAGATTTATTGTTGCTACACGCACGGAAAATAATTATTTTTATATACTCATAGATATGATTATATTTAGTATTTCATCATCTGTTTTATTTTTGCACTATCCATATTTCAAGACTTTCCATATTTGTAATATAATAATGTTATTTATCACTATATTTTTACATTAAATAATACTATTGTGTTATTTGATAATGTCTTAAAAACAGAGGGAAATTACATTAAAAAACGAGGAGCTAGAAAATGAAAATAGTAAGCAGAGAAATAATTATAGGAGTGAATTTTGGTTATAGAATTTAACCTCAAGCATGTTTGATAGTTCGTCATTTATTAAACCATTTACTATAAAATTTGAGCTATACTTACTAGAATTTTACATTATTTTCGTCCTTAAAATTAGATAAAATTTTGAGGTGTACAGGCGAAATCTATCAATTATCACTGTGGCAGTCGGGAAATACTAATTGTCTAATTTACAGAATCTTATAAGGCTGGAGTTGTACAAAAGTAGTACAAATGTGCATTTGAATTTTATCCTTAAAAATTGTAAAGCTCTGTTTTACACTTGCTTAACGTGACGAGATTCGTGCGGAAAAGTAGAAAAAAAAGATGTTGCAGCATCTTAATCGTGTACTACTTTTGTACACCTCGATCTACATAAACCACCATCAATAAATACTTCTATAGATACTGTATCGGGCGGCGCACAAGATTTCAGCGAATATAAAAACTCTATCCCAATTTTTTGAAGAAATTGTTTAGTTGAAAAATCGTAGGGAAATTATCTTGATGTATGGCTTTCTTTTCATAATTTTATAATCTCTCAATTAAAATGCTATATCTAAAAAATGTTGCATTTAGAAGGGAATAAAATTTATCGGTTCGCCCGGTGCCGTTATTGGCAAAGAGATAACAAGTAAAGGTACACCTGATTCGTTTTTTGTTAATGGTAACAATTACATTTTGTTGAATGTACAACAAAAAAAGAATTGGAGAGTCAAAATCATTTCAGAAGCTTTTAAAAGTGTATATTATTTAAACTTTTATGAATAATAATCCTAACGTGCAAATAAACACTGTCCGTTCCTAATTTCAAGGAAGAAAGGACGTTTTTGCCGTTCGTTGG
This sequence comes from Chryseobacterium sp. Leaf394, assembly GCF_001424105.1. Lineage (GTDB taxonomy): Bacteria > Bacteroidota > Bacteroidia > Flavobacteriales > Weeksellaceae > Chryseobacterium. The sequence goes on along the minus strand of NZ_LMQH01000011.1, from coordinate 2,081,081 downwards.
GAAAAATCAGGAAAGTCTGGTTATATGCCTGCATATCAATACGACCCATATCATTATCGTGCACATAAAATAAATGGCGGTACTTTTTCAAATTATCCGCACAAAAATTTTTCACCACTTACCGATAATGAAATTCAAAAACATTTAGATGGCATTCAACAAATTGGTGTTTATCCTTTGTTGCAAGACAATACTTCTTATTTTTTGGTCGCTGATTTTGATAAACACAATTGGAGAGAGGAAGCCATCAGTTTCTTAAACTCTTGCAAAGAAAAAAATATTCCTGCATATTTGGAACGTTCACGTTCGGGAAATGGCGGACACGTTTGGATATTTTTTGACAGACCATATCCTGCAATCCGAAGTAGAAAAGTTTTTATTTCAATTTTAGAAGAATCGGGAGCTTTTTCAATGTTTGATAAAAGTTCCAGTTTTGACCGATTATTTCCTAATCAGGATTTTCTTTCAGGGAAAGGTTTGGGTAATTTGATTGCATTACCATTTTTCAAACCTGCAATGGAAAACGGAAGTAGTTGTTTCATTAATCTGGAAACCTTTGAACCTTATTCAAATCAATGGCAATTTCTAAATGAAATTCAAAGAGGTTGCATTGATGTTTTGGATAATTTATTTCAGGAAATTTCAACAACACAAAATTCACCAATTTTTAAAAGCGATAACGGAAAACTATCAATAACACTCCAAAAAAATATCCGTATTCAAAGAGATGGCTTGACAACTCCATTAATAAATTTTCTCAAAGAAGAGTTGAATTTTGCCAATTCAGAATTCTTTATCAAGAAAAAATCAGGTAAAAACACTTTTGGAACGGAACGTTATTTTAAGCTCGTCGAGGAAACAGAAAATGAAATCATCATTCCCCGAGGCTTTATCGGGAAATTGCTTCGATTTTGCAAAGAACAAAATTTGGATTTTGATTTTCAAGACCATAGAAGACTGAAAGAAGAAATTGAATTCACATTCAATGCAACATTGAGAAATCATCAAGATAAAGTTTTAGAAACCGTCTCAAAAAAGGATTTTGGAGTTATTGTTGCTCCACCCGGTTCGGGTAAAACAATTATGGGTTTAAAAATTCTTACGGATAGAAAACAACCAGCTTTAATAATTGTACATCGCAAACAGTTGTTGGAACAATGGCAGGAACGAGTTCAGGCATTTCTCGGAATTTCTAAACACGAAATCGGTATTATTGGTCAAGGAAAAGCTAAGATTGGAAAGCAAGTGACTATTGCTACGGTTCAGAGTTTACCAAAACAAATAGAACAAATCCAAAATCTATTCGGAACAATTCTAGTAGATGAATGTCATCACATTCCTGCAGAAACTTTTCGAAATACGATTGAAAAACTGGAAACATTTCATTTGTATGGTTTGACGGCGACACCATTCAGAAAATACAATGACGACAAACTTATTTCTGCTTATTTGGGTGATGTGATTTCAGAGGTTACAAGCAATGAAATCGAAAATTTCAAACACGCTCAAATCATTATCAAAACTACCGATTTGGATGTGCCATTTAATTCAAAAACAGACAATTTTGAAGCTTTTTCAAAAATTTTGATTCACGATTCAGAACGTAACAAGCTTATTCTAAATGATATAATAACGGAACTTTCCAAAGGAAAACGAATCGTCATTATCACTGAAAGGAAAGAGCATATTGATACGCTTTATCTTTTCTTGAAGCAATCTTATGAAATTATTACTTTAAGCGGGGATGATTCCGAAAATAACAGGAAATCCAAATGGCAAACCTTACAGCAAGGCAATTTTCAAGTTTTAATTACTACAGGACAATATTTTGGCGAAGGTTCGGATTTATCCAATATCAGTTCTCTATTTTTAGTATATCCGTTTTCATTCAAAGGCAAATTAATTTAATACATTGGTCGAGTGCAACGTTCGGAAATCAATCCTACTATTTACGATTATCGGGACATCAAAATTGATTATCTGAACAAAATGTTTTTGAAACGGAACAGTTATTATCGTCAAATAACCAAACACACAAGCTTATTTGACGAACCAACCGAATTTATTACTGAAAGACAAAGTTTAATTATTACTAAACAAATCAAAATTGCAATAGAAGATTTGGATTTCAGATACGGTAATGTTGGTTTTGAATACAATGATAAAGAAAGCAGCCAAAGATTTGATTTTGAAATTGAAAATGAAGAATTTAGACCGGAATTTGAAGTTCTTAAACCTTATTTTATTAAGATTTTAAAATCAAAATCTATTAATATTGAAATTTATGCAGAGGTAGAAAATGGAGTAATCTTATCACAAATGGCGACTTCTGCCGATATTGAAAACATCAATAAAGAATTTATTGATAGCGTAAAGTTTCAATTTCTGAATAAAAACTTCATTTGTCAAATTCCTATATTAAAACAAAATATTCTTACAACAAATGAAGTTACAAATAATCAAAATTTTTATACGAACCCTGAGAATGTTCTGGACGATTTGTTAAAAGGAAAGCAATATAAACATTCACAACATATTCAGTTTTTAGCTGACAGACACGAACGAAGTATAATGAAATTACGGTTTGTTTTACAGCCTTTCTCATTTGTCTTTTTGTTAGCAGGAACTCAAAGCTATCACATCGTTTTAGAAACTTTAGATACCGAAGAAGCAACCTATATTTGGCATTCAGAAAAAAGCAAATCCGCATTGATAGACACCATAAAACAAATCGATAAAGAACTCAATATTATAAAAGAAAAAGGAAGACAAGCTTATTTGGAAACCATTCCAATTAACTTTTCAAGGGTTATACACGATTATTCGGGCAGTAATAAGGGGTTTTCAATTTGGAAAGGGCTGTTGGAGGAACGGCTAAATTAGCTGTAGTTTGTAATAATACTATAAATCAACTTTCATTACTAGTTTTAGAGAAAATTTTAGATTGTGCGTACTGTTGGATAAGCGCGAAGTAAAAGATACTCTATGAGAAAGCCCCAAAAATGAAGGGCGATTTTACTATCCATACCCTTTAAATTTGATACAAATTTAAAGGGTATGGAGCAGAATAGCAAATCTATCGCTATTTTGTCGCAAATATTTGCTAAATTTGCGACAAAAATACACCGTAAAACAATGGAAAGTATTGATAATAAAATACTTGATAAGATAAAAAAAGCCAAGAGGGGTTCGCTTTTTTATATTGAAGATTTTCTATCTTTTGGTAACTACAAAGCTGTTTCCAAGGCATTGGAGCGCTTGGTTAACGAAAAGAGAATTTATAGAGTTGCAAGAGGTATCTTTTCTATTTTAGAGCAGGACCCTCATTTAGGTGAGATTTTGCCAACGGCAGAAAAGATTGCAGAATCTATAAGAAAGAGGGACAAAGCTCGAATTATTCCGACAGGTACGTTAGCTCTTAATAAACTCGGATTGACGTCACAAGTACCAATGAATCTGGTTTATCATACAGACGGATCAGCTAGAACTGTTAAAGTAGGTAATCGAAATATTGTTTTTAAAAAAGCAAGCCCCAAAAATTTAGCTGTAATTGGAAACATTAGTGGTATAGTAATTCAGGCTCTACGAGAAATAGGAAAAGATAATGTAACAAATGATGAAATTCAAACGGTCTTAAATCACTTGAAAAATGAAGAGCTATACCGTTTAGAACATGACATTAAATTAGCTCCTGAATGGATCAGAGTAATAATGCGTAAAGCTTTGACTAAATCAAATGAAAAATAAATTTCTAAACTTACCGGAAAAAACAAGAATTAATGCATTCAATCAAGTTGCAGAAAAGAAAGGGATTACACCTTTTGCTGTTGAAAAAGACTGGTGGGTTACGCAAAGTTTATCTATAGTATTTAAAATGGACGAAGCTAAATATTTAGTTTTTAAAGGTGGTACTTCATTAAGTAAGTCGTGGAATTTAATTCAAAGGTTTTCCGAAGATATTGATTTGGCTATCGATAGAGAATTTTTGGGTTTTACTGAAATAACCAAAAGAAAGACTAATCTTCGAAAGAAATCAGGAAAATTCGTATCTGAAGAGTTTTATCCGAAGCTACAGAAATGTTTTGAAGAAAAAGGCATTGCCGAAGGTGTTACATTTACCTTAGAAGATTTTCAGTCATCAGACCAAGATCCACGAATCATTAATATTTACTATCCTTCAATCATTGAAACTAAAGGATATTTAAATCCCCGAGTACAAATTGAAATAGGTTGCAGATCACTAAAAGAACCTTTTTCTGATTGTTTAATTTCTTCTTTTGTTGATCAGGAATACAAAGATCTAGATTTTGCAAATGATGAGTTTCTCGTGCCCTCTGTCAATCCTGAGAGAACTTTTTTGGAGAAAATATTCTTATTACATGAAGAATTTCAGAAACCAAGTGATAAAATTAGAGTAAATCGTCTGAGTAGACATTTATATGATATTTATTCTCTTTATCATTCTGAGTTTAAAGATAAGGCACTACAAGATGAGGATTTATACAAAACTATTGTTCATCACAGAATCGAATTTACGAAAGTTGCTGGTGTTGATTATTTACTACACAATCCTCAAACAATAAATCCAATTCCTCCGAATACAATTATTAAGGAATGGCAAGAAGACTATGAAACCATGAAATCAGAAATGTTGTACAGCGACCACCGACCTGATTTTTCTGAAATCATTAAAACGCTAGAAAAACTAAAGTCCGAAATTAATAAATTGGAATGGGTGGTTTTTGAGGGGTAAAGAATTTCCTCAGGAAAATGATGATCTTAAGAAAAAGCACGCAAAACTTTTACATGACTTAATACGAATTTTAAGGTCTTAAAACTATATTCGAAAAATAAATTAAAATTGAGGTGTACAGGCGAAATGTATCAATTATTATCGGTGCAGTCGGGAAATGTGAAATAATTAATTTACTGCATGTTACAAGGTTAAAGATGTACAGGAGTAGTACAAATGCTATTTTTATTTCACCTCTAAAATAGTTAAAACCCTTTATTCATCGGTGTTTGCGATGACGATATTCTGGTGAATATTTAGAAAAAAAAGATATTGCAGCATCTTAATCGTGTACCACTTTTGTATACCTCGATTTGCTTAAACTACCATCAATAAAGACTTCTATAGGTACTGTATCGTGTCGATATTTTCAGGATGTAATCCGAAATTGATGCGGGTGTTTTTCTTCCATTAAGATTCAGTCAGGATTTTCTGTTTAGAAAATTTGGCTCAATTATGCTTTGAGTTTTTCGACAGAATTTACTATCAATTTTCATCTGCTTTGAATTTTCCGAATTGAACGAAATCAAAAAATTATTAGATGTATTAAGAATATTTTAAATTGTTATTTGCCAGAAAATAAGCTTTTTTAATTTACATTTAATAAAATATATTTCTGAAAAATTATTATAAATAACACGTCAAGTTCTGTCGCCGCCGTCCTCTATTTTTGCGCCATAAATAAAAATTTATGGACAAAGTAACATTACAAAGAATTGAAAAACTTCATCCTATAGTTAGGGAAGAAGTAAAAATGATTATCAAAGAATGCGATGACGCATTAACGGGAAAAGCTAAGGTCAGAATTACTCAGGGACTTCGTAGTTTTGAAGAACAGGAAAAACTGTATGCTATCGGAAGAATTACTTCCGGGAAAAAAGTAACCAACGCCAAAGCCGGACAAAGTATTCACAATTATGGATTAGCCGTTGACATCTGTATGATCATCGATGAAAAAACAGCAAGCTGGGATACCGTAAAAGATTGGGACAATGATAAAGTTGCAGATTGGTATGAGTGTGTAAAAATCTTTGCAAAATACGGCTGGGACTGGGGCGGAAATTGGAAAACATTTAAAGATCTTCCACATTTTGAGAAAAAGGCTATTACCACAAAACAAGGTTTAATCAAAACAAGTTGGAGAACCCTTGCGAAGTTAAAAAGAGATAAAGAAGGCTATATTATTGCTTAATTATCATTCCTGTTTCATATTATTTTTAACACGTCAAGTTCTGTCGCCTGCCCCATCTACATTTGCTTTACCAAAGAAAAAAGCAATGAAAAAGATCGCAATATTAAGTTTAGACGGCGGCGGAATCAGGGGGATTATTACCTGCATTATTCTACGCTATATAGAAGAACAGTTACAGATACACGATAAACCAGATGCAAAGCTCGGAGATTATTTTGATCTGATTGCCGGAAGCAGCACAGGAGCTTTAATAGCCTCAATAATATTATGTCCTGATAAACACCGGAAAGCAAAATACTCCATTCAGAAAGGTTTGGAATTGTATGCTGAGAAAGGAGGAGATATTTTTCAGGTTTCATTTTGGGAAAGACTTGTAAATCCTTTCGGACTTTTAAATGAAAAAATATCTGAGGAGTCTCTCAAAAAAAATCTGAATGACTTCTTTGGGAATCTGGAACTGAAAGAATTTATAAAACCTTGTCTCATCACGAGCTACGACATTGAAAACAGAAGAGCCAAATTATTCAACTCCTATAATGCCAACATCAATGCAGACAATTTTTATGTCAAAGATATTTGCAGGGCTACTTCGGCTGCGCCCACTTATTTCAGTCCGGCTCAGATCAAATCAATGTACGGGCAGATTTTCAGTCTGATTGACGGAGGAATGTTTGCCAACAATCCTGCTTTATGTGCTTATGCTGAAGCCCGAAAAATTCCTTTTGCGGAAGTTTTGAAAAACCATCAGAAGGCCAATTATCCTACAGTTAATGATATGATTATTGTTTCAGTAGGAACTGGAATCGAGTCAAAACCTTACTCATATAAAAAAATGCAGAAGTCAGGGAAAATCGGTTGGATCAATCCTATTATTGACATTCTTCTTTCTGCCAATGCAGAGACCGTAGATTATCAGCTTACGCAGATGTTTCAGACTTTAGGTCAGAGAAACCAGAAGAATTATTTAAGAATAAATCCTTCACTCAAAAATGCTTCTTCTGCAATGGATAATGTAAGGAGATCCAATATTGAAAACCTGATCCAGGCAGGCATGTGCTATATTGACGATAACCGTGAAAACTTAAATCAGATTGTTCAAAAATTAATCCGAAATAAAATATAAGCGAAAAAGCTTATAAATATCAAATATAAGTGAATTAACTTATATTGGAGAAAAAGAATTAATTATTTAAAACACGTCAAATTCTGTCGCTTTAATGCATTAGATTTGAAAAATAAAACCATCACAAATAACTAAAAATGCTATCCAACTATCAATCGATTGATTCAGGAAAAAGATGAAAATAAATTTAAAAAATAAAACACGTCAAGTTCTGTCGCCTTTCAGCTATACCTTTGAAGTATAAACAAAGCACAAAAAAGATTTCAAAAAACCTTTCTGATCGCCTTTGAATTCACCATTCACAAAATGCTGAACAGCCAGAATTATGTCAAAAATTAAACAAAATATCATGCACATTAAAAATTAAGGTGGAAATCCGAAGCCGGAAACCACCCTAAAAAATAAGGCTAAAACCTGAAGAAACTCTACTAAAAAGAGACTTCAAAATTTTAATCTTAAAAACCTGCAACAAAAATATGAATTAATGAATACAGAAGAAAATAATAATAACAATCTTAGCGACAGAGGCTCTTCTTTTTGGGAAACTATGGTTTCTTTCTGGCATAAAAACAGAGATTTTGGACAGCCGGAATCTGTCTGGAAAAAAAAAGCAGATCTTGTAAATGGTACAGTACCTTCAAGTCAATTACCGAGCTATGTAGATGATGTTATAGAAGTTGATTTATTTCAGAGTCTACCATCCTCAGGAGAGAAAGGAAAAATTTATATTATCACAACAGATAATACTCAGTATAGATGGAGTGGATCGGGCTATATTCAAATAAACTCGCTAGAATTTACGATGGATTTAAGGACTAATCAAGATGTAAATGGTAAAAAAACATTTATCACAAAAGGAGGAAATAGATATACCAATAATAATTTGTGGATTGGTTCAAGAGATGGCTATGATCCTTCAATTACATTTATTAAAAGTAATAATGCATCACAACTTAGTTACGATGGTAAGACTTTTCTTTTTAGAAATGCCGATGGTTCAGAAGCAGCTTCATTAACAGCTGAAAGTGTTGTTGCAAAGAATCGTTTTTTAGGAAGTGTATTAACATCACCCGTGATGGACGGAGGTCTGGTTTTTAATGCAGCCAACCAAAGTCAGCTGTACATAGGAAATCCTTCAGTGAATGATGTGATTATTGAATCGGGTAATAACAGTCTTTATCATCATCGAGCGGGATTTGGAAAAGGTAGAATTTGGGATGAACATATTCTTCCTCAGACTGCTATTGATAATTGGAATAATAAGTTCGGAGATTTAAAACGTACGGATGACTTAGATTCTATTTCAAAATCAGGTATATACAGGCAGGAAACTCCTAATTCCGGATTTCATTATACGACTACCCTAAATATGAATTCGGCGGATGGCAGACAGCAATTAAGTATAGGACGCCATGGAGAAGGAATGAAATTTAGAGGTTCTGATAGGGGTTCGGGAAACGGAGGATGGGAAGCATGGAAAACTATTTGGCACGATGGGAATTTAAATCCAGCCACACAGAACGATTTAAGTTATAAGCTGAGCAAGTCTGGTGATACCATGACTGGTAGTATCAACTTCGCAAACAATAGTGGAGGAATTAAAGGAGTAATTGGTGATAATGATTATTGGCGAGTTTATGGTAATTCAACAGGTTCAAACCAAGGGTATTTGGAAATTGCGACAGGTGATGACGGAAATGAACCTATTTATGCGCGTCAATACTCAGGTGAGTTTAATAGTATTGTAAGAACCGCAACTATTCTTGATGAAAATGGAAATACTCATTTTCCTAAAAATATTACAGCGGAGTCTTCAATCAATGCTGGTAGTGATTCTCGAATATCAGGAAGAATATTTGGTAAGGTTGAACTTATCGATGCAACAGGATTAAGTCAGGATACCTACTATCCAGTTCCTATTAAACTTCAAACCAGCTATGCATCAAAAATAAAAGTTTACAGAAATTTAGATGGTTCAATGGGGGTACCATTATATTCAACACATCATGGTGGATTTTGGTGTTATTATGAGTTTGAAGACTATGGAAATGGCTGGGGAGGTACAGATAATTTTACAGTTTGTAATTTTCAGCAACAATCTTGGAGTTATGGTTTTGCAATTGGATATAGTAAAATTGGCGAAAGTTCTGAATCTATAGTATGGGTTAGAGGAGGTTCAAAATATTGGTTTGATGTTAATGAAAATACACCACTTGTTCTTTATCCTAATGGGTATACATCACCTTATGGTCAAACAGTAAATCCAACAACTGTAAGACCTTGGGTTGATATTAATAAAAATACTACAAGTAAAGATTTAATTAACTATTGGAAAAAATCTGATTTAGAAGATTATAAACAATATGGTCTAGGTACAAATTTACCACAAATAGGGAATGTAAATAGCCAAAGATCAACAGGGATGTACTATCTGGGATTTAACTCTTTGGGGACACTTCCTTACGAATATGCAAGTGTTTTACACTTCAAATATACAGACAATGAATATGCTCAATTAGCAATTCAACATGGAGGTGATAACCTGGCTTTTAGAAGAAATAACAGTTCATGGATGCAAGTTTGGCACAATGGAAATTTCAACCCAGATTTAAAAGTCAATAATATTGAAAATGCTGCAGGTATAGGTTTTACAAGTGGTAATTCGAATGAAGCTCCATATTTCTATCATAGTACAGACGGATATAGATTTTTAGCAACACAAACCTGGTCATCCGACAATTTTATTACAAAAGCACATCCTGTAAATGCAATCGCCCAAACGGATATTGATAATTGGAATAACAACAATGTTGAGAATTTAGTTTCTGACATTATTTATGAAATTGGTAGTGCATCAGATTATATTTTAAAATCTGAATCTCTGTTTTACAATGTAACTTTAAAAGGAGATCACTCCATAGGCTTAAATTTCTCAAACTTAAGGCCAAAAGAAACTTTGACATTTCGAAACTTGCGCTCAGAAAGCTATGGTGTGAAGATAAATGGGGGAAGCCATTATTCGATTGGAGGAAATTCTGTTGTGGCTTTCTACATGAATGAAAATGCCGAGATCATAATAACAAGACCTGGTGGAGAAGTCGTATTGTATATGTAAAAAACTAAAAATTTCTTTAAATTATCAATGCTTTAAATTTTGTTTCATATAATAAAAGTTTTAGTCCGTTACATTATTGCAAAATGGTAAATTTTGTTTCGGTAAAATTCTATTGAAATCACTTAACCTTTTTTAAAAAAATAAAACACGTCAAGTTCTGTCGCTTTTCAGTACTACTTTTGAAATATAAATAAAGTCGGAAAAGAATCCAAAAAACTTACTGAAATATTCAAAATTTATCATTCACAGAATGCTGAACAGCCAGAGCTATGTCAAAAAAATTAGTATATGAGTAATAAAAAATGAGGTGGATATCGATAGTCTGATACCACTAAAAAAAATAAGACTTAACCGGGAAACCATTCTACTAAAAAGAACTTCCAAAAAATTTTAATCTTAAAAACCTACAAAAACAATGACAGCAAACAACAACTCTTCGCAAACACTTTTCAGATTTGCGACCATGCGTAACCCACAATTATCTGATCCTCAAAACAAAGATAAGAGATTTATCTTCAGACCTCAGGCAGCTGCAGATGAAAGCATTTATGATGATAAACTGCCGACCGATAAAACATTATCTGTCATTTCAAAAAAAATTGATAATCCTGCATCAGGTTACAGTTTAGAAATTTACTCCGAAGACTCCTTGAAGGATCTTATGCCACAAAAATTCTATCATCTTGCAGTTTGGGTAGCCAGAAATAAGTCAACCGCTACAAAAGAAGAATTTGACCAAAAGGTAGATGCCTATAAATCAGCAGGAAATCCTCTTCTGAATTTGACAACTCTTACAGATATCTGGGACAACTTGGTTTATCAGGTAGTAACGCAGAAAGATTTTTATGCAAAAGAAACCATTATGCAGTTTTTGCATTTGAATCATATTCTAGAAAATTACGATGGCACGGAGCAGAACTTCAACGACATGAAAAAAGCAAAAGTTGTATTGCCTAAAGAACTGTTTAAAGTAAAAGGTGCTGCAACTGCGGGAATTGGTTCAAACATTACACAGAAAACAGCTTTCAACAGCAGTGCGATGAAGTCTGCAGAAGCTCATCTTGATCTTCAGGACAATGAAAATCTGATGACCTCTTTACAGAAGATGGAAAAAGTATTCAGAAAAAATGCTGATGATGCATACAAAACAGCATACAGAAAATATGAAGCAGAAACGAAACCCGCATTAAAACAAATGCAGAAAGAGACTGCATCAGCAGAAAACAGAAAACAGATCTTCGAAACAAGAATCAATTATCTCAGCCAGCTCAGCGTCGCAGACCCTGAAAAATTCTATGCTAATGCAGAGCTTGAAATGGAACTCCACAGACTGAAAGAAGACATTCTGAATATTAGCTATCCTGAGACTGAAATTCCCGAGTTCGTATTTGAAAATAAAGTTCTAGAAATCGATCCGGCAGCAATTGAACGAACATTGAGTACGGAACAAAAAAATGCATTATGCAGATTATTCAATGCTCCGTCTGTTACCGCTGCATTATCAGGTATCACAACTTTTGATGAACTTTATCAGAATATCACGCAAAATAATCAGCTCTTACAGCAGACTGTGTTAAATAATACATTTTTGCCTACGCAGGTTTCAACTAATATCGGTGGTGTAGTAATTCCTGTTAATAATCTTCCAAACTATCCATTAGGACAAATCCCATTCAGTGTAAGAACATACTCACGAAGTTCAACAGAGTGGAGCCTTCTCTTTGTATTGTCAAATACAAATCAAATTATAAGTGGAAATTATAAAATTACAGTTAATGGAGCTGACTTTACTTCCAGTAGCATTTCCAATACAGGAAGCGGCACCACTTTACTATTTGATGTTCCTAAAATTTTGGTTTCTCAAACTGCATCTACAGGAGGATTTGCTTTACAGGGAGAAATTACTTTAGATGACGGAAATACCTATCTTTTAAATGTTACACTCATAAAAGACCCTACTGATTTAGACAGACTAACCAAAAGTCCACACTTTAAAGGAAATGCACTATTAGTAGCAAGAGAGACTGAAATTACAGAACCTGAGAACCCTGAAAATCCAGAAGTGCCTACTTTACCCAATGAAGGGATCGACGGTTTCTTTATCCCTTCAGGCTTCGGCATGAAAAACATTGGTATTGCAGATTACCGTAAAGTTGAACAAAGCACCTATTGCTATGTTGAGGGTGATGTAGCGCATATTGAAAACATCATGGCTCGTGAATACAAGGAGCGTGCAACGAGAAGATTAAAGCGAAGTGAATCTCAAACAACTTCATCTTCTGAAACAGAGAAAGAGAAGCTTACAGATACTTCTTCTACCGAAAGACATGAAATGCAGAACGAGATTTCTAAAATCATGCAGGAAGCAAAAGATTTTGCAGCAAATGCAGGAGTGATAGCAAATTGGAAAATCGGTGATGCCGGATTTTCTGCAAACGCCAATGCCAGTTATGCAACTCACAACTCAAAAGAGGAAAGCAACAGGCAAGCAGTGACTGAAGCAAAAGATATTACTGCAAGAGCTTTAGATAGAATCGTAACTAAAGTGAAAGAAGAACGTATTGACAAAATTCTTGAAGAATACGAAGAAAATAATAAGCATGGTTTTGATAATACCAAAGGAAGCAGTCATGTAGTTGGTGTGTACAGATGGATAGATAAAGTGGTAAAGAACCAAATCTTTAACTATGGTAAACGTATGATGTTTGAATTCATGATTCCTGAGCCTGCAAAACTTCACAAATTAGGAATGACATCTAAAAGTTCCGAAAATACTATCGTGAAACCTATAGATCCTAGAACAGCAGATCTTCATAAAATGGAAAATAGCGCTTCACTGGAAGGTATTTTGGGTGAAACAGTTCTAAAATACTGGGCTGGAAAATTCAACATCGAAGCAGATGAAAAACCAAAAGAAGTAATTTATTTAGGAAAAGCTTTCGAATTTGCAAGTAATGATCATAATCAGGCTCAATCAAAATCTGGTATGATAAATATTTCGGAAGGGTATAAAACCATTGCAGCTTGTGCATCATTATCTTGTGCTGGACCTGGAGGAAATACTGGTTGGGGATCTGCAATTTTTATAAGTATGGGAAATGCTACTAGGTTTTATGAATATACTAATACCACGGAAAGAAATACTGGCTTTATGGCTGTTGAAGAGTTCAAAGATGAATTCCCTGTTTCGGTTGGTTTTACCAATCTTCACATTTTAGATTTGAACGTAAGTGTAAAATGCCAACTTACCCAAGAAGCTAAAAACGCATGGCTTCAGAAAACTTTCAACAAGATCATCGAAGCCTACGAGATCGAACTTGAAAAATATAATCAGGCTATAGCAGAAGCAAAAGCTTTGGGAGTACAGATTAAAGGTTCAAACCCTGGTTTCTACAGAAAAATTGAGAATACCATCTTAAGAAAAAACTGTATTTCTTATATGCTGGATCAGGATCCTAATGTTGAACTTACTTTTGGTAAAAAGAGATATAAAACCAATAATGGTTCGGCAGAAACTTTCTTGAATACCAGTATCAAAGTAGATGAAAAACTGGATCAGTATGCAGCGTTTGTAAAATTCATGGAACAGGCTTTTGAGTGGGATATTATGAGTTATTACCTGTATCCTTTCTACTGGGGAGAAGACAAATCATGGCCGGATCTTTATCAGTTTGAAGACAATGACCCTACCTTCCGAGCATTTATGCAGTCTGGTATGGCAAGAGTAATTGTTACGGTAAGACCGGGATTTGAAGAAGCTGTAAGACATTATCTTTCTACAGGTCAGATCTGGAACGGCGGAGAAGTACCGGTAATTGATGATGAATTGTTCCTATCAATTGTAGACGAACTTCGATCTGCAGAAGGTACAAAAGAAGGAGAACCATGGAGAGAAAAAATCCCAACTGCACTTACCATTCTTCAGGCAGATTCTATCGGTCTGAAAGTTGAAAAAGCTTTGCCTTGCAATTGTGAACCGGGAGTGAAGTTTGATGATCAGCTGGGAGAAATGTGCGGAAGCAATTTTGCGCTCAACAATAACCAGATTGGTCAGTCATCTGACAAATGGGTGCAAATTAGTTTTAATGAGATGGATGATGTGTCTTACACTACAGTAAAAGACCTGAGAGATAATAATCTCTTCCCGAGAAAGTATCAGTGCCTTGGAAACAACATTGACATAGATTACTCATCAAGCTGGGCAGATACAGATTCCTCAGTGAAATTTTATAAAGCTCTTGCTGAAGAAATTTCAAAAATTGAAGGTGTAGAAGCTTATTCTACAGATGAAAATGGTATTACCTTTAAAGTAGACGCAAGGCTTATCAAAAACTTTGAGTTTGCAGAAGTGGATGCAGATCCTTTAGAAAAAATGCTCGCATTCTCTACAGATGCAGATACTTACGTAAAAATAACTTCACCACATCTTGATTTTGGACTTTCAAAAGTCTTGGATAAAAACGAACAGGCTCTTTCTTACGACGAGTATAAAAATCAGGCTCCATTAAGCAAATTTTTAGTCTAATCTGAAACTTAGTATTTAAACAGGATAAAAACCTGAGCTTATCGGGCAGCATGTGAAAGTGCTGCCCTGTAATCTGATACCAAAAAATGAGAATATTAATGACTAAAAAACAATTAAAATGGAAACAAATATAATAGATGAAAGACCGTCATTTGATGCTTTTTCAAAAGCAAAATGGAAAGATCTAGGGATTTCTAAACCAGACGGCGGGTTTGTATTTAAGCAATACTCAACTCAGGAAATGGCAGACACCTATTTTGGTGGAAAACCTGTTGTCAAATCGGAAAACTATGAAGTGTACACAGATGAAACAGACCCTATTAAAGAAATAGAGATAGATGAAGTATTAATGTATCACCACTTCACACAAGTCTTCGGTGATATTAAGGTGAAACTTTTTACAAGTAAGGACGGAATATTTCTTTTGCAAAGATTTCAGGAGCTTACTGAACCACAAGAAAAAACAATAGTTTTATTTTTAGAAATTGATGACGAGTATAACTTTCATACAGTAATGCATATAAGAGCCGGAAAGGATTTATCAGACTCTTCTAAAGTTCCTTTTGCAGATATTCTGAATTTTGTAAGAAAACACAGTGTTACTATTTCGCCTGATGATATGAAAAATCTTTTGAAAAAAGGTTTAATTGGTAATAAAAAAACATTTTGGGCTTGGTTGCTCAAGGTTGTTAGTGCACCCATTACTGATGTTTTTGATTTTTTTGGAGATAAATTCACACAAAAGCTATATGATGGTGCTGCAGATTTCTTTGGAAACACGGTCACCAAAGCGATAGAAAGTATAAAAGTAGAAGAAACAGGATGGAATCCAAAGCCTAAGGAAGGTAAGTTTAGTCCCATACTGATACCGCAGGAAATATGGAATGAATTGAAACCTTTTTATGAACATAAAGCTTCTGCAAGTCCACCGAAAAATTATGATGACGGACAAAAGGTAGTAGCAGAAGCAATTAACGGACTTTTTGGTTTGCTGGAAGATAAAAAAGCCACCATATTGAGAACGGTTGCTGAAGCTAAACCCTATCTTCCATTATCTTTATATAATGTTGTGAGCAGTGAGCTTGTTGCATTTTTTGGAAAAGTGAGTGATCTCAAAACGTTTCTTACAGATAATATACCAAGCTTGCAGACCATTATCTACAGAAGTTATACCTCAGCAAATGCTTTTTTGTGCGGAATTTACAATAGTTTGGTAGATGTAGTGGCAGGGCTGTTTTCTATTATAGGCTTTTTCTTCAGAGCAAAAGGAATAGTTAAAAAAATAAAAAGTGACCCTATGCTTTATGCGGAATATTTCATGGAGATAGTAGAAGGCGTAGTAGAAGGAATCCGAAACTTTGATGTGGTAGATTTCTTTTTTCAGGCGATTACTTTTCAGGCACAACTTGCCCATAAGGTGTTTATGGGAATTAAGAAAAGCACTACTGAAATAGAAATTACTATAGAAGAAGTGTTTTACTACTTCGGATATATTGTAGGGCTGATCATTGACATTATAGTAGAGACACTTCTTACAGGTGGAGCGGCAGACGTTGTAAAGCTTATAGAAGGTGTAGCCGGTTTTATGAAAAACCCATTGCGAAATCTTACTGCTTCTATCGGTAAAGTAATAAAAACTGCCGGAGATGTTATGGTAATAGGTTTAGAGTTTATACGCTTTATGATTAAGAAGCTGAAAGAAGGCTCTAAAGCACTGTTTGAGCAATTAAGTCGCTGGATAGATGATATCTTTATGGTTGGCGGAAAAGTAAAGAACTTTGTAAAAGATATTTATGAAGAATTCTTCAGCCTAAAAGTGAGAGAATACTTTGAGAAAATAGGCCTTCATCCTACCAAATATGAAAACGGTGTTTTTAATATGTGCCCAATTAATTAAAAACAAATATTATGGGAAATATATTGAATTGTATTAAATTAGACACCAAAATAGTAGACGACGGCAAAAAAGTATGTTCAATTCTAAGAAATGATGTAAAGATTGTAGAAGGTATTCCTGAAAAAGATTTAGAAAAATATATTGAAAAGATTGAAAAGGAAGCAAAAAAGGCTCTAAAATCTTTGGATGATTATTTAGATGAGTTAAGTCATATCAAAAATGGCAATAAAGTTTCAGGAATAAAATTTTTTACAAAATGGTTTGATGAAATTTCTTTAGAAAATTTTTTAAAGTTATGGGGTGAAAAAAAGCTACGACAAGCTATACAAAATAGAATAAGACACCCTGGAGGACTTCATGAATGGCTTATGGTTTCACGAGCAGATACATTTAAAAAATGGAACGTTTCGATGGTAGAAATTAAAAATTTAAGGACAAAAATTGAACATGTTATTTTTAAAAATCCTCCAGGAGTTCATGGTGGACTTGGCTCAACAACAGCACATAATGAGATTTTAGAATTAATTGATAGTTCTAAAGACTTTAAGTCTTTTAAGAAGAAGCTAATTAATTGGTCTAATCGTAGGCTTGAAGGAGGAGCGGAATCCTTGCCAAAAGGATTTTTTGATTAATAAACAATTTAAATATTTATATATGGAAAAAGAAAATATTGTATCAATTTGGGTAGGAAATTTTGAGAATGAGGAAAACTTTCGTTCCTATATTAAGGAAATATATGATGAAGAAGGGGATTCAAGCTCTAAATTTATGGAAGATTTTAATATTGATTATATTGATAATCAATTTCAAGAATCTGCTTACTTTAATGAAAAAATAAAGATAAACCTGTTAAATAATGCTTCTTACGCTGAAAGTTTTTTAAACAATCTAAATAATGATGATTTTAAAGAAGACAATTCAATCATTTTACTATATGATTTTGAATTTGATAAAAAAATAATTTTTAAAGACAATGTCAGGTTCATAGGGTTCTTTTCTTACAAAAAAAAATAATTTCTAATTTATAAATCCAACGGCAATCAAAAGTTGCCGTTTATTTTTAGAATCCCTTCGTGTGGCTTTTTCTTTTAACAAAATTTTCTAAAAGTGCAATTTTATTTATCTTTACAAAAAAACATAAAGATGAGTAGAAATTACAAATTCCATAATCCCGAAGGATTAAATTTCATAAGTTTGCAGTTGTAGGCTGGCTGGATTGCATTTATCCGAAATGAATACAAAGATATTTTTCTCGAAAGTTTAAGATTTTGGCAAAAAAATAAAGGTTTTAAATACATGCATGGTGTATTATGTCAAGCCATATATATTTAGTTTTCCGAAGTGTAGACGGCCAATAACCTGAACTTTTGATTGGTGATTTAAAAAGATTTACGAGCAGAGAAATTGTAAAAGCAATCAAAGAAAATCCTAAAGAAGCAGAAAAGAATTTCTATTCGACTTTTTTCTGAAAGAAGGCTCAAAAAGTTCTAATATGAACCAATATCAATTCTGGAGACATGATAACAAACCTATAGAACTTTGGAGCAATCATGTCATTAATCAAAAAATAATTTATGTACATCAAATCCTGTAGAAGCGGGTTTGGTTTTTCGGGCGGAAGATTACAGATACAGCAGTGCAATAGATTATTCTGATGAAAAGTTCTTTTGAATAATGTTGTAGTTTTTAGAATAATTGATTTTTAAGAATGACCACACGAAAGAATTCGGCAGCCGGGGGAAAACCGTAATGACACAGGCGGGCTACGAAGCCATGAGTGGAAGAATCATAGGAAAAGGACAATATTTTAAAGTGAAACAGCTAAAAGCTAGTAAATGGGATATTTCTGATGAATTTATGAAAAAATACAATTTATCTGAAAGTAGTATGCTTTATATGAATTTCAATATCGAAGTAAAAGTTAATACATTAAAAAATAAAAACTGTGATATAAGTAAAAATATTAAGAACAGAAAATGATGCAGAATAAAGAGGGGTAAATAATTTAAGTAAATTTATTGAAGGCTTAAACAATGTCTTAGGATTCTCGGTAGACATGCAACTAAGATAGATCCTTATTATAATGGGTATTATTTACTTCCTATAGGTTCAATTTCATGCATTAATTTTAGCAAATCAATAATAAACGAGAAAACATTTCTATTAAGTGTAATAAATTCAAGCATTCCTCAATATATTGAAAGATTTAATCCAGCAGAGTAACCAATTGGATGCTTTTCAAAAATGCTAGTACTGCAGTAATCGGCAAAACTAAAGTGATTGAAAAAATATCTCTCGAGAGGAAGACAATGATATAATGTATGAGGATTATTGTTATGATGAATATGTTCCTATTCCTTTTGATGGTACTTATGAACCTGTTGCTAAAGCTATTTTTAGCTATTTAGAAGTTTATGATAAATGGCTGAAAAATAAATAGTAAACCAGCCAAAAGTGTGAGTAATAGCAGGCATTTGTGTTATTTATGAATTTTATGTTGAATAGATAATAGGGATACCCCTGCCGCCATACGATTCTACATTGTGGCTTTTTCTTTTGACAAAGTTTTCTAAAACTGCAATTTTATTTGTCCATATAAAAAACATAAAGATGAGTAGAAACTATAGATTCCATAATCCCGAAGGATTATATTTCATAAGTTTTGCTGTTGTAGGCTGCCATGATGCATTGAGCAGAAAGAAATACAAAGGCAATTTTTTGAAAGCTTAATAATATATTCCGAAACTTACCCAAAAAAATAAAACACGACATGTTTTGTCGCATTAAGCCAATATATTTGTGGTAGTAAATTTTAGCAATAAGATTGCAGACCAAAAAACAAATATCAGAATGAAAAAAGATTTTTACCTGGCAAGATATGCCCTAATAATTAAAAAATTAGAAACCACTCCGGCAGATTATTCTCAGCTTGAAGACTATCTTCTAACCTCTTTCGAGTTTCAGGATGCAGGCGTACAAAGCTATTCTATCCGTAC
>NZ_LMQH01000011.1:2036330-2061427 GCF_001424105.1 Chryseobacterium sp. Leaf394 | reverse complement strand
AAAAAAAAGGTGACAAAAGATATTACATTGATGGCCGCCCCGATATGGAAGTGGATGAGTATAACCAAAAATTGTTAGAGTCTTTTCAGGTGAACAATGCCATTAACCAAAGACCGGACTTTGCAGGAACAGTTTTTTTTGAAAGCAGAAAACCTTCGGGGGTGGATCATTTCTATGATCTGTTCTTTGCCATCCGCAACAAGAGAATTGTTGAGTTTGAGCATTATAATTATAAAAACAAAATAATGTCTTCACGAAAGGTTCATGCATTGGCTTTAAAACAATCTAAAGACAGATGGTATCTCATTGCGGTAGACACCAATGACAAAGCTTTAAAATCATTCGGCTTAGACAGAATCAATTATTTGGATGTTTCAGATAAATCTTTCAGGGAAAAATATAATTTCAATCTTAGAGAGCATTTCCGAAATGCTTTTGGAGTCATGAATCTATCTGAGCAAAATCCAGAAAAGATAGTCTTGAGATGTAGCCGTCATCAGGGAGAATATATCCGTAGTTTTCCTCTGCACCATTCTCAAAAAGAGATCCGTGAAACTCCCCAGGAAATTGATTTTGAATTTTTCCTTCACCCAACTTACGACTTCATGCAGGAAATCTTGTCTTACGGAAAAGAAGCTACTGTTTTAGAACCTAAATCTTTCGTTGATCAAATAGTGCAGCAGCTGCGAGAAACTCTTTATGGCTATTCATGATGAAATAAGATGCTGTGGTATAGAGCGTAAAAAAAGGAATTACTATTTATTTTAAGAATAATTTAAATGAGAGATTACCAATTAAGTTAACTGATTATCAGGAATTTATGCAGAGGTAGAAAATGGAGTAATCTTGTCACAATTTGGCAACTTTTGCCGATATGCTAATACATCCCAGATCCACCTTAAGCTAATTGCCTTTGAAACTGTTTTTGAACTTGTCAGGAAACTCAAATTCAACATCGAAAATCTCGATTTTACGTTACTTCTGGTTGTGAGACTCTTGAACATTTTGGAGACAGAAAATGTAAACTTATTTAACTATATTTAAATTATAATAATGTTGGTTTTTCCAAAAAAAGAGCTTAAGGAGATTACCAACTCTAATTTTTTAAAATGGATATAATAGAAATCGTTAAGTTAATCCTTCCCATTATTGCTATCTTAATTTCAATAGCAGCTGTATTTGTATCCCATAAGAATATTAAAAAACAGATTCGAGTAAGTAAATTAGAAGAAATGCTCGAAATTTTAAATATGCTTAGAGTCTACTATAGAACAGCATATCTATATTCTAATGATTTGAGAAATAATGAGAAATATTTAGATGGCAAATTAATAAACAGTGATTGGTCTATTATAAATAATCACATCGATGAATTTCTGTCAAATATTAAAAAGGAAACTATAGAAAGTAAAACTGCAAGGCTTTATGTTTTAGCCAATTCATACTTGCCCAAAAACGATTTAAAACTCAAAGTGATTTCAATAAACCAATTATATAGTGACCTTTTTTACACATTGTTCTATAAAAGATTATCACGGTTAAAAGATAAATACAATGGAGATTTTCCTAAACCAGATAAAATATACAATATTCTTAATAAAATTGAGAAAGATATTGTCAAGGAAATGAAAGTAGGATTTGATACAGTAACTTTTAAAGAATATGAGGATTATTTTCTAAAGATATTTATAAAAGAATGTAACAGTTAAGATAATAATATTTTTTTATAACTACTTTTCACTCTAAAAAAACGATCTATAATTGTAAGTTATTTCGTCTTAAGAGCAAACGAAAACTGAGGTGTACAGGCGGAATCTATAAATTATCAGAGATTCAGTCGGGAAATATTAATTATTTAATTTTCAGTGGTTTATAAGGTTGGAGGTATACAAAAGTAGTACAAATGCTATTTTTAGTTTATCTTTAAAATAGATAAAACCCTTTATTCATCGGTGTTTGCGATGATGAGATTCTTGCGGAAAAGTAGAAAAAAAAGATGTTGCAACATCTTTATCGTGTACCACTTTTGTNACACCTCTATCTACGTAATCCACCATCAATAAAGACTTCTTTAGATACTGTATCGGGAAATAACCATAGCAATTTCACAGATTATTTTACAACTAAAAGCTATTCTAATTTTTAATGTGAGTTTCAAATCTGACTTCATTCAAATTTTCTTTTGTTTACTCTGAAATTTATAGCAGATTTCTCTTTTGCCTGATGAAAAAACTTTCATTATATTCGGAAGTTTAAATAAAATTTACACATAATGTTAGTTAAAAAGAGTTTCACAGTTAAAGGGATTTTTGAATTTGCGGGTCATCATCTTTGGTGGTTGATCGCGTATATGCTGATTGTGGCGGTTGTTTATAAATTGGTCGGTTGGCACTGGATTTCAATTCCTTGGCTGCCGGTTTCGTTGGTGGGAACGGCGGTGGCGTTTTATGTGGGATTCAAGAATAATCAAAGCTACGACCGTGTATGGGAAGCCAGAAAAATCTGGGGAGCAATTGTAAACAGCAGCAGGAGTTGGGGTGTGATGATAAATTCTTACGTTAAAAGCAGCCAGTATTCCGATGAGGAAATCAAAAAAATAAAAACAGATCTTATTTACCGTCATATCGCGTGGCTGTACACTTTTCGGGAGCAGTTGCTGGTTCCTACACAATGGGAACACGTGAGTCTCAATCATCATTTTGCAAGAATCGCCACCAGGAGGAGAGACAATTTTGGGGTTGGACAGTTTCAGGATTATCTGAATGAAAAACAGCAGCAAAGATATTTTCAAAATGAAAAAGACTGGGAAACTGCTGCCAATAAAGCCACGCAGATCATCAATCTTCAGTCGCAGGATCTGGCGCTTCTTGAGGAACGGGAAATCCTCCACATGCGCCGGCAGCTTGATATGCAAACTATTCTGAATGATTTTTACGACCATCAGGGCAGGGCAGAGCGGATCAAAAAGTTTCCTCTTCCGCGTCAGTATGCCAACCTGAGCTTTATTTTCAACTGCATTTTTATTTTCCTTTTACCTTTGGGAGTTGTTGCCGAATTTGCAAAATTAGGCGATGCAGGAGTTTGGTTAATGATCCCTTTCGGTACAGTCGTTGGGTGGATTTATGTCGTGATGGAGCTGATTGGCGACTATTCCGAAAACCCTTTTGAAGGTCTGGGAACAGACATTCCAATGCTTTCTATATGCCGAACCATTGAAATTGATCTGCTTCAGATTCTCGGTGAAACCGATTTACCAAAACCGATTGTACCTGTAAATGATGTTTTAATGTAAAGAATTTATTCAGATGCTCATCAAAATTTGATTTTAAAAAGAAAGGGGGATTCAGATAAAATACTTTTTTCATATATAAAGATCTGATTTTCATCAAAAAATCATCACAGTCTGATTTTGTTTACATGAATTTACCAGCCGGTCACTAAAAGATTCCGTGCAGCTTTTTCACTGCATTTTTGGTATTTTGAATAGGCTTTTGCAGCGCGTGACCGTATTTGCTCACTGGTTTCAGAATTCAGATATCCTGAAATGGCGTCGTGCAGGGTATAAGCTTCGGGACTCATCAGGCCTGAAGTCAAGACCAGCGGAGTGACATTGGCTTTCTGCAGATGAGGTGAAAAATATTTTTTGCTGTAACACGCCAGAATGATAACGTCACGCTTCTGTTTATCTGTGTTTTCAAAGGTTTGATTCAACTGGAAATCCAT
The DNA here is from genome assembly GCF_001424105.1 of Chryseobacterium sp. Leaf394. Taxonomy (GTDB): domain Bacteria; phylum Bacteroidota; class Bacteroidia; order Flavobacteriales; family Weeksellaceae; genus Chryseobacterium. Next base: position 2,057,704 of record NZ_LMQH01000011.1, on the reverse strand, counting down.
CAGACCGTCGTGTCCGGTGAATGCCAGCAAGTTGGCGTTTCCACCAATTCCGATGATGGTTTTTCCTGTTTTTAAAGTATCTTTTTCATTTCCTGCGCAGCTGTTCAGAAAATCGACCGTGGCATTTTTGATGAACTGACCATCGTAAGCATCGGCAACGAGATAATAATTCTTGGTGATATGTTTAAATATGATTCTTTCCAGCTTTTCAGACTGTAGTTTTCGGCTTTCAAGAAATTTCCATTCTTTGCTTTTCTTAAAATAAGTTCGTACACCGTAGCCGCAGCCCCAGTACAAATTGTTGTCGGGATCCTGTCCATTTCCTATTTTTTCAGGAACGGGCACAATTCCCTGGTATTTATTGTCACACAAAGCCACAAAAACGTGAATGGTTTTGACATCAGATTTAAATGGAACCGATTTTTTATTTTCAGGATTTATAACCGGTATTTTTGTATTTCTCTTTGGATTGTCGTTGCTGCACGCTAACAGTGCGAGGCAGAAAACGTAAGAGAAGTAAAGGAATAATTTCATCATTGCTGTTTTTAAGTTAATTAAAATTAAAAAAAATTATTCATTTTTAAGTTTAATTATTTTCTGTAATTTAAAATAATAATATATCCAGATCACCATAAAAATCCACGGAATTATAAATAAAAAATCCTCTTCTGAAAATTCCGGTAAACTGAATGAAATAAGAATTAAATATAAAAACGGACCAGTGAAAAATGACAGAAAAGAATAAAATCTGTGTTCCCGCACAGTTTTGAAAAGATTGAAAAATGCAGGCAAACTGAGGATCACAAATAAAAAATGCACACCTACAATAATTCCGTAACCTAAACCTGCAAAACAATCCATTCTAGGTCTTTCATCGTCATAATGACTCTGGTTTTGAAATTGAATGATAAGCAGAATGATAATTGAGGAAATCGTACCTGCCAAAAAGCTCAGCAAGAGTCCGTTGATAATTGTTTTTGTAATTTCTTTTTTCATTTTCTCATCTCTCAATTTTCACCCTCATTCCCTCAGAATGCGCACTCATTGCCGGTGCATACATATTTTGGAAAGTGGTAATCCCGTTAGAAAAATCGCCGGCATTGTTGGCTTTCAGCTCATATTCAAAGACGTAAGTTCCTTTTGGTAAGTAACTGAAAAAGAAGTTGGTTGCCGTATCTTTTGTGCTTTCATAATATCCTGCACCGTTTTGCCATTTGTACGAAGACAGCACATTTACAGGTTCAAAACCACTTCCACGCATATCTTTCAAGTGAATGTACTGCATGTCTTTAGTGGTTTTAATGATCATTCTTACCGTTACCAAATCACCGACTTTCAGCTTATTTTCAGAAGTGATTTCACGAAGTTTAGGTTGATTTCCATCAAAAATTTTGACGAATAATTTCTTTTCAACTGAAACATCAGCAGAATTGCTGCTCTTGATGTTGTCGATGTTTTCGTAGAAAAGACGGTGCATTCCGCCCCAGGCAACACCAGGACTTGTTTTTGTGATTTCCAGTTTTCCTTTATCCGATGTGATGTCTTTCCAGAAATACGATTTTTTGAAAAATCCAGCTTTTGAAATTTTTTCATTTTGGGTCTCCGGATAAATATTTTCTGTTCCAAGCTTCATTGTAATTCCTTTTTCCGAATCGAGCCAGGATTTTCCAAAATTTAATAAAGCATAAACGGCTTCTGTGGTTGATTTCGTAGTTCCCCAACTTTCAGGTTGCTTGTTTTTCAAAAGCCAGATTTTCATTTCTTCCACACTCTTTTCATCCTCGGGAACAGCTTCTGAAAAAGCTTCAATCAGCATAGACTGTGTTTCTACAGGAGCCTGATACCAATACCAGCCTACGCTATTATTTTCCCAGTACATTCCGTTTTCTTCAGAGTTTTTGGCGGTTTTCTTTAATTTTAAAACTAAATTTTTTGCCTGTTCTCTGTAACCGTAGCGCTGCAGAAATGTAGTAATCATCGCCTGATGATAAAGGTCATAATCTTTAAAATTATCGATATAATTTTTAGATAAATCCTTTAAAACTTCTTTAAGCTCAGTTGGAATTTCCTTTTTATGAGTCCAAAAACTTCTGTAGTAGAAATAGGAAGAATAATCTGCCAAATCGGGTTTTATATTTGCTTTTCTGTCTTCAGATAACCGTTTAGAATAGTCTTTATCCAGATAATTGATTGTGTTGGTAATCACTCTCTCAATCTCGTTGCTGAAATATTCTTCAGATTTATCTTTCAGCATTTTATTGAGTTTACCAAAACCACCCAGGATGTGCCCGGAAATTGTTTTATCATTGCTTCCACCCGGAAACCACGAGAAACTTCCGTCCGGATTTTGGCGTTTTACCAAGTCGTGTTGGGCTTTTTTCAGGTCTTTTTTCATTTTGTTTAAATTGAAAAAGAGCGACAGTTCCTGCATTTGCTTTTCCTTATCTTTAATATCCTGCAGCCACGGCGTTTCTGCCACAAGAATATTTTTCAGTTCTTCGTTGGCTTCCAATGGGTTGTTTGCGGTTTCTTTATCATTCCATTCATCAAAAACCTTTTTAATTTTCGGGGAAGAATTCATAATATAAGCCGACAACATATTTCCGTACAATCTGCTGAAAAGCTGCTCAGAACATTCGTGAGGAAACGTTCTCAAATACGGAACCGACATCACTGCAAACCACAACGGGTTGGATGTAAGTTCTACACTCAGATTAAAATTGGCTGCAGAAGTGGAATTAGGATTGGTAATTCCCTTCATTTCGTAGGTTTTGCTTTGCCCTTCTTTAATGAAAACCGGTACAGTTTCGGTCACCAGCATTCTATCGCTGAGAACGGGTAATACACTTTCTTCACCGTCAGAAAATTTCCCGGCACTGGCTACAATTTTATAACTCACAGAATTGATGTTGTAAGGGATTTTTATTTTCCAGAGTACTTCTGTAGCAAGTTTTGCATCAATTTTTATTTTGGTCAAATTTTCCTTATTCAGAAATTCGGCATCCAGAGATTTGTTGGTTTCTGGGTCAAAGAGATAAAGCATTGCATTTCCTGAAACTTTCTTTTCAGTGAGATTATCAATTTTAGCGGAAATAAGAATTTCATCGCCCTGTCTTAAAAATCTTGGTGGGTTGGGCGTTACCATCAGTTCTTTTTGGGTTTTAGAAAGAAATTCGGCAGAACCTGTTTTTAAATCTTTGGTGTGTGCAAACAGTAAAAGTTTCCATTGTGTAAGTGCTTCCGGAGATTTGAATTCCAACTTGATGTTTCCATCAGAATCGGTGTATAAATTTGGAAAGAAAAAGGCAGTCTCGCTGAGATTTGTTCTTGCTTTTACATTTTTAAGCAACTCTTCCTTCATTGCTTTTTTTGAAGTAATTACATAAATTCCGTTAGCAGCTTGCTGTCCGTATAGAGCGACTGCTTCCGTAGGATTTAGGAAAGTGGTTTCAGCAATTTCATCTTCAGCAATATTTTTCTCTGATATTTTCCCGTCAATCACGTACAGTGAAGATGCTTTTGCTTCTTTTTTAGAGGCAAAGCCTGTAACTACAACTTCCATTATTTCCATATTTTTAGAGGAATCTGCGCTAATCATTGATGCTGAAGAATAGGAATATTGTCTTCTTCTCCTAATTGATGTATATTCAAATGCAGGAACTTTTGGTACGGGGAAATATTCTGTTCCGGAAGGAATTTCATATTTTCGGTTACCGTATCTTTTATCTGAACTTACAGTTGCAGTTAATGACTTAAGAAAATCGTCGGTAGAATATCTGTAATAATCGTAATTATAATTGTAGCGGTAGTTGTCATTTTGCGGTAAATGTGGTGTAAATTCATATTCATTTTTCGCAAACTGATCCAGGGAAGCATCGTACATCGCTGCCAGAACTTCTGCATTGATTTTGTCTTTATCTTTTCCTTTGATGGTCAAAATCCATTTTTCTTCGTTCCCGGGCTGCATTTTATCCCGAAAAACCTGCGTGGTAATATCGAGTTCACGGTTGATATTTTCTTTTACATCAAATGTAATTTTGTTTGAAATATAATCGCTGTCGTGAATGAAATCGTATTCAAGATAGGTTTTGTTTTTCAAATCCACATCGGTTACGTCAAAAGTAATCTCAGCTTTTCCATTTTTCATGGCAATTTGCTGGTAGTTTTCTTTTTTATTATTCCTGATAAATCTGTAGTTTACAAAACCTTCATCAAAATCTGAAAAGACCGTAACAGCTGCTTTTTCGCCAACTTTGTAGAAAGCTTTATCCACATTTATTCCCAGAAAAACAGGATTCCCGTTTCGGAAAGTTTCATTATCTAAAACTTCAACGATTTTGAAGGTCGATACGGTATCGTTTTCTACAATGCTTTGTGCTTCAATTAGATATCTTCCGGGTGAAGGATTTTCGTCAATTTCTGCACTTTCAGAGTTTTGTGTGTCAAAATTTTTAGAAAAAACGGTTTCTCCTTTTTTAAGTTTTCCACTGTAATCAGGCAAATCGTAGTTGATGTACGGAAAATAGGCGTCAAAAATCTCTCTGTCGTAATTTTGATAGTGCAAAATTCTACTGTTGTTGTCATCATAGTTTCGTCTTCTGTAATTATTCTGAACAAATTTTGGCAACAGAATTTTATTGCAACCTAAGAGTTTTGTAACGGTAAGATTTCCTTTTGCAATTAATTTTTGATTATTGAGATTATTTACAGCAACTTTCACCGATTTCCATTCTTTTTGGAGCATCCTTTCGGAAGTTGAAAGTTCTATTTTAGCCTTCAAATCTCCCACGGTAACCGTAGATTTATTATTCTGTGATTCGCCGTTGATATCAGTTACATCTACCGAGACAATGTACTGGTAGCTTCTTTTATTGCCCATAGCTTTGCTGTCGGCATCGGCGCTGAATGCGATATTGAAATTTCCATCGCTGTCGGTAGTGGTTTCTCCGTGGGCAGTTTCGGTGTCATTTTCATAGTTTGAATCGTAATCTCCGTAATAATTTCTCCACAGATAAATTCTCTGCCTTTTCACCTGGTATTTTACCGTTGCTCCGGAAATACTGGCTCCCGAAAAAGCGTCAGCTTTACCGCTTACTTTTACAGAATCTCCCAATTTATAGGTTTCTTTTATAGGATTTAAAACCACTTTAAATTTCGGACGCTTGTATTCTTCCACCAAAAAAGATTTTGCAGTATGGGCTTTATAATAGTTTTTACCGTTAGCTTCTTCATTAGAATTTATTTCCATAGAAATGGCGTAACCTCCCGTCAATCCACCTGAAGGCAACATGAATTCTCCAGAGACACTTCCAAATTCGTTGGTTACCAATTCAGTTTTTAAAATTTCTACCTGATTTCTGTTAAATAATTTTACCAAAACTTTTTGCTTAGGAAGCACTTTTGTTTTTTCATAATATTCCTGCTTCAGAATTCCTTTGAATAAAACTTTCTGGCCAGGACGGTAGATGGCTCTGTCGGTATAAACGATGAAGCTTTTAAGCATATCTTCCCGCTGATCTTCTTCCCGAATATCATCTCTTATTTCATCAAAATCATTTTCAATCAAAACATATTTGTTGAGTGAGGGAAAGTAAATTATGCTGTTGTTGTATTCTCTGTCTTTCGATTTTGGTAAAGAAAAAATACCGTCCTTACTGGTAATTCCACTTCCTGTTTTAATGACGTTATTGTCTCTTTTGTCATTGTACTTATTTTCAAAATCATCGATGTTCTGATACATGATATATTCAGAACCGGCAATACTTTTCCCGGTTTTTGAGTTGATCACCTGTAAATCTACTTTGGCATTGTCTTCAAATCTTTTGAGATAAAATAAGTCTGAAATGGTAATATCAAACGTGTTCTGTCTTGTGTTGTTTTCACTGTAGACCGAAATTCTGTAAACTCCTTCCTCCAATGGCGGAACTGCCAAAGTAGTCTGATGGGTTTTATAATCATCAAATTTTTTGAGATTAAAAACATCGTTTCTGAAGCTTTTATCATTAAAATTTCGGTTGGCGTGGCTAATCAATTGATCATTTTCCCTGTATTCATCCCAGTTCATCACTTTCCGAAAATCTATCTTTCCGGATTGTTTAGAAATGCCAATTTTTAATTCACTGGTGTTGGTATGTATCGTTTTCATTGGGATATATTCCCCGGGAAGACTCCGCTCCGGAACTTCTATGGATATAGATTTGTTTTCCAATTCATTAATAAGAGCTTTACAATGGTTTTGCCAGTCGGAAGCTGGGATTTTATCGATGGCTTTTGTACAGAGTCTGTGCGCATTCATTAGATTTTTCTCTGAATTGTCCTGCCTGGCGAGATTAGCTGCCTGCTGTAGTAAATAGGCAGAAAATGGTTCATTAAGATAAGCATCTGCCAGATTTTCGTACGCCTCGGCCTGCTCTTTTGAATTTCCCTTTATTACAGTGCTTTTCAAATACAAAAGTGCGGTTTTGTCTGAATCATTTTTATGAAAATCAGTAAGTTCTTTTTGTATTTCTCCGGATTTTATTTCGTTTTCATTACCAACAGAAAATGGTTGCTTCTGCAAAAACTGAAGATAAGATGTGGCAACGAAATCATACAGAGTAGGTTTGTATTGTGCATATTCCGTATCTTCGATAAGTAATTTCCAAAGTTCAGTTTTTTCATTTTGAAGATTTTTCCTGTCAGCGAGAGCCTCATTGTAGAGCTTATCAATTTCTTTATAAAAATCTCCCAATGCCCAGGTTTTATAATCTTCCGGGAGTTTTTCTAAAAAAGTGATGTCGGTTTTTGTTATTCGGTAACCGTATTCATTGATGTAAGAATCGTAAATATTTGCAAGATAAAATCTGAAAAGAGTATTGCGGAGACCTTTAGTTTCGGCAATTTTATTCCTTAATACTAAAATTAAATCCTCTTCTGGATCAATTTTTAAATTTTCATCTTCATCGTCCCACTCATAATATCCCAGGTATACGACATCCCGAATTTCATCCTGAATAGAATCTCTCGGCGAAAGTGGTTTTGAATATTTTGGTTTTTCGGGTCTGTAATCTCCGTTGACGGTTGGGATGGGTTTTACTTTTAAAGGACGTCGTTTCACCGGGATTTGCGAGAATCCAAGCGTGTAGATTGATAGCAAAAGAACAGATATAATCTTAATGAAAAGTGTCATAGCTTGTGTTTTTGACGATGAAAAATTAGTTTGATGTGAAATTGGGAATTTCAATGATGTCTCCTGTCTTTTTCGGAATGAAATAGCCACCGTTTTCTCTGAATAAAATGTATTTTCCGGGAGCTATATTGAGATAAATTAAGGCAGATTCCTTTTCATCAGTAATAGTTTTGGTAGCAGATTTCAAGGTTTTTCCCATAAAATCAGGCGACACAAAAAACAGAGTTTCAGAAATAGATTTATTCTTTAAATTATGATTATAAAAGGTTTTTTTTGAGAATCTCCCGAAAATTTTTTCTTTAGAAAAACTCTCAATCTCCGTCACAGAAATCAATAATGTTTCATCGTCTAAAAATTTCTCTATAGGTTCCCAAACATCTTCTGACCGGAAACTCAGCTGTAAACTCATAAAACTGTTTTCATTTTCTTTGAAAAAATCATAATTTGTTTGTCGGTATAGATCTTTTTCTGAATGTTTTTCCAGAAAATGAACTGTTCCACGGTATAAAACGAGATGGCTGATGTAGTCTAATTTCACATCAGAAAACGGATAACTGCGGTATTCTATGTACGTTGGAGCTTCTGTTATGCCGCTTCTCTGGACATTGTAAAAATATTCTTTTCCATCCTTGAGTTCATCTGTATCTTTGAAATAAGAATTAGCATCCAGTTCCTGCAACAGATTACCATTTTCTCCGAAGTTTTTTTCATTGACAATTTGACCGTTTTTGTAGGTGAATTCGGCTGCATTTTTTAGGGTAGATTTCCAGTAATATATTTTTTTGTAATTTCTATCTTCGCCTTTATACCCAGGTAAATCTATGCTTTCTTCATATTTTGTTTTCTTGTTAAAGCTTCTGTAATTGTAATAAACATTACTTCCTCCGGCAATTCCCGAAACCAAATAGCCGTTTTTGTAAATACTCTCGCCCAAAATAGATCCATCGGTTTTGTATTCTACTGTTTTTCCGTTTCTTAAACTGTCGCCATATTCTACTGTTTTCCAGAGTTTTCCGTCATTAAAATAATAGCTGAGTTTCTTCTGTTTAGATTTGTTGATAAAAATACGGCTGTTATAATCATCTCCATTACTTCGGTACCAAAAAACTTCACCTACATAATTTTCTTCAATTCCATCGGCATAATATCCCTGCGATTCCATCACTTTATTTTTTACATAATAATTTCGTAAAAGACTAAGATTCTGAATTTTCGGTAAGGGTAAGGGACGATAATAAACTGCTTTTTTTTCATTGGGCAACGTCTTCCAATTGCTGTCTAAATAAATAATTTTTGCCTGAGAATAAGCAGGCGCAATCTGGAAAAATAGAAAATAGAGGAATAGTTTTTTCAGCATTACTGTGATTTTGAGTAAATATACATAATTGGCGAATATTTTTTTCAACAAATTTATTAGAGGTTTTTATAGTATAATTTATTGAAAATCAAATATTTATTAAAATTATAGATATTCCTGATTGCTTTTGTTTATTTTGAAAATGAAAAACTTTTAAACAAATTCCCAGATGAATGAAAAATATTTTGATGAAATTGTTGAAAGTTGTAATTTTAGAAATACATATAACACAATAAAAATGATTTTAAGAAAGATTTCAATTGCCGCAGTCACGGTTTTCAGCATCATCAATATTGCCGGACAACAAAAGTTTTATCCGTTTTCATACGAAAATAAAGATGGATTGTCTGATGATAAAGGAAACGAAATTATTGCTCCAATCTATGATTATTGTAGAGAAAGTGATGATAAAAAACTCCTGATTTTCAAACCTGGATTTGATTCAAGAAATTTAAAGACTTTTTGCTTTGATGTAACTGCCGGACAGGGCAAAAAATATGAAACTTTCTATGAAGATGAGGTTAAAATACAAAAAGTGAGTCACCATTTTGTAGAGGAAATTAAGGGAAAGAAATATCTTTTGAATTCTGAAACTGCTGAAAAAATCACTTTTAAAGATGATGTTTACAGCTTGAAAGATTTAAATGAACAATTTATTATCGCTAAGTATTTTGCTAAAGAAATACCGGTGCCGAAAGTCGCTCCAAAGAAAACAAATCCTGTAAAAGCTAAGGGAAAACTGCCACCTCCAGTTTTAGCACCTCCACCCATATCCCGGGAAGAAAGCGCAACTGACTACGTTATTTATAGCAGCACCACTGCACTGAAACCTGTTTTACGCACAAAAGCAAATCATTATTTTTTACTTAATAAACAAGCGCCTGAAAATCAACCGGACGAAAACGGAAATGTGAAAATGCAGATTGTCACCATCAATCTCAACGACTTTGATTTTGTTTTATTTGAAAACAAAGGAAATTACGAGCTGTATGACAAAGATTTTAAGCTGATTAAAAAATTCACTTCAAAACCGAGCGAAGAGTATGGAGTAAATGAAGAAGCAATGAAAAAATCTGAAACTTTTGCAGGCAGTAAAATTGAAAGAAAGCGCGGAGGATACCCCTCAGTCGGAATGGCTTCGGATGGAAAAAGAGAAGAACCCAAATTTACAACTGAACGTGACAGCGAAATTCATTATTTTATAGATAAAAGAAATGGTGTCAGCAGAAAAGTACTTTCTTCACCTCTGAAAATCACATACCATAATGCATCATTGCGTTTTGAGGATGTGAAAAATGAGAAAAGTACTTATTTTAAATTTAATGAAGAGACACTGCAGTTCTATATTCCAAAGAAATATTTGGATCAGTTAGGTGTTAAAATTTTGAATTGAAAATCTTAAGTTTTTAGAAAATCAGCAAATCAACAAAAGCCGATATTCTCCGTCATTTTCTACCGGAGCACGATGAATGCAGGGCAAAACCTTTTGCTCAGGATGATCCACCGCCAGTCTCCAAAGATTTCCCTGTCCCAAATTAATAGGTTGGGAATCTTCTTTCGGTTCATAATGAAGATCAAAGAAGTTTTCTTCCAAAAAAGTTTCAAAATCATCATCAGAACCTTCATGCAATTCTATCAGTTTTTCACGGACTTCAGGAATTAAAATCTTCTGAACCGCCTGATCATTCGGCAAAATATCGCTGGAAGCTCCGTAGTAAGTGCATAAAAAAGTATCGGTCAACACAGGCGAGCGGTCTACATGAAACGAGTAGACATCCGTTGAAATAAAATCAAATTCACCATCCCTTTCATAATTTTTCAGCAGGTTCAGTGTGGGGGCAGCTCCGAAATCTGTCAGCAGCTGAAGATCATTTAAAATAATTTCTCTTGCAATTTCACCATTTTCAGACAGGCTAAGTTTAGAAAGGTCGTCTGGTGAAACGACAGTGATATCTTCTTCCAACTGAAGTTTTGAAACTATTTCTTTGAAATCACCTTTCAGACTTCGTTTCCAGCAATGCGAATTTACAGTTCCTTGAAAATCAGTATCTGTCAAGTCTGAAAAAGATGTAACGGTAACAAAATGTCTGTCGTGAAAGTTAAAACTGTTCATTTGAAATAAGCCGAAATTTAAATTTCATTAAAAGTAGGAATTTTAAATTTCAAATCAAATGGTTCTAAATCAGTCCCAAATCTTTGCAAAACGCTACCAACTGCTCGTTATTGTTGATTTTCAGGCCTTCGCGGAGACCGGTAAGTTTTTTTTCCACACTGCTGAGGCTGTTGGGTTTAATGTTATTGTTCTGAAGATAAATAGGGATGTTTTTCAGGAAAACGCCCTGAGCGAGGAGTGAAATAAGCGTAATATCGTATGACGTAAATTCGTAACTGTTGAGTTCTTTCAGATCATGTTTTATATCCAGGGAAAGATATTTTTCTCCTTGGGCAACCATTGTAATTGCCTTTTTAAGTTCCTTGGCGTCGTTTCTGCCTTTTCTCACAAAACCGTCGATTTTCAGATGGTTAAAAAGCGAATCAATCACTCCGGATTTGTGCTCTGCAGAAAAGAAAATGACCTTCACATCGGGCTGAATCTTTTTTATGGCAGCAATCATTTCCTTACCATCCTTCAAATTCTGTTGATGATGATCTTCGTCATAATGGAGATCGGTGATTATTAAATCATAGGGGTCATTTTCACGCAGGCTCTTTTTTACTTTTTCCAAAGCGTCGTCGCAGTAAAAAACCTGATCTGCAACCGGAATTTCCAGTTCTTTTACAGTTCGTTGTACAGAAAGGTTGATGACTTCGTGGTCCTCGGCAATTAAAATCTTTTTAAACATCAAATAAGTTTTAGGAAATAGGGAATGAGAGGTTTATTTTCAGTCCTTTTTCTGTTTCGGTGTCAAAAATAATATCTCCATTTAGATTTTCAATACGGGAAACCACATTTTGGAGACCTTTTTTAAAAAAACTTTTATTTTGAATGCCGATTCCATTGTCGCTGTACAAAATTTCGATGCTGTTTTGTTCTTTTCTGAACTGTAAAATTACACGGTCTGCATGGCTGTGTTTCTTCATGTTAACCAGCAGTTCACGCAGGATTTGGTAGATTTCTGATCGGGTGGATGGGGCTATATTTTGCCATAAATCTGCATCATTTCCAGCCAGATAGGTTTCTGTATTTTCATTTTTAAAATAGGAAACTAATTTTCTTATTTTTTCATAAAAATTTTCGTCGGTATTATCATCATTAGAATCGTAAGAGATATTTCTCGACTTTTTATAGACATCTTCCAGATCATCCAGCGTTTCATTCCGGCTGATATCCTGATGATTTTCTATCTTGGTCATCACCTGATAGATCCCGTTGGCTACGACGTCGTGTACTTTTTTTGAATATTTAATTTCTGTTTTCTTTACTTCAATTTCTTTTTCCTGCTGCTGAAGTTTTTTTCTTTTTTGGTAGTAAATTGTACCGAAAATGAGTGCGGTACAAAGAATAACAATAATTACTATATTATAGATTAACTGATTTTCAATTTTCAGTTTTTGAGCCAGAAGATCTGCATTTTTTGCTTCTGTTTCAGCAATATCTGCTCTCACAAGGGCAAACTGGTTTTTTGCATTTGCCCGTGTCATTACCAAACTGTCATTCAGAGAAAAAAAAGTTTTAAGATAGTGCGAAGAATTATATTGGTCAAGAGTTAAGATTTTTTGTAATGCCTGAAGTTTGTCATCGGGATTATTAATTGATGATGCAGCTTCGAGCATTTTTTTGCCATAAAAAAGCGCTGAATCTTTGTTTTTCGACTTGTAGAAATCAGAAAGAGCAGCATAACTTGAATTGAGTTCGGTCAAATTATTTTTGGTGATTCTTATTTGTAAAGCTTCCCGGTACTCTGATACAGGATTATAAGAGGAGTCAAGTCTAAATTTGGCTGTCGCTGCATTGGTAATTATTCTGGCTCTGTTTAAATCATCTGCATCTTTAATTGCGAGTTGAAGTATTTCCAGTGCTTTTCTGTAATCAGCTTTTCCAATATATGAATCTCCGATATTATTGTACAATACAGATTTATCACTTCCTGAGGTGTAGGGAAGTGCTTTTTTATAATAGACAATAGCTCTGTCATAATCATTGAGTCTTGACGCAGCTATTGCAATATTGTTGTAATTGGTTGTAAGGTTAGTGTTGGTATTTTTATGTCTGCTGTTTTCTAAATAACTATCACCTTGCAGAGAAGATTCAATTCCGCCAAAATAGTCTCCGGCATCAGTCTGAATTCGTCCCATGTTGATTAGGGATTGTGCCGCACCTATAGAATCACCAGCTTCCTGATATTTTATCTTGGCTAAATTATAGTATTTAAATGCAGAGTCTTTAATGCCTGCTTCCCTAAACTCCCGTGCTTTTGCATAGCTTTTATTGTCTTTTCCCTGATCTTTGCTCTGAATCGATTGTTTACTGCAATTGGCTAAAAATAGAGTAAGGCATGCTAAAGAAATTAATTTTTTCAAGATAAGGTGGTTTAGCCTGCAAATTAAAAAAAAGAACAGATTTATACAATCTGTTCTGAATTTTATTTAAGGTAGAGAAAGCGGTGGTGGCGGTAGCTGTCCCGTATTCCCACTGGTGCCTCCCGGCCCATCTTCTGGATTTAAGTTTGAGCCATCTCCACTTTGTGAAGTCTGTACTGTTGCTGTATCTGATGATGTATTTCCGTTGTTTCCTGGACCTACCAAGCCAAGAAGGATCAATAATAATTGTATCACGATTGTAAAATTTAAATGTTAAGCAGTGGTGCTCTTTCCCGCAAAACAGATTGCAGGCAGTGTACACGTTTGAAAAAAGAAGCGCTTCTTAAATTTTGGGAAGTGATTACCCTTTGGAACGGAAGAAAAATCCTATGCTTCCCGGTCATGAGAATGATCCTTCCGTTTTTTTTGAGTGGCAGAAATCTGCAGTTATTCGTTTTTTTCTGTTTGATTTCTGAAGCAAAGTAACGACAGGAAAGACCTTTAAACCCTGACAAAACCCTGACTGCGTCTGACAGAACTTTGACAGAACTTGTCTTTGAAAATGGAATTTTACGGCATCACGCAAAAATATCTCGTGAAAAAATGCTTTTTTTGTAATTGCTTAATAACCATGTATGTCTGTTAAAAAGAAACTCATTAACGAAGTTTTTAAAAAAGCGAGGAAAGATTCGGGGCGAGTCACTAAAAATGCCCTTTCAACCTATCTTTCTTTTCTTTTTGCTGAACGGTTTGACTTCAGTATCTCTGATCGTACACTCATCAGATATTTTGATAAATATGTTGAAGAAACCGGAGACCTGCGGGAAAGCAGGATTGATGATGAAATTTTGGATAGATTCAGCGAATATTTAGGTTTTAATAATTTTGAAAATTTCGCAAACAACGGCGAAACTGTTTCAGATGTTTTCAGCGAAGAAACTTTTGTGAAATCATTTGTTAATGCAAAAAATGATTCTGATTCTAAAGAAAATATCATTCACATCACCATTCAGAATATTATTAAAGTCCCGGAATTTTTGACTAAGCATAAAGGAATGAGTCTGGGAGTTTTGGGAATTATTCTGGCTGGAGCAGGGTTTACGAAATTTAATCAACCCGAAAAAATCGACACTCCCGAAACATTGATTTCACAAAATATAGAAACACCTCAGGAGAGCAAATTTTCAGACAATACTCAACCTAAAAACGGTGAAGCGGGTATACATTATCATACAATCAGTCAGGAAAATAAATCAGATCAAGCTTTACCAAAAATGATGGCTTTAGAATCTAAAAATCATATGTATTGGAATGGTTACCGATATGTTTTAACATTTATTGATGATAAAAATCCTTCTCATAATGTTGTTCCTGCAGATGATGTTCTGGTAAATTATTTTCAGAAAATCAAACGTCCCGATACATTAAACCCAAATAACGGAATTGGAAAAACATGGTATTCCAAACATCAGAATAAAGTGGAGTTTTTTACCATGGATGGAAAAAATCCGGAAAATCACAAGGAATTGAGACCGGCAACAGAACATATTTTATTAAAGTACGCAGGCGAAAATGCAGAGATTGTAACTGAATAGTTTGCAGTTTAAAATCAAAATGAAACGAACTTCACTTTTGAAAATGACTTAAAAACCTATCTTTGCAAGCTCAATACAGATTCTAAACTATGAGCGACGAAAAGAAAATCAATATAAAACCTAAAAGACAGGATTTCGAAGAAATTTATTTCAGCGGAAATCAGGGAAGTCTTTTTCTGTCTCCCGATACGCGTGGCAAAACTTTTACGCTTATTATTATCGCTTTGATTTTGGGAATTCTCTTCTTTTTTAAAGATGATTTAAGCAGAGAAAAATTTGGAATTCTTTATTTTGTGAGTTTTCTTTTCCTGCTGACTGCAGTTTTCCTCTCTGTGAGCGTCAACAAAGTTTCAAGATGGAAAAAACAGGTGAGTTCTTACCTTACGAAACTTGAAAACTGTAAGGTTTATGAAGTGGTTTTTGATCAGCAATTTTTTACCGTAAACATTGATGGTGAAAAGGAAACCAGCGAATGGAAGGACTTTCAGGCTTTTGAAATCAACGGAGAATATATTGCTCTTGAAGGAAAATACAGTTATATGTTTCCGAAAAAATCGATGAGCGGAAGTGATTTTTCAGTTTTAAAGAAGATGATAGAATCTCAATTAAAATAGAATTTTTAGAGGAAATAAAATTTATATAAATTTAAATATTGCAAATCAGCTGAAGCAGCAATTTTAAAAACAAGCAGAAATAAAAAAACTCAGAGCCAACACTCTGAGTTTTGTATTTTAAACTGAAAACTGATTAGTCAAGCCAACCCATTTCACGCATCCAGTCATCATTGTAAACTTTTGCAACGTATCTTGAACCGTGATCGTGAAGCAAAACAACAATCACGTCATCTTTTGTAAACTGATCTTTCATCTGAACCAACGCTGCCATAGCACTTCCGGCAGAATATCCGCAAAAAATACCTTCTTCTTTTGCCAGTTTTCTTGCGTAGATTGCACCGTCTTTATCGGTTACTTTTTCGAAGTGATCAATCACAGACATATCATAGTTTTCAGGAAGAATATCTTCGCCAATCCCTTCTGTGATGTAAGTGTACGCATTTTCGAGATGAATTTCTCCCGTTTCGTGAATTTCTTTCAGAATAGAACCGTAAGTGTCAACACCAATTACTTTGATGTTTTCGTTTTTCTCTTTGAAGAATTTACCACAACCTGTGATGGTTCCGCCCGTTCCGGCTCCCACCAGAAAGTGAGTCAGTTTACCGTCAGTCTGTTCCCAGATTTCAGGTGCTGTAGATTCGTAATGTGCAGTACGGTTTGATAAATTGTCGTACTGATTTACATACCATCCATTTTCCGTCTCTTTAGCCAGTCTTTTTGAAACTGAATAATAAGAACGCGGGTCGGTAGGCTTAACATCTGTAGGGCAAACAATCACTTCAGCACCAACAGCGCGGAGAATATCACATTTTTCTTTAGACTGTTTTGAGTTGGTTACAAAAATACACTTGTATCCTTTCACGATTGCTGCCAAAGCGAGTCCCATCCCTGTATTTCCTGATGTTCCTTCGATGATGGTTCCGCCTGGCTTCAGTCTGCCGTCTTTCTCAGCATCTTCAATCATCTTCACCGCCATTCTGTCTTTAACGGAATTTCCCGGATTGAATGTTTCTACTTTTGCCAAAACCAGCGCAGGGAAATCTTCCCCAAGAACCTTATTGAGCTTTACCAAAGGTGTGTTTCCAATTGTTTCTAATATATTTTCTGCGTATTTCATATAGATTTTTTATTTTTCTTTAAAGGATATATGTTATCGCCTGATTTGCATCAGTGTTTGTTTGCAAAGTTTATAAAAGGCGATTTCATACTTTAATTTTTCTTGAGCCACAAATATAAACCTTTCAATTTTAAGGTTTTAAATGTGATAAAATCTTAAATGATACAAATTTTAAATTACGTTGGAAATTTAAAAATAAAATCAATAAAATCAGAAAAAATAAATAACAGTTTCAAACTTCAGTTTAAAAGTCTGAAATTTTCGGAATTTTTTGAATGGTAAGAAGTCCCGTTTTAATTATATTTAATAGCTTTTACGGGAGAAATTTTGCTGATCAGATAACTCGGAATAATCAAGGCTAAACCTGAAATAATCAGAATTCCAACAGAGATGGAGATGATGGGTAAAGGATCGAGATCTACCGGAACGGTGCTCACGTAATAATTCGCGGGATTCAGTTTTATAATTCCGAAAAAGCGCTGAATAAAAAGCAGTGTCAAGCCAACCGCATTCCCGAAAACCAGTCCTGGAACCATAATGATTAAAGTATAATTAATGAAAGTGGCTCTGATCTGAGAATTGGTGGCTCCCAAAGTTTTAAGCAAACCGATAGAATTTGTTCTTTCGATAATTAAAATCAGAAGAACCATGATGATATTGATGATAACCACGATGAGCATGATGACGATAATTAAAGCAATATTGACATCAAAAATGCTGATCCAGTCGGTGATTTGAGGATACTTTTCTGTCGCAGTTTCTATGAAATTTTTATAACCGATGAATTTTTCGATTTCAGGATGAGGTTTATCGATGTCGTTGACGTTTTTAAAGAAAATATCGAGTCCGCCAATCTCATCAGGCTTCATGTCCTGGATTTTGCGTACATGATTTATTCCACCCAAAACCATTTGATCATCAATCATTTTGATATCAGTTTTATAAATTCCCACTACCTCAAAGTTCCTGTAGATAGGCTGCTGATCAGCTTTTGAGAATACCGTTACAATACTGTCGTGAAGCTTTAAATGAAGGTCGGCAGCAAGTTTTTGTGAGATTGTAACGCCGTTGTAGTAGCCTTTTTCTGTTACTTTCGGGGCAATTCCCTCCAAAAGAAATTTTTTGAATCTCAGGCTGTCAAAATCCGTTCCGACACCTTTAAAAATAATACCTGCAAAATCTTTCTCAGTACGCATGATTCCCGTTACAGTTGCATATTTCTGTACTCCTGAAACCTCGGGTATTTCGTTGATTTTTTTAATATTTAAACCATTGTTGTCAAGAACAGAAGTGTTATATGACGAATTGGATCGGGTGGATTTTACATTGATGTGTCCGTTGAAATCTGCTAATCTCTCTTTAATAGCCTTCTTAGAACCATATCCCGTAGAAATTGTAATCAGGGAAACAATGATTCCGATTGCTACAGATAATCTGCCAATCACGATAATCACCCGTGACAGGTTATTTTTGTTATCTTTGGAAAACGCTATTTTTCTTGAGAAATATAAAGGAAACTTCAAGCTTATGAATTTAGATTTCAAAATTAAAGATTTACTTCTTATGTGCCTAATTTTTTTAGGAACATTCAGTCAAGGTTTTGCACAGGGTAAAGATCAGAATACATTTAAAACAGGTGCAGATCAGCCGGAACTGTATCTTCCGATGCTGAAAGGTAAAACCATCGCCATCGTAACCAACCAAACCGGATTGCTGAAAGACAAAACCCATTTGGTGGACTATCTGGTTAAAAATAATATTAAAATTAAATCAATCTTTGCGCCTGAACATGGCTTCAGAGGTGATGCCGATGCCGGTGAGAAGGTAAAAAACGGTGTAGATGTAAAAACAGGAATTGCCATTGTTTCACTTTACGGGCCAAATAAAAAGCCCAAACCTGAACAGTTAAAAGGTATTGATCTTGTTCTTTTTGATATTCAGGATGTTGGCGTCAGATTTTATACCTATATTTCATCTTTAACTTACGTAATGGAAGCCTGCGCTGAAAATAACGTTGAAGTAATCGTTCTCGACAGACCCAATCCGCATGACGGCTACGTCGACGGTCCGGTTTTGAAAAAGAAATGGGAAAGTTTTGTAGGAATGCACGAGGTTCCCGTTGTGTACGGCTTGACTATCGGTGAATACGGCAAAATGGTAAACGGTGAGAAGTGGCTTAAAAATGGGGTTCAGGCAAAATATTCTTTAGTAAAAATGCAGAATTATTATAAGAAAAAAAGATATTCAATTTCAGATAAACCATCTCCAAATCTACCCAACGATAAATCAATCAACCTGTATTCAAGTCTTTGTTTTTTTGAAGGAACTCAGGTTTCTGTAGGTCGTGGAACGGCTTTGCCTTTTCAGATTTACGGTTCTCCATGGACGAAAAATCTGACTTATCAATTTACGCCAAAACCTACGAGCGGGGCAAAAGATCCTTTTTTAAACGGACAATTGTGCTACGGAGAAGATCTTTCAAATTACAGAAATGATTTAAGAGAATTGAATCTTGAATGGCTTTTAAAAGCGTACAAAAATTATAAAAATCCCCAACAGGATTTTTTCCTCAAAAATTTATTCTTTGATAAATTGGCTGGAAGTGATGAGCTGAGAAAGCAGATCATTGCAGGGAAATCTGAAAAAGAAATCAAAGCTTCATGGCAGTCTGACCTCGAAAAATTTAAGAAAATCAGAGCGAAATATGTTCTGTATGAAAATTAAACAGTAAATATTTACAAGTATTACAGCAACAAAAAATCGTCTGAGTCAATGGCTCCGACGATTTTTTTATATTTTATAAAACGAATTTTAATTCAATTTAAATTCATTTGATTAATCAAAATTCTGTGGCGGACTGTTGTCATTCTTACCTCTGTTGTAAATAATAAGTCCGATTGTCAAGCCAATAATACCGCAGGCTGCTGTTAACAAAGCTCTTTCAAGCTTGTCGGGCTGACTGTTTCCAGTGTAATTCATGGCGAAAAGAATGGCAAAAGTAATGGCCATTAAAACGATATGACTTTTTCCAAAAAGTTTCATAATAATTATTTGAATTTATATGCAATCATAACTCCGCCTCTGTAAGGCATTATTTCAGCACTTCTGTTGAAGCCTGTTTCTCCGTCATATCTTTTTCCGGTGCCTCTTTCGTACCCTTTATAAAAATCCTGTGAATTTCCTACAGTTCCATAAATATCCATAAACCATTTTTCTGAAAGTCTGAATTGGTACCCAGCCGTAATCCCAACTAAAATAGAATATCCCTTTTGGTAAAGATCAGACATCACAAATACGTCTGTGCTCGTATTATTTGGATTGCTGTAGGTATTGTCATAAATTCTGTCATTCCAGTAGCTCCATTTTTGAAAAGTGAATTTTGATGCTGCAACATTTGCTCCCAGATAAAAACCGTCAAAAGCCTGCTTGAAATAATATCTTCCTTCTACCGATGCCGAATAATACTGCAATTCATGTCCTGCAAAAGATTTCCACGGAGATACAAAAATATCACCCTGCATTGTGATTTTTTTACTTAACTGAAATTCGCCCGCAACATTTACGATACCAACAGGTAAAAAAAGAGCATTGCCTTTCAGTCTCAATCCCTTATCTGAATTTTCATTCTGAAACATGGTTTCTGTAGTGGTTACCTCATTCTGTTGAGCCTTCAAGCCTGTAAAAGTGGCTAATGTAACGATAGCAAGTAAAATATTCTTCAAAGCTTTTATTTTTTTATTTGATTCAATAATTCTTCAGATAGTGTAGCATCTTTTCCTGTCTGTTTTGCAAGACTGTTAGACATTTCGGCAAAACTTTTAGCAAGATTTTTATTGTCCATCATGAAATATATTTTTGCTAAAATATAAGTGTTCTCAGCGGTTTCACCACGCATTACAGATTTCTCTGCCCATTCTGCAGCTTTTTTCAGTGATGTTTTGTCTTTTATGTGTTCAGCAAAAATCCATGCTGCTTTTAATGTTTCATTTGCCTCAAAAAGGTCTGGGTTTTTATAATATTCCAAAGCAACTTTTTCGTACTCTGCATAATTGGCATTTTGCTCGTAGAAACCAAGCTTTATTTGGTTAAGTTTTTTTGTTGCAACTTCTTTTCCAACCAAAGGCTCTGCTGCAGCGATAAATTTCGCATCATCAACTCTGTTTTTTTTAGTATCGATCGCAGTTTCCATGATGTCAGCAAGCAATATCTGATTTTTGTATTCATTATAACTTTCTTCCGGCAAAAACTGAATGATCTCTGATTTTTTATCCACCAGATATTTAAAGTTGGCATCCTTGGAAGATTTAATAAAAAAGAATAAAAAACCTGCTTCCTCTTTTGTTAAAGGTTCATTGGCTTTTTTCTTAGCAAAATACTTTTCAGAAGCTTTCTTTGCAAAATCAAAATCTGACGTTGAATTCAGTTTCATAATGTTCATCAGAAACTCAGGACTGCTTTCGCCTTTTGCAAAACGGTCTTTCAAAGATCCGCCTTTTGAATTTCCTGCGTTTACATCCTGTGCCATCGACAGGAAAAGACCTGGTTCCATGTAGCCATAGTTTTGGGAAACCATTTCACCATCTCCATTCAGAAAAAGATAGGTAGGATAGGAGCGTACCGAAAATTTCTGTGCAATCTCGCGGCCTTCACCTTTTTCCATATCAATTCTGGAACTGATGAAGCTTTTATTGAAATAATCTCCAACTGATTTTTGGGTGAATACATTTCTGTCCATCATTTTACACGGGCCGCACCAAACGGCGTAAGCATCGATGAAAACGAGTTTTTTCTCTTTTTTAGCTTTGGCAAGAAGATCTTTAAATGAGCTTTGGTCAAATTTAATTCCTTCTTCCTGAGCGAATGTGAATGAGAATATGAGAATGAAGAATGTCGTAACTAAGTTTTTCATTTTTAATTTAAAAAATTGAATAAGCGAAGATAATTAAAAAATCCCAAACGTTCTGAAAACAAAAAAACCACCCTTCGAAAAGTGTGGTTTTAA
>NZ_LMQH01000011.1:2036184-2036304 GCF_001424105.1 Chryseobacterium sp. Leaf394 | reverse complement strand
AGGAATCGAACCAGGGACACATGGATTTTCAATCCATTGCTCTACCAACTGAGCTAAGAAACCTAAATTTTGTACTTTAAAGTCTGGAAGAAAAAACCGCCTATGGTGAGGCGGTTTTTT
>NZ_LMQH01000011.1:2026744-2036152 GCF_001424105.1 Chryseobacterium sp. Leaf394 | reverse complement strand
AGGAATCGAACCAGGGACACATGGATTTTCAATCCATTGCTCTACCAACTGAGCTAAGAAACCATTCTTATTACTTCGTTGTTTTAAAGTGATGCAAAAGTAGGAAGTTTTGGTATATGATGCAAATATTAATTCTGTTTTTTTTAATAAATCTTAAAAACCTATTGATTTTCAGTTTGATTATTTTCCTGCTCCCGTCTTATTTGCTCACTCATCTCTTCCAATACAGGTTTTATGGTGCTTTCCGGAAGGTCGCTGATCCGGATATACATTAAGCCATCGATGGCATCATTAAAGTTGGGATCAACATTAAAGGCGATCACTTTTGCGTTCTGCTTGATGTATTTTTTAATTAAAACAGGCATTCTCAGTTCGGGCTCAAGGTCATCGATGATTTTGTCGAGTTTGTTTAAATCAGATTCCATTTCATCCAAAAACAAATGTTTGTCGCGATCCTTAAGTTTTACCTTAAACTCATTTCTTGGTGTAATGTACTGAGCGACAGCAGAATCATAATAATTGGAACGCATAAATTCAATCATCAGAGACTTGGAGAATTCCGAAAATTTATTCGAAATACTTACTCCGCCCATCAGAAATTTATGGTCAGGATTTCTCAGGCATACATGCACAATTCCGCGCCACAAAAGGAAAAGCGGAAGCGGCTTCTGCTGATATTCCTCACAGATGTATGCACGCCCCATTTCAATTACTTTTTTGAAAAATGGATGTATATCCTGCTCAAATTCAAATAAAGAACTTGTGTAAAATCCTTTAATTCCGAATTTTTTCATCACATCCTTGCCTAAAGCCATTCTGTAGGCACCGGCCAATTTTTCTGCGGTACTGTCCCACAGAAATAAATGATGGTAATGTTTATCGTATTCATCAAGGTCGAAGGGTAAATTACTGCCTTCTCCCACAGCTCTGAACGTTAATTCCCGCTGTCTCCCAATTTCCCTCATTACAGAAGGAATTTCTTCATAAGGAGTAAAATAAATTTCGTAATTCCCGTTGCTGAAGAGCATCCTGTCGGTTCCCCTGAGTTTTGAAATATCTTTCAGTAAGTCTTCTTTCGGAGTTTCGTCAATGATATTCTGTACAATATTTTCTTCCCTTAAAAGAGGGAATTTTAAAGATAAATTTTTAAGATTAATGGCCTGTGCAAGCGACTTTCTTTTTTCATAATAAGACTTCATCATATAGACTTTCCGTCTTAGAAATTCGCCCAGTTCTTCAATGTTTTCGCTGTCATCCATTACTTTTACAGTGATGGGTCTGCCAATTCTGATTCTGATTGGTTCTTCTCTGTCCTTCATCATTTCAGACGGAAGCATGATGGTCTGAAGATTGGAATGCATTTTGGCAACCTGATAAAACATTCGGCTGTTTTTGGCATGAAAGTACATTGGAACCACAGGCACCTTTGCCATTTTTATAAGTTTAAGTGCAGGTATTTCCCATTCTTTATCCAGAATCTCTCCGTAAGGATTATTTTTATTGGAAACTTCACCCGCTGGGAAAATTCCCACGCAACCGCCATTCTCAAGATGTTTCAGTGTACCCCGCATTCCGGATGCACTGCTGTAGGCATCTTTTCTTTTCTCAAAAGGGTTTACAGGAATTACGTAGGGTTCCATGGGCTGAATTTTTTCCAGAAGAAAATTTCCCATTACTTTAAAATCCGGACGTATCTCCGACAGGATTTTACACATCAGAATACCGTCAATCGCACCCAGCGGATGATTGGAAACCAAAATGAAAGGTCCTGTTTTAGGTACTTTTGCGAGATCTTCTTCGAAAACGATGTAGCTTAAATTTCTCTCCTTAACGAAAGAATCGAAAAAATCCTTGTCTTTTTTATCCTTTAATTTATCATAAAGAGTATTGACTTCATTTATTTTGGTAAGACTCATAACGGCAGATGCAACAGGATTTTTGAGGAATCCCAACCGCCCAAGTCCGGAAGCTTTTATCAGATCATTTTTCGATATTAAACTCATGTTTATTTAGTCGGAATTAGTTTTATTGTGTTACCATCTGCAGCGTATTTTTAGAGATTTGTTCCAAAAGCACGTTTTTTTGCTGATAATACTGATCAATGTTTTCTTTTTTAGCATGCCTTACTGTAAATAAAGATACATTTTTTATCAGTTCGGTTTTAAATTCTTTTTGCAGTTCACTGTTCAGTTCATCAGCCTTCAGAAATTTGTCTTCAAGACATAAAGCTAATGAAATTGCCGAATTCTGCATCAAGGAAACTTTAATTTTATATTTTGCCAGAAAAGCAAAAACCTGGCTCATGTGATCTTCTGCGATAAAGGAGAAATCTCTTGTAGAAATTTTAAGCAAAGTCTGATCTTCCTTTAAAATATACGATTCTTCATTCTGGTTACTTTCTGAAAACCCAACTTTAGTACCTGCTTTTGTAGGATCCACAAAAGATTTCACGTAAAAAGGAATATTTTTCTGCTGAAGCGGCTGCAGAGTTTTTGGGTGAATTACACTTGCTCCGTAATAGGCCATTTCAATGGCTTCTTCATAAGAAATGTTGGAAAGCAAAGTGACATCTTTAAATTTTCTCGGATCACCGGTCATTACTCCCGGAACGTCTTTCCAGATGGTCATCGCTTCAGCACCGAGGCAGTATGCAAAAATCGCTGCAGAGTAATCTGAACCTTCCCGTCCTAAAGTCACTGTGAAATTGTTTTCATCAGAACCGATAAATCCCTGAGTGACGTAGCAGATTTCTTTGTTTAAATTAGATATAAATTCTTCCGTTTTGGCCCAGTCTACATTACCTTCACGGTAAGAATTGTCTGTCTGCACATAGTCTCGTGCATCAAGCCATTGGTTGGTAAACTGAATTTCATTTAAATATTCGCTTACAATTTTAGTGGAAATCATCTCTCCACAACTCACCACCTGATCGTACACAAAATTGTAGTTCGGAGATTTATTTCTTCTTAAAAATGAATCAATGTCATCAAAAAACAGATTTATTTCTGCAAAAACAGCATGATTTTCAGGGAAAAGCCCATTGGCAATCTCAATGTGTTTTCGTTTTATCTTCTCAATTTCGGCTTGGTAGTTATCTTTCTTGAAGTAAAGTTCTACAACCTTCTCCAGTTCATTAGTTGTTTTTCCCATTGCTGAGATTACAAGCAGACATTTAGAAAACCCCTGGCTTTCCAATACTGCAGACACATTTTTTACACCTTCTGCATCTTTCACTGATGCACCACCAAACTTGAAAATTTTCATTAAATTATTAAGAATAAAATTGTTAGATATAAATCATTCGGTTTTTTTTCGGAGCTCAAAATTATAAATTTACAACGATATATGAAAGGGCTTCTCTAATGGCGGTGATTTCAGTTTTCCTGTTTAAAATTCACATAATCACAGAGTAAGATCAGTTTTTGGTAAACTTTTTAATTTAATTTTAATAAAATACGCTGCATTTTAACAATGTTTCCGAAGTTAAGCCACTGATAGTCAATCCAGAATTAAATTATTAACATTTACTTTATATATACTGTAAATTTCCCGATATTTGGCAAAACCGTTTTAGCAAATAAAATTATGTCAGATCAGTCATTACAGACATTAGGAGAATTTCTTATCGATAAACAGGAAGATTTTCAATATTCTACAGGTGAATTTTCACGTCTTTTAAGTGCAATCAGGCTTGCCTCCAAGATCGTAAACAGGGAAGTTAATAAAGCCGGTATCGTTGATATTACAGGTGCAGCCGGCAACCAGAATATTCAGGGTGAAGAGCAGCAGAAACTCGATGTGATCGCCAATGATATTTTTATCACGGCCCTTTCTCAGAGAGAAGTTGTATGTGGAATTGCTTCAGAAGAAAATGACGATTTTATCGATATTAAATGTGGTGAAAACGGCCATTTAAGCAAATATGTAGTTTTAATAGATCCTTTGGACGGTTCTTCAAATATTGATGTAAATGTTTCTGTAGGAACAATTTTCTCAATTTACAGAAGGGTTTCAGAGCCGGGAACTCCCGTTCAGCTCGAAGATTTCTTACAGAAAGGAATTAATCAGATCGCAGCTGGATATGTGATCTATGGATCTTCAACAATGATTGTGTACACTACAGGAAACGGTGTGAACGGATTTACACTGGATCCTTCTTTGGGAACATACTATCTTTCTCATCCGAATATGAAATTTCCTGAAACGGGAAAAATCTATTCAATCAATGAAGGAAATTATATAAAATTCCCTCAGGGTGTGAAAAATTACCTTAAATACTGTCAGATGGAAGAGGGCGACCGTCCTTACACTTCGCGGTATATTGGTTCTTTGGTAGCCGATTTTCACAGAAATATGCTGAAAGGCGGAGTTTATATTTATCCATCCTACGGTCAGGCTCCAAACGGAAAACTGAGACTGCTTTACGAATGTAATCCAATGGCTTTTATTGCTGAGCAGGCTGGTGGAAAAGCAACAGACGGATTCAGAAGAATTCTGGAAGTTGAGCCAACAGAATTGCACCAGAGAATTCCGTTTTTCGCAGGAAGCATCAATATGGTTGAAAAAGCTGAAGAATTTATGCGAATTGACAGCGTAAAATAAATGACAGCAAAATATTTTAAATATCTTTTAGAATTCAAACGCCCGGGAGGAACTTCCCGCGGCGTTTTGCATGTAAAGGAGACTTTTATACTTGAAGTTTTTCAGGACGGCAGAAAAGGAGTGGGAGAGTGTGCGGTTTTCAGAGGCTTAAGTTTTGATGACAGACCCGATTATGAAGAAAAGCTGCAGTGGCTTTGTGAAAACATCAATGAGGATTCTCAATTTTTAAAAGAAGAATTGAAAGAATTTCCATCAGTTTGGTTTGGCTATGAACAGGCTGTTTTAAATTTAAATCATGGCGGAAACTTATATTTTCCTGGAGAATTTACTGAAGGCAAAACTCCAATCACGATCAATGGTTTGATCTGGATGGGTGACATTGATTTTATGGAAGAGCAGATTCAGGAAAAACTTCAGCAGGGTTTTCACTGTATCAAACTGAAAATTGGCGTCGACTGGAAATCTGAATATAAAATCCTACAGAAATTAAGACAAAAATTTTCAGAAGACCAGCTTGAACTGCGTGTCGATGCCAACGGTGGTTTTACTAAAGATGATGCTAAAATGGTTCTTAAACAGCTTTCAGATTTAAAAATTCATTCAATCGAACAACCGATAAAAGCCGGAAACATTACTGAAATGGCAGAATTGTGTGCCGAAACTCCAACTCCAATTGCTTTGGATGAAGAGCTGATTGGTATCATTAATATTAATGACAAAATAAAACTTTTAGATGATCTCAAACCTCAGTACATCATCCTGAAACCCTCACTGGTAGGTGGTTTTTCCGGCTGTGACGAGTGGATTTCTATTGCGGAAAATCAGAATATAGGATGGTGGATCACTTCCGCGTTAGAGAGTAACATAGGACTGAATGCGATTGCACAGTATACATTTACAAAAAATAATGCTATGCCTCAGGGTTTGGGTACGGGAGGATTATTTACAAATAATTTCGAAAGTTATCTCGGTCTGAAGGGAGATAAGCTTTATTTCAGTATTAAGTAGATCAGGATTTTAAACTACATCTTCTGCAAAAATTGCTTTTTTAAGGTAATCTAAAAAGGTGGTAAACTTTCTCTTCATCGTTTTCATTTAAGTTGTGCTTAGGGATGACAAAGTTAACAAAATATATGCCAATAAGTAAATGCAAATTTTAATATGGAAATATTCTAATTTGATTCTATCCAGTTTTCTTCAATATACTTTTGCGTTCAGTATATTGATAATTAACAGTTTGACTATAAAGTTTAAACTTTTAATCAACATTAATGTGCAACTTAAATCTTTGAAAGAAAGATTCGGTTAAAAGTTTTCGGAGTTCTTTTTTTCCATACTAAAGGTCGTTCTTTTTTTTCTGATTTCGGGAGATTCATTAATAAATTATCTTTTTTTTACACTTTAAATTTTCCTAAATTTGCAGATTGTCGGTGAATACGACATTTTAAAGCGAATTTTAATGGAAGAAGAAAAAAAATCACTCAATTTTATTGAGCAAATTATCGAAGATGATTTGGCAAACGGACTCAAAAGAGATGAGATTCGTTTCCGTTTTCCGCCTGAACCAAACGGTTATCTGCATGTAGGTCATACAAAAGCGATCTGCATCAACTTTGGTCTGGGTGAAAAATACAATGCTCCCGTAAACCTTCGTTTCGACGATACGAATCCTGAAAAAGAAGAGCAGGAATACGTAGATTCTATCAAAAAAGACGTTGAATGGCTAGGTTTCAAATGGGATAAAGAATTGTACGCCTCCGATTACTTCCAGCAGCTTTACGACTGGGCAGTTCAGTTAATTAAAGAAGGAAAAGCTTATGTTGATGAGCAGCCATCTGAACTGATTACCGAGCAGAGAAAAAATCCTACAGAACCGGGGGTGGAATCTCCATACAGAAACCGTCCTACAGAAGAATCTTTAGATTTATTCGAAAGGATGAAAAATGGTGAATTTGAGGAAGGTTCAATGTCACTGCGTGCAAAAATCGATATGATTTCGCCGAATATGAACATGCGTGATCCTGTAATGTACAGAATTTTAAAAAGGCCTCACCACAGAACCGGAACAAATTGGAAAATTTATCCAATGTACGACTGGGCACACGGTGAATCCGATTATATCGAGCAAATCTCACACTCATTGTGTTCTCTGGAGTTTGAAAATCACAGACCATTGTACAACTGGTATTTGGATCAGGTGTATGAAGAGGGAAAAGTGAAGAACAAGCAGAGAGAATTTGCAAGAATGAATGTTTCCTACATGATTACTTCCAAAAGAAAACTGCAGAGATTAATCTCAGAAAAAGCAGTTAATGGTTGGGACGACCCGAGAATGCCTACCATTTCCGGAATGCGCAGAAAAGGTTTTACAGCAAATGCTATCAGGAATTTTATTGATAAAGTAGGTGTTGCCAAAAGAGAAAATTTAATTGAAATTCAGTTATTGGATTTCTGCGTCCGTGAAGATTTGAATAAAGTCGCGAAACGTGTAATGGCGGTTGTAGATCCTGTAAAATTGATCATTGAAAACTATCCTGAAGGACAGGAAGAATTGCTTGAAACGGAAAACAATAATGAGCAGGAAAATGCAGGAACGAGACAGATTCCGTTCTCTAGAGAACTTTACATAGAGCGTGAAGATTTCAAGGAAGAGGCAGGAAACAAATTCTTCAGACTTAAACTGGGCGGAGAAGTCCGTTTAAAATCTGCTTACATCATCAAAGGTGAAAGAGTAGAAAAGGACGAAAACGGGGAAATCACCACTATTTACGCTTCTTATGATGAAAAATCAAAGTCGGGAAGCGGAACTGAAGAGAGTTTAAGAAAAGTAAAAGGAACCATTCACTGGGTGTCTGCAAAGCATGCGATTCCTGTGGAAGTGAGAAATTACGAGAAATTATTTACAGTAGAACAGCCTGATGCTGAGAAAGATGTAGATTTCTTAAATTTCATCAATCCTGAATCTGTCAATATTATTCAGGGATTTGGAGAGCCGGGTTTAAAGGATGTTGAAGTGGGCGAACCGCTTCAATTCCAGAGAATTGGGTATTTTACGAAAGATCAGGATTCCACAGATACAAATTTTGTATTCAACAGAACCGTGACTTTAAAA
Source organism: Chryseobacterium sp. Leaf394 (assembly GCF_001424105.1). Classification (GTDB taxonomy): domain Bacteria; phylum Bacteroidota; class Bacteroidia; order Flavobacteriales; family Weeksellaceae; genus Chryseobacterium. The sequence goes on along the minus strand of NZ_LMQH01000011.1, from coordinate 2,028,438 downwards.
GACTCTTATAAGCCAGAGTAAAAATTTATTTATATCATATAAATGAACAGGGCTTAATTTTTTAAGCCCTGTTTTTTTTGAACAGTATTTAAGGAAAATGCGACGTACACGCTCATTTTTACAGCATCATTTGTGAAAAATAACAGTAGACTGAATTTAAAAAAATAAAATAGTCCCAATGGGACGACCTGCCAAAGGATAGGATGAAATCCTATCAAACATCATTCATCAATCATAAGACATCATGAAACTCATCAATCTATACACCAACTCATTCAAAGGGCTCTCACAGGAAAGCTGGATGCTTGCACTGGTAATGCTCATCAACCGTGCGGGTTCGATGGTGCTCCCGTTTTTGGGCGTTTACATGACGGCTCATCTCAAATTCAGTATCGAAAATACTGGAATTGTGCTCAGCTTTTTCGGAATAGGTTCTGTAATAGGCTCCTGGCTTGGTGGATTTATCACAGACAGAATCGGAGAATATAAAGTGCAGTACCTCAGTTTATTATTGAGTGTGCCGTTATTTTGTTTAATTCCGCTTTTCAAAACGGAAGTAGGTGTGGCTGCAATTATTTTACTGCAGAGTATTGTAAGTGATGCTTTCCGGCCGGCAAACTCGGTGGCAATTACAAAATATGCGAGACCCGAAAATATTACCAGAGCATTTTCACTCAACCGAATGGCAGTCAATCTAGGATTTTCTATCGGTCCGGCTTTGGGTGGAATTATGTCAGCTATCTCATATGAGTTTCTGTTCTATTCCAACGCATTAGCTGCTTTGTCGGCAGGGATTTTATACATTATTTTCTTCAGAAAACGCAATAAGCTGGCAAAATTAAAAGCCAGAAAAACAGCAGAAACTGTTGAAATAAAAAAAGAAAATTCGCCGTATCGTGATGGCAGATTTTTGGTTTACTGCTTTTTATGTATGCTGTTTGCCATCTGTTTCTTTCAGTTATTCAGTACACTGACGATCTTCTATAAAGACACAGCGAAACTGAGTCAGCAAAACATCGGTTATCTTTTGGGCTACAGCGGATTTATCGTCGTTTTACTCGAAATGGGACTGGTTCAGATTGCCGAAAAGTATTTAAGCTTAGCCCGAACCATGTTCCTTGGAACCTTCATTTGCGGACTTTCGTATGCGATGCTCGGCTTTGATCACAGTATTATCACCTTAATCATTTCAATGACTTTACTGTCTGTTGGCGAAATTTGGGCGCTGCCGTTTATGTCAACAATTACAGCTTTACGTTCAGGAAAAAACAACAAAGGAGCGTACATGGGACTGAATGGAATTTCCTTTTCCATCGCTTTCATAGTAACTCCTTATCTGGGAACATTGATTGCAGAAAAAATGGGTTTTACAGTGCTTTGGATTGGTACCGGAGCAGTTGCCACGTTGATCGCGATCGCCTTCTACTTCATTGTTCCGTGGATGATTGGTGAGCAAAAAGACAAGGTGTAAATTTTGAATTTGGGCGTACCCCTGCGTTTGCCAGGCTAACCTCACAGGTTTTGAAAACCTGCGAGGTCTTTCCAGCCGCCAAAACTTCGGGTCGGGCTGCTCTGGGGTCCGCTCCGCTCCCGTACTCCGTTCGTACCTCACTGCGCACCGGCTCCTCCGTCGCCGCCCGCCACATCCCTCACGCAGAGACGGGTAAGCTTAAAACAATTTTTTTTCTAAAAGA
>NZ_LMQH01000011.1:2022902-2026710 GCF_001424105.1 Chryseobacterium sp. Leaf394 | reverse complement strand
CCTCCCAACCCTGCCAGGGTTCTGAACCCTGGCAGGGTTTTCTTAAACAAAATTCTATTATTAGAAAGCCAGCTCTTACTTTAACCCGTACTCGTAATTTTACCTTAACCTTAACCTTAACCTTAGCCTTAACCTAAAAACTTCACCAAACTAACCAGATTTCACGCATTACAGTACAATTTTTGCTTACCCTTGCCCAATGGCAAAAATATACTTTCTCCTTCCTTTTTTTACTGCATCATTTTTACTTTCTCAAAAACGGGATTCTGCAAATCTAATTTCAGAAGTGAAAATTGATGCCTACAAAAAACCGACAGCTTTCATCAATTCCACTAAATCGGTTTCGGTTATTTCAGAAAATTTACTGAATCAGAATACTCCGGAAAGAATGCTCGAATCAATCAATCAGATTTCAGGTGCAAGAATGGAAGAGAGATCACCTGGAAGCTACAGAATTTCTCTTCGTGGAAGTACTTTAAGGTCGCCTTTTGGAGTCCGGAATGTAAAAGTGTATCTCGATGATTTTATTTTATCTGACGCTTCAGGAAATACTTATTTCAATGTGCTCTCTCCCGAATTAACCGACAGAATGGAGATTTATAAAGGTCCGGAAAGTGGTGACTACGGAGCGGTTACGGGTGGAACTATTCTGTTAAAAACAAAATCTTCCGATAATCTTTCAGCCAACATTTCAACGGGAAGTTACGGGACTTTCAACCAGAGTTTTGATTTTTCGAAGCAGATGGGAAAACATTTTCTGGAAGTTTTCCAAAATTATTATCAGACGGATTCTTACCGAGATCAGTCGAGGGTTAAGCGAAAGCAGATTTTTATAAAAGATCATTTTCAATACTCAAAAAAAGGAATTTTAAAAGGAATGCTGATGTATTCTGACCTCGATTATCAGACGCCGGGAGGATTGACTTTGGAGCAGATGAATCTCAACAGAAAGCAGGCAAGACCAAAAACAGCGACGCTACCGGGGGCTTCGGAACAAGATGCAGGCATCAGAAATAAAATGGTTCTGGCCGGACTTTCAAATGAATATCAGTTTACGCCGGAATTTTCACATTTTGTGCTGGTTCAGGGCTCGTATGTGGATTTTGAAAATCCTTTTATCACCAATTTTGAAAACCGTTTTGAAAAGAATTTTGCACTGAGAACTCATTTTAATTATGAAAAGAACTTCAACAAAATCTCTTTGGCATACCGTTTTGGTTTTGAAGGCGGAATCAATGATATTCTGATTAAAAACTATGATAACAACAGAGGTTTCGAAGGAAATCCACAGAATTTTGATCAGCTTAAAAATACTTCAGGTTTTTATTTTCTTTCGCAAAAACTGAATGTTAGCGAAAAATTATTTACCGACATTTCAATCAGTTTAAATTCAAATTCCTATCATTGGGAAAGGCTTTTTCCACGCACGGAAACAGGTGAGATTCACTTTAAAAATCAATGGCTTCCCAATTTTGGTGTAACTTATCTTCTTGGAAAAGGATTTTCTGTGAGAGGAAAAATAGGAAAGGGAAATTCGGCGCCGACCAGTGAAGAAATACGTTCATCTACGCAGGAATTTAATCAGAATTTAAGTCCGGAATTTGGATGGAATAAGGAAGCGGGCATCAGAAAACAGTTTGGAAATTCAATATTTGTGGAAGCCGGTTATTTTGATTTCCGTTTGAAAGATGCGATTGTAAGAAGACAGAACGATGCCGGACAGGAATTTTTCATCAACTCTGGAGAAACCATTCAAAAAGGATTGGAAATGCTTTTGGAGTCTAAAAATTTTGACTTGAAAAATAATTTTTTCTCGAATTTTAAATTCAGATTTTCTGGTAGTTTTTATGATTTTAAATTTAAAAATTACCAGCAGAACGGAAATGATTTTTCAGGGAATGATCTGACCGGAGTTCCGCAAACCACGATTAATTCTTTGCTTAATTTTACATTCTTCAAAAAACTCTCCATCGATTATTCTCATTTTTATACTTCAAAAATCGCTTTAAATGATGCCAATTCCGTTTGGTCTGAACCTAATTTAATAGGAAATATCCAATTCAGATTTCCGGTTGATTTTGAGAAAACAAGGCTGAATTTATATTTGCAGATTCAGAATCTGTACAATGAAGATTATGTTTTAGGTTTTGATACCAACGCCTTTGGAAACCGATATTATAATCCTGCTGCAAAAAGGAATTTTGTATTGGGAATGAAGGTTGATCTTTAATTTAATTCTGATGTAATGTAATCTCTGTAATTAATAGATACGTATTCAGGTATATAAACGAACGTGATCAAACTTCTTTTACCCTCACTGGCTGTAAAGGGGTGATAAATATTTTTCTTTATAAGTTCTGCTATTACATCATCTCTGTCACCAAATTCTGATTTGATATTTACGGACGCAATACTATTTTTATCAGTGAAAATTATTTCGTAAACAGCAAAGTTATTTTTGGGCTTAAAGTTTTTTAATTTTGAGATGCTTGATCTTCCTGTTTTATTTTTTTCAAAGTAAAAAATAAAATTGTCATTTTGTATCGTATTATTTTTTAAATATGAAAAGAGATTTTCTGCGGCACTGATCTTACTGTGATATGAATTATCCCTATTTAATAAATAATGAGGTGTGCAGGATGAGATCTCTTCATTATCGTGATTGAGAAAGATGATATATTTTTCACCTTTTTTGAACTCCACATCACAGGCAGAACCATCGATCCTACCAATATTTCCACTGAGATTTAACGTTGTTTTGTCAGTTTTACCCTTAAAAAATTTTTCAAATTTCACTTCAGCTTTGTAAGTTCTATCTTTAGTGTCATTACCATAAATATTCAGAACAGTGATTTCTGCAACGATGTTGGCTTTATGATAAGTTTTGGGCAGTAGTGTATACAAGCAGTCACAAGCCAGTATAGTGTTGAAACTTAACAGTAAAAATACTACAAACAGATTTTTTTTCATTTATTGTTTTTTTTTATAATTTCTGTAATGATCATTTCCGCATGAATTCTGGAGTTTTCTATAAACCAAAGATGCGTATCTTTTCCGCCACAAACTACGCCTGCGAGATACAGGCTGGCAACATTCGTTTCCATCGTTTCTGAATTATAAAGAGGATTTAAACAGTCGCCCTGCAATTCTATTCCGGAGTTTTTCAGGAAGTCAAAATCGGGAAGATAGCCTGTCATGGCGAGAACGAAGTCATTTTCAATTTCAATATGATCTCCGTTTTCATTTTTAAAAATGACAAAATCTTTTTTAATCTCAATCATTTCAGCATTAAAATAAGCCTTAATACTTCCTTCGGAAATTCGGTTTTCAATATCCGGTTTTACCCAATATTTCACGTTAGCCGAAATTTCTGAGTTGCGGATAATCATCGTGACATCAGCACCTTTTCTGTACGTTTCCAAAGCGGCATCCACTGAAGAATTGCTCGAACCTACAACCACGATTTTCTGTTTTGCAAAGGGGTAGGGTTCGGTGTAATAATGCTTTACTTTTGGCAAATCTTCGCCGGGAATATTCATCAGGTTTGGGATGTCGTAAAATCCGGTTGAGATGATAACACTTTTTGCGAGATATTCTGATTTTGAAGTCTCGATTTTGAATACTCCGTCCTTTTTAGACACATTTAAAACCTTTTCATATAAATTTATGTTCAGATTTTTCTGCCTTGCAATGCCCTGATAATATTCCAGAGCTTCCTGTCTGCCAGGTTTAGGAGCAGCTGAAATAAAAGGAATTTCTGCGATTTCAAGCTTATCAGCTGTCGAAAAAAACTTCATATACAACGGAT
>NZ_LMQH01000011.1:1945843-2022873 GCF_001424105.1 Chryseobacterium sp. Leaf394 | reverse complement strand
TTTTTTTCGATTCAAGCGCACAGTTCAAACCAATCGGTCCGGCTCCGATAATGAGAATATCCAAAATTTCCATATATCAAAAATACTAAAAGCCAACAGTAAAAACAGCACAGAATCAGGGAAAATAGCAATTGCCGGAATACTTATTCTCTATGGATGTAAAGAATAACTCACACACCCATATCCGTCCACTCACATACCCTCCACCTCTTCAACCCTCCCACTCAAAACTGGCACTGCATTTGGACTTTTTTTAGAAATTTTACAATGAAAAAAGCTTTTGCACTACTAACTATTTTTGCAGTTTTAGCCTGTGATAAAAAGCAGGACAGAAGTCCGACAGCATCAACAGACAACCTTAAAAGATCCAATGAGAGAACGGAAACCAAACAGGAATCATTTTCAACGGAAGTTGCATTAAAGAAAACCAACGACGAGATCTTACAAGCCTTGAAAGTCAATTTTTACGATGTTTTTGCGAAATATATTCACCCACAGAAGGGGATTAGATTTTCTATGTATGCATTTGTGAATAAAACTGAAGATAAACATTTTTCAAGGGCAGATTTTGAGAAATATTATCCTACCAAAACGATTTTTACCTGGGGATCACGCGACGGTTCGGGAGAAATTTATAAAGCCACCATCGATCAGTATATGAAAAACTGGGTATTCAAAAAAGATTTCACAAAGTCAGAATATGCTTACAACAAATTTCTTGGAAACGGAAATTCGCTCAATAATCTGAAAGAAATATATCCCAGCACCAATTTTACAGAAAATTACATTTCCGGTTCAGAGAAAAGCAGTGGAATGGACTGGAATGCACTTCGCTTAGTTTTCGAAGAGTTTGAAGGCAAATATTATTTAGTTGCTGTCATCAATGATGAATGGACGATTTAAATCTTCTTCACTGAGTAAATAAATGATCACCATTAAAAATAAAATTCAGGCTTGCAATTTAAAAAGCACGCATGAATTTTTAAAAAGCTTGCGTGCTTTTCCAAAAAGCTGACGTGCGTTTATTAAAAAGCTGGCGTGCATTTGACTTATTGCACGCCAGCTTTTTAATTTTCATCTGAGATGAGTTGGTAAAACTATTATTTTTTAATTGAAATCTTTTTTAAATTGAATCATCAAATCAGAGTAATTCTGAAAGTTGTTTTGTTAAATTTCTTCTGGAAAACTGCTCAATATTTTGTGTGTTTTCTGAAAGATTTCCGTTTTTCCACAACTCAAATTTTTCCAGAATAAAATCTTCAATTTCTTTGGAATCATTGTAGCTGAAATGCTTTCCGGCTTTTGTTTCAAACAAAATTTTTGCAACATCGGCTTCGTCAGGTCCAAATGAAATGATCTGTTTTCCGGCAGCCAGATACTCAAATATTTTCCCCGGGATAATGCCTTTTGACGACTCGTTCGGGAAATTGGTCATCAGCAAAAGATCAGAATCTGACATCTCTGAAACCGCCTTATCGTGCGAAAGATAACCTAGATTTAATACATGATTTTTTAAACGTGAATTTTCTATTGTATTTAAAATTTTATCATCAATTCTACCGACAAATTTTAAACTGAAATTCTCTGCAAAATCTGCATTTGTTTTCACCAAATTGTCTAAAGCATTCCAAAGATTTTCAGGATTTCTGAGTTGTTCCAGAACTCCGATGTAGCTGAGGGTGAATTTGGTTTGAGGGTTTGAAGGTGTTAGGGTTTTAGGGTTGGAGGGTTGGAGGGTTTGAGTGTTGGAGTCTGTTTCATCAAAGCCGTTGGTAATGCAGAAGGCGCTGGCTCCGTTTTTTCGGAAGTTTTCGGCATCGGTGTAACTTGTCGCCAGAGTTATATCTGCGTTTTTGAAAACTTCACTTTCCAGAAAACGGTGTTTTTTATCTGATCTGTTGGTCAGTTTTAAATGCTTGTAGTAGGAAATTTCCGTCCAGGGATCCCGGAAATCTGCAATCCATTTCAGTTCGGGGAATTTCTTTTTTAAGTTTAAACCAATCAAATGCATCGAGTGGGGCGGGCCGGTTGTTACAACTGTTTCAATTTTATTTTCCTGAAGATATTTTTCCAGAAACTGCGTAGAAGGTTTTACCCAAAAAACCCGTGCATCGGGAATGAAAAAATTTCCTCTTACCCAAATCGAAAGCTTAGACTTCCAGCTTTGATTCTGACCGACATCAAACTGTCCGGCCTTAAATTTTTTATTGCTTTTATTGAGCTTTTCAGCGAGTTGATAAGGCTCCCAAATCTTTGTTCTTATAATTTCCAAATCTGCGGGAACGTCTTTCATCAAACTTTCATCCAGCAAAGGATAACTTGGATTTTCTGGAGTATAAATAATGGGTTTCCAGCCGAATTCCGGAAGATATTTAGCAAACTTCAGCCAACGCTGAACGCCAGGACCTCCTGCAGGTGGCCAGTAATAAGTAATGATGAGGATTTTCTTTAATTCCATTCTAAATTTTGCAGATTATCATTGCGACGGAAGAATCAGTTTTTCAACAACAGTTCAAAGATTCAACGGACTCTTTCCTGAATAACAGGAACACACTGCCGCTCCTCTCCACAATGACTTTAGGCGATTTTTGGAGCTTCTTCTCTTTTGCGGTAAACAAAATAAATTCCCACGGCACTTATCAAAATAAATAGGGCGAAGCAGATCAATGAAATCCATTTTCCGGTTTCAATGACTTTTGGTTCGAAAACCATTTTGATGTTGTGATCTCCCGCCGGAACGTGCACAGCACGTAACAGATAATCAGCTTTCACATAATCAACGTCCTTTCCGTCAACCGAAACTTTCCAGCCGTGAGGATAGTATACTTCAGAGAAAACTGCCAGCTGTGGCGTTTTTGAAGATGATTTAAATTCAAGTTCGTTGGGCTCGTACTTTGTCAAATTGATAGTCGCCGTAGAATCTGACTGAAGATTTTTACCGTCAAAATATTTTTTGTCTTCCGTATTGATTACAGCGGTTTTTTTATTGTCAACTTCACCTACCAAAGCAAGCTCTTCATTTGGATTAGCGGCAAATTTCAGATCACTTACAAACCATGCATTTCCGTTGGCATTAGGATTTGGAACAACCTGCGGTTCTGAAGGTTTTCCAAAAATCATGTATTTTGTATTGAGTAAATTCAGAATTTTAGGCGTTTTTGCGCTGTCTGGCTGCGTGATGTAGGCATTCATCAAATCATCATATCTTCTGAGCCTCACTGCATGATACCCACCGATAGACGGTCTGAAATAAGAGGTATTTGTTTCTCCTGTAACACCCAAAACCTGATTGTAAACTCTGTAGTGTTTCGTGTCTTTCTGAGCTATGGTTTCCAATGTTTTGTTGACAGGAATGCTTGCCAAAATTGACTGTAAATTAGGGTTGTCGCCCACTTTTTCGGCTAAGTAATCTGTGCCTTCTGTCTGGAATGGGTTTTCTGCGAAGATGGCATCAACATAATTCTTATCATTCAGATAATTTCTGTTGACACTCCATAAATCAAATAAACTTACCGCTCCGATGATTAAGAGTGCGATGTTTTGATTGAGTTTCTGTTTTAAAGCTAAAAATAAAACGGCTGCGGTGATTCCGACATAAATCAGTGCTTTGAAGGCATCAATTCTGAATAATTTCACTCTGTCTTCAATAATTACATCCAAAATAAAATTCGGAATTTCTTTTTCAGAATCATTCGTAAATCCGAGTAAAGATTTTCCGAAAAGAAGCAAAATTAAAGTTAAACCTAAAGTAGCACCACTTACATAAAGCAAAATTTTCTTTTTATACTCATCAGTTAATTTAGAATCTGTGAAAAATTTATACAAACCGATAATTGCAATAAGCGGGAAAAGTAATTCTACAACGACCAAAATAGACGATGGTGCCCTGAATTTACTGTAAAATGGAATATAATCAATGAAGAAATCCGACAACGGCATAAAATTGCTTCCCCAAGCTAAAAGAACTGTTAAAATCGTTGCTCCCAAGATCCAGTAACGGTATTTTTTTGGCGCGAAGAAAAAACCTAACAATGCCAGAAAACAAACTACTGCTCCCTGATAAGCAGGCCCTGAAGTTCCGGGCTGATCGCCCCAGTAAGGTGTTGTTTGCTGCACGATACTCTGAACACCTTCTTCAATCTGACTATCGTCATTGGTTTGAGTAGCCAGTGATTCTCTCAATTTATTAGGATAGGAATCAGAAAATTCCTGCTGACTTCCTCCACCCATCAATCTTGGGATAAAAAGGTTCAGGGTTTCAAGCTGGCCATAGCTCCAATTTAGGATGCTTGCTTTATCCATTCCAGAGTTACCTGCGGTGTTATTTTCGGTATTTAAAATCTGTTTGCCTCTTACTGTTTCTTTGATGTATTCGGAATTGGCCATGATTCTCTGAGAGTTCATCCCAACACCGATGGCCAATGAAAAGGCGATGATTCCCGATGAAATCAGGAAATGCTTCATCGGAACTTTTTTCAGAATTGCTCTGATTAATTCAGAAATAAACAAAAATCCAAGTCCCATGAACAAATAATAAGTCATCTGCGGGTGGTTTGCAGCAACCTGTAATCCGAAGAAAAGGGTAGTGACAATGAATCCGAGGATGTATTTTTTACGAATATAAACCAAAAGAATTCCGGCCAGAAGTGGTGCAAAATATTCTATTGTATTCACTTTTCCGTTGTGTCCGGCGGCAATAATGATGTAAAAATAAGTGGAGAGCCCGAAAAATGTGGCTCCGAGAAGCGCATATTTCCAGTTTCGGACGGCAACCATTCCCAACAGGAAAAATCCTGCGAACAGTAAAAACATGTAATTCACAGGTCTTGGCAAAATATTCAGATAGCTGTCTACTTTTTTGATGATGTCGCCTTCAAAACGGCTTCCCATCTGATAAGTTGGCATTCCTCCAAACATAGAGTCGCTCCAGTAGGTTTCTTTGTCGAAACTTTCTCTGTAATCGATGAGTTCTTTTGCACCTCCACGATACTGCACGATATCATGCTGAAAAAGCTGCTTTCCGGTAAGTACCGGCGTTGAATATAAAAATGCCAAAACCAAGAATGCAACGATTGAAATTGCAATGTAAACTAAGTTTTTATTTTTTGCCATGCTGATGGTTATTATCTTTTATAATTGGTCTGAGTGATTACCTTTTGTCTTTGCTTTCCTTCACCTCTTCATATTCCACAGTTTCTGCGTCCCATTTTACTTTTTTCTCAATGGTTGTTTTTGAGTTTCTCACTTCCTCTTTTGGTGCTCTTTCCTGGGGTCTGAGACCTGTGTATTTGTAAAATTTGTTGAAGAAAATTCTTTTCAGAATATTCCAGACGAAAAACAGTATTATTGTGATGAGGATGAACTCAATAATGTACTTCATAATAATTTTTTTAAGATTTAAAACTCAAGGATTCAGATTTACTGCAATCGGAATCCTAAATATTAATTTATTTCGCAGACGGATTCACCATCACCGTAGAATTAGAAACACTTTTCATCGACTGTGATTCCTTTGCATTGGCAATTGTTTCAACCTGTGTGGTTTTTACGCTGATATTTTGGTGTGTAATCCAGCCTGTATTCTGGTCAAATTTGATCACGCCGTCCTGCGAAAGTTCGCTGCTTAAGCTGTGAGTGACCTCACCCTGTTTCTGCTTTTCAGTTTTCTTCGGAATTCCGCCAGTTACAGAGATTTCTGCGATACCGTTTCCTACACTTTTTAATTGGTAGTTTGAGGTAACTTTTACTTTTCCGGCATCATCGGCACTTTCACTTAACGTCCATTTTTCACCGATTTTAACTCCTTTTTTAGGCATTACAGTTAGGTTTTTCTCAAACTGTTCTTTTAAAACTTTTTCGTTAAAGGTTTGTTTTAAACTTTCAACAACGCCTGTTTCCTGAGTTTTATCTTTTACTATTTTGGCGACAACGTCAGCAATTTTTTTGTAAATAGGTTCAAATCCTGTAATAGAAATCACTTTACCGTGATCATCCATTTTCATCTGAAGTTTATTTCCTACCAAAGCTTTGTTGATGTTCCAGACCATTTTCAACTGATCTTCTTTCGGAGCTTCAGCTTTTGTATCAACCGCAATTGTTTTTCCCTGAGAATTCTGTGAGCTTCTTTTTGAAATTAAATTGATGGTGATATCGTAAATATTGCCTTTCACATCATTTACAGTAAAGTTCATCTCATCTGTAGAATCGCTGGTTCCGGAAATCGTTTTTCCGGAAGGATCGGTCATCGTTCTTACATCTCTCTGATAGGTTGTAAGAGGATATGTTTCTCCTTTTTTAAGTTTGAAAGTCTGTTTAAAAACACCCAACGAATCTTTGATTGCAGGGTTGGCTTCCACCTTTTTTATAGAATCTGCAGGCACTTCCACCGTGATTGTTTTTCCTGTTTTAGGATCTACTTTGGTGATGGTTGCGGTTTCTTTTTTGCACGATACCAATGCGAGTGAAAGTAATGCAAAAGCTGCTATATTTTTCATAATTATATTTATTGTTGTTAATTCACCATTTGCAATCGCTTTTGTTTTAATTGGTTTTTGTTCTTCCAAATGAAGGCGATTTCGTGAATTTTATTAAAAAATTTAAAGGTTTGATTTAATGTGTTTCTGTCTGACAGCTTCGTACAGAATTGCACCACAAGCTACAGAAACGTTGAGTGACTGGGTTTTCCCTTCGATCGGCAATTTTATTTTTTCGTCTGCGTGATGCAGCACTTCTTTGGAAATTCCGATTTCTTCATTCCCCATAACGATGGCGCACGGCTCCGTGAAATTTACATCATAAATTAATTTTTGAGCTTTTTCTGATGCGGCAAACACAGAGATTCCACTTTGCTGAAGGAAATCCACTACATGAGCAAGATTATTTTCTTTACAGATTTTAATGTTGTATAATGCTCCCGCAGAAGTTTTGATTGCATCAGAATTTACAGGTGCACCGCCTTTTTCAGGGATTACGATGGCATCAATTCCCACACATTCTGCAGTTCTGCAGATCGCTCCGAAGTTTCTTACGTCCGTTAATCTGTCGAGAATTAAAATGAAAGGAGTTTTTCCTTCCTCGAATAGTTCAGGAATAATATTTTCAATCTTATGGAAAGGCACATCAGAAATAAATGCCACCACTCCTTGATGGTTTTTTCTTGTAAAACGGTTCAGCTTTTCTACCGGAACGTAGTTAGGACGGATTTTGTTTTTTGCCAAAGCCGCTTTCAGTTCAGCATAGATTTCTCCCTGCAAAGCATTTTGTACAAAAATTTTGTCTATCGTTTTCCCTGCTTCTATAGCTTCCAGTACGGGACGCAACCCGAATATAAAATCGTCGTTCATTCTTTAATTTGAAATCTAAAATTTGAAATTTGAGATCGTCATTGTGAGGAACGAAGCAATCTCATAATTTCTTAGTTGTTATCTTTTAATCAGCCTTGGATTTTTTAACTTTTTCCCTGGCTCTTCCTTTAATCTTTTTCTCCTAAAATAGCTCTCTTCTGCGCCAAAGCGTATCCATAGTGCAGTGATTCATGCATGTTGTTGAAGATGATGGCATCCTGAATGCTTTTTAAATCCATTCCAAAACTTGTGGTATATGGAGTGTAATCTGAGAAAAGATCGGCATCAAAATCTTTCATTAATATTTTTGAAGTTTCTGTAAGAAGAAATTCAAGATCTTCAACTTCAGACTTTTGCACATTCAGATTGGGAAGTGTTCCTTTTTTATACGTTTCTACCCAATATTTGTCAATTCTGAACGGATTACCGCTCAGGTAGTAATGCAGAAGCTGCTGTGTTGCGACAGTGTGGGCAATATTCCAGTAAAGATTATTGTTGAAACCATCCGGAATCAGCAGGAGGTCTTCGTGTGAAGTTTCCTGAAGGATGTGAAGGAGGTTTTTTCTCACCTGTCTGTGTGCCTGAAAATGATAATTCATCGTACAGAATTTTTAATCTCCAAAAATAGTTTAATAAAGTGGATGCGACAATTTTAAGCCTCAGTTTAAACTTTTTAAATGCTCAAAATATTTTAGATTTAACAAACTTTAACTCAATAATGGCATTTGTTGTGTTGGCAAATGCAAGTATTTATCAGAAATTTACCAATTATTTAATAAACTTATGTCAGATACATTTCAAGCAGAAGACATCCGTCAGCTTACCGAAAAAGTGAAGGAACAGAATTATTTTTTTACACTGCTGAGGCAGGAAATTAATAAAGTAATTATCGGTCAGCAATATATGATTGACCGTCTTTTGGTAGGACTTTTGGGAAATGGTCACGTTCTTTTGGAAGGCGTTCCCGGTCTGGCGAAAACTTTAGCAATAAAAACTCTTGCGGATGCTGTTCACGGGCAGTTTTCAAGAATTCAGTTTACTCCGGATCTTCTGCCTGCTGATGTGGTAGGAACGATGATTTATAATATTAAGGAAAACGATTTTTCTATTAAAAGAGGACCTGTTTTTGCCAACTTTGTGCTTGCGGATGAGATCAACCGTGCTCCGGCAAAAGTGCAGTCAGCTTTGCTTGAAGTAATGCAGGAAAAGCAGGTTACCATAGGCGATGAAACGATGAAACTGCCAAAACCATTTTTGGTTTTAGCCACTCAGAATCCAATCGATCAGGAAGGAACTTATCTGTTGCCTGAAGCTCAGAGTGACCGTTTTATGTTGAAATGTACGATTGATTATCCCGAATTTGAGGACGAAAGATCAGTGATGAGAATGGTCTCAACATCGCAGCCGCAGGAAGTAAAGCAGGTAATTTCGCTGCAGAACATTGTTGATGCAAAAGAACTGATCAACAAAATATACCTCGACGAAAAAATAGAGAAATACATTCTTGATATGGTTTTTGCCACCCGTTTCCCTGAGAAGTACGGACTTCCGGAATTAAAAAATTACATCAGTTTCGGTGCCTCGCCAAGAGCGTCGATTAATCTTGCCATCGCTTCAAGAGCATATGCATTTTTAAAAGGAAGAGCATTTGTGATTCCTGAAGACGTAAAAGCATTGGCTCAGGACGTTTTGAGGCACAGAATCGGACTGACTTTCGAAGCCGAAGCCGAAGAAATCACTTCCGAGGAAATTGTACGGAGAATTTTAGCTAAAATTCAGGCACCTTAGAACATTCAAGGTTTAAAATTTAAAATTCAAAACTGTTCAGATTCGTGATTGTCGAAGTTCAGTTTTAATTTTAAATATTGAATCTTAAATTTTGAATTATCAGCATGCAGATAAAAGACATCGTCAAAAAAGTAAAGCAGATTGAAATCCGTACCAGAAGGAAAACGGAAAATTCGCTGATGGGGCAGTATCACTCGGCTTTCAAGGGACAGGGAATGACGTTTTCTGAAGTGAGACAGTATCAGTTTGGTGATGAAATCAGAAGAATAGACTGGAATAAAACCGCCCGTTTTCAGGAGCCTTTTGTAAAGGTGATGGAAGAGGAGAGGGAACTTACTATGATGATTCTGGTGGATATTTCAGCCTCCATGAATTACGGTACAAAACATCAGCTCAAAAGGGAATATGTAGCAGAAATTGCGGCAAGTTTAGGCTTTTCAGCAGCCGGAAACAATGATAAAGTAGGACTGATTCTATTTGCCGATAAAGTGTATAAAGTAATTCCTCCTCAAAAGGGAAGAAAGCATGTTTTGTCTATGATCAGCAGTATTCTGACAGCAGATTATGTTAAGGCAGAATCTAAAATCGACTATGCGCTTCATTATATGATGGGAATTTTCAAAAGAAAGTCGCTGGTATTTCTTCTTTCTGATTTTAATGATGATTACGATTCCAAAATTCTTGGAGTTGCTTCTAAAAAACATCAGCTTCTGGGCATTCGTGTCTTTGATGAAAAAGACAATGAAATTCCCGATGTAGGTTATGCTTTGCTGCACGATTCTGAAACCGGAAGAGAAATTTATGTCAATACTTCCGCAGCCAGATGGCGCTATACTTATGCTGAGTCTCAAAAACAAAAAATGAAAAAACTGGAAGAAGATTTTGCCGATTCATCAGCCGGATTTTTAAATATTGGAAGCGGAACGGAATACTCGAAATTGCTCTATCAATACTTTCAGAAAAAATAATTTAATGATATCTAAAATTTAATTTTCAATTGAAAAAAATACTTTTCATACTTTCAATACTCATTTCATCGCTTTCACTGGCGCAGATGATTACCTCGAACCTGCAGAAAAAAATGCTGGCATTGGGGGAAACCAATCAGCTGACGATCAGAATCAAATATCTTAACGGCGAAAAAGTAAATTCCGCCCGTGAAAATGAACTTTTGCCTTTCCATTTTGAAGAAATTAAAGACAGTATCGGCTCTGCAGATGATTACTATGAGAGAAAAATAGAATTTGCCGTTTTTGAGGAAGGAAAATTTACAATTCCCGAACTTGATTTTAAAGTGGGAAACGAAATTCTTAAAACTCCTGCTTACGAAATTGAAGTGGTGAATACAGCTACAAAGGAAGATGTGATCAACGACATTATGAGCAACAAAGAAGTTGATCTTGAAATGGCAGATTACTGGGAACTGTATAAGTTCTATATTCTCGCCGCACTGGCGGTTATTGCTTTAATCATTGCTGTTATCATCATTCTGAAATACGGAAGAAGAGTGAAAAAAACATCACCTAAAATTACCACCAATCTTACTTTAAAGGAACTGGAAGTTTTGATTAAAAAGAAATATATAGAAAGCGGAGATTTCAGATCTTTTTATGTGGAATTAATAGACATTTCAAGGCGGTTTATCACCACTCAATATCAGTTGCCTGCGGAAGTTCTGCTTACCGATGATCTGATTGATGCAATGAAAGCAAACAATACGATCTCTCCTGACAATGAAAAAATCCTTGAAGAAGTTTTCGTCCGTGGAGATCTGGTAAAATTTGCCAAAACATTTCCGGACGAAAACACGATGCAGAAAGATTTTTCAGACATTAAAACCGTCGTGGAACGTTCTGTAAAAGATATCGAATTTGAAAATCTGAGAAAAGATGTTTAATCTGGAATTCTACAGTCCGTGGTTTTTGTTGCTCTTTCTTGTATTTCTGCCACTCTTAGTTTTAGATTTGAGCAGGAAGAAAAGGAAAGGAATCGTTGTGCCCTCTACCAAAAATATGGAAGGCCGAAGTGGCATCAGAGCTGTTCTTTTTCTTCTGAAAATTTCAAAATATCTCATCCTGAGCTGTCTGATTATCGCAATGGCAAGACCGAGAAGTTTCACGATCAGTCAGGATCAGGATGAAACGAAAGGGCTTGATATCATGCTTGCCGTAGACGTTTCTCTGAGTATGTTAGCAAAAGATTTTGAACCTGACAGATTATCTGTTTTAAAAAATATAGCCGTCGATTTCGTCAATAAAAGACCCAACGACAGAATCGGTCTGGTTACCTATAAACTGGAAGCTTTCCCGAAAATGCCGCTGACGTTCGATCACGATGCAGTGATTCACGAGATTCAGAACATCAATCAGCGTGAGATGGAGGACGGGACGGCTGTGGGCGAAGGCCTGGCTATCGCTGTTAATCACCTGAGACAAAGCAAAGCTAAAAGTAAGATTGTGATCTTAATGACCGATGGAGTAAGCAATATTCAAAATGTAATTCCTCCGCTTTTGGCAGCCGAATTAGCAAAATCAAGCAACATTAAAGTGTACTGTATCGGGATTGGAACTGAAGGATATGCACTGATGCCGACGGGAGTAGATGAGTTTGGATATATTTACAACGAAATGCCCGTTACTATTGATGAAGGTACGCTGGGAGAGATTGCCCAAATCACCGGAGGAAAATATTACCGTGCAACTTCAGGCGATAAACTTGAAGCTGTTTACAATGAAATCAATCTTCTTGAAAAGTCCGATGTCAAATCTTCAAAAACGTTTAATTACGAAGAACATTTCAGATTTTTTCTGTGGATAGCACTCGGGATTCTGCTCTTTGATGCGCTTTTGAGATGGGTTTTATATAAATTTTTAAACTGATGAGCTGGGATCTGGGAAATTACTGGTATTTATTTTTGCTGCTGCTTTTGCCGCTGCTGTCTTTCATCGTAATCAGGTTTTTAAGATGGAAAAAGGCAAGAAAGGCATTATTTGCAGAGTCGAAATTCCATGAGACTTTGTTTGAAAAGAATTCATCTTTCGTAAAATTCTTTCCGTTTTTATATCTGATGGCTGTTTTATTTTTAATCTTCTCGATTATAGATTTGCTGAATGGTTTTGAAACCGTAAAATCTGAACAGAAACTGAGCAATGTAATGTTTGTTCTCGATATTTCAAACTCAATGAACGCTGAAGATATTGAACCGAGCCGTCTGGATCAGGCGAAAAATCTGGTGATCAATACAATGCAGAAAATGAAAAATGACAAGGTTGGAATTGTGGTCTTTGCTGGAGATGCAGTTTCTGTAATGCCTTTAACCACAGACTATGGTGCTGCTGAAACATATTTGAGTGAAATTGAAACCACAGCAATGAGGGTTCAGGGAACTGATTTTTTAAATGCGATTCAGATTACCTCAGAGAAATTTAAAAATGTGGCCAAAGGTTCAAGAAAGGTAGTTTTGATAAGCGACGGGGAAGATAATGAAGGAAATGATAATGCAGCGGTGAGACTGGCCAACAATGAAGGAATTTCAATCACTGCAGTAGGAGTGGGCACCGAAGAAGGCGCTCCCGTTCCCACCTATGAAAACGGTCAGCTGATGGGGTATAAACTGGACAATTCAGGTCAGATGGTTGTCACAAAAAGACAGACTGAAGCGCTTGTAAATATGTCTGCATCCACGGGTGGAAGCTACATTGACGGAAATTCAATGAAAGATGCACCGGATCGTATCATTGAAGATTTAAAACGCAAAGGTGGTATGTCTCAGACTTCTGTCAATTCACAGAATGCCAACCATTACTATCAGTATTTTCTGGGTGTATCGATATTTTTCTTTCTGATAATATTTTTATTCAATCCAAAAAGAGATTTTTCAATTTAAAACTCATCAGAATATCTTTAATTTGATGTTATTACTTTAACCCAACTTTAACAATTAAAACACTGTTTATTAACATATAAACGAATAATTTTGCAATAGATGAATACTAAAATATTCTTTTTGTCGTTTCTCATGTTTTTTTTGTTCCAGAATTCAGTTTTTGGCCAGACAGAATACAGATTACTGGTGAAAGAAGGCAATGTGAAATTCAAAGGTAAAGACTATGACGGTGCTTCATCTAAATTTTCAGAAGCGGTAAAAGTGAATGGTGAAGACTTTGCGGCACATTACAATCTTGGAAACGCACTGTATAAAAGTGAAAAGTTTGAAGACGCCAAAGCAGAATTTTCAAAAGCTGAAAAACTGGCACAGAATGTTGAGGATAAGGCAGCAGCTCTGCACAATCTTGGAAACGCCTATATGAAACTGGATGACGCCGAAAAAGCAGCAGACGCCTACAAAGGTTCTTTGAAACAGAAACCATACAGTGAACCGACGAGAAAGAATTACGAAATTGCAATGCTCAAACTGAAAAAGGAGCAGAGAGATAAAGATCAAAGCAGCAGCTCCGGAAAATCGGGCGGCGGCGATGATCAGAACAAGGGAAAAGACGGCGATAGCAAAGACAAAAATCAAAGTCAGGGAAAAGGGCAGCAGAATGAAGGTGAAGGGAAAAATCCTGAAGATGCCAAAAAGGGTAATACCGAAGGCAGACTTTCAAAGGAAAACGAGAAAAGATTACTCGACCATATTGGTGAAAAAGAAAAACAGACTGCAAGAAGAATTTTAAATGACAATTCTTATTCGATGCCCGAGAGCAACGAGAAAGATTGGTGATGAAAGAAAAATTTATTTACATACTGATATTATTGACCTCCATAGCTACTTATGGTCAGGTCAATTTGACGATGAAATCAGACAAATCTGATTACGAAGGCCGGGATGTGATAAATCTTACGATCGTTCTTGAACTTAACGGTGACGATCTCGTTCAGCAAAGCCCCTTGAAATTACCTGATCTGTCAAAATTTAATATGGTGGGAAGTGGTTCTTACCGTGATGGGCTTTTAGATCCTGAAAGTAATATCAATGCCTCGAAATCAATCACCAGAATCGCTCTTGAGCCCAAACAGAAAGGGAAAATCAGGATTGGATCTGTCTTGGTAACCATCAACAATAAAATTTACAAAACCGAGCCTTTCGACATTTTCATTAAGGATATAGAGAAAAAGGTTCCTGCAAAGGCCGTTGCTTCCAATGATGTTTATCTCAATATGGAAATAGACGACCGTGAAGTCTATCAGGATCAGCCAACAGTCGCTATCCTGCGTGGATACTCAAGAAATATTGATAATCTGAGAAGGGTAAAAAACATCAGACTTCCGGAAGAAGATCATCTGGATGTTCATCCCATTAATTTTAATAAATCTGAAATTGATCCTACCGGAATTTCAAATATGCCGACACAGATACTCGCTGTGTTTATGGTTTTTCCAAATGAATCAGGTTATGTGGAAGTTCCGTCGGTTTCGGCATCGGTGAGTTCGTATTCAAACAGCAATAAAATAGTTTCCAATAAGGTAAAACTTAATGTAAAAAAACTTCCTGCAGATGCTCCTGAGGGTTTTAAAAATGCAGTTGGTAAATTTAAGGTTGATGTTTATAAATCTACTGACGAAAAAGTTGAAGCTAAAAAACCTATTAATGTCACTGTCAAGGTTTCGGGTGAAGGTAATCTGGCGAATATGCATTTGCCTGAAATTGCGAAATCTGAGGATTATGAAATCTATGCGCCGAAAATTGTCAATAATTTTGTTGTTGGCGAAGGCGGTTTCACAGGAGATATTTCTGCGAATTACATCATTATCCCACACAAAGCCGGTATTTTAAATATTAAAACTGAGGAGTTTTCATTCTTTGATCCCGAAAATGCGCAGTATGTTGCTCTCGGTGGCAAGTCTTTAGTCTTAAATGCGTTAACAGCGGAACAGCTTTATGACAGTAAAACCACGGTTGAAAAGATGAATGATTACACCAATGATTTCCTTGAAACGGTGGACAGTCCGGTTTTGAAAACGACAGCATTTAAAGTAAAAGAAAAAAGAAAGTTCAACTGGAATATTTTACTAATCAATATTTCAATATTTGCAGGATTACTGATGCTTTATTTCGCATTTAGAAAATGGCAAAAAAAACAGCGTTTGGTTGCTGAAAGCGTAAGCAGTAAACCCTTGGGTTCTGTAGCTGAAACCGAAGCTGAAATAAGAGAAAGACTTAAAACGGATACCACTGATTATTTTTCATATCTAAATAATCTGAAGGAAGAACAGAATTTTGACGCCTTCTTTTCTACCGTTGCAGAATTGGATGCTGAAGTGCGAAGTGAGTATTTCGAAGGTCAGGGAGGGAGTTTCGTTTCATTTATCGAAAACTTCAAAGGCCGTTCGGTAGCAGAAGAGTATCAGAATCTGCAGCAGCGCATCCAAATGGAGAAATATTCACCTGTACATTCTGAGCAGTCTCTTGATGAGCTGTATAAAGATATCGTTAATATTTATTCTAAAATTAGCAAATAATCATTTTTTATTCATAATTTTGCGAAATTATTAAAAATTGATTATGAGTGAAATTTTTGACGGTTTTTCTATCAAGGAAATAATCACCTGTTTCATGGTACTTTTTGCGGTCATTGATATTCTTGGTTCAATTCCGATTATTGTAAGCTTAAAGCAGAAATTCGGACATATCGATTCCAAGAAAGCATCCATTACTGCTGGTTTGATTATGATTTCTTTCCTGTTTGTTGGAAATAAACTTTTGAAATTTATTGGTGTAGATATCAACTCGTTTGCAGTTGCTGGAGCATTTGTTATTTTCATTATTGCGCTCGAAATGATTCTCGGTATCGAAATCAATAAAACCACTGAAGCTAAAGCTGCATCAATCGTTCCTATTGCATTTCCTTTGGTTGCAGGAGCAGGAACCCTGACAACTACGCTGTCTTTACGTGCGGAATTTCATGATATTAACATCATTTTAGGAATCGTACTCAACACAATTTTCGTATATTTGGTGCTGAAATCTGCGCCGTGGCTTGAGAAGAGAATGGGAGAGGCAACGCTCTCAATTCTGCAGAAGGTTTTCGGGATTATATTGCTTGCGATTTCAATTAAATTATTTACGGCCAACTTTACACAGCTGGTGCAGAATTATATTCATTTTTAGGTTATGCAGAAATTTTATAAAGTATTTTTAGTTATTTTTATTGTGTTTACAGCAATCAACGTTTACGCAATAGATTGGAATTTGAAACTGACAGAAGAAGACAATTCTAAATTTGTGTTCTCTGCAATCGCCGGTATTTTGGGCATCGCAGTAATTTTCGTATTGAATACATGGAGTAAAATCAGTGTAAAAAAATAATTTGGATTTATTATTCAATCAGAAAGCCTTTCAGAAATGAAAGGCTTTTTCGTTATTTAAATACAAGATTTTTCAGAACGGCTTCAGATTTCAGTTCGGTTTCCTTCCATTCTTTTTCCGGACTGCTTTGTGCTGTGATGCCGCCTCCCACAAAGAGATGAACGGAATTTTTATACAGTCTTGCACAACGCAGATTCACAAAATACTGAATGTAATCGTCTGTTTCAATTCTGATATAACCGGCGTAGAGTTCTCTAGGAAATTTCTCAACTTTCTCAATAATTTCAGCACAAAAATCTTTTGGAATTCCGCAAACAGCAGGCGTTGGATGAAGTTCCTGAATAATTGAATCTAAATTTTCAGGATTGATCTTTATTTTAAAATCTGTTTTTAAATGTTTGATATTTCCGGAAATGTGGTCGTAAGTTTCTGACTCTTCAACAGAATCTGTACCGCTGTATTTCTGTAAAATCGTTCTGATGAAGGCTGAAACCGGCTTCTGTTCCTCGATTTCTTTTTCAGTCCATTCCTCAGAAACAGGAATTGTTCCGGCAATACTCATCGTTTCAAATTCATGGGTGGACTTGTTGAATTTTCCTAAAACCTCAGAAAATCCGCCTATCCATGATGATTCACCGTGAATGAAAAAATATTTAAACGCATTAGGATAATTTTTACACAGATTGTCGAAGCTGCTTTTTAAATCAATCTCTTTAAAACCGTCGACTATTTTCCGTCTTGAAAGTACCAGTTTTGGAAGATTGTTTTCCTTAATAATTTCAATCACATCTTGCAGCTTTTGAAGATATTCTTCTTTGCTTTCTGCCATGAATTGAGTATCGTCATCAGCTAAAATCTGAGAATTTAACTGTAAACTATTAAAATCTGACTGATTTTTTTCAATGATTTTCCCAGATATTTCTATTTTTTTATCATTATTAAAACTGTGAAAAACAACAGAATTAATTTCTGAATTTTCATCTGTGGAGTATAATTTTTCGTCGAATGGAAATTTGAAATAAATCATAATGGTGAAGCATTTTAAAAACTTTTATTTAGAAATAAAATACGTGATTCCTAAACCAAATTTTCTTTCAGCAAAGGTATTGTTAGTCTTAAAAATGTCAAAACGAAAGTCATTGTTTTTTAAAGAAAATCCGTTCAGTTGATATTGCTGATAATCCACCGAGAGCAACAGATTTCCTAAAAGTCTGTACTGCAATCCGAAGGTAAAACCAAAATTGTTTTGATTGCTGGTAAAATCTTCTTCTCTTGCCAAAATTCTGTTTTCAGGAACAAGAAATTTCATTTTATATAAATTCCGGTTGAGTGAAATTCCTGCGAAAGGTCTGAGTTTTTTCCATTCGTAAATTGCTTTTAAGTTCATCGCGAATTCAAGATGATCATCATTGAATTTTTGAAAAAGAATGGGCTGATTGTCTTCCGTAAAATAAAAACCATTGAGGAACGTCTCATTTTTAGTGGCATCAAGCTCAAAAGTCTGATTCCAGTGATAGAGATTTGCCGACAGCTGAAGCGAAAATTTTGATTTAAAAAAGCTTCGTGAAATCCACAGACCAATGTTTTCACCAAACTGATTTCTCCCGGATGTGCTTTCGGACCAGATATTTTCTTTCATTCCTATCCCGGCATCGGCTCCGAAGTTCCATTTTCGCGTATTGTTAATGTTATCAGATTTTTCTGACGGAATTTGTTTATGGATTAATTCTCCTGCTGAAATTTTTGGAATACCAATATCGGTGAGTTTAAAACGGACAGCTTTTTCCAGATAAATGGTGTCATACACGACTACTTTCTCATAGACATAGACCGTATCCACTTTTTTCCGTTGGGCAGACACGGAAGTTAAGCTAATCAGAAAATAAAATATCAGGAATCTTTGCATCATAATTCAGCAGTTTATCTTTCAATAAAAACAGTATCTCTCTGAATAACTTTTTTTACTACAACAACTTGCTGTACGGGGTTTTCTACTGAATCTTTTACTGGTTTTATGTGCGTTGGTGTTGATTTTTTTTCTTCTATTACATTTTCAGTTTTCACCGGATCAACATCTTCAGAAACTGTTTTTATGGAACTTAAATTGGTTTGAACTTCTTTATCGGATTCTATTTCCAGGGTTGCAATTTTTGGTGTTTCTTTTTTACTGACTGGTTTTGAAATATTGGAAGAAGATGTTTTTGATAAATAATTATTCTTATTAAAGAAAAGAATTGACCCTGTAACGGTAATTACAGCAGTACTTCCAAAGATCATACACTGTTTCCAAAAACTTTTGCCTGAAGAAAAGCTGAGTTGGTTTTTGCCTGAATGTGAGAGAATTTCAAAACTCTTTTCAGGTACAATCGCAAAATCTGAAAATTTGCTTTGGAAAGTGCGTCCCCAAAGACTGTTTCCCAACCCGAAAAAAATAAGAAACAAAGCCGTTTTGTTTTTTGGAGTTTCTTTATTTACAAAATGAGTCATCAGATAATTCTGCACCGATTTTTTTGCTCGCAACAGATGAGATTTTGAAGTGTTGACCGGAATTTTCATCAATCCGGAAATTTCTGAATGGGAATAATTTTCGATAAAATAAAGATTGAAAACTGATTTCTGCTGCGAAGGTAGACTGTCAATAGACTGTAACAGCTGTTCTCTTGTAAAATCGTATGCTAAAATGTGTTTTTGCTCGTCGGTGGCAGAGTTTGTCATTTCGGTGAAAGTATCTGGAATTTCTGAAGGTTCGATTGTAAAAGAATGTTCTTTGCTGGTCTTTCTGATCAGCTGTAAAGCGTTGTTGACTACAATTTTTTTGAGCCATCCAAAAATTGCTTTTTCATCTTTCAGCTGATGGTTTTTCTGCATCGCCGTCATAAAACTTTCCTGCACAATATCTTCCGCAGCCTGAAGATCTGTGATATACCTGCGACAAATCCCCAAAAGTTTTGGGGAATAGTCTGTATAAATTTGTTGCCAGTTTAAGGTTTTTTCAGCCATTAATTTAATTTGGAGCTACAAAAATTGAATTGAAACATCCCCGCGAAACATCCGGAAGAGACAGCATTTCAGTATTGTTTACATAAAACTTTACTGCCTTTCCACCAACTGCTGTATTGTATCTTGTCATGTATATGTTTTGATCTTTTGAAACAAAATGGCCTATACTGGTAAAATTATTTGAATCACTGATTTGATTTAACACATCATTCTTATAATAGAATGTACTACCTATAAAATAGCGGTCTGAATTATCCAAAACAATATCTTTAATTTCACTTGGAGTAATAGACGCAGGAATCGTCAATTCAGTATTGTTAATGATATTTTTTACAGATGGAGTTCCATTAGAACTCAGTGTAAATATTGAAATCCCTGAATTGTCTTTCAGAAAATATTTAGGGAAGGTGTTGTTTGAGAGAGAAGCGTAAACAGTATTTTTATAAAGTACAGTTTCCCAGTTAAAAATTCCGCCGGAAGGTGAAATATTTCTGCGTGTTACCGCGTAGACATCGTTATTATAAACACTTAAACAACCCGTAAAAGAACCGTAATAGTCTGTATTTTCCAATACAGTTTTAACTCCGTTTTTCCAGTAGCATATCTGGTACTGATCTGATGTGGAAGTTGTTGAAGGGTTTTTTATAACTCCAAAGAAATAAACATTTCCGTTCTCTACAGTCATATTGTTCCATATCTGGAGATTATCATGTTCATTCATATTATTGGGTGCAACATTAAGATATTCTGCAAGATTGTATCTGCTACCGTTTTTCCAGAAATACCATGCAGGTATTACGTGATTTCCTCCAAGTTTTTGAATATTATTTGCTAACATATAAATATTTCCCTGATCGACTGTAATGCTTGTACCCTGAAGGTTTTCACCACCTGAAAGAAGCGTTTTCTGGTTATTTTTCCAGTAACATGCATGAAATTCATCTACCCCTCCAACGTAGACATCGTAGGACTGAATATTTTTTTCTAAGGTTTCATTGTCATCACTGTTTGTACATGAAAAAACAAAAGTCAATGAAAGTAAAAATGGTAAGATTAAATTTTTCATAATTATTCTTTTCTCTAAAGATGGAAAAATGTAAAAAGGTTGCAGATAAATTATTGAAAAATTACAGGTTTTGTACTTTTCTGAATTTTCACAATGTGATAAGGCTGTGTAATTACGGTTGTGGCATCTCCAATGAGAAGTTTGTCTACTTCTACAGTAATGTTTAGAGGGTGCTCAACAGCAGTCATAATGTCGATGGAATGACCACCGCTATTCTGAACCTGATCAACTGCAACGAGAATCATAAACTGGTTAAAATTGATATTGGTTTCAGTAAAACTTCCTGAAACATTGTTGGTTGCATCTGCCTGCGCAAGAAAATTATTCCAGTCGGCAGTATTGGTAATTACTGAATTTTGTGGTGTTACATAAGTTCCACCGTAAAAATTTCCTTTTCCAATTAATGAAAAGTTCATGGGCACAGGTGCAACTGCATTCTGCTCGTCATCCTGACATGAATTCAGAATAAAAAAAACAGAGCAAAGAAGAAGGAATACAATTTTTTTCATGATGTATAAATTTAAGAGTTTCAATTATATATAAGATGAAAAAAAATGAAAAGGTTGCAGAAATGCAACAAAAAAGGCTCAAATATTTTTGAACCTTAGATATTTTTCAGTCGGGTAGGATTATCTGTTAATAATATTATTCGTCATCGTTGTATGACTGATCAGATTTCCTTTTTCATCCTTAATTTCAATTTCTGAAACGTGCATGGTCCTTCCTTTTCGGATAAACCTTGCGAAACCGGTTACCACACCATCTTTTTTACCGCGAAGATGATTGGAATTGATATTGGTGCCCACTCCAAAATACTTTTCACCATCAATAAAAATATTAGAGAGGCTTGAACCCATTGTTTCAGCCAACACGCAGGTTGCTCCGCCGTGCATAATCCCGAAAGGCTGATGAATTCGCGGTAAAACAGGCATTGTGGCTGTTAAGGTTTCATTCTCAAGATCAATGTCGGTAAAATGAATATCGAGTGTTTTTGCAAAAGTTTCTTCGCCCCAATTGTTGATGAACGTTAATATTTCTTCTTTGGTTTTGTCTTTTATGTACATGTTTTTATGAGTAATGATTAATAGGTAATTTTGCTTATGGCTTATGGCTTATGGCTTATGGCTTATGGCTTATCGCACATTGCGATTGTTTTCGGAGGTTAATATTTGGGTACTCGAATCACGTATCCCAAATCGCGTAACCCGCAATCCCCGTAACCCGCATCTAATTCCCCACTTGCCCGCTCCCCGTGATGTCCGGATTCCAGTTGGCTGGGATTTTTGGAACGATGTCATATTTTACGTAGTAATCTTCAATTTCCTGCATGATTTCTTCGTAAGGTAATGATGCTAGTTTTTCATAAGAAATAGTGTAGCCCAAATACATTGTTTTCCGCTTAAAATCTCCGGCAGCCAAAACGATAGGAACTTTTGCTGCCAAAGCCATATGGTAAAATCCTTTTCTCCATTTCGGAACCCAGCTTCTGGTGCCTTCCGGTGTAATTACCAAACTGAAATCTTCTTTCTCAAACTGTTTAGCAACAAAATTTACGAGGTCATTTTTTTGGCTTCTGTCGATTCCCACACCTCCAAGACCTTTCACTACAGAGCCGTACCAGGCCTTAGTGTGAGCGTCTTTGATAATAATTTTGATAGGTTTTTCCAACGCCCAGTAGGCGAGGTTTCCCAGTAGGTATTCAGAATTGTGGGTGTGTGGAGCAACCACGAGAATACATCTGTTGAGAACGTTGGCATCGCCCTGCAAAACGACTTTCCAGCCTATGGTTTTTAAGATCAGTTTACCTAATAACTTTTTCATGAAGATTCAGTTTAAAACAAAAAAGTATAACCAACATCATGGTTATACTTTACAAATATATTGAAATATTATGGCTCTTAAAACAGACTGCTGATGAAATCAGCTATCACTACTGCAATTTCTAAAACGAGTTGTACCATTTTTTTAAATTTTTTTGTGTTGGGGTTAATTAATTTTGTACGAATTTAAGAAAAATTCTGTTGATAATACACAAAAAGTTGATTTTTTTGTGATTATTCTGAGAGAAGAAGGGTGTGAACTTCAAACAATTGGCTATTCATCCACACCTTCTGCCACTCTCGATGGTTGGTTATTTGGTTTGTATAGAGATTTCTTTTTTGTTGGCATTCATTTTAATGTCCACATCCTTTATTTTTTCGAAATCCACTTTCACAGAATCCATCATCTGTTTTGCTTTTTCCTTCGGATATTTTTTGCCATTGATGATGACGCTGTCTTTATCGCCTTCGGTATATTCAATCGTTGAACCGTTGATGGTAATTTTGTTTTTCTCAATTTTCACTGAGTTGTCGTTGTCACCAACTTCCATATCGTTGTCTTCTTCATCATCGTTGATTCCGTTGTTGTTTAAATCTCCGTTAAAATTCAAACCGTAATCTTTTAATCCAATAACTATTGTATTCTGAGGAATTACGAGTTCGTAATCTACGCTGTAGTCTCTGAATCTCTGTCCGTAAGGATATTTAATATAATTAGGAAGAACTATTTTATTGTCAATCACTTCTACAGGAACGCTCACATTGATAGGAAAGTTGTAACCTTTCGCTTCTTTTTTTACGATCAGATAAGGTGTTTTAATGTTTGCTTTTCTTGTAACATCCACATGAACCCAGTCTTTTTCGAAAACAGAAACTTTGTCAGAATACAAATCATCATCATAAGCCGTAAAATTCTGAGGAATCGTAACGTTTTTCATGTCAACATACAGGGTGTCTGATAAAGTATTGATGGCAATTTCTTCCACATCTTCTTTATGACCTTTATAAATCATTTCTCTTTTTGCAACACTCACTCCGAAGAATGCTCCCAGGCCAATCACTGCAATGAAAAGTGCTCCAAGTACCCATCCGATATTTCTAAGTCTAGTTTTTGGTGAGAAAATTTTAATACTTAATAAACTGAAAAGTACAGCTGGAATTAAAGATCCAATCACACAGATCGCAACAAAAAGATTGTATAAACCGTCGTCGTCAAAATAGAATTTCATTTCATTGGCTCCAGGAAAATCAGAATCAATCCCAAAAAGTCCGAAAACCACGAATACACCTATGATACTGCTGATCGCCATGAATGCGAAGAAAGCTCCGACGATGTATTTTAAAACATTCCAGATTCCGCTGCTGGTATTATTGATGTAGGGTTTACTTTCAATATAAATTTCTCCCGCTTTCGTACCGGCTTCATTTGCAAATTGTACAATCTTGCTGGATTCTTCTTTTAAATTATCAAAATTCAAAGGTTTGCCTTTCATTTTTAAAAAATCTGAAGCTGAAGCCGCTTTTGGCAGAATCGCCCAGAGAATAACGTACAACAACGGAACAAAAAGCATTACTGGAGCTCCAAAACACAGGATCAAAAATACGCCGATCCAAAGTAGTCTCATGCCAGTGATATCCATTCCGAAATATGCTGCCAAACCTGCACATACACCTGCGATTTTCTGTCTTTCAGGATCACGGAAAAGTTGTTTTCTGTCGGAATAAATTGTTCCTGTAGTTTTTGTTTTGGTATTGTTTTCAGAATAATAAGCCTCTTCTTGTTCTTCAATTTTTTCAGGGGAACCGATTTGAGTGATTACTCTTTCTACATCACTGTCATTGATCACTTCACGCTTTCCAAGCAAATCTCTGAAGATTTCCACCATTCTGATTTCGATATCGTGCATTACTTCGTCTGCTTCAGCTGCATCCAGAGAGCTTCTGAGAGCATTCAGGTAATCGCTGAGCTTTATATATGCGTGTTCTTCTATTGTAAAAGAAAAACCTGCCAGTCCTATTGAGAGTGTTTTGTTCATAGCTTTTGTTTTTAAAGTTTTTGAGTGATGTGGTTTACAGAATCTGTAAGTTCTTTCCATGTGTTTTGCAGTTCAGCAAGAAAAGTTTTTCCTTTTTCTGTGATCTGATAATACTTTCTCGGTGGTCCTCCGGTAGATTCTTCCCATCTGTAGGAGAGAAATTCTCCGTTTTTCAATCTTGTAAGGAGCGGGTAGAGGGTTCCTTCCACAACATCCAGTTTTCCTTTTTTCAGCTCGTCTATCAAATCAGAAACATACATTTCTCTGTTGTTGATAAGGCTTAAAATACAGAATTCCAGAATCCCTTTTCGCATTTGCGCTTTGGTATTTTCGGTATTCATTGTTAAAGAGGTTTTATTAATTGGTTATAATTTTCAGAAATCAGTTCCTGGCCAGTGAGCCTATTCCGATTTTACATTACAAAGATATGTAATAAAGATGGTAATATGCAATACAAAGTAGTTAAATTAATTTTTTAAATTATTTAAAGTATTGATTTTCAGTTAAATAAATTTTAGTTAAGAATTTTTTAATTTTAATTAAACCCAATTTTACATCCATATTTATTATTTTTGAACCATGAAATCGCCCAACAAAGAACTTTATAAGCAAGCAACTACGAAGATTTGGCGATAACATCTGACAATTAAAAAAAAATAAAATCTACAGATGAAAATCCAAAAAGAAATCGATTTTATCATCGCCGTTGATGCTTTGAAAAACGTTCAGAGAAGAAATTACAACGCCGATGATTCCAGAAGAGAAAATACGGCAGAACATTCCTGGCAGATCATTATTTTAGCACAAATTCTTTTTCCTTACGCCAAAAACAGGGCAGATATTGATCTTCTAAGAGTGATCAGAATGCTTTCCATACATGATCTGGTGGAAATTGAAGCGGGCGACACCTTTATTTTTGATGAAGTTGCAATGGTTGGTAAATTTGAAAGAGAAAAACTGTCTGCCCTAAAGATTTTCGGAATTTTGGATGAACCGATCCGTTCAGAATTCTTTAATCTCTGGATGGAATTTGAAGAGGAAGAGACGCCGGACGCTATTTTTGCCTGCGCCATCGACAGAATCATGCCTTTTATTTTAAACTCTCATACTTCGGGAAAAAGCTGGACTGAAGCTAAAGTCACTGAAGTACAGGTAAGAAAGATATTGGAAAATGCCATTTGCAGAGCATCTGAAGAGATGGAAGAGGCTTTTCACCATTTAATGAATCTCAATCTGGAATCGGCGAAGGTTTTAAAATAATTAGATATCTCACGCAGATTTTGGTGATTGAGCTGATTTCTTTTTAAATTTTAGTCTGATCGCAAATTTTATTTAAAACACGAAGGCTTCGACGGGCTCAGCCTGACAATGCGTAGCTTAAGCGTTTAGTATTAGAGATGTCATGCTGATCCTGTCGAAGCATTTTCTTCATAAAATTTCATATGCAAAATCCGCACAATCTTCGGGAGGCGGAAAAAATGGTGTGCAGATTGTTTCTATTTCAAAAAATAAGCAATGCAGACAAAAGAATACAATCGCGAAGAGTTTGATTATCATCAAAGCGAAAACAATTATACACTGTCGATTCCGGCAAAATTTTTAGATGCAAAAAGTTTAAAAATTAAAAGAAAGAATTCCGATGGAACTTTTTCTGATGCAGATGTTGTAATTCGGGAACAAAATCATGAAATACTGATTATTACAAGTGTTCCGATGGATATTTTAGTGGAAATTTCAGATCAGGAAATTTAGATCTTATTTAAAGAAAAAGGTTTCGGCGAACAATTAAGTTTTCCGAAACCTTTTAAATAAAGACTGAAAGTGACGAAGTGGCAGTCGAAAACTACCGCTCATCTATTATAAAATTTGAATTGGTTTCTTAAATTCGTCGATGGCTACAAAGGTAAAATCGCCTGTAATTGCTTTTTCTCTTTCGTAAGAATACATCTGCTCGGTGAAAATCTCAACATTCACTTTCATACTCGTTTTTCCAACGTGGGAAACTTTTCCGATTAATTCCACAATAGTTCCGGCGGGGATTGGTTTTTTAAAATCAATTTTGTCGCTGCTTACAGTTACCACGCGTTTTCTTGCAAATCTTGTGGCTGTAATAAAGGCAACTTCGTCCATCAGCTGCATCGCGGTTCCACCGAAAAGCGTGTCGTAATGATTGGTTGTGTTGGGGAAAACGGCTTTGAAAATTCTGGTTTCCGAGGCATCAATTCTTTCTTCTGTAGTCATATTTCATTATAAATTTATGCGAAAAATGAACTTTACTGAAACAAAAAGAATCTTTCAGGAAGGATAATTCCCGAAATAACATTTGGTCAATAAACTTCAGATCGCGAAAGTTTTTTGTTTGAAGAAACAGGCAGGTCTCCTGACTTGTAACATCTTTATTCCTTCCCATGCACTGTGCACAGTGGTTTTTTATAAAGACTCCGGTTACTTACAGTTGCGCGACAGTCCGTGATTTTCACACGGTTCCCTTTTCATTTGCGGTTAAGCAAAACCAGTTTCCCGGAAGATCATTCTAGGTGATTTTCCGCCGGCAAAAGTACAAATAAAGTTTGATTAAATTAGGAATGAATATGTTTTGTAGAAAATTTGAACCATTAAGATAGATTAAGCTGTTAAGGACAAACGACTTCATATTTTTTAAGGTTTACCGAGGTAAAACATTAAGGTGGACGGTTGAAATTTAATTTTGAACCTGTACTGTCTGCTTAAATCAATTTATAGATCATTAAAAGCTTAACCAATTCATGATCTTAATGTTTTAAAATTCCAAAAATTATTCAGGATTGCTGTAAATAATCTGACTGATTACTTTTCCTTCCTTCACTGTCCAAAAAGTAGTGTAACGGTTTTCACCTGAGCCGTTGATCATATAAATGTAAATATGATCGGCATCCATTGCCGTAACACCTATATTTTCAAAGTCGGTGGTTGGGTCAAATAAATTTTTGATAGCATCACGAACGAAAACAGTTCCTCTTCCCGGCTGCTGCACACGGATGGATTTTACCTCTGTAAGTCCTTCAGGCAGGGTTTTTCCGATGCCCCAAGGTTTTGCTTTGTCGATTTTAATGATGTTTCCGTCAGCATCTTTTTCCTGTCTTTTAAAACTGGCGTTGGAAGGGTAGATGTCGATCACTACTTTCGTACGTTGTGCAGTCGGAAGTTTTTCATTGGAATTGTCCGTAAACGTGTAAGATCTTCCGTTTTTAGATTTTGACGGTGTGAATTTCGGAAGTTGATCGATGAAAGCGACACGGTCTTTGTTCACCATACCTTCTTTGGTCAGGCTGTCGTACCTCACGAATGGCTTTTCGTCGTCAGTTTTTTCAGCATATTTAATCCAGATCCATTCGGTTTCTCCCGGAGCGGGTTTTACGTAAACGAAAACATCCCCTTTTTTCATTCTGATCTTATCAACAATCTTGCGGTAATCTTCCTTGTGTACACGCACCATCGCATAACCTTCCTGTGCTTTTACCACTCCAAACGGAATTTTGTTTTGCGCATCGATTAGACTCAAAGAAAATATACTGAATAAAGATAAAACTGCTTTGTTGATGAAAGTCATTTGAAAGAATATTTAGCTCAAAGATATAAATTAAATATTTTTCGGGAGATAATTAAGCCTTTGCAATTCTGTTAAATCTTTAATTAAACTTAAATTACCTTCAGAAAGCAGGAAATTTTCATCCGAAATCTCCAAAACATCCTGATACTGATGATCCGAAATCAGAAATCCTTTTTTGATCTGCTTTTTTATCATTGCTTTTACTTCGGTTATGATTTTTGGTGAAAGGCTGTGGAAAGGCTCATCCAGCAAAATAAATTCTGCCTTTGAACAGATGATAAGCATTACTTCAACAAGTCTCAATTCTCCTCCTGAAAGTGCTTTTGGAATTTCATTTAAAAAAGGATGAATTAAATTTAAATCAGATAATTTTTGGGCATCTTCTTTGTCGCAAAACAATTTAATCAGACTTTTTATTTTTACATTTTTCGGCAGGAATGAGTGTTGTGGCAGGTAAGCGATTCTGTTTTTTCTGTCAGACTGTTTCTGTAAAATAGTTTCGTTAAATTTAATATACTGGGTTTCGCTTTTTAAACTTCCAAAAATTATTTGAAACAGAGTAGATTTTCCAGAACCGTTTCTACCCAAAAGTCCGGTAATTTTCCCGGTATCGAGACCTAAATAGATGTCTTTTAAAATTTCTTTTTCACCAAAAGATTTTGTAATGCTGTCGATATGGAGTCTGCTCATATAAAAGTGGCAATCAGTTTTAAACTTACCGCGAAAATCAATGTTAAAATCCATAACTGACGTCTGGAAAAACCAAAGTTTGCATAAAAGAGATATTCGTTTTTCAGTCTTAATTCATAAATAAAATAATGCATCAACGGAAAAATAAATAAAAATCCCAAACTGAAATTTTTGAAATTTAAACCTTGAGGCAATGTAGTTAAAAGTGAAAATAAAACCGCCGGAATGAGAATTTTTCTGTAAAAAATCCAGAGAATCTTTATATTGATCTGCATATCTGAAGATTAAGAAAAATATTTATCCATATTTAGAGATTTTTTTTGTCGCATTGTTTTAATTGTGAAAATTTAATTCTACTTTTAAACACATAAAACTATTAAGTATGATAAAAAAACTACTTCTTTTTGTATTTACTTTACTGCAGGTCGCAATATTTCAAAGCAAAACTGCTGGAGATTTTAAATCTGTTTTTTTCTGTGATACATTGGCTCCGGTAAATGTTCAGATTACAAATATCACGCAAACTTCTGTGAGTATAAGTTGGACTTTGGATCCTAATACATCCGATTATATTCTGAGAATACGCCCAGTTGGGTCTGCTGCCTGGTTAGCTTCTCCCATACAAAGTGGCAGTTCAGGAAGTTACACTTTTTCGGTGTTGCTCCCCTGTACCTTGTATGAAGTTCAGGTCGCAAAAGTGTGTCTGAGTATAGGAACATGGACAGCGCCGTTATCTTTCACAACATTATCTAATGGCAGTTGCAGTCTTTCTTTGAACGAAGTTCAGAAAAATCAATCCTTTGTAATCTACCCAAATCCCGCCACAGAAAATATTTTCGTCAGAGGAATTTCTGTTGAAGAAAACTACATTATCTATTCAAACTCCGGGCAAATTATAAAATCAGGAAAAACGACTCAGTCGTTCATCAATATTAAGGATTTGGAAAAAGGAATTTACTTTATAAAAATCAATAATGTGAAAGCAAAATTCATTAAAAAATAAAAAAAAGAGCAGTTTTTTAAATTCCCCTTTTTTTGTCTAATTTTTCAAAAGCTTTGCTGTAACGCCGCTGTTTCTGATCAAAGTTCTCAGTTCCGACACTTCATTTTCAGAAAAGTATTTCTTTGGAATCATATTCATGACCGTCTTAGTTTGATAAATCAGAAACCAATTTCTGTCTTCTCTGACTTTGTAAACCGTACTCCACGCAAAATCACTTTCGAAAGTTTCACCTCTTGTCTGAACTTTTTCAGCAGTAAAAGTGTAAATAATTTCCTCCTGAATCTTGAGATTAGAATAAAATGCGTTTTTAAGACTCAGATAGGATCGGATAAAAATGAAAATTACAATCGCAGGAAACCAGATCAGAACATATTTATAGATTTCATTAGAACCATTTTCAGAATTATAAAAATTTAATACAAAAAACAGAAGTAAAACCAAAGAAAAAATAATGATCCTCGGCAACGAATTTTTAATATTAAAATTCAGAAAATCCTTAAAACTGATATGCGTTTTTACCGTCATTTAAATTAAATCCTTTCCAGCTCATCCGCATTAATCAAAGTCTTGAAAGTTCCGTAATTTACGGTCACTTTATTCCTTGATATTTTTTCAATCGTTCCCACACTCGTGCTTCCCGTAATTCTTACGCGCTGTCCTACTTTCATCCACAGTTCACGATCCGATTTGCGTTTTTCTTCTATTTTTTCGTTGGTTTCAGTGATTTTTTCGATCACTTCTTCTTTCTTAAGCTGTTGCGTGATTTTTCTTTTCACCACTTGTAGCCGTTTGCTTTCATCCTTATCGGCTCCAATTTTTCTGAATTTTTCCTGTTCGAGAATCTTTACAAAATCTTTCACCACATCCTTCCTCGATCTGCCTTTTACATAGCCGTCGATAAAGCCTTCAATCTTGCTTCCAAACTGAAGTTTGCGGTGCTCATCCTCATATAATTTCTGGAAATTGAAGAGTTTTTGCTGCAGCTGTTCATTCAGTTTCTGAAGATTGTCCCGCTTATCTTCCACTGATTCTTTTCTTTCGGCAAGGTCGGTTTTCAGCTTTTCAACTTCATATTTTTCCTGCTGAAGCTTGACGATGGTTTTATCTAAATTAACGATATCATGCTCCACTTTTTTCTTTGCAGAATGAATGATGAATCTTGGAATTTTGTTCTTTTCTGCAACCTCAAATGTAAACGAACTTCCGGCCGAACCCACTTCCAGTTTGTACATCGGTTCCAAAGTTTCTTCGTTGAAAAGCATCGCTGCGTTCTGAGCGTTCGGAAGCTGTTCCACGACCAGTTTGATGTTGGTGTAGTGCGTTGTGATAATGGCGAAACTCTTTTTATCGTAGAAAAATTCAAGGAAACTTTCTGCCAGAGCACCACCCAGTTCGGGATCGGAACCTGTACCAAATTCATCGATCAGCAAAAGTGTTTCACCATCAGCTTCCCGGATAATTCCACCCATCTTTTTAAGTCTTGATGAATAGGTTGAAAGATGATTTTCAATGGACTGATTGTCGCCGATATCCGTCATGATTTTATCAAAGAAAAACATTTCAGATTTCGGATGCGTCGGCACCAGAATTCCGCTCTGAATCATCAGTTGAAGCAATCCGACGGTTTTCAGGGTGATTGATTTTCCTCCTGCATTCGGTCCGGAAATACAGATGATTCTGTTGTGTTCCGTTAATGCTAAAGTCTGAGGATAAATGGTTTTATTTTCAATCTTATTTCTCAAAAACAGTAAGGGATGGAATGCATCTCTTAATTTCAACGTTTTGTGACGGTTGATTTTCGGTAAAACTCCGTTGATTAATTCTGCAAACTTCGATTTGGCCCGAGTGAGATCAAGATCAAAAATATACATTTGGTATCTCCAAAGCTGAGGCTGAAATTCCGCCAGTTCCGCAGTCAGTTTTCTCAGAATTTTATCTATTTCCTTTTTCTCTTCTTCCTCGCTTTCTTTGAGTTTAAAGTAATGTTTCACCACAGAATCCGGCTGCATGTAAGTAATAGAGCCTGTTTTCGAAAGTCCTAAAACTCTTCCGACAACTCTTTTTTTATACGCAGATTTCACTGCCAAAACTCTCATATCATCTATGATCGTTTCTCTGATGTCATCCAGAAATTCACTCTGTCCGTAATTAAACAGAGCTCTGTTGAAATTTTCAGTTATCGCTTTTTTAGCATGCTGAATTTCCGTTCTCAACACTTTTAAAATTGGGGAAGCTTCACTTTTTACTTCGCCAAACCGGTTGAAAACCTTATCAACTTTATCAATAATTTCTTTTTTAAACTCCAGCTCAGAAACATCGTGAATTAAATTCGGAAAAGTTTCCGGCATTGTGGGGAAAAACTTCTGCAGTTTTCCAATCTGTTCTGTGAGGGTTTTTATTTTGATGAAAGCAACGTTTTCTAAACGGTAATTTTCGATCAGCATCAGTTTCAGTTCATTCTCAATATCTTCATATTCATCAAACGGAATCGCATTTGAACTTTCAAAACTTGAAAGGTATTCTGAGGTTTTTTTTAATGAAATTTCAGCTTCGTCAATTTTCATCGGACGGAGCTCAAGAATTTTTTCTCTCGTTTTATGGGAATATGCAAAAGGTGCAATCTCCGCGAGCAGTTGCGGAAACTCCAGTTCGTCTAAATCTTCTTTATCTATATACACATTGCAAAGATAATTAATTTGAAAATGAAATAATTTGAGAATTTGAAAATGTGTTAATTTGAGAATTTGAAAATGTATTACAAATCTTAAACTTCAACTTTCAAATCATTTAGTTAAATTTGGCTTATGAAACTTGAAACCGAAAGACTAATTTTAAAACCTATCGACGAAACTTATGTTGAGGATATTCTGAAGATCCGCAGCAATGAAATTACCAACAAATATGTGGTAAGAAATACACCCAAAAATAATTATGATGCATTGCAGTTTATTTTGATGATCAAGGAACGAACGGTGAATAATGAATCTTTTTACTTTGGAATTTCGCTTAAAAATCAACAGAATTTAGTTGGGACAATCTGTCTGTATAATTTTACAGAAGACCGAAAAACGGCAGAAGTTGGCTACGAACTGTTGCCCGAGTTTCATCATCAGGGATTTATGTCTGAAGCGTTAAAAGCAGTTGTAGATTTTGGTTTTACCTATGTACATTTACAGGAAATCGTTGCAATGACCAATAAGTTCAATGAGAACTCTAAAAGTCTTCTTTTGAAAAGTGGATTCATTTTGGAAGATGGAAGAGAAGATGAAGGTTTTCCGGATAATTTGGTTTTCAGCATCAAACAAGGATAATGGTATTTGAATTGCAATTCTAATTTTCAAATTAAATCATTCTCAAATTTTCAAATTGACATCATGACCTGGACCGAAATTCTAGCCCCGATAAAAAACACTCCCTACTTCGAACAACTCTGGGAAAAAGTAAAACAGGAATACGCCACCACAAAAGTTTTCCCGCCCAAAAAGCAAATCTTCAGAGCTTTGGAAATAACGCCTTTTGATGATGTGGAAGTGGTAATTTTGGGTCAGGATCCTTATCATAATGATTTTCAGGCGAATGGTTTGTGCTTTTCGGTTTCAGAACAGGTTGCTGCGCCGCCTTCACTTAAAAATATTTTCACAGAGTTAAAAGATGATCTGGGAATCGACAGAAGCTCAAAAGAACTTGATGACTGGGGAAAACAGGGTGTTTTAATGCTCAATGCAACACTGACCGTTCGTGCCCATTCGCCAAACTCTCACAAAGATTTGGGCTGGGAAACCTTTACAAATTATATTATCAAAGAAATTTCAGATAAAAAAGAGAATGTTGTTTTTGTATTGTGGGGCGCTTTTGCACAGAAAAAAGCCGAATTAATCAATCCGGCTAAGCATTTTATTATCAAGTCTGCGCATCCTTCGCCATTTTCTGTTTACAGAGGTTTTTACGGAAGCAAACCTTTCTCTAAAATCAATGAGTATCTGGTTTCAAAAGGGAAAAAACCTATCTCGTGGTAGTATATTCTCCGGCCTTTATAATGATAATTCCAATTTTATAATTTCCTTTCATCGACTTAGAATTAGATGACTCAGGATATGGACTTATATCTGCAAGAGAGATCGTATAACCATTGAAGTCAGCTGATTTGTGATAATTTCTACCTTTATTTTCGATACTTGAAATTTGCAAAGTCATCGGTCGGGAAGTGGTTGATATCACTTCAACCTGTGCAACGGCAACTCCGCTCCAAATGCACTGCACATCTTTCGGGCAGCGGCTGTCTTCAGAAATTCCTTTGAATGTCACATTCATTTGGTAGTCCTTCAGAAATTTATTTTCGCCTTCCTTAAAATAGATGATTTCACCTTCTTTGGTAGTTGTTTTCACATCGCCATTTTCTGCAACCTGAACTTTGATGTCATCGTTTTTTACTTTTTGAGTTTTGCAGTTGATTAAACTTAAAAATCCAAGACTTAGAATAATTGATTTGTAATACATTTTTTAAATAACATTTGTAAGATCCAAAACTACAACTAAAAACATTGCCACACCAACTACAAAACTGAATCCTGTACCGTAAAGAAATCCGATAAAGGCTCCTTTTGTAGATTTCAAGGCTTTTTTCATGTCTTTGCTGTCGTGTAAAAGTTCACCAATGAAAACTCCGGCAAACATTCCCACCAGGAATCCCAGCGGAATTGGAATAAACATTCCTACGATGGTCCCAATCACCGAACCTATGCTTCCCCAGCGCGTTCCACCATATTTTTTGGTGGCTTTTGCAGGGATAGCATAATTTAAAATGACTGAAGCCAAAGTCAGAATCACAAATGCCCAAATGTAAATCATAGACAGGTCTGCATCTGCACCATATTTGTAGATAAGCAGTCCGGCAAGACTTAAGACAAGTCCGGGCAGGACGGGAAGAATTGTTCCTATAATACCTAAAATCAGCAGAACGATGCTGAGCAAAACAATTAAAGCGTATTCCATAAATTATTTTTTAATAAAAAAAGTGACCTTTTCAGGCCACTTTTATGTATCAATTTCCAAGCCGATTTTTAAAGATTTAAAATCACATACTGAAGAATTCCGGCAGCATTTCCGATATTTCCTGAAGCGTGATTGTGGAAGGCTGTATAATAAATATAACCGCTGTTTCCTGCACCTGAACATGACCCTAAAGTTGCACCCAATGCCACCAAAGCGGGAACAGCAACCTGTGGTACAGAAATACTGATCTGAACATTCGTAGAAAGCGTGATGCACACCGTTACAAAGTTTAAAGTCGGAGCATTTCCAACCGGAATATTTGGTAAAGTATTGTCTGTAAACTGATTGGTTCTGATCATCAGAGGATCGTTAGTAGCAGTTTCTTTAACCAAAACTTCCCAATAAGCTGGGTCATAACTGGTGATTTTCTGCCATGCACCCAGATCGAAATCAAGATTCAGGGTGTTGAAGCCTAAAGCCGTTGCCAAAGGCGCATTGCTTACTGTCCCCGGAACAATTCCTGAAGAACCGATGTTTTTCGAACACAATTTAGAATCAGGGATAAATCCTCCGGCAAGATTGCAGTTGTT
Source organism: Chryseobacterium sp. Leaf394 (assembly GCF_001424105.1). Classification (GTDB taxonomy): domain Bacteria; phylum Bacteroidota; class Bacteroidia; order Flavobacteriales; family Weeksellaceae; genus Chryseobacterium. Next base: position 1,987,647 of record NZ_LMQH01000011.1, on the reverse strand, counting down.
GGTATTGTCATTTCCGCCTACCAAATAAGCAACGTCCCAGTCTGATGCATAAATACTGCCGCCATTCGCAACAAAAACGGCAAGGTTGTTTTCAATTACCGGATAAAGATTGGCAAACTGAGAAAATTTTCTCGATCCGCAATTCAGAAATACGATGTCGTACTGAGCAAGAGTGTTCAAATTAGCCAGATCTGCATTGGTAATCTCTGTAGCGGTGTAGCCTAAGGTCTGGATGATGTCCTCGATCTTATCGTAAGTTCCTTTTACGTAAGCTATTTTTGCAACCTGAGTCAATTTGGTTTGCGTCAGCTCAAGGTTTACAGTTTCATTGGCTTTGATATTTGCCGTAGCCTGTGTTCGGAAGTTGCTTCCGTTTCCGGTCTGAATGTAAATGGTGTGATTACCTTCCGGAGCTTCAAGTGTGAAATTTCCTTCTGAATCTGATGTTGTGTGATAAATTTTGTACTGAGCGTCAAAAGTGAAAACAGAAGCGCCGCCAATCGATTTTGAGCCATTCTGCGAAGTGATTTTTCCTTTTACTTTTCCGTTTTGCACGGTGATTGCTGTTGGAGTTTCAGCTGTTTCAGAATCTGAACGGCAGGAACCAAGCGACAGAATAAGGATTAAAATGAATAATAAGTTGAATTTTTTCATTTGTTAAAGTTTTATGGATTAGTGTAGCTAAATTAAAAATTTATTACGGATAATTCATGAAATATTTGTTTTGTTTAAAATAATTCCAATAAAATAATCTAATCGCTGGTAATTTTTCCTTTATTGAAAGGCATTAAAAGATTTTTTAAAATTCGTAGTTTTGTATGCAATGAAAGATGAAATAAAAGATACCAAAAGTTTTTTTCAGGAACTGAGTGAGCAGCTTTACATTTATATCAGTAAGGTTGCACCGTCGGGTTTTGATATTGTATTTCTTATCGCATTTAAAATTGCGTTACTGGTTGGTGTTTTTCTCTTGCTTGATTTTATTTTTAAAATTATCATCAACTATACTTTCAGATTTTTCCGAAACGAGAATAAATTCCCGATCTTAAAATCAGTTTATCAGTCCAGAATCACCAATTCTCTTGCTCATTTTATTGCGTTGGCAACTGTAGGATCTCTTCATGAGGCCATTTTTGTCGGAGCACTTCCCAAAACAAGTATTTTTATTCACAGATCTGTCAACTTGGGTTTGGTGCTGATTCTTGCAGGAATGTTGTACCGGTCTTTGACTGGTTTCAGGAGTTATTTTACCATTAAACAGGATTTTTATAAAGTGATGGCCATCAATGCTATTTCCGAAACTGTGAAAATTCTTGGAATTTTTATCTTCACTATTGTAAGCATCTGTGTAGTCTTCGGGATCAAAGGAACTACAATTGTAGGTAGTTTAGGAGCGATAACGGCAGTACTTGTACTGGTTTTCAGAGATACCATTTTAGGTTTTGTGACAGGAATTCATGTTGCCACCTCAAAAAGTCTGAAGGTGGGCGACTGGATCGGAGTTCCGAAATACAATATTGAAGGAAATATTTTAGACATCAGTTTGCTGACCACAAAGATTTCTAATTTTGATAAAACTATTTCCTCAATTCCAACCTATGATTTACTTACTACGGAGATCAAAAACCTGCAGGTGATGTCTGAATCGAATACGCGGAGAATTAAAAAGTCGATTGTTTTTAATATCAATTCATTTAAATTTTTGAGTAATGAAGAGATTGAAAAACTAAAAGACATTAATCTTATTTCAGATTATTTAAAAGATAAAATTTCGGAAATCAATCTTGAAAAAGAAACAATCGATCACAAAGATAAAATCATTAACGGGAGACAGTTGACCAACATCGGAGTCTTCAGATATTACGCTCAGAAATATCTGGAAAATGATCCCGAAATAGATAAAGAAAGCCCGATTATGGTTCGCCAGTTAGAGATCACTACACAAGGCTTGCCGATGGAAGTCTACTGCTTTGCGAATGATTCCAAATGGGTGAAATTTGAACAGATACAGGCAGATATTTTCGATCATCTTTTGGTTGCCTCAAAGGAATTTGATCTTCAGATTATGCAGATTGGATTGCCAAAATAAGTATGAATTTTAAGTTTAGATATAAATAAATATAATAAAATGATGAACTCAAGAAGCAATAACATCCCGCTTCCAACATTCATCATCCAACAACAATATGACAAAACTAAGTGTAAACATTAATAAAATTGCAACCATCAGAAACGCAAGAGGTGGAGAAACACCAAGCGTAACAGAAGCTGCAGTGAAAATTCAGGAATTTGGTGCTCACGGAATTACCATTCATCCAAGACCGGATGAGAGACACATCACCAGAAAAGATGTCTATGACCTGAAACCATTGGTTCATACCGAATTTAATATTGAAGGAAATCCGCACAGAGATTTTATCGATATGGTTTTGGAAGTGAAACCTGAACAGGTTACTCTGGTTCCTGACGCTGATGACGCCATCACATCCAATGCGGGCTGGGATACGAAAAAGCATCTTGATTTTCTGACTGAAATTATTGGTGAATTTAAAAATGCTGGAATCAGAACTTCTGTTTTTCTGGATCCAACACCTGAATTGGTAGAATATGCTTTTAAAACTGGCGCTGACAGAATCGAGCTGTACACCGAAGCTTACGCTAAAGATTATGTAAAAAATAAAGAAGCGGCAATCAAACCTTATTACGATACCGCGGTTGTTGCCAATGAATTCGGTTTGGGAATCAATGCCGGCCACGATTTAAGCTTAGACAATTTAAAATATTTTGCAGATAGCATTCCGAATTTGCTGGAAGTTTCCATCGGACATGCTTTGGTTTCAGAAGCCTTGTATATGGGCATGGAAAATACGGTTCAGGCTTATCTGAAAAGATTGGCGAAGTGGTAATATGTCGGAAGCCAGGATTTAAACAATGTAGTTTCTGACATCCAGCATCCAACATCAAACATCCATCATTTAAAAAAAAATATATGGAAATTCTTCATTCAAAAATATTCGGCGAAAACCTTTCGTCAACACCACTTTTAGTATTTCATGGTTTGTTTGGAATGCTTGATAACTGGGGAAGCTTCGGGAAAGAACTGGGCGAATTTTTGCCGGTTCATTTAATTGACCTCAGAAATCACGGCCGGAGTTTTCATTCCGATGAAATGTCACATGATGATTTAGCAAACGACATCGCTAATTACATGAGTCATCACGGGATAGAAAAAGCCCACGTTTTAGGACATTCTTTAGGTGGAAAAGCCGTAATGCAGTTTGCATTGAATTATCCTGAAAAGGTTGAAAAGTTAATCGTCGTAGATATTGCTCCAAAAGCCTATCCGCCGCACCACCAAGGCATCATTAAAGCCTTGGAAACTGTCAATTTTGATGAGGTAAAATCAAGAGGAGAGGTTGAAAAAGTCTTAACAGAATATATTCCTGAAAAATCAACGATTCAGTTTCTTGCTAAAAATCTTTATTGGGAAGAAAATGGAGACACTAAAAAGCTCAACTGGAGATTTAATCTTAAAACACTCTCAGAAAAATACAATCAGTTTGTCTCAAATGCTATCAAATTCGGAGTTTTTGAGGGCGAAACATTGTTTATTGCAGGTGAAAAATCGAATTACATTTTACCTCAGGATAGCTTTGCCATCAGACAGCAGTTTCCAAAAGCTGAAATCGTAAAGGTAAGCAACGCTGCACATTGGGTTCAGGCGGATAATCCTATGGAATTCAGTAAGGTAGTTAAAGAATTTCTTGGAATTTAATGACTGTTAAATGTTTTCAATTGAAAGGTTAAATTTTTCATAAACTCAATATTTTTTATTTCCTGATATAAATTTTTTGTAACTTAGTTCTATCAAATCAATAAAAAAAATGTGTTATGGAAAAGAAAAAGTTAAAAAAACCGTTCTTTGCTTCATTTTTAGAAAATCAGATTAAAGATCCTAAAGAGGTGAAAGGTGGCAGCAGCAGCGTTGGATCAACAAGTCCTCTTCGCGACGGCGTTACTAAACCTGCTTACGATACTCAACAGACAATGAAGTATCCTTCAGACGGTGACGAATCTACGGTATAAAAGCCGTTCCAATATTATTCATATTTACAAATTGATATTTGAGGAAACTTACCGCTAAGTTTCCTCTTTTTATAACGGGCTATCATGATTCTCTGCATTACCCATTCTCAGGATTTTTACACGGTTGATATGTTCTTTGATTATTTATCTTCAAAGAATATTTCTTTTTACAGGCTGAATTCTGATCAGCTTAATCACAGTCAGAAGATTAACGTGAGTCCGCATTCTTTTACCATTACTGATCTTAACGGGAATACTATATATTCAAAAGACATAAAAGCAGTCTGGCACCGCAAAGCATGGAGGGTAAAGCCGCCGGAAGATCTTGATGAAGGTTTCAGCGGTATTTTTATCAATGAATATGAAACACTCAAAACCAACCTTTTCAGTCTTTTGGAACATCTTCCGTGGATCAATCCTTTAGAAAACGAAAAAAAGATTGATGCCAACAAAATGCTTCAGCTTAGTATAGCAGAAAAAAATGGGTTAAAGATTCCTGATACGCTTTTCTCGAACGATGAAGTTCAAATTCGAAATTTTTTGAATGAAAAATGCAATGGTAAAGCTGTTGCCAAGCTGCATGGAGTTTTGTCTAAAAACATGAGTGGAGAAAATATGGTTTCCACAGTGATCATTGATCAGTCGAATATTGAAAATCTTTCAGATGTCATTTACAGTCCGATGATTTTCCAGCCGTATATTGAAAAAGAGTATGAACTCAGAATTGTGTATCTTGATGGTGAGTTTTTTGCAGGGAAAATCAACAACAGTGAAAATACCGACTGGCGTGTTACTCAGGAAAATTATTTCTGGTCTGGTGATCAGCTTCCTCAGGAGATCGAAATGAATCTCAATTCGATGATGAAAGAGATGGGTCTGTATTTTGGTGCCATCGATATGATCAAAAGTACAGATGGAGCGTATTATTTTCTCGAAGTCAATCCACAGGGAGAGTGGGGAATGCTGCAGAAAGAACTGGGATTTCCTATTGCCGAAAGAATCGCCGATCATCTTTTAAAAAGAATAGAAGACCATGAAGAATAAAATTTTAATTATAACCCATACCGAAGATAATTTCTCAATCGATAAAGTGACAGAAAATATCGAAGCAAACGGTTTCGAGGTGATCCGTTTTGATGTTGACCTTTATCCTTTACACAATAAACTCAGCACAGGCTACCAAAATGGAAACTGGGAAAGCTTTCTGGAAAATGCTGATGGAGAATTCCGTCTTGATGACATCGCCACCGTTTGGTACAGACGTGCCTACAATATCGGAAATGGACTGAAAGAGGAACTTGAAGGTAAATTTTTCGGCGCTGCCATGGGCGAAATCAGAAATACACTTTTCGGATTTCTGGAATCTCTGGATTGCTATTCTCTCGGGAAACCGAGTGTTTACAGAAGACTGGACAGCAAAGAAGAACAGTTGAAAATAGCTTCTAAAATTGGTTTTAAAATTCCTGAAACCTGCATCACGAATAATCCTGACGAAGCCAGAGCATTTATTGCCGAAAACAAAGAGGTGATCACCAAGATGCAAACTGGTTTCGCGATCTACGAAGATGGTGTGGAAAACGTGGTTTTTACCAATCTTATTAATGAAGATAATTTAGAGGAACTGGATGGACTGATATACTGTCCGATGCAGTTTCAGAAGAAAATAGACAAGAAAAAAGAACTCCGGGTAACGGTTGTAGGTCAGGATATTTACACTTTTGAAATTGATTCTCAACAGTCTGAAGATGCGAAAGTGGACTGGCGGAAGGATGGCGTCAATCTTTTACAGAAATGGGTTCAGACTGATCTTCCATCCGAAATCGAAAATAAAATCATCAGATTGCTCGATGTGTACAATGTTGATTACGGAGCCATTGATATCATTGTGTCGCCTGAAGATGAATATTATTTCATAGAAATCAATGCTGCCGGCGAGTTTTTCTGGCTAGATAATTTAACCGAAGATAATCTGATCTCAAAAAGCATTGCCGATTTGCTGTGTGAAAAAGCGCAAAGACGAGACAATACAGTTCTAATCTAAATTGACGTGGCAAAAATTACCTACTATAGACAGCTGGATTCGATGGACTGCGGACCAACCTGTCTCAGGATAATTACTCAGTATTTCGGTAAAAAGTTTTCCTCCGAATACCTCCGGCTGATTACGTTTCAGTCGAGAACGGGCGTGAGTTTTCATGATCTTATTGCCGCATCACAGGAATTGCATCTGGAAACTTTGGCAGTCGAAATCAGCTTCGAAAAACTGATGTCTGAAGCACCCAAACCCTGCATTCTTCACTGGAAAAACGATCATTTTGTTGTGCTTGTTCCTCAGGAAAAATCAGGGAAAATTACGTTAGCCGATCCTGAATATGGCAGACTTGAACTTAGTGAAGAAGAATTTAAAGAAAGCTGGCTTCAGGAAAACAGTACGGGAAAAGCGCTTCTGTTTGAAACGACCGAAGCTTTTTTTCAGAAAAAAGAAGACCATTCTGTCAACGGATTTAAGTTTCTTTTTAAATATTTAAAGCATCAACGCAAAGCTCTTATTTTTTTGCTTCTTACTTTGGTGATTACGAGTGTGATCACACTTATTTTTCCGTTTCTCACACAGAATTTGGTTGATAAAGCCATTAAATTTAAAGATAAAAATCTTGTTTTAATGATTGTAGGCGCCCAGATTGTGCTCTTTCTGGGAAACAGTTTTATGGATCTGATCCGGAGCTGGATTATGCTCAAAGTCAATACCAAAGTCAATATCAGACTCATCAGCGATTTTATTGGCAAACTGATCCGTCTGCCGGTGGCGTATTTTGAGTCGAAAAGAGTAGGAGACATTCAGCAGCGCATTTTAGACCATCAGAGAATAAGTTCGTTTCTGTCAACCAATACTTTGGCAATACTTTTTTCATTTATCAATCTTCTGGTTTTCTCGGTTGTGCTCGGAACTTACAATCTCATTATCCTGATTTTATTTTTTACATTCAGCTTCTTATCGGTTGTCTGGATTTTCATTTTTTTAAATAAAAGAAAAGTTTTAGACCAGAAAGAATTCATTCTCAACAGTCAGAATCAGAATATTTTAAATGAAATTGTTTTGGGAATGGCTGAGATTAAAATCAATCAGTCTGAAAATTTTCAGCAGGCAAAATGGGAAGATGTACAGCAAGAACTCTTTGAGCGGAACAAAAAAGCACTGAAACTTTCACAGTATCAGATGATTGGGTCGGGTTTTATCTCTCAGCTTAAAAATATTCTGATCACCGGATTTTCTGCCTACGCTGTGATCGACGGAGATCTGACGCTCGGGATGATGCTTGCAATCAGTTTTATTGTGGGTCAGATGAATTCGCCTTTTGATCAGCTGTTATACGTTATTCAAATCACACAGGATGCCAAATTAAGTCTGGAAAGGATAGCCGAAGTACACACAAAACCTGTAGAAAATACTTTGGAAGAAAGCCGCCAAACACTTAAGAATGAAGACCTCGTTCTCGAAAATGTAGATTTTGGATTTGGTGATTTTCAGATTTTAAAAAATTTAAACGTAAAAATTCCGAAAGGCAAAATCACGGCCATTGTCGGCGAAAGTGGTAGCGGAAAGACAACATTATTTAAACTTTTGCTGAGGTTTTATGAGCCTGATCAAGGAATGATCACTTACGGTAACCAAAGTCTATCTGAAATTCCTCTTGCTGACTGGCGTGAAACTACCGGAACAGTAATGCAGGAAGGCTTTATCTTCTCAGACACGATCCGCAAAAACATCACGCTGAAAAGTAATAATATTGATGAAAACCTGCTGACTTATGCTGTAAAAGTTGCAAATTTGCAGAAATTTGTACAGAAGTATCCTCAGGGTCTGGATACTTTGGTGGGAAACGACGGAATAAACTTGAGCACAGGGCAGAAGCAGCGTATTTTAATTGCCCGCTCTGTCTACAGAAATCCTGATATTTTTCTTTTGGATGAGGCCACAAGCGCACTCGATTCCCGAAATGAGAAAGAAATTATGGAGAATCTTTTTGAGTTTTTCAAAGGACGGACGGTCGTCATCATCGCACACCGTCTGAGTACCATCAAAAATGCAGATCAGATTCTGGTACTTCACAACGGCGAATTTGTAGAAAGCGGAAATCATCAGGGACTTTTGAACCGTAAAAAATATTATCATAACTTAGTCAACAATCAAGTAGGAATATAGTTTCATGGTTTTTGTAACAGGAGCAACAGGAATTTTAGGCAGAGTCATCGTTTTGGAACTTTTAAAAAAGGGAAAAAGCGTGCGCGCAGCTAAAAGACCTGAAAGCAATATTGATGAAGTAAAGCAATCTTTTCAGTTTTATACAGAGAATCACGATTCGTTTTTCGACAGAATAGAATGGGTAGACATTGATTTTAATGATATTCATTCTCTTGAATCTGCACTGCAAAACGTGGATGAGGTCTATCATTGTGCGGCGAAAGTAAGTTTCAGACCTCAGGATGAAAAAGAACTGTACCGCACCAATATAGAAGGCACAAAACAGCTGCTGTACGCTTGTGAAAACTCAGGTGTCCAAAAGTTTCTTCATGTAAGTTCGATTGCCGTTCTGGATAGTTTTAATGAAAAAGGTGAACTGGATGAAGAGTCAGATTTTAATCCTAAAATAGAACATTCTGCCTACGCCATCTCAAAACATCTTTCTGAAATGGAAGTCTGGAGAGCTTCTGCTGAAGGTTTAAATACCATCATCATCAATCCCGGAATGATTATCGGAAGTGGAAACTGGGGCAAAAGCAGTGGCGATATTTTTCCGACTTTTGAGAATAACAATTTTACTTTTTCCGGCGGCGCAAATTATGTTGATGTGAGAGATGTTGCTAATATTGCCCTGCAATTAATGGAAAAAGAAGTTTTTGGACAAAGATTTATTTTAATTTCTGAAAATAAACGATACGCCGAAATAGGAAAACAAATCCGCTCAAAATTAAATTTAAAGGAACTTAAAATTTTACCCAAGTCAATACTGAATATCGGAAGAGTGTTTAACATTCTTTTCGGCTGGCTGATTCCTGCACTGAAGATTGTCAATAAAACCAATATTGAGTCGATTACAACGTTTACCAGGATTTCAAATCAAAAAATTAAAGAAGAGATTGATTTTCAGTTTATTCCGGTATCGGAAAGTATTGATTTTCATTTAAATAATTATATCAACGACAAAAAGCTGACAAATAAATGAATCTTGCAGAGGCAATCATCAGAAAAAATGTAGAAAAGCATCCTTTAAAATCAGCAATTGGCTTTAAGAAAAAAGATGGCAAGTGGAAAGAATTAAGCTGGAATAAATTCAGCGAAATTATTTTTAAAACAGCCAACGCTTTAAAAGAATCAGGAATTTCTGAAAATGATAAAGTCGCTATTTATGCCGATAATTCTGCAGAATGGATGATTTTTGATTTGGCTATATTGTCAATTGGAGCGATTACCGTTCCGATTTATTCAACCAATAATACTGAGCAGGCGGAATTTATTTTAAAAGATTCAGGTGCAAAATCGGTTTTGGTTGGCAGTCAGGCTCAATATGATTCATGTCTTGAGATTTTAAAAAAGGAAAGTACTGATTTAAAATCAATCATCATTTCGAAGAAAGCGGTCTGGATCAAGAAAGAATTCAGCAGTTTTTATCTGGAAGATTTTATTGCGAAGTCATCAGCTGAATTTCAGTTTTCAGAAAAAAATGAAGACGATACCGCAACCATAATTTACACATCAGGAACAACGGGAAATCCCAAAGGAGTAATGCTTCCTCACACCAATTTCATCAAAATATGTGATGCCCATTTTGAATTTTTTAAGTTTAAAAATTTCGAAGACGAAGTTTCACTGGCGTTTTTGCCATTGACCCACGTTTTCGAAAGAAGCTGGAGTTTACTGTGTCTGTATGGCGGAGCAAGAGTTTATTTTCTGGAAGATTCTAAAGATATTGTCAAAGCTTTGGTTGAGGTAAAACCAACGATGATGTGCGTTGTTCCGAGGTTTTTGCAGAAAGTATATGCAGGAGTTTTGGAAAAGGCAGAAGAAGGTTCATCTTTAAAAAAGAAAATCTTCAAATGGGCATTGGAAACTGGAAAAGAAACCGCAGAATTTAAAAGAACAGAAAAATCAATTCCTTTCGGTTTAAAAGCCAAGGAAACCGTTGCAGATTTACTGGTTTTCAGTAAGATTAAAGAGAAACTGGGCGGAAGACTTTGGTTTATTCCCTGTGGCGGAGCTTCTCTGTCGCCGGAAGTCACTCAGTTTTTTGAATCGGTCGACATTCATGTGACCGTTGGCTATGGTTTGACCGAAACGACGGCAACTTTGACGGCTTTCCCACTGACTAATTTTGAACACGGAAGTTGCGGAAAGCCTTTACCGGGCGTAGAACTTCGCATTGGCGATCATGATGAAATTCAGGCAAAAGGAAACGGAATTATGAAAGGTTATTACAACCGGCCTGAAGAAACCGAAAAAGTTTTCACACACGATGGTTGGTTTAAAACCGGCGACGCAGGAAAATTTGATGAAAACGGAAATCTTTTTATTACAGACCGAATCAAAGATTTGATGAAAACTTCTAACGGAAAATACATCGCTCCGCAAATGATTGAAAATCTTCTCACCAACAATAATTTTATCAGTCAGATAACATTAATTGCCGAAGGAAGACAGTTTGTTTCAGCTTTGATTGTTCCGAATTTTGAGTTTCTGAAGGATTATTTAAATAAGAAAAACATTCCATTTACCAGCTGGGAGGATATTGTAAAAAAGAAAGAAATTATTGATTTTTACAAAGAAAAAATAAACGGACTGCAGCATCAGATCTCAGATTACGAAAAAGTGAAAAAGTTTACGCTGATGCCGTCAGAATTTGAAATCAGCAGTGGAGAAATAACGCCAACTTTGAAAGTAAAAAGAAATGTGGTGATGAAGAAATACGCGGATTTGATTGAAAAAATGTATTAAAATTAAGGTTGAGGTTAAGGTTGAGGATGAGTCTTGAAGGCTTGTTGACGACCAGCATTGGGTGAAGCCCAATCAATCTGAAAATCTCAATTAAATATCAGCCCTGCAAAGGGCGTAATCTATTTCAAAACCATAATTTCAAATGATTTTAAAACGGTTAAAAATTTTATTTTAAACTATGACAACAAACGATTTTTTAGGAACAGACGAATTTACAATACAGAATAAAACAGTTTCAGAAAGCTGTCCGTCAAATATTGCTTTAATTAAATATTGGGGGAAATACGCCAATCAGATTCCTGCGAATCCGAGCATTAGTTTTACTTTAAATCACTGTAAAACCAACACGGAGATGGAGTTTCTGGCCAATGAACCGTTTTCTGTCCAGACTTTTTTAGCAGGAAATGAAGAAGTGAAATTTGCCGAAAAGATTGAAAAATATTTCAAAAATATCGAGCAGTATTTGCCTTGGATTTTAAAAGGAAAATACACTATCAGAACCGAAAATACATTTCCTCACAGTTCGGGAATTGCAAGTTCAGCTTCAGGTTTTGGAGCGATTGCAAAATGTCTGATGAGTTTAGATGAACAGTTTTCAAGTACAAATACAGAATCATCAGTGATCAATGATCAGTCATCATTCATCCTAAAAAAAGCCTCATTTTTGGCAAGATTGGGGAGCGGAAGTGCATGCAGAAGTCTGTATAACGGTTTGGTGGTCTGGGGCGAATCTGATGAGGTGGAAGGAAGCTCGGATCTGTTCGCAGTGAAATATTCTGATGACGAAATTCATCCTGTTTTTAAAGACTTTAACGATTGGGTTTTATTGATTCATGAAGGTGTAAAAAGCGTTTCTTCTACTGTTGGTCATGGCTTAATGAACACAAATCCTTACGCAGAAAGAAGATTTCAGGAGGCGAGAGAAAACTTTGTTCCGATGAAGGAAGTTCTGAAAAGCGGAAACATGGAGGAGTTTATCAAATTGGTTGAGCACGAAGCCTTAACCCTTCACGCAATGATGATGATGAGCGATCCTGCATTTATTCTAATGAAAACCGGAACCTTGGAAGTCATCAATAAGATCTGGGATTTCAGAAGAGAAACCAATTTGCCTTTGTTTTTTACGCTGGATGCTGGTGCCAATGTTCATTTGCTTTTCCCGAACGATGGTTCAGAAGAACAGATCAAATCTTTTATTGAAACAGAATTGCTGCAACACACCCAGAAAAATGGGGTGGTGAAGGATGTGATGAAGTGGTAGGCTTAAAACAAATTTCTTACTAAAGAATTGAAATATCCTGAATAATATTGGAGCGGACTTTAGTCCGCTTTCATTTTTTGTAGTACAAATAAGTTTTCGACTAAGTTGATAACTTATACGGCTGGTTAATAAATTTTCTCATCAAAACATTTAAGGTGTATCAAACTATATGATTCAATTTAAATTATGGTTTAACAGCTTTACATGCCCTATGAAGTTGATATTTAACTATTTATTGTGATTTGACTAAATTTTTTTGGCATTGATGTTGAAACTATGTAATTACAAGTTTATACAAAATGAAAAAATTATTCATCACAGCATTACTCCTTGGAACTTTCAGTTTGGGATATGCGCAGTCAGATTATTACAATGATTACAGAAGAAGTGTAACAGATGTCAACTGGCAGACTGTGGTTTCAGATCTGTTATTATCAGCAACACAAGCGAATGAAATTAACGCTCTGAATAACAGATACAATGATTACGATGGCTGGAACAGAGTGTATTCAAATCAGCCCGACAGATGGTCTACAGACAGATATTCTGAGCTGGAGAGAATCATGGGAAGAGATAAATATACAAAGTTTAAAACCAAATATTATAAAGGAAAAAATCCTGTAGCTGTCTACAACAGTAACAAAAACAATGATAAGCGCTATAAACATATGAACAAAAAAGCAAAGGTTCATAAAGTCTATAAGGCTAAAGGAAATAAGCGGTAATCAGGCTTATAAAAAATTTTAAATAAAGAATGACTGTGCGAAAGTGCAGTCATTTTTTGTTCTGTAAATCTGAATAGTTTTATCGCGCAATTTAATTTTAAATTAATTTTTATCAAACTATAATTCTTACTTATCCGTATGGATAATAAGTTAGGTTATTTTATATCAAAATAATATCTAATTTTAAACCTTAAGAAATTAGATCACAATGAAAATTATATTTGCACTCACATTATTTCTCGGAAGCCTATCATTCGCACAGCAAACTTCAAATTCAGAGATCGAAAAACCGATTAGAAATTTATTTCTGGCCATGAAAAATGCAGATTCAGAATTGTTGAAAACGGTTTTTTCTGATTCCGCCATTCTTCAAACCATTGCAAAAGATGGTGTGAAAACTGAAAATATCACTGATTTTGTTTCATCCATTTCCAAAATGAAAAAAGATGATCTGGATGAAAGAATTTCGGTTGAAGGTATTCATACGGACGGTAATCTGGCAAGCGTTTTTACACCGTATTCTTTTTATTTTAAAGGGAAATTTTCTCACTGTGGCGCCAACAGTTTTCAACTGATTAAAGTAAGTAACGAATGGAAAATTCAGTATTTAATTGATACGAGGAGGAAAGACAACTGTAAAGAATTAAAATAATTTATCTTTAAAATAAAAAAGAACACGCAAAATAAATCTGCGTGTTCTTCTGTTTTATAATACTTCCGGAAATCCGAAAAAATTCGTATTAAATCCCGTCAATGATTTCATTTAAAACAGTACTTGGTCTCATAGCCTCATACGTTTTGTAAGTGTCAGTTTTGAAGTAACCTTCAATATTTTGCGGCTTACCTTGAGCACCGATCAATTCAGAGTTAATTACATCTTCGCTTTCCTGTAATGCTTCTGCAACAGGAGCGAACTGCTGAGCAAGTTCAGCATCGGCAGTTTGATTTGCCAAAGCTTCTGCCCAATACATTGCCAGATAGAAGTGAGAACCTCTGTTGTCGATCTGTCCAACCTTTCTCGCAGGAGATTTGTCGGTTGCTAAGAATTTAGCATTTGCCTCATCGAGTGCATCTGCCAATACCTGAGCTTTTGTATTGCCCTGAGTCTGTGCCAAATGCTCTAAAGAAGCCTGTAAAGCCAGGAATTCACCTAAAGAATCCCATCTTAAATAACCTTCTTCGATGAACTGCTCAACGTGTTTCGGTGCAGAACCTCCCGCACCAGTTTCAAACAAACCACCACCGTTCATCAACGGAACGATAGAAAGCATTTTTGCAGAAGTTCCAAGTTCTAAGATTGGGAAAAGGTCAGTAAGATAATCTCTCAATACGTTTCCTGAAACAGAAATGGTATCTTTTCCTTCTCTTGCTCTTTTTAAAGTTTCGGTCATTGCGTCTTTTACATCAAGAATTTTGATGTCTAATCCGTTCGTATCGTGATCAGCCAAATATTTTTCAACTTTTTTGATCATTTCTCTGTCGTGAGCTCTTCCTTTATCCAACCAGAAAATCGCAGGAGTGTCAGAAAGTTTTGCTCTGTTTACCGCGAGTTTTACCCAGTCCTGAATCGGAGCATCTTTAGTCTGACACATTCTGAAGATATCTCCGGTTTCAACTTTCTGAGAAAGAAGAACGTTTCCGTTTTCGTCCTGAACTTCAACCGTTCCTTCAGCTGTAGCCTGGAAAGTTTTGTCGTGAGAACCATATTCTTCAGCTTTTTGAGCCATTAAACCAACGTTTGGAACAGAACCCATTGTAGTAGGATCTAATTTTCCGTGCGCTTTCATATCATCAATTACAGACTGATAGAAACCTGCGTAAGAACGGTCCGGAATGATACAAACTGTATCTTCTTCTTTACCTTCTTTGTTCCACATTTTTCCTCCACCTCTTACCAAGGCAGCCATAGAAGCATCAACGATAATGTCTGAAGGAACGTGGAAGTTGGTAATTCCTTTGTCAGAATTAACCATTGCCACTCTTGGTCCGTTTGCCAAAGCAGTTTCGATATCCGCTTTTATTTCAGCTTCCTGAGCGTTTCCTTTGATTTTATCGAAAAGATCAGCTAAACCGTTGTTTGGATTAACATCTAAAGAATCAAAAGTCTCAGCATATTTAGCGAATACATCTTTGAAGAAAGTCTCAACGATCGCTCCGAATACGATTGGATCAGAGATTTTCATCATCGTCGCTTTCAGGTGAGCAGAAAGAAGTACGTTTCTGTTTTTAGCTTCTTCAATTGCTTCCTGTACGAAAGATTTTAAAGAATTTAAATTCATTACTGAAGAATCGATTACTTCTCCAGCCTGAAGACCAGCGAAATCCTTCAGTAAAGATTCTGCACCGTCATTACCTTTGAAAACGATTTTAAATTTTGTAGCATTCTCAAGCGTAGTCGAAGTTTCAGTTCCGTAGAAATCTCCGCTGTTCATGTGAGCCACGTCAGTTTTGCTGTCTGATGCCCAGTCACCCATTCTGTGAGGGTTTGCTTTTGCGTAGTTTTTAACGGCTTTCGGAGCACGTCTGTCAGAATTTCCTTCTCTCAATACAGGGTTTACAGCACTTCCCAAAACTTTTGCATACTTAGCTTTGATTGCTTTTTCCTCATCATTTTTAGGTTCTGCCGGATAGTTTGGAACTGCGAAACCTTTAGCCTGTAACTCAGCGATTGCAGCATCCAGTTGGGGAGCAGAAGCAGAGATGTTTGGTAATTTGATAATGTTTGCATCAGGCTGAGTAGCCAGTTCTCCCAATTGAGCCAATGCATCAACGATCTTTTGATCATCTTTCAAAAACTCAGGGAAGTTGGCTAAAATTCTTCCTGCCAAAGAAATATCCGGAACAGCGATTTCAATGTTTGCCGGTTCTGTAAAAGCTTTCACAATCGGTAAAAACGAGTGCGTTGCCAACATTGGAGCTTCGTCTGTAAGCGTGTAATAGATTTTTGATTTTTCTGACATTATAATGTTAGTTTATTGTTTGATTTTTAAGACAGACAAATTTAAGTATTTTTATTCTTAAAGCTTTTCTGATTTTAAATTTTCTTGGCTTAAAAACGATAATCACTGTAGATAATTGATGATTTAGATACACAATTCAGACTGCTGTTCAAAATCTTAAATTAAATAACTGCCATTAAAGTGTTTGATTTAGTCTGAACCTCTTAAATTATCTTTAAATCAATCATATTTGAATATTTTTAATAATTCATGAAACTTATTAAACGCCTTTTGTTAATTGTTTTCAAATCATTTCAAGGATCATAAAATATCTTCTGATATATCTTTAAATCTACATCAATAAGGTATTCTACTTTGTTTCTTTTGGAATAATTCTTGATCAGAATTTTTCTTTTTTAAAGCAAAATCACATCGCGAATTTTTTAACGATAATTAAATTTTAATTAAAAACTGATACCTGCTTTTTGATTATTAAAATATTGTTTGCTTTTTTGAACTTATTTTTATGAAAAAATTTTCTATTCTTCTTTCATCTGCTGTTTTTTCTGCTTCCATGTTTTCGCAGGTGGGAATACAGACCAGTCAGGTAGCACCATCCGCCATTCTGGAAATTAGTACTAACGATCTTGCTGTCGGCAATAAAAAAGGTTTTCTTCCGCCCAGAGTTGCTTTGGCCGGAAACAGAGACACTACAACAATTCCGTCTCCAGCAGTCGGTTTATTTGTTTACAACACTGCGAATGGAGGAACTTTCCCCAATAACGTCATTGCCAACAGATACTATTACTGGAACGGTACCATCTGGACTGATCTTGCAGTGACTTCTTCGCTGACTGGTTATCTGGCCGACCGAATTCTCAGCCTCAACAGTACCTCAACCCAGACTTTCACTTATGCAGGCATCAATGCTACGAGTTCTGCCAACGGCGGCATTCCCGTGAG
Organism: Chryseobacterium sp. Leaf394; assembly: GCF_001424105.1. Taxonomy (GTDB): domain Bacteria; phylum Bacteroidota; class Bacteroidia; order Flavobacteriales; family Weeksellaceae; genus Chryseobacterium. Next base: position 1,970,682 of record NZ_LMQH01000011.1, on the reverse strand, counting down.
TTTTGCTGATGGTGATATTGTAACCAATACCGGAGCTATTGCATCAAAGTCGGGAGATAATAATTTTGTAATAAGCATTACCGGTTTGTATGAGGTGACTGGTTTTGTAAATTACAATCCCAACAGAACATCCATAGGCTCGCCTCAAAGAGGCTGTTTTTTAAATTTAAAACTTCAAAGGTCAACCGATAGCGGTACAACATGGACCGATATTATAGGAAACCGTACGGCATGGGGCGTAAGAGCAGCTAACAGTCTTAAAACAGCAATTCTAAGTTCTACACCTGTTTATCTCACGGCCGGGCAGCAATTGAGGCTGGTGGTACAAAACCCTTTTGATGGGACAGATACCTCATCACTACACGGAGAAACAACTGTCGGGAGTCCGCTTCCCGCAATTACGACAGCAGCGAGAGTTCCGGTTTCCAAAAGTTTAACGATAGTTTTATTAGATTATGATCTGCAGTAAAATAAATTTTAAAAAAGTAATATCTTCTGCTTTTATCCTATTAAGTACTTTAGGGTTTTCCCAGAATGTAGGAATTGGAACCGATACTCCTGCAGCTTCAGCGCTTCTGGATATTGATGTCAGTTCACGTGCAGCCAATGATAAAAAAGGAATGTTGATGCCACGAGTTGCTTTATCAAATACTACAGATATTGTGACGGTGGCCAATCCTGCAACGGGACTTTTGGTTTTCAATACAACAGCTTCCGCTACCGATCCTATGATTACTGCAAACACCTATTATTTCTGGAATGGCGTGCGATGGATGGATCTCGCTACATCTGAAACGATACGTTCCAGAATTTTTCCGCAAATGTTTATTACGGGAAATACAGGAAATCAACTTTTAGACAAGACGGCTTTTAATGCTGGAACTCCTCAGGTTGTAAATTTCAGCAGTACTGCAACCGGAGCGATGAATGTAAATGTGGGAAACAGAGTTTCGCTGGCCAATAATAATTTCAGGATTCTTTCTTCGGGTTATTTTGAGATTGCCGGATATGTAGGGTACAATCCCTGGGTTCCGACTACCTGTACTACAGCTGCAACTGAAGGAACCTGCGTTGCCGCACTGGATTTTATAGTTCAGAGATCCAAGGACAACGGTGTCACGTGGGTACAGATTGCAAAATCGAGTACAATGTGGGGTGTAGGAACAGGAGACAGAAACAGGTCTGTGATTGTAGCACCATTTACCATTCTTCTCAGTCAGAATGATCTTGTGAGAGCGGTTGTGGCTAAAGGTTCGTCGGCCAATCACGGAACGACGGGCAATAGCTTAAACATAGAGTCGGGTACAGGTCTTCAGTACTCACGACTGTTGAGATTGCAGAAAATCAATTAATCCTAAAAAAAATGAAAAAAAACATTATCATATTAATTTCAGCATTTTTGGGTGTGAGCAGTCTATCGGCTCAGGTAGGCATCGGAACTACTTCGCCAAATTCTTCAGCGGCACTTGATGTATTTTCCTCCAATAAAGGAATTTTATTGCCAAGACTCAATCTTTCAGGTAGAAATGATGCAGCGACAATCTCTGCTCCCACCAATGGACTGATTGCTTTTAATCTTGCAGCAGCCGGCACAACTCCAAATGCAGTGCTCGCGAATTCACTTTATTTCAGACAGAATAATATCTGGCAGAAGTTTGCCTCTGCTACAGAACTTGCCAATTTAGCATTTTCAAGTCAGTACGTATTGGAATCTTTTACCCAGCAACCTTTCACAACAACACAGCTTACGGCTGTCAACAGTTCGGATACATCAGATATCCCTGTGACGTGGACGGCTGCAGATATTTATCTGGATAATACCGATGATGTAGAACTTTCTACAGCTCAGGATTTCAAGGTGTTGACCACAGGACAATACCGTATTCTCGCAAATTTCACGTTTAACCCGAGAAGAAATGTAACTGCCAACAATTCTAATTACACGGCGGTTGCATTTACGGTAATGAAATCGACAGATAATGGTACAGTGTGGACTGCCATTGCGGGAACAGCCATGCCTTTTGACAATGCTGCCTCCAATGAAGTGCAGACCATCATTATTCCTCGGACAATTCTCAGTTTTAATCAAAATGATCTGATTCGGATAGTAATGACAAAGCCCGGCGGCACCGCTACTCCGAATTACGGAACAGGTTCCGGAGTCATGTCTAAAGCATCTAATGATATTACCAAACTCATTAGAATCAGAAAAATTAACTAAGCTTTTACTCAAATAATCAAAAACTCAGCGGCGATGCTGAGTTTTTGATTTTTGAGATCAGCATATTCTATAGGTATGTCTTTTTTTATCTGAGACTCTTCATTCAAAAAAGCATTTACTATAATAAGGTGAATGATTGCAGTTATTTATCCTTGTGAGAAAGTACTTTTCTTATATTTGTTTAAAATTAATTCTAAGTTATATGAAAAAAATTCTTCTTACATTCTTAATTGGTCTTTTCAGTATTTCGTTTGTATGTGCTCAGGAAAGTGCAGACGTTGTAATGTCTAAAGCTTTGACACAAGCAAAAAAAGAAAAGAAAAAAGTGCTTCTCATTTTTCATGCCTCGTGGTGTGGATGGTGCAAAAAGATGGATAAAAATCTTCAGAAACCTGAGATAGAGCCTTATTTTACAAAGAATTTTATCACAACGCATTTGACTGTAATGGAATCTCCAAACAGGAAAAATCTTGAGAATGCAGGAGGCGATCAGGTTTTGAAAAAATATGGTGGCAGTGAAGATCAGGGAATTCCGTTTTGGGTAATTATAAATGCAAACGGGGAAATGGAAGAAAATTCATTTGACGAAAAAAAGGAGAATATCGGTTGTCCCTCTGCGCCCGAAGAAGTGGAAAGTTTCATTAAAAAACTGGCAAAAACAACCAAATTAAAAAAGGACGAATTAGAGAAAATCAAAATTGCTTTTGCTGCAAAAAACTAAAAAATTATAATTAATATTTATTTTATTTAAAACTACGTGATGCCGTAATTTTTATTGAGAAAGGTTATTTAGATTTGAAAAAAAACATTGGTCAACAGACAATATTTGTTTTAAAATCATAAACAATAACCCTAAAATTTCAATTATGGAAACAGATTTAAAATTAAAACTGGAACAACTTCATCAGAGAGTTGATGCTTTAAAAGATCAGATCAATACAGAGGAAGCAACAAAAAATGCTTTTGTGATGCCGTTTATTCAGATTATCGGATATGATATTTTTAATCCGACAGAAGTAATTCCGGAATTTATCTGTGATATCGGAACCAAAAAAGGCGAAAAAATAGACTATGTCATAAAGAAAGATGATGAACCCATTTTAATTATAGAATGCAAACACTGGAAAGAGAAGGTAGACGCACATAATTCTCAACTGCATCGTTATTATCACGTATCAAAATCAAGATTTGGTGTATTAACGAATGGTCATCAATATAATTTTTATGCAGATCTGGAAAAGCCTAATATCATGGACGAGAAACCGTTTTTCACTTTAGATTTAGCTAATTTAAAAGATTCAAGTTTAAAAATACTGGAAAAATTCTCAAAGAATGGTTATAATTTAGAAGGAATTTTAGACTCTGCAGAATCTTTAAAATACATCAAAGCCATCCGGAATGAGTTTGAAAAAGAACTGAAAGAACCCTCCGATGAAATGGTAAGAATGCTGGTCAATAGATTTTTTGATAAACCTGTTACGGCTTCCAGATTAGTTTCTTTTAAAGAATACACAAGAAAGGCCTTTTCCAACTCAATAAATGAATCGATCAACTTCAGATTGAAAAATGCTTTGAATATAAATGAGACCATACCTTCAAAAGCTAAAGAAGAAATTACTCCGATTGACGACCCTAAAGACGCTTCAAAAATCATCACCACTGAGGAGGAAGTAGAGGGATCACAAATTGTAAAAGCTATTCTGAGGGAGATTTTGCCTGCATCAAGAATCGCGTTCAGAGATACATTATCGTATTTTGGAATTTTACTGGATGATAATAACCGCAAGCCAATCTGTCGTCTTCATTTTAATTCATCCAATAAATACATTGAACTTTTTCACAACGGCAAAGATAATGGCGAAAAAAAATTAATCGCTTCATTGGAAGATATTTATAATTTTAAAAATGAGCTTTTGGCGACAATGAAGAATTATGAATAATCTATTTTAATAGACAGTCAGCACATGAGAGAAAGTCCGATTTTACTAAATTAAAAATGTGAAGTCGGATTTTTTACAATGTTTCTGTGAGCTCACACCGACATTCCCAATAATTTATTTCTTATTATTATATTTACCGACTCATAATAAAACTGCAAACAAACGATGGAACAGAAATACTTTATTCATGACGGAACAGACAAAAAAGGTCCCTACACGCTCGAAGAACTCAGATTACAGGATGTCAGAAGATATACCCTGATCTGGCACAGTGGCCTCAACAACTGGACGGAAGCAGATAAACTGTATGAACTTAAAAGTCTGTTTGCAATGACGCCGCCACCCATCAATCTTACAAAGGAAATACATCAGCCTCCTTCATATCAGCCTCAAAATTATAGCACTAATTATCAAAACGGGAGGATCGAATATCTGAATGATGACACCTTGAAAATACACTACGAAAACGAAATTATCCATTACCGATATGCTAGTTTTGGCGAAAGGCTTGGGGCAAGAATATTAGATGTTTTAATTATCATAATTCCTTCGTGCCTTCTCCCTTTATTTGCGGGATGGCTCTACTATGCGCTCCTGCACTCGAGTAATGATCAGCAGACATTGGGGCAGAAAGTCGTAAACATCAAACTTCTGAGCACAGACGGTATGAAGGTAAATTTTGGACAGTCGACAGGACGTTATTTTGCCAATATCCTGAATAACCTTACACTTTTTATTGGATTTTTGATGTTCTTTTTCAACCGAAAAAATCAATGTCTTCACGATAATCTGGCAAGTACGGTTGTAGTCGCTGAGCTAAGAAGAGAGCGTAAATACTAAGATAATTTATATTTTTAAACCTCAACCTCAAATAAAATGAAAGAAGAAAATATCAATAAACTTAATTCCTTATTCTCCAATTTAAAATCAGAAGATCAAAAGCTGAAAGAAAGTCTTGAAAAGAAAAAAAGTGAAGACGATTTGTTCATAGAAGGCTTCAGGACTTTATGTAAAAACTTCATAGATCCGAAAATGCAGGAGTTCAGAAGAATGCTTCGTGAGAATGGTTTTGGATGCAAGATTTCTTTTAATGAAGAGATTAAAAACGGGTTGGGAATTAACTCTCAAACGAATATCAAGCTGCAGATTTCAAGGAATGTGGATTCCAATTTTTATGCAAATGACAAGTTTCCGCACATCATGTTTGTGGCTGATAAAAATTTAAAAAGAATTGTCATTCATCAGGACACCATTTTCCAGAACGGTACAGGAACCGCAGCTCTGAAAGAACAGTACTACACGCTCGAGAATCTTTCCGAAGAGGATATTGAAAGAGAAATTCTGGAATCGGTTGAGAATATTTTGGTGAATAAGTAAAATTTAGTTTAGAAAAAGCCGATCAGATAATTTAATCTGATCCTCCGATACTGTTGAATTCTTTTGTTGAATAGTGTAAAAATAGCAGAATTAGCAGTTCATCCACATTTTGATCTGCCTCAATTAAATATTCTGCTGCTGAATGACGATCTTGATCGGTGTGAATTTCGATGAGTAATTTACCTTTTTCAAATAGTTGATTCGTTTTTCCTAATTTGAAATAAAATATTCTTACATCCACACCAGATTTAATGATTCTTTCTTTACCAAGATCTGTGAAATAGATAATTCTTGACGCAAAACTTAATTCCAGATCATTTTTTAGGAAACCTACGTTTTTAATAGCGTAAATCTGAGATTGGTATTCAATTGAATGTTGTATTCTGTAAAATTTGCTTTCATCTATAATTTTACCGATTTCCTGATTGTTTTCAGATAATAAAATGAAATTTTTCTTTTGATGAGAAGCGGTGTAGATTTGGAATAAAATACTCATTTTTTTCGATGCAAAATTATTTTTTCTGAAATCTGACATCAGAAACCAGTACAGAATCATTCAGCGTGGCTAAAAAAGACAGAAGATCTTCTCTTTCTTTATGATTAAAAATGATTGGTTTTTCAAGCTGTTTCGCCAGCGTAGGACTTTTCACAATACCTTTTTCATAATGATCCAAAACTTCGTTTAAAGTTTTAAATCTGCCGTCGTGCATGTAAGGATAAGTGAAGCCAAGATTGCGGAGACTTGGTATTTTAAACATCCACTGATCTGCGGGCTCGAAGGATTTGTTCCATTTTCCGTGGTCGTCTAATTTGGAATCGACGGGAAGTCCGTTATTGGCAAAATCATAGGTAGAGAAAAGCGGTTCGCTGTGGCACGAACTGCAATTTTGTTGATACACAAGATAACCCTTCTCTTCAGAATCAGTGAATTGAGCTTTTTTCTGTTTTACTTTATCATACTTTGAATTGGCCGAAACAATCGTCAGCTGAAACTGCGAAAGTGCCATCATAAGACGCTCGGAAGTTGCTAAACTGTCGCCAAAACTTCTGTAGAAAAGCGTTCTGTATTCTTTAGATTTATTCAGTCTTCTGACAGCAACATTGATATCTTCGCCCATTTCCATGGGATGGTTAATTGGAGCCAGCGCCTGCGCATCAATATTCGGAATCACGCCATCCCACATAAAATTTTTCTGCCACGCCAGATTAAAAATCGCAGGTGAGTTTCTGTCACCGATCCCATCCTCAATTCCTTTGCTTAAATGATTTCCTGCATGAGAAAAAGCCTGACCGGAATTATGACAGGACGAACAGGAAATCGTATTATTCCTCGATAAAATAGGATCATAAAACAGTTTTCTTCCCAGCTGGACAGTTGAAGATTTCAGTGGATTTTTATTAAAATCATAGACAGGTTTCGGAAAATAAGAAGGGTAGACCAGCCCAATATCCTGAAGACTGTAAGAAAACAGCAGCATCAGAAAAGCAGCGAAAGCGGAATATTTTAGTTTTGAAACCAAGTTTTGCGTTTTATAAGTCCTTCACAGAATCGTAATTTTCTTCGGGGTTTTGGAAGTTTTGGAGGATCCGAATCACTTTTACAATATTATTTTCAATGTAATAGATGAGCGTGTTGTGTTTTGTACTCAGTATTTTCTGATATTTAGTATCTTCATAATTCTGAAATACAGCAATTCCATCAGTGATGATTTGTAAACATCGGTCAAGTTCAAAATTAAAATCTTCCAACACTTTATCATTCCATTTTTTTTAAAGGTAGTATTGAATTTTATCCAGATCATCAAAAGCCTCCTTACTAAATTGAATTTCCATTTCTGTAATCTTCTAATCTTTTTCTGGAACGCTCTTTTACCTGATCATAAGTGTAAGTTCTTCCATTTTTAAAATCTTCTTCAGCTCTTATAAATGATTCCAGAATTTCTTCTTTTGTTTCATTTCTCCATTCTTTAGGTTCAATGGTTTTTGAAATGACCAGAAGTTCTTCCGGGGTGAATCTTTTTTCCTTTAATTTCTTGAAAAATGTAGGCTTTTTAATTCCCGATTTCTCAATGATATAAGACATTTTAAATGGCGAATTTTTCAGAATTTCATCAATATTATTTTGAATCTCTATATATCTTTCTATTTCCGCTATCATAATTTTATTTATTTGGTATCACTTTATGAGACAAATATAATAAAATTCTTTAGGTTTGATTAAAATAAAACCTGTCAGTCGACAGGTTTTTATGTGTGATCTATCTAATTTCAATGATTTACAAGTGAAAATACCTCGGATCAGGATGTTGAAATTCAAAATTTAGTTCCTCAATTAATTTTGAAGGAGAAACAGTTCTTCCCGCAGTTGTTCTTTCTCCATCATAAGACAGACCTTTCTGAGAATTAATCACCTCTTCTTTATTCGGATGAATTGGGGCAACAACATTGTAAACCTTAGATTCAGATTGATTGTCCAGCATTTTTTCAATCACTGAAGCGATGTCTGCATAATGAATATGATTCACCACCTGATCCAAACCTGAAATATTATAATTTTTCAGAAGCCTTTCACCGCCCATCAATCCGGCCAGTCTCAGAATATTGGTTTGTGGGAATTTTTCTAAAATAAAACTTTCGCTTTCCACATCTTTTGCATGCTGATCGTCTTCTGTAAATTCTTTATCTTCCTGAGAATACACCCCCGTGGAGCTCATCAAAAAAAGCTGTCCTTTAAAATCTCCAAGAAATTTCAACAGGTTTTGCCTTTTGTCATTCATCGGAATCTGCGCACCTCTGATTCCAGAAAACGGAACGCTGATAATGATGGCATCAAGCTCTTTTGCAACTTCCCATTCTTTCATTTCAGTATCCAGTTCATTCGGAAAGCTGACCAGTGTCGCCTGGTATCCTTTTGATTTAAATTCTTCGACTTTCGCTTCCGTCGTCGTTGTTGCAAAAATTTGATATCGATTTGATAACCGTTCTGCGATATGGTTTCCCAGCCAGCCGCAGCCGATGATTCCCAGTTTTTTCATTGATTGATTAATATTTGAATTCGTGTACTGTTTACGAAGTTCAAAAATATTAATTTATTTCTACAAAGCTTGTCTACTGATAGTGTTTTCAGGATGATCTTAAAGAATTTTTCAGAAAATTCATGTTAAGATTCTTTCAGGATGACAAACGTTGTAGTTATCCTCTCTGTTTATTCAAAAATAACAACATACAGTTTGTCATCCCGCAGGGATCTCACCGTATTAGAAAAGTTGCATAGAGTGATTCGCGTCTAGATCCTTTCAGGATGACAAACGTTGCGGATATTCGCTGTGCTTATTCAAACATATCAACGCACAGTTTGTCATCCCGCAGGGATCTCACCGTAGTCTTAGAGGAGTTACATTGACTAATTCAGGTTTAGATCCTTTCAGGATGACAAACGTTGTGGTTATTCTCTATGCTTATTCATACATAGCAACGCACAGTCTGTCATCCCGTAGGGATCTCAGCATAGTATTTGAGACGTCAGATGGAAAAATTCTGGTTTAGATCCTTTCAGGATGACAAACGTTGTGGTTATTTTCTATGCTTATACCAATTAGTTATATTTAATTGATAATTAAAATTTCTGTTGAAACAAATCATTCAAAAAATCCATATTAGGATTTTGAGTTCTTATCAGCTCTAATTTTTTAAATCGAGAAAAATTCTTTATTTCCTTTTCTCTCACAATAGCTTGTTGGATCCACCCAAATTTTTCATAGTAAACCAAGAATTCCACATTATATTTTGCGGTAAATGAGTTAGGATTTGTTTTCGTCTTATGTTGGTGTAATCTTCTATGAAGACTGTTTGTAACACCCGTGTAGAGAACAGTTCTGGTTTTGTTCGTGAGGATATAAACGTAAAATGTATATATTCCTTCAGTAAATTCAATCATTATGTGTTTTTTTTAATTTAGTCAATATATATAATTTATGCCATATCACGTTTGATTATTATTCGGATTCAAATCCTTTCAGTATGACAAACGCTGTGGCTACGCGTTCTGCTTACTAAAAAAAAACTTTGCGCCTCGTTTGTCATCCCGTAGGGATCTCAACGTAGTATTAGAGATGTTGCTTGCAAAGATCCGCACTTAGATCCTTTCAGGATGACAAACGCTGTGGCTATGCATTCTTCTTACGCAAAAAAACTCTGCGCCTCGTTTGTCATCCCGTAGGGATCTCAACGTAATATTAGAGATGTTGCTTGCAAAGATTCGCATTTAAATACTTTCAGTATGACAAACGCTGTGGCTATGCAATCTGCTTACTCAAAAAAACTATGCGGCTCGTTTGTCATCCCGTAGGGATCTCAACGTAGTATTAGACATGTTGCTTGCAGAGATTCTCACTTAGATCCTTTCAGGATGACAAACGCTGTGATTATGCATTCTTCTTACGAAAAAAAAACTATGCGCCTCGTCTGTCATCCCGTAGGGATCTCAACGTAGTATTAGAGATGTTGCACGGAAAGATTCGGGCTTAGATCCTTTCAGGATGACAAACGTTGCGGTTATTCGCTGTGCTTATTCAAACACAAAACTCAGCTTTCCGCTGAGTCATTCTATTTATTCCTGTTTTTCTTCCTTCCTTTTTACTTCCGAATTTTTTGCTGCTTTTACCAGCTCGTTGGTATCGCTGTAGAGGAGTTTCCAGTCGGTGACGTCTTTCATGGCGGTCAGCAGATTCAGATAGGTTTTGAGGTATTTCTCCAGATCGCGGCGGATGGCGCTTGCGCTGGTCATCTGTCTGAGGTCGGCATTGGCTTCTGCCTGTTCGCCAAAGATGGTTTCAAAAGCTTCGTGTTTTGTTTTCATATCTGCGAAAGCCGTGTTCAGAGAAAGAAGCGCAATTTTCTGTTGGTTTTCCGGACATTCCAAAGCTTCAATCGGCTTTTCCATCTTTGCGGTTTGTGAGGAATAGCTTAAACGGTCGAGATCCAGCCCGAAAGTTTTGAAAACACTGTACAAATCCTCCGCCGACTGATAATTGGGTGCCGACTGTAGCTTTCGGTAGCCGTTCAGAAAAGCTTTGAGACTGTTGTAGGCAACATCCCTTTCAAAGTCTGCCGTGGCAACGTCTTTTCCTTTTCCGCTGTAAATTTGCTTGGTGTAGACTGCGTCGTATTCGGTGTAGGAATTCTGCAGAGTTGCGGTAAGAGGATGGTTGGAAATCACAGGATATTTTCCTGATTGAATGTTTGAAATAATTCTTTGAGCTAAAGTCGCAAGATCTTTAGTGCTCAGTCTCACTAATGAAATTTTCATCGTTTAATGTGTTTGTTAAAAATTTATTAATTAATCAAAACAAAATGCAGATGCAGGAATTTTATTTTGTGGATGTTTGTGAGGTTTTTCAGATATGGGTAGGTTTAATTATGGGTGGTTTGGAAATAAATTTTTACTTTTTTTCTCGTTTTAAGGGAACACGTAAATATATATTTATCAGTTTGTTTATATTTGAAAACTACAATCTGTATTTTAATAATAAACCAATTAGAAATACTTAATATCCTAAAATATATAATAATGAATGTCAAAGAAATTTTAAATCAAGTTGAAACTTTTAATGAAAATAGAAATTATTGGTTTACAAGAACAGATGCGGGTAAGCATTTTGACATTTTTTATGAAGGGAATTACATTGCAATTGGCTGGGATTATTTGAGTTTAAATGATATTTTTAAGAAAAGTGATTCAGAAATTAAAGAAATAATTGGGAAAAAAGAAGACTTGGATCCTTTCGATTCTGTAGAGAAAGGAAAAATAACAGCAATATTTAATAAAATTTCTACTTTTTTAAAATTACGTAAAGGCGATATTATCATTGTTCCTAGCAGAAATTCAGAAAGACTAGCATTCGGAGAAATTGTCGAAGCTGAGCCCTATGAAGATTCAAATGCTATTGAAATGGGTAATTATTTCAAAAGAAGAAAAGTTAAATGGTTAGAGTTAAAAAGTATTTTTGAATTAGATTCAATATTTTATCAATTAAAATCTAACCAACATGCAATCAGTAGAGTTGATAGATTTGCACCATATATTGATAAGGTTATAGGAAATCTGTTCAAAAAAGGAGATAAAACTCACTATGTACTTAATGTAGAAAAACAAGATGATATTAATTTCAGAGATTTAAATAAGTTGATGGATAACATCGAGGATATTATTAATGAGATTAATAAAGAGTTTAAATTTGATGAGAATTTAGATGACTTTTTTGTCAAAATTAACTTACAATCACCAGGGAAATTAGAATTAATTAAGGCTGGAAAATCTTTAGCAATTCTTGCGTATTTATTGAATTTGGTTTCGTGCGGAATTGACCCAAAAACGGAAAAAGATCCTCAAATAAAAAGTATAGCATCTAAAATCCAAGGTAAATTAAATAATACAAAAACAATTATTGACACTCTAGATATAGACACAAATGACCTAACTCAACCTTTTGCAAATAAAACTAAAAAAGATGGAAAGTAGTTTTTTTTCAGGTTCTGAAAATTTATATAAATATTTAGTCAGTATTGGCATTTTGATGCTTGTACTAACAATATATTATCCATTAAAAGAAAAGCAAAGCTTAGAAATTCTTAAGATTGAATTATTGAGAGAATTAAAAACGATTGAATATTCTGTTACTAAAAATGAAAGTAAAGCTATAGCTTTAAGCAAAAAAGTAAATAAAAATCAGATAAGCGAAAATCAAAAAAGCGAATATTTACAAGAAATCAAAGCAAAACAAATAGAAAACGAAATAAATAAAATAAAGGCTGATGCAAAATTAGAAGAGATTGAAACGAGAAATAATTACATCATTTATTATAATATAATTATATGGATTTTTGCACCTTTAGGATTATTTCTTGTGATTTATGGTTTTTTAAATTGGAGAAAATCTAAAAAAAATGATGATGAGAAAGCAACAATAGAAAAAAACTTATTGAAATTAACATTAGAAAAACAAACTCGAGAAAATTTGCGAGATTTGGATAATCAAAATAATGAAGATACCCCAAGCTAGTGGGAGCTTCCAAGCTCAAGTTGCCCCGATCTCGCGGATTTGCAATCCGTGAGCATTTGCAAAAACATGCGAAGACACGGATTTAAATCCGCGCCATCTGGTTAAAAAACAATAAAACCTGCCTCACAGCAGGTTTTCATATTTTCCGTTATTGCGAAGAACGAGATCATTTTTAGAATTCATCAGGCAACTTCCAACAAATCCCTTTGTCGATACTCCCCGCAATGACGCGTTTTTAAGAACAGTTTTGTATCAGTATTTATAAATATCAATCAATTCAATGTCAATTGGAATTTGTAAAGATTCCAGTTTCTTTTGTAGATCATTGATTTTTAAATTTTTTAAAACATAGTTTTTATCAGTGTTCAAAATCCAGTAATCTTTTACCTCTTCATTAGGAATTTCATAGCCATCCAAACTGTCTTTTGGATTTCTTATTTTTAAACCCTGCCTTTCTGCAATGATAAATTCTTTAAAAGTATTCACCTTAAGAACTTTGGATGGGATAATTGCAATCTCACTATTCCACCCATCATTCGGAGCTATAAAAATTTCGTGAGCAGAATTCCTGTATAGATCATAGCCACCTGTGATACCTTTAGAAAAGTCATGAACTCCGGGACCATAACCAAGTGAAGGGAATATGTATGACCGTGGGTCCCATAGGAAATTTATTGCTAATAACAATAAAAACAGTCCGATAAATAATAGAAATACTTTTAAAATTCGTTTTGTCATTCGTTAAAATTCGAGTAATTCGTCTGAAACAAAATTCGGCTCAGCTTTCTTATGTCTTTTAATGGAGCAAAGTATTAACATATAATAAAATTGCCAAATTCATCAACTAAGTCATGAACCTTGTGTTCACAATGTCTGACATAATCTCCAATCTGAACTTTATCGGCAACATATTTTTTATGCATGACTCCGGTATCTCCATTATTAGTATCCAATAATAAATAGTCATCATAAATATCAATGACTTTATAAATAACACGAACAGCAACTGTTACACTGAAAACTAAAAAATCACCACAGATGGGTTTTTCATGATGTCCGATTGGTTTAATATTGTATTCGAAAGAATTAATGATTTCTGTTTTATCTTTTAAAGCGCCGATTTCTCTAATATTTGTATGACTTACAATTTCAGTTTCGCCATCAAATCTTTTTTCGGTCGAAGAATGAATTATTCTCGACTGAACTTCCCAATAACGCTTTGAAGAAATTGATTTTAAAACCATTCCTTTCTTGAATCCAAATTCCACGTCAGAAAGGCCTACAACCATTCCTAAAGTTGGAAGATTAAAAGATGATATTACTTTATGCTTATGATCAGAATCCATAATTAAAACAAACTCTCATCCACAATATTCGGCAACGTCACCTTCAAATTCGGTTCGGCTTCCATTGCTCTTTTGATAGCGAAAACAGCTCCTTCATTTCTTGCCCAGCTTCGTCGGGAAATTCCGTTGTTGACGTCCCAGAAAAGCATCGATTTTAATCTTCTGTCGGAATCATCGCTACCATCGAGCAACATCCCGAAACCACCGTTGATCACTTCGCCCCAGCCAACACCACCACCGTTGTGGATGCTCACCCAGGTCGCGCCACGGAAACTGTCGCCAATCACATTGTGAATTGCCATATCTGCCGTAAATCTTGAGCCGTCATAAATATTGGAAGTCTCTCTGTACGGCGAATCCGTCCCCGAAACATCGTGATGGTCTCTTCCCAAAACCACCGCTCCGATTTCTCCGTTGGCAATGGCCTTGTTGAAGGCTTCAGCGATTTTCATTCTTCCTTCTGCGTCGGCATACAGAATTCTCGCCTGCGAACCAACGACCAGATTGTTTTCCTGAGCGCCTTTAATCCAAGTGATATTGTCTTTCATCTGTTGCTGGATTTCTTCCGGCGATGTTTTAATCATTTCCTCTAAAACCGCACACGCAATATCATCCGTTTTCTGCAAATCTTCCGGTTTTCCGCTGGTACAAACCCAACGGAACGGCCCGAAACCATAATCAAAACACATCGGTCCCATAATATCCTGAACGTAAGATGGGTATTTGAACTCCCTTCCAATCGTAGGATTTTCTGCCATTACATCGGCTCCGGCTCTGGAAGCTTCGAGTAAAAAGGCATTTCCGTAATCGAAGAAATAGGTTCCTTTTGCTGTATGTCTGTTGATGGCGGAAGCGTGTCTTCTTAAAGTTTCCTGAACTTTTTCTTTGAATAATTCAGGGTTTTCTGCCATCATCGTATTCGATTCCTCGAAGGTTTGACCAACCGGATAATAACCGCCCGCCCACGGATTGTGAAGCGAAGTCTGGTCTGAACCAATATCGATTCTTAAATTTTCTTCATTAAATTTCTCCCAAATATCCACGATGTTTCCAAGGTAAGCCAGAGAAACTGTTTCCTGATTTTCCTTCGCTTTTCTTACTCTTGCTACCAGTTCATCCAGATTTTCGTGGATTTCATTCACCCATTTCTGTTCGTGACGGATTTTTGTAATCTTGGGATTCACTTCGGCAATGACCGTAATGCAACCAGCGATATTTCCGGCTTTTGGCTGAGCTCCGGACATTCCGCCCAAACCTGAAGTGACGAATAATCCGCCTTTTGGTTCTTTATTGATTTTTCTGAAAGCATTTAAAACGGTAATCGTCGTTCCGTGCACAATTCCCTGCGGACCGATGTACATATAAGATCCGGCCGTCATTTGTCCGTACTGCGAAACACCCAGCGCATTGAATTTTTCCCAGTCATCCGGCTTGGAGTAATTTGGAATCATCATCCCGTTGGTCACCACCACTCTCGGTGCATCTTTGTGCGAAGGAAACAATCCCATCGGATGACCGGAATACATCGTCAACGTCTGTTCGTCCGTCATTTCCGACAGATATTTCATCGTCAGAAGATACTGTGCCCAATTGCTGAACACCGCACCATTTCCACCGTACGTAATCAGTTCGTGCGGATGTTGCGCCACGGCATAATCCAGATTGTTCTGAATCATCAGCATTATGGATTTTGCCTGCTCAGATTTTCCGGGATATTCGGCAATATCTCTTGCTTTCATCTCGTAATCGGGACGGAAGCGGTACATGTAAATTCTGCCGTATTTTTCCAGTTCTTCTCTGAATTCCGGCAACAGTTCTGCGTGGAATTTGGGTTCGAAATAGCGTAGAGCGTTTTTCAGAGCGAGTTTTTTCTCTTCTTCCGTTAAGATTTCTTTACGCTTTGGTGCGTGATTGATGTTTTGCTCGTATGGTTTAGGGTGTGGTAATTCGGTGGGAATACCCTGCTGTATTTGTTGTTGGAAAGTCATTTTTATTTAATCAAAAATTAAGTTCTTAAAGCCTTTTTTATCTGTTGTGATGATTCTGTCTTTAGAGAAAATGTTGTAACGATGAGTGATTTCAAAGTTCGATATTTTTTCTAAATCATCTTTTTTTAATGTCAATATATTGTTTTTCAATTCATATTTTCCTAAAATATTGTCACCCCCATGATTCCAATATTTTGCTATTTTAAAAGTTTTATCACTATATAAAAATAATTTTGTATTGCTTTCATTGAGATTTGCTGAAAGGTAAACACTTTTGTTTTCCATATAATAGTTAACTGAGAAATGAAGGACAGAAATAGCAAAAAGTGTCAAAATAACAATATTTGAAGTTCTAAAGTTTCCTTTTTTCTTTTTATATTTTAAGTAGTCTCTGGTATAAATGACAATTAAATTAATTAAAATTAGCAGTGATAGAATTGGAATTATAAAAATTAAATAAACAGTTGATGAATAATCAACGTATTTTTTTGTTAAAAATAAAACTAAAGCAACTAATAAAATCAGACTAAAATATTTTATTATGAGCCTTAAAATTATCCAAGAATAACGTAAGAACATCATGTTTAAGTTTATGGTTTCTTTTATTGGATTTGAATTTTTTGTGGTTTTAAAGATATTCAAATTAGAAAATCCATGCAAATAAAGAAAGAGAATATAAAATGGCGCTGAAAATTCCCCTCCAGTGGAGGGGTGGCGAAAAATCTTTGATTTTTTGACGGGGTGGTTTACGCGCAATTTAACCACCCAGCCTTTTCTCTTTGATCGAATCCAACTTTCCAGAGTAGGGAATTTTACATGCTATAGTTTTTGATAATAAAATCTTCCAGTTCCTTCATCACAACGGACAGATTGTTTTTAACATCAAAATCTGAAATTCTGAACACTTTCAGTCCCAATGATTCCAGATAATCTTGTCTTATACCATCATAAATCTCTTTTTCATCATGGCTTGAACCGTCGATTTCTACGATTAATCCGAGTGTTTTTACATAAAAATCAACAATATAATTTCCGATGATTCTCTGTCTGTCAAAATCAATTTTGTGGAAATTTTTTGCTCTGACTTTCTTCCAGAATATTACTTCGTTTAGAATTCCTGCTTTTCGTTTTTTTGGCAATAGTATTTTTAAATTTGGATTGTAGGGAAGATAGTGAGTGCATTTTTTGTAAATCGGAATTCCGTTTATTTCTGTGAGGATTTCTTTCATCGGTAAGTGTTTAATGAATGATAAGAATTCTTTGGAAAGGTGGAAATATTATGATTTAAATTGCGTGTAACCACCCCGTCTTCTCCCTTTGGTCGAATCCACCCCTCCAAGGGAGGGGAATTATGATTCGGATGTTGTTTTAATAATAACTGGAAAACAACAAAACCCCGCTCAAAGGCGGGGTCTTACCGTTCATTATATATGATTAATTTGTGTTCTTTACCAAAACCCATCCGGTAAATGTTCTGCCGTCGGGAAGGGTGATCACGTACCAGTAACTTGAGGAAGGAATTGCTCTTCCGGCAATGGTTCCGTCCCAGATGATCTGCGTGTTTGTGTCCTGTTCGAAAATTTTATACTGATAACGGTCAAATACTTTTACGTTGGTCATTTTCTTTCCGAAGACGTGAAGGTCTTTAATAATCCATTTATCGTTGATGCCGTCGCCGTTGGGTGTGATGGCATTTTTAATATCTAAAACTACTCCGTCCTGTTTTACGATGCATTTTCCTTCAACATATTTCACATAGAACGTCGTAATTCCGGTTGGAAGATTATAGAAAATATTACCCGACTGCCAGCTGATGCCGTCAATTGAATAAACAATCGGCTGCGAACCGGTCGCTGTGATTGTATACGTATTCCCATTGGCTGTCATTTGCTGAATCACCGGCACATCATAATATTTTGCCTCAAAGGTTGCGGTGTAAGAGCATCCGTTGTCTGAAGTGACGGTAACTGAATAGGTTCCCACCATGTTCATATTCGTCACCGTATCAGTGTTTGAAACGATTTGTCCCGCAGGATTTGTCCATACATAGCTTACGATATTGTGGCCTTCCACCTTTAAGGTATAGCTGAATGTTCCGTCCGGACAGAAATATTGCGTTGCGATTGTAAAAATGGGTACTCTTTTCAGACTGATTTTAATCGTTGTGTATTCCGGACAAAGTCCGGGAGCTTCTACTTTTACAAAAATGGTATCCGGACCTGTGTTTTGATTGAAAGAATACGCAGCCGGATTTGAAATAACATTCGAATTCGCCTGAAGATCAGCCAAAGAAGGGTAGTAGGTGAAAGTCGCATTGGCACTGGAATAAATCTGACTCTGGAACTGAGTCAGGTTGACAGCCTCAATACCGTCATTCAGCTGGTCACAAACGTTATTCAATAAATACGGTCCGGGTTGTGTGACAAGTTTATCACCAAAGACAAAGTTAATGCTGGCAATATCATCACATCCAGGGATATTCATCACCCTTACCCAGATTTGTGCAGGGAAAGGATTTGCTGTAAACATCGTTGGATTCTGAATACCGTTCGTTCCATTCTGAGCGTCCTGCTGAGTAGGGAAGAAGCTGAATGTGTTCATCGGATTAGGTAAATCTACATACTGATTGGTGAACGCCATCAGATTAACTTCATAATTTCCGTCGAGATTTTCATCACAGATTTTGATGGTTGAATTAATGGCTTTCGGAGGAAAATAAGTGTTTAACTGAAGCGGAGCCACGGAAAAACATCCTGTAGTTTTGGCGGTAAATCTTGCCCAAATCTGAACGCTTGAAACGTTCGTTACCAAAGTATTTCCGATTTGATTTGTAGTGCTTCCTGCATTTGCTTCTGCCTGAGTATGATAAAATTTCACATCGATATTCGATAAGGCATACGTATTCTGTGCAGGATCGTACATCTGCGGAATCGCATCGGCTAGCGTAAAAGTTTCACTTAAATTAAAATCTTCATCACATCTGTTTAAAACCGCATTATTGGTCACCACTACCACCGGAAGAAAGTTCATCTGAATGGTCAGTTTTGAAGCTGAATAACATTCTCCTGAATTAAATTTAATTTTTACGTAGACCGTTGCATTTCCTGTAACCGGATAGTTTGTCGCATTGGTTATTTCGTTTGAGAACGTCTGGTTGGATGCGTTATAATTCTGATAATACGTAAAAGTTACAGCAGATGAACCTGAATAGATTTGCGTCTGAGCCTGTGTAAGATTATAATTCTCTACACCATCATTGTTATTGTCACAAATATCATTCAGCGTAATGCTAACATTCGGATTAACATTCGGAGTCGCCACCAAACCTACAGTGAACGGATAAACCTGAGTACAGTTATAAGAATTTATTTTCACAAAATATTGCTGTGAACCATTCAGATTAACGGTCGTTACGGGATTTGTTCCCGCAATGGCATTTGCCTGACTAAGATAAAAAGTGGTCGTAGCATTTTGATTTCCGATGATTGAAGCTGAAAACTGATTTAAATTTACATTTTCTAAATTATCATTACTAAAATCACAAACCGTAAAATTAGAATTAACAATCACAGGATGTACAAGATTCACGGTGATAGGTCTCACGGTAAAACAGTCATCACTCTGCTCAAATCTCACGTAGAAAGTCTGCGAAACCAGATTGCCGTTATTTGTGATGGTCTGCGTCGGCGAAATTGGATTGTTGCTGTAAAATGCATCGTCTGCAGAACCATAAAACTCTGTGACCGGCACTGTAACGGGATCTATCAATAAATTTGAAGATAAATTCGTGAGGTTTACGGTAATATCTTCAGTCCCGTTGAAACAGATGTATTCGTTTTTATGATTGGCCTTAATTTTTGTGAAAGTCACATTCATATTCACCTGAACAACCGTGAAGCATCCTCCCGGAATCTGAACCCTTATAAAAACAGGATAAACTCCTTCTTTGATGGTCTGCAAAACCGATCCCTGTGCGGCATAAGCTTCAGTGTAAGTGGCATAGGGGGTAAAGGTTGCTCCGGCCTGCGTGCTGATGAGTGGACCCAACTGTAATGCAAATTCAAAAGGCTCATTATTGTCATCATTGATATCACAGATGGTTATAGGATAATTGATTCCATGGGCATTAACTCCCGGTTTGAACTGGAAAGTCACCGGACCTAAAACATAAGTACAGTTGGCATCCTGCACTCTCAGCCAGATTTGCGTGCCTGCAGAAATATTGGCTGCCGTAACAGGATTTGTGTTATTCTGAGCATTATTCTGAGTTAAAAAATAAGAAACAGAAGTATTCCCCGGTGCAAGAAGTGAATTGTTTAAAAGGCTGAGGTCATAATTGTCTTCAACGCCGTCGTTATTGGTGTCGCAAAGAACTACGGAATTGGTAAGAAGCTGTTTCGTTAAAAACTCCAAGGTAAGTGTCGCCACTCTGAAACAGGTCCCGGTAACAGGATTTTGTATTCTTACATAAATGGTTTTATTGGAATTCAGCTGGTAGGAATTTGAGATTCCGTTCACATTATTCTGAGCGTCCTGCAAACTGTTGTGATAAGTGAAGTTGAAATTGGCCGGATTTTGTGAAGTTAAATTAGGTTTAAAATTATTTAAATTTAAATTAACCGGACTGTTTCCACAAAAAGTCTGACTGTAATTGACTGCCGTTGGATAAGTCGGATCAAAAGTCAGATTGAAAGTATCGGTAAGCGTCAGAACACTGCTTCCGCATGTATTGAAATTGACTTCAGTGGTGTAAACTTCATTTTGTGTCGGGCAAAGGGTAGCCTGAATTCCTGTTGCGAGAGTTTGTCCGGCGGCATTTTTCCAGATCACCTCAGGTGTAATGTCGTTTCCTGAAGGTGTGAATTTCCATGCTTCCTGCTGTGCTTCCCAGTTTCCGGTATTTCTCGAAGCAGGGGAGTAGCCCAAAGTTCCGCTGTCGTTGATGATTCCAATTAAGGCATTTTCAAATTTTCTTGTTGCGCACGGCGTAAGTTTTTTGTCAACAAAAACTTCAATAATATTTGTGGTTTCATGCAAAACAATCTGGGAAGATGATCTTTCTGTACATCCTGCCATTCTGCCTTCGTAGAAATTCACAATGAATTTCCTGTTAGGCGCTGTTCCGATTGTTGAATAGTATATTTCCGACTGATCTGCAGCTGAAAAAACCATATCATGGTACACTCCAAAAATTGAATTTTTAGGAAGTCCTGTGTTGGGATTTGTCCAATTGACATTCGGAAAATTGATTTTTCCTGCCTGTGTTGCATCAAAAGTGATCATACCGTTGGAGCCAATCACCAAAGCATCAAAATTTTGATTAAAAAAACAGAAATTAAACGGCAGACTGATCAGCGAGGTAAACGAATCATCGAAATTAGCATTGAGTGATGTACCTGCATTAAATGCCGCGGCTGGCGAGAAGCTGCTTTGAGTCAGGGTATAAGTATCCGTCTGTTTTATTGACGGATATTCTGCGTGAAGACTGATACATCCGTTTGCATTTAAATCATTGGTGCAGGTGACGTGAAAATTTTCGTTTCCTGAATTGTCTTTAATTAATACATTTAAGTTATTTTGAGAATAAACTGAAAAACTGATAAAAAAATAAATAATTTGTAAAATTCTTTTCATTAAAAGTAAATATTTAGTTATTTTCTAATTAATTTTGGTTATGTTTAAATATTCTGCAAATTTATAACTTTTAAATTATAAATAAAATATTCATAAATATTTATTTATAATTATTTAAAAATGAATTAACATAAAAAAGGCCATCCCTGTAGAGATAGCCTTTGTTTGTGCTTATATTAAATTAATAAAAATTAACTGATTTAATTATCAATATCATCTTCCTCATCTTCGTTTTCCAAATCGTCAATCAAATCATCTTCATCTTCAAACTCATCTTCTTCGTCATCAATAATATTGTATACATCATCTTCTTCTTCCGGTAACTGATCGGTAATCTGTTCGAAATTATCGTCATCTTCCGCTCCCGGAATATCCAGTCCATAAGGCATACCATCATTTACGTGGCCGGGATTTAAAATTGGGTTACCGTCTCCGTCGAGTGGAATGTGCTCTTCTTTATTAAAGATGTCCTCGCCGGGATTGTAATCCATCTCTTCCAGCTTTCTGTCTTGCTCTTCAGCATTGTTTTCTGTGCTCATAATAATTATTTTTTGTGATGTTTGGGATAAGACAAAAATGAGTCCAATTTCAGAAGAGACAAGGAAAAAGTAGAGAGAGACAAGTAGTATTTTATGATCCAGGGAAAAAGTAAAAAGATCCAAGTTGAGATGTTAAAGTTTTTGTTTCAAACAATAAATATTTTAGAAAAACAGTTTCCCCATAAATCTCAAATCTCAAATCTCAAATCTCAAATCTCATCATAAACTTCCTCATTAGCACAGTTCGGCATTTTTTCACCTTTCGAAAAAGCAACCAGATTGTCGGCTGCCATTTTTGCCATTCCGTTTCTGGCTTCTTCGGTCGCAGAACCGATGTGTGGAAGAACGCAGACATTCGAAAGTCCGAGAAGTGGATTTTCTTTGCTCATGGGTTCGGGATTGGTGACATCCAGACCAGCTCCCCAGATTTCTTTGTTGATCAACGCTTCGTAAAGGTCGTGCTCATTTTGAAATCCACCTCTTGCCGTATTGATGAAAATTGCATTAGTTTTCATTTTACTGAAAATTTCAGCATTGAAAAGTTCACTCTGTTCAGGTTTAAAATTGGCATGAATACTCAAAACGTCAGACTGTTCAACAAGTTCATCAAATGAAACATATTTTGCATCAAGTTCTTTTTCAGCTTCTTCGTTGTGATTTCTGTTGTGGTAGATGATGTTCATGTCGAAAGCGTATTTCGCTTTTTTAGCCATTTCAAAACCAATTCTTCCCAAACCGAAAATTCCTAAAGTTTTACCGGTAAGTTCCTGACCCAATGCAAACAAAGGATCGAAATCTCCCCACTCACCATTCTTTACTCTTTCAAAATAAAAACTCGAGCGTCTTGCTACGGACTGCATCAGAAGAAAAGCAGTATCTGCCGTGGCTACACTTAAAACATCAGGAGTATTTCCGATGGGAATATTTCTTGAATTGGCTTCTTTGATATCGACATGATCAAAACCGACCGAAAGCAGAGCAATGGCTTTCAGATTTGGGCATTGCTCAAAAAATTCTCTGTCAAATTTATGGAAGCCGACATTTAAGATAAGATCAGAATCCTGGCAGTATTTCAACCACTGCTCATCCGAAAGATTATCGTTTTCAGGGATAAAAACATCGAGCCCGTTTTCCTTCATTATTTTCAACCCGATTTCAGGAATTCTTTTGTTTACAAATACTCTCATAAAATGTATAGTTTTTTTTAAAATAAAAAACCTCACTGTTTAAAAATGAGGTGTCTTATCAGTTATAATTTAAATTTATGCTTTGTCATCCGGCTGGTTTGTACCCTTCTCCCAGCCTTCATCAGCCATATGCTGAATCTCTTCCCAAACCTCGTGTGCAGATTTTTTTGCCTGCGCTATAAAGCCCTGTTTAGTGGCCTCCTGATTTTGGGATTTCATTTCGTTGAGGTAATCTTTTGCCTGCTGAGAAAAACTTTCTACACTGTAACCGGGGTTGTTGTGCAGGTTTTTTTCGATATTACTGAAATCGTGTGATGATTTAAATCTGTTAGTGTCCATAACTGAATTTTTTTGGATTGGTGTTTTTTAAAATCCAATTATCATTCCGAACACCGTAATTTCAGCCTTTAATTTTGATCAGTTCACCCTTTCTTTTGACCAGATTTTTGTAATCCCACTGTATTTCCACAGACTTTTTCAGCCATTGCTTCAAATCAGCTGCGTTAATTTCGCTTTGATCATTGTAGAATATTGATGCATCCTGAAATTTCTCACCTTCTACATTCAGTTTTTCTTCATTAAAAGATTTTCCGCTCCAAAACATCAGACGGATTCCCTTTTTCTGTCTGCTGAATCCTACGATCGGATTTTCTTCGAGAAACCAAACGGGATGGGCGTGCCAGATTTTATTTTCGGCATCACGCAGTTCTTCATCAATTATTTTTGAAAGTATTTTGCAGATTTCTTTGTCTGAATCTGACAGCTTTTCAATGTAATCAAGAATGTCGGGATTTATCATCTTTATTGATTGGTATTATTCAGCATCGGGACAAATTTGTACGTTCCGAATTCTTCTTTTTCAAATTCTGTAGGAGAAATTTTGGTAAATCTGTATAAAACCTGCTGGTCGGTCGGACCTAAAGGAATCACCATTTTACCGCCGACTTTCAGCTGTTTTAAAAGTTCTGTAGGCAAAACTGAAGCGCCACAGGTCACAATAATTTTGTCGAAAGGAGCAAAAGTCGGAAGCCCCGCAAAACCGTCACCGAAACTCTGGAATTTGGGATAAAGATTCATTTCTCTCAGTTTCTTTTTGGAGAAATCAAAAAGGTCTTTCTGCCGTTCAACTGTATAAACCAAAGCTTTCATGGCGATTAAAACTGCAGTCTGGTAACCGCATCCGGTTCCAATCTCCAGAACTTTTTCGCCCTCCTTTATCTCCAGAAGTTCAGACTGCTCTGCAACAGTGGAGGGATGCGAAATCGTCTGGTGCGCCGCAATGGGAAAAGCGCGGTCTTCATAGGCGTAATCTTCAAAAATACTTTCAATGAAAAGATGTCTGGGAACTTCGTTGATTGCAGCCAATACGCTTTCATCACAAATTCCGATGCTGCGTCTCAGATAATCTACCAAATTCCTTCTCTTTCCCTTATGTACAAATGAATCCTGCATTGAGCAAAAGTAAGGAATTGATTTGAAATTTGCAGTTTGAGATTTGAAATTTTACCTTGATTTTATCAAAATTAAAACAATACTTTTCATGATA
>NZ_LMQH01000011.1:1916778-1945791 GCF_001424105.1 Chryseobacterium sp. Leaf394 | reverse complement strand
CCCCCCCCCCCCCAACAACGAATCCGAACAACAAATCCCGCACCCCGAATCTCAAATCTCAATCCGCGAACCCCGAACCGCGAACCCCGAATCTCAAATTTCAAACCTCAAATTTCAAATTTAGCTTTATATTTACAGAAATTTAATACAGCTATGTTAAAAGCAGGTTTGGTGGGTGCAGGCCATTTAGGAAAGATCCATTTGAGACTTCTCAATCAGTCAGATAAATATAAATTTGTTGGTTTTCACGATAAGGATGCAGAAAACGGCAGGAAACTCGAAGCAGAATTCGGATACAGATATTTTGAAAATTTTGATGAGTTGCTCGATCAGATTGAGATGCTGGACATTGTGACGCCGACCCTTTACCACTACGATTATGCTTTGAAAGCTATTGAAAAAGGTCTTCATTTCTTCATCGAAAAACCGGTGACTCAAACGTTGGAACAGGCTGAGGAAATTGTGAGAAAATGCAGTGAAAACGGTATCAAGGCTCAGGTAGGTCATGTGGAAAGGTATAATCCTGCATTCATTGGGGCAAAAGAATTCATTCAGGATCCGATGTTTATTGAAATTCACCGTCTGGCTGAGTTTAATCCCCGTGGAACCGATGTTTCTGTGGTTCTGGATTTAATGATTCACGATCTTGATATTTTATTGAGCGTTGTGAAATCTAAAGTTAAAAATATTCATGCAAGCGGTGTCTGTGTGGTGAGTAAAAGTCCGGATATCACGAATGCAAGAATTGAATTTGAAAACGGTTGTGTGGCTAATTTAACGACTTCAAGAATCTCAATGAAAGCCATGCGAAAAAGCCGTTTTTTCCAGAAAGATGCTTACATTTCTGTCGATTTTTTAGAGAAAAAAGCAGAAGTCATCCGGATGAAAGAAGCCCCGGAGAACCCGACACCTTTCGATATGATTATTGAGAATGCGGAAGGTGAGAAGAACCAGATTTTATTTGAATATCCAAATATTCAGGCCAACAATGCCATTTTGGATGAACTGAATTCGTTTGCAGACGCCATTCTTCAGGGGAAAAACGTAGAAGTTTCTTTGGAAGACGGAACAGAGGCATTGAAAGTGGCGCTGGAGATAATGGATTTAATCACTAAATGATGATAAATAAATTCAGAACAAGTTTACTTCCACTACTTTTTTTGTATTTATCAATTCTTTGTGTGTATGTAGGTTATCTTTATATTATCAGAGATTACAATATCACAAAAAGTATTTATCAGCCTTATAAAACTTTTTTGCAGATTTCATCCTTTTCATTCCACAATATCGTAATCGCACCACTCAAAGGAGTGGTAGGAGTTATTGGTTTTTTCATTTTTTTATTTAAGAAAAAGCAAATCAATACATTTTCCACTTTATTTCTAGTAATCAGTACCGTGGAAGTTCTGATGCTGATTTTATTTGAATTTTTCTTATTCAGCAGATTTTCAGACTATATCGATAAAACCGCTGTCGTTATTACAGCATTGCTGTTTTCTTTTTTAACAATTTTCTATTTTAAAAATGCTAAAATTAAAGAGCAGGCAGTCACAATAGTCTGTGGGATTTTCTTAACAGTTATATCTTATTACTTACACTAATTTTTAATCACATTTAAAGGATTGCTCAGCAGAAAAATTTGTGTGTTTTAATATAATTACAATACACAAATTTTGAATATATTTGTTAAATTCAAAATTCTGAAATCCCCCCAATATTTAAACATTCTAATTATGAAACAAGCCATAATACTATCCGCTTTTTTATTGTCTCAATTTGGGACATCTCAACTGCTTAAAACTGAGAATCAAAAAATAGTCAACGATAAAGGTGAAAATATTCAGTTGAGAGGTCTTGGCTTAGGAGGATGGATGCTCCAGGAAGGGTATATGCTCAAAACTGCAGATTTTGCGGGGCCTCAGTATAAAGTTAAAGAGAAAATTGCTGAACTGATTGGTGAAGAAGGGATGAAAAGATTTTATGAAGCCTATCTTAAAAACGGAGTGACGAAACAGGATATCGATTTTCTGGCAAAGGCAGGATTTAACTCGATCCGTCTGCCGATGCATTATAATCTTTACACTTTGCCCATAGAAAAAGAAACTGTAAAAGGACAGAATACCTGGCTTGAAGAAGGTTTTAAAATGACGGACGACCTTCTGAAATGGTGTAAGGATAACAAAATATATTTAATACTTGATCTCCATGCTGCACCAGGCGGACAGGGAAATGATGTGAATATTTCAGATAACGACAAATCTAAACCTTCACTTTGGGAAAGCACCGAAAACCAAAAGAAAACGGTCGCACTCTGGAAAAAACTGGCAGACCGGTACAAAGATGAGCCGTGGATCGGTGGCTATGATCTGATCAATGAACCTAATATTAATTTCACAGGTAAAAATCCCAACGGAACAGATGAAATGTCTAACGCTCCGCTTTGGAAACTGCAGAGAGAGATTACAGAAGCGATTCGGGAGGTTGATAAGAAACATATTATTTATCTTGAAGGAAACGGCTGGGGAAACAATTACAACGGTCTTCCGGAACTTTGGGACGGTAATCTGGTATTCAGTTTTCATAAATACTGGAATAATAATGATGATGCGACACTGAAGTTTGCTTTAGATCTCAGAAAAAAGTACAATGTTCCAATCTGGTTGGGAGAAACAGGAGAGAATTCAAATGTCTGGTTTACCCAACTCATTCAGTTACTGGATAAGCACAACATCGGTTACGCATTCTGGCCCATGAAAAAAATTGATAACACTGCAGGAATCAACAACGTAAAAATCACTCCCGAATACCAAAAATTACTTGATTACTGGAAGAACGGCGGCGAAAAACCATCAAAAGATTATGCTGAAAAAGCATTGATGAAGATTGCGGATAACTATAAATTCAGCAATACAGAAGTCAGGAAAGATGTGATCGATGCAATGTTCAGGCAGACAACAGATCACTCTTCAAAAGCTTTCAAAAACCACACGGCACCCGGCAAAATCATGTCGACTGATTATGATTTGGGAAGAATCGGTGTAGCTTATTCAGATAAAGATTTTATCAATCTTTGGGTAAGCGATCCGGAGAAAAGATCAGAGTGGAATTCAGGAAATCAACTGAGAAATGATGGTGTGGATATTTTTAAATCAGTAGATAATCAATATTACGTCGGTAAAACGCAAACTGGCGAGTGGCTGCAGTACACTGTTAATTCAAAAGATGAAAAAACATATAAATTGGAAATCAGTTATTCATCGAAAACAGATTCCAAAATCAGACTTGAAGATGCTTCCGGAAAACTGCTTACTACAGTATCACTTCAATCCACACAGGGTGAGGAAAACTGGAAAAAAAATTCTACAAAGGGTATTCGCCTACAAAAAGGAGAAAATAAAATCAGAATTATTTTTGAAAATGATGGGGTGAATTTTAATTATTTTGAATTGAAATAGTAAAAAATATTAAATTGCAAATTCCTTTTAAAACTAAAAGGGATTTGTTTTAATTAAAAAATTATGAAAAAAATAAGCCTGTTTTTCCTCCTGATTTCCGCATTTTTCTGTGCTCAGCAATCTGTTTTAGACAAGAAAATAAATTCAATCATTAAAGGTAAAAAAGCAACGGTCGGAATTTCTGTTCTGGGCTTTGAAAATGGCTTTAAATACAGTAAAAACGCAGAAAAAAAACTGCCGATGCAGAGTGTTTTTAAATTTCACATTGCTGCAGCAATCTTGGATTATGTGGATAAAGGAAAACTGTCTCTTGATCAGAAAGTTTTACTGACGAAGGATAATTTAATGCAAAACACCTGGTCGCCTTTGCGTGATAAATATCCAAACGGTGGAGTGGAAGTTCCTTTAAGTGAAATTCTTGAACTTACCGTGGCACAAAGCGACAACAGCGGTTGCGATATCTTGCTCGGACTTTTGGGCGGGCCAAAAACAGTACAGCAGTTTTTTGATGCTAAAAATGTAAAGAACTTTCAGATTATTTCCGGCGAGGCAGAAATGCACAAAGACTGGAATGTTCAGTATAAAAATTATTCTACTGCAAACGCTGCGACAGATGCTTTAAAAAAATTCTATGACGGTAAATTGCTTTCAGAAAAATCTACAGATTATCTGATGAAAGTAATGCTCTCCACTTCCACAGGAAAAAATAAATTAATAGAACAGCTTCCGAAAAATACCCCAGTAGCAAGAAAAACGGGAGCTTCCGGAAAGAATAATGACGGTCTTACAGGCGCAGAAAATGAAATCGCGGTGGTAACTTTACCCAATGGCAGACATTATGCAATAGCTGTATTCGTCAGCAACTCAACAGAAAGCAGTGACGTTAACTGTAAAATGATTTCAGATATTTCTAAAGTTGTCTGGGATTATTTTAATAAGTAAAATTTTAAGCTTAATTTTAAAAACTTCAAAAATGAAAAAGGTATTATTCATATTCGGTATTTTCACATCAGCAATTTTCTTTGCACAGAAAAGTGAAAACTATTATCAGATCAGCTACAACAGCATCTGCTGTGGACCGCCTTCTGAAAAGCCGGTGCGCGACTATATTCAGAAATTTCAGGGTAAAAATAAAAGCAAAACGGTTGAAATTTATAAACAGACCGGTTTGGGAAGAGAAGGTGAGTTCAAACTTTTTGTAGGACTGGATGCGCTTTCAAAATCAAATAAAAGGAAATTTATTTCAGGTCTTGAAGCGGCGATCAATGCACAGAATACAGCAAAAGGCGGTAGCGACGGAACAGTAGATTTTATGGGAACTTCGATGGTTTCGAAAGGCGCTTTATCAGCTTTACCCAACACTACTTTAAATAAAACAGTTATAACAAAACAGAAAATAAAATGATCAAAAACATTGTAGTTATCGGTGCAGGAACCATGGGGAACGGTATTGCACACACTTTCGCTCAAAGCGGTTTCAAAGTAAATCTTGTAGATGTTTCTCAGGATGCTTTAGATAAAGGTTTAAAAACGATAACCACCAATCTTGACAGAATTATTGCAAAAGGAAATCTTACGGAAGACCAAAAGGCTGAAACTTTAGGAAATATTACAACTTTTACGGAGTTAAAAAATGCTGTAACTGATGCTGATCTTGTAGTGGAAGCCGCAACTGAAAATCAGGATCTGAAACTGAAAATCTTCGCTCAGATGGATGAATTTGCTCCCGAAAACTGCATTTTATCTACAAATACTTCTTCTATTTCTATTACTAAAATTGCTGCCGCTACAAAAAGAGCAGACAAAGTAATTGGGATGCACTTTATGAATCCGGTTCCGATTATGAAACTGGTAGAGATCATCAAAGGGTATTCTACTTCTAAAGAAACTTTTGATTCTATCTACGAAATGAGCAAAACTTTAGGAAAAGTGCCTGTTGAGGTAAACGATTATCCGGGTTTTGTGGCGAACAGAATTTTGATGCCTATGATCAATGAATCTATTGAAACGCTGTACAATGGCGTTGCGGGAGTTGAAGAAATTGATACGGTAATGAAACTGGGTATGGCGCATCCGATGGGGCCGCTTCAGTTAGCAGATTTCATCGGACTTGATGTTTGTCTGGCAATCTTAAATGTAATGTACGACGGCTTCAAAAATCCTAAATATGCACCAAATCCTTTGCTGGTGAACATGGTAATGGCAGGGAAATTAGGAGTGAAATCCGGTGAAGGTTTTTATGATTATTCTGAAAGCAAAAAAGCTGAGAAAGTGGCGAAAATGTTTGCGAAGTAAGAAAGTGAATTGTGAATAAGTCAAATGTGAATTTTAGCATTATTATAAATTCACTTCGAAGAAAATTAACTTGCATAGCAAAATTCACTAATTTCACATCTCATGAATTTTAAGGAAAGAAATATTCAGATATCAATGGTCATCATTACTTTAGTGATGACCATTTTGCGTTTTTTACTGAACGAGAAGGGCAGGGTGAATCCGGATTCGATCCGGTACATGCGGTTTGCCCATGTTTTGCCGGAAGTGGATAATACTACTACGCCACTCGGTTATCCTTTATCCATAAGGTTTTTTACGCTTTTCGGAACTGATGAATTCTGGGCGAGTAAAATTGTCGGAATTGTTTCGTTTCTTTTCATCATATTTTTTGCGTGGAAAAAGAAATTTTATTTCAGGGAAACGGTGGTGATTTCCTCACTCTTCAGTTTCCTTTCGATCTTTTCCTTCACAATGAGTGAAGCATTTATTTTGCCTTTTGTATTCCTCTTTTTTTATTGTGCACATCAGATTATAAACGGAAAAATTTCTGGCGGAAAAGCCGTTTTTTACTTGTCAATATCGCTGATTACCCTGTATAATATCAGATACAGTTCTTTGTTTTTTGTTGGAGGAACCGGACTTTTCGGATTGATTTTCTGGAAGAGAAATTATGCGAAAACCTTTATTATTTCAGCATTTATTGGTCTTGTTTTTATCATCGGATATAAATTTTTGTTTATAGATTACTTTAACTCAAATTATATTAATGAAGCCTTAGAAATCGGGCTCAATCCAACATCCAAATTAGTACCGGAGTTTTTTCAGGGACTTGCGACTTCTTTTAATCCTTTCATCCATATAGCAGATCCTGGTGAAGGAAAAATTAATATTGCTATTTATGGAATTGGGGCTGTTAATATTTTGGTAATGCTGTACCTGTTTTTTACTAAAAGACGATCTGAAACTGAAATTTTTCTCTTATTGATCGGTACTTGCGGAATTATATGTTCATTTTTTATACAATATTTTTATTGGATTACACCGCTGGATTATCGTTTGTTAGCACCTTTTTCATATCCGATCTGGCTGGTTTATTTTAAAAAATTATTTGAAATATTTAATATTAAAACCTATGCTGTAGGATTTTTGAGTATAATGTCTGGTGGTTTGTTTACCTGGCTTTCCAAAGGAGATTATCTTGAAAACCGAAAAGAAATTACCCGGTTTCTGAAACAGGAAAAACTTGAAAATACAAGACTGCTGTTTTACGTGAAAGATGTTGAAAAACTTGATGAAGTACAGATTGCTGAGCTCATAAGTACCGTAAATTCGGATATTGTTCTCACTTCCAAGGCAGAAGACACGCTGAAAAAAACAACGTTAACACAACATAAAGTTTTAGAAAAAATTAAGATCAGAAAGAATAAGTTTCAATAATTTTATTATCTTTGATTAAAGTTAAAACATTACAAAAAATGAAATTACCAAAGTTTTTATTAGCAGACAATTCGGAATTTCCAGAAGATTTATTCGTGGTTCATACAGAATATCCAAGATTTATCTTAAACGTTGAAGAAGAAGAAGTTGAGTGGTTAGATGATTTGGAAGGCGATGATGAAGAATCGATGGCAGATGAAGCGACTAAGGTTGTAGAAGCTGCGTTCAAATGGTGCGACGAAGAGTTGGCTAAGTACGACGAAGAAGAGGAAGAATAAGAACAACTCCACAAAAAATATTAAAGCTGCCTGTTGGCAGCTTTTTTTATGCTCAGAAATCAGATATGTGCCTTTCTGAACTGAATCATTGTTAAAACCAAAAGCCCTAAAATACCCATCACAAGATAACCTTCCGCAACGTCAAGCTGAACTTCAGGTTTCAAAATTGCGACAATTCCGTAGCTGATTGCGGAAGTGATGATGAAAGCCATTCCGCCTGTGAGACCGCCTGCAATTCCCGCAGAATTGGGAAATCTCCCGATGCAGTACGAGAAATAATTATTAAAGATAAATCCTGCCGTCACATGAATTACAAATGCAAAAGCAACGAGACTGTAGATGTTGTTCAGAAAAAAGGATGCTAAAATCATCATTCCAATTAAAGCGATCTGTAGAAAATTGGCAATCCTAAGCTTGGGTAAAAACGCTTTGTTGATCAGCGCTTTACCGATAAAGCCACCAAGCATCCAGGCAAAACCTAAAATCAGTGAAACGTAACCGGCAACCACTTCAGAATATCCCATTTTGTGCTCGATGATGAAGGAACCACACAGATTAAAAAACATAATCATCGAATAACTCAGGCCGCACATCAGCATTCCATAGAAGAAATCTTTGGCTCTGAACATCATGCTGTATTCTTTTTTCAGCAGATTTAAACTTAAAACTTTTTTCATTTTTAAAGTTTCACCGGAGAAAAAATATTCAGAGATCAAAAGGATAAAACTGTAACCCGCCAGTACATAAAAATTGGATTCCCAGCCGAAAATACTCTGCAGATAACCACCGATAAACGGAGCAATGATGGGGCCTACAGACCATACAATCGTCATGATGCTGAGATAATGTTTCCGCTCATCGCCTTCATATACGTCCACAAAAAAAGCTCTTTTGGCAACCACCGCAAAACCGGAAAGTACACCCTGAAGAATTCTCATCGCGTAAATCACATAAATATTTCCCGTATTAGCCGTTATCAGAAATGAGATCACAAAAAGAGCAAGTGAAATAAGTGTAATTCTGTACCGACCGAATGAATCTACAACGCTTCCTGCAAAAAACTGCGTCACACCATAGCTGATAAGAAAAAGTGAAAGTGTAAGCTGGATGCTGCTTTCAGGAAGATGAAGGTCTCTCGCCATGCTCGGCATACTGGGTAAATAAATATCGGTCGCCAGACCAGACATGGGAATTACCGCGAAGGCCAGAACTGTCGCAATAAATTTGTTTTTCTCTGAAAGCATCAGCATTGTTTTTACGGGCTCAAAATTCCGATTTTTTTTCTGATACTGCACGGTGGTGAAGATGAATAATTATTAAACATTATATTTTTAATTTCAATCAGATAGGGCATTCTTTTTTCTTTAGTTTTTGTACTTTTATAAACACCTCACTTTAGAATATGGAAATTTTCATCATCATTGCGTTGATTATTGTCAACGGAATTTTTTCAATGTCGGAAATGGCATTGGTCTCTTCCAAAAAATATAAACTTGAAACGGCTTCCAAAAGAGGTTTTTCAAACGCTAAAACTGCATTAAGGCTTGCCGGAAATCCAAATAAATTTCTTTCAACCGTTCAGATCGGAATCACATTAACCGGAATTCTCATCGGTATCTTTTCCGGAGATAAACTGATTGCTGATCTTGAAAAACAGCTTTTACATTTCAGAATCAGTGCAGATTACGTGCATGGTATCGCCTCTTTTCTGGTTGTTTTCATCATCACTTTTATTTCCATCGTTTTTGGCGAGCTGATTCCAAAACGTCTCGGACTTAAATTTCCTGAAAAAATTTCAATGTTCATTGCGAAACCGATGTACTGGCTTTCTGCCGTCGCTTCTCCGTTTGTCTGGCTTCTGACGGTCACCAACAATTTCTTCTTGAAAATTTTTGGTATTTATAATGATCAGAAGGAGACCATTACCGAAGAGGAAATTAAATCGTTAATAAAAGAAGGGAGTGAAGGCGGAGTGATTGAAGATAAAGAACACGACATCCTCAGAAATGCCTTTGATCTGGGTAACAGAAAGGTAAATTCAATCGTGACGCACCGGACGAAAATTATTGCTCTGGATTTGCAGGATGACTGCGAGAGCGTAAAACAGAAAATTAAAAATGCGTCTTTTTCCACCTATCCGGTTACAGAAAATGGCAATATCGATCAGATTGTAGGAATTGTGAAGATGAAAGATCTTTTTGATTTCTGTGATGACGGATTTGCGCTTGCAGATCATGTCAACAAAACTATTTTCGTAAGTGAAAATTCTTTCATTTATCCTCTCTTGCAGAGTTTTCAGGACTCAAAATCTCATATTGCAGTCGTGATTGATGAATTCGGAAACACCAAAGGAATTGTAACTTTGAATGATATTCTGGACGATTTGGTAGGAACCGTCACACATGAAATAGACACCGAACCAGAAATTATTCAGCGCAGTGAAAATTCGTGGCTGATAGACGGCAAATGCACCATTTATGATTTTAAAAAATATTTTGAAACCGAAGTGGATGAAGAAATTGAAACTCAGTTTATCAGTGTTTCAGGTCTGTTCTTCAATGAATCTGAAGGTATTCCAAAGACGGGTGATGTGATAAAAGTAGGTAATCTCAGCCTTGAAATTGTCGACAAAGACGGCAACCGCGTAGATAAGATTCTGGCAACAAAAATTGAGGAAACACCGGAGGATATTTAGTTTTTTTGATTTTAAAAAGTTTAGTTTTAATTTAAATTTTGTAATTTTAAGGAAATCAAAGTTGAAATAATTTTGAGAAAATAAATGAAGTCTAATTAAAAATATCAGAAATTATGGATAATGTACAGTTCAAAATATCAGAATATCAGGATGAACTTCAAATGTTTAAAGACGGCGAAAAGGTTGGTTACATGTCAATTGCCGTAGACGGAAGGCTCATCAATGTTTATTACACAAAAATAAACCCCGAGCTTGAAGGTCAGGGTTATGCCAAATTACTGCTTGACGAGCTTGTACGCTTTGCCGAAGAAAAAGATTATATGATTGATCCTGAGTGTGATTTCGTGCGACAGCAACTCGAAAACCATCCGAAAAGATACAAGGGGATTTGGCATGATTAGCCTATTCCCACCATTTATCAAAAGGGTTGTTTTCTTTATCTAAATTTAAAATCTGTCCGATTTTCGGTGTGAGAACCGACAGATTTTTTTCCTGTGCAAATGCTGAAACTTTCTTTAAAGGCTCATTCCAGGCATGTAACGCCAAAGCAAATTTTGCTGAGTGTACAGGAATTATTTTCTGCGCCTTCAAATCTTCCGAAGCCTGAATAACATCTTCCGGCAAAGCATGAATATACTTCCAGGCTTCGTTATACTGCCCGTTTTCAAGGATGGCAAAATCAAAAGGTCCGTATTTTTCACCAATCATTTTAAAATGGCTGTCGTAGCCGCTGTCTCCGCCTAAAAATAGTTTCTTATCTGAACTTTGAAGGACAAACGATGACCACAGGGTATTGTTTCTGCTGAATTTTCGTCCTGAAAAATGTCGTGCAGGTGTAAATGTGATCTGTAAATTGTTTTTCAGAACAAAACTGCCGCCCCAGTCTTCCTCCAAAAGCTGTTCTTCACTGTAACCCCATTTTTCAAGATGCGAACCTACGCCCAGCGGAAGAATAACCTGTTTTACTTTGTTTTTTAAACTTTTTACGGTCGGATAATCCAGATGATCGTAGTGATCATGTGTGATAATAAGATAATCAATTTCCGGCATCAGATCAGAAGTATAAAAATCTGAACCATTAAATACTTTATTGAAAAATTTAAAGGGTGAACCGAATTTACTGAACACAGGATCCACAAGAAACTTTACACCATTCAACTGTATAAAGTAGGATGAGTGCCCAAACCAGATAAAAACATTTTCATCTTTACTCAAATTTTTCAGATCAGTTTCTACAAACGGAATATTGATTTTGGGTTTCAGATCCGGATTTTTTGTACCGAAAATAAAATTAAACATCACTTTCGGCATACTTTGGCCATCTGCAAGTTGGGGTGTTATGCTCAAATTTTGAAACTGTCCGTTTTTGTAATTTTTTGACAACAGCATTTTCTCCAGACGCTTTCCTTCAGGCTTTGCACCGAAAACTTCCTGCGATAAAACGTAATAGGCAAATCCGGCAATTGCTAAAATCAGAATCAATAAATAGAGCATAATTTAAAATTAAACGGTTAAAAAAATCAAATCTACCTTTAATAACGGTTTAAAAATCAAATTACTTTTTATTTGCCATAATTTTTTGTGAAAACTTTTTTATTTTTAGATCCTAAAAACTTTTACAATTGAAAAAACTCTCTTTACTGGCTCTTCTTACCATCATATTTTCCTGCAATTCGGTTCAGAAATACAACCGTCAGCGGGAAACCAAACTTCCTCCTGAGAAACTTAAGCAAGATGTAGATTACGCTTATAAAAAGCTGAAAGAACTTCATCCGAACCTGTTTTGGTACGTCTCTGAAAAAGATTTAAACAAAAAATTCGACAGCCTGAAACTAAGTATTACAGATTCACTTTCTCCGGTAGATTTTTATTTTAAAATTCAGCCTGTTGTGGCAGATATCAGAGAAGGGCATCTGGCAGTGAGAATTCCGGGTAAAAGATATTCCGGCAAGGAAATCCGGACGATGAAAAATAAAAAAGGATTGTTTGGCAGACTTGATTATTACGTCGAAAATCAAAAACTCTATGTTTTAACCAATAAGGATTCCATTGAAAATATTCTTCCGGGGACGGAAATTCTTGCTATTAATGATGTTCCTGTTGAAAAATATATGAAGAAATACAGAAAACTGATGACGAGTGACGGATATAATTCAACGTTCTATCCTTACTATCTGAAAGACAGTTTTTTTAATTATTATTCTGCTGAAAAAGGTTTTTTAGACAGTGTAAAAATCGAAACGAAATATGAGGATGTCATCAAAACCGTAAATCTTACCAGAGAATCTAAATCTGAAGCCGACAAAGAGAAAGACAAGGCTCAGAAAAAAGGAAATACAGAAAAACGCACCAATGATTATGTTGCGGCAACAGATTCCTACAACAGAAGTTTTAAATATCTAGATCAGGACAGCACGATTGCTTACATTAAAGTGAAGAGTTTTTCCAAATCATATTCAGAGCGGTTTTACAAGGAAACTTTTCAGAAAATCAAAGATAAAAAAGCAACGCATCTGGTGATTGATGTTCGTGAAAACTACGGCGGTTCACTTTCAGAAATCAATAATCTGTATTCCTATTTGGCTAAAGAGCATTTCACACTTGTCAATAAACCTGAAATGACTTCAAAATACAGTCCGCTGAAGACCAATTATTTCAGAAAAACCAGTCCAATCGGTTATCTTGTTAAAGGGATTATGGCACCGTTTATTTTTACCAGACAGCTTTTCGTAGGAAAAAAAGGCAAGGACGGAAAAGCATACTACAGCATGAAACACAGCAAGGAAACAAAGCCTAAAGAAACTGCTTTTCAAGGGAAAGTATATGTTTTGATTAATGGCGGAAGTTTTTCAGCATCATCAATAATCACTTCTAAACTTAAAAATGACAAGCGCGCGATTTTGGTGGGCGAAGAAACAGGCGGTGCAAACGATGGAACGGTTGCGGGATTCTATTCTTACCAAAGTTTACCCAATTCCAAACTTCAGCTTCCGATCGGTGTACTTTTTATACAGCCCAATATTGATTTCACAAATACGAAAAAAGGCGTTACTCCAAACGTTGAAATTTTAAATTCTTTTGAAAGTACCTTGAATAAAGAAGATCCACAGCTGGAATGGGTGAAAGCTGAGATTGAGAAAGAGAAAGCAGGCATTTGAGATTGAGGTTAATGCTTTGGCGAGCTTGAAATAAAAAATCGGCGATCCATGAGGGTTGCCGATTTTATTTTATTTATTTTAAGTCATTCACCAAATTTTTTATGATGTCGATATTTTTGCCGTAAAATCTTTGAAACCACCATTTTCCAAGATAAAACAGAGCGAAAATTCCTGCTGCCAAAGTTCCAATTGATATAAAAGCAATCTGAATGTTGCTCAGTGGAACCGGTCTAGGAATGAACTCTAAAACAATAATCATTTCACAGACTATGAACGGTGCAAATGCGACGTAAAATGACATATAATACTGTTTGTTAAGCTCAAGCTGATGCAGAAGATCCTTCAGTCCGTCGTAAGTGTTGAGTGCGGGATTTCCCATTTCCTTATACAGTTTAAAAAACTTGCTGAAATAAAAAACGGTTACAAAAAGCATTGATACAAGCAGCAAATTGACGTAAAAATTAAATTTAAAAGGAGCCGGACTCACCGCCATCAAAGCAAAAGCAAAAACGAAAATTCCAACGGTAGACCAGAATTCTCCACGCATATTTTTACGCATCTTTTCCAAAGGAAGATTCATCGATTTTCTCTGCTCGGTGCTTATTTCGGGTGTGGCTTCGAGATTTTCTCTGTTCCATGTATCTTTTAGATCGTCAATATTCATAATATTTATTTATTTGTTAAAAGTTTCGATTTTTGAGATTCTTTGCGTAACCCGCATCCCGCATCCCGAAACTAATTGGATAAAATTTCTTTTAATTTATTCTTCGCTCTGTTCATTTTTACCCTTACATTTCCTTCTGAAATTCCCATCTGGTCGGCAATCTGCTTTCCGGAAAAATCTTCGAGATAATAAAAAATAAAAGCTTTGTCGATAGCATTCAGCTGACTGATTGCTTTGTACATTTTGCTGAGTTTTTCTTCATTTTCAAGGTCGTATTCGTCCTGAATAATTTTATAATTTGAAAAATCCTCATTTCCAATAAAACTTCTTTTCTTTTCTGATTTTAAAAACACAATTGCCGTGTTCAAGGCTATTCTGTAAAGCCATGTTGAAAATTCAGACTCACCACGGAACTTAGGATAAGCCTTCCACACTTGAAATATAATTTCCTGAAAAAGATCGGCGCGGTCTTCAGAATCGTCCATGTACATTTTCGAAATCTTGAAGATGATTCCTTTATGTTTTTCGATACGTTCTAAAAATTCTTTTTCGAAGCTCATGGTTGCTGTTAACTCTGATAAGTTAGTACGTATTAAAATAAAATGTTACAGTGAAACATCAGTTTTTTTAGTACCATATTATTTTTAGATGGCTTGGTATTTGTTTTGTGAAAATTAACATCAAATTTAAAATATTCAAATTATGCCTTACATCACAAAAGAAAATGACAAAGATTTTAACCTGTATTACGAAGATTTCGGTTCCGGACAACCGATTGTACTGATTCACGGGTGGCCGTTGAGCGGAAAAAGCTGGGAACTTCAGATTCCCACACTTACCGATTTGGGTTACAGAGTGATAACTTACGACAGAAGAGGTTTCGGGAAATCTTTGCCTACAGGAGATTTATACGATTACAACGCACTAACTGCAGATTTGAACGAGTTGATCACTCAACTGGAACTGAAAAATGTTATTTTAATGGGCTTCTCCATGGGTGGAGGCGAAGTGGTGAGATATTTCACCAATTTCGGTTCAGAAAACATTGACAAAGTGGCTTTGATTGCATCGATTATTCCTTTGGTGAAACAGAAAAATGATAATCCAGACGGTGTTCCTGTTGATGATTTAAATGGAATTTTAGAAAGTCTGAAAAAAGAAAGAGTAACGTTCTTAGAAACATTCCACAAGAATTTTTACAATTATGGATTGTTATCTCAAACAGTCAGTCAGGCACAGTTGAATTACGATTGGCAGACTTCTTCGCAGGCATCGCCACTGGCAACCATAAAAACAGCGGAAGCCTGGGCAGACACAGATTTCCGTTCAGAACTGGCAAACGTTGATAAAAAAACATTGATTGTTCATGGTGATGATGATCAGATTGTACCGATTGAAACTTCCGCAAGACAGGCTGCTACAGGAATTGCCAACAGCGAGTTTATTGTAATTGAAGGTGCACCGCACGGTCTGAATGTTACTCATGCAGACAAATTAAATGAAATTCTCAGAAGATTTTTAACTTCAAATTAGACATTTATATATCAGCGATTCGGGCGGCTATTTTTGGTCGCCCGAATTATTTTGTAAAGATTTTACATTCCTTTTTCTACAAGGAGCACATTAAATTTATGCCCGTCAGGATCAGCAAAAACGCAGTAATAATATCCATCTACCTGTCTTTTTGCCTCTTTGTGAATTTTTCCTCCTGCTTCAATTACTTTTTCCGCCCACAGATTAACTTCATCTTCACTCTCAGCTGAAATAGAGAAGATTATTTCATTACCATTTTCAGAATCAGCTACTTTTCCGTTCATTGCAAATTCAAGCTGGTCTTTTTTGAAAAAATGGATCACAAAATCAGATTCTCCAAACTTGAAACTTGTCATTTCAGGTCCTGATTCTGATGGCGAACCGTTACTTTCCAATCCTAAATGACGGTAAAATTTTTCTGTTCTTTCAATATTTTCTACGGCGAAATTGGCCCAGATCTGTTTAAATTTCATAATATTTTGAAGTTTTATTTTGTTGGAATTATGAACACAAAGCTCACTGATTTTTTAAATATTCATCCTGTTTTAGCTTGACAAAGTCGCTAAAACTTATAAAAGTTACCGTAACTTTTTAAAAACTATTGGCTTATTTCAGTGAAACGCCTCTGTGAAACAATTCCAAATTTTAAAAAAATCTCTGTGGACTCTGTGTTCAGTTATAATCTGAAATTTTAAAACAGATAATCTGTACTCAGAAAATTAGAATCATGATCTCTCACAATCGTATTCAGAAGATTTTTGTTGGAATCTGTAGCTTTTGCAGCCACCAGTGAGCGGATTGAAAAAGAACGCAAAGCATCAAAAACAGAAAGCGTTCCCTCCGCACTGTCTTTTCTACCCGTGAAAGGGAAAACATCCGGACCACGCTGAGCCTGACAGTTGATGTTGACACGGCTTACAAGATTTACAAAAGAATCAATCAGTTTTGAAACTTCCAGAGGATCTTCACTGAAAATACTCACCTGCATTCCGTGAGATGCGTTGACCTGATATTCCACCGGTTCATCAATATTTTCAAATGGTACCACAGGAATTACCGGTCCGAACTGTTCTTCATGATAGAGTTTCATCTCCGAATTTACAGGATAAACAACTGCCGGAAAAACGAATGATTCATCGGTAAAACCACCATTTTCATTCAAAACTTTTGCGCCTTTTGCCTCAGCATCATCAATGCATTCTCTCAGATATGAAGGTTTGTTGATTTCCGGAAGCGGAGTGATTTTTACATCTTTTTCCCACGGTAAACCGGGTTTCATTTCACTCACCGCCTTGCTCAGTTTTTGAGTAAATTCTTCAGCAATTTCTTTCTGGACAAAAATTAATTTTAAAGCCGTACATCTCTGTCCGTTAAAAGATAATGATCCCAAAAGACATTCAGTTACAGCGACATCGATGTCAGCATTTTTGGTAACAATCGCTGCATTTTTTGCATCCAAACTTAAAATCGCACGCAATCTGTTGACTTTCGGATGCAGTTTTTTCAGTCCGTTAGCCACTTTACTGGAACCGATAAATGCAAGAACATTTACTTTACCGCTTTCCATAATCGGAGTGATAATTTCTGAACCTTTTCCGTACAGAGTATTGACAGTTCCTTTCGGGAATGCCTCTTTAAAAGCACTCAACAGAGGGTAATGCGCCAGGACACCATGCTTGGGAAGTTTAAACAAAATGGTATTTCCCATAATTAAAGCAGGGATCAGCGTGGTGAAAATTTCGTTTAAAGGATAGTTAAAGGGTCCCATGCTCAAAACCACGCCCAACGGAGCTCTTCTGATCTGGGCAATCGTACCTTCCGCCTGTTGGAAACGGGAAGATTCACGGTCGAGATCCTTGAGGGCATCGATGGTTTGATTGATGTAATCTACCGTTCTGTCGAATTCCTTTGTAGAGTCAGCCAGCGTTTTTCCGATTTCCCACATCAGTAATTTTATGATGAGATCGCGTTGTTTAATCATCAGATAAACAAATTTCTGCATACATTTTATTCGTCCTTCCACAGTCATTGTTGGCCATTCACCAAAGCCGTGATCATAGGCTTTTACAGAAGCATCAAGAACTTCCATCGCTTCTTTTACACCGATATTTGGAATGCTTCCCAAAAGTTTTCTCTGCAAACCGTTTTCTGTGCGGATGCAGACCGGCGAATAAATCTCAGTAGTTTCACCATTCCAGGGTACAAGTTCACCATTGAGGAGATATTCTCTCTGATGGATTTCTTCAATTTTAAATTCTTCCGGAATTTCGTTTTCACTTTTAAAAATCTGTCCGAATGATGATGCGTTTTCTGAATTCATAAATTTTTGATTTTGATAGTTTTAGATTTGAAAGAATAAAGTTAGTGGGAATTTTTTGATTTTAAAAGGTCATCTTTAACTGATTTGGTTTATATTTAAAGGGGGCTCAATATCTTGTACTTTAAGAATTTTTTAACCTTTAATCAGGAGAAAATATTTGATGATTTGACTAAATTTGAAGGAACATTAAAAAAATAAAATTTATGTCTACAATTACATTTAAAGGAAACCCGATCAATACAATCGGAACACTTCCTGAAGTAGGAAATACAGCTCAGGAATTCACCATGGTTTCAGGAGATCTGTCTGAAAAACATCTTGCAGATTATACTGGTAAAAGAGTTGTCCTGAATATCTTCCCAAGCATCGATACAGGAATCTGTGCAGCTTCAGCAAGAAAATTCAACGAAGAAGCTTCCGATCTTGAAAATACAGTTGTTATCAATGTTTCCAGAGATTTGCCATTCGCTTTATCAAGATTCTGTGCTGCTGAAGGATTGAACAATGTTGAAACGTTATCAGATTTCAGAGGAAATTTCGGCGAAGATTATGGAGTTACGCTTACAGATTCTCCTATGAAAGGACTTTTGAGCAGAGCAGTTGTAGTTTTGGATGAAAAAACAAACGTAATTTACACAGAGCAGGTTCCGGAAATAGGACAGGAGCCTAATTATGAGGCAGCTATTGCGTCTTTAAAATAAGATAAATTATATCAAAATACAGGGAAGCACATCAATTTGATGTGCTTTTTTTAATATCTTGCAGTCAATATTCTCACTGACGATATTATTTCCATGAAACACACAAAAAACATTTGTTTATTCGTTCTCATTCTGATTTCGGCGTTTTTCGATGCGCAAAAAACAGGCAACAGTTCATGTAATGTTGTTATAAAAGAAAATTTCTTTACAGAAAATCATAATATTAATCTTGAAAAACCATGGAAATTCATTATCGGAGACGATAAAAACTGGGCAAAATCAGGGTTTGACGACTCTAAATGGGAAAGTACTTCTACCGAAAAATTTGAACATTCAAAAATT
This sequence comes from Chryseobacterium sp. Leaf394, assembly GCF_001424105.1. Taxonomy (GTDB): domain Bacteria; phylum Bacteroidota; class Bacteroidia; order Flavobacteriales; family Weeksellaceae; genus Chryseobacterium. The sequence continues at coordinate 1,926,931 of NZ_LMQH01000011.1, read as the reverse complement.
CAGAAGAAAAATCCGAAAGATATTATTTGGTTCAGAACTGCAATCTGCATAGATTCAAGCGCTGAAAATCAACCTTTGTCTCTGGAGTTCCGAAGTGAAGCAGCGATGGATGTTTATTGGGACGGAAAACTGGTTAAACGGTACGGCACGTTTGCCAAAGAAGGAGAACCGGAATATGTAAATCCTACAAAGCCTCTGATGATCAGCAGTGGAAATGCCGGAATTCATTCCATTGCAATCAGGTACGAAAACAGCAGACCTTTAGATGAGCAGGAAATTTTTGGTTTTGAAATTACGCTGTCAAATCCCAATCATACGGTTAAAGAAATGTTGGACGATAGTGTTACAAGAAGTTTTTTTCTTGAGGGTCTTGCTTTTATATTTTTCACTTTGTTTTTAATTCATCTGCTCACATTTTTATTTTATAGAAAAGAACGTTCGAATCTGTATTTTTCAATGTTCAATTTCGGGATGTCGATGTTTCTCTTTGCATGGTTTTTATCGTATGAAGCAGAGAATGTAGAAACCGGTGTGAGACTTGGTCTGATAAGCTCTGTATCGGGTTTGTTTGCTGCCGTTTTTTTAAGTGTCATGCTCAATAATCTCTTCGGAAAAATAGGAATGAGATTTAAAATTTTGGCTGCGTTATCTGTCATTACGCTATTCCTGATGACCTTCTCCAAAATTGGTAAAAATGTAGATCAGCAAATATTTATTATTGTTATTCTTTTGGTATGTCTTGAAGCTCTGTTTCTTATTGCCCGGGCAATCATTAAAAAAATTCCCGGATCCGGAATTTTAGGATTTGGACTGCTGTTTTTCTTCACTGTTCTTTTCGGTTCGGTAATCTACCTGATTCTTTCAGATGGAGTTTTATCTGTAAATGCAGGCAACAGTTTTGGTGAAATGTTGGGTTTTATACTATTCATCATGTTTATTTTCAGTCTTCCATTCACATTTTCTGCATTTTTGGCGTGGCGTAGTTCGAATGACAAAAAAAATCTTCAGTTGAAAATGGAGCAGGTTGAAACATTATCGTCGGAAAAACAACAGATTCTTGAAACACAGAATGAAATATTAGAAACGCAGGTGTACGAACGCACCAAAGAAATCAATGCAGAAAAGAAAAAATCTGACGATCTTCTTCTTAATATTCTGCCTCACGAAGTTGCTGAAGAACTCAAGCAGAAAGGGAAAACAGATGCCCGGCATTATGAGTTGGTTTCTGTTTTATTCACAGATTTCGTAAACTTCACAATGAATTCAGAGAAAATTGGTGTTCAGGAAGTTTTGGATGAACTGAATGTTTGTTTTACAGAATTCGACAGCATCATGGAGAAATATGGTTTAGAAAAAATAAAAACCATCGGCGATGCCTATCTTGCTGTAAGTGGCCTGCCGGTTTCTAACGAACAACATGCAAACAACGCTGTAAATGCAGGTCTTGAAATCCTTTCATATATACGGGAAAGAAAAAAAATTAACCCTAATGCTTTGGATATCAGAATAGGAATTCACTCAGGTCCTGTGATTGCAGGAATTGTTGGGGTGAAAAAATTCGCATACGATATTTGGGGAGACACCGTCAATACAGCTGCCAGAATGGAGCAGAATAGTGCTTTGGGAAAATTAAATGTTTCCGAAGCAACTTATAATTTAATTAAAAATGATTTTACCTTTGAATACCGAGGAAAAATTGAAACCAAAGGAAAGGGCGCATTGGAAATGTATTTTGTAAATTCGTCAAACTAAACTGTGAAAATTTTGAAAAAACATCTATTCTTTACATTCCTTTTTCTGCTGGGTATGCAGACGTTCTGCTTTGCTCAGAATTCCCGTGAGAAACCAAAGATTTTCAACGTAAAAGAAATTACAGAAGGTGTATCGATCGACGAGGCAGCAAAGTTTTTAGCGGGTGATAATCCAAAATTCTCCGCTCCGGATTTCGACGATTCGGCGTGGACTCATGTGGACTTCAGCTCTAAAAAATCATACAAAAAGGATCAGGTTTACTGGATTCGCTATTATTTTAAAATCGACTCAGCGACTTTAAATAAACCTTTATGTTTTGATATTGGTCAGAATGGAGCGTCAGAAATTTATCTTAATGGTAGAAAGATCGAAAGCATCGGAAAGATCGGAGATGAAAAAACAAGGAGCTTTAAAATGAATAATGAAGTACCTGAACTTTTTTCTTTGGACAATACAGAGGTCAACGTATTGGCCATTCGGTTCCTACCCAATATCGACGCCGACAAAATGGCAATTAATTTCAGAAGAACCACACTAAATATCAATTTAAATTCAGCCAACGAGTTTATGATTGATATGGTGGAAATGACGGAGGGTTTTAATTTTATCACAATGCTTATCTGTGGTGTTTTTTCCGCGCTTGGCTTTATTCATCTTTTACTTTTTTTGTTTTACAGAAAAGCTGTTTATAACCTTTATTTTTCAATATATAATTTTTCAATTGGCCTGCTGAGCTACATGGTTCTTTCGTTCTACCAAATGACTGATCCTGCTGATGTAGATACCTGCGGCTTTCTTTCATTTCTTTCAATCTTAGCTTTCGGCGCTTCACTTACAGGCTTCATTAACACCCTTTTTGGAAGAAGTAAACTGCGGCTAAAAATTCTGTTGATTATTGCTGCAATAATTCTGACTGTTTATTATTTCAGTGCAAAAACAGCTATAAGTTTTGTCAGTTTTTATATCAGTTTTGTATGGTTTGAATCTTTATACTTGATTATCAGAGCAATGATAAGAAAAGAAAAATCCGCATTTATTGTTGGCGGAGGAATTCTTACTTTTTTTGGTATCATTATTCTAGCCATCATCCTTAATATTTTAGATTCCTTAAATGTTGCAATCCCTGAGATCATGTTGGGAGACACGGTCGGAATCATTGTAGCTGTGCTGATTTTTGCGAGTTTTCCACTTTCAATTTCGGCTTATTTAGGTTGGCAGTTCGCCTCCACCAATTTAAGTCTGGTAAAACAGCTTGATGAAGTCAACCGACTTTCTGATATCAATCTAAAACAGGAACAGGAAAAACAGCAGATTCTTCAGGATCAGAATGATTTGCTTGAAAAACAGGTGGACGAAAGAACATTTGAGTTACAGAACGAAAAGCAGAAAACAGAAAATTTACTCCTCAATATTCTTCCTCATGAAGTAGCTGAAGAATTAAAAGAAAACGGAAGTTCAGAGGCGAAATATTATGACGAAGTCACGGTTTTATTTACCGATTTCGTTAATTTTACCCAAAGTTCCGAGAGAATGGGCGCCGAAAAAATGTTGGTTGAACTCAACGAATGTTTCACAGCTTTCGACATGATTATGGAAAAACATGGTCTGGAAAAAATTAAAACCATAGGTGATGCGTATTTAGCGGTTTGCGGACTTCCCATTAAAAACGAAAATCATGCTTACCAAACGGTTTTGGTAGCTTTGGATATCATTGAATTCATTGAAGAAAGAAAAAAAACGCATCCGGAAGCTCTCGATATCAGAGTAGGAATCAATTCAGGTTCTTTGATTGCGGGAATTGTCGGCGTGAAGAAATTCGCTTACGATATTTGGGGCGATACTGTGAACACGGCTGCGAGAATGGAACAGAACAGCGAAAAAGGAAAAATAAATATCTCCGAATCGACGTATCAGCTGGTAAAAGATAAAGTACACTGCGAGTACAGAGGTAAAATTCACACCAAAGGAAAAGGCGATATGGATATGTATTTTGCATTGGAAACTAAAAAGGATTAACCACAATCAAAAATTAGAGAAATTTAAAAACCACAAATCGCAGATTCGACGAAGTCAAAGCACAGAAGTTTATTAGAAAAATTATTCTATTTTGTGAGAAGATGAATAAAGGATTAAGTTTTGCCTTTTTTGAACTTTTCAAAGTAACAATTTGAGCTTTAAAACTAAACCACAAGCTTTTGTGACTTTTGACTTTTGTCGAATCTCCGATTTGTGGTTAAAAATTATAAACACATTTTCTATTTTAAATATGAAATACGAAAAATTAAATACAATTATATTAAAACGTCTCAAGGAAAATCTCCCTGAGCATCTGTCTTATCACAGCGTTATGCACGTGAAAGACGTGATCGATTCTGTCGGAAAAATTGCCAAATCAGAAAACGTAAATGATGAAGATTTGGTTTTGCTTAAAACAGCAGCACTATTTCACGACACTGGATTTTTGTATGGTTCGAAAGAGCATGAAGCAAAATCATGTGAAATTGCTGAAGAATACCTTTCAGATTACGGATATACGGAAGCGCAGACCGAAAAAATCAAAGGAATGATTATGGCGACAAAAATTCCGCAGACGCCGCATAATCATTTAGAGCAAATTTTAGCTGACGCTGACCTGGATTACCTGGGCAGAGATGATTTCTTTGTGATTGGTGATAAATTATTCGAAGAATTATCCATGTTTGGAATCGTGAACTCTGAGCGCGACTGGAATCTTTTGCAGGAAAAATTCCTCGAGAGTCATCATTATTTTACTGAAACAGCCATCAACAGCCGAAATCAGAAAAAACAGGACAACCTGAACATCATCAAAACAAAACTAAAAAACTACTGATCATCTTATGAGCTCAGCAACCAAACATGGCCCGCTATTTACCATTTCAGATATCATTTATCTTTTTTTAGGCGTAATTTCTGCGAGTTTTGCTTTAAAATCTTTCCTCGTTCCCAACCACTTTTTAGACGGTGGTGTTACCGGAATTTCACTTTTACTGTACGAAGTTTATCATCTGAATTTAGGACTGACTTTATTTATTTTAAATATTCCTTTTATCATTCTCGCTTATTTTCAGATCGGGAAGCATTTTGCCATCCGAAGCAGTTTAACGATACTTTTAATTGCTTTAACAATGTACTTTGTCCCTTTTCCCGAACTGACACACGATAAATTATTGGTCGCCATGTTCGGCGGTTTCTTTCTGGGAATCGGCATCGGACTTTCCATGCGTGGAGGCGGAACATTTGACGGGATGGAAGTTTTGGCGTTATTAACTTTCAAAAAAAGCAGCTTCAGTATTACCGAAATTATTTTGGGAATGAATGTTATCATCTTCATTATCGCAGCCGTTTTCTTAAAAGTGGAAACAGCTTTGTACGCGATTATGACGTACTTGGTCGCAAGTCAGATTACAAAATATGTTATAGAAGGAATCGAAGCTTACACCGGCGTAACCATCGTTTCCGGAAACAGTGAAGAAATTAAGAAAGCTTTGGTTTTAACCATGAACAGAGGGATTACCGTTTACAAGGGCGAAAGAGGTTTTATGAAAGAATCTTTCGAGCAAAGTGCCGATGCCGATATTATTTTTACGATTGTAACCCGACTGGAAGTTAGAAAATTACAGAATATCGTTCGCGCTATCGATCCTAAAGCATTTATTTTCACTCAAACCGTAAGAGAACCTCAAGGTGGAATTGTAAAGGAGATTATTAAGCATTAAAATTTCTTTATTTGCGAACGTTACTTTTGAGTATTGATTTTCTTAAGATTTAATATAAATTATAATTAAAACTAAAAAGATGACAAACAGATCTACCTATTTTAAAATAACATTTATACCCATTTCTGCAGGACTTTTTGCAGGAATTCTGGTTTTCGGATTATTTGATATCGACTTTTCAGATACCAAAGCATTAAAAAATCTGCTGCTAAAATCTTTAGTGATAGCAGTCGGAACAGGATTGATTTTGAGTATTCTGAATATGTTTTTAAAAATCGGTAATTTGCAGAAAAAGTAATATTCTTAAAATCAGATTCTATTTCGAAAAAATTTACATTAAAATAAAAATTATGTTCAGAGCCTTATGAATTTCAATCATAAGGCTTTAATTTTGCCTTAACCTTAACCTTAACCTTAACCTTAACCTTAACCTTAACCTTAAAATGAAACGCTCCGGAACTGCAACATTGCCCCTTCACTACGGAAAAGTACCGCCTTGGCTCTACGAAAGAATGGCTGTGCTCGGACTTTCCATCGTGGAAGTGATGTTGGCAGATTACGGAAAAAATGAAGTTCTCCGCAGATTGGCAGATCCTTTTTGGTTCCAGAGTTTTGGTGCAGTGATGGGAATGGATTGGCATTCGTCAGGAATTACCACTTCGGTGATGGGTGCTTTGAAACGCAGCATTAATCCCAATTCTAAAGAACTAGGAATTTATATTTGTGGCGGAAAGGGAAGGTTTTCAAAAGAAACTCCGAACGAACTTTTGGTCATTGCTGATAAAACCGGACTAAACGGAAACGATTTGATCCGTGCAAGTAAACTTTCAGCAAAAGTGGACAACACTGCTATTCAGGATGGTTATCAGCTTTACCTTCATAATTTTATTTTATCTGATGAAGGAAATTGGGCGGTTGTGCAACAGGGAATGAACGATGCAGACGGAACTGCACGTCGATACCACTGGCATTCCGAAAACATGGAATCATTTGTAGACGAACCGCACAAAGGTATTCAGGGAATCAACCGTGGAAATATTTTAAACCTAACTGCTCACGAAGCTGAAGACAGCCGGAAAGGAATTCTAGAAATTTCACACACCAATTCAGAGAAGATTATGCAGGATTTTGCTAATTTAATTTTGCCTGCTCATCACGACGTACGCGCATCCGATGTCGATCTGAAAAAGCTGGGAACACTTTTGTACATGACCAGAGAAAATCAGCCTGAAAATTTTGAGGAATTGCTGTTGTTAAAAGGTGTCGGTCCACGAACTTTACAAAGTCTGGCTTTGGTAAGCGAGGTCATTCATGGTGCGCCTTCAAGATTCAGAGATCCTGCAAGGTTTTCCTTTGCCAATGGAGGAAAAGACGGTCATCCGTTCCCTGTTCCGATTAATGTTTATGATGAAACAATCAATATTTTACAGAAAGGTATTGAAAAATCGAAATTAGGAAATTCAGAAAAATTGCAGTCAATTAATAAGCTTCACACGATTATTTCCGAAGCTGAGAAAAATTTTACTCCCGATTTCGATATCAATGATGTAATTGAAGATGAACGTCAGAATTCATGGCGATTCGGTGGCAAAACAGTCTTCGGCGACGCTGAAAAACCTCCAAAACCAAAACCGATTCAGCTTTCTTTGTTTTAAAATCTGACATTACAATCAGCGTGTAGTTTGTCATTCCGTGGGAATCTAAATGGTTTAAACTTTTAAATGAATTCCTCGGGAGTGATAAAGAGATGTCTTAATAAGAATCTAAGATTATTTAAGACTTATGGTTTTTCGTTGGTATTCCAACAGTCATCTTCAGGAAACGAGTTTGTTAAAATTGTGGGATTAGAAAGAATCTTTATAGGCCCAAAAATTTTCTCTCCATTATTCCAATAAAAATTTTAATTTTAAAACTTTAACACAAACAGGAAATTCATGACCAGCAAAGCCTTTGAAGTATATTCAGATTTTCCGTTCTTTTTTGAAGAAGAACTTACAGAGATCTTTCAGGCTCACGAAAAAGTGGTTTTTCAGAAGGGAGATTTAATCCTTGAAGAAGGCAAAACAGCCAATGAATATTATATTTTAGAGAAAGGTTTGGCGAGGTCATTTGTAACAGATTTTAACGGAAATGACGTAACGACGCACTTTTTTGTGGAAAATGAAATCGTAATCGAGGTCTCCTCACTTTTTCAGAGAATTCCGACCCAGGAAAACATTGTCTGCATCACAGATTGTGAGTTGCTGAAAATAGATTTCGATACCTTTCAGGAGTTGTATCACAAAATTCAAAACCTTAGTGAGTGGGGAAGAGCATGGATGTCACAGGAACTTTTTGCCTACAAGCAACGTTCTGTGGAAATGTTTACGCTTTCGGCGACAAAACGCTATCTCAATCTTTTAGAACAGAAACCGCAGGTGGTACAGTTCGCTCCGCTAAAGCAAATCGCTTCCTACCTGGGTATTACAGACACTTCACTCAGCAGAATCCGTAAAGAAATTGTTTCACATCCCAGAAAAATTTAAATCTTGTCTTATGGCAAGTTGATTTTCGTATTGACTTGGTAATTTTGGTTCACAGTTTAACACAAAAAATTACAAAATGGAAATCACGGATATTTATGTCAACCTTCCCGTAAAAGATGTTCAGAAAGCGAGAGAATTCTGGACGGAATTAGGATTCTCTATCAATGAACAGTTTTCTGACGAAAAAGCAATCTGTGTAGTGATGAAAGAAAATCACATCTACACTATGTTTCTTCATGAAGATTTTTTCAAAACGTTCACCGACCGGCCGGTTGCAGACGGACAAACCACACAGACTCTTTTGGCAATCGGTGTTAACAGTCGTGATCAGGTAGATGCAATGGTAAAAACAGCTACCGAAAACGGAGGTTCAGAATACAGCGAACCCAGAGATCACGGCTGGATGTATCAGTGGGCATTTGCAGATCCCGACGGTCATCAGTGGGAAGTAATGCATGGAGATGTTTCTCAGATTCCTTCAGAATAGAATTTTAACCAACTATATTGCAATAAAATGAAAATCAATCAAATTTATGTGAACCTTCCGGTAAAAGATATTCCGAAAACAAAGGAGTTCTGGACGAATCTTGGCTTCCCGGTTAACGAAAATATTTCCGATGAAAAAGCGGTATGTTTTATTTTAGGCGACAATATCTGCGTGATGTTTATCACCGAAGAATATTTTATGACTTTTTCCGAAAGACCCGTTCCCAAGGTCGATACCACGCAGGTTTTGGTAGCACTCGGCATGGATTCCCGTGAGGAAGTTGATCAGATTGTCAATGCAGCAGTTGCCAACGGAGCAACACAGCACGAAGAGCCACAGGATTATGGCTGGATGTATCAAAACTCATTCTGGGACATCAATGGTCACGGCTGGAATGTCACTTTTGCAGATATGTCTCAAATGCCGACTGAGTAAATCTGGCTCTCGCAGACTGAGCAGACTTTTTAGCTAATCTCCTCAAATCTCAAATCTCAAACCTCAAATTAATTCCCACAATCATCCGCGCAAATCTGTGAAATCTGTGCGAAACAAAATCTCAAACCTCAAACCTCAAATCTCAAATAAATTTATGGACACCCCAAATCACAAAAACTAGACATCATCATCCCCGCATTCCGCGGTCACAGCCAAAATTTTCTGATGGTTCTCGACGGAATTTCTGAGGAAGATGCTTTGCAGAGAATCGAAGGCAGAACCAACCACATCATCTGGATGGTCGGAAACTTTCTCGACATGCGTTATGCAATGGGTAATGTGCTCGGACTGGAAGAAAAATTTGAATTCAAAGAATATTTCTCTGAAGGAAAAGCTCTGGATGAAAGCTTTAAATATCCGACTTTAAAACAGTTAAAAGACAGTTTTCACCACATCTCACCTTTGGTTTACAGTAGATTACTGGAAGTCTCAGACGAAGAACTTGGGAAAGATTTTCCGATGGGAATGAACATCGATTTCTTCCCTGAAAATGTTCTCAACTTCGTAGGAATGTGCATCGGCCGCGAGGATTATTTATCCGGACAAATCGGTTTGATGCGCAGAATCCTCAACTATGAAGGAATGAAATACGACTTCGACGAGAATATGAAATACTAGTTCGAGTTTCGGGTTTCGGGATTCGTGTTATGAGATTTCTAACCTAGGGAAGCGAATTTCAAATCTGAAAATTTTAAACCTGTTAATAATCCTTGAACCTTGAATCTTAAACCTTAAACCTTGAATTTTAAATCTTAAACCTTAAATACAAAACCTTATGCCTAAATTAAATCCATACCTCAATTTTGACGGCAAAGCAGAAGAAGCCTTCAATTTTTACAGAACAGTTTTCGGCGGCGAATTCGTTGGCGGCGTTCACAAAATGGGTAATGCTCCCGGAACTGAGAACCTGTCAGACGAAGAAAAAAACAGAGTGATGCACATCGCACTCCGTGTAGGTGGTGATCTGCTGATGGCATCAGACATTGTGCCTTCATTCGGACAGAATTTAACGGTGGGGAACAATAATTACGTTTCAATTTTCCCGGATTCCAGAGAAGATGCAGACAGAATTTTTAAAGCACTTTCTGAAGGTGGAAATATCGAAATGCCTCTGGAAGATCAGTTTTGGGGAGATTATTTCGGAAGCTTTCAGGATA
>NZ_LMQH01000011.1:1847446-1916745 GCF_001424105.1 Chryseobacterium sp. Leaf394 | reverse complement strand
AAAAAAAAAGATATTTGAAGAAATTATGATTTTCCGCAAACCGTCATCATTAAAAAGCTTTGTATTTCTTTTTTAAGTTTACGCCTTCGTCTTACTTAAAAACGCTTAAAATTTAAAATTCTCTGTTTTGACTTTGCGTTAAATTAAATAGTACTCCAAGTAACAGATATTCAGAAAAATAAAATATGGAAAAGATAAAAATAGACATCACAATTTTAGCTCCGGTAAAAAAAGTTTGGGATTACTACAATGATCCTGAACACATCGTAAAATGGAATTTTGCCCACGAATCATGGGAATGCCTGAGTTCTGAAAATGACCTCAGAGTGGGTGGGAAATTCAACAACAGAATGGAAGCCAAAGACGGAAGTTTCGGATTTGATTTTGTAGGAATCTACGATGAAGTAGAGGAAAATGAATTGATCAGATACCACATGGAAGATGGCAGAAACGTCGAAATCGTTTTTGAAAAAGCAGACGAAAATACAACGAAGGTGAAGATCAGCTTCGATCCTGAAACGCAAAACTCTGTAGAAATGCAGCGTGAAGGTTGGTATGCGATACTCAACAACTTCCACAAGTACGTGGAAAACAATTAGCATCATTTTTCAGTCATGATCAATCTGATAATTATGGCAAAATATTTAAAACCTTTTTGTAGTGACTGTCATGAAGTTTCAGGAGATTTTTTGAAGGGAGTGGTTGCTATGCCTGCGAGAAGAGCATTGCAAAAAGAAAAAATAGATTCTCTGGAAAAACTTTCAGATTATACAGAAAAAGAAATATTACAATTTCATGGATTCGGGAAAAATTCAGTCGAAAAGCTGAAGATATATATGAATCATCATCATTTCTCCTTCAAACCTTAATCTGTCGGCTAAAATTGTTATTTTTAGGGCGCCTTTATCCGCCCTCCATTCCCGCTTTTTTGTTCCTTGCTTTTTCCCTGGCTTACAAAAAGAGCTCCATTCAGGTCGGGGCGCGTGCAATTCGGCGTCTAATAATGAGTTAGAAAAAATAAATAATATGAACAACGATATTTTCCCGTGTCTCTGGCACAATGAAGACGCAAAAGAAGCTGCAGAATTTTACTGTAAAGTTTTCAACGGAACAGTCACTGCTGATACTCCCGTGGTAATGAATATTGAACTCTTCGGGCAGAAATTAATGCTTTTAAATGGCGGTCCGCAGTTTGAAAGAAACGCTTCAATCTCTTTCATGGTATTGTGTGAAACTGAAGATGAGGTTCAGAATTACTGGAATCAGTTATCCAATGGCGGAATCGTTCTGATGGATCTTGGAGAATATCCATGGAGCAAAAAATATGGCTGGGTTAGAGATCAGTTTGGAACTACGTGGCAACTGTATCTGGGCGAAAAACAGGGCGATCAGAAACTGATTCCAACATTGATGTTCATTCATCAAAACAACGGAAAAGCTATGGAAGCGATGGAATTGTACACTGAAATTTTCCCGAATTCCAAGGTTGGAGGAGTTTTACAGTATGGAGAAGGTGTAGGTGATGAAAATCATGAAGTTCCGGAGAATGTACAGCACGCTCATTTTGAAATAGACGGCTACAGTTTTTTCTGTATGGACAATTCTTATGACCATAAATTTGATTTTAATGAAGGTATTTCAATCGTGATAATGACCGATGACCAGGAGGAAACCGATCACTTATGGAACTCTTTAACCCAAAATGGCGGCAGAGAGAGCATGTGTGGCTGGCTGAAAGATCCGTTTGGCGTTAGCTGGCAGATTGTTCCCAAAAAATTGATTCAGCTGATGAATGATTCTGTTCAGGAAAAGGCACACAAAGTCGTTCAGGCGATGATGAAAATGCAGAAAATTGTAATTAAGGATTTGGAGCTCGCTTATATGAGTTAAGAGATACAGGTTTCTGGATTCTGGATTCGGGATTTGGGAGCGGGTTATCTTTTACAAAATTTAGATAGAAGATTCGAATTCGGGTATCGGATATTGAAGAAAATTTCAAGCGATGATGAATAAGCAATACTTGACTGATTCCACAGAATAAAATATTTACTTCTTTAAATCTCAAATCTCAAATCTCGAATCTCGAATCTCGAATCTCAAATCTCAAATCTTGAATCTTGAATCTAGAATCTTGAATCTTGAATCCCTCACCTCGTTTCGGCTTGCCGTTTGTTGTTATCAGTGGAAAAAAGATTTGCCTATGAAGACGCAGAACAAGTCAAAATCATTATCAAAAGTCCCGAAAGATGGACTTCATCCGGAGATTATCCGTAAAAATTATCTCGGAAGTAAAAAATTACTTAATAAAAAGGCCATCATTTCAGGTGGAGACAGCGGAATTGGTCAGGCTGTAGCAGTTCACTTCGCCCGCGAGGGTGCTGATGTTGCCATTATCTATCAGGAAAACGACAAGGACGCCAGGGAAACTCAGAAACTCGTTGAAAAAGAAGGCCAGCAGTGCCTTCTGATGAAAGGTGATATTTCTAAAAAAGCATTCAGAACAAAATGTCTTGAACGGGTTAAAAAACAGTGGAAAACTTTAGACATCTTAGTTAATAATGCAGGAATTCAGTTTCCGAAAACGGATTTTGAAAAAATAGCGGATGACCAAATTGCAAAAACGTTTGATGTTAATATTATTTCCATGATTTCTTTCACCAGAGATTGTTTAGAACTAATGGATAAAGGCGGGAGAATTATCTGCACAACATCGGTTACTGCCTATCGTGGCAGCAATCATCTTATCGACTACTCCTCGACAAAAGGTGCAATTGCGACATTTATCCGATCGCTTTCCGTCAATTTAGCAGAAAAGAAAATTCTAGTAAATGGCGTTGCCCCGGGTCCAATCTGGACGCCATTAGTGAAAGAAACATTTGAAGATATTGCATCTTTCGGAAAAGATACTCCTTTGAAAAGAGCAGGTCAGCCCTCTGAAGTTGCGCCGGCTTATGTTTTTCTTGCATCAGAAGATTCAAGTTTTATCACCGGAGAAATTATTCACATTAACGGCGGAGATTTTGTAGGAGGATAAATCATTGAATCTAAACCTAAACTTCAAAACATGGAACTTTTAAAATTTGAAATAACAATAGATGCCGCTCCCGAAAAAGTCTGGAGCGTGCTTTGGGACGAGTTTTCTTACCGTCAATGGACATCGGCGTTCACAGAAGGCTCTTTTTACATAGGAACTTTGGAAGAAGACAGCAAAGTACAGTTTTTAGATCCTGATAACAACGGAATGTTCAGCAGAGTGGTGAAAAATATACCTCAGAAAGAAATGGTTTTTCTACATTTAGGAGAAATCTACAGCGGTATCGAAACTCCGATGGATTGGGGTGATGCTACAGAATCTTACTTTCTTGAAGAGACTGATTATTCTACCAAATTAAGATTGGAAATCAACACTTCAGAAGAATTCAAAAGTTTCTTTGAAGAAAAAATTCCAATGGCAATTCAGAATGTGAAGCATCTGTCTGAAAATCAACTGTGATCAGTCCTCTTAGCAAGAATTGTCCTTAATTCCACTGGGAAATTTGCGCGATTTTTACACCTGAACTGTGAAACCTGCTTAAAATTAAAAAAATATGGAAACACTATCTTATGAAACCGTAATTGACGCACCCAAGCAAAAAGTTTGGGATGTGTTATTTGGAAAAGAAACCTACAGCGAATGGACTCAATTTTTCGGTCCGGGATCGCAAATGAAAACCGACTGGAAAGTTGGTGGCAGAACCTATTTTGTAAATCAAAAAGGTGCAGGAATGGTTTCTACCATCGACAGTATTGAAGAACCTGATCAGATGATTTTCAAACATCTTGGGATGATTGATGAAAATGGAGTGGAAGACACCGAAAGCATGGAAATCAAGCAATGGAGCGGATGTTTTGAAAAATATATTCTCATTGACTATGATGGCAAAACCAAACTTCATGTGGAAGTTCAGACCGAAAAAGATTGGGAAGAGCACATGCAGAATGGTTTTACCAAAGGTCTGGAAGTTGTGAAAAATCTTTCAGAAGCGAAGTAAAATATATTTTTAATTACAGTTCAATTATACAACCCTGCCAGCGTTTCGAACGCTGGCAGGGTTGTTTGTTTTTTTTAGAAGTTTTATGTTGATATCTAAAAAAATGTTTTGGCGAAGTCGTGTCATAGCCCAGATAGAAACGGCATCCTTTTTTGCGTTGGACGGAACGAAGTGGAGACCAATGCAAAAAAGATATAGTGGATAGCTGGAAATAGCTCCTTAAAAAAATATGGTACAAAACACGATTAACAAACGAAAAATTGAAATGTCAAAAAAAATCTTTACATTCATTAAAGTAAAACAAAAACAACAATCGTCATAGCAATATGGAGATTGCCGAGAAAATAACAATGCCACAGAAGGAAAAGGAAAACATTATTTCGCAGACCGTATCAAACTACGGTGGAAAACTGATGTCTTTCATTCGCCCGAAAGTGAAAAATACCGAAGATGCGGAAGATATTCTTCAGGAGGTGTGGTATCAGTTCAGCAGTTTGACCAATCTTTCTGAAATCGTAAATGTCGGCGGATGGTTATATCGTGTTACTTCCAACAAAATCATTGACAAATACCGTAAAAAGAAAACTGAAAACCTTGAAGATTTTGTCTATGAAGATGAAGACGGATCGTTTTCGATAAAAGATATTCTGTTGCTGGACGACAGTGCGGGACCCGATGTGAAGATGTTTCAGGATGAAATTTGGAAAAAACTGTTTGAAGCTTTAGAAGAACTTCCGGAAAAACAGAAACTGGTTTACATGGAAAACGAACTCAATGATAAAACTTTACAGGAGATCGCTGATGAACAGGGAGAAAATATCAAAACGATCATCAGCCGTAAAAATTACGCAGTAAAGCATTTGAGAAACAGACTGAGACAGTTGTACGAAGATTTAAATAATTAGAAATAAAACAAAATGAACAATAAATATAAAAAAAGCTGGGCACTTCTAATTTTATGTCCGCCCTTAATTTTCCTTGCCGTTGCGCTGATTGTAATGTGGCTTTGGAACTGCATTTTACCCGAAGTAATTGGTGTGAAAACTATCAGTTACTGGCAGGCGATGGGAATTCTGGTGTTGAGTAAAATTCTTTTTGGTGGATTTCACGGGAAATTCGGGAGGGGAATGAGAGATATGAAAGAGAAACATCTGCAGCATAAGATGGAAGGGATGTCTGACGAGGAGAAGGAAAAATTCAAAGAAGTCTGGAGACAGAAATGTTCAACAGGATTTTTTAACAGAAATAACGAATAGGTTCAGGAATTTTCTTTCCCCAACCCTAAAGGGAGGAAAATTTCTTCATTAACAACATTATTGATGTCATCCTGAGCTTGTCGAAGGATTTGCGAAATTAATTTTGATGAATTTAAAATAAGTAGTAAAGTAAAAACTAAAACAAATTCGTCTCTATAAAAAAACAAGAAGTAGTAAAATTTAAAATTTAAGAAAATGAAAAATTCAGTATTAAAAGGTGTTCTTGGAGCACTTGCCGTTGCCGGAGTTGCAATGGTTGCCAAAAAAGTAATTGAAAGAAAAAGATTTGTAAGAGGTATTTTTAATGAATACGGAATCAAAGAAAAATCACCTTTCGGACTGGCAGACAAAATCAGAGAAATGGATGAGGAGCAGTATCAGGAACTGAAAGGAAAGTTTAAGAAAGAATTTGCTTCAAGATGTTGCAGAAAAGATGCGAGAAAAGAAGATTTTGCAGAAGCATAAATAGAAAGTAACTAATGAAATTGTTTAGTTCCGGCGCAAAAAATGTGTCGGAATTTTTTTGCCACGAATGCACGAATTTTCTTTAAATTTAAATCAAAACAAAGTTTGTTATTCCGGAGGAATCTTGACGACGAAGATAAATGAATTCTTAGATTCTTGACAGAATAACAAATACGATAATCGTTCACTCAAAATTAAAACTAACTAACACTGCTGTCATTTGCTGATTAGAACGTCTTTGCGAACGAGAAATGCACAAAAAACCTAAAAAATATCTTACCGACCTTTTCGTTAAAATAATACGTTCGTTTTGATAAAATTCGTGCATTCGTGGCATCATTATTTTTGCCCGCAAGAACAAAATCCTTATTTTTGTTAGCCTAAATGAAAGACTACTACTATTTTCTCGGGATTTCTCGTGATGCTTCGGATGAAGACATCAAAAAATCCTACAGAAAACTTTCGTTAAAATACCATCCTGATAAAAATCAAAACGACGATTTTTTTGCTGAACGTTTTAAAGAAATTCAAGAAGCGTACGAAACGCTGAGCGATAAAGGGAGAAGGATTACTTACGACCAGAATTTAGAAAGTCTTCAGAAAAGTTTCAGATACACGGTTCCGCCTTCAATTAAAACTTTTTCGGCGAATAAAATTCATGCGAAAAAAGGTGAGGAAATCATCATCACATGGCAGACACAGAATGCTGATGTGGTGAAAGTTTTACCGTTTGGTTTGGAAAAGGCTTATGGAGAAAGAATTTTTAAGATCACAGAATTTAAAAACGGAAAATTTCAGTTGTTGCTGCATGCGACCAATTCGCTTTTGCACAAAACTGTTGTTCAGGGAATTACAATAACGGAAGTTTTTGAATCTGACGGAGAAAAGTTCAGAGACAGAGCGGAGGAATTATTTAAGCCACAACCCAGAACGGTTATCAACCGAAGAGGTTATCCAAAGATTATGTTGCTGATTTGGGGAATTATCATTCTGGCAATTGCTATCTATTTCTGGATCAGCAATTTTATTTAAGTTTTAAGAAATCCAAAAACTCTCAGACACTAAAACACTCCAACCCAATTAAGCCAGTTTCTTATTTCCCGGACATTTTTTGCATCGTTTCCCTTTCTTGAATTTTTTACAGCAAGATTTTTTGTCGCCACAGAACATTTCTTCATTCGTGAAAGAAAATACCGGAGCCAATGGCGGAACTTTAAACGGAGTAATGTTATTCATACTGCAAATATATTAATTTAGAATAAATATAATTAATAAAATTTAAAATTTCTTTAATAGCTGATTAGTAAAGGATTTGAGACAATATTATGTGGGAAAATTTATAGATGATTTCATTAATTAATCACAAAAAAACCTTCAGCTTTTATAAGTTAGATCGAAAATTCGACGATGTCAAACGGCTTTGTGAAACTTAAGAACCGCTAATAAGCAAAACCCAAATGTCTTTAGTATTCAAATTAGGCTTCTATCAACAACTTAATAAACTCAAATCGTTCCGATAGAAGATTTAAATAAATTCCGGATTATCATTCACAACCGGTCATTTGAAAGATTAAAAACTTCGATTTTAAAGCCAATTGCAAAAAGCCAATCTCTGACAGCGACTTAGGTTGTGAAATCATTTTAAAAATCGTAATTTTACGAATCTTTTTTTTCAAACAAAATCTAATATATAAAAATGAATACAGAGCAGTTTGTGAGCCGTCACATTTCCCTAAACGAAGCCGATAAGCAGGCAATGTTGGAAAAAGTTGGCGTTTCAAGTATCGAAGAATTGATTTCTCAAACCATTCCATCATCAATCCGTTTAGAAAATGATCTGAACATTTCAGAACCGCTTTCAGAATATCAGATGCTGAACCATTCGAAAGAACTGGCGGCTAAGAACACTGACTATACAAGCTATATCGGTTTTGGATATCACAATACCCTGTTGCCATCGGCGATTCAGAGAAATATCTTTGAAAACCCAAGCTGGTACACAGCGTACACGCCTTACCAGGCAGAAATCGCGCAGGGAAGATTAGAAGCTTTGCTTAATTATCAGACTGTTGTGTGCGATCTGACAGGTTTTGCTTTGGCAAATGCATCTTTGTTGGATGAATCTACGGCGGCTGCAGAAGCGATGCACATGTTCTTCAACAACAGAACTAAAGATCAGAAAAAAGCAGGAGCCAATAAGTTCTTTATCTCTGATTTGGTTTTACCTCAAACCGTTTCTGTTTTAAAAACAAAAGCTGAAGGTTTAGCAATCGAAATCGTTGAAGGTGATCACAAAGCGCACCAGTTCGACGAATCATATTACGGAGTTTTACTGCAATATCCAGGAAAAAACGGAATCGTTTTAGACTATACAGAGGATATCGCTGAATACAAAAAATTAGACTTACAGGTTGTTGTTGCTTGTGATCCTATGGCTTTGGTTAAATTGAAATCTCCTGCATCAATGGGCGCTGACTGTGCGGTTGGAACTTCGCAGAGATTCGGTATTCCATTGGGTTATGGTGGTCCTCACGCAGCATTTTTCTCATGTAAAGAAGATTACAAAAGAGATATTCCGGGAAGAATCATCGGCGTTTCTCAGGATATGTACGGAAAACGTGCATTGAGAATGGCTTTACAGACGAGAGAGCAGCACATTAAAAGAGAAAGAGCGACTTCAAACATCTGTACTGCTCAGGTTCTTTTAGCGGTTATGGCTGGAATGTACGCTGTTTATCACGGTCCGAAGGGATTAAACTACATTGCTGACCAGATTCACTTTAAAGCCAATGCTTTGAAAGGCGGATTGAAAGCTTTAGGATATCAGACAGTTGAAGAGCCAATCTTTGATACGGTAAAAATCGTGATGGCTGAAGATGAGAAAGCAAGATTAATGAGAATGATGCTTGATCATAAATTAAACCTGAACTATTTTACAGAAGGCGTTATCAGCATTGCGATCAACGAAAGTACAACGCTTGAAAAACTGAATGTTTTGATGGCTTCTTTCGCTCAGTTTAAAGATAAGCAGACTTTTAAATTAGAAATAAAAGAAGGATACAGCATTCCTGAAGAAAATCTTAGAAAAGATGAGATCTTAACGGAAGAAGTATTCAACAAATACCATACAGAGACAGAATTGATGCGTTACATCAAGCGTCTTGAAAGAAAAGATTTATCATTAACTCATTCAATGATTTCTCTTGGTTCTTGTACCATGAAACTGAACGCTGCGACTCAGATGTTGCCGCTTTCATGGGCAGAATGGGGAAGTATTCACCCATTTGTACCGGTAAATCAGGCAGGCGGTTATCAGGAAATGATCAGAGAATTAGAGAAAGATCTTTCTGAAATTACTGGTTTTGCAGGAACTTCACTTCAGCCCAACTCTGGAGCTCAGGGAGAATATGCAGGATTGATGGTGATCAGAGAATATCACATCTCAAGAGGTGAGGGTCACAGAAATGTGGTGTTGATTCCTCAGTCTGCACACGGAACCAATCCGGCTTCTGCAGCAATGGCAGGAATGAAAATTGTTGTCGTTAAAAACCTTGAAAGCGGAGAAATTGATTTTGAAGACTTCAAAGCAAAAACGGAACAGCACTCTGAAAACCTTTCTTGTGTAATGATTACATATCCGTCAACTTACGGATTCTTTGATGCCAATATTAAAGAAATTACTCAGTTGGTTCACGATCATGGTGGACAGGTTTATATGGATGGTGCCAACATGAACGCTCAGGTTGGATATACAAGTCCAGGAAACATCGGAGCAGACGTTTGTCACCTAAATCTTCACAAAACTTTTGCTATTCCTCACGGAGGCGGAGGCCCTGGAGTTGGTCCGATCTGTGTTGCGAAACATTTGGTTCCTTTCTTGCCAACCAATGCCAACATTAAAGTAGGTTCAAAAGAAGCAATCGAAGGAATTTCTGCAGCGCCTTACGGTTCTGGATTGATCTTAAATATTTCTTACGCGTACATCAAAATGTTGGGAACTTCAGGTTTGAAAAAAGCAACTGAGCACGCGATTTTAAATGCAAACTATTTAAAAGAAATCTTAGCGGAGCATTTCCCTATTTTATATTCAAATACAGAAGGTAGAGTAGCCCACGAGTGTATCGTAGATTTCCGTCAGTTCAAATCTTTAGGAATTGAAGTGGCTGATGTTGCAAAAAGACTGATGGATTACGGTTTCCACGCACCTACGGTTTCTTTCCCGGTTGCAGGAACTTTGATGATCGAGCCTACAGAATCTGAAAGCAAATCTGAAATCGACCGTTTTGCAGAAGCTCTTATTGCCATCAAACATGAAATCGATGAGATTGCCAACGGTGAAGCTGATCAGGCAAACAACGTATTGAAAAACGCTCCTCACACCGAGCAATTGGTAATTTCTGATTCTTGGGATAAACCATACGGCAGAGAAAAGGCAGCTTATCCGTTGGATTGGGTAAGAGAGCACAAATTCTTTGCTACTGTTGCAAGAGTTGATGAAGCTTACGGAGACAGAAACTTAGTTTGTACTTGTGAGCCGATTGAAGCTTATATGTAATTAAAAGTTTTTTTATATAATTAATCCCTTTCAGTTTTGAAAGGGATTTTTTGTAGACGAAATTGATTGATTAATAATTCAGAACAACCAATTCTACTTGCTGGTTAATTTTTTTTAATTACAAAAAACATTCATTATCTAATTAAATCCCGCCCGAAACTCAACCGGACTTTGCTGGGTCTTTGTTTTAAACAATTTACTGAAACTCTGTGAGTGCTCAAATCCCAATTCATAAGCAATTTCTGAAACAGATAATTCTGTCGTTGATAATTTTTCCTTTGCTTTTGCAATCAGCTTTTCGTGGATGTGCTGTTGAGTGGAAAGCCCAGTCAGCTGTTTTAACAAACTTCCTAAATATTTACTTGAAATATTCAGCGTGTAAGCGACCAGTTGCACTGAGGGCAAACCTTTTGAGACCAAATCTTCGTTGTTAAAATAATCATTCAATACATCTTCCAACCTTTCCAAAATTTTATGATTCGTGATTTTTCTGGTAATGAATTGTCGTTCATAAAAACGTTGTGCATAGGTGAAAAGCAATTCCAGTTGGGCAATGATCACATCCTGACTGAATTTGTCAATATTAGAATTGTATTCGCCACGTATATTTTCAATGATACCATTCATCACCGTTTCTTCTCTGTCGGAAAGAAACAAGGCTTCGTTGGTGGCGTATCCGAAATATTCATATTGCTTTATCTTTTTTGCCAGTGAAGAATTCCACAAAAAATCGGGATGAATAAACATCATCCAGCCTTCAAGGTTTGGCGGAATCCCACTTTCTTCACCTCTCAAAATCTGTCCGGGCGCCATAAAGGCCATCAACCCTTCATCGAAATCATATTTCTGCTGACCGTACAATAAATTATCACAACCCCGTTTCAGAGACACTGCGTAAAAATCAAAAACCACAGCATTCACATCGGAATCATTTGTAAATTTTGAAACATCTACAATGCTGATCAAAGGATGGTTGGGCTGGGGAAGTCCTGCAATTTTGTGAACTTCAGAGATAGATTTTATCCGGAATGGACTGCCGTTTTTCATTATAATTATATGCTTACTTCTTTTTACTGATATTTTTCTTTTCTGTTGGTGGTGGCAGAAAATTTTCTGGTGTGATAACCTTTTTGCCGGTTTTATCCTCTAATGCAAGTCTCGCATCTTTCGCAATTTTTCCGCCCTTTTTGCCAGCAACGGCATTTTGTGGTACTCCTTTGGCTTCGTCAACTTCAGCAATTTGCCTGGTCGAGAGTTCGGCTAAGGCAGTAAAAATTAGTTCTGCCTCGCTCATGTGGTCTCTAAGGTTCTGAGTTTGCAAACCTTTTAAATTTTTATGCTCTTTTACATTCAGACCTGTCCATTCCTGATGAATGATGTTGGTTAGAAAAGCAAATTCGTCAGATTTTTCCACACCGTTTTCTTTCCAGTAGTCAGTGAGTTTGTTGCGGGTATCCTGACCGCTCATTCGTTGCTGTATCCACTTTTCGCTTCTCCCCAGTTTCTGCCAGTTTTCACGTGCTCTGTCAATGCTTTGTTCAGGGTCAGAGATTTCCTGCATTCTTTCGTAACCGACTTTTGCAAGCCACTGTTTGAAAGGCTCTGCTTTAGGCGATGGAACGGATTGGATAATGCGTAGTAATGCTTCGGTATCGGCAACATCGGTATCGCGCATTTTTCCGTCATCGGCTTTCATTTTCAACCGTACGATTTTATCGTACACTTGACTTCCTTCATTGGTAAGTTTCTTTTTCAGGTCACTCCAATACCTTTTCGGAATACTGCTTCCAGTCAAAATTTCTATCACATCAATAACAGAAAAATACCATTTCTCTTCCTCCTCGTCCCAATGTGTACGAACCTGCTTTTGCTCGAATATTTTTACGGCGTTTTCTTTCATTTTTTGAGTTTTTGTTTCCACTAATTTACAAAAATACTCTGTAAAAAATCTGTACTGATGAGTTATTGTCTTCGAAAAAATCCAAATTTTATTAAGATTTTACAAACGGATATTTCAACCAGATCAACACCAAAGGCATAATCAAGAACGGAATTTCCATTAAAACCATTTTAAAATTTCCTGATCTCACTGCCAATGCCATAATGATCACAATCGAGATTGCATTAAGCATATTTCCCAGGAAAAAAGTTTTAGGAATGATCAGCAAAATACCAATCAAAATAGTCAATCCACCAAAGATGGGAATCATGGTTTCAGTGATGCCGAGCTCGTTCATCATCTTTAAAGATTCGGGATGTTTCTTGTAATTCAAAGTGTCCCAACCATGCTGGAATGCCAGAAAAACTGAAACCAGCAATAATACCAGAGAAATAATACTTTTTACCATTGTTTTTATTTTTAATCTACATTTTTTGTAACGAATGCACTAATTTTTTAATATTTAAATTTAAAAAAAAATCAAACTAACGAAAAGTTTAAAACATCATTCATGAATTAATAATAAATTATTTACTTTTCAATTTTTTGATTTCTCTGAATTCCCTGTGACCAAAGTTCAACAGGACATTCGGCATAAGTCGGGTGGCCATTTTTATAATTCTGATAGGAAAAGGTTTCAGTTCTTTTTTATCTTTCAGAAGTCCGTCAATGGATATTTTTACCATCTCATCGGCATTCATCATCATTGCGGGATTAGGTTGTTTTACCCAATCATTCTGGAGATTTGTTTTCACTCCCGGTGGAATCATTTCAAAAACTTTCACATTTGTATTTTCAAGTTGAAGTCGCAAAGCCTGAGTGTATGCGCGGATGCCGGCTTTTGTGGCACTGTAAATCGGGGCAGGTGAATAACTCATAAAAGCAATTCCTGAACTTACGTTAACGATACCTGCTGATTTTTGCTTGAGCAAATGAGGCAAAAACTGATGTACCATTTGAATTGTTCCTGTAAGATTGATGGCAATTTCACGGTTGATATTTTCCAGATCTAAAGACTGATCCTGCAAATCGATGAGACGCATCATTCCGGCATTGTTGATGATGATATTTAAATCCGGGAACAGCGTGGTGACGTTGTCAAACAAATCTTTGATATCCTTGGGATTGCTCACATCACTTTGAAAAGTATGCACATCGGGAAACTGCTTTTTCGTTTCATATAACGCTTCAAGGTTACGGCCTGTTACGATAATTTTAGCCCCAATTTCGCTGAGCTGTTTTACAAATTCCAAACCCATTCCGCTGGTTCCTCCGGTGATGAGGATGGTGCTGTTTTTTAAATCCATTGCTGTTATTTTTTGTTGAAGCAAAGTTCTGTAGAAAACAACTGGTGGATGTAGCCGAAATTCTGAATTCTGTAGCCAAAGTGGAAGGTGATGGAATAAAAAAAGCTGAGGTGTACTCAGCCATTGCCATTTATTATGAATTCTTATTTTTTATCTGCAGTGCTCCTGAGTGACACCGGGTAGCGTTCACCAACAATTTTAATAGTTTCTAATGCCATATTTATTTTTCTTAATTCGCTGTCTGACAGTACAATATTAACTGCCCCAATATTTTCTTTCAGACGGGAGAGTTTTGATGTGCCTGGAATGGGTACAATAAAAGATTTTTGAGCCAGTAACCATCCTAATGCAATTTGTGCAGGAGCAGCATTTTTTTCTTTTGCCATTGATACAACCAAATCCACTAATGCTTGATTTGCCTCGCGATTTTCCTTAGTGAAACGCGGCAACATTGTTCTGGGGTCATTTTGATCCAGTTCTATATCAGCGTTGATTGTACCGGTCAAAAATCCTTTACCCAAAGGGCTGAAAGGTACCAATCCAATTCCCAACTCTTCTAAAGTCGGTATGATGCCGTTTTCGGGTTCACGATAAAACATCGAGTATTCGCTTTGTAAAGCGGTTACAGGTAAAATCGAATGTGCTTTTCGAATGGTATTGCTATCAGCTTCAGATAATCCAAAATATTTCACCTTTCCTTGCTGAATCAAATCTTTAACAGTACCGGCAACGTCTTCAACAGGAATATTTGGGTCGGGTCTATGCTGATAAAATAAATCAATGACATCTGTTTTTAATCTTCTCAACGAATTTTCCGCTACGGATTTGATGTTTTCAGGACGGCTGTCTAATCCTTGTTTTACATCACCGTTTTTAAAACCGAATTTGGTGGCGATAACGACTTTGTTCCGGAATGGCTGCAGTGCTTCTCCTACCAATATTTCATTTTCGCCATAACCTTGTGCTGTATCGAAAAATGTAACACCTTGCTCTACGGCTGCACGAATTAATTTAATATTTTCTTCTTTTGATGGTGCGTGTGGAAAACTTAATCCCATCGCTCCGAAACCTAATGCCGACACTTCCAATCCGCTGTTTCCTAATTTTCTCGTATCCATTTTTTTGTCTTAAAAATTAATAAAACAAATTTGACACAATAATAAATTATATCATTTGCCAAATGGCAAAAAGCATTTTTTTAACGGATATTTTTTCTTATTCTACTTAAAGAAGATTGTGTAATTCCCAAATAGGAAGCAATGTAAGACAATGGTACACGATTCGCCAACGTCGGAAACTTTTGAATGAAATCAAGATAGCGTTCTTTGGCATTTTGTGAAACCAACTCGCTTCTTCTGGTAATTTTTTCGCTGTGATGTTTTGTAATTATTTTTTGAACGATGCTGTCCCAGCCAATAATGGTGTTCGAAATATCTTTCCAGTCCTGTTTTGAAAATACTACAAGTTTACATTCAGTTATTGCCGACAGATACTCAGAGGGAGTGTAAACTTCATCTACTGTATTTCCGGATAAGATAAGGTGGTTTTCGTCAATGAAATAGCGTGTGATCTCTTCGCTTTTGTTGTTGTAATAAAAGACACGGATAACCCCTTCAGTTAGAAAACCAATCTGTCTTACCGTTTTTCCTGCTTCCCAATAGAATTCTTCTCTGTGAAGTTCCGTTTCTTTGGCTTTACTTTTAATGAGATCAATTTGCTGTTGGTTTAAAATACCAAATTGCAAAACATATTCAATAAATTTTTCCATTTTACAAAGTTATTAATTGGCAGCTTTAACGCATTTGTCATTTGTCAAAAAATGGTGTTTAAAAAGTTGGTTTCACTTTGATTTTATTTTTAAAGCTCTGAAATATGCAATTTAAAAAGCATTTTGTAGACTCAAGGTAGGAACGTAAGTAATGAGAAAAAGCTGAATTACACTTTTAAGAATAAATAAGATTTGACATTAATGAGATAAAGGAATTTACAAATTTCCTCAATGATTTCTAGCTAATTAATATCAAGTTAACTTAGTGTAGTTTATATGATTTAAAACGTAATTATTTGATTTTTAATTGGGTAGCAGGATGGGGCAGGATGCTCAAATTTGTCAATCTGGGTAGATTGGTTAACACAAAATTAATATTTATGAAAGACAGATCTTTACTATTTAAGCAGACCCTGAAATCACTTTTGCTTTGTGGTATTACACTATCCACGGCGGGTATGGATGCGCAGACTTTGGCATTTCCCGAAGCTACCGGTTTCGGAAGATTTACTACAGGGGCAAGAGGAGCTGCCAATCCTCAGATTTATCTGGTTACAAATTTAAATGACAGCGGTGCGGGATCTTTCCGTGATGCAGTGAGCCAGCCTGGCAGGTTTGTTATTTTTAAAGTTGGCGGAATTATCAGTCCACAGTCGGTGATCGCTGTAGCGAGCAATACAACTATTGCCGGACAGACAGCCCCTGGAGAAGGAATTTTATTTTTAGGTTCCAGAGTTTCTTTTTCAGGATCCAATAATACAATCGCAAGATTTATGCGTATCCGTTACGGCGGAACAGCTCAGAATCAGGATGCATCGGGGATTTCAAACGGTGCCAATATTATTTTAGATCACATGTCTTTCAGCTGGGGAACGGATGAAGTCTTCTCTATCAACTGGGACAATAACGGGAACAGTCCGGATAATATCACCATTCAGAATTCTATTTTTGGGCAGGGATTACACCGTCACAACCATTCCGCGGGCGGCTTGATGCAACCTTCCGCAGGCGGTAAAATCAGTCTGATCGGAAATTTATATACATCTAACAAAACCCGTAACAATAAAGTAAAAGGAATCAACGAATTCGTCAACAATGTTGTCTACAACTGGGGAAATTACGGGAACACCTATGGTCACACTCAATCCGGCGAAGCTTATATTATGGGAGGTGATTCTGCCGGAGCTTCATTTGTGAATATTATCAATAACTATTTTATCGGAGGTCCCCATACAAGTGGTTCAGTAACAACACCATTCAGTGTTGGAAATGCGAATTTTAATCTGTACGGTCCTGGAAATTACTTTGATAACAATAAAAACGGAACTCTGGACGGAACTTTAGTTCCACAGGATTTAACGGGATATCCGGTTGGAGATATAAATTCAATTCAGTCGACAGCTTATGATTATCCGATGAAAAATCCGACATTGACGGCTCAGCAGGCATACGACAAAGTGGTAGCGGATGTTGGTGCATCGTATCCGAAACGTGATCAGGTGGATGGTCTTATGGTTTCAGATTTACAGTCTAAGGGAGCTTCTGCTGCATACGTTTATGTACAGTCTGATTTAGCTGCACAGTACGGTTTCGTAAATGGTGGAGCAGGTCATATCTACGGTGCTCCGGCTCCTCTGGATACGGATAACGACGGAATGCCGGATGCATGGGAAACAGCAAACGGATTAAATCCAAACGTTGCTGATGCATTAAATGTAAGTACCACGAACGCACCTTATTTAAATATTGAAGTTTATATTAACAGTTTACCAAATACTGTAGCTCCGGATTTCGTCAATCCGCCGACCGCTGTGAATTTTACCAATGCTCTGACATCCGGAACTCCTGCTGCCAGCTCACTGACAGTAAACTGGAGTGATAATGCAACCAACGAAACCAATTATGTTCTGGAACGTTCACCAAACGGAACTGCATGGACCGTAATTGCTACATTGCCGGCAAATACTACAAGTTATAACGAGACAGGCTTAACACCCAATACCCAATACGTGTACAGAGTAAAAGCGGTGAATGCTACAGATTCTTCTGTATATTCCAACAATGCATCTGTAACGACGCCACCAGTACCTTCAGCCCCAACTAAAGCAGTAACTCCGACTCCTTCCAATAATAATTTAAATGTAGACTTTGCAAACGGTGGTATTCTTTTGAAATGGACAGGAAGCACAAATACAACCAGCTACACAGTGCATTTCGGAACAGATCCGCAGAATTTAACGAATGTGGCAACTGTTCCTTACTCTGCCACACCTTCGTATCAACTGAATAATTTAAATACAGCAACCGACTATTACTGGAGAGTCGACGCTTCGAATGCTTTAGGTTCTGTAACGGGTGATGTATGGAATTTCCGTGCACTCACACCAAGCCTTGTAGGAAACTGGCCTTTCTCTGAAGCACCGACTGAAGGCGAGCAGATTGCAGACGTAACGACATATGCCAACCATGGTACTTTAAATGTAGCTTACGATAATGCAAGCGTAAGAGTTCCGGGGAAAGAAAACTTCGCACTTGATCTGGCAACTTCGCCGAATACTCCATACATCGCGAGTATTCCGCATCAGGATCAGATTATGTTTAATACCAATTCATTTACTGTTTCATACTGGATGAAAGCTCCGGCAAGTATGATTCCGACGTCTACGGCAACGAGTCTTTATGTTTTGTGTAAAGGTTCAATTACAAAAAATACAGCAACGGGTGCAACCGGGAAACGTTTTAACGTAGAAATGAAAGGTGGTCAACTGAGATTTGCCATCGATGATGATGTAACTAAAAAGGAGATTACTTCACCTATTGCCAACTATTTC
Organism: Chryseobacterium sp. Leaf394; assembly: GCF_001424105.1. Classification (GTDB taxonomy): domain Bacteria; phylum Bacteroidota; class Bacteroidia; order Flavobacteriales; family Weeksellaceae; genus Chryseobacterium. Next base: position 1,898,593 of record NZ_LMQH01000011.1, on the reverse strand, counting down.
AACGGAACATGGGTGCATGTGGTTCTTCAGAGAGATATTACTGCTCATAAGATCAGAATTTACAGAAACGGTGTATTCGTGACGGAAACTGACGAAACTGCAGTTGGAGGAATTGGTGAAGCCAGTGATTTCGTGATCGGAAATATTGGTGAACTTGAGTTCCAGTCTACGGCGAATGCTTCGGCTCCTTACAGAGGTGCATTTGATGAATTGAAAATGTATAATTATGCTTTAACTCCCGCTGAAATCAATGCCCTGTACAGTCAGGCAGTGCTGGCTAATGCGGAATTCAGCATCAGTAAAAATGTAGGATCGGTTTATCCAAATCCTGTAAAAGATCAGATTAACATTAAACTTCCTGAGTACAAAAAATCCAGTCTTACGGCTACAGTTATTGATATGTCTGGAAAAGTGATCCTTAAAGAAGAGGTAAAAGCTAACGGAAACGGAGTTTTCAACCTGAATGTTGCAGGGAAAAAAGTTTCAGGGAATTATATTCTGAATGTTTCGGGAGACCAACTGAACAGCAACTTTAAAATTATTATTCAATAAAAAGGTAAGAGCACACTTAGTTAATTTCATATTCATTAGAAGAATCCTTTCAATTTATTGGAAGGATTTTTTTGTGGGAAACCACCCCGTCTTCTCCCTTTGGTCGAATCCACCCCTCCAGAGGAAGGGAATGGTACGTGGTTGAGTGATAAGGTCAATACTTTTATGGAAAGAAAGTTATGCGTTGTGAGAGTGGAATGTTGCGGTGTACGGTTGGCTGTTTTTTGAAGATATTTCTTTACTATTTGCAGAAAAGAAAAAGTATTTTGCGGTAACGTGATTGCTTATGAGCGGAGCAATATTTCTTTTGGTCGGAGTATAATCGCTTTTGGGTGTAGCGGTATTTCTTTTGGGTGGAGTATAATTGTTTTTGGGTGGAGCAATATTGCTAAAGAGTGGAGTGAAATTTCTTTTGGATAAAATATGATTGCTTTCGGATGGAGCTACATTTCTTTTGGGAGGAGTGGTAGTGCTTTTAGAGACAGAATGGAAATAAAAAACGCCGGTCAGTTAATAATGGCCAGCGTTTTTTGTCAGGTTATTTTTTTAAACCTTTAATCTTCAGTCCCGACACCTGTTTAAATTCCGGACTTGTTGCTCCGAACACGGATTTGATGTATTTTTTGACAGCGGTGGCTGTTTCATAAATGCTGTTTTCTTCGGTGTACAGAATTTTATTTCTGCTGATTCTGGAAGTACTGAGTTCGGCAAGTGCTGTATTGACGGCAGTTGTTTTGTCACGTAAATCCTGAATTTTTGCTGTAATTGTTGCTACATGCAGTTCTGTTTCATTGGGTGCGTAGCTGGGCTCTGTTTCGAGTACTGATTTCAGTCCTGATAAATGCTCAATGATCTGATCAAAAGACTTCTGACTTACAGAATTGGTTTTGGGATCAGGGGCATTGGGATCTGTGGATTCTTTGGTTGGTGTGGCGCGTTTACCCAATATTTTCTGTCGGAAAGATTTTGCATTTTTGATGCTTCCTGCAGATGCATCTGTTATTTCCAGAGCATTGACTAATCTTGAGGCCAGCGTCCCGATATTGCTGAACGCCAACTGTCTTTCGTCAACTTTGTTTTTGTAAATGTTCTTTTTTGACAAAGTATTTGCCATTTCTGAATCTGCGGAAGCCTTGAGAGCGAGTAATGCGGGCAACTGAATGCTTTGTTTTGACGGATTGTAGGCTGCTCCGTAGCCTTTAACGAATTCTATTAACGTCTGGAAATTTGCAATGTTTTTTGCATGTCCGGTTTCGGATGTTGATGCCATAAGTCATTTGTGTTTAAATTGTTAGCATAACAAATATAAAAATATTTTTGGATTTTAATTATTTGTCAGGGTTTTTTTAAAGGATAAAGCTCGCGTGGGGGCGAGGTTTTTTATGTTGATGATTATTAATGATTGGAAAGTGAGGTTGCGTTTCTTAACGTGGGTCAAGAGCGAGACGCTTGCGCCGACAGGGAAGCGCTGTTTTTTATTTTTCAAGTGTTTCCATTATCCAATTCAGGCAAACTTCTGAATCCATGATTGATCAGGAATGTGGGTTTTTCGTTCCGTCTAAGCGAACTCCTTTTCCTTGACTAACTATTACTGTAGCGTTTTCATTTCCCATTATTTTTAAGTGGTTTATCATTGAGATGATGTCAATTCCATTCCAATCATTTAAATCACGATGTCTTTGATCAATTAGCCAATCTGTATCCAAATCTGTAAACATTAAAAGAGGCATCTTCTTTAAATACTTTGCGTTCCCACCATCCTTTGCTCCATAAGAATAGATAGAATTTTCTACATATTTTTCCGGAAATTTTTCCGGAGATCCTCCATAAATACTGTCCCAATTATTCTTAATCCATACTGCTTCATCTACTCCAGGCTTATAAATATTTCTCTCGATTTCTCTCTCGCAATATTTATAAAATCTTGCCTGGTCTAAAGGTGCGTCTAAAGCAAAAATACCTTTCGGAATCAGAAAAAACTTTTCGGGATTTTTGGTTGACTTTTCTGCGTAAGTTAAAGAAATCATTGCGCCGCTTGAAAGTCCACCGAGTATAAATTTCTCTTTCGATACTTTATGCTTTGCGACAATTTCACTGAAAATTTTATCAAGTACTTTGAATTCTGCATCCCGATTATCTGTTCCCCAGTTTATGGATGGAACAATGACCATAATTCCTTCTTCAATGGCTATTTTGTGAAGCGTTATTTGTTTTAATGTATTTTCAACGAGTTCTCCACCAGATGGAATAATAACTAAAACACCTTTAATATTAGTTTTCGGTAGGTATTTATAATAAAATAATTCTGTAGAATTATCGTCATTGATGTAAAGTTCGGATTTATCTGTCTTGGAAACAGACACTTTTTCAAATTCCTGTGCATCACAAGGTAGAAGACTGAAAATTAGAGCAAAAATTATAATATTTTTCATTTATTGTGTTTTGAGTAAAGATATTTACTAACGTTTTGGTAGTACTTTTTAGGCTGTAGTGTTATTAATATTCTGTCTGTTCAAAGTCATAAATTATTCGATTTAGGATTGGCTTAATTAAGTTTATCCATTTTTGAACGTCTGTTTGGTCAAAATATACAAACCAAATGTCACTTGATTTATTATAGGTATTATCAGCTTTTTCAAATTTTTTCTTGTACCACTTTTGTATGTCTTCTGCTAAACTAAAAATATAATGGGTCTTCTGTGGTTTTTTAAATTTGTCCTTAATTTGATTTTCAGTTTTAGTGATTTCAGCAAAATCCGTTTCAGTCAAAAAGAAAGGTATTCTATGCCTAATGACAGTATCCAGACCTATTTCATTAGTCTTACTAATCTGGAGTTCAACTATAAATTTTGAACCTGCATATTTGTCAAAACCATCTCTCGAACATTGAAACCAAATTACCAAATAATATTCTTTAAGTTGTTTATAATAGCCTAGCATTCCACTTTTTGTCTTTATAAATCCAGAAGATTTTAAACCTGGGAAAATGAGACTATTGATTTCTCTATAAACTTCTGTTGATTTCATTTCAGGTTTCTATCAATGTTTTCGTTTTGTCAATTCTATTGGCATTGCAACTAATTTGTAGCTTCAATTATTTCGTTATCCAAATTTAAAAATAAATAAAGGAGTCCATTAAAAGAATAAATTTATTTCCAGATATGATGATAATGCGTTGTTTAAAGAGATTTAATATTATTTCCGTTTTCCAAACTCTCAATCAATTTCCCCTTCACCACCGTAAAAGCATAATCCTTCGCTTCCGCAAAAGAAATCCCAAACTTCCTTTCAATATTCCTTAAATCATGGGGGAATTTCACAAGAATACTGTCGTAAAAAGAATCCAGAAATTCTTTGGATGGCATTTCGTATTTTATTTTTAGCTGAAAGCGTCTGATGATGGCGGTATCTATAATTTCTGCATGGTTGGTGGCGCAGAGGAGAAGCGCATTTTCGGGATAATAGTCGATCAGCTGAATCAATGTGTTCACCAGTCTTCTCATTTCACCCACGTCTTTGTCATCGCTTCCGCGGGCTTTTCCGATCTGGTCTAGCTCATCAAGGAAAAGAACAGAACGTTCTCTGGCGGCTTTGTCGAAAATCATTTTGATATTTTGAGAAGTTTCTCCGATTCTTGAGGAAACAATATTGCTGAGGTTGAGAATGATGATATTTTTACCCAATGCATTCGCAACTGCCTTTGCAGTCATTGTTTTGCCGCAGCCTGAACTGCCTTCGAGAAGGATTTTGTTGTTCACGGGAAGCCCGTATTCCATCAGTTCTTTGGCGTAGGTCTGTTCTTTTATCAACTGTACAAACTGTGTCTTAGTTTGAGGTTCAAGGAAAACATCACCGAGCGTAATTTTTTCTTTGTCCTGAATGATGAGGTCGTACAGATTCATTTTAAATTTATTTTTGGCAAAGATAATAGGTTTCTGTATTTACATTTGGGAATTTAGAATAGAATCAAATTTAGAAAGATGGTTTTCATCTGCAAAATCAATGAAAAAAAGCGATTGCCAGTTTTTTGTTTTCACTGCCTGTTTACTTTCAGGATGATCCCAGGTTGGATAAACTCTGAACCCCCGTTTCCCTTGTTTAATCGGGCTTGCAAGAATTTGATTTTGAATTAAAGCCTCTTTTGTAAAAAAGAAAAATCCTGAATTTTCTGGTGTTTCAGTCAGGATGATGAAGAATGAAAATGGATCATTTGAGGTAAACGGCTCTGTATCTTTAGTTTTGAAGTTCCTCTTCCATAAGGTCACAAATTGTCCTGTTTTTGTAGGTGTAATTTTGGATTTCCTGAATTTTACAGTCCATTGGTCCAATAAAAAATTGAAACCGGAATATTCATGACATTCCAAATCTTCATGAACGTTTGAAATATCTAGATTAAGATGTGAAAAAACTAAACTGTGCAATTTTTCAAATGGTAAATTCATTATTTTTTTGGATTATGCAGACTTTGTAAAAGTAAATTAAAAATAGAATTTTTATCAAAAAGCTTTACAGTTTCTTTTCTCATATCTTTTAATGGAAAATGTTTTTATAAAGTTGAATCATCATAATTCAAACGTTTTAAAATTTCGGGCAAAAAAAAATCAAACCTGAAAAGTTTGATCAATTGTAAAAAATAATGTAGTTGAATGAATGAATTTCAAATGAAATTTCAAAAGTAAATTTTTTCTATAGGCTAACTGTTTATAAAATTAGTTTCCTTCTTTCTTAGCAGTTGCAAAATAAGATGATACTAATACTGCACAAGTTGCGATTCCGATATATGCGATCATAATTATTGAATTTTTATTTTATTTAAATTTTGTTGTGAATTCTGTAATGCAAATTTACGGCAAAATTTAGAATCTGCAAACCCTCGTATATGATGTTTATCACTCTTTTAAACCCTATTAACGGCTATTTAACATGATTTTAAATTGACGAATCATAACGGTATTTTGTTTTTAGTATTTAAATTTAATTATTAAATCACTAAAAAAATATCAAATCAGTAATTATTGTGCAGTACCTGTTGCGGAGTTGTTAATTGAAATATTACTAAAATAGTATGCCTTGCATTGAAAAAAATGAAAATTTTAAATAAAACTTAATATCAGAAATAGACGTTTTATATCAGATATTATCTACTTAAAAAGTTTCTGGTCATTCTCACAGAAAAAACTCATTCTTTTACTTTTTCCGGTTTCCCGTTTGGTAATTTCCTCGCCACATGCAGGACATTTTTTTCTGTGGTAAACCTGAAATGTCTTTTCTAAAGTGTCAGTGCGTTTGTATTTGACAAACTCCAAACCATAATTTTTGGTTTCTTTACTGATTCTTTTGAGTCTTGCTTCGCTGAGATTCTTAATCAAGGTTTCGGGATGAATTGCTGCGCGGAAAAGTGCTTCATTTTTTATGATATTTCCTACACCTGCAAAAATATCCTGATTCATCAAGGCATCACAGATCATCATTTCAGGATGTTGCTGCATTTTATCAATTGCTTTTTCATCACTCCATTTTTTGCTCATGATGTCTGCTTCCCAGTCGATTTTTGAAAGGTCCTTTTCATCAACAACCTTTACGACGCAGGTGTAAAAATACATTCCGTCCTCTTTGAATTTTAATCCAAGCTTCAGTGTGTCAATATCTTTTCTCTTAAATAAACTGTAGGAACCGAACATCATCAGATGAACTTTAAAAATAATTTTATCAAAAATAAGATAGGTCTGTTTGCCGAAGGTTTTTATTTCACGCAGTATTTCTCCTTTGACTTTTGAATTTTCAGGGACTTCGCTTCCTTCAATTTCTGTCACCTTTTCACCTGCAAATTTCTGCAGATCTTCTTTCATCAAAATTATGGTTGGACCTTCGGGCATAGCTTGTTTTTGTGTAAAAAGTCAAATATTATTCCTTTAAAAATAAAATTTACTTTAATTTTGAAAAATGATGAATTTGAATGAGATTTTTACCAGTCAGCGTACCGGCAACAATCCAAATACAGCGGCCTCCCGCACCGATTTTCAGAGAGATTTCGACAGAATTATCTTTTCTTCCGCTTTCAGAAGACTTCAGAATAAGACTCAGGTTTTTCCGCTTCCGGGAAGTGTTTTTGTGCACAACAGATTGACGCATTCACTTGAAGTTTCCTCCGTAGGACGAAGTTTGGGAAGTATTATCGGAGATTTTATCGTTAAGAATTTCGAATCGGTATTGAGCGAAGATTCAAAAAGTTTCTATACTCATAATCTCAGCAACGTAATTGCTGCGGCATGTCTCTGTCATGATGTCGGAAATCCTGCATTCGGACACTCAGGAGAAGATGCGATTGCGAGCTATTTCGATAAAAATGAAAATCTGATTAAAAATAAATTCAGTGCAAAAGAATGGGCAGATCTTGTTAATTTTGAAGGAAATGCCAATGCCATCCGTGTTCTCACGCATCAGCAACAGGGTAAAGATTTGGGTGGAACACAACTGACTTATTCTACTTTGTCGGCCATTGCAAAATATCCTTGTGAAGCGATTGCCAGAGATAAAAAGATTCTGCACCGTAAGAAATTCGGTTTTTTTCAGAACGAGAAAGATACTTTCCTGAAAATAGCTCAGGCAACGCAACTCGTGCAGGAAAATGATGAACCGTATATTTTTAAAAGACATCCTTTTGTTTGGCTTGTAGAAGCGGCTGACGATATCTGCTACAACATTATCGACATGGAAGATGCGCACCGTTTAGGAATTGTATCGACCGCCGACTGTGAAAATCTGTTCTTCGAATTGGTGAAATCAGAGACAAATGACATCAAAAAAGTAAAAGATAAACTGTCTTTGATTTCAAACGAAAACGAGAGAATTTCTTATCTGAGAGCAAAAGTAATTAATGCCTTAATCAATCAATCCATTGAAATTTATAAAGCCAATTTCAGTAAAATTCTCGACGGAAGTCTGGATAAAGCCCTTTTGGATATTTATAAATCAGAGAAAAATACTTTGAAGGATATTGAAACTTTTTCCATTAATAAAATTTACAATCACAAAGCAGTTGTTGAAATCGAAAATGCGGGCTACAACGTAATGTATGAACTTCTGGATCACTTTATTCCATCTGTTTTAAAATCTAAAAACGAGATTAAATCTTACGACAAAATGGCGCTCAAACTTCTTCCGCAACAGTTTGTGTATGAAGATGGTTCGGATTATCAGAAAGTTTTGGGTGTGATCGATTTTGTTTCTGGGATGACAGACAATTATGCGACAGATTTATACAGAAAAATCAAAGGAATTGATATCGGGATGACGATGTAATTTAAAGTTTTATTTTCTTCATATTTTCACGGTTTCCATAGATGTTGAAAAGGTCGAGTTTGAAAACATAGGGCAGTTCGATCGTCTTGTTGTGATAGGAAAATACAATTTTAAACGTGTGGGTTCCCGACTGTTTTGCACCTAAAAGAAGTGATATTCTGTCGAAGTCTTTAGGTTTTAAAGCATTTGAAATCGGGATGTCAAGAGCGTAATTTTTTCCCTGTGATCTGAGTTCTGCATTGTAATTGGCAGAGAATTCAAATCCGGCGCCGTAACCTTCACGGTAAATGTCAATCGGCGTACTGAAGCGGATTTCCTGAGATTTATTTTTATCATCAAGATAAGTTACGGTTCCAAATACATTTGCGCCTTTGTCTACGAAATCTTTGTTTTTAAGTCTGGCGGTTTGTAGTAGATTTTTACTGTTGTAAAACTTACTGTATTCTTCCTGATTTTCTTCAAAATAACGGCTGTCAATATTTTTCAGAATCACATTGTTTCGAAATTTCTGATCCAGATCAATTCTTCCTCCAGGCTGAAGTTCTGCCACATTAACTGTTGATTCAAACGGCAGATTCCAGTCGGGTTTTTGTCCGTTTGGAACTGTACTGAATTTAATTTTTAAATTTTTAGCGGCTCCGAATCCGACATTATTCAGTGTAAATTTATCCTGTATTCCGGGTATGATGACGGGAGCGTTATTTGGAACGCTTTCAACAATTTTCAGAGCGATTCTGTCGAAAAAAATTGCATCATCAGAATTGTTGGTGATTTTAATGTCAAACTGAGGAAAATAAACATTAAAATAATCTATAAAACCTTCGTAAGCATGCTTTCCTGTGATGATTTGCTTCTTTCTGATTTCATCAACCAGTTTTGAACTGGGATAAATTTCAATTGTATCTTTATTTTGTCTGAAATGATAATTCACAAAGTCAAAATCGTCCTGAATGATGGATGGATCATCTAATGCTTCGTTTGATTTTTGGGCTAAATCTGTCAGTGAAAGATTGATGTTGATGTCATTGTATTCGAAATTCATATTATTTCCGCTGAAATCAGATTTTATTTTTCTGTTGGAAATCAGATTAAAAGTCATCTTCTTTTCAAACCGATTAATGACAAATGTGCTGTCGACTTCGTTTTTAAAACGGAAGATAACATTTGAAGGATACTTAATCTGAGAATTTGAAAACTCAATGTTTGCATTGCCAAATTCATCTGTCAGAAACTTTTGCCCGATGTCAGGAATGATAATCTGAACGTCCTGAGTGGGCTTTCTATCAATGAAAACTGTTGCTTTCATATTTCTTAAGTCGCAGTCAGAATCCTGCCATCCGGGTGGATTAAGAAGAAAAACTATGGCAAAAACAGCGATGGCTCCGCTGGCAGAAACAATTTTATTATCAAATTTAAAACTTCCGGGAACCGTTGCTGCAAAAGCCGCAGCGGCCAAAGCCAACAGAACCCTGAAAAAGAATTTCTGTGAGGAAGTTGGGCAGGGAATAAGTATAAATACCGCCAATAAAATCAGCAGGAAAATCACTCCCAAAATGATACTCCACTTTTTGAAATCCGTTTTCTTTTCCATGGTTTACTGAAAATTATTTTTCCATTTTTCTGAAAAATCGATTCCGTTTTGTCCCATAATTCCGGTGATAATTTTGTTGATTTCTTTCTGTGGTTTATCGGCAAGAACGGCTTTTCCTCCGTTTTGTTCTACATAGGATTTTTCAGCGATCAGAAGCCATTTGTGGAGATTGGCCTCGAGCTCATCCAGTGATGCGGCATCAGGACAGATTTTCAATGGCTCGATCAGGCCGTCAAAATCACTTCCGATGCAAATGTTTTTCCAGGGTTCGCTCATTCCGACCCGTACAATACCAACCTGAATAATGTGAATAATATTAAAACAGAAAACCAGTGGATGCCGTTCTTCTTTGGTGGGAACAAGCCAGCTTTCCTGTTCCATCATAGATTCCATGGTTTCGGTACGGAGATTCTTCACTGAAATCTGCGGAAAGTGCGTCTGAAAATCAGGTGTACTCAGATATTCTTCGTCTCCCGCCATATTTAAACCCACTTTCGACTGAAAACCGAGAATTCTCACATCCAGACTTACCCCAAGAATTCCTCCGCTTTTTAAAATTTCAATGATATCTTCATCCATTAAATTAATCGACCATGGATTAAAACTGAAATCATTGTTGATGGCAGATCCCCATTTTCCGGAAGGTTTTCGTTTGGTTTCAACCGAAACTGCCCGTGCTCCATTGTAATGATAGACCTTGCATTTATCAGTTTCCAAAGCATTCTTCCATTCGTTGACGCTGTAACCTGTAACGCCGATGTGTGAGGCAATCAAAGGGATTTTAGTATAATCCGTAGTGCCTTTTGGAAATTTTGTTATTAAAAACTTTTTTCTCCATTCATATAAATCCTGTCTCGATTTCAGACCTAAATGTTTTATGTCGATTAAAACGGGACGTGCTTCTCCCAAATGATTGGTCATGGTGAAACATTTCTGAAGCATCTGATAGCCAAGATTGGTAAAACCGTTGCCGAAAGGGAAGAAAGATGGGTGTTTCAACATCTTTATGCCAAAAGCATGAGTCGCCAAAACCTGTTCTTTGATGTGGGTTAAATGCGTAACGGTGAGATAAAAAAGATCCATTCCCGATTTTGAGAGACTGTGGTAGAAATATTCAAAATTTTCTGCGGGATTCTGGCTGTGGTGCGGAAGGCAGTCGGGATCGGTATTTCTGTATGGATCGCTGTTGCCGCAATTTCCGTTGTTTGCGGGAACGAGTTCTTTCCATAAATCATCCTGCGAAAGCAATTTCCCAGATTCTTCATCTATGACACGATCTTTTTCAAAATCCAGTTTCGAGGCATTTCCAACGAGATATTTGCTGATATTATGGCTGCCTTCGAGGCTGAAACAGATTTCCATCTTACCGTTATTCCGTTTTGGGGAATTTCTTGAGGCAAAATTGATCACATTCTGATCATGCAGAAAACGGAAAACACTCAGTTCCATCAGCATCAGACGGTAGTAGGAAACTTCACCGTTGCGTACTCTGTCGAAATATTTTTTGTCCAGAGGATTTGAAAAATTGCTTTTTAAAATTCCTCCAAACAGACCTTTGCTGTCGGCAAAACCATATTCTAGGTTGCATATTCCGGCAACGGCAAATTTCAGATTTCCTTTGTCGCACTGGGTTACAGAGCACTGACTTTTAAGAATATGAAGCAGAAGATCGTCCAGAACATTGGTAATAACGTTGGTCATTCTGATGGGTTGGGTATAATCTTTTATGCTTTTGGTCACCTTCGGAAGTGTCTCATCATAATTGCAGATGTGATTTTTGAAAATGGGATGCAGATGTAAATCAAAATATGAAGTCATGGTGTTTTAGTTTTTGTAGCTGTCAAAATACATTTTTAGGATCTTTTCAGAATCGTGCGCAGAGTTTCCGGAATCAGATTCAAACACACTCGAAACGGTATTTCCCGTGATGGCAGAAACGGCAATTCTACCTCTTTCTGTCATCATCATTTCGCTCATTTCACTCTCAAACTGTTTTCCTGGAGTCACTTTTCTGATTAAAGTTTTCCACAGAAAATGAACACCTTCACGAATGCCAAGATCCCATTCTGTCTGTCTGAAATTGGTGTAGGCATGCTGTAAATCTTTTGCCTCAGGAAGTTTCTGTCTTAACAGATTTGAAATATCCAAAATTCCTGCTCCATAGTTGTCGGTATCCCAGCTGTCCGGCTTGAAAACCGAATTTTTCAGACACGTTCTGAATGCTTCCACAATCTGCCACGGGAACTGATATTTTTTATAGATTTCATCAAAATTTTTGGCTTTCCAAAGTGCTGCAGCGGCAGCTACGTGCGGTGTTGCGTAACTTGTTCCGCTTCCGTAGGCCATGATTTCATTTTTCTCCTTATCCATCGACGGAACGTAAACGTCTTCACCGGGTGCAGCAATATCGACTGCTTTTCCGTAACTGCTTCCACGCCATGGTTTTTGATTGGGGTTGATGGCAGCAACGGCAATTGTTCCGGGATAGAGGGCCGGAGCAACGATGGTTTCCACTTCATTTCCGGCGGCACAGCACCAGATAATTCCGTTTTCGTAGGCAGATTTTGCGGCTTCAGCAATCATCAGTCTCGGATAGCTTCCCATGCACATGAAAAGAATGTCTGCGCCTGTATTCACCGCCTGATTTACGGCATCCACCAGATTCTTGCCCCTTCCGATCAATACAACAGATTCTGCAATTCTGTAAGGGATGACTTCTATGAGCTGTTCCTTGTTTTTATCGGTTAAAATACCGTAGTTTCCGTCGCTTTTGTAATTCATTTTACCTCCACAGATAATGCTTGCTGTGCGGGTTCCGTGGCCGGGATGTTTCAGAAGTCCTTTAATCATTTCGTCCCTGGCATCTGAGCCGTCGATAAAATCTTCATCATTTTCATAATTAAATCTTCCTTTTACTTTGGAATGATCGGTGTAGCCGGTGTCGAGCTGGATGAGTTTTAAATTTTTCAGCCGCTTTTTCACCTCTTCAAGATTTCCTTTCTCAGCTTTTATTATTTTTTCTAAAATGGTTTCGGCATCAGTTTCGGTATCATTCATGAAATCAACAGTTCCGTTGTTTGTGGTAAGACCCACTGCAATACGGTTCCAGCCCCTCTGTCTTTCTTCTTTCGTATCGGTTTTGATATCAAAATAATGGGAAGCATTCCATTTGGTTTTAAAATCATCTTCACGCTCCACGACATTGCTTGTTTTCATGGTTTCGAGAATATCAGATTCGGTGACATGAATATTGCTGCTGCTTGGAAACTGCATATCAGTCTCCATCGGAAGATCTGGTGTGGCATTTTTTATCTGAGGCAACGCTTCCAGTTTTGCTGAAATTTCCCATGGATTTTCTGAAGACCGTACCGTCACATAATAAATACTTTTCTGTGAAGCGGAAGTTGAAAACGGAAAAACAGGTTCGTTACTTACGATTTCAGGGATTAATTTCTGATAATTATCCACCCAGTCATCCTGCATCGTCTGAATATTGACCAATTCAATTTCAAAATATTGCATTGCAGCATCTGAATCTACAGAGGGACTTTGCAGAATGTTTACACTTTGATTGACGACGTTATTTTCTGAATTTTTCATGGTGTTTTCAGGATTTGGCTGTTTTTTTTCTTCGAGGTCAGATTCAGTTTCTTTTTCCTGTTTGGTGAACGAACTTCTGAGCACTGATTCTCTGAAAGCTTCCATATGTTGAGGAAGTTTAAATTTTCTGATGCATTTAATGATAGAACTTATTCTCACTCCTTCATTTCCCATCCAGTCGATTGATTCATCGGGATCGCCACTGCTGTAAACGCCGCCGTCTTTTCTCAGAATCTGTCCCTGGGCATTTTTTCTCGGCACACTGCTGTGATGAAGAGCCACAATTTCTCCCGTTCCCAAACCAATCACCACAGCACCGGAAGAGCCGGGAAGAGTATCTGATTCGTAAATAAGGAAATCATCTTTCAAAGTCAGCATCCGGATGTCTTTCATTACGATTTTTTTGTAATCGCCTTTGGGATGCTGGATGATGACACAGCTTTCTCCGTCAATAATTTTACCTAAATTTTCATTCAGTGATGTAAAAGGAACTTCAGAAATACTTTTGCCTTCATCCGATCTTTCTGATACGGCAACAATTGTAAAATCCAAACCATTGAGCGGATTTTCCGGTGTGGTCTTGAATGATGAGGTAATGAAGAATTTTTCGGGTTCGAAATTAAAAGAAAGTGTACGTTTTGAGGTTTTATCACCGTCCATTTCATAGAAAAACTGAACGGTGGAATTTTTGGCAGTATCCTGATCCGGAAAGACATGATTGTTGGTAATCAGAATTCCCGGGGCAATCAGAAATCCTGTTCCGTAGCCTGTGTTTCCGTATCGGGTTTTAATGGTGATTCTTCCTACAGATTCAGCAATTTTAAAGATTTTATTGAGAATATGAATGTCCTGAAAGTTGGGGACACCATTAATTCTTTCCAATGCTTGCGGTTCAGAGGTGTGCTCAGCTGCAACCCTTCTGGCCAGAGCGTGTGGATCAGACTGTAATTCTGTGAGTGATTTTTCTCCGTTACGGTTTTCCTGAATCCCTTTTTTAATGGTTTCTATTTTCCGGGTGGCATCGGTAAATCTTTCGTATGCTTCATCCAGAATGTTTAGCTGGAAAGACATAAGTGGGTTTGGTGTTTAGTTTTTTTTTGTAAAGAAGTTTAGATTCTACACGCTTTTTCGGTCTCAGATGCCGAAAATTCAATTTTCATAAGGACATGAAATTGTACAGTTGCTCGATGTTCAGTTTTTGGTTATTGTTTTAGTAAATGTATAAAAAAATAAAGTATGTTGTTTAAAATTCGAAGAAAAAATTAATTTTTTGTATATTTAAAAACTAACTGATAAAAAATAATTTATGATTTACTTAGGTATTCTGGTCTTTTTTGGACTGATCACTTTGTTTGCTTCATTCTTCACTGTAAAGCAGGAATCTGCAGCGGTTGTAGAAAGATTAGGCAAATTCTTAAAGGTAAGCCACGCAGGCCTGCATCTGAAAATTCCTTTTCTTGATCAGATTGCAAAACGTCTGAATCTGAGAATCCAGCAATTGGATGTAATTATTGATACCAAAACTTTGGATAATGTATTTATTAAAATGAAAGTTTCTGTACAGTATCAGGTCATCAGAGAAAATGTCAAAGATGCTTATTACCGTCTTGAAAATCCTGAAAATCAGATTACTTCATATGTATTTGATGTTGTGCGTGCCGAAGTTCCAAAAACAAAATTAGATGATGTTTTCGTAAGAAAGGACGATATAGCCATTGCGGTAAAAAGTGAACTGCAGGAAGCAATGCAGAGTTATGGATATGATATCATCAAAGCTTTGGTAACCGATATTGATCCGGATGAGCAGGTGAAACATGCGATGAACAGAATCAACGCCGCGGAAAGAGAAAAAACCGCCGCCGAGTATGAATCTGAAGCTCAGAGAATCAGAATTGTAGCTGTTGCAAAGGCTGAAGCTGAATCTAAAAAGTTACAAGGCCAGGGTATTGCAGACCAGAGAAGAGAGATTGCAAAAGGTCTTCAGGAATCCGTTCACATGCTGAATTCGGTGAATATAAAACCTCAGGAGGCTTCTGCACTGATCGTGGTAACGCAGCATTATGATACACTTCAATCCATTGGAGCTAATAACAGAAGTAATCTTGTTCTGTTGCCAAATTCACCAACTGCAGCGAGTTCTATGTTGAATGACTTGGTAGTTTCCATGGCTGCGACGCAAAATTTGGATGATTTAAATCTTCCACCTAAAAAATAATCAGAATTTGGAAAATTCTGAAAACATTATAGAATATTAGAATTTCGGATAAAGGGGAATTTTTAGCAAACTGTATAAGACGGACTTTTTAAAATTGTCCGTCTTTTTGTGTTCAATATTAATTATTTTCCAATTGATAAATATCATGTGTAATCGGTTAAACAGATTTAAACATTGAATTAAATTTGCCTAACTATTTTTATTTAGAATGATTAAAAATTTATCTTTTTCGATTATGACTTTTTTAAGTCTGGGAAGCATTGCGAATTTCAATGCTCAGTGTAATGCAATAGACAGTTTTTCTGAAAACTTTGATACACTTTCGTGCTGTGCCTTCGGAGTAGTACCCAACTGCTGGAACAGCCTGCGAACTTCCACAGGAAACCAGATTATTTCACACACGACGCCAGCTTCAGGAGGATCAAATGTGTATCAGACTGGTTATGGTTCCGGAGCGGTTTCTATTGTGATAATGCCTGTTTTAAGCAACATAAATGCAGGAACTCATCATTTTAAATTTAAAGTGAGAGTGAATTCCGGACCGGGAAAGCTTGATTTTGGCTACGTGACAGATGCGAATGATATTAATTCTTTCGTTACATTAGAATCACTTACGATTACCAACAGTACATACAACAGCTCGGCTGAAAGAACATTGGATGTTCCTACAACTGTTCCTGCCAGTGCAAGACTCGCCATCAGAAATCCGGGAGCTACCTGGGCAGGACATTATTGGGATGATGCAGTTTGGGAGCCAAAATCAAATTTAAATGTTCAGGATGCAGATTTGACTTCATTTAAAGTTTATCCAAACCCTGCAAGCGATAATATTGAGATTTCTGAAGCTCAAAGAGTAAGTGATATTACAATCTTTGATGCATCAGGCAGATTATTAAAAACTGTTACTGCTCCTCAGTCAAAAATATCACTTTCTGAGCTTTCTGCAGGAATATATTATCTAAAAATCAAATTTAAAGATAAGTCTACAACAGTTCTTTCAGAAAAATTTATAAAAAAATAGAATTGAAATTGTTTGATGTCATATTCATGTTTATAAACAAAAAAAGCTGGTCAGACGACCAGCTTTCTTCATTAAACAAATAAAAGTTTAATATTATTTCTTCATTCCCGGAGGATAGTTTGCCATAATTTCCATCATAATTTTAGGAATCTGCTTCTGCTTGGCTTTAGGTCTGTCAACGGAAATTCCGCTTCCGATTCCCTGCCAAACCAGTTTTTGCGTTTTGGCATCAACCATATCCACGATGATGGCCCCTTCGTTGTAGTTGCTGGTCCAGGTTCTGTTCATCCCGATTCCCCAACCGAAACCGCCGCCCCAGCCCCACATTCCTCCGTAAGGATTCGTGGTGTTGATATCGGTGATTTTTTTATGATTCGCCTTTACATTGATAATTACGTCAGGATTTTCGCCCGACTGCAATCCTTTAGCCTGAAGCTGTTTTGACAATTCATTCAAAACTCTGTCTTTATCGATATCGTTGATCTTTAAATCATCAATTCTTAGTTTATACGTTCTGTAATTGCTGAAACTGGCTGTCTGAGCATAATCTGATCTTACCTGAAACGGACTGCAAGATGAAAGTCCTAAACTCGCTGCGAGTACAATAAGAATATATCTTTTCATTTCTATTATTTTTTTTTATTGATCTTTATAAATGTGTCTGTCTTTTTATCGTATCCGTAAGGACAGTGTCTGCATCCGCTTTTGCAGCAGTAGCCGCGCTTCAGATGAAATTTTTCTGTAAAAACTTTATATCCCTGTTCGTTATAATAAAAGTCTTCATTCTCTTTGATGTCAAATAGAGCCATAAAGTTAAATGCTAAAATTCAAAAAACCTATATATTTGTAATTATGATAATTGTGTGCCAAAAACCTCTAAAACGCTTGAAAATAAGTGGCATAACACTTTTTCCATTTATTTTTATTAGGAATCCCGAAGATAAGAAAAATAAAATACTGATCAACCATGAAAAAATTCATTTGCGACAGCAGTTGGAGTTGTTTATTATTTTCTTTTACATTGCTTATCTTTTTGAATTTTATTATTGGCTTTTTAAATTAAAAAACAGTCATAAAGCCTACCGTAGAATATCTTTTGAGCGTGAAGCCTATGCCATGGAGTGTGATATGAATTATCTGAAAAAAAGAAAATTCTGGGGTTTTTGGAAGTATATTTAGTAGTAATTCACATTGATAAATAATGATAAGCTAATTTTTTTGAGAGTTTTGTCTGTCATTAAATAAAAATCTCAGGAAACTTAAAATATAGAAGTTTAGATTGCTGCCGAATGAAAAAATAAGTGCTGATCTTTGTTCGATGGTTATAAGGACAGTCATTTTAATTTTAAAATAAATTAAGGAAATTTGCATTAATGAAAGTTCCCGAAATACAGATTCCGATAGTTGAAATTCCGATAGAAAAAAAGGTGAAGCTCTTTATGAAAAGGGAAGATCTCATTCATCCCGAAATCTCAGGAAACAAATACTGGAAACTTTTTTTTAATATCAATAATTATTTAGAATTAAATCCTGAAAATCCTCTAATCATCACTTTTGGGGGAGCTTTTTCAAATCATATTTCAGCTGTTTCTGCTCTAGGGAATCAGTTTAATTTAAAAACTTTAGGCATTATCCGGGGAGAGGAAATCGAGAAAAAATGGGAGGAGAATCCTACCTTGGTTTATGCAAAAAGAAACGGGATGAATCTGAAATTCGTTACCCGTGAAGAATACCGCCACAAAGAAAAACTTACAGAATTTTTAAAACAGGAATTTCCCGAAGCACTGATTATCCCCGAAGGCGGAACCAACAGAAACGCTGTTCAGGGCATTAAAATGATGCTCAATAACGATACAAAAGATTTTGATTATCTTTGCACAGCAGTCGGAACCGGAGGAACCGTTGCAGGACTTTCAGAGTTTTGTGAAGACAATCAGGAAGTTATAGGTTTTAAAGTAGTTGAAGATGATTCTTTGGAAGAAAAGATTTCAAATTTAACCTCAAAAAGAAATTTTCATCTAACCGATGCTGCTTTTGGAGGTTATGGTAAAATAAACGACGAAAACGTACGTTTTATCAATGATTTTAAAGCAAAATATGAAATCCCGCTGGAACCGATTTATACAGGAAAAATGATGCAGAAAGTTTTTGAAATGATTGATGCAGGTTATTTTCCGGAGGGAAGTAAAATTCTCTGTTTTCACACCGGTGGTTTGCAGGGAATCGCAGGAGCTAATTTGCTTTTGCATAAACAGAACAGAAATTTGATTATATAAATTTAAATTTGAAAAAATGGAAACACATTTTGTGTTCCATATTTCTTTTAAACATTAAAAATAGTAAGATGAAAAGACTTTTCACCGTCGTAAGCCTTTTAGTTTTATCTGAATTCTCAGCCCAAACCTGGGCGAATGATGACCAGTACATCCAGAAATTTGCCCAGTATGCAGTAGAGGAAATGGAAAAGTATAAAATTCCTGCCTCAATCACGCTTGCACAGGGGCTTCTGGAAACGGGTGGCGGACAGAGCCGGCTCGCTCAGGAAGGAAAAAATCATTTTGGAATAAAGTGTAAGGAAGAATGGACCGGCAAGACGATGAAACATACCGATGACGCTCCAAATGAGTGTTTCAGAGTGTATGATGACCCAAGGCAGTCTTATGAAGATCACTCAGTTTTTTTAGCCACCAGAAAGTATTACGCCAATCTTTTTAATCTCGATATGAAAGATTACAAAGCGTGGGCCCATGGTCTTAAAAAAGCAGGTTACGCCACAAATCCAAGATATGCAGGCATTCTCATCAGCAAAATTGAAAAGTACAGATTGTACGAATTTGATCAGGTGAATTCTAAAGAAGTCAATTTTGCTATTCTTAAAATGTATCCTGGATTGAAAGATGATCAGGCATACATGGCAAGTCTTGAATCTTCTAAAGCTGTTGAAAAGAAAAGAGTTTCAAAACCCGCACCGGCTCCTAAAAAAGTTTACGCTGAAGCTCCCAGAAAGGAACGTGTAAAAACCAAATCAGAAATTCTGAATTCTATTTTAATCAAAAGCCATCCGAACGGAGGTTTGAAATATGTAGTGATTCCTGAAGATACAGATATTCAGTTTATAGCCGGTAAATTTAAAATCAGTGAAGAAAAACTGATGAAATGGAATGAACTTGAAACAAACTCCCTGAAGAAAAACGAAATCGTCTTCCTTGAATCTAAAAATTCTGACGGAAACACAGCGACTTACAAAGCAGAATCTGCCGAAGATATGCACGACATTGCACAAAAATTCGGAATTAAACTCAATAAATTATACGCTAAAAACAGAATGGATGAAGGCCAGAAACCTTCTGCCGGCCAGCTGATTTATCTGATTGCAAAAAAGCCAAGAAATTAGTTTTAAGGGAGCGTTTTTAACATCCAACATCCTACACCCAGCATCTAACACTCAAACATCTATCACCCAACAATCAATGAGATACCAGAGAAGTTCAGCTTTATTTGATGAAGCTTACCAATATATTCCCGGCGGAGTAAATTCGCCTGTACGTGCCTTCAAATCTGTAGGCGGCGTTCCTGTTTTTATGAAATCTGCTAAAGGAGCTTATCTTACAGATGCCGATGACAACGTTTACGTAGATTACATCAACTCCTGGGGACCGGCTATTCTAGGGCATACACATCCGGAAGTTTTAGAGGAACTGAAAATTCAGGCTGAAAAAGGTTTTTCTTTCGGTGCACCGACAGAACTGGAGACTGAAATAGCAAAATTCATCACAGAAAATGTTCCGAATATTGACCAGATCAGAATGGTTTCTTCGGGAACTGAAGCCTGTATGAGTGCCGTAAGACTGGCAAGAGGCTTTACGGGAAGAGATAAAATTGTGAAATTTGAAGGCTGTTATCACGGTCACTCAGATTCATTTTTAATAAAAGCGGGGAGTGGTGCTGCCACTTTTGGCAACCCAAATTCACCTGGAGTAACTGCTGGGACTGCGAAAGATACTTTGCTGGCGAGATATAATGATTTTGAACAGGTTGAAGAATTATTTAAACAGAATCCAGGTGAAATTGCAGCCATCATCATTGAGCCGGTTGCCGGAAATATGGGTTGCGTATTGCCTGAAAATGATTTTCTCCAGAAACTGAGAATTCTGTGTGACGAAAACGGATCTTTACTGATATTTGATGAAGTGATGACTGGTTTCAGACTGGCTTTTGGCGGTGCACAGGAATTGTTTAATGTAAAAGCTGACCTTGTAACTTATGGAAAAGTAATCGGAGGCGGACTGCCGGTTGGTGCTTTTGCAGGAAGAAACGAAATTATGGATCATCTTGCACCAAAAGGCGGCGTTTATCAGGCCGGAACTTTGAGCGGAAATCCATTGGCAATGAGAGCAGGTTTAAAAACGCTTCAACTCATCAAAAATGACTTCGAATTTTTCAACAGACTTGAAGAAACTACTGAAGTTTTAGATATTGAAATAGGTAAGATTTTAACTGAAAAGGGAATTCACCATACGATCAACAGAAAAGGATCGATGATGTCGGTTTTCTTTGATGCAGATCATGTTTCAGATTTTGATGATGCACAGAAAGCAAATCATTCCACATTTAACAAATTCTTCCATCACATGCTTGAAAACGGAATTTATCTTCCGCCGAGTGGTTATGAAACTTATTTCATCAGCGATGCTATTCGAGATGAAGAAATCAATATGACACTGGATTCAGTAAGAACTTTTTAATACTTAAATTCAGATATAAAAAGAGATGAAGTCGGTTGGTTTCATCTTTTTTTGTGCAAAGACAGTTGCATATTACGGCATCTATTGTATTTAAACCGTTCATAAAACTGAAGATTTAAACTGAAATTCATAAATGAAATAGGATGAAGTCGGTTGTCTTCATCTTTTTTTGTGCAAAAAAATAGCCGCTTTTTACGGCGGCTATTTTATTTAGATTGAATAATAATTATTCTTTGATGAATTTTTTCTGTACAGTGGTATCTCCATCAACTACTTCAATAACGTAAAGACCGTTGATCAGTCTTGATACATCAATTTTATTGTTGACAATTACTCCTGAAGAAACAAGCTGTCCTGCAGCACTGTAAATTTTATAGTTAGCTTTTACACTGATATTTTTTATATTAAGCACTGTCTTTACAGGGTTTGGATATAAAATAATTTCAGTCTGGTCTAAAGCATTTACAATCGGTTTCTTTTGAATTCTTACCGTGTAATCTTCAACTTCACCATCTGCAAAGCTCGTACAGTTTACAGGAACACCATCTTTCTGCATTGCCACTCTCATTACTACATATTTGTAATCTGTACTGCTCACAAAAGCATCTTCAGGTACGGTAAATGCAGCACTTACAGAAGTCTGACTGTTCGGACCGTTAGAAAGAATTTTTTCATTCACATCAAAATATCCGTTTCTGTTGAAATCAATCCATACTGCAACACCTGTATTTGAACCGGATGCAGAAGTTTTATCAACTTTAACAACATTCCCCTGAGATCCCTGAATTAAAGTAATGTACTTTGTTGTATCTCCTGTGAAATCTGTATAGTTTGAAGGTCCTGAAGCATTTTCTTTTGCCGCACTGTTGAAAGGAGTAACGGTAACTTTATTAATAAATTCAGCTCCTGAATTTGTAGATGACATTTGGCAATACACTACCGTTGGAGTTGTGAAATAATAAAGCGGTGTAAAGTTCCCCGGAGTTCCGGTACAAACGTTTGCAACCTGCATTTCATATTTTGTTAATTCAATTAATCCTGTAATCGTGTATGTTGTCGTATTATTAACAGTGATATTTGTCCAGCTCGGAATTCCAACTTTTCTGTATCGTAAAACATAACTGTTGGTAGCTCCGGTTCCTGTGTAAGCTTCCCAGGTTACTTCTGCCGAAGTTGGGTTAAGCTGAGTAATCGTTAATCCCGGAGGCGGAATTTCGCAAACTCTGACCGTTGTAAATACCTGCGCATTTGACCACGGGTTTGGAGTTGTTTCTCCAATACATGTGTTTCTTACCATAACTTCATAAGTTTTATAAGAACTTAATCCGTCAAGAACATAAGAGTTAGCAGGCGGCTGAGGAATTGTCGGCGTGTTCCACACTGCTGTTCCCACTTCTCTCCACTGCAGTTGGTACGTAGCATTTACTGCCAGAGGATTCCAGGTAACTAATGCAGAAGTTGAGGTGATATTGGTCACTGTAACGTTCGGTGGAGTGGGATCACATCTTGTAATAAAAGTATTGTGTGAATAAACACCAGATACATTTTTACATACCGCAGCAATTTCCACTTCATATTCGGTCGCAGGAAGTAAATTGGTTAATGTAAAAGTATTTGTTGCTGCAGGATATGGAGCTGCGCCAACAGACTGAGTCTGCCACGTTGTGCTTCCTACAGGTCTGTATCTGATTTCATAAGTTGCTCCGTTGATATCCTGATTCCAGTTTAAAACTGCTGAATTCTGAGTAATTGTTCCTACAGTTACTGTTGGTGTTGCATTGTTACAAACCAGTAATTTTACATTGTCAACAGCTACCGGCGGCTGTACTCCGCCACTTCCGTCATTTCTCCATTCAAATACTACACGCATTGTAGATCCTGCAAAACTGCCGATGTTTAAGGCAGGATTAAGGAAATTCTGCCATGCAGTCTGAAGATTATAATTTGCTCCAATCTGAATTCTTCCTGTTCCTGCAGTAATCTGAGTTCCTGCCACCGGCTGATAAGAAGCTGGCACCAACCAAACTCTTAAATAGTCATAAGTGCTTTCTCCGCCTGCTTTCCAGTCGAAACCAAACTGAGCTTCTGTCGTTCCCGCTGGTACTGCAATATCTCTGTAGGCATGTACCACAGATGTTGAACTGATGGTGTACGCATTTGCGGTTCCGTTGTTTGAAATATAGATAGAATTACCTGTATTTCCTGTTGCTGAACCAGAAACCCATTTGTTGGTCTGAGTTCCGTTGGTAAATCCAAAATCAACCGCACCCGAGAAATCCTGAATGTAAGGAATTGTCGCAGGAATCTGCGTTGTTGTAAATGAAGGTCCTGCAGTCCACAAGCTGTAATCTGTAGTATTGCAACGTGAACGTACCCAGAAGTAATAAGTTGTATTCGGTGCTAAACTTCCCAAAGTTACTGAAGTCGCATTTGTGTTGCCTGTTGGAGGCGTTGTCTGAGTAGGAGCAGTATTTGTAGTCGTTACATAATACTGGTATCCGGTTGCCGGCGCCGGAGTTGGGGCAGTCCAGCTTATTGTAGCACCGTTTGCTGTCACTGTATTTACGGCCAGAGCAGTAGGAATAACACAGGATGGGATTGAGATATTTACATTATCAATAGCCATTGGAGGCTGAGTTCCACCGCTGCTGTCATTTCTCCATTCGAAAACAAGACGCATTGTTGATCCTGCAAAAGAGGTGATATTTAAGTTTGAATTTAAATAATTAGCCCATGTTGCCTGATTGTTCATGTTACCGCCTACCTGAATTCTTCCTGTTCCAGCGGTAATCTGTGTTCCAGCTACAGGAACAAATGTTATTGGCACCAACCATACTCTGAGATAGTCATAGTTGGTTGTTGTGAACCCTTCGCCAATACCTTTCCAGTCAAAAGATAAATTGGCAATTGTAGTACCCGCCGGTACAGTGATATCACGGAATGCCTGTACAACCGATGTTGAACCAATTGTGTAAGCATTCGCAGTACCGTTGTTATTGGAAATGTAAATTGAATTTCCTGTGTTTCCTGTTGCAGATCCGTATGCCCATTGGTTGGTCTGAGTTCCGTTTACAAATGCGAAATCATTTCCTCCTGTGAAATTCTGAGTATAAGGAATTGTTGCAGGAATTTGGGGCGTTGTAAATGACGGTCCGGGTGTCCATATGCTTAGATCATTTGTACCGCATACTGAACGAACCCAAAAGTAGTATGTAGTATTTGGATTCAAACTGCCTAGAATCGTTGACGTTGTAGCCGAAGTACCTGAAGCAGGTGTTGTAGCAACCGGAGCAGTATTGGTTGTAGTAATATAATACTGATAGCCGTTTGCAGGCGCTGGTGTAGGTGCTGTCCAGCTGATGGTTGCTCCATTTGGTGTGATATTGTTCACTGCCAAAGCAGTTGGCATCACACATGAAGGAATCGAAAGATTAACATTGTCGATGGCAACCGGAGGCTGAGTACCGGATGAAAAATCGTTTCTCCATTCGAAAACAAGTCGCAGCGTAGAACCTGCGAAACTGCTTAAATTTAAACCTGAATTTAAATAATTCAGCCATGTCGCCTGATTGTTCATATTTCCACCCAACTGAATTCTCCCTGCTCCCGCTGTGATCTGTGTCCCTGCAACAGGAGTAAAAGTCGCAGGTACCAGCCAGACTCTCAGATAATCATAGTTGGTAGTTGTAAAACCTTCACCTATACCTTTCCAGTCGAAAGATAATGTGGCAATAGTAGTATTTGCTGGTACAGTAATTTCACGGTATGCCTGAACAACTGAAGTAGAATTTACAGTGTAAGCGTTTGCCGTACCGTTATCATTGGAGATATAGATAGAACTTCCTGTATTTCCAGTTGCAGTTCCATATGCCCATTTGTTGGTTTGGGTACCATTCACAAACGTAAAATCGTTTGCTGAGTTAAAATTCTGCGTGTAAGGTATCGTAGCAGGTGTCTGAGCTTTTAGATGACTCATAATTCCCAACTGTGATACCAGCCACAGAAAAATAAATGAAGTAAAAAATTTCTTCATGATTGTCTGATTATGTTTGAATTATTATTTATCAAAACAAAAATAATCAATTAGAAAATTGAACACTTTCTTTACCCTTGAAGAATTATTCTTAAATGGCTGTTAATTATTTGGAATTTAGTACGTAATTAATTTATTTGTTATTCAGAAAATAACGTTTAGAGAAAAGTAAATTTTTTTTGATAATTTTTAGGTGTGTCACCAACGAGTTGCTTAAATACTCTGTTAAAGTAATTTGCATCTGAAAACCCGGTTTGGAAGGCAGTCTCTTTAATGCTGTTCTGAGTGGCCAAAAGTTCTTTTGCTCTGCTGATTCTTTCCTGCAGAATAAAATCATTAGGCGAAGTTCCAAGTTCATCTTTAAACATCCTGAAGAAATTAGATTTACTCACATACGCCAGTTTAGCAATAGCATCTACCGAAAGTTTCTGGTGAAGATTTTTTCTGATGTAATCTACGGCAAATCCAATTCTCGATTTATTTTTAGCCACATTTTTCTCAACCATTCCGCGAGCCTGAGTCTGCATTAAACGGATAAGAAGTTCTTTTAAAGCAAAATCTGCCATAATATCTTTCTGCGAATTGTCGTCCATCGCAATTCTCATAATATTGTTGGTTGCTGAAGCTAAAGACTGATTATTAAACAGAAAATATTCATTTAAATCTAAATTCCAGTTTGAGGTTTCATCTGTTTTCGGAAGGTGATAGTTTAAATGATTTAGAGAATCTTCAATGAACTCAGAATTTAAACTTAAAGAAATACACTGCGACGGCGTTTCATCGGCTTCGGGGAAATCAATCACCATCGTTTCTCCAGGCGAAACCAGCACACTTTCTCCGGGGAAGTAATCAAAATACTGATTTTTGCTCTCCAGCTTTAGATGTTTTTTACCCCTGAGCATTGCCGTGAAAGCAATTGTATCAAAATGCAGTTTTACATTAAAAGCAGATTTGTGGGTTTCATAAATACTGAACTCACAATTCCTCAGATTGAATTTTGTCTGATTTTCAACCAGTGTTATCAGCTTATTTTCTTCTTTCAGTTCAGGCTTTTGCAATAGGTATTTATGATCGTTCATTATCATGATTTTTGGTGTGTGCTCTGTCTCAAAGATAAAAATTTAATTATTAAGGCAAATGTTAAGTAAAGCATAAATTTTATTGGTTGCATGATTTTACAGTTTTTCTGCACGATTTTGCTATTCAGATAAAATTCATCAGTGTAACTTGGCTAAACAGAAATTTAAAATCTTACATAAAAATGAGGACATCAACACAAAATCAATCAGAAACATTATTACAGTGGCCGGAATTCAAAAGTCAGTATGACAATTATATCAACGGTCAGTTTACAGCACCTGTCAACGGAAAATATTTTGACGTGGTTTCGCCGGTAGACGGTAAAAATTTCACTCAGGCCGCACATTCTTCAAAAGAAGATCTGGAAGTGGCCGTCAATGCAGCTACTGAAGCATTTAAAACGTGGAAGAACACTTCTTCAACGGAAAGAAGCATTATTTTAAACAAAATTGCAGACAGAATTGAGGAGAATTTAGAATACCTCGCTACGGTTGAAACCATTGACAACGGTAAAGCTGTAAGAGAAACATTGGCTGCAGATATTCCTCTGGCGGTTGATCATTTCAGATATTTTGCTTCGGTGATCAGAGCAGAAGAAGGATCACATAACGAACTGGATAAGGATACTGTTTCATTAATCGTTCACGAACCATTGGGTGTAATCGCACAAATTATTCCCTGGAACTTCCCGATTTTAATGGCAGTCTGGAAACTGGCTCCGGCATTGGCTGCGGGAAACTGTGTGGTTTTGAAGCCGGCTGAAAGTACACCAATTTCAATTTTGGTTTTGATGGAATTAATTGGCGATCTTCTTCCTGCGGGCGTTGTGAACATCGTCAACGGTTTCGGAGCAGAATTGGGAAGGGCTTTGGTCACCAATCCTAAAGTGAATAAGGCGGCATTTACCG
Organism: Chryseobacterium sp. Leaf394; assembly: GCF_001424105.1. GTDB lineage: Bacteria > Bacteroidota > Bacteroidia > Flavobacteriales > Weeksellaceae > Chryseobacterium. Next base: position 1,871,546 of record NZ_LMQH01000011.1, on the reverse strand, counting down.
GTTCTACAGTAACGGGTCGTCTGGTAATGCAGTACGCAACAGAAAACATCATTCCGGTAACCTTAGAATTAGGTGGGAAATCTCCAAACATCTTCTTCAGTTCCGTGATGGATGCTGATGATGAGTTTTTGGATAAAGCGATTGAAGGAGCAGTTTTATTTGCTTTAAATCAGGGTGAAATCTGTACCGCACCGTCAAGACTTCTGGTACAGGAAGATATTGCAGATGCCTTCATCGAAAAGGTAATTGAAAGAGTAAAATCTATTAAAGTCGGAAATCCGCTGGATAAAACAACAATGATGGGAGCTCAGGCTTCACAGATTCAGAAAGATAAAATTCTCTCTTACATTAAATTAGGAAAAGAAGAAGGGGCAGAAGTGCTTGTAGGAGGAGATGTCAACAAAGTAGGAGAAGGTCTGGAGGAAGGATACTACATCCAGCCGACCATTTTCAAAGGAAACAACAGAATGAGAATTTTCCAGGAAGAGATTTTCGGACCTGTTTTGGCATTTACCACTTTCAAAGACGAAGAAGAAGCTCTGAAAATTGCCAACGACACTATTTACGGTTTAGGAGCAGGAGTTTGGACGAGAGATGCGCATCAGCTGTACAACATTCCTCGCCACATTGAAGCGGGCAGAGTTTGGGTAAACCAATATCATGCATACCCTGCAGGTGCACCTTTCGGAGGATACAAGCAGTCTGGAATCGGAAGGGAAAATCACAAAATGATGCTCGACCATTACCGTCAGACAAAAAATATGCTGATTTCTTACAATAAAAATAAATTAGGTTTCTTTTAAGATCATTTGGGCGTGCCCCTTTGCATGGCCAACCCACAACGCTGGCAGGGTTCGGAACCCTGCCAGCGTTCCCCACCAATGCAAGCGGGTCGGACTATGCAGGGCTCCACTTCGTTTCGGTACTCCGCTTTGCTGCGTACCGGCTCGTTCCTCGCCGCCCTTCCTATCCCTCACGCGGAAGGAAATCTTCTTTTCACTATTATTTCAAAAACGGAAAACCATTGATTTCTACTTTTTAAAAGAACAGTGAAATATTTAGTATCAAGGCTTGTCATGATTTTAAATCTTGGCAAGATTTTTAAAAAGAAATAATTTTTCAGACGTGCAGCATCACTGCAGCTTAAATTATAGACTTGGTTGAAGTTCGGCGACAAATTTCGCCGGACTTTTTTTTAACTTTAATTAAAATTAAAAATGGAAACGCAGAATAAAATAGCGCGACTTTCAGTTACAGAAAAAGCCCTCGAACTGATCTGGGAACTGGAAAAAAAACACGGTGATCTCATGTTTTACCAGGCCGGAGGCTGTTGCGAAGGCACTCAGCCACAATGTTTTGAAAAAGGCGGCTATTTCCCGAGAATGAACGACGCCATGATCGGCACCATCAACGGCCACGAATTCTGGATCGACCGCGATCTCTTCGAATATTGGCAGTACTCGCATTTCACATTAGATGTACTGGAAGGCTTCGGGCCCGGCGGATTTTCTCTGGAAACACCTTTGGGAAAAACATTCAAAGTGCATTACAGACTTTTCACACCAGAAGAACTGCAGAATCTGGAAGATGTAAAGCGGAGTGAATAGCAATGGATTGTTTTACCACAAATGTCACAGATTCTCTATCGAAGATTTATGTATCATAACCACAAATTACATTCATTCTTAATAAGCCGAAAACTCCTCATCACAACCGTAACGTGGTTCAATGAAATTTTCACACTCAATTTGAATACAATCCGTGAAAATCTGTGAAATCCGTGCGCTGATTTTTCGCACAGATCTCCCAGATCTTCACAGATAATTCGTGCAAAACATTTGTGGAATTTGTCTTTAATACATACATCCAGCGCTCATCCATTAGTCAGATTCGTCAAAAATTCGTACAATTCGCATTTTAAACAAACCTACTCACAAACATCGACGCCACCAGCTGTCCGACTGCATTCAACACAGTTGCCAATGGATCTACCAGCGTCCCGATAATCATCACTGCCGGAATCGCCTCCTGTGGCAATTGGTAGACAGAAATCATCAGCATTTCGCCAATGTACCCACCGTTGGGAATGCCTCCTGCAACAATGCTTACAAAGACGGTTATTCCTAAAGCTAAAAGTAAATTCATAGGATCAAAAAAGTCTCTTCCTATAATTAAAAAAGCAACATAAATTTTAATGATGGATGACATCGACGAACCGTTTTTATGCAAAGTGGTGCCAATGGGAATTGCCAGATTGGCGATGTTGGAAGGAACTCCGATTTTCGACGCAGCCTGTAAATTTGCCGGCATCGTGGCAAAACTGCTGCAAGTACTTAAGGCTGTTAATGTTGGATAAATGGCGTTTGTCCAGAAACTTTTCACTCCATTCTGACCTTTTGCCATGAAGGCGTAAAGGGAAAAGAATATCAGGAAATAAACAATTCCTGCGATATAATAAAGTCCTAGTGGTTTTGCATAAAAACCGAAAAGCTGAGGCCCCAGTGTTGCCACCTGATATGCGAAGTAAGCACCCAAACCAATCGGTGCAATTTTCATAATCATCAACAGCAATTCTTTCATCACTTCATATCCAGATGCGATAAATGATCTGAATGGCTGTCCTTTTTCGCCTGCTTTCCTTGCTGAAAATCCAGTCATAAATGAGAAAATAAGAAGTGCAAGCATATTCTGTCTTGAGAATAGCTGGGTAAATTCTCCCACAGTAAAAAAACTTACAATTCTGTTTCCCCAACTGTCGTTATCGACGGCTTCTTCCACAATCTCCTTACTTCCGGAAACTCCCGAAACCGGAAAAAGATAAACAACAATGATCGTGAAAACCGTTGCTGTAATTATAAAAAAGAGAAAGGTAAAACCCATGATCAGCATAATTCTACCAAATTTCGACTGTTGTTCAAGGGAAGCGATGGAATTGGCAACCGCGAAAAATACCAGAGGAACAACGCTTACAAAAAGTAAATTCAGAAAAATATCACCTAATGGTTTGAGGTAATCCACAATATTGGGTGCAACAATTCCGATGATGCTGCCGACCGTAATTCCGAAAAGTAAAAGCAGAATTCCTGAATAATTTTTTAAGACCTGTTGCATTTCTGGTGATTTTATTCAAATATAATTCAATAAAATCTATTCTTCTGGATTGTCTGCATTTAAATTTAAAATGAAATCTTTTCAGTCTTCACAATAAAGAGTGAAAAAGTAGATTTGTAAAATTGATTTTCATAATTATTTTAAAATCTATATTAGTTAAGCTTTGCAATTCGCGAAAACTAAAATAACTTAATTGAAAAACTTTGTGGTATCAATCTTCAGAAATTTTGATGTAATTAAAGATAGGTCAACAGAACTACTTTTTAGAATAACTATAAATTAAGCCTTTTCGCTTTAAAACACTTTCACGGAACCATTTTTGTATCTCTTTGTACATCACTAAAAAATATACAATTATGAATACCAACAGACTTTCACCAAGACTCGAGCAGGCCTTAAGTGACCAGATGAATACAGAAGATTTACAGTCAAGAGTTTATTTTTCATACGGAATCTGGGCAGCCGACAAAGGGTATGGTGGAATATCAAATTTCCTTTTCCGTCATGCGCAGGAAGAAAGAGACCACGCAGTAAAATTTATGCAGTATGTCCTCAGCAGAGGAGGTAAACCTAAAATTACAGCACTGGAATCTCCGGGTGCTGAGCCAACGAGCCTTACCAACTGTTTTGATCTTGTTTTTCAGCATGAAGTAGACAACACAACAGCCATCTATAATCTCGTAAATATCGCATTTGATGAGAAAGACTGGGCATCGTGGAATTTCCTTCAGTGGTTTGTAAAAGAACAGATCGAGGAAGAAACATTTGCAATGAACCTGATTGATAAATTAAAAATTGCAGGTGGAGACAGAGCAAGTGACGAATCATTATTCACGCTTGACAAGACTTTGGAAACACTTCCGGATGATGCCGAACTGGCGCAGGACGCTACAGGGCCAAACCCATAAAACATAATGTGATAATATTATTTCACGGAAATCTGTCAGTTTTTGGCAGATTTTTTTGTTATGATTCTGTGTATTATTTCTTTATCTTTGCACACTTAAAATTCAAGATTTTAAATTCAATATTCAATGAATATTTTAAATTCTTAATCCTAAATTTTAAATAATTTAAAATAAAATTTCGTTATGAAATGTGGAATCGTAGGCTTGCCGAATGTAGGTAAATCAACTCTTTTTAACTGTCTGAGCAATGCAAAAGCGCAATCAGCAAACTATCCTTTCTGTACTATCGAGCCCAATTTGGGAACGGTTTCTGTGCCGGATCAAAGACTTTTTGAGCTTGAAAAAATCATCAGCCCTGAGAAAGTAATTCCTGCAGTGGTAGAGATTGTTGACATCGCAGGTTTGGTGAAGGGTGCAAGCAAAGGTGAAGGTCTTGGAAATCAGTTTTTGGCAAATATCAGAGAATGTGAAGCGATTATTCATGTTTTGAGATGTTTCGACAACGGAAATATTGTTCACGTTGAAGGTTCTGTGGATCCTATGCGTGACAAAGAAATTATTGACATCGAGCTTCAGTTAAAAGATATGGAGACGGTTGCAAAAGCTGTTGAAAAGGCTAAAAAATTCATCAAATCCGGTAAAAAAGAAGATATTTTGGCGTACGAAACGCTTCAGAATCTTCAGAAACATTTGGAGGATGGGAAAAACGCGAGAGAATTTGCCAGTGATGACAGTATGAAAGCTGTGATCGGTGAAGTTCAGCTGTTGACCAACAAACCGGTGCTTTACGTTTGTAACGTAGACGAAAATTCAATCAAAAACGGAAACAACTGGATCGCTAAAATTGAAGAAATGGCTAAAGCTGAAAATGCTGAGGTTGTTGTTTTGGCAGCACAGATCGAAGCAGATATCAACGAGTTGGAAACTTTTGAAGAAAGAGAGATCTTCCTTGACGAATTAGGTTTAACTGAACCGGGCGTAAACCGTCTGATCAGAAAGGCTTATGATTTATTAAAACTACAGACTTATTTCACAGCTGGTGTTAAAGAAGTCAGAGCCTGGACAATCGGACAGGGCTGGACAGCACCTCAGGCTGCGGGAGTAATCCACACAGATTTCGAGAAAGGATTCATCCGTGCAGAAGTAATTAAATATGATGACTACATGACGTACGGTTCTGAAGCGAAAATCAAAGAAGCCGGAAAATTAGGAGTTGAAGGAAAAGAATATATCGTAAAAGACGGCGATATCATGCATTTCAGATTCAATGTTTAAGAAGACGAGATAAAAGTCAGTACATAAAAAAAACGCTTCCGGATTTAGTTTTGGGAGCGTTTTTTTTAGTTAAATCCGGGCAGAAAGTAAAGCTGCGAAGCAGCGGAATGTTGGTAGCATCCACAGAATAGATTTGACGGGAGCTGCGAAATAATTATAAAACCTGAATTCAAATAATTTAAATTTCCTACATTTGATTTTTACAAATCTCAATCATGGAAAAATCCGCACATACTTCTTACGCTTCCCTCGAAGATTTTTACAGAGAAATTGCCGTAAAAATGGGAAAAGATGTGACGGCCCTTATTCCAAAAGGTCTGCAGAAGGACATCGGTCACTTCAATGTTTTTGATATCGCGCAGACAATCGAACGGCTCCGTACGACCTGTGAAATGCCTTACAACCGGAGAAAATATTACAAAATAAGTCTGATACGCGGAAAAAACAGAGCCGAATATGCAGACAAAGTGATTTCCATTCAGAAAAATGCCCTGCTTTTCGCAACACCAAAGGTTCCTTATCATTATGTACCGGAAGATGATGATCAGGCCGGAACTTTCTGTGTTTTTACAGAAGATTTTTTTCTGAAAAACCTTTCACACGCCAGTCTTCAGGAATTACCGATTTTCCAGCCAGGAAACATTCCTGTTTTTGAAATTGATGATATCTTGGCTGATGAAATTCAGATTTTATTTAATAAAATTAAAAGTGAAATTGAATCTGATTATATTTTTAAATATGATTTAATCAGAAATTATGTAGTGGAACTTATTCATTACGGGCAAAAATTACAACCTTCATCCAAGCTTTCAACCTCAAATGATTCTTCAATGAGAGTGGTTTCTCTGTTTCTGGAACTGCTCGAAAGACAGTTTCCGATTGAAACCTCAGAACAAAGACTTCATTTGAAATCTGCGAAAGATTTTGCCGACAGACTGGCCGTTCACGTTAATTATTTAAATAAAAAACTGAAAGAAAGTACAGGAAAAACCACTACCGAAATTATAGCCGAAAGGGTAATTCAGGAAGCTAAAATCCTTTTAAAACAAACCCATTGGAGTATTTCTGAGATCGCTTACGCCTTAGGTTTCGAAGAAATTGCCCATTTTTCAAATTTCTTTAAAAAGAAAACGTCACTTGCCCCGCTGGAATTTCGCTTGTGATTTGAATTTTGCAAATTTCGGTTTGATTAAGACAAAAATTTCTGGCTGAAATTGTCTCAATTTTGTAACATCAAAAACAATCAATAAAAAAATGGAAACAAGTACAAAAGTTGCTTTAGTAACAGGCGGAAGCCGCGGATTAGGAAAAAATTCTGCATTGAAAATTGCAGAAAAAGGTCTGGACGTTATCATTACCTACAATTCACATAAAGAAGAAGCCGACAAAACCGTTGCGGAAATTCAAAATTTAGGAAGAAAAGCGATTGCATACCAACTGAATACGAAGGACGTAAAATCATTTGACAAATTCATCCAAAATGTGGGAGATCATCTTGAGGAAAATACAGGAAGCAGGAACATTGATTTCTTAATCAATAACGCCGGAACTGCTTTGTATCAGCTGATTGCAGATGTTACAGAAGATCAGCTGGATGATATGGTAGACATTCATTTCAAAGGTGTTTTCTTTCTGACTCAGAAATTTTTACCGTTCATGAATGACGGTGGCGGAATCATCAATCTTTCGTCAGGCCTGGCGAGATTTGCGATGCCGGGATCATCAGTTTATGGCTCTATGAAAGCTGCCGTCGACCAATTGAGTAAATATATGGCGAAGGAATTGGGAGCAAGAAAAATTAAAGTCAACGCTGTGGCTCCGGGTGCTATTGAGACCGATTTCGGTGGTGGAAGAACAAGAGACGATGAAAATGTGAATGCGATGGTTTCTAATAATACCGCTTTGGGAAGAGCAGGCCTGCCAGATGATATTGGTGGAGTAGTCGCTTTCCTCTGCACGGAAGATGCAAAATGGATTACCGCTCAGCGTATTGAAGTTTCGGGAGGAATGTTTTTCTAAACTTAAAAAAAGGCAGTTTCGAAAATTGAAACTGCCTTTTTTGTTTATGCTAGTCATAATGAAATCTGCATTTTGCAATCAGAATCTGATCTTCTTCATACCGGTAGATTATTCTGTGTTCATCGTCGATTCGGCGGGACCAAAAGCCTGAATATTTATGTTTCAGAGGCTCTGGTTTTCCAATTCCATCGAAGGGATTTCTTGAAATATCTTTCAGTAAATCATTGATTCGTTTCAGTTTTTTCCTGTCGGTTTTTTGCCAATACAGGTAATCTTCCCATGATTCATCTACAAAAACGTACTTCATCACTCTTCAATTAACTGCTTTTCAAAGGAACTTTTATTTTTCAGTTTTTCGATGGCAGCATCGAGGCGTTTTTCATTTATTCTTGAAGATAATTCGTGATTGGTGGCGACAAGCGAATTATATTCTTCCAACGACATTACCACAATTCCTGAATCTTTCCCTCGATTGATAATCAGGGTTTCAAAATTTTTTGCAACCTTATCAAGATAGCTTTTGATATCTTTTCTAAAATCTGATACCGTAGTGATAATCATAAAATATATTTTTATTTGTACAAAAATACGTACAAATTTTAAGAAGTTATTCAATTTTGAATTTAAATTTTCCTTAAATTCTCCAAAGCCTTTTCCAAAGTCTCATCTTTTTTGGCAAAACAAAGTCTGATCACATTTTCATTCAATTTATCTTTGTAAAATGAAGAAAAAGGAACGGTGGCAACTTTATGATTTACAGTAAGTTCATGTGCGAAATCCAGATCTTTTTTATCTGATATTTTATCATATTTAATAGCCTGAAAATAGGTTCCTTCGCAATCCAAAAGTTCAAATGAAGTTCCTGAAAGTCCGTTTCGGATTAAATCCCTTTTTTGCTGAAAAAACTGACTGAGGTTTAAATAATTTTCCTCATTTTTCATGTAATCAGCAAATGCCAGCTGTATCGGCGTATTTACTGAAAAAACATTGAACTGATGCACTTTTCTGAATTCATCTGTCAGATTTTTCGGAGCGGCACAATAACCGATTTTCCAACCTGTGACATGGAAAAGTTTTCCAAATGAAGCGACGAGAAAACTTCTTTCTTTCAGTTCGGGATATTTGCAGACGCTCAAATGTTGTTTACCGTCGAAAACGATGTTTTCATACACTTCATCGCTCAAAATAAAAATCGAAGTTCCCCTTACGATAGAAATCAGTTCCTGAAGATCTTTTTCATTCAAAATCTTACCTGCCGGATTGTTGGGATTGTTTAAAATAATCAGTTTTGTTTTATCGGAAACCAGTTTTTTCACCTCATTCCAGTCTATGGAATAATCGGGAGCGGTCATTTTAAATCTCTTTACAATTCCTCCGAAAAGCTCTACAGTTGGCTCGTAGCAATCGTAGGCGGGTTCAAAAATAATCACTTCGTCACCGTCTTTTACTAAAGTTCCAATGGCTGTGAAAATAGCCTGAGTTCCTCCTGCAGTAACCGTAATTTCTGTGTCTGGATGGTAAACTGCCTGATGGGATTTCTCTATTTTTTTTGCAATTTCTTCTTTTAAAGGTAACATTCCGCCCATCGGTGCATACTGATTAAATCCTTTTTTAATGTATTGATCCACCAGACTGAGCAGTTCGGGATCAGCCGGAAAATCCGGGAAGCCCTGCGAGAGATTAATCGCCTGGTTTTCATTGGCAAGCTGTGTCATCTGGCTGAAAATGGTGGTTCCAACATTGGAAAGTTTAGATAAAGGAAGTTGTATCATCGGGCAATTTTTAATTTGAATATCTAAAATTAGGGCATTTTTAAATAAAAGAGAGAAAAATTTAACCAAATAAAATTAAACATGAACAATCACGAAATTGACTACAGAATTCACGGCGAAGAAATGCAGTGTGTAGAAATCGAGCTTGATCCTCAGGAAAGCGTTATCGCAGAACCCGGCAGTTTTATGATGATGACGGAAGGGATAAAAATGGAAACTATGTTCGGTGACGGAAATGAGAAAGGTTTGATGGGAAAACTTTTTTCTGCCGGAAAGAGAATGCTGACCGGTGAAAACCTTTTTATGACCGTATTTACCAACATTGACAAGACCAAAAAGCAGGTGACTTTTGCAGCACCGTACTCAGGGAAGATCATTCCATTGGATCTGAACGCGCTCGGTGGAAAAGTGATCTGTCAGAAAGATGCTTTTCTCTGCGCAGCAAAAGGGGTTTCGGTAGGTATTGAGTTTCAGAAAAAACTGGGAACCGGACTTTTCGGTGGTGAAGGTTTCATTATGCAGAAACTGGAAGGGGACGGGATGACTTTCGTGCACAGTGGCGGTCATGTGATGGAAAAAGAACTTCTGCCTGGCGAAATCCTGAAAATTGACACAGGCTGCATCGTTGCCTTTACAAAAAATGTGGATTACGATATTCAGTTCGTGGGCGGGGTGAAAAATACTTTATTCGGAGGTGAGGGATTATTTTTTGCACAGCTGAAAGGTCCGGGAAAAGTCTGGATTCAAACTTTACCCATTTCACGTCTTGCCGGAAAAATTTTGCAGTTCGGAAGCGGCCGCAAAGAAGAAGGGGGAATTTTAGGCAGTCTGGGAAGTATTTTAGAGTAAATATTTTATCAGAAAAAATATGTGAAGGCGTAACTGAAAGTTGCGTCTTTTTTTTTGCTTAGTTTCAAATTTTTTATCTGTTTTAATTATTCAATAGAAATTCTTACAGCTAATTTCAGCAGAGTTTTTAAATTTAATTTAAACATAACCCTTTTTTGTTATTTTTTACAAATCATAGAAAATTATGACTTAAAAATTCGGATTTTTTTGGTCAATGTCGTATTTTTGTCTGTTTACTGATTTTTATATATGTCACAAGATTTACAGTCGAATTATAACGAAGGAAATATCCGGACTCTCGAGCCCAGAGAGCACGTGCGCCTAAGACCCGGAATGTACATCGGGAAGCTGGGAGACGGCTCATCTGTGGATGATGGTATCTATATTTTGCTGAAAGAAGTTCTCGATAATTCCATCGATGAATTCAGAATGAAGGCCGGGAAAAGAATTGATGTAAAAATCAAGGATGGCACTGTAACCGTACGTGATTACGGCCGTGGAATTCCTTTGGGGAAAATTGTTGATGTAGTTTCCATCATGAATACCGGTGGAAAATATGATGATGGCGCCTTCAAAAAATCTATCGGTCTTAATGGTGTCGGTACAAAGGCAGTCAACTTTCTGTCGACTTATTTCAAAGTGAAATCGGTAAGAGAAGGCAAAATGAGAATCGCCGAATTCCGCGAAGGAAGACTGGATATTCTTCATGACGAAGCCGAAACTTCTGAAAGAAACGGTACAGAAATTACTTTTCTGCCGGACGAAAGCATTTTTATCAACTTCAAATTCAGAAATGAATATGTTGCAAAAATGCTTAGGAATTACACCTACCTTAATTTAGGTTTAAAAATATATTTCAACGGTGAAGTTTATGAATCTCAGAATGGTCTGAAAGACTTATTGGAAGAGGAAATTGACGGCGAAATCGTTTATCCGATCATTCATATCAAAGATGAAGATATGGAACTGGCGATTACCCATTCAGATAAATCGCAGTCTGAAACTTACTTTTCTTTTGTTAACGGACAATATACTTCGCAAGGTGGAACGCATTTGAATGCTTTTAAAGAAGCGTATGTGAAAACAATTCGTGAGTTTTTCAATAAAAATTTTGAAGCTACCGATATCAGAAAAGCCATTATCGGAGCGGTTTACATTAATGTTGGGAATCCTGTTTTCGAATCTCAGACCAAAACGAAACTGGGATCTGCTACGATGGGGCAGGACAAGGATGGTAAAGAACTGGAGACGATTAAGACTTTCGTTATCAATTATTTAAAAAATAAACTCGATAATTATCTTCATAAAAATCCTGAAATCGCCGAGGCTCTCCAACGCAAAATATTAATTTCTGAAAGAGAGAGAAAAGAACTTTCAGGAATTCAGAAGCTTGCACGTGAAAGAGCAAAAAAAGTTTCGCTCCACAACAAAAAACTCCGCGACTGCAGACAGCATTACAACGACCAGAAAGCCGAAAGAAAAGCCGAAACCCAAATCTTTATTACCGAAGGTGATTCTGCTTCCGGATCGATTACAAAATCAAGAGATGTAGAAACTCAGGCAGTATTTTCATTGAAAGGAAAGCCCTTAAACTGCTACGGTCTGACCAAAAAAGTAGTGTACGAAAATGAAGAATTTAACCTTCTTCAGGCTGCTTTAAATATTGAAGAAAGTCTTGAAGACCTCAGATACAACCAGGTGATTATTGCTACCGATGCCGATGTAGACGGAATGCACATCAGACTGCTGATGATTACTTTTTTCCTTCAGTTTTTCCCTGATGTCATTAAAAACGGACATTTATACATTCTTCAGACTCCACTTTTCAGAGTGCGAAACAAAAAAGAAACGAGATACTGTTATTCTGAACTGGAAAGGGTAAAAGCACTGAACGAATTAGGAAAGAATCCGGAAATCACGAGATTTAAAGGTTTAGGAGAAATTTCACCTGATGAATTTAAAAATTTTATCGGAAAAGACATCCGCCTGGAGCCTGTTGTACTCGGAAAAGATCAGACAATCGATCAGCTTCTGGAATTTTACATGGGGAAAAATACACCTGACAGACAGACTTTTATACTTGAAAACCTTGTAGTAGAAGATGATTCAGAAATAGATAAAAAAGAGATCATTTCTGAAGCTATATAAAACTAAACACGAATTCTGAAATTAAAATGAGACTCAGTAATAAACGTAAAGCACCGCTTTACAACTTTATAAACACCGCATTGATAATGTTTCTGGTGATGGGAATTTTGGCCTTCTTTGCCGAAGAAATGCGTTTTCAGCTGCTCGGTATGGAGGCATATCTTTTCATAGCTGTACCCGCCATGATGATCATTATTTTTTATCTCAACGGAAGACAGATTTTTGAGTATGACAGCGATGGTGAAGCATTGCATTTCAGAAACAGGAATATTGTACCGTTCATGAGCACGCCGCTGAGCGATGAATTTCCAAAATATAAATTTGTGAAGTTCGAGACTTTTACTTTTCTTTTTTTTAAAAGACTGTACATCACCATCAACAGCAAAAGCGGCAATACCATCTTAAAATACGAAATTTCTTACCTTTCAGGGAAAGAGCTAAATGATCTGAAATTTTCACTCAACAAAGTGATCAAAAACAATAAGGAGAAAGTAAATAATGAATGAAGAATACTCTCACGAAAGTGAAAGCCTGAAGAAAGTTTCAGGACTCTATAAAGACTGGTTTCTCGATTATGCATCTTATGTAATTTTAGACAGAGCGATACCCTCTGTCTTTGATGGTTTTAAACCTGTACAGCGAAGAATCATGCACTCCATGCGTGAGCTGGAAGACGGCAGATACAACAAAGTAGCCAACATTGTTGGAAATACGATGAAGTACCACCCACACGGTGATGCTTCCATTACCGACGCGATGGTGGGGATTGGTCAGAGAGAACTGCTGATCGATACACAGGGAAACTGGGGAAATATTTACACAGGAGATTCTGCGGCCGCAGCAAGATATATTGAAGCAAGACTTACTCCTTTCGCTCTCGAAGTGGTCTTTAATCCCAAAACTACAGTCTGGTCTAAATCTTACGACGGAAGAAATAATGAACCTGTTGATTTACCTGTAAAATTCCCGTTGCTTTTAGCTCAGGGTGTTGAAGGAATCGGGGTTGGACTTTCCACCAAAATTCTTCCGCATAACTTTAATGAATTAATCAACGCTTCGGTAGCTTATCTGAAAGGAAAAAAGTTTGAGATTTTCCCGGATTTCCTTACAGCCGGATTTCTTGATGTTTCCGAATACAACGACGGTCACAGAGGTGGAAAAGTAAGAGCCAGAGCCAAAATTTCCCAAAGCGATAAAAATACTTTGGTTATTACAGAGATCCCTTTCTCAAAAAATACATCAGATCTTATAGATTCCATCCTGAAAGCCAATGAAAGAGGAAAGATTAAGATCAAAAAAATTGAAGACAATACATCGGATAAAGTTGAGATTTTAATTCATCTTCACAACGATGTTTCGCCCGACAAAACGATTGATGCTTTATACGCATTCACCGACTGTCAGGTCACGATTTCTCCAAATGCCTGCGTGATTGTAGGTGACAAACCGATGTTTTTAAATGTTTCGGAAATTCTGAGAATGAATACCGATCACACCGTTTCTCTCCTGAAAAAAGAACTTGAAATAGAACTTCACGAATTGCAGGAAAGCTGGCATTTTTCTTCACTGGAAAGGATTTTTATTGAAAACAGAATCTACCACGATATCGAAGAGGTTGAAACCTGGGAAGACGTTCTACAAACGATTGATGATGGCTTAAAGCCCCACACAGCACACCTTTTGAGAGCTGTGACGCAGGAAGATATTTTAAGATTAACGGAAATCAGAATTAAAAGAATTTCCAGATTCGATTTAGATAAATTCAAAGAAAATATTGCCGCACTTGAAGGCAAAATTGAGCAGGTAAGATTTAATCTTGCCAATTTGGTGCAGTATGCAATTGATTATTATTTAAATATCCAGAAAAAATACGGAAAAGGCAGAGAACGAAGAACTGAACTCAGAATTTTCGACACGATTGATGCCACGAAAGTTGCGGTAGCGAACGAGAAATTCTACGCCAATTTTGAAGAAGGTTTTATCGGAACTTCACTCAAAAAAGATCAGTACTTATTCGACTGTTCAGATATTGACGATATCATCACTTTCAGAAAAGACGGAAGTATGAAAGTTGTGAAAGTAGAGCCTAAAACTTTTATCGGAAAAGATATTCTCCATGTCGCTATCTGGAAGAAAAATGACAAGCGCACAGTCTACAACATGATTTACCGTGAGGGCAGGGAAGGTCCATACTACATGAAACGTTTTTCTGTAACCGGTGTGACGCGAAATACCGATTATCCTTTAGCTTCAGATAAAAAATTCTCAGAAACCCTTTATTTTTCGGCAAATCCTAACGGTGAGGCAGAAACGGTAAGTGTTTTGCTCAAACCAAACCCGAGAATCAGAAAAAATAAAATGGATATCGATTTCTCTGAACTTGCCATTAAAGGAAGAGATTCAAAAGGAAATCTGGTCACAAAATATTCCATAAAAAAAGTGGATTTAAAGGAAGAAGGTGTTTCTACACTGGCTCCGAGGAAAATATGGTACGATGATACCGTGAGAAGACTGAATGCCGATGTGAGAGGAACTTTCCTTGGAAACTTTAAAGGTGATGATAAAATTCTGACAGTCAATACCAACGGTGAAGCCAAATTAGTTTCATTTGACCTCGGGAACCGTTTTGATGATCAATATTTAGTTTTAGAAAAATGGAAACCCGAGCAGCCGGTAACCTGCATCTATTACGATGGCGATAAGGATATGTATTTCATTAAAAGATTTTTGTTTGAAAACAATACCAACGTGCAGACTTTTATGCCGTCGGAACATCCGAAGTCGTTTATCGAAAACATCATCGTGAGCAACGGAGCAACAGCTGAAATTATTTTTGCCAAAGACAAAGGAAAAGACCGTGACCCTGAAATAATAAACATCGACGAATTTATTTCGGTGAAAGGTATTAAAGCTATTGGAAATCAGTTTACGAAATTTAAAGTGAAAACAATCAATATCACTACTCCTGAGCCTGTAGAAGAGGAACCCGAAGTTTATGAAGAGCCAGATTTTACACCATCTTCGGATGATGAAGGCGGAACGATCGGTGATCTGTTTCAGGAGGGAGAGAATTAGACTTTGTCAAAGTTTATTTTCAGGAAGATGAACTTTGACAAAGTTTTCAGCGAAATTTTGAAAAAAAATAGAAAGATCAAAAATGAACATCATTATTTTAATCATAGCACTTACCTGTATTGCGAGCTTTGCTGCTCCGGCGGGATCTCCAAACTTTGAAAAATTCAAGTTCAATGTGGGAGCAGTTAAATACAGCAAAGAATATGTGAGATTGCTTTCGGCAGGCTTCCTGCACGCAGATTTTATCCATCTTGCTCTGAATATGTACGTTCTTTACATGTTCGGACCTTATGTTTTGGAAGCTTTCGGACTCGTTGGTTTTCTTCTCATTTACATTGGATCAATCTTAGTCGGAAATCTTTTCTCACTACTTATCTACCAAAACCAAGGTTGGTATTCAGCTATTGGAGCAAGTGGAGGTGTTGCAGGAATTATATTTGCCGGAGTTTCGCTGGATCCCAACGTTATAAGAATAGGAATCATCTTTCTTCCGTCGGACTTTGCATTACCGGGTTATATTTTTGGGCTTCTTTATTTTGGCTATTCGGTTTACAGTATGCTGAATCCCCGAAGTAATGATAATATTGGTCATGCTGCCCATTTAGGCGGAGCTTTTTTCGGTCTTGTTTATTCAGTGGCAATTTTTCCGCAGTTGGCGATGGATAATGCTTTATATTTATTCATTATGTCCCTGCCACTATTATATCTTGCATTCGAAATATTTGTTAGAAAAAAAATCGGTTAGATTATCTTGAAATTTAAAATTTAAAAAGCCATCCCTGATTACAGAGATGGCTTTTTGTGTAAGATGTGTTTTCTTATTTTTTAATAATTTTCTGATTTAAAACACCTTCTCTGGTCTTAATCTGTAAGAAGTAAACACCACTGCTCAGATCGCTCATGTCGATTTTTGTAGTGTTTTTATCTAATGTTTTCAAAGTCTGACCTAAAGAATTTGTAACAGTACCACTTTCTATCACATCACTATTTCCAGTGGAAATCGTCAGAATAGAACTGACAGGGTTTGGATACACAGTCAGTTTATTAAGTTTACTTTCCTGTACAGCTAAAGTTCCGGTAGTATTGAAAACTGTTTTGATGTAAAAAAGATTTGCTACACTTCCTTTCGTGATGGTATGAGACCCCGCTGCAATGTTAGGAATAGTGATAATTCCACCTGTTGCGGTATAGTTTACATTATCAAATTTTACTGTTCCACTGAATGTTGGGTCAAGAACTAAAGTTAACGTAGAAGTCTGAAGCGTATTGTACGCTATCGAAGTTGCCGATTCTAATTTTAATCGTTTTGTAAGCGTTAATCCATCGTAAGAAGCAGATCCGTCGTTCGAGTTCATGTTCGCTGAGGTGAATGTGTAGAATGTACTTCCTGTTCCGGATGCCGTGAAATTATGAATTTCATTTCCTTGAGGCGTTCCCGCAGGAATCACGCTAATACTTCCTGTACCTGAAACTGATGTTCCCGAAGCACCAACGGTATTCACCGTAAAACTCACATCATCAGTAGGATTTCCGGAAATAGTTAAGGTTTTAGCGGTAACATTTTTCACAAAAGTCACACCTGAAGCAGGCAATCCTGTTACAGTAACATCAGTAGCTGTTCCGCCCCAAGTGAAAATCATTGGTGTGATTGCAGTTGATGTTATCACGGTCTGATCATTGTTTGAAGGAATCGACAGGGTCTGTGAACTTACCGGTGTGGAAGCAATTCCCTGTACAGAAACCAATTGGGAGGTGTAGTTTTGTAGTACAGCCATCAATCCCGTATTTACAGAAGAATTTGTATCATCCACCGAATTATTAAATGTCCAGCTGATATCTCCACCGGAAACTCTTCCGGAATATTGCATAGTTTTATCTCTCGCTGTTACAGGATTATCAATCACCAAAGAATTGATATATAAAGCAGGGTTTGTGTCAAAGTTATTATAAGTTGCGCTTCCCTGAACTGCGGTAATACTGCTTGGCACAACTTCATTTCTGTTCGTTGTTACATACGCATCAAACTGAGCTGATGCAGAAGAACTGTACGGTACAAAAGCAGTTTGCCCAGTCATAAAATTGTTGTGAGCCTTGATCATCCCGCCGTTTTCATTGGAAAAGGTTCCAGGAGCACCGCCAGCAATATCTGTCCCCTGTTTAGAAATCAACATAGGATATTTACAGTTTCTGAAATAATTTCCTTCCACGAAAAGAGAAGAACCTAAAGTTGATCCCGCACCGTATTTGGAATTCCCGTCATAATAATTGTTGTATACATGTGCAGAAAAGTAACGAACTCTCGGATGTCTTGAGTCTGAATGATCAAACCAGTTGTGATGATAAGTAATGTACAGATCCGCAGTGGTACCTTCACTTAGACCCAAAAGACAGCTTTTTCCGTTGTCCCAAAAATGATTGTAAGAAAATGTTACGTATGATGATTTTTTAGAATCAAGAGCACCGTCACCTTTTGCCTGATCAGCATCAGATCCCGGAGCACCATAAAATAAGTCATTGTTATGAGCCCAAATGTAAGTATTGTCCTGCTGAAGACTTAAATTATCGCCCTCAGAAGCATCTGTTAACATAAATCCTAAATTACGGACTTCAATATTGGTCGCAGATTTTATTCTGATTCCCCAACCATTAATCAAAGCATCAGATCCCACACCTTCAAATGTAATCGAACTTGCTGCTATTTTTTTGTTTTCGATCACAACATCACCGTTAAGCAAATAATTTGGATCGGTAACATTACCGATAAGTCTGATAGCCAGCGGACGCGTATCTAAACCTTTTTTAAAACCATCCAAAATTGACTGCAACCCCACACATGGATTGGCATTTGCGCCGGTTACATTTAACGAAATTGTGTTTTTTGTATCTTGGGTTACATACAAAACTACGGCATTGGCTTTCAGTGTTCCGTCAAGATTATAGGCGCCGGGAATTCTTCCGTTGCTGTGAGCAAATCCCGTTCTGTCATGTGCGGTAACTGTGATCGGGGCTGATACTGTTGCAGGACCATCCACGTTTCCTGTAACCGGAACAACCTTTAAGGTATAAACTCCCGGGCTGAGTCCCAGTGCATCGGCTCTGTAGTAGGAACCATAATTTCGGATCAGTTGTGTATCGATAATTTTATCGGTGAAATTTCCACCTGTGTAATACACTTTGTAGCTGTCGGCTCCACTCACGGGTGTCCATTTTATATAGGCAGTTTCCATCCAGCCGGTTTCCTGTGTAATAGTGACGTTTTGTGCGCTGATGTTTACAAAACTGAAAAATAATAATAATAAATAAAGTAGCGGTTTATTCATGATTAATAAGTTTTAATTTGTTTGACATTAATTTTTATTTGCTGTATTGTAATCGATTGCACTAAATATATATATTAAAATAATATGAAATTAATATCTTGTCAAAATTTAATAAAAATAATTTTTAAATATCGATTCTATAATGTGTTATTATTATCAATTCAGACTTTTAATCGTGAAAAACTCATTTTAGTTTCTTTTAAAGTGATTGTAAGGGAATAAATTAGATTATAGATAATTTAATTATTCATAATTAAAAAGCTTTTCTGTTGAGAATAATTTTTAAATAAAATTATTGAATGTTAACTAAATATTACGCAAAATGTTAAAGGATTTATCAATTTCGGCTGAGTCTATAATTTTATGATAAATATCATGGTTATGCGCAGACTTGAGATATTTATAGCTTCTTTTCTAATCATTAATAAAAAGTGGGAAATGATGATTACTAATTGCTGCGATGAAACTGCTGTGAAGTTTTGGAATTGAAATATGCGAGTGAAAAGAACAAATCAATTTTATATTGGAAAAAGAATTGAATCATTTAAATATACAAACCTGTATTTAATGATTTTCTGTAATCATAATTAATTTTAAGTATAGTTAACAGAAAAACAGGATAAGTAGAGTGCAAACAGCCTTTGCTAAAGAGAAATTTAAAGAGAACTTTTGTAATAGATTAAAGATCAAATAATAAATTTAAAAACTTTTCCATTCAGATTTCAGAAGCGAATAGCAAACCGAATCTTCAAATTTCCCATTATCAAAATAATCTTCACGCAGAATTCCTTCTTTTACAAAACCGTTTTTAAGAAGTAACTTTATGGAAGGAATATTATAATCTGCCACCAATCCCTGAATTCTGTTTAAATCTAAATTTTTAAAACCAAAATCTAAGACTAAAGGTAAAATTTCAGACATTGAACCTTTTCCTTTGTCTTCGTCATTGAAAAAATTATAAAATATTTCGGCTTTTTTGTGCTCCTTATTCCAGCTGTGAAAACCGCAGTTTCCGATGGCCAGATCCGTCTGTTTATCGACAATTACAAAGAAAAAAAGAGAGTGATCCTTCGTTTCTATCCCGTTTTCGTGAAGACTTTTATATCTTTCATATCCGGATTCTCCAAAGCCGAAAAAACCGATAATTGCGTCTTTTTCAGAATGTAAATACATCTGATGAATCATTGTAGGGGTGACACCTTTTAAATGAAACCGTTCTGTTTCTAACCGGAATTCAGATTGAAATAAATTCTCCATGAGTAATGTTTTACTTGATTCCGAAAATAAACCTGTTGTTTCCGCTTAAATCTTTGAGAAGCTCAAAATGAGATAAATTTTGATATAAATCCAATGTTTCCTGACCCAATTTCTGATTGATTTCAAGAAAAAGCAAGCCGCTTTTATTTAAATATTTTTCACAATCCTCAGCAATTTTCCGGTAGAAAATCAAAGCATCTGAAGTTGGAGAAAACAAAGCCATTTTCGGTTCAAATTCCTTTACCGAATCCGAAATTTCCGTCTCTTCATCCATCCCGATGTAAGGTGGGTTTGAAATAATAACATCAAAATTTTCATTTAAATCTAAATTTAAATAGTCTGCATGAATAAAATTAACATTCAATTTGTGGAAGTCCGCATTTCTCTTCGCTGTTTCCAGAGCCTTGTCAGAAAAATCAATTGAAGAAACTTCTGCATCGGGAAAATGTTTTTTTAAAACCAGAGGAATAATTCCGCTGCCGGTTCCGATGTCGAGTATTTTGAGGGTTTGAGGGTTTGAGGGTTTGAGGATTTGAGGGTCAGAGTGTTCTGGGGTTTGACGGTCGGAGTGTTCTAGGGTTTTAGGATTTAAAGGTTGAGGGAATTTCGTGACAGGCTGAGCTTGTCGAAGCCTTTGGATTTTGTGTATCGCTATTTCCAGCAATTCCTCAGTTTCAGGTCTTGGAATTAGAACGTTTTCATCAACGAAAAATTTCATTCCGTAAAATTCTGTTTCACCCAAAATCTGCAGATAAGGTTTTCCGGTTTTTAATTCTGAAATAATACTTTCAAATTGAATCTGAATATCATTCGAAACATTTTCATCAGAAAACTGTCGCTGCTGAACTGCATTCAGTTCAAAAATTGATTCAGCAAAAATCTGAAAAATAAATTTGCTTTCAGAATCTGAATAAACCTTTGAAAGTTGCTGTATAAAATGTGTTTTTAAATCTGCAAATGTCATTTTTTCTAATAAAACATTTCTGTTTTTCTTGTTTTTAGTTCAATCCTGTTTTCACCGACAGAAAATTCATCCATCAGAGGCAACTGTATTTTTTTGTTGACTGTTTCCTTCCAGCGGCTTGTTTTTGGTCTGTCTACATTGTCACTGCAGTCTTCCGAGCTGTGCTCAAATACAGCAATTCCCGTTGATAAATTGTAATCTAATGAGTCAAAGTAATCGCAAGGCGACCCGAAATCTACGCTTGCACCAATGAGGTACCAGTTTTGATTTTGAAATCTGTACCGATGTGTGTAGCTCCATTTCTGCCTGCTTCCACCAAAATGGTTGATGACAATAGTTTTATTTTTAATACTGATTCCCTCAAACGGATTTCCCATCATTCCGCCGTGGGCTGTAGATAGTACCGGTTTTACGGATTGATGCCACAAAGTCCAGTCTTCACCTTCTTTTTTAAAGATTGCAAGTGCCTGTTCGAATCCCAAATCGCCTTCAACGGGAGTTTCGTAAACGCATACAACTTCATCGCCGGGTTCGTCATCCAAATTACCAGATTCTTTGACTTTTAAATTCCAAAACTCAGGAGTAAAATCTTCAATAGTTTTTGCTTTTTTCAGATTAATCTGGCTTTCAAAATCGCCGTTTTTTACTGCGGTATCAAAATCTTCAATCTTCTTTTTCTTTTGAATTGCAATTTTGGGAATATTGTTTCGTATCGAATTTACTATTTCAGGAAGTTCAGGTAACTTAAAATTTCTTTGAACAATGGCAGAACTGTAGTATTTTATCTCACGATATTCGTAATCTATAAGCTCTTTTTCTGCATTAATTCCTGAATCTGCATCTTTTCTGAAATGTTTTTTTGAGATCCAGTTTCCCTGTTTATCGTATACGTATTCAAACGTATTTTCGCTCAGTGGATGCCCTGTGTATTCTATACTTTGCTCAAAAACCAAATTTTTGTGCTCATCATATTTTCGGGTTATTTTTGTAGACTTTTCAGTTCCTGAGAGATGATATTGCTGTTCGGTTTTGTTCTTATCATTGTCTGTATAAGAAAATTCGGTTTTATTTTCAAGATTGCTATGGTTCTGATACCAAATTTCTGATACCAAACGTCCATTTTCATCATATTCAAAGGTTACGTCACGATTTTCTACAATGTAATCTTTTATTTTAGTTGGTTGATATTTTCCGTTGAACCAACGGTATTCATGAACTTTGGATTGGTAAAGAGGAGTTGTTTTAGTAAGTGTTGGGAATTCAAATTCGTATTTTTCTTCGTTGGCTAAAGAGTCATAACCATAATCCAATATTTTAACAGTGGTTTTTTTCTCATCTGAAGAATAGTGATATTTGGTGTAGCCTTCAAAGATATTTTTCTTTCTCTGATCAGATTTATAATAAATTTCTTCATTTAAAAGTCCGTCAGGATTATAGAAAAGCCATTTGTAAGAATTTCCATATTTGCTTTCAACAGTTTCTTTTAGAATCAACTCATTTTTATCATAATGAAATTTCTCAACTATAAATGTTTCAGAAGATCTGTATAGCCTGTACTTTTTCCTTCCATCCTGTAAATATTCTGTATAGGTCTGCTTCGTATAAGGCAATCCGTTGAATCTGGCAGAAATGCTGTCTTTATTCTGGGGTCTTTTATATTCAGTTACAGAGAATATATTTTTTGAAGTATATTTTATTGTGTCTTCGTAAGCACTATTATAAGTTTGATTGTCTAGAAATCCGTTGGTAGAAAGGATTTTTGTTTCCTGTGAACAGCAAACCATGAAACTCGTTGTGCAAACAAGTTTTAGTGCGTATTGTGCCAGTGCATTCAGCGTTTTCATGATTTTACCTCACAAAAACCAGATTAGCATCCGTAGATTTTTCCTCATCAATCCTGTAGCCTTCGTAGTTGAAAGCTTTTACATCATTCAGAGTTTTTGCATTGGTTTCGGCGCAAAATCTTACTACCAAGCCTCTGGCGTGTTTCGTGTAAACGACGATGGTTTTGGGTTTTCCATCTTTTAATTCGTAAAAATCAAAATCAATGACCTGATGGTTCAGTTTCTTTTTATCAATTACTTTGAAGTATTCATTGCTGGCAAGATTGACAATAAATTCATTCTTTTTCAATTCAGAATTTAACTGTTCAGTCACTTTTTCTGTCCAGAACGAATAAAGATTTTTATACTCTTCAAATTCAAACGGGCGACCCATTTCCAAACGGTAAAGCATCACCTTATCAGAAGGTTTCAGCAAGCCGTACAATCCCGAAAGAATTCTGTAGTTTTTCTGAAGATAATCCACCGCTTTTTTATCTAAAGTTTTCGCATCTAAACCTCTGTAAACTTCGCCTGTAAACGCAAACATTGCCGGAGCAGAATTTTTTGCTGTCGGTTTGGCATTCCACTTTTGATTTCTTTCCCAGTTTTCATCTGCCAGTTTTGGCGAAATTTCCATCAGGTCTGAAAGGTATTTCGGTGTTTTTTCTTTTAAATATTTGTGAATGTGTGCAGCGTCATCAATGAATTTCGGTGTAGAAGACCTCAAAAGACCTGTCGTATTTTCTACATTCATCAATTTGGCTGGCGAAGTAATAAGTTTCATGAATAGATTAAGATTTAAGGTTTAAAATTTAAGATCTAATGATGCTTCGGAGCATATAAATCCTGAATTTTGAACATTGAATTTAGATAATTCCTTTTCCCTGACGGATGATTTCCGGTTCCCCAGATGTGAGATCAACAATCGTGGATGCAACATTGTCACCATATCCGGAATCGATTACGATGTCAACCAGATGATCATATTTCTCGGCAATCAGTTCAGGATCGGTAGAATATTCAATGATTTCATCGTCGTCGTGAATGGAAGTTGAGGCAATCGGGTGACCAAGTTTCTCAACAATCAATTGTGGAATTGGGTGATCAGGAACCCTGATTCCAATTGTTTTGTGGTTTTTATAAGCTAAAGGAAGGCTTTTGTTGGCTTCCAGAATAAATGTAAAAGGTCCCGGAAGATGACTTTTCAGAAACCTGAAAACCGAAGTGTCAATGGGTCTTGTAAAATCTGAAAGATGACTCAGATCGTTACAGATAATCGAAAATTTTGCTTTGTCGAGCTTCTGTTTTTTGAGCTGAGCAAGTTTTTCCATGGCTTTGATGTCAAAAATATTGCATCCCAAAGCATAGATTGTGTCGGACGGATAAATGATGAGTCCGCCATTGTTCAGGGTTTTAATGACCTCACTGATAAGGTTTTCCTGAGGATTATCGGGGTAGATTCTGAGTATTTTAGCCATAGAACAAAGATAGTAATATTAAAATAATTTCCTGCGAAATCCTTTATTTAAAAGAAATATTAGGATTTTTAAAATATTGTCGTATATTTGCAATCCAATAT
>NZ_LMQH01000011.1:1847291-1847389 GCF_001424105.1 Chryseobacterium sp. Leaf394 | reverse complement strand
GTAGGTAGCTCGTCGGGCTCATAACCCGAAGGTCATCGGTTCGAGTCCGGTTCCCGCTACTAATTTATACAATCGTTACAGTCGGTACGATTTAAAAT
>NZ_LMQH01000011.1:1847066-1847166 GCF_001424105.1 Chryseobacterium sp. Leaf394 | reverse complement strand
GTAGGTAGCTCGTCGGGCTCATAACCCGAAGGTCATCGGTTCGAGTCCGGTTCCCGCTACTAAATTTTAGATGAACGTCGCAGTCGGTACGTTCTAAAAG
>NZ_LMQH01000011.1:1732255-1847010 GCF_001424105.1 Chryseobacterium sp. Leaf394 | reverse complement strand
AGTAGGTAGCTCGTCGGGCTCATAACCCGAAGGTCATCGGTTCGAGTCCGGTTCCCGCTACTAGATTTTAAGGAGAATTACGAAAGTAGTTCTCCTTTTTTATTTAATTAAAAATTATTCAGCACAAAATTTTATAAATACTGATTTTAGCTTTAAATTTGAGAACGATAAATGGGACTAAATTTCAATTTAATCTCAAGGATTTTAGCTTTAAATCGAAAATATTTAAAAATCAACTTAATCATATTCAAATTCAGAACTTATGGAAAATTCACAACAGACTAAAACAGAAAAAATTGAAGCGTTCATGAAAACGTGGTTCACCCGTTTTGATCAGCTTGATGAGAACAGTTATTTTACACAGTATCTTTCTGAAGATGTAAAAATGAAATTCCCCGGAAACGACGAATTCACGGGTCACGAAGGATTCAACAACTGGTTCACAGAATCAAAAAATAATATGCTGGGAAATACCACACACCATGTTTCAGATATTAAGGTTACAGAAACGTCAGAAGACGAGTTTGATATTGCTTTCAATGTAAGATACATAGCTCCTATGAAGCAGGCAAACATCGATATGGATGTAAAAGAAGACTGGAAAATGAAATGGGATAATGAAAAAGATCAGCCTGTAATCACTGAATATATCGTGAGCTAATCAGCTTGGCAAGCCTCAAATATTATAAAATGAGAATCAGTTTTGGTTCTCATTTTTTTGTTTTAAAACAGAGAGGCATAAAAATTTTAGAAAAATTTTTAATGTGACATAAACAGTTCGTCTGGTTAAACATTTATGTTCTGTAAATATAGTTTTATTCCATTTTTTTCAAAATCACAAATTATTTATTTTTGTTAAAACTAGATTTCAATATGAAAGAAACTGAAAAGCATAACGAAAAGATAGCCAAGCTGATCTTTGCATCTGTTTATCCACATTACGTTACAAAAGTTGAGTCTAAGGGCAGAACAAAAGAAGAACTGCATCAGGTGATCGAATGGCTGACAGGATTTAACGGGACAAAACTGCAGGAAATGATTGATGAGAAAGTGACTTTTGAAACTTTCTTTGATAAAGCAACTTTAAACCCGGATGCGGAATTAATCACCGGAACTATCTGTGGCTACAAAATTGAAGAAATTGAAAATCCGCTGACAAAAAAAGCGAGATATCTTGATAAATTAATCGACGAACTTGCCAAAGGGAAAAAGATGGAGAAAATTCTCAGACAGTAATCAGTCTAAATATTAAGACAAAAAAAATCCGCTTTCAGAAAAAGCGGATTCGTTTTGATTCAGTTTAGTTTACTAGAGAGTTAAAAGGTTTCAATTTTAGATCATCTGCTTTCAGATTTTCGAAATATCTTGTTTTCTCAACACCTTTCATATTTGCAGTTGCACCTGCAGCAGAAGTGAAATCTTTATCGATGGTTGTAGCAATTTCTGTAGGTTTCAGATCCATTTTTACATCTTCATCATCAACTCCCAAAAATCCGTTTTTCTTTGTAAGATATGAAACAAAATTGTCATACTTTGTTAATGTACTTCTAAAGTATTGTGTGTGATAATTCAGGCATTTTGTTGCAACTTTCTTCTTTTTATTGACGATGCAGCTTGCAAGATTTCCTTTGTATAAATCAAATTCCTGAGAAACTTCGTTGTATTCTTTTCTTAATGCTTCTGTTCCGTTGGTAAGAATGGTCTGGTCGCCCTCTTTTTCGCTTGTTTTCTTTAAATATTCAATTACAACAGGCACTGTAGATTCAATCTTGGATTTTGCCTCAGTAATCGATCCAAATACCGATGACTGCGCAAATGTGAAAGATGATGTACACATTAAAATTACAGCCAGTAGAGTATATCTTTTCATATGTAGATTTTTATAAATTTTTTGAGACCACTAAAATAAATATTTTTTCTTATTTTTTCTCATTTCCTCATCATTTTATTTAATAAATTTTAACAGGTTTTAAGAATTTGTGATGAGTTGATTATTATAAATGAATATTTATCAGTTTGCCTGATTATTAATTTGTGTTAAATGTCAAAATTATTCTATTGAAAATCAATTATTTAAATAAATTTCAATCCTTATCACTATAAAAATAGTTGTATGCGGCGATTTTATTTCTACATTTGTATAACTAATTTATTAGTGATACTAAACTGATCATATACAATGAAAATACAGAACCTTACCAAAGCAGAAGAGCAGATTATGCAATATCTCTGGAAACTCGAAAAGGGCTTCCTGAAAGATATACTCGAACTTTTCCCCGAGCCCAAGCCTCATACGAATACCGTTTCCACTATCTTAAAGGTATTGAAAGACAAAGATTTTGTTGATTATAAAGTGATTGGCAGACAGCATGAATATTTTGCTTTGATTTCAAAAGACCAGTATTCCGGAAAGACAATGAAGAGTCTGGTAAAAAATTACTTTAAAGGTTCCTACAAAAGTGCCGTTTCGTTCCTTGTAGAAGAAAGCGAAATGAGCGTGGAAGACCTTGAAATGCTCCTTAACGAACTGAAAAACAAAAGCTGATATGGAAAATCTCTTCATCTATATTCTGAAACTTTTTACATGTTCCGGTGTAATGTTTCTTTACTATCAGTTGTCTTTAAAAGACAAGACCTTTCATCATTACAACAGGTTTTACCTTTTGGCTACAATGCTGGTTTCTATATTTTTACCACTATTAAAAGTTGAGGATTTTACCATTGAAGTGAGCGACCGGATTTACCTTCTTTTTGAGCAGGTGCAGAGTTTTAAAAACCAAAAAAACATTAATAATGACCACATTTATTTTAGAATTATTTTTTCGGCTCTGGGATTGGTTTCTCTCCTTTTTATAGCTAAAATTCTTACAGGAATTTATAAAATTGAGAAATTAAAAAGCAGTTTCAGAAAAGAACAGATCAAAGGCATCAACTTTTATCAGACGAACCTTACAGACGCGCCTTTTTCCTATTTCAGAAACCTTTTCTGGAAAGATTCCATCACCCTGGATTCTGATGTCGGGAGACAGATCCTGAAGCACGAAATGGTGCACATTGAGCAGAAACACAGCATCGACAAGATCTTTGCTGAAGTGATCACAGCAGTTTTCTGGTTCAATCCGTTTTTCTATTTAATTAAAAAAGAAATCAGTCTTATACACGAATATCTTGCCGACAACAAGGCTGTTGAGAAAAAAGACACCAAAGCATTTGCGCAGATGCTTCTGACCAGTCATTTTTCGGGAACGGTACTTCCGGCGGCGAGTCCGTTTCTAAATTCAAACCTTAAAAAAAGATTACAGATGTTACAAAAACCCAATACAAAATTCGGTTACACAAGAAGAATTTTAGCTTTACCCATCGTATTTACCGTTGCTTTTGCTTATTTAGTTAATGCGAAAAATACAGAAATAAAAAAGACCAATATTGAAATTGAAAAAGCAGTTTCAGAAATTAAAAAAGATACTATCGTTCCAAAAGAGAAAATAGTTTTCAACGAAAATATAACTCCGCCAAGATTAAAAAAAGAAGTTCTTGCTGAAAAGAAAATCTCTGAACTAAGCACAAAAATTGAGAATGAATCTAAAAATCTGAAAGCTTTAAAACCGGATTCACAGGAATTCAAAGCAAGTCTACAGGAAATCGAGAAGCTTTCTGGAGAAATAAGTCAGGCAGTTAATTCAAAGGAATTCAGTCTTCATATTCCGGATGTTGATAGTGAAAAACTCATGAAAGTATTTAATTCTGAAGCTTGGAAAAATGAGCTTGAACGTCTTAAAACGATGAACATCGAAATGCCTGATCTTTCAAAAATTGAAATAGATGGCGAAAAACTGAGTTTTCCTGAAGGAACCAATGTGAAAATTTACAGACATAATGGAAATTCTATTGATTTTCCTAAAGGTGCTAAAGTAAAGGTATATAAAAACGAACAAAATATAGATACGAGCTGGATGCCGGGAAGTGAAGTTTTCCTTGACAAAAAAGAAAGCCCTGAAAATGCCAAACGCAGAGCCAAACTCGAAAAAGAAGCTGCAAAACTGAATGCCAAAAGGGCTAAACTGGAAGGCGAACGTGCAAAAATTGAAGCAGAAAGAAGAATGCTGGATGGTAAAAATCCAATGGTGATCAGGTCTGTGAAAAGTATATCCGCGCCTTTTCCTCCGGTAAACGGAAGAATTACAGCAATGAGAGTTCCGA
This sequence comes from Chryseobacterium sp. Leaf394, assembly GCF_001424105.1. Lineage (GTDB taxonomy): Bacteria > Bacteroidota > Bacteroidia > Flavobacteriales > Weeksellaceae > Chryseobacterium. Next base: position 1,842,810 of record NZ_LMQH01000011.1, on the reverse strand, counting down.
ATGTGGGCGTAAATATTTCGAAAGGAAATAGCTTAATTCTTTCTGATAATGAAAATGTGACCTATTTCATCAATGGTAAGGAGGTAACAGAAGCAGACTTTAAAAAGCTGGATTCTAATAAGATTAAAAGCGTAACTGTTAAGAAAAATAACACTGACGGAAAAAGATCTGGCGAAGTACGTATTGAAACGAAATAATTTATTTTTAGAATGAAAAAACTTCTTACTTCGGGTTTTATTCTGACCATTTTATCTGCTCAGGCTCAAACCAACCGGTTTTTCTACGATTATAAATTCATCTCCGATATCAATGACAAAACTGATGTGAAAACTGAAATGATGGTTCTGGATATAGATTCAAAAGGGTCTTCCTATTACAGCCATGCGACTTTTGTGGCAGATTCTACTCAGAGAGCTGACATTGAAAAGCAGATTCAGATGAATTCTGGCAGTATCAATATTAAAAAAACTGAAAATCCGGGACAGATTACATTTAAAGTGACGAAAGATTATCCGGATTTCAAGACTTATCTTTTCCGTAAAATATCCAGCGACCAGTACAAAATTCTGGAAGACAGCAAACCCGAGTGGAAGATAAGCAATGAAAAGCAGAAAATCGGGGAATACAATACCCAAAAAGCAACAACGAGCTTCGGTGGAAGGGAGTGGACAGCCTGGTTTACGACAGAACTTCCGTTTCAGGACGGACCGTATAAATTTTATGGTTTGCCGGGGCTGATTGTGAAGATTGAGGATTCTACAGGAACCCACGCAATGACTTTGGCTGGAAATAAAAAGATCAAGGCGGTCGTGCAGGAAACTGAACTTAACCTTCCATCTGAAATCCGGGTTTTTGGAATGGGTGGCAAGGAGATTGAAATCACAGAAGATCAGTTCAAAAAAGTCTGGAAAGCCTACGTGAACGATCCTACCAAGAATATGCGCGAAATGATGCTGAAAAATACGGACAATAACCGTGTTATTTTTAAAACAAAAACGTCCGATGGTAGAGAAATTTCAGATCCCAATCAGGTTTTCCGGGAAATGGAGAAGAAAGCCAAAGAAGGTTTTAAGAAAAATAACAATCCCATAGAACCAGACTTGCAGAAGTAAATGAGTTGGAGGTTTTGAAAGTTTAAGAGTTTGAGAGTATTAGAGTTTTAATGCGATCTTATCTTCAAAAAAAATTCCGCAGTTTAATTTAAACTGCGGAATTTTTTTTAAATTTTATCTTTATTTCTTTCCGGTAATCCACTGATCCTGAAGTTTTTTCTCAGCAGCTGTAGTATTGGCTTTAAATCCTAAGGATTCAATTGTCATTTTATCGAGAATGGCTTTTCCTTTTAAATCTATTTTTTCAGATTTACCGTCTTTGTTTCTCAACACGGTAAGCGTCACATTCTGTCCGTCTTTTACGCTTTTCGCATAGTTGATGAACTCCTGGATATTCTGAATGTTGATGGTTTTCCCATCCAAGGCAACCACTTCATCGGTGATTTTAAATCCGACAGATTTTGCAAAAGGAGAAAGGGCAGAGCTTTCGTCAAAAATAAATGTATTGTTTTTGTCATTGTATCCGGTTTGATTCGGATCTTTTACGAACCAGAAAATTGGCGGCGTATCCTGTTTTTTCAGTTCCACACCTACCTGACTGAGGTATTTTTCATAAGGTGTTGGTTCGCTTCCTGCAATGTATTTATTGTAGAAATCTCTCACTTGCGGATATCCTGTCACTTCTACAAGCTCGTCAATAAGTTTGTCATCTTTAAACGGTTTGTTTTCACCAAATCTATGAGACAGTTTTCTGATCATATCCCGGTAACCCATTTCGCCGTTGGAAAGTTTTCTCAACTCAATATCAAGACACATGGCGAGCAAAGCTCCTTTTTCATAAACGTTTCTGTACTGATCTTTGTACTCGTCCTTCAGGATGTTTTTGCTCATCACTGTAAACGGCATCGTGTCGTTGTAATTCTTTGAATTGGTAATTTTATCGTTCATTCTTTTCAGAAATTCGTCTCTGGTAATCAGACCTTCCTGAATCTGGAAAAGGTTTGCAAAATACTCCGTTCCTCCTTCATACATCCACAAATGCTGAGACATTTTCGGGTCTGCATAATCGAAATAGTGAATTTCTTCAGAATGCACTTTTAAAGGATTTACTGTATGGAAAAATTCGTGTGAAACAACATCAGTAATCGTCTGGTCAATCGCTTCCTTCGGCATCATTTCAGGTAAAACGACACTCGTGGATTCGTGATGTTCCAAAGCTCCGAAACCTTTGATCTGCGGGCCGTCTGCACCTGCAAGATACAGCATGATTGCATATTTTTTATTGGTATTCATATCACCCAAAAATTTCTTCTGAGCAATCACCATTTTCTCTAAATTTTCTTTAAAATCTGCAGCTTTATACTTTCCTGTCGGAGAATAAACGCCCAAAACCAGTTCCATTCCTCCCGCATTGAATGTAACGTAATCAGGTTTGGTGTACATCAATGGAGAATCTGTAAGCTTAGCATAATTTGCCAGGGTAAAAGTATCTGTATCGTCAGATTTGTCCTGATCTACAAGTGCTGTCGTTCCGTAGAAATCCTTCGGTTTTTTTACAATTAACTGGTAGGGTACATCCTGCATATTTTCGATGTAACCAACGAAACCGTGGGTGTTGACAAGATAAACTTTTCCTTCTTCAATGTCTGTTCCTGATGGTGAAAAAACCGCTTTGTGCTTACTGCTGTCCATTTCATCATCGAAGCTGTCGTTGACAAGGTAGGTAACTTTGGTTAAATTCTGTGCATTCTTTAAAGTATAGGAATTATCATTCACCTTTGTGAACTTCAGTTCTTTTCCTTTGTTGTCGAGGAATTTTATGCCTTCTATAAATCTTCCGTAATCATCTGTAGAATACGTTCCGGGAACGGTTTTAGGAAAATGGAATTTCACGTCGCCTGATTTCATTTTAGGAAATTCGAGGCTTACATTTACTTTATCGTCTTTTACATTGACAAGGTCAATCTGTGTCTTTACAGACTGTGCATTAAATCCTATCGCGGATAAAAGTCCTAGGCTGACTGCAATTTTTTTCATGCTGATTTATTTTGTTTAAATAGTTGCTTTAAAATGCGCTTTGTTACAGAGCGAAATGTTAAATAAAATAAAAAAAACAAAACCAAATGACCGGTTTTGTTTTAAAATTTATCAGATACTATATTTCAGTTAACCTCAATATCAGACATAAAATTAGCCTTAACCTTAACCTAGCCTCAACCTAATTCGTATCTCTGAAATAAATATAATTATTCTTATTAAATTCAACAGAATTCCCATTTTTCAACTTCACAGTCTGCCATTCTTCCGTAGGTTTTATCCATTCATCATTCACTTTCAGAGGAAGTTTAAAATTTTTAACAACTTTGCTGTATTTAAATTTCAGTTCATTTCCTTTTTGAGAATATTCCAGAACAGGAACATCCGTTGTTCTTAAATACTGATTGAAAACTGATGAAAAATCAATTCCCGATTTATCTGAAATGTATTTTTCAATTTGCTCTGTGGTAACTGTCTGGTGGTTAAAATCTTTATTTAAACCTCTCAGAATCTGTCTGAATTTCTCATCATTATCAATCACCTGACGGATCGTGTGAAGCATACTCGCTCCTTTTGGGTACATATCTCCGCTGCCTTCATTTCTGACACCGTATTTCCCAATAATTGGCACATCATTGCTGATCGAACGCTGAACTCCCTGTGCATAGATGTCTGCCGACTTTTTATCCATATATTTTTCCGTGAAAAGCACTTCCGAATACATTGTAAAACCTTCGTGAACCCACATGTCTGCCTGATCTTTCGCAGTAATATTGTTGGCAAACCATTCGTGACCACTTTCGTGAACGATGATATAATCCCAGTTCAAACCAACACCGGTTCCTGAGTAATCACTGCCCAGATAGCCATTCATATACTGGTTTCCGTAGGCAATATTGCTTTGATGTTCCATTCCTAAATAGGGAGAATCTACCAGTTTGTAAGAATCTTCATAAAATGGATAGGGTCCGAACCAATATTCAAAAGCTTCAAGCATAGGCTTTACCTGAGCGAACTGTTTTTTGGCTTTTTCTAAATTATAATCAATCACCCAATAATCCAAATCAAGCTTTCCTTTTTCGCCGTTGTAAGTATCTTTAAAATTCACATATTTTCCAATGTTAGGAATAATGGAATAAGCGTTGATCGGATTTTTAACTTCCCAGGTGTAAGCCGTTTTGTTACCTTCCTCTTTTTTGCTGATCAGTCTTCCGTTTCCGATCCCAACAAGGTCTTTCGGAGTGATAACTTTCATTGTAATTCCCTGATCAGGCTCATCGCTCCAGATATCTTTCGTCGGAAGCCAGACCGAAGCACCAATTCCTTCATCAGCAACGCTCATCCAGGGATTTCCTTTCTCATCTTTTGCGAAAACCCAGCCCCCGTCCCAGGGAGCATTTTTTGCAACCGTCGGTTTTCCGGAATAGGTTACGTCAATGGTGAATTTTTCTCCTTTTTTAAAATTCTTTTTCGCAGAAATAAAGATGAAATCACCGTCCTGTTTAAAACCATCTACAGTGGGAAAACTGCATTCAATTTTCTCGGCTTTCATCGGTTTCTGCAAATCGATCTGAAAAACAGGATTTGAAATATCTTTTGTAATTTGAAAACTGATCTTATTGTTGCCTTTAATACTTTTTGATTCAAAATCCGGCTCAACTGAAAGATCGTACCTTTTTACATCCCAAAAATTTCTGAATTTGGTATCTGAACCTTTAAGCGTATCCTGTTTTGTAAAGGTTTTGCCACGCTCAAAAAACTGCCCGAAAGCCAGTGATGAAGCAAAAAGCAGCGAGAAAGTGATTTTTTTCATAGGTTATGTATGTAATTCAAAAATAAAGAATAAATTTTTGTTTAGTCGTAAAAACATTTGAGATGTAACAATTATCACCAATGTGAAACAAAAAGCAGCTTTAATTTCTTAAAACTGCTTTATATTAAATCTAACTTAGCTTAGTTTTCTTTGTTAAGACCAGCGTTTGCCTTTTGAACTTTTTTATAAGTGTACCCAGATGCAATAATACTGAATTCGTATAATGCAAGCAATGGAAGAGCTGCCATCATCATACTCAGAACATCTGCAGGCGTAATAATTGCGGCAACTACCATAATCAATACGATGGCGTGACGACGGTAAGTCCGCATAAACATTGGTGTTAAAATTCCTATAGAAGTTAAGAAGTAGATTAATATCGGGAATAAAAATACAACACCCATTCCCAAAACAACCTGCAGAAATAAAGTTGTATAATCACTCAAATCGTAAAGCGGAATGATAATGTTTGAAATTTTGAAAATCACTCCAAAGTTAACGGCGAAAGGTAAAATTAAATAGTAACCACAAAGAACCCCAGACAAAAACAGCATCCAAACTGCGTTGATGATGAAGATTGAGTTTTTTCTTTCATTGGGATGTAAAGCCGGGCCAATAAATCTCCAGAGTTCCCAGACAATATAAGGAAATGCAATTACTACTCCTCCAAACATCGAAACTGCAATCATTACATTAAATTGCTGATAGAGCCTCTGTACACGCACAGGAAAGTCTTTTGGCAGATGTATACTGTCTTCACCCAAAACCATTCGGGAAAAATAGTTGGCCGCTCTGAATGTTGGAAAATCATTTCTGGTAGGACCAAAAAAAACATGATCCATCACCCATTCAATGTTATAACCTATTACAAATGCTGCGATAATAATCGCTATGATTGATCGGATGAGATGCCCTCTCAGTTCGCCAATATGTCCCCAAAATGACATGTCTTTACCTTCGCTCACAAATATTTTTTTAAGTTTTTCAAATTTAGGAAAAAAAGCGGGTGTTCAGTGCAGTATAATTTGAAATTCAAGATTTATAATTTAAGATTCAAAATCTCATATTGAATATATGAAATTTGTTTTACCTATCTTAAGTTCAGTCTCAGTCTCAATCTTAGCCTCAACTTAATTAATCCCCTCGTCCAATAATTTATGTAAATCTATAATCCCGAAATATTTTCCCTTCTCGGTAACCACCAGCTGACCGATATTGTTATCTTTCAGAATTTTCATCGCATCTTTTGCCAGCGAATTTCTTTCTACCGTTTTGGGATTTAATGACATGATATCCCTGGCTGAAACCTGAGAAATATTAATTTCATTCATCAACATTCGACGCAGATCGCCATCTGTAATCACACCGATGATGTTTTCCTGGTCTGCTACGACTGTAATTCCATGTCTTGAGCTGCTTATTGAAATAATTACGTCTTTCAGACTGTCGTTTTCAGACACCTGAGGCTTCTGTGAAGAAACAAAGTCATCAACTTTTGAAATCAAATTTTTACCTAAACTTCCACCCGGATGGAATTTGGCAAAATCATTAGCCTTGAAATTATTCAGTTCCATTAAACTCACAGCCAAAGCATCACCTAACGCCATTTGCACCGTGGTAGAACTTGTTGGCGCCAGTTTAATAGGGCAGGCTTCAACATCAACATGCGTGTCTAAGATCATGTCTGAAAATTCAGCAAGTTTACTGTTTTTATTTCCCGTCATTCCTATTAAAGAAGAAGAATAGTCTTTCAGATAAGGAACCAAACTCACAATCTCAGGAGAATTGCCTGAATTTGAGATGCACAAAACAACATCCTGCTTCTGAATCACGCCCAAATCTCCATGTATAGCTTCCGATGCATGCAGAAACTGAGAAGGCGTTCCGGTAGAATTCAGCGTGGCCACCATTTTATTGGCAACATGAGCCGATTTTCCGATACCAACGACAATGAGTTTTCCAGTCGCAGCATGAATTACTTTTACAGCTTTTTCAAAATCTTCATCAATTCTGTCTCTGAGTTTTTCAAGTTCGGAAATTTCTATTTCAAGGGTTTTTTTTGCGTTCGAAATAATGTCGTTTGTATACATTTTTGTCGTATATTACATGTGGAAAATAGATGCTGAATCTATTTATATTTACTATAAATTTTATTTTTATAAATTCGTTCGCTTTTATTTTAAGCAGAATTTTTATAACTTTGGGATAGATGCAAATTTAGCAATACAAAATTAGATGAGCGCAAAAAAAGCCAATATATCGGGCGAATTAAAAAAATACTTTGGGTTTTCTACCTTCAAAGGTCAGCAGGAGCAAATCATAGAAGATTTACTGAACGGCAAGGATGTTTTTGTCCTTATGCCTACGGGTGGAGGTAAATCACTTTGCTATCAGCTTCCTGCCCTTATTTCTGAAGGTACAGCCATTGTTGTTTCACCGCTTATCGCCCTGATGAAAAATCAGGTGGATGCCGTGAACGGACTCTCATCAGATGAAGGAGTTGCCCACGTTTTGAATTCATCACTTAACAAAACTCAGACCAAAAAGGTTTTTGACGATATTAAAGCCGGAAAAACAAAGCTCCTTTATGTGGCGCCGGAATCATTGATTAAAGAAGATTATCTTGACTTTTTCAAGGAAGTGAAAATTTCTTTTGTTGCCATTGATGAAGCGCACTGTATATCAGAATGGGGTCACGATTTCAGACCTGAATACAGAAATTTAAAAACAATAATTGATAAGATTGCTGATGTTCCGGTAATTGCTTTAACGGCCACCGCTACTCCAAAAGTGCAGGATGACATTCAGAAGACTTTGGGAATGACGTCGGCTATCGTTTATAAGGAAAGCTTCAACAGACCCAATCTTTATTACGAAGTACGACCGAAAGTGAATGTTGATAAAGAAATTGTAAAATTCATCAACCAGCACAAAGGAAAATCAGGAATTGTTTACTGTCTTAGCCGGAGAAAAGTGGAAGAATTTGCCCAGCTCCTTCAGGTTAACGGTATCAACGCACTTCCTTATCATGCAGGCCTTGACCAGAAGATAAGAGTTGCCAATCAGGATAAATTTCTGATGGAAGAAGCGGATGTAATCGTTGCCACCATTGCTTTTGGGATGGGGATCGATAAACCGGATGTACGTTTTGTTATTCATTATGACTTCCCAAAATCTCTTGAAAGTTATTATCAGGAAACCGGAAGGGCAGGAAGAGACGGTGGTGAAGGTCACTGCCTGGCATTCTATGATCCGAAAGATATTGAGAAACTTGAGAAATTTTTAGCACAAAAAGCTGTTTCCGAAAGGGAAATCGGTCTGCAGCTGCTGAATGAAGTGGTTGGATATGCAGAAACTTCGATGAGCAGAAGGCAATATATTCTGTATTATTTCGGCGAAAGTTTTGATCCTATAAAAGGAGACGGAGCGAAAATGTGTGACAACGCATCAAACCCTCCGAAACTGAAAGATGCAACAGAAGATTTTAAAAAAGTCATGCATCTGATCAATGATACGGGAGAAAAATTTAAATCTAAGGATTTGATCTCAACGATTGTAGGAAAAGAAAATGCGGTTACAAAATCGTATAAACTTGAGCAGACAACTCATTTTGGATTTGGTAAGGATGAAAAAGAAAATTACTGGAAAACCATTTTAAGACAGGCAACAGTACAGAATTTCCTTCAGAAAGATATTGAAACTTACGGCGTTTTAAAAATTGCAGAGAAAGGAAAAAATATTCTTAAAGGCGAGTTTGACGGTTCATTTATGATTGCTGAAGACCGTGAATTTGATCTTTCTCAAACCAAAGCAGAAAGTGATCAGGTGCAGCAGCAGGCTGGTGGAGGTTTGGATCAAAACCTGTTTGTACTTTTAAAGGAACTCCGGAAAAAAGTTGCTAAGAAACATGGTATTCCGCCTTATACGGTCTTTATGGATCCGAGTCTGGAAGATATGACAGTACAATATCCTGTCACTGTGGAAGAAATTGCTAAAATCTATGGAGTTGGTGAAGGAAAAGCAAAGAAATACGGTAAAGAGTTTGCAGATTTTATTTCAAAATATGTTGAGGACAATAATATAGAACGCACTCAGGATATGGTTTTGAAAAACGTGGCCAACAAATCCAGCCATAAAGTTTTCATTATCCAGAATACTGATAAAAAAATAGATCTTGAAGATATTGCAAGAGCTAAAAATCTTTCAATGAATGATCTTTTGAAAGAGATGGAGCGTATTGTCTATCAGGGAACAAAATTAAATATTGATTACTACATCGAAGAAAATTTCGATGAAGATATGGTGGACGAGTTCATGGAATTTATGAATGAATCTGAAAGTGACAGCATGAAAGTTTTGCTGGACGAATTTGGTGATGAACTTTCTGACGAAGAAGTGAGAATGCTGAGAATTAAATTTATCAGCGATGTTGCCAATTGATTTTTAAATAAAATTAAAATGGAAAATCCCATTATACAATCAAAAACAGACTTAATCCATTGGATAAATAAGCTTGATGATCTCGAGGTAATTGCAGAATTGCTTGAGCTGAAAGAAAAAAGGGCTACTGCAGATACACTTTCAGAATCCCAAACTGAATATTTGGCGAAAGATGATTTCGATGAAAGATTTTCTAGGGGTCTAAATTCGGTGGACTCCCGAGAAAAAACCAGGGAATTTATTTCTAAATTGTCTTGGGGAAAATGATTATTTATTCGCGGGAATTTCATCAGTCGATTGAGGAGCTGATAAGAGTTTTATACGTGAAAGAATATTTTGGTTTTGAACTTGTTTGCCAGTTGTACGCTGAGAAAATTTATGATTTTGTAGACTATAATATTTATAAACCAATCGGCAGGGATACGCCGAAATCACTTCAGAAATTTGGTAAAAAATGCATTAAATACAAAGCCAATCACCGGACTTCCTGGTTTATCTTTTATGATCAGAAAGGTGATCAGTTTTTAATTAATCATATTCTGAACAATCATTCTCATGAATTTCCTGAATTGATGTAATTTAAATATTACGGATTAAAATAATTCTACTTAAGAGAAAACATTTTTAAACCGGAAGGTTTTTCAACCAACTGTATAATGAACAAGAAAATTTCTGTCATATTTATTCTGCCGGATTTAGAGACCGGAGGTGCAGAAAGAATCGTTACCACCATTGCAAATCATCTCTCAAGAGATCGTTTTGAACCGAAGATTTTGCTGTTGCGCAAAGAGGGTGGTTATCTGAATATTTTAAAGAAAGACGTTGAAATTATTGATATCAACACCGAAAGAATCCGCCATTCTCTGAAGCCGATTCTAAAAGAGATTTACCGCCGGAAGCCGGATATTGTTTTTTCGGGATATGGAGAGGTAAATGCGTATCTGTCGATGTTTATCAAACTTTTTCCCAAAACAAAATTTATTGCGAGAGAAACCAATGTTGTTTCGCAACATGTGACTAAAAAGGAAATTAAATTTTTCTACCACTTTTACAATAATTATCAGCAGATTATCGCACAGAGTGATGATATGATGCACGATTTAGTCAGAAATTTTAAAGTTAACCGGTCTAAAATTGTTAAGATCAATAATCCTGTTGATTTTGATTTTATAGACGGAAAATTAGCCATCTCGCGCAAGCCTGAATGTTATAAATACAACTATAAAAACGTTGTTGCGATTGGGAATCTTTCTGCGAGAAAGGGTTTTGATAATTTACTGAAGGTTTTTTCAAGATTAAAAAATGAAAAAATTCTGCTGCACATTTTGGGAGACGGAAAAGATCGTGAAATTCTGCATCAGATGAAAGAATTTTTAGGCTTAAAAAATGTCGTTTTTCATGGCAGACAGGAGAATCCGTATGAGTTTTTGAAATATGCAGATCTGTTTATTCTATCCTCAAGATACGAAGGTTTTCCGAATGTTTTACTTGAAGCAGGAGCCTGCGGAACTTATTCTTTAGCCAATAACTGTCCTGGTGGAATCAACGAAATCATTCAGCACGAAACCAACGGTGAGGTTTCTGATATTGAAAATCACGAAGATTTTTCCCAGAAAATTATGCAGATTTTACATCGTTCTTATGATCATGAAGCTGTTAAAAATTCTATAAAATCACGGTTTTCGAAAGAAATTATTTTAGACCGATATGAAAAGGTTCTGTTGGATTTAATGCATAAAAAATAGGCTTGTGAAGTTTTTTCTAAAAGTTATTTCTTTTTATATATTTTCATTAGGCTTCTTTCTTCTTAAATTCACTTGGTTTAATTTTGTTTTTGAATGCAGTTGCACAGGTGACATTTTCCCCAAATATTATGCATTCCCATTTATATATAAAAGTGATTCTTTGGCAAGTTCATTGGCTGAAGTTTTTTATATTTCGGGGATTTTGTTAAATGGTTTAGTGATTACCTTCCTACTTTTAATCATTGATTTTTATCTGTTAAGATTAATAAAAAATAAAAAATTCATTGTAAAAACGTATTTATTGATACAGCTTTTTTTGCTTTTATTATCTGGTTACAGTTTTTATATCTCATACACCTTTTTAGGGGATGACAATTTTGAATGGAAGAGTGATTTCAGAGAAGAAGTAAGAGCTTACAGCGCTGATTGTAAAAGTTATTTTAAAGGTTTCATAGTAAATTAAATCTCTTTGATTTTCTTACATTTGAAATTCTAAAATTTAAAATCATTATTTCATTCATGAAAAAACTCCCAAAATTAGGTTGTGCCTGCGAAAAACACGATTTAATTGAATCCGAATACAGAACTTCAATCGTAGGAAAAGATCTGACTGATGACAGGAATGCCGAAGTAAGCATTATTCAGTGCAGACTTTGCCAGAGAATCTGGCTTAAATATACTGTCGAATTTGAAAATTCTTCAGATTTAAACAGATGGTTTAAAGGAATAATTGCAAAAAAAGAAGTGGCAGAAATGAAATCTGAAAATGCAATAGAATATTTAGAAAATCTACCATGGTACATTTGTGGCGGAAACTTTTTTGGAAGTAAAGAAGTTTTTGGAGAAGGAAAAGTGAATCTGGAATTAGAAAAATAGCTGGAAGATAAAAATTAAATGTAGGAAGATCTAAAACAAAAATATTCTCAATCATTTAAACATCCCGCACCCATCATCCAACATCCTTCATCTTACAGAAAAACTTGACAAAACTCACTTTGTTCCTTTTAAATTAATCAGTAAATTTGTAAGAATTAATCATCAGATAATAAATAAATTAAAATATATAATGAGTCAATTCGATGTTACCGTAATAGGTTCTGGTCCCGGAGGTTATGTAGCTGCAATTCGTGCTGCACAATTAGGTTTCAAAGTAGCAATTATTGAAAAGTATTCAACTTTAGGCGGAACCTGTCTTAACGTTGGATGTATCCCTTCAAAAGCGCTTCTAGACAGCTCTGAGCATTTCGAAAATGCAAAACACAATTTCGAAAGCCACGGAATTATCATTAATGAGCCACAGGCTGACATCGCAAGAATGATTGCGAGAAAAAATGAAGTGGTAGAGCAGACTACAAAAGGAATCAATTTCCTGATGGACAAAAACAAAATAACTGTTTTTGAAGGTCTTGGAAGCTTTGAATCTGCAACTCAGATTAAAGTAACGAAAAACGACGGTTCTACGGAAACCATCGAATCTAAATATACAATTATTGCAACTGGCTCTAAGCCATCATCTTTGCCTTTCATCACTTTAGATAAAGAAAGAGTGATTACTTCTACTGAAGCTTTAAATTTAAAAGAAATTCCTAAGCATTTGGTAGTAATCGGTGGCGGAGTTATCGGTCTTGAATTAGGTTCAGTGTATTTGAGACTTGGTGCTCAGGTAACGGTGGTTGAATTTATGGATAAAATCATTCCTACAATGGATGGAGCTTTAAGCAAGGAATTGACTAAAGTTCTGAAGAAGCAGGGAATGAAATTTATGCTTTCCACAGCAGTTTCCGCGGTTGAAAGAAACGGAGATTCTGTAAAGATCACTGCAAAAGATAAAAAAGGAGAAGAAGTTACAGTTGAAGGAGATTACTGTCTGGTTTCTGTAGGAAGAAGACCTTACACAGACGGACTTGGTTTGGAGAAAGCAGGTGTTGAATTAGACGAAAGAGGAAGAGTAAAAACAAACGACCACTTACAGACAAACGTTGCAAATATTTATGCGATCGGTGATGTTATCAAAGGCGCAATGTTGGCTCACAAAGCGGAAGAAGAAGGAGTTTTTGTTGCTGAAACTTTGTCGGGACAAAAACCTCACATCAATTATAATTTAATTCCAGGGGTGGTTTACACATGGCCGGAAGTTGCCGGAGTTGGTAAAACTGAAGAGCAACTGAAAGAAGAAGGAGTTGCGTACAAAATCGGAACTTTCCCAATGAGAGCGTTAGGTAGAAGCCGTGCAAGTGGTGATATCGACGGTTTGGTAAAAATCATTGCTGACGAAAAAACAGACGAAGTTTTAGGTTTTCACATGATTGGAGCAAGAGCTGCCGACTTGGTTGCTGAAGGTGTTATCGCTATGGAATTCCGTGCAAGTGCTGAAGATATTGCGAGAAGTTCTCACGCGCACCCAACGTACGCTGAAGCGGTGAAAGAAGCTGCTTTGGATGCTACAGGGAAGAGAGCTTTGCATATGTAAGAGCCAGAGAAAAAGTAAAAAGAGCCAGATTTGGCGCAAATATAAAAAGGGAAGTTTCGGCTTCTCTTTTTTTTGTATTTTGTTGCAAATATTTGATGGTGAAAAAGCTAATACTTCTTTCGATGGTTATTTTTTCAGGATTGCTCTTCGGGCAGAATATTGAGCTTGTCAAAAAGATAGTTCAGCAAATTAATCAAACCAAAGATTTTAAAATTATAACAGTTCCGTATTCCTATTTTATGGATCAATCTGAGGTCACAGATAACGGAATTAAGTTAAAAGGGTTCTACAAAAATGGAAAACTTAGAAAAATGGAACATTTTGTAGGTCTTTCAGCCTGGAACATCGTTACAGAATATTTCTTTTCGGATAACGGAGAATTAGCTTTTATTTATTCAAAGAAATATCAGACACTTGATGAAAATGGTTATTTGAAAAATCCTAAACTTTTATCAGAATCAAGATATTATTATGAGAAAGATAAACTGATAAAAAGTGTAGAGAAATCTGATAATGACGAAAAAACAGATTATCTAAAGGAATCTGAAAATTTAATTAATCATTTGAAAAATTATCAGGATTAGATTTAAAATAAGTTGATCCCAAAACCTTACAATCGTCCGACGTTCCAACTCTAAAAACCCTCCAACTCTCCAACCCAAAAAATCTCCGACTTATTTTCCTTACCTTTGCCAACTAAATTTATCTTAAATGCAACTCGGAAAAACCCAGACTTTAAAAATTTCAGAAAAAAATCATTCAGGATGGATGCTTGAATCAGAATCCGGCAAAACTGCCTTTTTATCTAAAGTTTTTATCCGTGAAGAAAAAGAAGTGGGCGACGAAATTGAGGTTTTTGTTTTTCAGGATGACAACAAACTGAAAGCTACAACAGAAATTCCATTGGCTGAAGTGGGCGAATTTGCCGTGATGAGCTGTGTAGAAAGTCTTCCGACAGGTGCATTTATGGACTGGGGAATCATCAAAGATCTTTTCATTCCCTACAAGCAGCAGAAAACTAAAATTCTTGAAGGAAAGAGATATCTTGTGAATCTTTATGTAGATGAAGATCTGGATTTAATTACCGGAACTACAAAGTTCAAACGAAATCCTCAGTATGAAAATTTACCTTTCCAAAAAGGAGATAAGGTAGATTTAATTATGATGAATGAAAGCGAACTGGGCTGGAACGTTGTCATCAATAAAAAATATATCGGGCTGATTTACGCCTCTGATGTTTTCAAAAAATTATATCCTTTATCCGAAGAGAGTGGTTTCATTAAAGAAATCCGGGAAGATGGAAAAATCGATATTTCACTGCAACCTCAGGGTTTTGAAAATATTGATGAGTTTAAGCAGAAAATTTTAGATAAGCTTGAAGAAAATTTCGGTCTGCTTCACCTTTCAGACAAGTCCACACCTGAAGAAATTAAAGACGAATTGCAAATGAGCAAAAAGAACTTTAAAAAAGCGCTTGGCGGTTTGTATAAAGATAAAATCGTAGATATTATGGAAGATAAAATAAGGTTGGTTTAAATAATATTTATAAAATAAAAACGGGCGGTTTCTTAAATGAAACGGCCCGTTTTGTTTAGAATTTAAAATTAATTTCTGTTTTTAATCAAAAGCCATCCGCTGTAATTCCTGCCGTCTGAAACTTTAATCGTGTACCAGTAATTTCCTGTAGGAACCGGTGCTCCATTGATCTTTCCATTCCACTCCAAAGGTGTTTTATTGATAATCTGTCTGAAAACCAAGGCTCCTTTTCTGTCGTAAACGCTTACTTCTGAGCCTTTATAATTTTGAAGTCCTGCAATTTTCCAAATGTCATTCACATTATCGCCATTGGGGCTGATCGCATTCGGAATATTAAAAATGGAAAAAGGTTTCTGTCCGATAAAACAGCCGTCTTTCGTTCTTACATATACTGTATATTCACCCATTTCCAGTTGTGTGAAAATATTGGAATCCTGCCATGAAGCATTGTCTAGAGAATATTCATAAATTCCTGACGGAGAAACTATCACCGCCGCAGTATTGCCTGTAATATTTACAGCTGTAATCTGTGAAAGAGTAGAATAACTCAACACAATGTTGTCTGTATTTTCACATCCAAAACTGTTGGTGACTTTCACAGAGTAAGTTCCTGCCGTTGAAACAGTGATGGTCTGAGTAGTTGCTCCGGTATTCCACAGGTAGGTTACAAAACCACTTCCTGCGTCAAGTACGACAGATTTTCCCTCGCAGATATGAAAATCTTCGGGAAGCGTGACGGAAGGTTTAGGATTTAAAACCAATTCAAGAATTACATTTTTAAAACAACCATCGGCTGTTGCTACTTTAACATTAATAATATTTGAACCAGGATTTAAAATATAAGATGAAGGATTTAAAATTGGGTTTCCGGCCTGATTGGTGTAAGTGAAAATATAATTCGCAGGATTCGCAATCATATTAGATTGGTACGAATTGAGATTGACAGTCATCATCATCGCAGTCGTAACGTTGCATAAGGTCTCTCTGTAATTTGTTGCAGGAACATTATTCTGAGAGAGTGTAACCGTAATCGCAAGCTTATCTGATTTACAGGCATTGAGCGTCTGAGTTACATAATAAATCTGACCATTGATGAGTGGAATAGTAAGAGGTAAAACGTTTCCTGCAGCATCATAAAAAATTAAAGCTGTTCCGTTGACGATAAGATTTGCCAGTGTTGGATTTGCGGAAGCACAGAAATCCTGATTTGTATTTGCAGTAGGAAGAGGTGTGTTGTTTACGGTAACCTGAATCGAAATTGTGTTACTTTGGCAACCGTTAACAGTAGAGTACGCATAATAGGTTTCTCCATTGACGAGAGGAGGATCGTTTGCGATAATTACAGTTCCTGTGACATCTGTCCAGACAACATTTTGTCCGCTGATTTGCACGTCTGACAAAGTTGGCTGATCGCTTGCACAAAAAACCTGCTGTGTATTGATTGTCGTTGGAGCTGCAGGCAAACTGACAGTTACATTTTGATTTTGAGTGGAAATATTTCCGTTTCCGTCGTTGTATGACCAATGAATAGTATAAGTTCCTGGTGTATAATATGACAAAGGATCTGTTGTGGTTGCAGTAATTGTTCCTGCGCAGTTGTCTGTAGCTGTCGGGAAATTGGAAATCGTCGTGTTGCAATCTCCTGTCACCGTAGGTAAAGTCGCCTGATTAGGAACGGGAGCAAGATTGTCTCCAACAATTACGTTTACAGGAAAAGTACCATTGCATCCTGTAGTTGAACCAGAAATTGTGCAGTAATATATTCCATTGCTGGAAATATTAGCATTAGAAATTACAGGATTTTGTTGATTTGAGGTAAATCCATTTGGACCTGTCCAGCTGTAAGTAGTTCCTCCAGTAGCATTCAGTAAAATATTTTTACTTGGACACACTGGTGAATTTGAAGAAACTGAATTTTGAGAATTACCGGTATATTTATAAAATAATACATCAGTATTTCCATTACCACTATTATTAGTTATTAATGAACCATTCATTTCGATCGGTTTGGCTGAAAAATTTGCAGAAACATAAACCTCGTTATTGTGTATAAAGATTTCGTCTGCAGCATTTGGCACCCATGTTTGAAATGGTTGGGTTGCCGAATTGGATTTAAACAAAACTTCAGGTTGAAATGTGAGAAGGTTAATTCTAAATAAAACCAAATCTTCATGATGATAAGTGTATCCTGCATATGTAGAGCTTGATGAGGAAATAGTTGTGTTTCCTAAAGTCATATCTTTAGAAAAGCTACCGAAACCATAAAGATAATCACTAGATTCTGTAAAATATACGTTATTTAAAGTGTGTGGGTTATTATTATGTTCGTGAGGAATTTGCAGCATTGAATTATTATAATACTGTAAGTATCGTGTCATATTTAAAGTATTAACATCAAATTCCGAAATTATACTTTGTATGATACCGTTGTTTGGATTTCCTGTAGAAAAATTTACATTGTCTATTTTAGTGGCAATTGAGAAGCTACCATAAACATACATCTTATTGTTTAATTTATTATAATGTAAATTAGTTGGGCAATAAGCCCAATATACTCCTGTATTATTTGAAATTTCTTTAGATAGTATCAATTGCAGGTTAGAATCATATTTTTCGATTTTGCTGAACGTAAAATTAGCATCAACTTTTGATACATAAATATTCCCATTATTATCAATTGCAGTATCTTTAAATAGCTCAATGTTTTGTCCCAATTGGATTGCATTAAAAAAATTCCCATCGGTATCATATTTTGCAAGAAATCCTCGGGCATAAGGAGATGTAAGTCCGCTATTGTTTATAAAGTTTATTGTACCAAAACTTAAATTGTATCTGTAAACGCCTGTAACAATAAGCGTGTTTTGATGAATCAAAATATTTTTCGCCAGCCTTCCAACTTCACCAGTAAATTGCTTTTGCCATATCATGGTTCCGTTAGAATTATATTTAGTTAATTTATTAACATAATTCATGTGATACCCGTCAGTTCCAAGCGTATATATGTTTCCATAGTCATCTACAGTAAGTGAGTGTATCACTTCTGTTTTTTCCCACAGAAGATTACAGTTGAAATCATATTTTCGCAATTTTGAATAGGTGTACGAGTCATCGTAATGATAAACAAACAAAAAACCATCATTCGTCTTTTTCATTCCAACTGTGTCGTCGTAAATCCATCCACCAAAATTTTTAGCACAATTATTACATTGCGCATTCAGGGCAAATGAGATTACCAGCATAAATGTTACCAATATTTTTTTCATCGTTAAAAAGTTTTTCGCAAATATAATTAAACAAAGGCTATAAAGAAATTAATAAATCATTAATACGTGATACTGCTGCGTTAAATGATTATTATCATATCAATTATTTTGTTTAACAATTTTGTCAAAACAATTGTTTGATATATATTTGCACAAAATTGTTTAACAAAAATGTCAAAACAAGAAAAGAAAGACCAAACCCAGGAATTAATCAAGGATACTGCAAAGAATTTATTCTTCGTGCAGGGGAAATTTAACGCAACTACACAGGAGATTGCGGATGAGGCGGGTGTCAACAGAACCTTAATCAACTACTATTTCAGATCGAGAGATAATTTGATCCAGATTATTTTTGATGAAGCGCATAAAGTTGAAAAAGAAAAATCTGAGCTAATCATGAATTCAGATCTTCCCTTCAAAGAGAAAATTGCCAATTTTATCGACGGAAGCCTTCAGACAAGCCTGAAATATCCATATCTGGAAACCTATATCGTTTCCCAAATCAACAAAGGAAGCTGTCATAAAAGAGATGTGGAAGAGAAAGATTTAAAAAAGATGTACAGCGAGATTGAAGCAGAAATGGAACTGGGAAATATTGAAAAAATGGCACCGGTACAGTTTGTACTCAATATGATTTCACTTCTCATATTTCCAAGTGCGGTGCGCCCGTTGTTTCTGGAAAATATGATGCTCGACGAAAAAGAATTCGATCTTTTGATTGCGGACCGGAAAGACATCATTCTGAATATCCTATTTAAGAAATAATTAAAAAAGATTAAAGTATTTTAAAATTTCACCCGTCCTTTAGGAATAAAGATTTTAACAAAGAAAACAAAAAATAAACGAAGTAATAAATTATGAATAGAAAACTTATAACTGCAAAAAAGCTAAAAATTGGGATAGCTGCAGCATTTATGATTTTCGGCTCTACATCTGCCTTTGCACAGCAACAGGTATCTTTGCAGGAAGCCATTAAGCAGGCTTTGCAAAATAAAGCAGAAGCCAAAAAAGCAGCTTTGCAGATTAAAAAAGCTGAATACAAGATAGCCGAGGCGAGAGCCGGAGCGTTACCGCAGATCAGCATTACGTCAGGTCTTACTTACAATCCGATTATCCAGGAATCGTTACTGGAATTTGGTGGTGAAAGAATCCGCGCTAAACTGGGACAGCCTTGGCAAACCACTTCAACTGCACAGGTTCAGCAGGCTATTTTTGATCAGAGAGTTTTCACAGGTTTGAAAGCAGCAAAATCGACGAGAGAATTTTATATTCTTAATGCTCAGTTAACCAACGAGCAGTTGATTGAAAATGTTGCAACAGCCTATTATCAGGTTTTTGTGCAGGAAGAAAATCTTGAAACAGTAAACCAAAGCTACGCAAATACCGAAAAAGTAAGAAATGTTATCAAGAGCTTAGTAGATAACGGTTTGGCAAAACAGATAGATTTAGACAGAACCAATGTTCAACTGACCAATATCGGTTCCAACAAACAGACTTTGATCAACAGTGTTGAGCTTTCTAAAAATTCATTGAAATTCTACATGGGAATTCCAATTGAAACTGAAATTACCCTTGAAGAAAAATCAATTGATCCAAGACCGGAACTTCTTGCTTCAAATGTAGATTTAAACAGTCGTTCTGAAGTAAAAGTGCTTCAGAAAAACAGAGAACTTTTGGTTTTCAATAAAAAAGCAACAGAAGCTTATCTGTATCCAACGGTTAATCTTGTTGCCAACTACGGTTGGGGTGCGACAGGAGCGAAGTTTCCTTTAACCAACGGTTTGCAGAATGGTGTACTCTGGAGTGATTTCTCAGCGATTGGTTTAAATATCAACATCCCGATTTTCACTGGTGGTGCTACTAAATCTAAAATTGCTCAGGCGCAGATTGATATCGACGATTTAGATCTGGATATCGAAAACACGCAGCTTTCATTAAGTCTTGATTATAAAAATGCAATTACCAATATGGAAAATTCATTGATCAACATTGAGAGTATGCAGAATAATGTTGGTCTTGCCGAAAAAGTTCAGAAAGATACACAGGCAAATTACCAATACGGTTTGGCAACATTGACAGAAGTACTGGATACTGAAAATGCATTAACTCAGGCAAAACAGAATTATGCTAATGCATTATTAGACTACAAACAGGCAGAAATCAAATTAATCAAAGCCAAAGGAGAACTTAATACTTTACAAAACCCCTAATAAACTATTGTGAAGTCTTTTATTAAAAAAAGATTCCATTTACATTAAAAAATAATCATTATTAAAATGAAAAAAACTTTAATATATATCATCGTCGCTGCTGTACTTGTAGGCTTAGCTGCCTGGAAAATTGCCGACAACAAAAAGAAACAGGAAACTGAAGTAAAAGAAGTGGCAAAACAGGTTGACAAAATCAACGTTAATGTCATTACAGCTACAAGGTCAAACATTGATACAGATTATTCTGCCAACGGAACTTTCATCCCGAAACAGGAGATGAATCAGTCTGCAGATATTTCAGGAAGAGTGGTAAGCGTTTTCGTAAAAGAAGGTTCCAGAGTAGGAGCGGGACAGGTTTTGGCAACGATTAAAAGAGATGCTATTGAAGTAGACGTTACTCAGGCTCAGAATAACTTACAGAATGCTATTGCAGACAATCAGCGTTATGAAAATGCTTTCAAAACAGGAGGTGTTACAAAACAGCAGCTGGATAATTCAAGATTACAGTTGAAAAATATGCAGGCTGCAGTAAGAGCTCAAAGCGTTAGAGTGGATGATACCAGCATCAGAGCAGGAATCAGCGGTACTATCAACAAAAAAATGGTAGAGCCGGGAGCTGTTGTTGCACCTGGAACTGCTTTATTTGAAATTGTAAATATCAATTCATTAAAACTTTCAGTTTTGGTGGATGAAAGCCAGATTGGAAGAATTCAGCTGGGTCAGGAAGTTTCTATCAATGTAAATGTCTTACCTGACGAAACTTTCAGCGGAAGAATCACATTTATCGCTCCAAAAAGTGATGCTTCTCTTAATTTCCCTGTAGAAATTGAAGTTCCAAACAGAGGAAATCTGAAAGCAGGTATGTATGGAACAGCTCTGTTTAAAACGAACAACGGTGCCGAAACCCAAAATATGCTTACAATTCCTGCAGAAGCTTTTGCAAATGGTGTAAGCTCAGGTCAGATCTTTATCGTTCAGAACGGAACTGCTAAAATGATCACTGTGAAAACAGGTAAAGTGTATGGTGATAAAGTACAGATCATCAGCGGACTGAACGGTGGCGAGCAGGTGATTACCAGCGGACAGATCAACCTTGATAACGGTTCAAAAATCAATATCGTAAAGTAACAGAAGAATGAAGTTAGCAGAAATATCCATTAAAAGACCGTCCCTCGTTATCGTATTGTTTACGATTCTGACGCTGGGAGGTTTGTTAAGCTACTCCATGATGGGGTACGAATTGATTCCGAAGTTTGAAACCAATATGGTAACGATTTCTACGGTGTATCCGGGAGCTTCGCCTTCTGAGGTGGAAACTTCGGTGACGCGTAAGATTGAAGATGCCGTAGGTTCTTTGGAAAACGTAAAAAAGGTAGAATCATCTTCCTACGAAAGTTTATCGGTGATTATGGTTCAGCTGAACACGGGAGCTGACGTAAACTATGCGTTGAACGATGCTCAGAGAAAGGTAAATGCTATTTTGGCAGACCTACCGGAGGATGCAGATCCGCCGTCATTACAAAAATTCTCACTTGATGATTTACCGATCATGACGTTGAGTATTACCAGTAATAAACTGAATAACAAAGAGCTTTATGATCTTTTAGATAAAAAAATTGAGCCTATCTTTTCCCGTGTAAACGGTGTGGCTCAGGTTGACCTTGTCGGTGGACAGGAAAGAGAAATTCAGGTAAGTTTAGATGAAAAGAAAATGCAGGGTTACGGTCTTTCGATCGGAGATATTCAGCAGGCAATTCTTTCTTCTAACTTAGATTTCCCTACGGGAGCTTTGAAGACAAGAACTTCAAGATCTACCATCAGGCTTTCAGGGAAATACAGAGATATCGCTGAAATGAACAACTTGGTTGTATCCAATAAAAACGGAGCACAGGTTCGTTTATCTGATATCGCAACAGTATTTGATACTCAGAAAGATATTGAGAAAGTAGCAAGATTCAACCAGAATCCTACGATTTTGATGCAGGTGAAGAAACAGTCTGATGCGAATGCGGTGGCAGTTTCAGAATTGGTTCAGTCAACTATTGCTCAGGTTCAGAACAACTATAAAGCTCAGGATGTAAAAGTGAGTATTGTAGATGACTCTACAGACTTTACTTTGGAAGCTGCAGATCACGTAATTTTCGATTTGTTTTTAGCAATTATCTTGGTGGCAGTGGTAATGTTATTATTCCTTCACAACATCAGAAACGCATTCATTGTAATGGTTTCCATTCCGGTATCGTTGATTGCAACGGTGATTGGAATGTATCTGATGGGATATACTTTAAACTTAATGAGTTTACTTGGACTTTCACTGGTAGTAGGTATTCTTGTGGATGATGCGATTGTAGTACTGGAGAACGTTTACCGTCACATGGAGATGGGAAAAAGCAGAATCCGTGCAGCTTACGATGGAGCTTCAGAAATTGGATTTACCGTAACAGCAATTACGATGGTAATCGTGGTGGTATTCTTACCGATTGCGATGAGTTCAGGATTAGTTTCTGATATCCTTGCGCAATTCTGTGTCACCGTAGTTATTGCGACTATGTTCTCATTATTGGCTTCATTTACCATTATCCCTTGGTTATCTTCAAGATTCGGGAAACTGGTACATCTTACAGGAAAAAATCCTTTCGAGAAATTTATTCTTTGGTTTGAAAAGCAATTGGACAAATTCACGCACTGGATTTCAGGAATCCTGGAGTGGGCGCTGAAAACGGGATTAAGAAGAATAATGGTGGTTGTAATAACCTTTATTATTTTGATTTCATCTTTTATGTTGGTGATATTCGGATTTATCGGAGGTGAATTCTTCCCTAAAATGGACAGAGGTCAGTTCCTTGTTCAGATGGAATTACCAAAAGATGCTTCTGTAGAAAAAACCAACCAGTTAACTTTGGAGGTTGAAAAATACCTTAGAAATGATAAAGATGTTGTAGACATGATTACCACAGTAGGTCAGCAGTCATCAGGTTTCGGTGGTGCACAGGCAACCCTGTATCAGTCGGAAATTCAGGTAATTTTGGTGGATAAAGCGGAACGTGACGAAAGCACAGATATTAAATCAGCAAAAATCAAAAGAGCTTTAGAAGAAAAATTCACCGGAGTTGAATTTAAAACAGCACCAATCGGATTAATGGGAGCAGACAATGCACCAATCGAAATGGTGGTAACAGCTCAGGATAACGCAACGGCAAATAAGGAAGCGAACAGAATTTTAGCCTTACTTAAAAAAGTTCCGGGATCTGTGGATGCTGAATTATCAACCGACTCTGGAAACCCGGAAGTTCAGGTGAATATCGACAGAGATAAAATGGCTTCTTTAGGTTTGAATCTTTCAAGTGTAGGACAGACGATGCAAACTGCATTCAGTGGAAATACAGACGGGAAATTCAGAGCCGGAGAATATGAATATGATATCAATATCCGTTTTGGTGATGCCAACAGACAGTCGATTGATGACGTAAGAAACCTAATGTTCACAAACCCTGCGGGAGAACAGATCAGACTGAGTCAGTTTGCAGATGTGAAAATGGGTTCAGGACCAAGTTTGCTGGAGCGTAGAGATAAAGCGCCTTCCGTAAAGGTAAAATCTAAAGTTGTAGGTCGTCCTGTAGGGGATGTTGCCAACGAATGGTCTGCTCAGTTTATGGATAACGAAAAAACAAAACCAGCCGGTGTAACGTACATCTGGAGTGGTGACATGGAAAACCAGACTGAAGGTTTCGGTACTTTAGGAATTGCCTTACTGGCGGCTATTGTATTGGTTTATCTGGTAATGGTTTCACTGTATGACTCGTTCGTTTATCCGTTTGTGGTATTGTTCTCAATTCCATTGGCATTGATCGGGGTTATGGTTATTTTGGCCATCACCGGAAATTCATTAAACATCTTTACGATGTTGGGGATGATCATGTTGATTGGTTTGGTAGCGAAAAACGCGATTATGATTGTCGATTTCGCCAATATGAGAAAAGCAGCCGGAGCAAACACGCACGACGCTTTGATTCAGGCTAACCACGCGCGTCTCCGTCCGATCTTAATGACAACGATTGCGATGATCTTCGGTATGATCCCGATTGCGATTGCAAAAGGAGCAGGAGCGGAGATGAACAACGGTTTGGCTTGGGTAATCATCGGTGGTTTGACCTCATCTTTATTCCTGACATTGATTATCGTACCGGTGGTTTATTCACTTTTCGATTCATTATTGAGAAGAATGGGTAAAGGAGAACCGGTAGACTATGATGCTGAAATGAGAGCGGACTACGAAGAAAAAGAACTGAGTGAAGACGGATATACTCCGAAACACGTAGATTAATATAACAATCTTAATTAACCTGAAAGCCGCATCATTTTTTTGATGCGGCTTTTTTTTGTCTAAGTTTTTCTCTGTGAAGCAGCAGAAAATTAATAAAATCTAATCAGAATCTTACCTGCAAGTTTGTCATCCCGCGGGGATCCCGGCTCGAATCTTTCACCACAGCATCTTAGAAAAACTCTGTTTAGATCCCTACGGGAAGAAAAATAGAATGTGAAGGTTTGTGAAATCTTGACGTATTACAATAACTGAAACCTACAAATGTCAAAAAAAAAGCTTCCGGAATCAACCGAAAGCTTAGTGTATATTTTTAAATCAAAAGATTAATCCGCCATTACTTCACCAGACTTTCTGTAGATGAAATTTCCATAGATATGTCTTCTTGCAAAACGGCTTGGAGAATCAGCGTTCAACATTTTGATGTAGGTATTTCTCGGAACTCCGATGTATTCAAACATTTTACCATTCAAATGCTGAACTTTCAAGATTGATTTTTCAAGATAAAAATCAGTGATGATAGAAGTGGTAATCGTTTCTGTGTATTCTTCTTTATATTTTTCCTGTGTTTCAGGGTTGATGCTTACCAAAAAGTGATAGGCTTCAATCACAGATTTGCTTTTTTCTTCCGCTTCCAGTTTCCCTTCTTCATTATTCACAAATTTATCAGGATGCGTATCTTTCATCACATTTCTGTAAACTGTTTTTAAATCTTTCAAAGTAGCGGTATTGTCTACCTCAAGAAGTTTTCTGTAATCACCTATTTTTTTCATAACGTACAATCCTTATTTCGGGGTGCAAAATTAGGCTTTTTAATTTTAAAAACCGTAAGTTTTTGATTATTAATTTATTTGAGTGATAATTTTTGTGTGAATATGAAAATAAAGGGTTTTAAAATCACCTTATGTAAACTTACGCATAGGCTGCACTATTAATATTTTTCAAAGCAATCTTGATGAAATTAGGCTTTGTTGAAAATAAAGTAATTTTTCTACTATTCCATTGTTCCATTTTACAAATAATCCCGTCAACGTCATTTATATTCTCTGTGTCTTTAATGTAATCAACAGTAGATAACAGTTCTAAAGCGAAATTTGAATAGAATCCAGATAAAAATATTTTTGTGTTATCAGCAATTTTTTTATACACCAAATTTTCATCTTTGTTAAGATATTCTAAAACATCTTTTTCAGTATCTAATATTAATCCTAATTCTTCAAAGGGTTTTTTATCTTTGGAACTGTAACCTATGATATAACTTCCATTAAGATGATATAAAACATGTTTTACCTTACCTGAATATGGACCATAGAAATTTTGTTTATACTCTAATTTAAAAATATTTTTAGCACCAAATTTTTGTAAAAAATAAGCAACTTTTTCTGCCGAAAATTCTGATAAAAATTCACCATTTTTCACCAAATCAAACAAAACATACAACAGCATTGCGCGAGCTGGAGTTAAAGAAGTTCTTTCTTTCTTTAAAACTTCTATAACTTTTGTATTTGGCTCAAAAATTTGTATGTCACAATCAACATTTTGTAAATAGGTTTGGAGGATTTCTTTGACAATATTCCAATTAAGACCACCGTTTCCAGCTCCCAGAGGTGGAATAGCTATTGATTTTATTTTTTTTTCTTTTATAATCTTTACCAAGTCAACTAATCCTTCCTTAATATATACATATTCTGAAGGTTTTCTCCAACTGGTTTTAGTAGGGAAATTAATTATAATCTTTTTGCCTTTTAAAAGTGTTTCCTCTTCAAAAACGAAAAGCCTACCAATTCCGATTTCATTATTTTTACAAGCTTTAAAATATTGCTTGTAATTATTCGGAAATTGATTTTTAAATTGCAAAGCTATACCCTTTCCCATAACACCATCGGTATTCACAGTATTTACTAATGCGTCTGCATCACTATCTAATAAATTTCCTATTTTATACTGTATCATTTCAAAAGTAATGTTGAGGTTTGATTACAATTTTTTTNTGTTTCAATCCCAAAAGATATTAATTTTTCTTGAGCATTTTTATTAAAACAAATATAGCCTAAAATACTGTCCAGCGGCAAATCGTTCTCCAATAAAAATTCAGCTTCTTTTTTCCTTTTCTTGTCTAAATCATTTTCATCAATCCAATCTCTAGAACTTATTGCGTTAAAATCTAAAATATTTTCAGCATTACTAATTTGATTTTTAGAAAATTCGGATGTAAGATGATTATTTGCATGTCCATCGGTAAAGATGAAATTTAAATCAGAGTTTAGAATTTGTTGTATAGATGTCACACAATAAATTATTTCCTCAGGCTTTGTTGGTAAAACACCATTAAATCCTTTCTGAATAACATAAAGCATCGGTGTTCTGGTTGCAAAATAGAACGGAATGTAATCCCCAATCGTCTTACCTGAATTTAGTTTAAAATGATTTCTTGTTGAAATGATAGAATTATCACCGATCGGAACATAATTATTATTATAATTATTAGAATTTTTATGTGTAATTCCGTATTGAAGTATATGTGGAATATTTTCAATATGGGTCATTCGATATAAATACAATTTATTTAAGTCTGTCATTAATATTTAGAATTAATGCTAATCTACAATTTTTCAGCGAAAAATAAATGCCTAAATATCCCTCATCATCTCCCCGATTTTCTCCTCAATAAAACCAACCTTATCCTTCTTCACCTCATTCAAAATCATCTTCTGGCTCTCGGGAATTTCAGAATATTTTTCCGCCCACAGATTAATTTCTATCAGCAAAGGAAGCAGATTAATGCCTTTTTCTGTGAGCTTATATAATACTTTTGCTTTACTGTTTGGGTGATCCTGTTTGCTGATGATTCCGTTTTCTTCAAGCATTAAAAGTCTTGAAGCTAGAATATTGGTCGCTATTTTCTCGTCAGATTTTAGAAATTCTCCGTAAGTACTTTGTTTTTTAAACATCAGATCTCTCACAATGAGCAGTGACCATTTGTCTCCCCACACGTCTAATGAGCTGCTGATGGGGCAATCTGATCTCTTTTTTGAACTCGGCATAAAATTATTTTTAAATAATTAAATAAAAACACTTGCATTTTGAAAGTAATGTTATAGATTTGTACTTGCAAAACGCAAGCAAATTTACCGAATTAAATTTAAAATACAATGGAAAACATTCTTTTTGATGCTTACAAGAGTAAAAACTTAGATCTGAAAAACCGTATCGTGATGGCACCGATGACCAGAAGCCGTTCAGATAATCCAGAAAATAAAGCGACCGAACTTACAGCAAAGTACTACCAACAGAGAGCTTCCGCCGGTTTGATTATTACAGAAGGCACCTTCATCAGTCCGGAAGCAGTTGGTGTCATCAATGTTCCCGCAATATACAGTTCAGCACAAATCGAAGGCTGGAAATTGACTACAGAAGCAGTTCATCGGGAAGGAGGGAAAATTTTCGCCCAGCTTTGGCATACAGGCGCATACTCTCATCCTGATTTGCACAACGGTCAAAAGCCTTTGGCTCCGTCAAACGTCAATCCTCAGCAACAGATTTTTACGGCTACAGGTTTTCAGACGAGCGAAGAGCCTCAACCGATGACTACTGCTGATATCAAACAGACCGTGAATGATTTCAAGCAGTCTGCACTCAATGCTCTTAAAGCCGGTTTTGATGGAGCAGAACTTCACGGGGCGAATGGTTATCTGCTTCAGCAGTTTTTCAGCAAAAATTCCAATCTCCGCAACGATGAATATGGTGGTTCGGTAGAAAACAGAGCAAGAATTCTTTTCGAAATTCTCGATGCCATCAAAGAAGTTGCAGATTTAAACAAGGTTGGACTTCGTTTAAACCCTTCTCTCAATGGAATTATGGGAATCTTAGTAGATGACGAAACCATTGAACTTTACAATTACATAGTCAACCGTCTCAATGATTATGATTTGGCATATTTACATTTGATAGAGCCTTTTACAGACGTTTCAGGAAATTCAAATGCTATTCAGGAAGTCGTAAAACATTTCCGTAGAATCTACAACGGAACCATCATTATCAATAGAGGCTTCAACAAAGAAACTGCCACAAAGGTGTTACAGGATGGCGATGCAGATTTGGTTTCTTTCGGAACTCCTTTTATATCTAATCCCGATCTGGTAGAGCGTTTCAAGACTGATGCGCCACTCAATCAACCGGATCAGGCGACTTTTTACACGCCGGGCGAAAAGGGCTACACCGATTATCCGACTCTAAACAATTAAAATAATTTGGGCGAACGGCCGGGCTTTCCGCTGTATCTTTTGTTTCACAAAAGGATGCCGCTGCAATCCCTGTCGCAAACCCTACCATAACCACAATACACAACATTCAAACAAAACAAAAAAATGAAAACAAAAAGAAATACAGTCTTCATCAGCGGCGGAAGTGCCGGAATCGGTTTAGCCATCGCAAAAAAACTGAATGCGGAAGGCAACAGAATAATTATCAACGGAAGAAATGAAGAACGTCTTCAGAATGCAGTACAACAATTGGATAATGCGGTAGCTATTCAGGGCGATCTTTCAATTGAGGCAGACAGATTAAGAATCGCAGAAGATTTAAAAAACAATCATCCCGAAGTCAACATCATCATCAATAATGCAGGAGCAGCGTTTACCTATTTGCTGAACGAAACCCAAAATGCACACGAAAAAGCAGCGATCGAAATGAACACCAACTATTTCAGCGTCATTCATTTTACTGAGCTTTTACTTCCTCATCTGCTTCAGAAAACAGATTCAGCGGTAGTCAATATTTCTTCGATTGCAGTCTTTGGAAGTCACAAAATGTTGCCGACTTACGGCGCGACGAAAGCAGCTCTGCACAGCTACACCCAGGCTCTGAGAAAGACTTATGAAGACCGGGAAAATATTCAGATTTATGAAGTTTACCCACCATTAGTCAATACAGAATTTTCAGCAGAAATCGGTGGAGCTAACGGAATTCCGGCTTCGGAAGTTGCGGATGAGTTCTTTTTGGCACTGGAAAAAAATCAGTTTGATGTTCCGGTAGGTGATACCAAACAGTTTTTCGCAAAAGAATTAGCTTAATCTACTGAGAAAAATTCTCTTTTGAAAATTTCATCGAAATTACACCCTTTAGGGACGGGGAAAATAATTTGGATGAAATTTTTAGATACAATTTAAGTTTACTGACGGATTACGTGAACTTCAAAAACATTCAATCATGGAACTAAAAGGAAAAACAATTTTAATTACTGGAGGAGCTTCCGGCATTGGTCTGGAAGCAGCAAAGCAGTTTTCAGAAATCGGAGCTAAAGTCATCATCACAGGCCGGAATCAGCAGAGATTAGATTTGGCTAAAAGACAGTATCCCAATCTTACGGTGATCAAAAGTGATGTTTCGGTGGCACAAGATGCGCGGGAGCTTTTTGAGAAAGTTTCTCAGCTTGGCGGTATTGATATTCTGTATAACAATGCTGGTGTGGGATCTGCTCCTATAAACTTAAGAGTTCCCAACGAAAAGCATCTGGAAAACGCTGCTTACGAAATGGAAATCAATTATTTGGGCGTCATCCGGCTGAATAATATTTTCCTGAATATGCTTCAGTCCAGAAAAGAAACAGCGATTATTAATACGACTTCGATTCTGAGTTATGTTCCGTCATTGGTTGAAGCAACCTATTCAGCATCCAAAACGGCTTTGGCGTTTTATACAAAATCACTCAGAGAACATCTGCGAATAAGCAACAGCAAAGTAAAAATATTTGAATTGCTTCCTCCGGTCGTTAATACAGAAATGACTGCTGCCAGAAAAGATAAAAAAATCACAACTGAAGAATTGGTAAAAGGTTTGATCAATGGATTAAAAAAAGATCAGTTCACCATCAGAATCGGTGATGCGAAGTTGGTGTATTATCTGAACCGATTTTTCCCTAAATTAACGTTCGGGTTGGTCAATCCAAAAAATCAGGAACAAATTTTAAAACAAAACTGAAAACATGAAAGCATTTAGTATCAGCCGTTACAAAAAAGACAGTGACCTGCAATTGGTGGATGTTCCGGAACCGGTATTGAAAGAAAATGAAGTTCTGGTGGAGATTCACGCTGCCAGTGTTAATCTTTTAGACTCAAAATTAAAAAGTGGCGAGTTCAAATTGATTGTCCCGTACAAATTGCCGTTGATCCTCGGTCACGATGTGGCAGGCGTCATCATAAAAGTCGGTTCAAAAGTGAAAAGCTTTAATGTGGGTGATGAAATTTACGCCAGACCTGCAGATTTTCACATCGGAACTTTTTCGGAATTTATTTCGATCGATGAAAAAGATGTTGCATTAAAACCAAAAAACCTGACGATGGAGGAGGCAGCTTCCATTCCTTTGGTTGGGTTGACGGCTTGGCAGGCTTTGGTTGAAGGAGCCAATATTGAGAAAGGTCAGAAAGTTTTCATACAGGCCGGATCGGGTGGAGTGGGAAGCTTCGCCATTCAGTTGGCAAAACATTTGGGAGCGACGGTAGCAACCACAGCCAGTGAAAAAAGTTATGAGTTTTTAAAAGATCTTGGTGCCGATGTTCTGATTGATTATAAAAAACAGAATTTCGAAGATCTGTTGAGCGGTTACGATATGGTCTTGAACAGTCAGGATCCCAAAACGCTTGAGAAATCTTTTCATGTTGTAAAACCCGGCGGTAAAATAATTTCCATTTCCGGTCCGCCAACGCCTGTGTTTGCAAAAGAATTTAATCTTCCATGGTATGTAAAATTTGCAATAAAACTGATGAGCAGTAAAATCAGAAAAATTGCAGAGAAAAAAAATGTGAATTATTCTTTTCTCTTTATGAAAGCTGATGGAAAACAGTTGGCAGAAATTACAAAACTGATAGAAGCAAGTAAGATAAAACCTGTCATCGATAAAGTTTTTCCATTTGAAAATACCAATGAAGCCGTAAAATATGTTGAAAGTGGCCGTGCAAAAGGAAAGGTGGTGATTAAGATAAAATAAGATTTTTAAGTTTAAAAAAGGCAGGAGTTTTTTAAACTCCTGCCTTAGTAATTTACTGAACTAAATTTCTTTCTTTTTCAAAAGTTTCAGATGCTTCCCTCGAAGCTTCTACCATTGCAATCAGTGCTTTTTCCGTTTCTTCCCAATGACGGGTTTTTAAACCACAGTCAGGATTTACCCAAAGTTGCTGCGCCGGAATGACGGCTTGTGCTTTTTTCAGCAATTCCACCATTTCATCTTTTGACGGAACTCTTGGCGAGTGAATATCATAAACTCCAGGACCAATCTCATTTGGATATTTGAAATCTGCAAAAGCATTCAGCAGTTCCATCTGACTTCTGGAGCATTCAATTGTAATGACATCGGCATCCATGTCGGCGATATTCTGGATGATATCATTGAATTCTGAATAACACATGTGGGTATGAATCTGCGTGGCATCTTCCACACCGCTTGCCGAAATTCTGAAAGCTTCAACCGCCCATTTCAGATAATTCTGCCAGTCTGATGTTCTCAACGGAAGACCTTCACGAATCGCAGGTTCATCAATCTGAATAATTCTGATTCCTGCTTTTTCCAGATCATTCACTTCATCACGAATCGCCAAAGCAATCTGTTTACAGGTTACCGAACGTGGCTGGTCGTCACGCACAAATGACCATTGAAGAATCGTTACAGGTCCCGTCAACATTCCTTTTACCCATTTTTGAGTCAAAGACTGAGCGTACTCAGACCAGTACACCGTCATCGGATTCGGTCTGTGAACATCTCCGAAAATCACAGGTGGTTTCACACAACGGCTTCCGTAACTTTGAACCCAACCGTTTTGAGTAAATGCAAATCCCGCCAATTGTTCGCCGAAATATTCCACCATATCGTTTCGCTCAAACTCTCCGTGAACCAACACATCGATTCCGATTTCTTCCTGCCAACGGATGGTTCTTTCGGTTTCCTGTTTCAGTAAAGTATCGTACTGTTCGGCATTTAATTCTCCTTTTTTAAATTTCGAACGCCACGTTCTCACTTCTTTTGTCTGCGGAAACGAGCCAATCGTTGTCGTTGGAAATAGAGGAAGCTGCAATACTTTTTGCTGAGTTTCTTTTCTTATGTTAAATGGAGAATTTCTCTGCGCATCTTCTTCTGTCGTCACAGTAACACGGTTTTTCACGTCCTGATTGTGAATTAATGAAGATGTTTTACGGTTTTCAATTGCCTTTTTATTTTCGGCTAATTTCTGCAAAGTATTGTAATCCGGATTTTCTGACGCTAATTTTTTCAAGTTTACGATTTCATAAACTTTCTGTTTGGCAAAAGCCATCCACTGTTTAATCTCAGGAGAAAGAATATCTTCGTTTTTCTCTGAATCCAAATCGAAAGGAGAGTGGAGCAATGAACAGGAAGGTGCAATAAAAACTCTGTCCGAGCCGATTTTCTCAACTGCTTTTTTAATGAAATGCAAAGATTGTGTGAAATCATTTTTCCAGATATTTCTTCCGTCAACGATTCCCAGCGAAAGACTTAAAGTATTTGGAATTGAATTTAAAACTTCATCCAACTGTTCAGGCGAACGCACCAGGTCAATATGCAGAACATCGATCGGCAGGGAAGTCGCTAATGAAAGATTGTCTTTTAAACCTTCGAAATAAGTTGCCACGATGAATTTAAGATTCGGGAACTCTTTTCTGATTTCAGCATAGATGAACTGATTCGTTTCTTTGGCTTTTTCATTTAAATCTAAAGCTAAAAACGGCTCATCAAACTGAATATATTCCGCACCGTGATTTTCAAGTTCTTTTAAAATCTGGATATAAACCGGCAATAAATTCTGTGCTAAATCTAATTTATCAAAACCTTCCTCTTTTTCTTTACCTAATAATAAATAAGTCAGTAAACCGATGATTACGGGCTTTGCATTGATTCCAGCCTGTCTGGCACTGATGAATTCCTGAATGATTTTGTGGGAGAATAATTTGAACTCCTGATTCTTTTGAAACTCGGGAACGATGTAGTGATAATTGGTGTCAAACCATTTGGTCATTTCCATTGCCGTAATATCCAAACCTTCTTTCTGAAAGCCTCTTGCCATCGCAAAATACAGATCAGTTTCAGATTTTTTGAAAGCAATTTCCTGATAACGCTCCGGAATCGCTCCGACTGTAAGAGTCATATCCAAAACCTGATCATAATATGAAAAATCGTTGCAGGGAATCCAGTCTATTCCTGTATCCTGCTGTAATTTCCAGTTGTTTTGAGTAATGGTTTTTCCGACTTCCAGTAATTCGTCCAAAACAATTTTGCCCGACCAATACTGCTCGCAGGCTTTTTTGAGTTCTCTGTTGCTACCAATACGCGGATAGCCAAGAATGTGTGTTTGCATTTTCTTTTAAACTTTTAATAATTAATGATTTTAAAAGTTCTTCAGATGCTTCGAAATGCTTTGTTAGTAGGAGTTTTTGAGAATTTAGATACTTTGAATAGAGGAGATTTCTTTAATTGGTTTTTTAATCTTATGCTTTTTAAAGGCAAAGTTTTAACTTAAACTTAAAAATATTTAAGCAGACAAAGACCGAATCAATAAATTGATTTGATAAAGCTTGTGTTTATAAATGAGCTTCATCAGCGATTAAATCGCAACTTTTTGCTCCCTAAAATTTTGCGTTTACAATAAAAAATCTTTGCGTTTAAATTTAAACTCAATATATTCAATACCATCTATCAATCCAAAAACTCCAACCGCGAGAGCACTGATCATTCGGTAAAGGCAGGTCTCCTGACTTGTAACAGTTTCTGTCATCCTTCCCGTTTTCACAGTGGATATTCGTGGACAGAAACTTTTGGGATATTACTTACAGTTGCGCGACAGCTCGTGATTTTCACACGATTCCCTTTTCATTTATTTTATATAAAACCTTTCCGTTTGATGAAGTATGTGAAAGAACAATTTCTTTGGTAAAGATAATTATTAAGTGAATTGATTGGTTAAAATTGGAAAATAAAGGATATTGTTTGGTTTAAATTATTTAAATCAGATTAATATTCTTTACATTTGAAAATTATAGTGTTAAAAAGAATATTATTCCGTGGAAAGATTAGATGAGAAGGATATTCAGCTCCTGAGAATCCTTCAAAAAAACGCAAAACTGACCGTCAAAGAACTTGCAGCCGAAGTAAATCTCTCGACATCGCCAGTTTTTGAGAGAGTAAAGAGACTCGAACAGGACGGCTTTATCAAACATTACGCAGCTGTTCTGGAAGCTGAAAAACTCAACCGTGGTTTTACGGTTTTCTGTCAGATCAAACTGAAAATTCATGACCGTTCGGTAGGAAATCAGTTTGTGGAAGATATTTTGAAAATTGATGAAGTCGCCGAATGCTACAACATCTCAGGCGATTTTGATTTCCTGCTGAAAGTTCAGGTGCGCNTATGAAACATTATCAGGATTTTGTTTTCAATAAACTGGGATCAGTAGATTCTATCGGAAGCACACACAGTACTTTTGTGATGGCGGAGGTGAAGAATACGCATGGATTGAGTATTTAGGAAAGTGATAGGATTATGAAGAAATGTGGAAGAATTACTAATTTATTCAACCTTCTATTTTTTTTCTCGTAGTGCTATAATTGTCAAAATCTGGATGAAACCAAAATTCTTCAAGCCCTATTTCATTGTAAACAGCAATTTCTGATGAATAAATGGGATAAAGTCCAGCAATATTAATTTTGTAATCTGCCCC
The DNA here is from genome assembly GCF_001424105.1 of Chryseobacterium sp. Leaf394. GTDB lineage: Bacteria > Bacteroidota > Bacteroidia > Flavobacteriales > Weeksellaceae > Chryseobacterium. The sequence goes on along the minus strand of NZ_LMQH01000011.1, from coordinate 1,807,204 downwards.
AATATCAACATCCGAATAATCTTCTTTTGATAAAGTGCTCGGTGCAAATATTAAAAATGCATCCATTTCAGAATCTTCGCTTATTTGCTCTCCAAAATCAATTACTTCTCCATAACTAAAAGGACATTGTCCTCTCAGCTGATTGGCTATAAAACCTGCAACAATTCCCCAATCAAGATTTTCAGATTCCACGGAGATGCACAATTCAGGTCTGCCAGATTTCCAATCAGGATGGGTAACCAATGAAAGGCCATAAGTTATGGCTGTTATGAAGCCTTCGTCCGGAATATTTTTGTAAACAATTGATGTTACACCTTTAATTCCTTCAGTTAAACTTTCATTATTATAAAATTCAGGTTCTTGCTGGAATATGTTGTCCAAATGTTCAAGATATTTTTCTATTGGAGTCATTTGATTTGTATCCTTTCCGTAAAAATAATAAAATTAAACATTTACCGCTCAACTCAAGATATAAAATTGATGAAGTTGCCGAATGCTACAACATCTCAGGTGATTTTGATTTTCTGCTGAAAGTTCAGGTACGGNTATGAAACATTATCAGGATTTTGTTTTCAATAAACTGGGATCAGTAGATTCTATCGGAAGCACGCACAGCACTTTTGTAATGGCGGAGGTGAAGAATACGCATGGATTGAGTATTTAGGAAAGTGAATATCAAAAATAATTACTCACCTCAATCAAATTGAAATCGGGATCTCTGAAATATACCGATTTGATTTTTCCCAGAGCCGCGGTTCTCTCAACGATTCCCTCGACGATTTCAACGTTTTTTACTTTTAGTTCTTCTACAATTTCCTCAATATTTGTTTCTGCAATGAAACATAAATCTGCTGAGCCAGAAGTTGGGTGTTCAGCTTTCGGTTCAAATTCTTTTCCTTTTTGATGAAGGTTGATTTTTTGATTTCCGAAAGTCAGAGCTTTTCTGTTGTCTCCAAATGTTACAACTTCGAAACCTAAAATGTCAGTGTAAAATTCTATTGTTTTATCAACATCACCGACGGTTAAAACAAGATGGTCGATACTATTTATTTTCATTCTTAACTCTTTTCTGATACCCGATAAATGCTTTAAAATTTTCGGAAAACCCAAAATGATAAATTGCATCTAAGTAGATAAAAATCATTACGTAAAACGGAATTTCCTGGACAGGAGTGAAATTTGATGAAAATATGAAGAAGAGTGCCAAAATAACAGCTATTGCAAATAAGATTATTGACAGAATCCTCGCCCAGTTTTTACCAATATAAACTAAATACAGAAGTCCTGCGGTCAGGAAAAAGCGGATGATCTGTGAGATTAATTTTTGAAGGTCAATTTCCGGTCGGGGCGAATGATACAGATAAATAGTACTCAAATTTACCAATAAAATGGCAGCAAAAATAGAAAGAGTTCTTCTCTGACCTTTCTTTTCCAAATAATTCATTGACTTTATCGTTACAATATCTTTCTATTCCTGATCCAGATACGTCAGCTTTGCATCTTTCACAAACTCCTCAAAATTCATATTTTTAACAGCTTTAGAATTTGTAAGTTCAATAAAATAATTAATTGAATTTGGAAGATTTTTGTTTTTCGTGGTCAATCTAAATCTCCTTACCTTGTCAGTTGGATTTAAAAAAGGAAGCTCAGTAATTTTCACCAAAATATTATTCACGTCAAATGAAGCTTTGGGATCTTTCTGAAGTTTTAAAAATCTTTTTTGAGTTCTGTCTGTAGTTTCATCCAGAAATTTCTGCATCTGATAATCTGTAAGCAATTGCGGGTAGATCAAACCTTGCAACATGACAGAAGCGGTCATTTTATCAGATTTGTCAATAAAAACTAACTTATCATCAAAAAGAATCTGGTTGGCAGTTGGGACTGTTTTTCCTTCGAATTTTTTATAATTTTTCTTTTTGTATTCCGTTTTAAAATGCTCTACAGCATGTTGATCCTTTGAACTTAATACTTCTTTTTTCTGACCAAATGCAACGGCAGAAAATAAAAGATAAAGTATTAAAGAAAATTGCAATTTCATATTTTTAATTTTAAAATAAATCTACACTAAATTTTTAAGCCTGACATGCTGAAGCAGCATAATGGTTTTCGCATCTTTTATTTCACCCGATTCAATCATCTGCAGCGCTTTGTCGATTCCGATTTCCAAAACTTCAATATCTTCACCTTCATCTTCCAGTCCGCCTCCTTCATTGATCTTCATATTTTCAGCATATTCGGCGATGAAAAAGTGAAGAATTTCTGTTACAGATCCGGGCGACATATAGGCTTCAATAACTTTTTCTGCTTTGGTGATTCTGTAACCTGTTTCTTCCTCAGTTTCACGGATAATGCATTCTTCAGGATGGTCATCATCCAGCAATCCTGCACAGGCTTCGATCATCATCCCGTCCGCATTTCCGCTAATAAAAGTGGGCATTCGGAATTGTCTGGTCAAAATTACGTTTTTTGTACTGGTATTATACAATAAAATCACGGCTCCATTTCCTCTGTCGTAGGCTTCTCTGCTTTGGGTTTCGGTGGTTCCGTCCTTTTTCTGAACGGTAAAAGTGATCTTTTTTAAAGTGTACCAGTTATCCGAAAGGATCTCAGTTTTCTCAACTTTTATGGTTGTATTTTGCATAAATTTTTTAATCTTTCAATTGTAATTAATTGCGTTTTAATAAGTCTTCCAAAGCATTTTTTAGACCCGGAAATTTAAACTGAAATCCTTCATTCTGCAATTTTTCTGATGATGTCCGCGAACCTTCAAGTAACGCCACAGAGAGTTCTCCAAAGATCAGTTTCATTACAAATCCCGGAACATTGGGCATAAACATCGGTTTATCTAAAACTTCCGCAATTTCCTTTGTGAAATTCTCGTTATCGGTATGTTGTGGCGCAGATGCATTGTAAGCACCCTTTACGTTTTCGTTCTTCAATGCAAATTCAAATACTGAGCTGAGGTCGTCGATGTGAATCCACGGAATGTACTGTCTTCCCGTTCCAAGCGGAGAGCCAATTCCGAATTTCACAGGAACAGCCATTTTTTTCAGGGCACCTTCTTTCTCAGAAAGAACAATGGAAATCCGAACTTTTACCACTCTTTCAGCAACATTTTTTTCTAAAAATTCATCAGCAGCCTTTTCCCACAGAATGACAACTTCGCTGAGAAAGTCTTTACCTTTTTCGTCTTCTTCCTTAAATATTTTTTCGGACGTAATCGCTCCGTAAATTCCAACGGCTGAAGCTGAAATAAACGATTTAAGTTTTATATTTTTTTCCTGTAAAGTTTTCAGGATCAATTGGGCAGAATCCACACGGCTGGAAATGATTTCTTTTTTGCGCTCGTCTGTCCATCTTTTTTCTGAAATATTGGCTCCGGCAAGATGAATAATATGGCTTACATTATCAAAAACTCTCTCATCGACCGTTCCTTTTTCAATATTCCATTCAAAATCATTTTCATGTCTTTTGGTGCGTGTTAAGAACCGAACAGTATATTCGTTTTCAAGTTTTTTTGCTAAAACTTTTGCGACCGATCCGCCGGCTCCGGTGATTACTACGACTTCTTTCATGTATTGATTTTGGATATTTTTTTTAATTCTTAACGATCAAAATATAATCATCATCCAAAAGTTTATATCCCTGGTCATAAACAAATTTGTATTCAGAACCGTTTTTATAAACTTTAATCTGTGTAAAATAATTAAAATCAAATCCTAAGCCAGTCAATTTCGTTTTGGCTATTTTGGTTTTTCCTTCAATATTGGTCTCGCTCAAGATCCGGTAATTGCGACGCAGCTTGTTGTTTACATTCCGCATCAGATTGCTGGAATCTTTATTCTGCTTATTGTTGAAGGCGTTTCTGCAGGCGTCATTGCAGAATTTTTTGTCGGACCGTCCAATGATTCTTTCGCCACATTCAAGGCATTCCATAATAATTAATTTTTCAGATTGTGTTTGTGTTTTTTATTCAAAAGTTGTTTCCACTTTGTACTTGTAGGATAAGCTCTGTTTTTGGTGAGATTATTAAAAATCAAGGCGACAATAAGTAAAATAATGCAACCCGACAGAACTGGGGAAAGCACATACCAATAGCCTAAATCAGCAATTTTCCCCGGAGAAGTAACTGCAATCAATGCTGTTGCCCCGCCTGGTGGATGAAGCGTTTTGGTGTATTGCATTAAAATTATTGAAAACGCAACTGCCAAAGGTGCGGAAAGCCATAAAATATCCGGAACAATTTGGTAAATTGTCACTCCGGCCAATGCTGAAATCACATGGCCTCCGACAAGATTTCTCGGTTGCGCCAATGGACTTTGAATTGCTCCGTAAATCAAAACACTGGAGGCACCAAACGAACCGATGAGAAAGATATTTTCCTGTTCCAAAAGATATTGTGACTGCAGAAAAGCGATAATTCCAATACCGAAAAAAGCACCGAGAAAAGACCAGAAATGTTCTTTGTAATCGACGAGCGTTTCCCTGTAAATTACATATTTTGATACACGGTAAGTTCTTCGCAACGTTTTCTTCACAGTTTCTGATATTATGATTTAAATATACAAAAATTATCCGTTTGTAAACGACTGCGAGAATCTTTTGCTGTAAATCTACAGGAAATACTTTCAGAAAGTAGAGGAATGTAAACACAGCTTTTTGTCATGCTGAAAGCATCCCGACATCGTTACTTAGATTCTTTCAGAATGACAAACGAACTGTTAAGATTTGCGTGAAATGCAAATATCGCTCATAGAAACCTTTCATTTTTCAAAAAAAATCCTCACATTTGCGCCATCAATGGGGTGCTGCAAGATTGCGGCTGAGATGATACCCGGGAAATTTTTCCACACCTGATTCGGATAATGCCGACGTAGGGATTTTTTGATTTATCATCTCATCATTTAATTTATACAAGTTAATTTGATGCAGGAAATTTTACTTAAGACAACCTGGCCTGAATGGTTCGGGGTCTTCTTTTCAATTTTTCAGGTTTTACTGGCCCGAAAAAACAATTCAAACAATTATCTTTTCGGTATCGCCGGAATTTCACTCACGCTGTATGTAATGATGCAGTCTAAACTGTATGCAGAGTTTACACTCAATCTCTATTATCTGGTGATGAGCATTTACGGCTGGCTTTACTGGAAATTCGGAAAGCAGCAGTCTGAAACAAAGATTTCTGAAACAACTAATCAGGAAAAACTGATCACCGCAGGAATTGTGGTCGGAACATTCAGTCTTTTTTACATTTTTCTTACACGTTTTACCGATTCCGACGTTCCGGTTTTAGATTCACTGGTCAGTGCTTTTGCATGGGCTGGAATGTGGCTGATGGCCCGTCGGAAAATTGAAAACTGGATTTTACTGAATGTGAGCAACATCATCGCAATTCCTTTGTTGATTCATAAAGAGTTGTATCTGTATGCGGGTTTGACAGCTTTCCTGTTCATCGTAGCGATTTCGGGTTATATAGAATGGAGAAAAATTATTAAATCTAAGTCTTTAAAAGTCGCTTGATTTTAAATCTTCACGAAGTTTCAACAGATGGTTCAGATTTATTATTTGCAGAATCTGCTTAATCAGCGGGAGATTAAAAAAATAAAAAGCCATAAATCCAAATGACAAAGACATCCATTCAAAACGAAAACAGAGTCATGATTACGCCTGAAGAAATTAAAAATGAAATGTTGGGAGCGTCTGAAGTTTCGCCACAAATTATGAATCTCATTCATGATCAACGGTTGCTTCAGATTTGGGTTCCCAAGAAATACGGTGGATTGGGTTTTCGTTTAAATCAGGGTTTACAAATCCTTTTCGATTGGTCTAAAATAGATGGAAGTCTGGGCTGGATGCTGACTTTGTGTTCGGGAGCTAATTTTTTCTCAAGAAATTTAAAACCAGAAATTGCAACAACACTTTTTTCAAATTCAAAAACCTGTTTCGGAGGAAGTGGTATGATTGGCGGGACTGCAGAAAAACAGAATGACGGAACCTTTATCATCAACGGACTTTGGCATTTTGCAACGGGAGCACCACATTTAAGTCATTTTACCTTGAATGCAAAACTGACTGAAAAAGGAATTCCTCTGCTGGATAAATTTGGTTCTGAGATCATCCGGTCATTTGTAATTTCTAAAAATGAAGTTGAAATTATCCCGAACTGGAAATCGATGGGGATGAAGGCTACGGGAACGTTTTCATTTAAAGTAGAAAATGTTGAAGTTTCGGAAGAATACAGTTTTGTGTACGATGATTTTTTTACTGATGATGTTTTAGATAAAATTCCGTTCAGGATTTTTGCAGATTTAACTTTGCTCGTCAATTATCTTGGTATAGCGTCACATTTTTCTGAGGAAGCAATTATAATACGGCCTAATCTTCTCTTGGATTCATTTAACAAAATGATAAGTAATGAGCTGGAAAAAACAATTGATTTTGCTAATGAAATTGAAAATATCCTAAATGATTTTGAAACAGTTCCTCCCGAAAAGCAAACTGAAATTCACAGTTTCGGAACCGATTTAGTTGAGAAACTGTCGCATCAGATTTTAGAAATTTATTTTCAGCTGGGACTTCGGGCAACGCATAAAGATTCTGCAATGTATCAGATTTTCTGTGATTATTTTACGGCAACGCAGCATGCTAATTTCAGAAGAGATTTTAAACAAAATGAATTTTATTGTGAGTCTTTTACAGATGAATTCAGATAAACAAATACATTATTTTACACCTTTAAATATCCTGTGATACGCATATTTCCACAAGGTTGGATGGTACCAGAGAAGACTTTCCAGTTGTTTTTCTTTTTGTACAACAAGCTTATCTTCCAAAAAATCCTGAATGGCGCGGTTCAAAATTCTTAAACCTTCTGCAAGCTGAAGCAAAGGATAAGTAGAGAAATTATCTTTTTCTGTAGGAACAACAGCACTTTGATAGATTATATTTCCGGTATCAATTCCTTCATCTACAAAATGAACTGTTACACCGCTGTTTTCCAGATCATTGTTGACAAGAGCCCAGTAAGTACCATGTACACCGCGATATTTTGGGGTAATGCCTGCGTGGGTGTTGATGAATTTACAATTGATGGACGACAAAACCTTTTTAGAAATTATCCGCGTCCCGTTGACGATGACAAGGTCTGGATTTATCTCATGTAATAATTCTAGTGTCGTTTTAGAATTTACAGACTTTACCGTAACCATTTTTTCAGCCGGAATTTCGGAAACATTTAATCCCAATTGGCTGATGATTTCCTGATGTCTTTTTTTAGATAAAACTGAAAGAGGTTTTGATATTAAAATCTGAAATAAAACCTGACCCAAAACCGTTGCAAACCCGAGCTTTTTTAACCGTCTTTTTAAAAATATTTTTCGGTTTTCAGGCTCTTCAACTATTGCAGTTACAACTGCAAAATTCTGATTAAGGGAATTAAAAACAATGTTGGTAGAAATACCTTTTCCTGCTAATAAAACTATTTTTTTACTTTTCATTAAGAATTAATTTAGCCAAAGCGGTCATGGTGTAACTTTGAAAATCATATTCAGAATGTAAATATTGATAATGTTTCATAATTTCTTCCAAAAATTTAAAATTCTTATCCTGATCTAAACCAAAATTGTGCGGATGCCACCATAAATGATACGTCAGATTGTTTTTTGCAGCATGCGTCATTCCCGTTTTTATTCTTCTAAGTCTTAACCCTTCCAAAAATTGGATCTTTTTTGAAAACGGTCTGAGAAATCTTGAAGATGGAATGTCTACAGGTAATTTACCTTTAAGATCCTGATCTGAATAACAGTTGTGCCCTGAAATATTGAAGTATGCGTCCAACAATCTCATACCACGGCGAAATAGATTTTGATTTTCTCGGTTTGTGGCTTTGTAAATCCATGACCGTTCGTTGCCACGGTAGCAAAGAATACCATGTTCTGCACATAACTCCAGATATTTATCATTAAACTGATTCCGGGGAAAAACCAGAGAAGTCAAATTTACATTATAAAGTTTTGCGATGTTAACAGCACTTTTCAGATCTTCATTAAATGCTTCGGGCGTCTGCCCGGATTCCAGACAGTAATAATGAGAAAATGTGTGAGTGCCAATTTCCTGTTCAGGATATTTTTGAATTTCCCTGATCAGGTCTGGAGCAAAATGAAACTGATCACTGGAATAATTTTGTCCTATTTCATCGATATAACCCAGATAAGGTGAAAGATTCTGATCATGATAGGTTGGGGTAAGTGATGGAATTGAGGCGATTAAATCCTCTTTTTTCTCAAAAAACAAAAATCCGACGGTGGAAAATGTGGCTTTTATACCGTACTGCCGGAAGACACTCAGCAATTTGGGAATTACCCTGTGTACGCCAAGAATATTCTGACCATAAGTTGCTGTATTTTCTATATCTCTCATGCCCCACATCAATTCGAAGTCCAGAGATATTACAAATTTTCCTGTCGTCATGTTTTCGATGGTGTGAGGTTATAATGCTTTTACAAGATTTTTTTTGAATTGCAAAAATAGAGATTCCTGATAGAATTAAAGTGAAAAGTGACGTCGGAATTTAAACCATTCTCCGAAATAATTCAGAATTCTTTGAACTCAGTTATTTGAATCTTTGCAGATTCCCGGTACAACACTATTGTTAAAATCGGTCTTTATCAGAATACTTAAAATCCTGTATTTTAGGTAAAGGTCTGATCAAAACTGTTTTTTTCCGGATATTATTTTTCAGTATTTTTTCCGAATTGGTATCGTCCTTTTCGATTTTTAGTCCGGTGACAAGATTAAATTTAGTTTCAGTAAATACGGTATTTTCATCAATATATCCCTGTGTCGAATTATTGGTAAGCTTTTCTACACTTATTAATTCAAAATTCCCTTTTTGATATCTGAATTCATAGGTTATATTTCCGCTTTTTATCTCGCTCCACATTAAAAGATTTCCATTTTCAATTCTAAAATCAGGAATTTGATATCCATTGTACTTTCCCTTTTTTTCCGGAGGATACTGAGCTTCAATAATCTGCGTAGAAGATACCGCTAAAGCCAATTTTCCGTTTGGTTTTGAAAGAAAAATCTGCAGTCGTAGAGGACGTGTACTGTCAACAGTATCCATTTCTACTGTAATTTTATCCTTTCTTCCGTCATTATTTAAGTCTCCTTCCTCACTTCTGACAACATAATCAAAACTGCTTTTAACCTTAATATCCTGAGCCAATACATTGATCTGGCACAATAGGAAGGTGAATGAAATTGTTATAAATTTGTACTTCATAGTTTCAAGTTTGACCCTGTTGATTGCATTTTATTAATATCTGAGATGTTTTTCTAATCTATTGAAAATTGCTGAATCCGATAAGTTTTTTGCTGAAATGTTTAATTATAATAAGATTTCTTCGAAAAACCTAACAATGAACTTTTATTTTTCGTTTAGCAAGCGCTTTCTACGTCTGATGAACTTTATATTTTGCAAATTAATAAAACCATTGTTAAACTTTGCCGTTCCACTCAACTATTCTAACATCAAATTTTTATCCCTTTTTTTGTTTCAAATAGTTTAATAAATCAAGAATATGCTGTTGAGTATGACCACGAAAAATCAACTCAAAATACCACAAACCATTTGCTAAACTATTATTTTCTATTCTCCATTTTACTTCTAAAAGATGTAGAATAATGTCTGAAAGGTCGTCTAATGCGTCCCCAGTAGCGTAATCAGTGAAATTGTAAAGGTCGTTAATGTTGGGAATAGTTTTGTAAAAACCTAATTCTGGAAAATTACTTGTTACATTTTTTCTTATGTCAGAATAATCAACTTCATTAATTTCAGAGTATTCTGTTTCGTCAAACGTGCAATTAATGTCGAAATACAGGCTGTAAATTTTCACAAGATGCTTTTGCAGCAGTTTTTCTCTGTCGGCCAAACTAAAGTTTGGTTGAAGTCCATACTTAATAGTTTTGTTTATTGTGGGAATCAGGTCTGTCATTAAGATGTTATCAGTTTTGTTTACTTACGCCTAAACGTTTTTGCAATTTTTTTAAAGCTTTCCAAATATTTTTCAAAGTCTTCCCTGGATTGTCCAACAATAATGTAATAGTCACCATTTTCATTAAAGAGCATCACCAGATAAACTAATTCTACTTTGTCATCTTTAGTTTTTCCGTAGGCAACAATTTCATATCCTTTTAAATTGTCAATAATTATTTCTTTAATTTCTTTGATGGTATTATGCTCGCCTCTCGGAAGTTTTTTAAGTCGTTCTTCTGCATATTTCTTTTGATTTTGAGTTGGAACTTTTGCAAGTGAATTACCAACAATTAAGGTCGGTTTTTCAGTTGGCATTATTCCGTCAGTAGAATAAAGTAAACTGCCTGACATATATTTTATCAGTTTGAAATCTGTGTCTTTGATATCAATCGTAAAAGTTGCTGCCTCAAGTGGATTGTCGTTTTGGGAATTGTTACAAACAGTTGAAAGCAATGCATCTTTAATCTTTTCTTCAATTGCTTTTGATGCTTCCGGATAAATGCCATTTATTAAAACAGTGCCTTTTGTGTCACCAAAAACAAGCATTTGTTTTATGTAATTTGTTCCATTTGCTAACTGAGTAAGATCTAGTAAAGTAGCTTCAGAGCCGTTGAAGTTAATAGGGTGTTTCTTTATCAAGTTCATCCCTCTTGATTTTAAAGCTTCAGCTGTAAAACCATCTATAAGAGATTGATAAGGTGCGGGAAGTTCGTTAATCATTATCGAAGCTCCGGTTTCAGTATTTTGAAAACCGCTGAAATTTGTTGCTACTACAAAACCAGATGGTGGAACCAAACTACATTTTGTTCCTGAAACTTTGATGTGTTTTTCTGTCTGTCCAAAAGCGATTTGTCCAAACAAAAGCAAGGTAAGTAAAAGTCTATTTTTCATTTTGAGGTTTTTATTTAATACTGCTGTGAACGTTTTGGGTATTGCCGAATACGGGGAAATTGAAGTGGGGATTTTTAATTTCTTACAAAAGTTTAATACAAGAAATACCGTTGAGCTTTGCAAATCTTGTCCCACCTTTCGGGATTCGCCCACTGTCACAAAATCATTTTTAGCAGAAGACATTATTTGTTTACCTTTAATATTCCGTAGTTTTTCGGTTCAATTATTTCAGTAAATGTATAATAACTATCAGCTTCCCAGTTACCATTTCTGAAAATAAAAGACAAAAATTCTGTCCAATATTTATTTCTCTGAAAATTTATTTGCAAATTATCACCTTCCTTTGGCCTATAGTCAAAGTCAAAACAGTTTTTATTATTAATTTCATCTAAAACAAATCCCTCTGATAGGCTAAAACCAATTTTCTCACTTGGCATATTTAACAAACCCATCATTCCACTATCCTCACTTCCTTTATATTCGTAGAGAATCCAACTAAAAGGTTCTTTGGATTTAGGAAGTTGTTTTTTATATAATTTTTCTAGCTTTTTCTGAAAGTTAATGTTTTCAATGCTCTTTTCGTCGAGACAAGTACAAAATTTGAGTTGATTGCTTATTTCGCACATATTTTTTGCGGATTATTGGTTTATGTTTTCTGATAACGGCTAAATTTACGCAATAAATCAAAGATTATAAAAATTATTTTATTTATATAATATTTTGATTTTCAATATTATATCCGTTTTCAAACGACTACAAACGAATTTAAACAGTTTAATACCGAATAAATTTCCAAACATGATGAATCTTTGCAACAGAGATTTGAGAAACAAAGTGAAGCTCTCTTATCTGAATAAGTTAACCAAAATAAAATACAAAATTATGTCACTAAGAAATCGAGTAACATTGATCGGTTACACAGGAAAAGAAGTTGAAATCGTAAACTTCGAAAAAGGAAAAATCGCAAAGGTATCTTTAGCAACGAATGATTACTACACCAACGCAAAAGGTGAGAAAGTAGAAGAAACGCAATGGCACAATCTTGTTGCCAACGGTAAGCTGGCTGATATTATGGAAAAATATGTACAGAAAGGAAAAGAGATTTCGGTGGAAGGGAAAATAGTGTACAAATCGTATGACGATAAAGACGGAAACAAAAGATTCATCACAGAAATAAGAGTGGATGAGCTGGTGCTTTTAGGCAACAGACAGGGTTAAATTTAAAATATTTCAGCCATGCATATTAAAGTTTTTAAAGTGAGAATTGCAGAAGAATTTCTCATGGGCGATCAGCAAAAAGTAGATCATTTTCTTGTCGAAAATGAAGTAGTGAAATTTGAAACGGCTTTCGTGACAGAAGATCAGTCCTGGTCAGTAATTCTGTACTACAGAAGGTTTCCGGAAACCGCAAATTTTGTGAAAGAAACAAAATCCCAGAAATATTCTGCTGAAGATGATGTCTTAACAGACAGTGAAATCAAAATCTTTGAGGCTCTGAAGATGTGGAGATCAGAAAAAGCCAGAGAACAGAATCTGCCCACTTATTTTATTGCAACCAATAAAGAATTGACTTCTGTTGCCAAATACAAGCCTTCAAAGAAACAGGAACTCCTTGATATCAAAGGTTTCGGAAAACATAAAATAGAAAATTACGGAGAAGAAATTATAGAAATTCTGGAAAGCGTATGATTCTGAAAATTAAATGATGAAAATAAATTGTTAGGAAGCCACGGAACGTTCTGTGGCTTTTTTATTGATTTAAAAGTCCTTTCAATTGCTTATTTTTGCAGGCAATTACTCATTACACATTATTCATTACTTATAAAATATGAAGCCAAGCTTAGCAAAAGGAACGAGAGATTTTACTTCACTGGAAGTTTCAAGAAGAAAATACATCATCAATATATTACAGAAAAATTTCGAACTTTTTGGTTTTCAGCCTTTGGAGACGCCAAGTTTTGAGAATCTGTCTACTTTAACAGGGAAATATGGGGAAGAAGGTGACCGTTTGATTTTTAAAATTTTAAATTCAAGCATCAACGAAGCGAAAGACGAGAAAAAAACTCAGATGATGACTGATTTTCAGAAAGCTTTAGACAAGCCATTCAGTGCCGAAAGTCTTACAGACAAAGCTCTTCGTTATGATTTAACAGTTCCTTTCGCAAGATTTGTAGCCATGAATCACGGGAAATTGACTTTCCCGTACAAACGTTATCAGATTCAGCCGGTTTGGAGAGCTGATCGTCCTCAGAAAGGGAGATTCAGAGAGTTTTATCAGTGCGATGCGGATGTTGTCGGAAGTGAAAGTCTTTGGCAGGAAGTTGAATTGGTGCAATTGTATCTAAAATCTTTTGCTGAATTAAAAGTTTCCGTTACAATTCATATTAATAATAGAAAAATCCTTTCCGGTTTGGCAGAATACGCCGGAATTACAGATAAACTGATTGACTTTACTGTCGCTCTCGACAAGCTTGATAAAATCGGCAAAGATGGAGTAGTAAAAGAACTTTTGGAGAGAAATATTTCTCAGGAATCGATTGATAAACTGGATTTTCTTTTCACACAATCTAATGATGCTTTGGAAAATCTTCGTCAGTTAAAAGAAAAATTTGTCGGAAACGAAATCGGTTTGAAAGGTGTAGAGGAACTGGAATTTGTCATTACTCAGTCTTTAAATTTAGGAATTGACATTAAGAATTTGGTTTTTGATATCACCTTAGCCCGTGGTTTAGATTATTATACCGGAGCAATTTTCGAAGTGAAAGCTGATGAAGCACAAATGGGTTCTATCGGTGGTGGCGGTCGCTATGATAACCTAACCGAAGTTTTTGGCGTGAAAAATATTCCAGGAATTGGAATTTCTTTTGGTCTGGACAGAATATATTTAGTGATGGAAGAGTTGAATCTTTTCCCTGAAGATGCTACGTCCAACGTAGAATATCTCTTCGCTAATTTTGGAGGTGAAGAAACCATCGAAGCTTTAAAATTAATCATTCAGTTAAGAGAAAAAGGAATTTCGGCAGAGCTTTATCCTGAAAATGCAAAAATCAACAAACAATTTACTTACGCGGAAAAGAAAGGAATCAGGAATCTTGTTTTTTTGGGCGAAGAAGAAATTAAGAATGGAACGGTTACCTTTAAAAATCTGGAAGCTGGCGAACAGAAAACAGTTTCTTTGGAGGAGTTTTTAGGATAAATTAATCTTCAAATCCACAAAGCGTTTTCCCTAAATTCTGCGCTTTTTTGAGACTCACCTTAATAATCTCATGTTTGCAGTTGGATAATCCACGGCAGCTCTTGTTATAATGGTATTTCTTTCCGCCAGGACTGTCGCAAAGGTAAACATCAGATTTTATTACTGAAGTTCCATTCAGATTCAGGATGGCAACAAATGAAATTAAAAGTATATTCTTCATGATGTATAAAATTAAAATTCCGGCTCATAATGAACCGGAATTTTTTCATCACTTGTGCTTTTATTTATATGTATTGTGTTTTCAGATTCTCAGAATCTTCTCTGACAAAGGTAATAAGGCTTTTTTAAATTATTTTACGTGATGCCGTAGTTTTGGCTGTTTTTTGAATTTTTTTTTATTTATTCGTCAATGTTATGTACATCAACCGGCCACCTTCCTCATCAGAAAGCATGATTTTCTTACCGTCAGTTAGCTCTACCATTGAGTTCACGGGAATTAATTTGTCTTCAGTGATATCCTTCATTGCCTGAAGATTTTGGTTTACAAGCACCCATTTATTTTGGTAAAAAATAAAATATCCAACCGGTTTTTTATCAATTGCAGTCAGACTTTCGTTTCTCATCACTTTTTTTGATACATGCCATTTGAAAAGATACTGATTATGATACACCATTAATCTGTGATTTTCAGGTTTCCAGACATTGTCTTTAAATTTATAGTACAGATCAATCACAGGCAAAGTTCCTTTGTGAGGAGTTCCGCAGAAAGGGCATTTTGGTTTGGAAGTATTGTCGAAAACATACCATTTTTCATCACAGTTCGGGTTGCTGCAGGGCTGAATTAAATCAACTGTTTTCAGCAGAGCCGTTTCCCATTCATTGGCAATTGGGCGAAGTATAGGATTGTGCAGACCGTCTATAAAAGCTTTTTTAAACAATTCACTCAGGTACGGGCCGGTTACAGTATACGGAATTTTAGACGGATCACCCCAAAATTTATTCCAGACTTTCAGATGATCTGCTTTCACTCGGTTGGTTGGATCTGTGGGATGTTCCACAAACAAGGCTTTTTCACCCATTGACAAAACTTCGTCTTTTTCGGATTCCAAATCCCAGATTTTTCCGCCACGAAGGGGATGTCTTCTCAGCAAATACATGTAAATAAGAATGGCTAAAGCATGTAAATCTGTTTTTTGGTTAGGCAAAATTCTGCCGGGATCCTGTAATTTTAGATGTTTTGTTTTTAAAACTTCAGGAGCGATAAAATCGGCTGTACCAATCACTTCAGGAGGAAATAAACCGGGAACAACCAAGCCGTCGATGTCGATAATTGCAGCAGATTTTGTCACCGGATCTACCAGAACATTGTTGTAGGATAAATCAGAATGAGCCAAACCCATCTGGTGCATTTTTTTCACACCCCTGGAAATATTAATGGCAATCTGAAAATAACTGAGCCAATCCCCAAGTTCGGTTTTATCTAACGATAAAGGATATTGACTGTCTCGGAAAGATGGTGTGGTAAACCATTTCCCAACTTTTTCGCCACCTTTTATCAGTTCGTTGGATTTGTATCCTTTTTTAAAGAAAAATTTTGCATTGTAAATAGGTACAATCACGCCGGTTTTGCCATTGAGCTCAACCGCATCGTAAGGCCACCTGAAAATTTCATCTAAAAAATAATCTGCACTGTTGCCTTTCTTTATATTTTCGAGGTATAGAGATACGATTCTTTTGATTCTGTCTTTCTGATTAAAGTCCAGCGGATCTCTGAAAAATGCCACCACATATTTTCTGTCTGGTGAAAAATAAACATCTTTTACACCGCCTTTTTTCGGATTTCCATCGTCAACATATTCATATGTTTTTGAGGAATCTATGATTGATTTTACCTTTACTACACTCATACTTTTAATAAATTACGGCTAAAGTCCTGTCGTCGTGATTGCCTTTACTCCAAAAATCCATCCAGGCTGACAGCTGGTTTTCAATATCTGAATCATCCACGAAATCAACTTTGGTCTCGTCCTCATTTTCACCATTTAAATCTCGTAAAAAATTCTTCCAGGTTTCCAGATTTTCCAGTTTGCTTTCTACAACAAATTTTGGATCGTAAATGCCGTCTGTCATTAATAAAAGTTTAGAAAAATCTTTAAAACAGTTGATTTTAAAGCGGTTAACCATATCAGTTTTACCGAAAATTTCCGGCATTGTAATGAAACGCGTTGCGCCACTGCTTTCGCCAACATCCAGAAAATTCAGAAGTTTTACACTGGAATTTTCTTTGTCCAAAACATTGATAGGGCAGTCTCCAACACCAAAACTTAAAACAACATATCCAAAATCAAATTTTTTCACCAAAGTGAAAATCAACGTTGTATGAAAATCTTTTAATGATGCATTTTCTTCAGTTGCCAGTTGAGAAAGCCCGCTGTGAAGATTTTTTACATTGTGATAAAGAGAATTGATGATAAGACTTTTGCTTTTTATTTTTTCATCGCCTGCAGGATTTGAACTTAAAGAATTTTCAGAATTATTTGAGTCTTCGTCGATTATTTCAGTTTCTTCATTTAAATTTTCCTTGGTTTCTTTGGAAAAATAAACAGTGACAGCATCTGATAATTTATTTAAAAGAGATTCATCGTCAAAAGTTTTAACAATAAATTCTGTTGCAAACTGAGATCCTGCACGCGCAAATCTTGCCGAACCTGCGCCATCTGCTACAGCTACAATTGCCCAATCATCTGGTAAGTTTTTCATTAAAAAATCATCATCGCGGAAAGTACCTTCATGAGCATGTGACCTACCTCTTTTAGAAGCGATAACAATTTTTTTATCTAAAAATTCCGACTTAAAAGTAACATTATCTTCTTTCGGAAATCTGCTGTCTTTAGGGCTGGGTTTGTTAAGCCATAAATCCTTTGGATCGGCGTTTACAATAAAGGGAATTATTTTAATATCTTCCTGTAAATTTTCATCATTTTTATTAAAGAAAACAATTTCAATTTGAGTTGTATTTGCCTGTGTTGGAATACCGTGAATAGAAATGTTTTCGGCATCAAACTGCAATCCCACAGCGTCCAGATTTTTGATTTCCTTAATGATAATGGAGGGATATTTTGAAAGGTCAAATGTGAAATTATATTCCTTTTTTACATTGGCATTTGGAATCGTGATATAACTTTCCCTGAATTCTTCTCTGTCTCTGTGCATCGTGAAAATTTGTAATATTTGTGACTTCAGGTCTTTGATGGTTTTCGATAATTCGTATATTTTGGCATTATCGGTAAGCTTTTCAACAGTGATGTCCACTATTTTGTTGCTGTCAATTTGATTTTCTTTTAAGACGTCCTGCAATAAACTTTTCATATTAACCTAAAGTTCTGTTGATGTCAAACCCACCTTTTGCAGCTCCATATTGACCTGCATTTCCGCACCATGGGCATTTTGCAACGCCGTCACCTTCGATGCAGTGAATACCTCCACAAATACAGGTTGCCAGTGCAAAACTGTTTCCACAAGACGGGCAACTCGGATTTCCATAGATTTCCTCACTTGAAATTTTGTTGGTGCTGGAACCTCCTTCCGAATATTCTCTGTAAGAATTTTCATCAATTTTGTAAGCGCCTTCAATTTTATAAAAACGAGTATCAAAGCCTGGAACGCGTGATTCCTGAAGTGATTTTTTAAATTTTAATAAATAAAGTCTGTCATTCGTGGAACATTTTCCATTCAAAACAACAAAATTATTGTCGGGTACAGAATAGTTTTTACTCAAATCAATCTTCTCAATAATCTCAGGATTGGATTTGCTTAAATTAATTCCATCCCCATTATTGTTGTTGATATTTTCGCTTGTAGCTCTGATTGATGCAGTCACCCATTTGAAAAATTCTTTATAGGAATTGCTGTCTGTATTGTTAAACATCAAAACCTGTTCAGATAATTTACCTAGCAGATTTACATTCGTATTATCGCCAATCGAAACGATAATTAAATTTGATTTCGTACGGTAATCGGTATTCCATTTCTCAATCGCTCTTGAAGTATCATCAGTTGGAATTCCGTCGGTGAATAAGAATATGACAGGTTTCCAGTCTCCTTTTCGTTCGTAAGTGGTTTTTACAACGTCTCTGTCGATGGAATTCATCAGTTCTTCCAGCCCTTTTGAAAGAGAAGTTCCGCTTCCGATAGGTATTTTTGGAGGATAAAATGTGATGACGTCCTGCAAAGGGGTGATGATTTTGCTTTTTCCTGCAAAACCAATGATCGAAACCCAAACGGTTTCCAGTGCATAAGGATCTGTTTTTAATTCTTTGATGATGGATGCAATTCCTTCCTGAACTTGCTCAATAGGTTCTCCCACCATCGATTCTGATACATCGATGAGGAAATAAATTGGTAGTCTTCTCATAATTTGGTCTTTAAACTATAATATTCAATTCACTTGGTGGTGGTGGCAAAGTCATGCTTTCTCCGGTTCCCTGCGTTTTGCTTCCCATTTCGATGGACGAACTTACCCATTGGAAAAAGTTTGTTAGCGTGCTGGAATCTGTGGTATCAAGCTTCACAACGTTGTCCGTAAGTTCCTGAAGAAAACTGACTTCCGCTTTCGGACCTGCGGCACAGCCTACGATAACTCCAAAATCTAAACTTTTGATTAAAGGAGTCATCTCTTTGTATTTCTGCAAATCTGAAGGTTTACCATCTGTAAAAATAAAAAGCAGAGGTTTCCAGTCGCCCTTTCGGTCAGCTGATCCTTTTATAACTTCTTTTTTCACCAGGTGATATACCATTTCCAAAGCCTGTCCAGTGTGGGTAGGCCCGCTTTCCGGACAGGTAATTTCTACAGGATGAAAACTTGCCAGATCAACAAGCGGAATCAGATTGGTCACCTCCCGGTCATACGTAATCACGCTGATGTGCAAAGAATCCATAGCCTGCGGATCTGATCTGAGCATGCTTACCAAACCATTGAAACCGTTGTTCAAGGCAGCGATGGGCTCACCTCTCATCGATCCGGAAGTGTCCAGTAAAAAATAGGCTAATAATCGTCTGTTCATAATTATGCAACGATTACCAACTCAGACGGTGGAGGAGGAAGCTGATCTAATCCTGTTACTTCTTTTCCGGATTCTTCCACTTTGGTAGAAGTTGTAGAAATAGAATCTGTTACCCATTGGAAAAATTTGCTGATACTTGCAGAATCCGCATTGTCCAGTCTGATCACAGACTCGGTAATTTGTTTCACAATTTTATCATCAGCACCGCTCCCGACGGCGCAACCTACGATTAAACCTTTGTTTACAGCTTTCAATTTAGAAAATCCACTTTGCCAGTCGTCTGTTGGTATACCGTCGGTCATGATGAAAGTCATCGGTTTCCAGTCACCTTTTTGTTCGAGGGTGGTTCTGGTAATTTCAGTGCTTAATTTGTCGGCTAATAATCCTAAAGCTGCACCCATTGAAGTGGTACCGGAAGCTTTGATGTCCACCATTTGGAATGAAGCCAAATCGGTAAGAGGTACAATTTGTTTAGCCTCGCTGTCAAATGTAATGATGCTTACATAGGCAGTTTCAATAGCCTGAGGATTCTGACGTAGCGAATGCAGCATCATCTGAACTCCATTTTTTACAGCTTCAATCGGTTCGCCGGTCATTGAACCTGAAGTGTCTAGTAATAAATAAACGGGTAATCTTCTCATTATAGATTATTTGTAGGCGTATTTTGCTAATATATCTACGAAATTATCGGTTTGTCCAGGCTCACCAAGAGCTCGGAATTTCCAGTCGCCGTTATGTCTATAAGCTTCAGCAAAAACCATGGAACACATTCCGTTCATTGATGCGTCGCCGGAAAGACTGTATTTTGTAATTTCTTTTCCACGGGCGTCGACAGCTCTAATGAAGGCATTATCTACCATCCCGAAGTGCTGGTTGTTCTGTCTTCCCTGATAAATAGTAACTACAAATAGTATTTTCTGATATTTCTGATCCAGTTTATCCAGCTGTACAATGATCTGTTCGTCATCACCGTCTCCTGCACCTGTTCTGTTATCTCCTGTCAGCCAAATGTTTCCGCTTGGATGTCTCATGGAGTTGAAATAAATAACATCACCGCCGTACAAAGCAACATTTCTTCCGCCAACAGCTGCTGTTCTCCCGAGGTCAGCCACTTTTCCGTTACTGTCGAGAAGAAAAGCTACAGCATCCAGATCATATTCTTCCTCTTTCCCGCCAAATATTTTTCCGAAAAAACCACTTTGTTTCTGACGGACGTCCCATCCCAAACCAATGGTTACCTGTGATAAATCGTAAACACTTTCTCCACGGTCATTTTTTCTTAAATCGATCGTCTGACCTTTTTGTAAATTGATTGCCATATTTATTATTTGATAATTTGTCCGCTGTAATATTTTGAAAGGAAAAACGCTAAATCTTCACGATATCCGATTCCAGATGCCTCAAATTTCCACTGATCGTTTCTTTTGTAAAGTCTTCCGAATTCCACAGCTGTTTCAATAGAGAAATCTTCTCCCAACTCATATTTTGCCACTTCCTGACCGTTGCTGTCATCTACGATTCTGATGTATGAATTTCTTACCTGTCCGTAATTCTGTTTTCGATCGATGGCATCATGAATGGTTACAACGATTAGAATTTCATTAATTCTGGGGTCCACTTTAGATAAATCAACTTCGATGCTTTCATCATCGCCGTCTGCACTGTTCCCGCCGGTAGGGTCGTCGCCGGTGTGTCTCAAAGCGCCGTCTGGGGAATCTGTATTTCCATAAAAAATAAAAAACGGTTCGCTCGGGATCTGTCTTCTCTCATCAATCATAAAAGCTGAAGCATCCAGATCGAAATCATGGGCTGTTCCTTCACTCGGATCCCATCCTAAACCGATTGTCATTTTGCTGAGTCCAATGTCAATTTTCTGACCTTTCTGTAAATTAATCATATTTATCTGTAAGTATTAAGTATCATTTTTAAATTTAATTTCATCAGATATTTTTGAAAATTAAATATTTATAAATATAATTTTTTTTATCAAATGAGAGGGAAAAATGCGAAAGAATTATTTAATTATTCCTGAAATTAATATTTCGATAAACTTACTTTAATAAATTCGAAATTTTTCGTTCAGCAAATCACACAAATTCCTCAAAAAAATTATATTTACAGAAAATATAAACGATGGACAACTATTTAGACATCAACAAAAATTCCTGGAATGCAAGGGTAGAGCCGCATTTAGGATCAGATTTTTATTTCGTGGATGAGTTTTTAAAAGGAAGAAATTCCCTTAATTCAATCGAATTGGATTTGCTGGGAGATGTAAAAGGAAAAAGTATTCTGCATTTGCAGTGTCATTTCGGGCAGGATTCTATTTCACTTTCCAGAATGGGTGCAAAAGTTACCGGAATTGATTTATCGGATAAAGCGATTGATGCCGCGAGAGAATTGGCTGGAAAATGCATAACTGATACAAAGTTTATCTGTACCGACATTTACAATTTACCCAATGTTTTAAATGAAAAATTCGACATCGTTTTTACAAGTTACGGAACCATTGGCTGGCTGCCGGATCTGGAACGGTGGGCAAATGTTGTCAGCCATTTTGTGAAACCAGATGGCTATTTTATTATGGCAGAATTTCATCCGGTGGTATGGATGTACGATGATGATTTTGAAGGTGTTGCCTACAATTATTTTAATGAAAAACCGATTGTTGAAACTTCGGAGGGAACATACGCCGATCAGTCCGCCAACATCGTTCAGGATTATGTTTCATGGAATCATCCTTTGTCTGATGTGCTACAAAATTTGATGGATAAAGATTTAATCCTGGAAAATTTCAGGGAATTTGACTGGTCGCCGTACGCGTGTTTCAGACACGTGGAAGAATTTGAAAAAGGGAAGTGGCGGATCACAAAGTTTGGGAATAAAATTCCGTTAGTCTATGCCATAAAAGCAAAGAAAAGGTAAGCTGTTAAAAACTTACCTTTTCTCCCGTATATATGAATGTTAACTAATTACTAGTTTTGAGTTACTTTCTGCTCAACTGTTGACTTTGCTTCGTCAAATTTACCCTGAGCCTGCGATGCAACATCGTTTGCTTTTTCTTTAAGATCATTTGCTTTATCCTTCAGATCATTTCCCCATTTGTTGATATTATCTTTGGCGTTGTTGATCTTATCTTTTACTGCCTGTTTTTCTTCAGGTGTTGCTTTATTGTATCTCCAATATGCCAATGCACCTAAACCTACCAATGCCAATAATCCTTTTGTCTTATTTCCCATAATTTCTATTTTTTAATTTGTAATTAATTGATATGATGAAATA
Source organism: Chryseobacterium sp. Leaf394 (assembly GCF_001424105.1). Lineage (GTDB taxonomy): Bacteria > Bacteroidota > Bacteroidia > Flavobacteriales > Weeksellaceae > Chryseobacterium. Next base: position 1,784,736 of record NZ_LMQH01000011.1, on the reverse strand, counting down.
TGTAAAATCTATGCCAAAGAATTTTTAAGACAATTAAAGTTTTGTTAAAATTTTTCTATGATTTTATTATGTTGAAGCGCATCGGATTGCCGGCAGCTATATTTCCCGCAGATTTGCACAGATTTTAAAACGCAGATTTTTTATTCTCTTTGTCTTAAATTATTAAAAATTGCAGACAATCAAAAAAAAGTTGTGGTACAGACTATTCAAAAACCTCAAAACTTTCTCCATCAAAACTCGCAAAAACCATTTTAGGATAAGAATCCTGATGAAAAATATTTCCGTCTCTATCAATTGCAATGGCTCCGGCGAAACCGTCAATTGTTTTCAGTTCAGTAAAGGTTTTATTGAACGCTTCCTGCAATGTCATCCCGTCTGTAACTCTTGTCACAATCTTCGCGGAAGTGGCATTGCTTACAATATCTTCGCCCACTCCGGTACAGCTGACAGCGCAAAATTCATTGGCATAATTTCCGGCAACAGTGGCAGAATCTGAAATTCTTCCAGGGATTTCAAAGCCTTTTCCTCCGGTTGAAGTGGCCACAGCCAGTTTTCCATTTTTGTCTATGGCAACGCAGCCTACAGTTCCTTTTCCGCCGTTTGCAAGTTTAGCTTCGTATTCCTTTCTTCTTTGTGGAATTTCAGTGGAAAAATCATCAAATCCATGTTCATTCGCATAGTTTTTCGCACCACTTCCGCCTAAAACTCTGTCGTCTTCTTTCATCAGTTCTTTCGCAACGAAAATCGGGTTTTTTACATCCTGAATATTGATGACACCGCTCATTTTCTGCGTTTCGCCATCCATCAGGGCAGCACTCATTCTGATGATTCCGTCACTCTGAATTTGAGAGCCAATTCCGGCGTTAAAAAGTTCGTCATCTTCGAGAAGAGAAACTGCGTAAGCCACAGTGTCCACCGCCGAATTTTTAAGTAAATATTGATAAGCCTTTTCAGCAATGCTTTTTAAGGAATTCTGTTTTGCAGCTTTTACTTCGTTACTTTGGTCGCTTTCAGAGAAAAAACCTCCGTGAATGATGATTTTCATAACAATATATAAATTTTTTGGATTTTAGTCTGAGATTTTTTATTTGGGCAGCTGTTTCCGTCCTCCGTTCCCGCTTTTTTGTTATTGCGTTCGGTTGGGTTTCTGAATTGAACTTTTACAGAAACGCAATAACAAAAAGAGCTCCACTCAGGCCGGGCTGCGAGCGATTCGCCGAATAAATAGCAGAGTTAATAAGTATATTAATAATCACAGATTATTGCTGACTACCCATTGCTCATTACCTATTGCTCATAAATTACGTTTGCGGAATAGGATTAAACTGAGAATTCTCAATCGTCATTTCCTTTGTCGTAAGATTATAGTGGTCATTCATCGACATCACATGAACCGTCAGATTTTCGATTGAAATAGGTTCTCCTAGGTTGATATTAGTTAAATTGGTATCTTTTATAAATCGGCCGTCTACTAAAATTACAAGTCCGGATCCCACAGCTGTCATCACGTCGTTGTGAATAAAAAGTCCAGTGTCTTCACCCAAACCGATCCCCAAAGTTCTCGGATTGTTGACTACGGCCTGAAAAAGCCGTCCGATTCTGCCTCTCTGAACAAAATGGGTGTCAACAATCACATTGTCGATTAAGCCTAAGCCTTGGGTTGTTTTAATTTCACCTTTCAGCAAAGCTTCAGAACTGCTTCCCTGATAAATCATGTTTTCAGAAGCCGCCGCAGCACCTGCCGAAGTTCCGGAATAGATAAAATCCTGCTCCTGATATTTCAGTAAAATAGTATCATGAAATCTTGTTCCGCCAAGAATTGAAGTCAGTCTAAGCTGATCTCCACCTGTAAACATTACCACGTCGGCAGCGTTTGCTCTGGCTACCAATGCATCCGAGTTTGCTTCTTCACGGTTGTGAATGTCTAAAATATTTACATTTTTTGCACCGAGATATTCGAACGCTTTTTTGTACTCTGCACCTACGATTTTTGGAATCTGTGAAGCGGTCGTAATGACTTCGATCACAGAATTTTCCTTGTGTTTGGATTCTGTAATGATTTTTCTTAAAATTCCTCTTTCAAAAAAATTAAGGTTTTTTTCAACATTCTGGTCGTACTCCGTTTCTGCGAAACTGCCTTTATTTACAGCTCCTCCGATAATAATTAGTTTTCCCACAGGTTTCATAGTTTGCAAAATTAAAAAAATTTGGTGGGTTAATAAAATGTAAACCTACATTTAACGAATTGATTTCCATTGGAGATTGCTCACCGATTTTAAAAAGACATTAAGAAATATTTAATTTGATTTTGCATTCTTTTAATGTTTTGCATTATCTTTGAGTGTAAAACGAAAAATTGACAATTAATTCTACATCATTATATGAACATTGAAAAAATACAGGCGCTAAGAGGTCCAAACATTTGGAGCATAAGAAGAAAAAAGCTTATCCAGATGAGATTGGATCTTCAGGAAATGGAAAATTATCCTACCAATAAGATTGATGGATTCAGAGAGCGTATCGAGAAATTGCTGCCTTCACTTTTATCTCACCGGTGTTCTGAAGGCGTAGAAGGCGGTTTTTTTCACAGAGTACAGGAAGGAACCTGGTTGGGTCATGTTATCGAACATATCGCACTCGAAATTCAGACTTTAGCAGGTATGGATGTTGGTTTTGGAAGAACCAGAGAAACCAGAACGCCCGGAGTTTACAATGTAGTTTTTAATTATCTCGAAGAGAACGCAGGAATTTTTGCAGCAGAAGAGTCTGTAAAAATCGTGGAAGCACTCGTTGAAGGAAGAGAGTATGATATTGCAGGATGCATTCAGAAACTGAAGGAAATCCGTGAAAAGGTACGTCTAGGTCCTTCCACAGGAAGTATTGTAGAAGAAGCGGTTTCAAGAAAAATTCCATGGATCAGATTGGGTACAAATTCTTTGGTTCAGTTAGGATATGGTGTAAATCAGCAGCGGTTTCAGGCAACGATTACCGGAAATACAAGCTGTATTGGTGTAGACATTGCCTGTAATAAAGATCTGACCAAGAGAATGCTTCACGACGCCGCAATTCCGGTGCCGATCGGCGAACTGATCGTTGATGAAGAAGGATTGGATGAGGTGGTAAGAAAAATCGGTTATCCTATCGTAATCAAACCTTTGGATGGAAATCACGGTAAAGGCTCTTCAATTAATGTCAATGATTGGGAAGCTGCCAAAATCGGTTTGGAACACGCCCAGACCTATTCAAAAAAAGTAATTGTTGAAAAATATATTACCGGATATGATTTCAGAGTTTTGGTAATCAACAACAAAATGATTGCTGCGGCAAGAAGAGTTCCCGCTCACGTGATTGGTGACGGAGAATTAAATCTTCAGCAACTGATTGATAAGGAAAATGAGGATCCGAGAAGAGGCTACGGTCACGAAAATGTACTGACTGAAATCACAGTGGACAAAGATACGACCGAGCTTTTAGATAAACTCAATTATACTTTAGATACAGTTCCTCAAAAAGGTGAAGTGGTTTACCTTAAATCAACTGCCAATCTTTCAACCGGCGGAACCTCTATTGATGTTACCGATATGGTGCATCCGGAAAATATAACCATGGCTGAAAGAATTTCGAAAATCATAGGTCTTGATGTTTGCGGAATTGATATTATGGCTGAAAACCTTACCCAACCTTTGAAGGAAAGTGGTGCTGCTATCATTGAAGTAAACGCTGCTCCGGGCTTCAGAATGCACCTTGCACCGAGCGAAGGTTTGCCGAGAAACGTTGCTGCGCCAGTGGTTGATATGCTTTATCCTCCAGGAAAACCATTTACCATTCCAATTATTGCCGTAACAGGAACCAACGGGAAAACTACAACCACCAGATTGATTTCTCATATTGTAAAAAATAACGGTTACAGAGTAGGATTTACCACATCGGACGGTATTTACATTCAAAATACGATGCTGACGAAAGGCGATACTACAGGTCCGATTTCCGCAGAATTTATCTTAAAAGATCCAACGGTAGAATTTGCTGTTCTTGAAACTGCCAGAGGCGGAATTTTAAGATCAGGTTTAGGTTTTTCCAACTGTGATATTGGGGTTTTAACCAACATTAAGGAAGATCATTTAGGCATCAACGATATTCATAATCTTAAAGATCTTACGAAAGTAAAACGCGTGATTCTCGACAGTGTAAAGAAGAACGGTTGGAGCGTCATGAATGCCGACGACGAATATTCTATGAGAATCATCAACGATCTCGACAGCAATATTGCACTTTTCAGTATGGACGAAAACAATCCGTTCATTAAAAAATATGCGAAGGAAGGAAAAACGACCTGCGTTTATGAAGAAGGCTTCGTTACCATCAAAAAAGGCGACTGGAAAATCAGGATTGGTAAAGCTAAAGATTTCCCGATTACGATGGAAGGTAAAGCTAAATTTATGATTGAAAACGTACTTGCTGCGAGTTTGGCGTGCTATCTCTACGGATTTGCGATTGAAGATATTTCCAATTCCCTCAGAACTTTTATTCCAAGTGCTCAGCTTACTCCGGGAAGACTGAATGTATTTAATTTTAAAAACTTTAAGGTCTTAATCGATTTTGCACACAACCCGGCGGGTTACGAGGCGATTGAAGATTACCTTAAAAATGTCGAAGCTACCAAGAAAATAGGAATTATTTCAGGAGTTGGCGACAGGAGAGATGCAGATATCAAGCTTTGCGGAAAAATTGCCGGCAGAATGTTTGACCACATCATCATCCGCAACGAAAAACATCTGCGTGGCCGAACTGAAGAGGAAATCAACAATTTAATCATTGAAGGAATGCAGGAATCGGGCAGAGATGTGAGTTATGAAACGATTCCAAAAGAAATTGAGGCTTTGAAACATGCGATGGGAATGGCTGAAGACGGCACATTCATCACAGCTTTGAGCGACGTTATTTCTAATGCAATTGATCTTGTACAGGAATATCAGGCGAGAGAATTGCTTGAAGAAAATAAAGGACTTTAATTTAGATTAAAGTTTATAAAAAAATCGGGTGAGCCAGTGGTTCACCCGATTTTTATTTATTCCTCGCCAAAAAACGCATGTGAACTGCCAATCCAGATGGCGTCTTTTTTATTGAAATCTACATTCACCATTTCTGCTTTGGTCATTCTTACAAGGTACTGAACCAAAACCGGACGCTCATCATCTTCCTGCCAAACATACAAAAGCCGGATTTCAGCACGTGAAAAATCTCCGTTGATATCTTCAAAAACCGGAGCGTATTCTACTTTTCTCTGTAAAATATAGTTTTCCTTATCTTCGATTTTATCTGTAATTTCCGTTGTTGGATAAAGATTGACACCGCTTCCTGCAAAGGAGAAAAGTGGTTTCAAAACAAAATCATTCAGATTTTCATCCTCAGGAAATTCATTTAAAAAATAACTCTTCGGAACAAATTTATGCTTTAATAAAGGCAAAAGATATTTTGAAATCTTAAAAAACCAGTTGGGATGCGTCACCCAGGTTACATCAACCTCTTCTCTGAAATCAAATTCAGTTTTCAGATCCGGAATTCTGTCGAGTTCGTCAAAAATGACGCGGTTGTAAATTCTTTTGATTTCTGTCAACTGACCGTCGTTATCATAAAAAAGTTTTTTGCCTTCTTTTTTAATTTTGGTTAGACAAACTGTTTTTATTCCCAGAAAATTTTCTGTCAGCCTAAAATCAACTTCTGTTTTCTGTCTTTCGGGATAAATTTCGAGTAAAATTACATTTTCAGGATTTTCGTTTCCTACAATCAGGTTTTTCATCTGCGACAAAAATTCTTCATCGCTCATCTTACTTTTCAGATCATTGAGAAAAGGGTAGACTTCACAGAATGCTTCCTCATACACCTTTTGAAAAGCATACAGAGATGGAAATGCCTGAAGCTCAATCAGCTGAGGTTCAACTTCACCATCTGAATTTTTACAGATTCCGAAATCGATGGTGAAAAAATGAGGTTTTAAAGTATCATTCGGAACTTTACAGTTTTCAGGAATGGCTTTCTGTAGAGCTTCCGGAGACATGGCGATAATTTGGTCTAAAATACTTTCGCTGGCGTCTGTAAGTTTTGTTTTGAAATCTGCAGTCAGAAAAATCGGACTTTCAGAAAGTTTAAATCCTGTTTTAATTCCGCTTTTTTCTGCTAAGATGGAATTTATTTTTAAATACTTCTCCTCAGAGAATTCTGAATTAAATTTTTGTCTGTATTTTGGAATCATCCCTGATTTTTTTTAAAATTAAAAAATCGGGCGTTTTGCCCGATTCATGCTGTATTTCTAAACAGTTTCCGGCTGTAGAATTTTTTGTTTTGCATCTTCCAGAAACCTTGGCAGAATCTGTGCCTGAGTCAGTTTTATTTTATCCTCATCGTCCATTCTGTCCAGCGTTTCAAGATATTTTTCGATGCCGTAATTTTCAATCATCGCCAGTTTGTTCTCTTCATCTTTCAGATTTTCAAGCATTCCTTCAGGATTGGCTTCAGGATGAAACTGTGTCCCGAAAATCTCCTCTGAAAAGCGAATTGCCATTACAGCTCTTTCCAGATTGATGTGCGGACGGAACTTTTCCAGCGCCATGATTTTCATTCCCAACTCATCAAATCTTTGCTGATTAGGTTCTATAAATTGGTATGCTCTGGAATCCACTGCATAGAAAGGATCCGGTAGATTTTTAAGTAAAAAATCATGCTCTCCTTCCTCAGATTTGTGAACTGGCATTACACCAAACGAGTATGATTTTCTCTCACAAATATTCCCAAGTTCCCAATGAATGCTCGCAATCTGAAACGAATGACAGATTAAAAACATATATTTTTTATCTGCTGAATTTTGATTGTGATTAAAAACCCCATCTAAAAGATTGGCGAATTTTTCTTCCCATTCATGACCTTCTCTGTGCGGATTACCGGGACCTCCGGAGGAAATGAAAATATCGAAATCTTCCAGTTTAGGCATCTCGTTCAGATGTCTTATATCAAAAGTGGTAATGCTTATTTGTTCTTCAGAATTTGCTTTAAAACTTTCAGAAATCTCACGGATGTTCTTAAAACCCTGATTTTTCTTGTTGTTATTCATATCCAGCAGCGCAATTCTTATCTCTTTCATAACTTCATAATTTGAACAAAGTTATAAAATTTTTATAAAGCAGCCTCGCTGTGGGTAATACCAAATTCTGTTTCAGATATCATGTAATCAACTACTTTCTTCAAATCTCCGGTTTCCTGAAGTACTTTCAGCTGGCGGTCTGCACCGGTTCCGTTTTCAATAATCTGCCATGCATATTCTACTTCTTTTCGGCAACCTAATTCATCCACAACATCGTCAATAAACTCCAGAAGTTCTTTCAAAAGATCACGGTATGGAACAGATTCTTCCTTTCCGAAGTCAATTAGATGGGCATCAATTCCGTCTTTGGAAGCACGCCATTTGTTTTCATTTAAAAGTAATCTTCTGTAGCTTCTGAAACTTAAATTCTGCTGATGAAGTTTATAGATTTTTGCCACGAGACACTGCATAATTGCCGCAAGACAGACGGTCTCGTCTATTCTCATCGGCATATCGCAAATTCTGAACTCAATAGTCGGGTAAAAAGGATGCACACGGAGATCCCACCATATTTTTTTGGCATTGTCAATCGTTCCGGTTTTTACCAGAAGATCAACGTAGCTGTCAAATTCAGAAAGTGAATTAAAATAACTTGGAATTCCCGTTCTCGGAAACTTTACAAAAATTTCCTGTCTGTAAGATTTAAATCCGGTATTTCTCCCAATCCAGAAAGGTGAATTGGTGGATAAAGCATAAACGTGGGGCAGAAAATAACGCATTACATTCTGTATTCTTACGCCCTCCTCACGGTTGGGAATTCCGATGTGTACGTGCAGACCAAAGATGAGGTTTCCTCTTGCCACGTCGCCCATATCGTCAACGATCTTATTGTAACGCTCGCCATTGGTAATGGTGTTATGCTCCCAGTTTGAAAAAGGATGTGTTCCTCCTCCCGAGACACGGAGTCCCTGCTCGTGGGCTGTTGCAATAAGGTGTTTACGGAGGTTCGTGAGCTCTTCTCTTGCCTGCTGTATATTCTGGCAGATTCCTGTCTCCATTTCAATCATGGATTCGTGCATTTCATGTTTTAAATTTTCACTTAAAACTGCCTTGCCGCCCTCAATAATTTTGGATACGTGAGAAATAAGATCTCTGCTTTCTACGTCTATGATTTGATATTCCTCTTCAATTCCTATGGTGAATGTGTGCATACTTTGTGTTTTTTCAGGTTAGTTATTTCGCAGAGTCCTTCACAAAAGTTCCCCATGAAATATTTGCTTTTCCGGGAACATATTCTTTGGCTTTTTCAATCGCAAATTTTGCTGCATTCTCCACAATCCATTTGAAGTTTTCTTCTCCAACTGAATTTTTGTCAGCATCCGGTGCAGGGTTACAGAAATCAATAGCATAAGGAATTCCGTCTCTCACTGCAAATTCTACAGTGTTGAAATCGTAACCTAAAGCTTCATTCATTTTAATAGTGTAATCGTGAATCGTTTTCAAAAGCTTTTTAAGTTTTGCCCCTGAAGTCTGATGAGTGGTTGCATATCTTAAATGATGCTCATTTCTTGGCTCGTAAGGCATGATGTGTACGTGCTTTTTACCAAGACAGTATACTCTGTAGTAATCGTCAAATACAATTTCTTCCTGTACCATCATCACCAGTTGCTCAGTTTCTGATAATTTATCCCAAAGATCTTCCGGACTTTCAACTCTGTACACGCTTTTCCATCCGCCACCGTCGTGAGGTTTCATGTAGGCAGGAAATCCTACGTAATCAAAAATATAATCCCAGTCATGAGGAAATTTCAGGTTTCTGAATGAAGTTTCAGAAGTGTTGCTCGGTCTTTCATGAGAAGGAAGCAAAACCGTTTTAGGAAGCGGAATACCCAATTTTGACATCAGTGCATTGTTGAAAAACTTTTCGTCAGCGCTCCACCAGAAAGGATTGTTCATTACATACGTTCCGTTTAGAGCTGCGTTTTTCAGATAAGCTCTGTAGAAAGGAACATCCTGAGAAATTCTGTCGATGATAACAGCGTATCCGTAATCGACGCCCTGCTCAAGCTTATCGATCATTACGGGTTCTGCAACGATGTCTCCTTTTCCCAATTCGTTTACCTTATCGATGAATGCCCACGGAAATGTGTCTTCCATACCGAAAAGAATTCCTACTTTTTTTGCCATAATAATAGTTTTAATGAGTGTTTATTGTTTAGATTTAAATTAAATTTTAAGAGAAGAAACGCCCTATAAATGTAGGGAAAACCATTCGCCAAAGCGGCCAGTCGTGATTGATCCATTTTCTTTCATCATACCAGAAATCGATGCCTTTTGAACTTAATATTTCTGCCATTTCTATGTTTTTGTCTTTGCAAATGTCTTCATCTGAAGTGCTTAAGACAATGTGCATGTGTTTGTATTTCCAAGCTTCATCTGTGCGGACAAATTCTCTAGGACAGTTGTAGAATACCAAATCATCACTGTATCCGTCCATAAAGTTTCTGATGCTGAAAGCTCCTGACAGACAGAAAAGATGCGAAACCAGATCCGGAAATCTGAATGCAAAATTAGCGGCGTGATAACCTCCAAAACTTGCTCCGGCAACGGCTACACGATGCGTTTGATGAATTTTCTGAACATAAGGCACAAATTCTTTTAAAAGAAACTGTACATACAATTCGTAATTTTTGATTCTCTGGCGTGGCGAAATATTGTTGTCATAAAAACTCCACCCGTCAATGGTCTGGATGTTATAAAGTTTTACTTTTCCCTGTTCTATAAACCAGTTAATACTTCCGTTAAGATGGAAATCATGGTTTTGAGTGTATTGCCCCTGTGATGTGGGAAACATAATGATTGGGTAACCAAAATGTCCTGTAATTTCTAATTTAAGGCTTGTTCCTAATATATGTGAATAGTAATCTGTATGCGTGATTTGCGGCATAAGTTTTAATGTTTGAAAATTAAATAAAATCTAAGAAGTCGGTTTGTCTTTTGGCGGAATAATACTCAGCATATCTTCGTGAATCTTCACTGCCGTTTCGTCCAGCCTCGTCTGTACAAGATCAGATTTTGAAGACTTGTAAACAATACCGATGTGATAATCTATTGGTAAAAATTTCACGGTTTCTTCCGACTCGAAATATTTGTAATCCGGATGTTTTTCTTTGATTAATGCGATGATGAGGCCGGCGTAATATCCTGTAGGTTTTGAAATGGAATAATCTAAACCTTTCAAAAGTGCATCTTCAATCTTTGCCCATTCTCTCCAGATATTGATTCCGCTGGATGCTTCCACAAGATCAGGAATGTGTGCTCCGCCAACACGTGATGAGGTTTCAAGAAAATACCACTTTCCATCCTCTTTTCCACGGATAAATTCTGTATGCGTTGCCCCGTTTTGAAGTCCGAAATTGGAAAGAACCTGTACATTGGCTTTCTCCAGAGCTTTAAACTCTGCAGTAGAACGTCCTAAAGTACGCGTTCTGAAGACTCCGCCTTCATGCGAAACCTGCATTGGTGGGGCCAGATATTTGGATGATGATGTAAAAATAGTTTTGGCATTGAAGGTAAGGCTGTCTACGTGATAAACATCACCAGGCTTAAAGCTCTCCAAAAGGAAAAGATGCCTCTCGTCGCCTAAATTTTCGAGAGCCTGCCAGAGTTCTTCTTGAGATTTCAATTTTTTTATTCCACTTGCTGAAGCTTCAGATCTTGGTTTTAAAACCCATGGGGCAGGAACATTCTTAGCAAATTCAGCGACTTCAGCATCATTGAAAACAGCAGTGAACTCGGGAACATTGATCCCTGAATTTTTTGCCTTTTGTCTCATCGCAAGTTTATCTCTGAAATAGCGGTGCGTGGTCTGTCCCATTCCGGGAATTCTGAAGGTTTCACGTACCAAGGCAGCTTTTTCAACATCGTAATCATCGAGAGCAATTACTGCATCTACTTTTCGGGTTTTCATTAGGTGAGAAAATCCCTGTACCAAATGCTCGAGATCCCAGACCGAAGGCTTAATTTCGGGCATATAGAAAACTTCGTTTATCGCATGCCAGGGCCAGTTTTTTTCTTTGAGATTTTCTGAGGTAATGAGGATGACCCTGTTTCCAAGATTCTGCATCTCCTCCATAAAATCATAGCCTTTGTAGTAACAGGAAATACAAACAATAGTTTTCTGCTCCATATAGTGTTTTTGAGTTTTAGGTTAATTATTAAAAGCAAAACCAAATAATTATTCAGGATGTTTTAATAAAAATCCCCAACTGATATGATTTTGTAAATTTCTTATCAAGTATAGGGATATTTTTTCTAAAAAACTAATTTTTAGTGATAATTTTCAATTAATTGGGCTAATAACTGAACACCATATCCAGTTGCTGCCTTTTCTTTTGAATATCCCGTATTTCCAAAGGCTACGCCGGCAATATCCAGATGAGCCCAATTGGGATGACCTTCAATAAATTCTTCCAGAAATTTTGCGGCAACAATACAGTCTCCGATGGGCTTCATTGAAATGTTTTTCACATCAGCAACATCAGATTTGAAATCATCTTTCCATACATCCCATAGTGGTAAATTCCAAAGCCTCTGGTTGGTCTGATCACCGGTTTTCAGAAGTAAATCCTTTAATCTATCATTGTTTGAAAACATCGCTCCACAGGTATCTCCAAACATTCTCACGCTGCTTCCGGTAAGCGTCGCAAGGTCAATCAGCACATCAGTTTTATAATTTTTTGCGAGGTAGGAGAGTGAATCAGCCAGAATCATCCTGCCTTCCGCATCTGTATTGAGAACTTCGATTGTTTTTCCGTTGTAGGCTTTGATGACATCACTTGGTAAATAGGCATTTTCAGATACAGCGTTATCCGTGATTGGCAAAACAGCAATGATGTTAACAGGAATTTCTTTTTCTGCGGCGTAAATCAATGCTCCGATAACGGCTGTAGCGCCACCCATATCAGATTTCATATAATGCATGTTATCTGAAGCTTTAATTGAAATTCCGCCCGTATCAAAGGTTACACATTTGCCGACAAGACCGATGGTTTTGGCATTTTTCACCTTAGTTTTATATTCTAAAATGGTAAACGCAGCGTCCTGCTCACTTCCCTGGTTGACTGCCAGATATGCTCCCAGACCAAGCTCTTCGCATTTCTTTCTGTTAAAAACGGTGTATTTAAAATCATATTTTTTAGAAAGATCTTTTAAAGAAGAACTTAAAATGTCTGTTTTTTTATGATTGGCCGGTTTATTTAACCATTCCATACAGGCGAACTGGCCTTCGCAGAGGGCATTTGTATTCTTTTTGATCTGATCCAGTTTCTTCTGACTGAAGTTTTCAAAATGAATCTCAGTGCTTTCATTCCAAAACGTGTGAGATTTGTCGAAATTATAGGTGTACGTACCTAAGTAAAGCCCTTTGAAAAACTCTTCAAATTGTTTTTCAGTGATACTTTCGCAAATAATCTGTGTGGGAACAGGCTGTATTTTCTCTTTTTGAGTCTGAGAAAATTTTTGTCCGACCTGTTGGAATTCAAAATTGGCTGAATCCGTCTTGCCCAAACCGATGAAAAAAATAATGCTCTCATCATCAGTCTGAATGTGAACTTCATTCTTTTTCCCTGAAAACAGCAGACTGATATTTTTATTAAAATTTTTTGAGCTCTCCTGCCACTGATCTTCATTGAATAGCTGAAGAATCTGTGTGTATTTTTTATTTTTTTTGTTAATCAGTTTCATTTTATTTAGATTTTTAATCCTGATGTGGAGTTACTTCCACCGGATTTTCTGTATTGTTGTAAAATAACCATTCTATCGCACGCGGAAATTCCTGCGACCAGTAAAATTCTTTGTGCTCGCCGTCCGGATTGATGTTGGTTTTAAATTCAAAGTCAAAAAGATTTTTCTTCTCCCAAAGTTTCAGATACTGCTCAAAAACATTGATTCTGTTGACCATTTTTGAACCTTCTTTTTCGCCGCCGTACAGATAAATTTTAGTTTTAAAAGGAACCCTGAAATTCATCATCGGAAAATTATTATTAGGTTCAATCCAAAGACTTGGAGAAAAGATCAAAAGTTTGGAGTAAACTTCGGGATACAGAAACCCACTGTAAATACTGATGAGTCCGCCCAGTGAACTTCCGCCGATTCCTGTATTGTCACGGTCTTTTTTTGTGCGGTAATGAGCATCGACATAAGGTTTTAAGGTGTCGGTTATAAAACGGATGTATTTTTTCCCTTCCGAGCCATTGGCAACACTGTCATTATCAAAAATATATTCTTTGATGCGGTCTTCACTGCCATGTTCAATGGCAACAACAATCACATCGCCTCTGCCGTATTCCGAGAGTACAGAAAGTTTTTTGTCGATTTCCCAGTTTCCGTAGGCACTCCCTTCGTTAAAGAGATTTTGGGCATCCTGAAGGTAGAGTACAGGGTAGCTTTTTTCTGTAGAATAATAGTCGTGCGGAAGCAAAGCCCAGACTTTTCGGTGTCTGTCGAGCTGTGGGATGTAAAATTCTTCAGAGATGATTTCGGCAATGGGATAAAGTTCTTTTTTAAAAGGTCCCCAGTTGTAACGCCACTTGCTTACCACGTCTTCACTGTTTTGTCTGCTTTTTTCAATTCTCCGGTTTGGAGTGATGTTGGCGTATTCGTCCAGTTCCACATTTTCCCATCCGCCTTTTGTAAATTTGTATTCTATAATGTCGGGTAAAAGACTGTCGTTAATCTCTATTGTTGAATGCTGTGGCTCTTTTTTCCAAAGCCTGAATTTTGGATCTTTAGGATTCCAGCTGTTGAAGTTACCAGTAATGTAAATCGGTCTGTCATCATTTTCCTGTGTCTTTAAATTAAATATCATGTACGTTCTGAAATATTTTTTGTTTGTTTAAATTTATAAAAACTTTTTTTAAACTAAATTATGTTCAGCGTATTTTCAATATTAAAAATCGCAACCGTTTCTTTTAACGGAGATTAAACATTTCTCAGCCTTATTTAAATTAAAAATTAATTAAAATCAATATTAAAATTTTGTTACAACTGTGTTTTGCATAATAAAATTTTATATATTTACGTAAATCCCAAAAATTAGTTGATATGGGGTATAACTCTTGCAATAGAGTTTTACAACTCAGTTCAGGAGAAAAACATAAACGATGAAGTCTGTACAAAACTATTCACTTTTTACCGAGCATGATATTTATCTTTTTAAAGAAGGTAAACACTATAAACTGTATGATAAATTCGGCGCTCATTCAGTAAATAAAGATGGCGTGGAAGGCGTTTATTTTTCAGTTTGGGCTCCTTTTGCTGCCAAAGTTTCAGTAATTGGTAATTTTAGTAACTGGAATCCCGCTCAGGCCGTCCTTTCGCCAAGATGGGATGAATCCGGTATTTGGGAAGGGTTTATTCCTGATTTGCCGTGGGGAACTCTTTATAAATACGCCATTGAAACTAAAGAAGGGGAAATTTTGGAGAAAAGCGATCCTTACGCACTCAGCTGGGAACAGAATCTTCAGGCTGCATCGCTTATTTCTACAACTTATTACGACTGGGATGATACAGACTGGATGCAGAACCGCTGGAAAAACAACAGCCTTAATGCTCCTCTTTCCGTCTACGAAATGCACATCGGTTCGTGGCTTCGTGACGGAGAAAATCCAAAACAGTTTTTAAACTACAGGGATATTGCCCAAAAATTAGTTCCATATATCCTTGAAATGGGTTTTACCCACGTAGAATTTATGCCCGTGATGGAATATCCTTATGATCCAAGCTGGGGCTATCAGATTACAGGATTTTTTGCTGCAACATCACGTTTTGGCTCTCCGCAGGATCTGATGTTTTTAATCAATGAACTTCACAAAAATAATATTGGTGTCATCCTCGATTGGGTTCCGTCCCATTTTCCCGGCGATGCCAATGGTTTGCACAAATTCGACGGCTCTTACTTGTATGAACACGAAGACCCAAGGAAGGGATTTCATCCGGACTGGAAATCCTATATTTTTAATTACGGACGAAATGAAGTTAAATCTTTTCTGATTTCCAATGCCATGTTTTGGCTCGACCGTTATCATGCTGACGGATTGCGTGTAGATGCTGTAACATCGATGCTTCATCTCGATTATTCAAGAAATGAAGGCGAATGGGAACCCAATATTTATGGAACTAATGTAAATCTTGAAGCTAAAACTTTCCTGCAGGAGTTTAATACTGCTGTTTATAAGGAATTTGGTGATTCAATCATAACCATTGCTGAAGAAAGTTCAGATTTTCCGATGCTGACGAAGCCTGTACACGATGGTGGAGTAGGTTTTGGAATGAAATGGATGATGGGCTGGATGCATGACACGCTGAAATATTTTAAAGAAGATCCTATCAACCGGAAACATTTACATCACAAACTGACTTTTGCTTCGATGTACATGTACAACGAAAATTATATGATGCCTTTGTCCCACGACGAAGTGGTACATGGTAAGGCCAGTCTTATTTATAAAATGTTTGGCGATGAATGGCAAAAATTTGCCAATCTCAGAGCTTTGTATGTCTACATGTTTACACATCCAGGAGCAAAATTACTCTTCATGGGCGATGAATTCGGGCAGACGAGCGAGTGGAATTTTAAACAGAGTTTAGACTGGCATCTTCTGGAATATCCTGTGCATGCCGGTTTGAAGGAAGCTGTAAAAGATTTGAATCATCTTTACAAAAATGAAACGGCACTTTATGAAAATCAATTTAATCCTTATGGTTTTGAATGGGTGGAAGCCGATGATACCGATAATTCTGTTCTGATTTATTTACGGAAGGGCAAAAAAGAGGATGATATTTTAATGACAATTCTGAATCTTACACCAAGAGTTATTGATTATAAAGTTGGAGTAGATAAAAATTCAAAATGGGAAGTTATTTTTAATTCTGACGATGAAAAATATGGAGGAAGCGGCGTGATCGCCAATATCTTCAGTGAAGATCAGGAAGAATGGAAAAATAAAACAAACACAATAAGCATCAATCTTCCGGCACTTTCGGGAGTGGTTTTGAGACAATCTAAAATAACTGTTCCGAAAAAAACTAAATCTAAACTAAAAAACAAAAAATAATAAATGAATATATATCACCTCAGTACAGAATGTTATCCTGTTGCCAAAGTGGGCGGACTTGCCGATGTCGTCGGTGCATTGCCAAAATATCAGAATAAAATAAAAGGGATTAACGCCAAAGTGGTGATGCCTTTTTACAATAAACCATTTGTTTTTGACCACGATTTTGAAATTGTTTTTGACGGCTGGATTCATCAGGGCGGCAACATGCTTCAGGTACAGGTTTTAAAGGAAAAAACAGATGTCTTGGGGTTTGAATTATATATGGTGAGAATTCCGGGACTTTTAGACCGTGATAATCCTTATGGCTATCAGGACGAAAGTTTTCAGTTTCTGGCTTTTCAACACGGATTGCTTCACTGGTTGACTGCAATGCAGATTCGTCCGGATGTACTTCACTGTCACGATTATCACACAGGATTGGTTCCTTTTATGATAGAAAACTGTCCGGAATTTGGCTTTCTGAAAGGGGTAAAAACAATTGCAACGATTCACAACGGAGAATACCAAGGCTGGATGAGTTGGGGAATGGCGAATTACTTTCCTGCCTTTGATCAATACAAATGGGGACTTTTGGATTGGAATGGGATGATCAATCCTTTGGCATCAATGATTAAATGTGCCCATGCTTTTACAACGGTTTCAGAAGGTTATCTGCAGGAGCTGTTTGAAAGTTTCAAAGGGCTCGAAACTTTGGTACGAGACGAACACTACAAAGCCCACGGCATCATCAACGGAATTGATACAGAAGTCTGGAATCCCGCAACAGACCCGATGTTGGATTTCAATTTCACCAAAAAAGATGTCTTTAAGAAGAAAAAAATGAGCAAGGAAAAGCTCTGCAAAGAATATGGCCTGAATCCGGATTTGCCTCTTTTCGGCTTTATCGGAAGATTTGCCACAGAAAAAGGAGCAGATCTGCTTCCAGATACCGTTTGGCGAAGCATTCAGCAAAACTATGGCGGTCTTAACATTATTATTTTGGGTTCAGGAAATACCTATCTTGAAGACAGGCTTTCAGAACTGAGCTACTCGTTCAGCAATTTCGCACTGGATCTTGGTTATAAGGAATATCTTTCCCATAAAATCTATGCTTCGGCAGATTTTTTGTTGATGCCATCCAGAGTAGAGCCTTGCGGGCTTAATCAGATGTATGCGATGCGTTACGGAACGATTCCGGTGGTAAGTTATACAGGTGGATTACGTGATACTGTAAAGGATATTTCTACAGGAGGTGCAGGAATTAATTTTACTTATCCCGGAGTTGATGATATACTTCATGCAATAAACAGAGCGGTGAGCATGTACTACAAAAAAGATATAATGCAGGGTCTGATCAAGGCAAATATGAGTTTCGATTTTGCCTGGGAAAAATCTGCTGAGAAATACATAGCTTTATATAATCAATAAACTTTGAAAATATTTTCAATCCTACTGTTGTTCTTTGTACTGTTTTCATGCGGTAAAAAAGATAAAGATGTAAATCCGTCAAAAAATAGCGGGTTCGTATTTTTATCGTATGGATTACCTGACATCAGTAATAGGCATATTGTAGAAAGTGTAGATGAAAAGTGGAATATAAGAAGAATTGCTGTCGCAGGATGTGTTGTCACAGAAGAATTGATAGATAGCGTCAGAACCGAAAATAATAAAACTGAACTTTCGCTTGAACAAAAATATGGTAAGGATTGGAAAAACAGATATGAAGAAGACTTACGGAATTTTCAGCAGAAAGAAATTGATATAATGGATATCTTAATTTCATCTGAAGCTTTCAGGCAACAATTGGGAAAGTGTAAATTTCCGATTGATGAAATTGTAAAAATGGTGAGGCAAAGAGGAAATTCCGAAATTTTTACCGTAGACATCTTTGATCCTCAAAATCAGGATAAGATATGCTTTAAAGCGGAAGTCGATATCAGAAAACGAACTGTAAAAATAATATAATATAAAAAATCACAACTAATTTATGAATCAAAATGTAATATCGATCGTTTTAGGAGGTGGCAGAGGAACAAGATTGTTTCCACTTACTTATTCAAGATCAAAGCCGGCTGTTCCTATCGCAGGGAAATACAGATTGGTAGATATTCCGATTTCAAACTGTCTGAATTCGGGGATGAACAAGATTCTTGTCTTAACCCAGTTTAATTCAGCATCGCTTAACTCACACATCAAAAATTCTTTTCATTTTGATATCTTCAGCAAAGGTTTTGTAGATATTCTGGCTGCTGAACAAAATGTGGAAAACGAAAACTGGTATCAGGGAACTGCAGATGCGGTGAGACAGTCTATGAAGCATCTTGAGAAATATGATTACGAATATATTCTCATTTTATCAGGAGATCAGCTTTATCAGATGGATTTTCAGGAAATGCTTGATTTTCATATTGAAAAAGGTGGTGACGTAACCATTGCTACGATTCCGGTAAATGCAAAAGATGCTACAGGCTTTGGAATTCTGAGTTCTGATGATGACGGAAACATCACTTCTTTCGTTGAGAAACCAAGCTACGATATGCTCAATGGTTTACAGTCTGAAGTTTCTGAAGACAATAAAAGTAAAGGGAAAGAATATCTGGCCTCAATGGGTATTTATATTTTCACCAAATCGATGCTTAAAAAAATGTTCGAGGATGGGGCAGGAGATGATTTTGGAAAAGATATTATCCCGAACGCTATTGGAAAGTATACGACGTTAAGTTATCAATATGAAGGATACTGGACGGATATCGGAACTATAGAATCTTTTTACGAGGCCAATTTAGATTTGTGTCAGGATTTCCCTCAGTTCAATCTTTTTTCCAGTTCGCCAATCTTTACAAGAGCGAGAATGCTTCCGCCGTCAAAAATTAACGGTTCTTATGTAAGCAAAGCCGTTTTTGGTGACGGATGTATTATCATGGCAGATAAAATTGAGAATTCCCTTATCGGAAACCGTACGAGAATCGATAAAGGAAGTACGATCGTAAATTCTTACGTGATGGGTTCAGATTTCTATCAGAATACAGCAGAAATCGTAGAAAATGATAAAAACGGATATCCAAACATGGGAATCGGAAAATATTGCTACATCGAAAGAACTATTATTGATAAAAACTGTTACATCGGTGACAATGTAAGGATTATAGGTGGAAGACATATTCCTGATGGAGACTACGGCACACACTCAGTTCAGGACGGAATTGTAGTGGTGAAAAAAGGAGCTGTGCTTCATTCCGGAACGCACATTGGGTAGGAGGATGAGTGATTGGTAATGAGTTATGAGTAATTTAGAAATTTAATTTTTGAATTGCTTTGGAAGTGAATTAATAAAAATATTGAAATCCAGTATCTATCTTCCAACATCCATCACCGAACATCCCTCACCCCACAACAAAAAAACAGAGTGATCAACATATTGGTCACTCTTTTTAATTATCCTATTTTTGCGACATGCGTTTACTGAAATTTTTAGCACTTATAATTTTGTTTTTGCTGGGAGCTTACACTGCTTCCATGTACTTTTTTGTGGATGAAGACAAAGATTTTACCATCGAAAGGCAGATAGATTATCCTTTAGAGAAAGTATATTCTCAGTTTGAAAACTTTCAGAGTTTTACCCGTTGGAATAATTATTTTTCAAGTTCAAAAACCATTAAAATCGATTATTATTCTCCGTATGAAGGTGAGGGAAGTGCCATCAGTTACAAAGATCCGGTGAAAGAGAATGATGGTGAAATGTTTATTCGGTTTGCGAGTAAGGATAAGGGTTTAAGGTATCAGCTTTTTGAAGATGACAATGAAAATCCGACTGTCATCGAAGTTAAATTTAAAAAAGTTTCAGAGAATAAAACACATATAAAATGGGTGGTTCATACTCCTAAACTTCCCGTGTGGACGCGTGTACAAAACTTCTGGACCGAAGACCGCTTTACTGAGAACATCAATAAAAGCATGGTGAATCTTAAAAATGTTTTAGGCAACAAAGTGGAAAAAGACAATCAGCTTGCCGCCATAAAATATGACAGCATCATAGTTGAAAAAGAAGACAGCCAGATGCTTCTAGGAATCAATGTGAGTGCTTCCAACAAGAAAGACGCACTGTACAGAAATTTGCTGATGAACTATAATAAAGTTTACAATTTTGTGACGATTGATCTGGGCAAAAAGGACGACGAATTTGGTTACCCGATGATGATTGCCGACCCTGATAATTTTAAAGACAAAGAAATTTCGTATTACATCGGGATACCATTGAGCAAAAAAGAAGGCGTGAGTGATAATAATTTCAGCTTCCGTACTGTAAATGCAGCAGAAAAATACATCATCTACTACAGAGGAAGTTTTGAAGGGTCTGTAAAGGCCGTTCAGCAGTTGATGCAGAAGGCTAAAAAGGATGAGTTCAGGTATGGTGATGTTTCTCATACATTCATAGAACCTCCGATTGAGAATCAGAACATCAATGTGAAGATTTCATTGACAGTTTTTAAATAAAATGTCAAAAATCATATTCTTCTTTTCATTTTTTAATGTTTTTCTAACATTTTACCTCACTTTTTTTTGTTAAATTTGAAGATTAATTCGAAAAATAAATTTTAATAACAGATATACTGTACTAATGGACAGATTTTCATTCCTAAACGCAGCTCATTCTCAGTTAATTGAGGATTTATACCAACAATACCTGAAATTCCCGGACTCTTTAGAACCATCATGGAAAGCCTTTTTTCAAGGCTTTGATTTTGCATTGGAGAACTATTCTGACGAGGAAGATATCCGCGAAATTAAAAACTCAGGAAATTCTTCTCCTGCGGTTCAGCAAATCTCACAGGCAGCTTCAAACGGTGAAGTTCCGGAGCACATCAAGAAAGAATTTAAGGTGGTAAATCTTATTGAAGCGTACAGAACGAGAGGTCATCTTTTCACCAAAACCAATCCTGTACGTGAAAGAAGACATCACTCTCCGACTTTGGATATCGAAAATTTCGGTCTTGAAAAGTCAGATTTAAATACAAAATTCAACTGTGCGGTTGAAACGGGAATGAAAGGTCCTGCATCGCTACAGGAAATCATCACACACCTTGAAAACATCTACTGTGATTCTATTGGAATCGAGTACATGCACATCAATAATGTGAAAGAAAAAGATTTTATCAAGCAGTGGATTCAGGTAAACGAAAATCATCCTGTTCTGAATGCCAACGAAAAAACTGAGATTTTACTTAAATTAAATCAGGCTGTTGCATTCGAAAATTATCTTCACACAAAATTCGTAGGACAAAAAAGATTCTCACTGGAAGGTGGTGAAACTTTAATTCCTGCTTTGGATCAGCTGATCTCAAGATCTTCGCAGTTGGGAGTTGATGAGGTTGTTTTGGGTATGGCTCACAGAGGAAGACTGAATGTTTTAACGAACATTTTCGGCAAATCTTACAAGCAGATTTTCTCTGAATTTGAAGGAAAGGAGTTTGAAGAAGATGTATTTTCCGGTGACGTGAAGTATCACTTAGGTTCTTCTAAAAAAATTAAAACTGCGTCTGGAGAAGAAGTTTCAATCAATTTAACTCCAAACCCGTCTCACCTTGAGACTGTTGCCGCTTTGGTGGAAGGTATCTGCCGTGCGAAAGTGGATGACAAGTACAAGGATTATTCTAAAATTTTACCAATCATCATTCACGGTGATGGTGCTCTTGCAGGTCAGGGTATTGCTTACGAAGTTGCCCAGATGATGAATCTGGAAGGTTACAGAACGGGTGGTACAGTTCATATTGTTGTGAATAATCAGGTTTCGTTTACTACCAATTACATGGATGCGAGATCTTCTACATACTGTACAGATATTGCTAAAGTAACAGAATCTCCTGTGATGCACGTGAATGCAGATGATGCAGAAGCGGTGGTTCACGCGATTCATTTTGCTGCTGATTTCAGAGCTAAATTTGGTAAAGATGTTTATATTGATTTATTAGGATACAGAAAATATGGTCATAATGAAGGGGATGAGCCAAGATTCACACAACCTAATTTATACAAGAAAATTTCGAAACACCCAAATCCAAGAGAAATCTATAAAGATCTTTTACTGAAAGAAAATGTGGTTTCTAATGATTTGATTGCTAAAATGGAAGCTGATTTCAAAGAACTTTTAGATAAAGATTTTGATGCCTCCAAAGAGATTGAGAAAAACGTAATGGATATTTTCATGGCAGATGACTGGACTAAATTCCCAATCGGAAAAAGAGGTGCTGTGCAGGAAGCTGTCGATACAAAATACGATCTTGAAAAGCTGAAGGAACTGGCCATTAAAATGTCAACACTTCCGGCTGATAAAAAGTTTTTAAATAAAATTACAAGACTCTTCGAAAACAGAATCAAAGCGATCGAAGCAAACAATCTTGACTGGGCGCTTGGAGAGTGGCTGGCCTATGCTACACTTTTGGTGGAAGGTCACAACATCAGAATTTCCGGTGAAGATGTGGAAAGAGGAACATTCTCTCACAGACACGCCGTTGTAAAAACTGAAGATAATGAAGAAGAATATATTCCTTTAAAAGAAGTTTCAGAAAGCAGATTTGATGTATTCAACTCTCACCTTTCTGAGTACGGAGTTTTAGGATTTGATTACGGTTATGCAATGGCATCTCCAAATACTTTAACAATCTGGGAAGCACAGTTTGGTGACTTCGTAAACGGAGCTCAGATTATTGTTGACCAGTATCTGGCTGCAGCAGAAGAGAAATGGAAAATTCAGGACGGTTTGGTGATGTTACTGCCTCACGGTTCTGAAGGTCAGGGTGCAGAGCACTCTTCAGCAAGACTTGAAAGATTCTTGACACTTTGTGCCAACGAAAATATGGTTGTGGCGAATATTACTTCACCTGCAAACTATTTCCACCTGTTAAGAAGACAGTTGAAATGGTCATTCAGAAAACCATTAATTGTAATGAGTCCAAAATCATTGTTAAGACATCCAAAAGTGGTTTCTCCGCTTGAAGATTTCTCAAACAAAGGATTCCAGCCTATTCTTGACGATCCAACTGCAGATCCGGCAAAAATCGAAAAATTAGTTCTTTGTTCAGGTAAATTATACTTCGAATTATTGGCTAAAAAAGAAGAATTGAATTGCGAAAATGTTGCTTTGGTAAGATTTGAGCAGTTATATCCGCTTCAGACTGATGCGATCGAAGCTGTATTTGCAAAATATTCAAACAGAACTTCATTGGTGTGGGCACAGGAAG
Source organism: Chryseobacterium sp. Leaf394 (assembly GCF_001424105.1). Classification (GTDB taxonomy): domain Bacteria; phylum Bacteroidota; class Bacteroidia; order Flavobacteriales; family Weeksellaceae; genus Chryseobacterium. The sequence continues at coordinate 1,761,322 of NZ_LMQH01000011.1, read as the reverse complement.
AACCAGAAAACATGGGTGCGTGGTCTTATATCCTGAGAAATTTCAGAGATACAGGAATTCAGGTAGTTTCTCCGGTACAGAGTGGTGCTCCGGCTCCGGGAAGTCACAAAATGTTTGAGAAAAACCAAAATGCTGTAATCAACAGAGTTTTCGACAGAGATGATGCTCCGGTTAAAAGACCTGTTACAGCTTAATTAAATTAATATCAATTAAAAAAATAAAAAATACGATATGTCAATTTTAGAAATGAAAGTTCCTTCACCGGGAGAATCAATTACAGAAGTTGAAATTGCAACTTGGCTTGTAAAAGATGGTGATTATGTAGAAAAAGATCAACCAATCGCTGAAGTAGATTCAGACAAGGCAACGTTAGAATTACCTGCAGAAGAGAGCGGTGTGATTACTTTAAAAGCTGAAGAAGGTGATGTAGTACAGGTTGGTCAGGTTGTTTGTTTAATTGATAGAGATGCTGCAAAACCTGCGGGTGATGCTGCTCCTGCTGCCGAAGCACCAAAACAGGAAGAAGCGCCTAAAGCTGCTGAACCGGCTAAGACTGAAGCTCCAAAACAGGAAGCTCCAAAAGCAGCTCCTGCTGCACAGTCTTACGCTACGGGTTCTCCATCTCCTGCTGCAAAGAAAATTCTTGACGAAAAAGGAATTGATGCTGCTCAGGTTTCAGGTTCTGGAAGAGACGGAAGAATCTCTAAATCTGATGCTGAATTAGCTGCTGTACCAGCAATGGGCGGAAGTTCTCTTTCTGCTACAGGTGCAAGATCTACCACAACGACCAAACTTTCAGTTCTAAGAAGAAAAATCGCTCAGAGACTGGTTTCTGTAAAGAACGAAACTGCGATGTTGACGACTTTTAACGAAGTCGATATGTCTGAAATTTTCAGATTAAGAAAACAGTACAAAGAAGAATTCGGACAGAAACACGGGGTAGGACTTGGTTTCATGTCTTTCTTCACAAAAGCGGTTACAAGAGCATTACAGATGTATCCTGACGTGAATGCGTCAATCGACGGAGATTTCAAAGTAAACTATGATTTCTGTGATATTTCAATCGCTGTTTCAGGTCCTAAAGGTTTGATGGTTCCCGTTTTGAGAAATGCAGAAAATATGTCTTTCGCGAACGTTGAAGGAAACATCAAAGATTTGGCAATCAAAGTAAGAGACGGTAAAATCACTGTTGACGAAATGACTGGCGGAACTTTCACCATTACAAACGGTGGTACTTTCGGATCAATGTTGTCCACACCGATCATCAACCCACCTCAGTCTGCTATCCTTGGAATGCACAATATCATCCAGAGACCGGTTGCGGTTGACGGACAGGTAGTAATCAGACCAATGATGTATGTTGCAATGTCTTACGATCACAGAATTATCGACGGTAAAGAGTCTGTAGGATTCCTTGTTGCGGTAAAAGAAGGGATTGACAATCCGGTAGAAATTCTATTGGGTGGAGACGAAAGAAAAGGTCTTGGGCTTTAATTAAATCAAATTTAAATAAATCTACAGAACCCCGTCTTCAAAAAAGGCGGGGTTTTTGTATCTTAAAAATCAAATTACTACGATGTTTTCTAAAATTACTTCCAACATAAAAGTTTCCGTCGTCCCCGAATACGATAGCAAAAACTCGTATCCGTCTGAAAACAGATACGTTTTTAAGTACAACATCGTGATTGAGAACAGCAGCGATTTTCCGGTGAAAATCATGAAAAGAAAATGGCTGATATTTGATGTAGGATTTGGTTTTACCGAAGTGGTGGGAGATGGGGTCATTGGTCTCACTCCGGAGCTGCAGTCAGGCGAAACATTCACTTATTTTTCAAATGTTATGCTCAGATCAGGAGTCGGAAATATGAGTGGCAAATACCTGGTGAGAAACCTTGATACAGAAGAGAATTTTGAAATTGATATTCCGAAATTTAATCTTTTGTCTGAAATTCTGAAGAATTAAACTGGCTAAAGCTTTTTAATTTTAGCTTTCATTACATCGGCAATTTCATCATTGCTTGTAATGAAAAGCTTCTCAAACGCCAGAAGAGATATTTTGGCACAAACTTCCGCGTCATCACCGGCTCTGTGATGATTGAAACTTAAATTGTGATGCTCTGCCAAATGTTTCAGGCCATATCTCGGAAGATAATTCCATGATTTTTTAGCGATCTGTATGCTGCAAAGGTAGTTCAGATTTGGGGCAAAAATTCCGTAATGATTGAGACATCCGCGAAGAACTCCAGCATCGAAAGCTGCATTATGAGCAATCATCAGCGTTCCGTACATCAGATCATTCATCTCGTACCAGATTTCATCAAACGTAGGCGCATCCTTTACATCTTCAGGATAAATTCCGTGCACATCGATATTTCTCGGACTGAAATAAGGATAACTCGGCGGTTTTATCAGCCACGTTTTTTTTTCAACAACTTCAGAATTCTGAACAACACAGATTCCAACCTCACAGGCTGAGCTTCGGTCAAAGGTTGCGGTTTCAAAATCTATCGCACAAAAATCCATTCTTTTATTTAGGGTATAAGGTTTAAAGTTTACAAAATTACGATTTCAGTCTGGAGCTTTTGTTATAAATCACTTCACGCTCAAATTTCAAATCTCAAATCTCGAATCTCAAATTTCAAATTCTCTGGTCATCGTATCAACTTTTTTCAGAAGTGTCGGGATTCTGTAATTACCGTGCATGTTTTTTACTAAATTTAAAGCGTCTTCCATCTCAATTCCAACACTTGAAATATATAACGGAGTTTTACTTTCGCCTCTGTACAATTCTGATTTGAGTTTTTCAACCGTTGCAAAATTGGTTTTAGCAACTCCGATAACAGGAATTTCTCTGTTTAAGCTGTCAAATAAATGTTTACCTAAACCCGGTTTATATTCATCATCTAAAAAAACAAAACCGTCGATAATGATACAGGAAATATCATTAATCTGTGTTTTAATTTGATCTAAAAGGCTCAGAATACATGGCAATTCTCTTTTGTAAAATTCACCTGGAATGTATTCTGAAATACCGGATTTGATCTCAGAAAATTCGAAATCTGGAGCAATTGCATCCCAGTTTTCGAAGGCTAGACAAATCGTATTGGCTTTATTTTCATTAAAATAAAAAGTATCGAAAACGAGATTCATTATTTTAAAAAATGTTTAAAAATTAACCATTTAGACTGATAATAATTTTCCTTCTGAAATTTCTGCCGCCGTTTCAGGGTTCCCGGAATATGGGTATAAAAGCCGTAATGTCCTCGCGCAACAGCCCAGAAGTGGGGAAATCCGTTCTTTAAACCGAAATAAACTGATGCAATTCCATCCAGCAACATTCTTAAAAATAAAATTCCGATCAGCTTTGGAAACGGTAAGTTTTTAAGCATCATAGAAAGGTTATTCCTGATATTTAAAAAGGTTTTCTGAGCACTTTGTTTATTTAAAGTTCCGCCTCCAACGTGATAAACTTCTGACTTTCCTGTGTAAAATATTTTCTTACCAGAATTGATTAATCTCCAGCACAAATCGATCTCTTCCTGATGGGCAAAAAATCTTTCATCAAAACCCTTCTGTTCCCAAAAATCTTCAGAACGGATAAAAAGACAGCATCCTGAAGCCCAGAAAATCTCAGTTTCGTCGTTGTACTGACCCAGATCTTTTTCAACATCATCGAAGATTCTGCCTCTGCAGTAAGGATAGCCCAGATTGTCGATTAAACCACCTGCAGCACCGGCAAATTCGAAGTACTCACGATTGTTGTAAGACAGAATTTTTGGCTGAATCGCGGCAATTGAAGAATTGGTTTCAAATAAATTTAAAACCGGAAGAATCCAGTTGTCGGTAACTTCCACATCAGAGTTTAGAATACAGTATATTTCAGCGTCAACGTGCTTCAATCCTTCATTATAACCACCGGCGAAGCCATAATTTTTATCGTTAATAATAATCTTTACTGATGGGAAATACTTTCTTAAAATCTCTACAGATTCGTCAGTTGAAGCATTGTCGATGACGTAGATTTCAGCATCATCTGAATATTTAAGAACTGACGGCAAAAATTTTTCAAGCCAGCTTTTTCCGTTCCAGTTGAGAATAACTACTGCAATTTTCGACTTCATACATTGGTTTTTACAGCATCAAAATTTTTAATTGCAGACTGATATTTCCATTTTCTGTGAGACCACAGATAATTGTCGGGATATTTATTGATCGTGTTTTCAAGATGTTTGTGAAATTTTCTAACCACTTCATTTTCTACAAATTTTTCTCCGTCTGGATAAATTCTATAGTAATTTACCTGATAATATCCGCGTTTTACTTTCTTCATTTCGCAATAGATCACTGCCATATCCAGACGTGTAGCCAGCTTGTCGTAACCTATGAATGCAGGCGTTCTTTGGTTCAGAAATTCCAATCCATAATTCACATGAGCAACATGCGGCGTCTGATCTGCAACAAAGAGAAATACAGAATCGCCATCGTTTGGTGTTCTGAAGATTTTCATGATCACTTCTTTGGCTTCAATGGCTTCGTTTCCGAAATTGTTTCTCACTTTTTTCATCTCATTTTCCCAGAAGTTGCTGTTTACTTTTCTGTATACGGGATGGGTATGACTTTGGGGTGTTAAACTTGCCAGAGCGTTCATCCATTCCCAGTTGAAAACGTGTCCTGCCATCAGAATTACATTCTTACCTTCGGCTTTGGTATCGTGAAAATGATGTTGATTGATATGCTGCATTCTCACTCTTGCTTCAGTTTCAGACATCGTGAAAGATTTCACTGTCTCGGCAAGATAATCGAAGAAATTACGGTAAAATTTCTTTCTGATTGCGGCAATTTCCTGCACACTTTTTTGTGGGAACGATTTTACCAGATTTTCTGTAATTACTTTTTTTCTGTAACCAATAAAATAATAATTCATGTAGAAAAACAAATCTGAAAAAACATATAGTACTTTCAGAGGTAGCCTGGAAATGAGATAAAGTATTTTAATGAGAATATTCATAGAGTACACAAATATAATGATTAAAAAAATGACGGCGTTATGTTTGATAAAAGTAAACCTGAAAAATGCAGATTTCTTAGTTTTGGAAACTGTTTATATCTGGAGATTAATCTTATTATATTAAAACGGCTGTTTTATAACTTTAAAATTCTAAGGTTTTTGGATTGAAATCGCTGAAATATTAACATAATTATTTAACTTAGCTACTGTTTTTTAATTTAATATAAATGAAACGAAATATAAAAATAATTGGAGCACTCGGTTTTTTGCTTGCAGGAAACCTGGTTTTTGCTCAGACGGAAACCAAGGTGGAAAAACCTGAAAATGATAAATCGTTACTGGTAAAGACAGATCATAAAGAATTGGATGCCGAAGCGAAGAAGAAAGTTGCGGCTGAGGAGAAAGCCAAACTTCCCAAACCTTATGATGCTAAAGCAAATGCTGAAAAAGATATTCAGGCATTGATTGCGAAGGCTAAAAAAGAAAATAAGAACATAATGATTCAGGCTGGTGGGAACTGGTGTATTTGGTGCCTTAGATTTAATCAGTACGTTCAGACTACACCAGAATTGAAGAAACTGGTAGATGATAATTATGTTTACTATCATTTGAATTGGTCGCCGGATAATAAAAATGAAAAGATTTTCGCTAAATATGGCAATCCTGGAGACAAGTTGGGCTATCCTGTATTTATTGTTTTAGATAAAAACGGAAAACAGATTCATACGCAGGACAGTGCTGTTTTGGAAGATGGAAAAGGTTACGGTTTAGAAAAAGTAAAAACTTTTTTTAATAGCTGGAAACCAAAATCATAAATAAAAAACCGGAATATTTTTCCGGTTTTTTATTTGTACTCAACTTAATGTTTTATCTCCACCATTCCATTAAACTGAATGATCTAAATAACCGTTATCCACAAAAAAACCACCTCTTGCGAAGTGGTTTGTATATTTGAGAAAATCTCTTTGAGCTTATGCTTCTTCTGAAGAAGGAGTTTCTTCAACTTTAGCTTTAGGAGCAGCTGGTTTAGGAGCTTCTACCGGAGCATCAGAAACAATATCGAATTCGAAGTTGTATTCAACGTTTCTGTGTAGTCTGATGTTAGCAGTTACTTTACCAGTTCTCTTGATTGTGTTACCAGGAATCTTGATGTATTTCTTGTCTACCTGTACACCTGCTTTAGCAAGAGCGGCAGCAAGATCTGCATTGTTGATAGATCCGAATAATTTGTCACCAGAACCTACTTTTGCAGGGATTGTAACAGAAGTTTTCTTCAATTGGTCAACGATAGCAGTTGCAGTAGCAACTAATTTTGCCTCTTCTTCTTTTCTAGATTCCAAAGTAGCTTCTAAAGCAGCTTTGTTTTTAGGAGTAGCCAAAAGAGCGAAACCCTGAGGTAACAGGAAGTTTCTTGCATATCCTGGCTTTACGCTTACTGTGTCGAATTCAAGACCTAAATTTTCTACGTCTTTTTTTAAGATAATATCCATTGTTGTTGTCCGTTTAAGTGTTCAGAGTTCCGGTTTAATTCGGATTTTCTCGTCACATCGTTAGAATTTAATATTAATTCAGCAACAAAAAGCCAAAAGCGAAAGAGCTAATGGCTAATTGCAAATTTTTTATTTCAATAAATCAGCTACGTAAGGTAGTAAAGATAAGTGTCTTGCTCTTTTGATAGCAGAAGAAACTTTTCTCTGGTATTTCAAAGAAGTACCAGTGTATCTTCTTGGTAAGATTTTACCTTGCTCGTTTACGAACTGTAATAAGAAATCAGCATCTTTGTAATCAACGTGCTTAATTCCAAATTTTTTGAATCTACAGTACTTTTTATCAGTTTTAGTATTGATATCAAGTGGTGTAAGGAATTTTACTTCAGATTCTCCACCAGCTGAGGCTTGTTTAGCCATATCGTCTATTGCCATGTCTTGTCTTTTTTAAATAATTGGTTAATGATTAAGCTTTAGCTGCTTTTACTTTTGCTCTTCTTGTAACAGCGTACTCTACAGCGTGCTTGTCTAATTTTGTAGTAAGGTAACGGATTACTCTCTCGTCACGCTTAAATGCCAATTCAAGATCAGCTACTACAGAACCTTCTCCTTTAAATTCGATTAAAGTGTAGAATCCGTTCTTCTTCAATTGAATCGGATAAGCTAATTTTTTTAATCCCCAATTTTCTCTAGTGACAATTTCACAGTTCTTTTCTTTCAAAAGATCTACATACTTGTTCACTGCTTCCTCCACCTGAGACTCAGATAGAACGGGAGTTAAAATGAAAACAGTTTCGTAATTGTTCATAATGTTAAATGAATTTGTTAATTATTTCGAGGTGCAAAAATATACATTATTTTTCTAATACACAAGATGTCATGCATAATCCAACAAAAAAAGACCTTGATAAAAAAGGTCTTTCAATAGCTAATTGAATTTTATCTATTTTTTGATAATTTTCTCCGTTACAATACCATTTTCAGTTTGTGCCTGAACAATATAGACGCCTGCTGTAAGTGTTGATAGATCAATACTTCCTTTTTGTCCGTCTGGCAGTTGTCTCAAAACAATTCTACCATTTTGATCACTAACAGTTATAGATTTTATTTTTACGCTAAATTCATAATTTAGATATTGAGATACCGGATTAGGATATAACTTAAAATCTGACTTACTCTTTGCAATATCAGTCACAGAAAGTGCCGCAGCCGACACTGAGACTGTATAATCTTCCGCCTGCCCAAACATTCCTCCGATACATGGGTTCAGGAGATCGTCAATAGCATCATCGTCATCATATAATTTTTTTACTCTCATCCGTGTATTTCCCAAAGCGGCTGTTGCGGGAACTGTAATGGAATGTACTGCCTGTTCAGAGTCCAGACCTGTCGAGTTGGTGATAGTTTGTGCTATTTCATAAACTTCTCCTGCATCATTAAGAACTCCATTTTGATTCCAGTCTATAAAAACAACAAAAAGATTGGTGTAATTTCCAGCGGTATTTCCTTTTAGGGTGATGTTGTATGAGCCTTCCCGGGCTACATTTGCTGTCTGCGACAGAAACATTTGATGAAATGTTCCCACATATTCCTCGTCATCTGTCGTGTTATTGATACCAGCAAAGTTGACTAATGTAATTGGTTCATCACCATTCTCATTCCAGAAAGGGTCATCTGGATCGATATATCCAAAAGTTAAAGGGCCACAATAAGTCTGTGCAGATAAACCTAATGAAAGAGCTAGAAAGCCCGAAAATAGAATTTTTTTCATAATAATTATTTTTAGTTAACTAAAAATACTAAAAAAAATCAAATCATCAAGAATTATTTCCGAATTTCTTCCAGAAAATTCATTTTCAAAACATCATATAAAGAATGTCGGCTTACCAAAATAGAAAACAGGGAAGAAACCATTCCTGCAAGCATCAGGTGGAAAATTAATGAATGTCTGTCGGTCATTTCCAGAACAATAATCGCAGAGGTAAACGGAGCTCTCGTAATTCCTGTTAAGAAAGCAACCATTCCGGCAAGAATGACAACGTTGGTTTCATTTGGAGTTAAATGGATTACTCCCGAAATCACAGATCCGATACTTGCACCAGCCGTTAAAGCCGGAGCAAAAATTCCACCCGCGCCACCCGAAGTGAAAGAAAGGGCAGGACCCAGCATTCTCAGGATGGGAACGTACCAGTCTTCGTGTTTATCTTTTGTGAAAAGTACGCGTTCCATGATTTCTTTACCTGAGCCTAAAATTTCACGGCTGATGAAAAATGAGATGCAGGCAATCAGTAAAGCACAGCCAACAAGAAATAACACATTGGCTCTGTCGGTTTTGAGTTTTCTTTTTTTCCAGTCACTCATTTTCAGCATGATGACAGAAAGCTGACTTGCCAGAATTCCTGCAGTTCCAGCCACTAAAATGATCGGAAACATCACCATCAATGAAACATCACCGGTTTTTGGATACCCTAAATATAAATAAGAACCCGCTAAAGTCTGAGCCGTTAATCCTGCAATAATTACAGCCGTAAAAAGAGCAGTTTTAAAGTAATTAATATGTGTTTTTGAAAGTTCCTCAACTGCAAAAACAATTCCGCCGAGAGGAGTATTAAATGCCGCTGCCAGTCCTGCTGCAGCTCCGGTCATAATCATATTTTTCTTGGAAATTTTCGGCCACCATTCCGGAAGATATTCGTTTACTTTCCTGAAGACAGACCCTGAAATCTGAATTGTCGGACCTTCACGACCTACAGCACCACCACCGATCACCAAAACGACAGATGAGATAATTTTAAATACAATAATTTTTAAACTTAAAAGACTTCGTATTTTTTTATGCTCTTTCGGATTCGCCAGCTCTACAGCTGCCATTACCTGCGGAATTCCACTTCCTTTGGCATTGGGAGCAAATTCTTTTACCAGCCACCACGAAAGCACAAAACCAACCGGAGCGATGAGGAAAATCATCCAGTCGTGCCAGTTGAGAATAAAATGCAGCAGATTTTCACCCCACGCAAATATTTTCGCATACATCACGGCAAAAAAACCTGTAATCACCGAGCCTATCCAAAACGGAATTGCCTGAAGAAGATTATTTTTCAGTTGTTCGTTTCGGATGTTGTCAAAGGATTTTTTGAGGCTTCTGCGGAGATAAATGAAAATTTTACGCATACTTCAAATTTATGTCAAAAATTATGAAAAAGAAAATCTACTTCTTAAATTTTTAGTAAAATTTAAATCATTATGAAGTTTAATCCAGCTTTTTATTTATGTTTGTTTTCTATTTTAAAATTTTATTTAAATGTCTGAAATCAATAAGAAGATTTTTGGAATTTTGCAAAAAACATCTGCAACCACTATACTGGTTCCCATGGTTTTTATATTCTCGCATTTATTCTTCTTACAGCGTTCTATACTATTTGATGATCTTTCTTTTCAGGATTATAAGTTTCTTCTTATAGCAAACATTTCTTTGGTTTTTACGACTGTTCTGATTACCGACAATAAAATTGTCAGAATTATTTATGTAATATTTTTAATTTTTCTTATAATATTTTTGATCGTCTTAACTTTCTTTGTATTGTGGCTGAAAGGAATGGCTAAAGCTTTTAACAATGGTTAATAAAATTTGGAACAGTATATTAACATTTTTCACTTTTGGACTGATTATAGGAATGATTTATAATGAGATTTCTTATAATCGTATTTCAAAATTCGATTATGATCTAAGTTTAAATCAAAGTGATAATATTATAATTGCAAAACTTGAGAATCGATTTTATATTAAAGAAGATTCTGTATCTATTTCAGATATACAATATAATGAATCGATTAAAAAAGAATTTGTTCCTGAAAAATTGTATTTGCTATGGTTTAATTATGTAGATGATAAATTTTATGAATTTAATGGTTATCTACCTTCAGAGGTTCTTCTACAAAACATAAGTGAAGATAATAATATTGAAATAAAATTTGGAAAACATAATATGTTTCAGCTTATTATGAATGAAAAAATTATACAAAATTTCAAAGCTAAAGAAGTGTTAAAACCATGGTTTAATAATTATTTCACCAGAGAAAAAATGGTGTTTTTTGCCCGTAGTGATAAGAAAATAATTCCTTATTTAAATTTGAAAAGTGATTCCGAATTTTCCGGTCTTTCGTCTGAACCGGTATCTTTCTATAATTTTTCCCGACGTAAAAATGATTATGCTGATTCACTAGTGAATGGAAATCTTTTAAACAAAAGTAAACTTTTGGAAGCAAATCTGATGGATGAATTAAATCTTACATTACACAAAAAGAATATAGCGAAAAAAGAAACAGTAGATTATGCTTATGATCGAATTTTAGAAATGAGAATCAATCTTGATCCGGATCAGTTATATGAAATCTTAAAATCAAGCAAAAAAAATAAATTTGATATGGTAATTGATATTGATAAAAATGATAGTCTAAAAAGTATTTATCTGATTGATGATAATAAACGATTCAAACTAAATACGGAGATAAAGTATGACTTAAATTCACAAATAAAATCAGAATAATAAAAAAAACCTCCGGAAAAATTTCTGAAGGTTTTGTATCTGAAATCGGTGCTGAGCCAATTACTCATTACCAATTACTCATTACTTATATTTCCGTGTTTAGATCCCAGTTCTGAAGATAATCGTGAACGTGCTTCAGCATCATTCCACCCAAAGAACCGTCTACCACTCTGTGATCATATGAGTGAGACATGAACATCAACTGACGGATTGCGATTACATCACCATCCTTAGTTTCAAGAACTGCTGGTTTTTTAACGATTGCTCCAATCGCCATAATCGCCACCTGAGGCTGAGGAATAATAGGTGTTCCCATTAAATTCCCAAAGCTTCCTACGTTAGAAATAGTATATGTTGCACCCTGAGTATCTTCTGGTCTTAATTTTTTATTTCTTGCTCTGTAGGCCAAATCGTTGATGGCTTTTGCCAAACCTGAAAGCGATAACTGATCTGCATTTTTGATGACAGGAACAATAAGATTTCCGTCTGGTAAAGCAGTTGCCATACCGATATTGATATTTTTCTTCTTAATGATGTTATCTCCATTGATCGAAACATTGATCATTGGGAAATCCTGAATCGCTTTTACAATAGCTTTTACGAAGATCGGCATGAACGTCAGTTTTTCACCTTCACGTTTCTCGAACATATCTTTGTTCTTCGCTCTCCATTTTACAACGTTGGTTACATCGGTTTCGATGAAAGAAGTTACGTGAGGAGCAATCTGTTTTGCTTTTACCATGTTTTCAGCGATGATCTTTCTCATTCTGTCCATAGGAATGATTTCATCACCTGCACCAACAGAAATTGTTGAAGCCGGAGCTGAAGTTGCTGCCGGTGGGGTAGATGTAGACTGAACCGGAGCAGCCTGTTGCTGAACCACCCGTTGAGCAGGCTGATTTCCTCTGTTGGCAACGTGCGCTAAAATATCTTCTTTGTTAATTCTTCCTTCCAGACCGCTACCTTTGATGGTTTTCAGTTCAGATTCAGAAATATTTTCTTCCTGAGCAATAGATTTTACAAGTGGAGACAAATAAAGATCTCCCGAAAACTCTACATGAGAAGTTGCTGTAGGATTTAAAGGTTCTTCAATTGCTTTGATGGTTTCTGCATCCGGAGTAGGAGTTTCGGTTTTTGCTTCTTCAGAAGCGGTACTTCCGCCTTCTCCTTCAATTTCTAAAATAGCGATGGCTTCACCTACTTTTGCAACTTCGTCTTTCTGCTTCAGGATTTTTACAATTTTCCCCGAAACCGGTGTCGGAACGTCTGAATCTACCTTATCTGTTGCAATTTCTACTACCGAATCATCCTCCTTTACCTGATCACCTTCATTGAATAACCAAGTGATCACTGTAGCTTCCATAACGCCTTCACCCATTGAAGGAAGCAATAATTTGTATTCTGCCATTTTTAAATTTTAGATTTTGACAAATATATAAAAAAAATCGGTTTTTTTACGAAATGTATAATTTTATGAAAACTGAATGAATATTTTTTCTCCCACATTCAATCCGAAGAGACTTTTTGCCCCGTTCTTTTTACTGCCTTTGTAAATGGTAAGTTCCAACAGATCACTGTCATTGAAAATAGCTGCAGACTGCCCGTGGTACTCTGTTTCGCGCTCCCAGTCGGAAACCAGTTCGGTATGGGTTGAAAATATTTTGGACAGGCTCAGATTTCTGAATTTGATGGTAAAATTCTCCTGACCACGACCTATTGTTTCAAAAAACTCTCTGTTGATATTTGAGATTATATTTCCGAAATTATCAATATAAGTCACTTCACCGACCATTATTTTTTCAGATTCATTATAAACAGGCTTAGGAAATGAAAGTTGTTTTGCGGAATCTATTTTTCTGCCGATCACTTCCGGGAGTCCGCCGTTCGCCAAATGTACAGCTACAGGAACGAAAACATCAGTGGAAGTAAAGCTTACAACATCATCAAATCTGTTGTTGAGGGTGATTTCGTAGATTGCTTCCGGTTTAATGTCGAAAAAAATCAGGCTTAAAACACCATTGTCAGCAGCAATAAAGTATGATCCGTCGGCTTTGTACAGGATATTTCTCCTGGATTTGTGATAAAAGCTGTCAGTAGCTATAATATGAATGCTGCCTTTCGGGAAAAATTTGTAGGCATTTCTTACAATATGGGAAGTCTGCACCAGATTAAATGCCTGTATGCCGTGCGTAATGTCTGTAATATTTACTTCACGGTTCAGCGAAAGAATGCTGCCTTTGATGGCTGCAACCCTGTAATCTAAAGTTCCGAAATCTGAGGTAAGCGTAATAATAGACATGAGAAAAGCGTAGAAATGCGAAACGCAAAGATATTTAAAAATTAAAAAACAGATGCCCAAATTGTGGAAAAGTATTTGGATAATTTTAGAAAAAATAATTTAACTTTAAAAATTATAAAATAAACTATTTGCATGTTTGAACTGACCTATGATCTGGAAGATGTCGATGTGAAAATCTTCTACGGGGTGAATAACCAATATTTCAATTTGATAAAATCAAGCTTTCCTACTCTTAAAATTACCGGCAGAGACCATTCTGTTTTTGCCATGGGAAATCAGGAAGCTTTAGATATATTTAAACAAAAACTGGACGATATCGTCAAATTTATTTCCAATAATAATTCTATCGGCCTGAAAGATCTTGAAAGTATTCTTAATCTAAAAGATGAGAATGAAAAACAACTTGTTTTCGATCAGGATATCATTGTAAAAGGTGTTAACGGTAAAATCATTAAGGCTAAAACCACCAACCTTAAAAAACTGGTAAAGGAAACTGATAAAAAAGATATGGTTTTTGCCATCGGGCCTGCAGGAACCGGTAAAACTTACACCAGTGTTGCATTGGCGGCGAGAGCGTTGAGAAATAAGGAGGTTAAAAGAATTATTTTAACGAGACCCGCAGTGGAAGCTGGCGAAAGCCTTGGATTTTTGCCTGGTGACCTGAAAGAAAAGCTCGATCCTTATATGCAGCCGCTTTATGACGCACTCCGTGATATGATTCCACACGAGAAGCTGGAAGGTTTCATGGAAAAGAGAGTTATAGAAGTTGCACCGCTTGCCTTTATGAGAGGGAGAACACTGGATGATGCCTTTGTTATTCTGGATGAAGCTCAGAACACAACGCGTTCCCAAATGAAAATGTTCCTTACGAGGATGGGTATGAATGCTAAATTCATCATCACCGGAGATCCCAGCCAGGTTGACTTGCCGCCAAAACAACAGTCCGGTCTGCGTGAAGCTATGAGAATTCTAAAAGACGTGAAAGAGATTGGTTTTGTGCATCTTACAGAGGAAGATGTAGTGAGGCATCCTGTAGTTAAAAAGATTATTTTAGCTTATAACGAGGAAGACAAAAAGCAGAGTGAACAATAATTTTGAAAAATAATTAAAAATATTTGGCAGTTCCTGAAAATGTGATATATTTGGAGTCTTAAAATTTGTTAAAAATTTATTAAAAGATGAAAAAACTATTACTGATTGCAGCCGTTGGGTTGCTGGGAACTACAGCGTTAAACGGACAGGAAACGAGATTTGGTGTGAAAGCCGGTTACTCTTTGTCAACCATTAAGGTGGATGAAGCTCAGGATGATCTGGAAGCGAGAAGCACAGATCCTTCGCATACATTTTATGTTGGAGGTTTAGTGGAACACAAATTCAGTGATACTTTTGGTATCCAGGGAGAATTGCTGTACTCGCCGCTTGGGGGTAAAGAAGACTACAACGTAAGTGAAGGTCAGCTTTATTTCAGAGAGAAATCTAAACTTACTTTTGGTACTTTAATCATCCCTGTTTCAGCAAAGTATTTCATCACTGAAAATTTATCTGTTGGTTTGGGAGCTAGTTTCGGCCTGATCTTATCAGCGAAGCAAAAAACTGTAATCGATGCAGGTATTGGAATTCCAGGTCTTGAAATAGCTGGTGATGATGATGTGGATATCAAGGATGAAGTGAATACATTAAACATCGCTCCTTTCTTAGGTGTTGAATATATGCTTGAAAACGGATTGTTCTTTGATGCAAGATACAATTACGGTGTTTCAGATCTTTCTAAAAGTGAAGGAAAAGTTACAAACAGCTTTTTACAGGTTGGTGTAGGTTTCAAATTTGGAGGAAACTAAAAGTCGCCTGATACAATATTAAAAGAACCGTCCCGCAAGACGGTTCTTTTTTTGGCTATAAACATTGTGATAATGGGCTCTATACGAAATCTCGGGTATCATAAAATGAAAGGTGATAAAAATCAGAATCTTATGACTGAAAAAACATTTGGCAGTTCTTTAAATTGTGATATATTTGAACCGCAATTATTTAACTATAAAAAATGAAAAAACTATTACTTATCGCATCATTTGCGATCTTGGGAACTACAGCTGCAAACGCACAGTCGGTGAAATTCGGGCCAAAAGCAGGTTACTCGTTATCTACACTGAAATTAAAAGGTGAGGGACAGTCTGAAAAATTTGACGCAAAATCTACTTTCTATGCAGGTGCATTTGTTGAATATAAGTTCAACGACAAATTTGGTATTCAGGGGGAAGTTTTGTATTCACCGCTTGGAGGTAAGCAGGAAGAATCTTTCACTGTAACAGAAATGGGAGTAACTGTAAACGCCACTGCAAAGTCTGAAATTAAATTCGGAATGGTACAGATTCCTGTAAGTGCAAAATATTTCGCTACAGAAAATCTTGCATTCGGATTAGGTTTAAATGTTGGTATCGTAACAATGGCTGAAGCAGAATATTCTGTAACAGCTTCAGGAATGGGACAGTCTGCTTCAGAAAGCGGAACTGAAGATATCAAGGATGAAGTAAATTCTCTTAACCTTGCACCTTTCATCGGAGCAGAATATACACTGAACAACGGATTGTTCTTCGACGCAAGATACAATCTCGGAGTTTCAAACATGATCAAAAATCCAGAAGGAAACGAAACTTTGAAAAACAGCTTCTTCCAGATAGGTGTTGGATTTAAGTTTGGAGGTAAGTAATATTTATCAAAAATTACACAAAAAGAATCGTCTGAAAAGGCGATTCTTTTTTGTTTTAAAAGAAGAATTCGTAAGTATAAAAAGAGTGATACAAGTCAGACCTGAAGTCCCCCAAAAAATCATTTGTCAGTTCTTGAAATTGTGATATATTTGAGCAGACTTAATTAAACTATAAAAATGAAAAAACTATTACTTATCGCATCATTTGTGATCCTGGGAACTACAGCTGCCAATGCACAAGAGAATGGATTTAAAGTCGGTGTTCATGCGGGCTTACCTTTCAATGACGGATATTCATTCAATGCAGGAGTAGATGTAGCTTATACCTGGGCACTGTCTGATAATTTTGAATTGGGTGCAACAACCGGATATTCTTATTATTTTGGTAAAGAATTTACTGTTCCAGGAATTTCTATGGGACCAATTTCTATTCCTGCTCAGTCTTATAAATTTAATATCGGATCTATTCCGGTAGCTGCAACGGCACAGTACAACTTTGACGGAGGTTTTAATCTTGGAGCAGATTTAGGCTATGCATTCCTTACAGGAGATGCTGATGGTGGAGGCTTTTACTATCAGCCGAAAATAGGATACACTTTTGCAGAAAAACATACAGTTTACGCAAGTTACAAAGGTATCAGTAAAGAAGGTACAGAGTTAAGTTCAGTTAACATTGGTTACGCAATCAAATTTTAAGTAATTAACTACAAATTTGTAGAATATGGCAGAGCATTTTTTATGCTCTGCTTTTTTTGTGCGGCATCGGATTTGCTGTGTGGTAGGCATTATTAAATAATTTAAACTAAAGAAAAATGAAAAAGTTAATTCTATTAGGTGCTTTTGCCTTATTTGGAAATTTTGCAAACGCTCAGGCAGGTTTTAAACTTGGAGGTCACATCGGTGCTCCGGTAGGGGACGCTTCTGAAGTTGCAGCTTTTACACTGGGAGTTGATGCGGCTTATATGTGGACCGTTATGAAAGGTCTGGATGTAGGTATTGCTTCAGGATATTCTCATTTTTTCGGGAAAGACAGATGGGATGATTTCGGATTTATTCCGTTGGCAGCCTCAGGAAAATACAGATTCAACGGACTTCCGCTTTTTGTGGGATTGGATCTGGGTGGTGCTATTTCAACAAAAGATGGTATCAACAGCGGTCTGTATGTTTATCCTAAAGTAGGTTTCCAGCTTCCTAAAGCAGAACTGTATTTGGGATACCAGAATATTGGAAGCGAAAGGGGAGACTGGGAGAGAAGAGACAGAAGAATAGACTCTAATTTCGGAGCCATTAATCTTGGTGTAAATTTCTTCCTAAAGTAAATTGATAAAAAATCAACAATATTTTTTTTCCGGTTGCAAAATCGGAATTTTTTTTTGATATACTTGCCGATATTAAACTTATCTCCTCGCGGTGCGAATTTTTGTTATAAAAACTCAATGTTAACGGGTGATATCAATCATATTAACAAATTTTAATTTTGAAAATTGTCACTATACATTTGCACCAAGAAAGTATAAAATTATTCAAAATGAAAAAATTATTAATGGCTAGTGCAATCGCACTTTTCGGTTTAGGAAACGCTCAGACAACTCCTGCTCCAATCGCTAAAGGAACGGTATATTTATCAGGTTCAGTTGGTTATTCTCAAACAGAAGAAAACAACGGAAACGATAAATTTGAGTCTTTCAACGTGCTTCCAACAGCTGGCTTCTTTGTTGCTGATAACTTTGCTGTAGGTTTAGGTGCTGGTTTTGTTACAACTAAGGATACTAACATTTCTACTGCAACTTTTGGTCCTGCAACTATTGTTACAACTAACGAAGTAAGAACTCCTGCTTTCGTTATCGAGCCTTTCGCAAGAAAATACTGGACTTTATCTGACAAATTATATTTCTTCGGTCAGTTAGCTGTACCGATGGCTTTTGCAAAAGCTGAAGATGAAACTACTACTGTTACTACTACTGCAAGCACAGTAACTACTGTTTCTACTTCTTCTGAAGGCAAAGCTACAGGTATCGGTGTAAACATTAAGCCAGGCTTAGATTATTTCTTAAACAAAAACTGGACTATCGAAGCTACAATCGGTGAGTTTGGATACAGCAATATCAAACCAAAAGGTGGTGTTGCTACAAACAACTATAACTTCGGTTTAGATTTAACTGCTGTAACAATCGGTGTTAAATATGTATTCGGTAAAGCTAACTAATTAGCAAACCTTTTATAAATTATAGATCCTGAGATTTTTTCTCAGGATTTTTTTTTACTTTCGCTGTTTTAAATCAATAAACTATGAAAAAATTATTAACAGTAAGCGCAATGCTTATTCTAGGATTTGCTGATGCACAAATGACAAAAGGAGACTGGGTGATCAGTGGAAATACTGGTTTGGGTTTCAACAATACCAATTCTTTTACAAAGGTACAGGGAGTTAAATATGGTGAAGTTAAAACAAGTTCATTTTCAGTAACGCCGTCGGTTGGGTATTTTGTTACTGATGGCTTGGCAGTCGGTATCGATTTGGGTTTTAACAGTATTTCAACAAAAGAGAATTCAAATAAAACCACCGTCTCTTCATTTTCTGTGATGCCTACAGCAACCTATTATTTCAAAACAGGCAGTAAGTTTATCCCTTTTTTAGGTGCCGGTATTGGTTACTCGACCAATAAATTAAAATATGATTTTGATAGTTCATCAATTGATCCCTTACTTTTATTTGAAACTGAAACAGTTACAGATGGTCTGGCTTGGAAGGTGAAAGGTGGAGTTACTTACATGGCAACACAATCTTTAGGGCTGAATTTAGGTCTTGGATTTGATCAGTTTTACACTAAAGACACCTACTCAAATGTTGAATACAAAACATCAACAAACAACTTTGGCGTCAATGTAGGGTTTTCTTATTTCATTAAATCAAAAGCTGAGAAAACAGATAAATAGCCATTAAATATCTTTATTAAATTGATCCTGAGATTTTTTTCTCAGGATTTGTTTGTTCTGAACTTAATGACAGATTTTTTAAAAATTCTGACTAACAATGATTTTCACTGAAAAGCATTGAGATAAAATTAGTAAATATAAGTTTGGATAATGTTTGGTCACTTTACGATCCATTTGCCAATTTATTTTCATCATATTCCTTTATTTGTCTTTTAGTGGCAAGACCTCTCCAGCTCAGTTCAAGAACTTCAGTGATTAATTTTTGATTGTGATTACTAATCCACATACAGATGTAAGGGTAATTTTTAAAATGATCAGGTACATGAAAAATTTCAGGATAGGTTTCCAAATACCTGTCTCTGAATTCAAAATCAAGCCGTATCGGAATAAATTCTCCGCTGTCGTGAAGTCTGCACATCAGTTTACCACGTACTTTTACTGAAGGCGTGCCCTCGTGCGACGTGCTTTCTTCAGTTCCCGGGAAAGTGAGCGCAATATTTTTTACTGCTTCAAAATCGCTGTAATTAAAGTTTTGTGATTTGGTTTTCATGAGCAATTCATTTCTGTATTAATATAAGTAAGTCAGCTCTGACTCTGAAAACCCTTTTTAGCTGACAGCCCTTTTTTGTTTCAGATATATTATTATACCAATAGCAGCTATCACTCCTCCCAAAATTGAGTAAATTAAAAGGTTTGATTTGCTGTCTGCTTTTGCACTTACTGCTGACTTTGTAGTGCAGTTGCAGACGGGTTCACTGTCAGATTCATCTTTTTCTGTCGGACCTGTAAATTTAACTGGTTCAGTTAATTCCATATTTTCATTCCCACTGGCATCCATCAAACCAAACTGAACTTCGTACTCAGTGTCTTCATGAAAAGCGAATGCTCCGCTGCACATATCATGTCCAATTGAAATATTTTGACCTTCAACTGTTAAAAAATAGTCAGACTGTGTTTTGTTTTTTCTGTTGAAAACTTTGGCGTAAATTAAAGTGGGGGAGTTGTCTTTCAATATGCCACAAAAGTTTATGAACCTTTCTGGGCCACATCCCAACGCTCTGAAAGTTCTGTTTTTGTAAGACGGTAAACAGTCCCAAACAGGTTTGTCGAGATCTTTTTTTGAACTGACTGTCCATTTTGCAACTGTATAGTCCTGTTTCTCAAACTCTCCAAGACCGTCAATTTGAAGCTCATACGTTTTTCCGGTTTGTAGTTCTCTTTCCGGCTGTAAAATTGCCTGTGTAAGCCCATACTGACCTTTTAAAATTCGCAAAACCTTTATGGGAACTCTTTCTGAATTTCCATTTAAATAAATTTTATTCTTCTTATTAAGCTGTAAGATCAATTCTTGAGACTCCGCATATCCTTCTATGATAAAAATTGAATTGGGTGCAATGTTTTGTTGAGTCGGCCAAACATTAATACCTGAAAAGCTACATTCAGCTTGCGCTGAAAAATTGAATGTCAGGATTATTAAAAGTAAAAGCAGTTTTTTCATATTGATGATTTTATGTTTGCAGAGATCGTCTTTAAGTCAATGCCGAAACTTTTAACTAAATTACAGATTATAAATCACGCACAAATCATGTATTAAAATTTTTCGGTGCACAGGATAAAATTTTATTCATTTGAATCTTAAACTGTTCAGGTACTTTAAAATATCATCCTCCAGTTTCTTTGGGTAAATGTATCCTGATTTTTCAGCCAAATTGTTTCCGGTTTCTGAAACCAAATCAGCCATTGCAAACAATGCGTTCCAATTATCTTCAATATTACTGCCAGAAAATGTTAGTTCTATTTTATTCCAAATTTCCTGATTCAGATACTTTTTGAAAAGTCTTCCGTGTTTGTTTGTGGTGATATTCCAATCGTGATCAGCTGCAATATACCATTCTATCAGCGAAACCAGATATTCTGTGCGGATCACAGTTTCCGACATGTATTTTGCATAAAATATTTCGTTTCTCGCAAGGCATTTTGCCACATAAGTCGTGTCCCACCAGAAATCATTTATTATTTTTAGAAAATCTTTTTCAAAAGGTCTTCTGATGAGAGAAACCTGATAGGTCGGCTGTTGCATTTGCTTTATAATACCATCTTTATCCATCAGAATTCTGTAGCCAATATCCCAATCTTCCGGTAATCTTTCGTGTTTAGTTTCTCTCAGAAAATTTGATTTGTTGTAAAGTTTAAAATCTATCTTTACTCCATCTTCAAACAACACCATCTTCATTGCATGTATCCCTTCGAAAAAGGTTTCATCTTCTTCAATTATTGCAATCGGATTTCCGAAGTTCATAACCCAATCTTTTTCTAAGATGTATTTTGAATTATTATCGAAAACAAGTTCAATATCCAAATCGCTGAAGTCATCAACGGGTGCCCAAGGATTTGCGAGCGAACTTGTGAGAAGCAGCGCACGCACATCTTCATTCTTTTTTGCCCATTCAATGATGGCTTCCAACTTTTCTTCTCTGACTTTCATTCTTTAAAATTTTGAAAAATTTCTTCATTAAAAATAAACAATAATAAAGATGATTTGTCTTTTAAATTTAAACAAAAAAAACTCTCAGAAAAAATCTGAGAGTTTGTATTTTTAAGCCATAAGCCATAAGCCATAAGCCATAAGCCAACCTATTTCCCGAACATTCCGCCCATTCCCGGCATATTCGGCATTTTGCTCATCATCTGCATCATTTGTTTTCCCTGTGGCCCCTGCATCATTTTCATCATTTTTCCCATCTGGTCAAACTGTTTCATCAGAGCGTTGATGTCTTCGATTTTTCTTCCTGCACCTTTGGCAATTCTGTTTTTTCTCTGAGTATTGATAATTGAAGGTCTTCTTCTTTCATCCGGCGTCATAGAATGAATAATCGCTTCGATATGTTTAAATGCATCATCGCTGATCTCAACATCTTTAATGGCTTTTCCAACCCCCGGGATCATTCCCATTAAGTCTTTCATGTTACCCATTTTTTTGATCTGGTTAATCTGCTTTAAGAAATCATCAAAACCAAACTCATTTTTAGCAATTTTCTTGTGAAGTTTTTTCGCTTCCTCTTCGTCAAACTGCTCCTGAGCTCTTTCTACAAGGGAAACAACGTCTCCCATTCCTAAAATTCTGTCGGCCATCCTTTCAGGGTAGAAAAGATCCAAGGCTTCCATTTTTTCTCCGGTAGATATAAATTTGATTGGCTTTTCAACAACCGAACGGATCGTCAAGGCAGCTCCACCACGCGTATCACCGTCTAATTTCGTTAAAACAACCCCGTCAAAATTTAATGTATCGTTAAATGCTTTTGCAGTATTAACAGCATCCTGACCTGTCATCGAGTCAACCACGAATAGCGTTTCGTTAGGCTTGATATTTTGATGTACAGATTTTATCTCGTTCATCATCTGCTCGTCAATTGCTAAACGACCGGCAGTATCGACGATTACAATATCGTGTCCGTTCGCTTTGGCAAATGCAATTGCATTGTTGGCAATAAAAACAGGATCAACAGAACCTTCTTCCGTGAAAACAGGAACTCCGATCTGTCCGCCCAGAACTTTCAGCTGGTCGATTGCAGCAGGACGGTAAACGTCACACGCAACCAATAAAGGTTTTTTGCTTCTTTTTGTTTTTAAATAATTGGCAAGCTTTCCTGAGAAAGTAGTTTTACCTGAACCCTGAAGACCGGCGATAAGAATTACAGACGGTTTCCCTGAAAGGTTGATGCCTTCCTGAGATCCTCCCATCAAATCTACCAATTCGTCGTGAACGATTTTGGTCATCAGCTGTCCCGGAGTAAGCGATGTCAAAACGTTTTGTCCCAAAGCTTTGTCCTGAACTCTTTTGGTAAGGTCTTTAGCAACTTTATAGTTAACGTCGGCATCCACCAACGCTCTTCTGATTTCTTTTACTGTTTCTGCAACGTTAATCTCGGTGATTTTTCCTCTTCCGGAAATATTGTGCAGTGCTTTATCTAATTTATCCTGTAAACTATTAAACATAAAAAATAATATATAAGGTTTGCAAAAATAAGCTTTTTTTTAAGAATTTAAAACATCCTTATGTCGCTGTTTTTCAATTATAATTTTATTTTTGCAAAATGTATTTTTTCGATTGTTTTATTGTAATTCTTTTAATACTGATTTTTAATTCTGCTGTCTACATTATTTTTAAAAAATATATGTACGGAAAAGAGAATTCGGCGATGAAATTTTTGGTGTTAAATATAGGTAAAGATGTGGTTTGGCTTGCGATTTCTTTAGTATTGATGGAGAAATCAAAAGGGAATTTTCTCTTTCTTGTGGTATGTTTTATAATATCGTCTTTTCTTATATATTTGAGCGTGATAAAACTGATTAACAAATCGTGATTTTTTTGATGATAAAAATCAATTTTTAATATTTGCAGACTGTAATAAATTCGATATATTTGCACACGATTAAAAAAGAGATATGAACAGAAAGATTTCTTCATTATTTTTCGCATTTTTATTTGTACTGGTCGGTAGTTTTGCTTCTGCACAGCACGAATCTGAAGGTGAAAAATCTGCTGAAAAAGTAGAGCACAAAGAGGGCGAAAAAGGCTTCAATGCTACAGAAATGATCATGGAGCACATCGGTGATTCAAACGAATGGCATTTATGGACTACTAAAGATGATAACGGTGTAGAGCATCACGTTTCTGTTCCTCTTCCTGTTATTATTAAGGACAACGCAGGATGGCATACTTTCCTTTCCAGTGACATTGCACACGGTCATGAGCACGATGGTTATACTTTACAACACGGTAAAGTAGTTTCTACAAAAGGAATTCAGGAAGCAAGACTTTTCGGAATGATCTCAGGAAAACAATCTGCAGCTGATTCTTACTTTGATCTTTCTATCACTAAAAATACTGCAGCGATGCTTCTTTCAGTTATTTTTATGGCTGTAATTTTCATCGGAATGGCAAGAAACTATAAAAAATCTCAGTTACCGAAAGGAGCGGGGAGACTTTTGGAGCCGGTTATCGTATTCATCAGAGATGAAGTAGCTATTCCAAACATCGGGTCTGTGAAGTATAAGAGATATATGCCTTATTTACTGACTGCATTTTTCTTTATCTGGTTCAATAACCTTTTCGGACTGATTCCTTTCTTTCCGTTCGGAGCTAACCTTACAGGAAATATCGCAATTACAGCAGTATTGGCAATCATTACTTTATTAATCACATTGTTCAGTGCCAATAAAGATTACTGGAAACACATCTTTATGCCGCCGGTACCTTTATTATTATACCCGATCATGGTTCCTATTGAAATCATCGGGATCTTTACAAAGCCTTTTGCATTGATGATGCGACTTTTTGCCAACGTAACGGCTGGTCACATTATGATTTTGGCGATCATCTCTTTGATCTTCATTTTCAAATCTCCTTTATTAGGATTTGCATCTGTACCATTGGCATTGTTTGTATCGGTACTTGAATTATTGGTAGCAGCTTTACAGGCTTACATCTTTACTGTATTATCGGCATTGTTTATCGGTATCGCAGTTCAGGATCACCACGAAGAGCACGCTCACTAATTAAAAAGAATTTAAAATAATTTTAACTAATATAATTTATTTATTATGGATTTATCAACTGGAGCAGGATTAATTTACGTAGGTATCGGTTTAGCAGTATTAGGCGTAGGTCTAGGTATCGGTAAAATCGGTGGTCACGCTATGGATGCTATCGCAAGACAGCCAGAGCAAGCAGGTAAAATTCAGGGAGCAATGCTTATTGCTGCTGGTCTTATCGAAGGTGCTGGTCTTATCGCGATTATCTTTGGTGCTTTCATCAAGTAATCTATCCTCAAAAAAATATTCTCAGCAGTAATGCGGTTGGCAGCTGCTGAGAATTTTTAAAAAAATGATCCATAAAATAACATTTTAAAAAGAACTTACAGATATGGGAATTATAGAACCTGGAATTGGCCTTTTGTTTTGGATGACGCTTACTTTTGTGATCCTTTTATTTCTCCTTGGGAAATTCGCTTGGAAACCAATTGTAAATGCAGTAAACGACAGAGAAACATCTATTGTTGATGCATTGAATCAGGCTAAACTTGCGAAAAAGGAAATGGAAGATCTTAAAGCTGACAACGAAAGAATTCTTCGTGAGGCTAAAATCGAAAGAGACGGTATCTTAAAAGAAGCAAGAGAAATCAAAGAAAGAATCGTTGCTGAAGCTAAAGATATCGCTAAAGCTGAAGGTGAAAAAATGATCGAAGCTGCGAAACAGACTATTACTTCTGAGAAAAATGCTGCTATGGCAGATATCAAATCTCAAATCGGTACTTTGTCTGTAAACATTGCAGAATCTATCCTTAAGCAAAAACTGGATAACAGCGAAGCGCAAAACGAACTTGTTCAAAATTATTTAAACAAATCAAACCTTAACTAAGAATGCTTACATCTAAAGTAGCTAAAAGATACGCACAGGGATTGCTCGAGTTCACCAATGAATCGGGGCAGACGGCTACTGTATTTTCTGAAATGAAAGATGTGAAGAAACTGATGTCTGAATCTGACGATTTAAACAAATTTTTCAAAACACCTTACATCGATGCAAAAAAGAAAGTAGAGGTTGCTAAAGAGATTTTTAAAGGTTTGTCACCGGTTTCCCAGAATTTAATTACTTTGGTGATCAAACACGGTCGTGAAAATCATTTGAAACATATCGCTCAGGAATTTATCAATAAAGTGGAAGACATCAACGGTGTACAGAGAGTTACTCTTACAACGGCCACTCAGCTTTCCAATGATAATCTGAATGAGATTTTGAAATCATCAAATCTGGTAAAACCAAACTCAAATTTCGATATCAATGTAATTGTAAAGCCGGAAATTTTGGGAGGTTACATTTTGAGAGTGGGAGATCAGCAGGTAGATGCCTCTGTGAAATCTAAACTTAATAATATCAAGAAAGATTTTCATTTAAATTAAAACACATTAAGATGAAGAAAATTTTATTGAGTTCCATGCTTATCGTTTCTTGTTTGGCTTTTGGACAAAAGATTAAGCTTAAAGATGATAAGGTTTACGTTGACGATAAAGAATGCTTAAGTTATAAGTCAAAAGTAAGTGTTAGAAATAGTTTTTTCACTCTTGATGGTAAACCAGTTTTTTATATAGATGTTATAATTGTAGATAGTAAATTAGGAGTTGACGGATCTTATGAAAAAGTAAGTTTTGCAGATTCTGAAGAAATTTCTACAACCAGAAATGAATATTCAAGAAAGGCTATTATCTTACAACTAATTGAAATGGGTGTAATTGAAAATTGTAAATTCAATCCTGACAGAATTAAAGATTATGTTAAAAGATATAATCAAAATTTTGAAAAAAGCATAGTAAGGCATTCATACTAAATATTTTAAAAAAGAAAAAACAACCATACAATGGCAGAAATAAATCCAGCAGAAGTATCTGCGATCTTAAAACAGCAATTGGCCAACTTCGATACTCAATCAAACGTTGAGGAAGTAGGTACAGTTCTTACCATCGGTGATGGTATTGCCCGTGTTTACGGGTTAGAAAATGTACAATACGGAGAGTTGGTAAAATTTGCTAGCGATGTAGAAGGTATTGTACTAAACTTAGAAGAAGACAACGTAGGTGTTGCCCTTTTAGGTGAAAGTAAATTGGTAAAAGAAGGAGACACCGTAAGAAGAACAAACAGAATCTCTTCTATCAAAGTAGGAGAAGGTATGTTGGGTAGAGTAGTTGATACTCTTGGTAACCCGATCGACGGTAAAGGTCCTATCACAGGTGAATTGTACGAAATGCCTTTGGAAAGAAAAGCTCCTGGTGTTATTTACAGACAGCCGGTAACTGAGCCTCTGCAGACAGGTATCGTTGCAATTGACTCGATGATCCCTGTAGGAAGAGGTCAGAGAGAATTAATCATTGGTGACAGACAGACAGGTAAAACTACTGTTGCTATTGATACAATCATCAACCAGAGAGAATTTTTTGATGCAGGAAATCCTGTATATTGTATATATGTTGCCATCGGGCAGAAAGCTTCTACAGTAGCTCAGATTGTAAAAACTTTATCTGATAAAGGAGCTTTGGCTTATACAGTAATTGTTGCAGCTAACGCTTCAGATCCGGTTCCAATGCAGGTTTATTCTGCTATGGCTGGTGCTTCTATTGGTGAGTTCTTCAGAGACACCGGTAGACCTGCTTTGATCATTTATGATGATTTATCTAAACAGGCTGTTGCATACCGTGAGCTTTCTCTACTTTTGAGAAGACCACCGGGCCGTGAAGCTTATCCTGGAGACGTTTTCTATCTTCACTCAAGGTTATTGGAAAGAGCTGCAAAAGTAATCGCTGACGATACTATTGCAAGCCAGATGAATGACTTACCAGAGTCATTGAAGCCAATCGTAAAAGGTGGTGGTTCATTAACTGCACTTCCGATTATCGAAACTCAGGCGGGTGACGTTTCTGCATATATCCCAACCAACGTAATCTCAATTACAGACGGACAGATCTTCTTAGAGTCTGACCTGTTCAACTCAGGGGTTCGTCCTGCGATCAACGTAGGTATCTCTGTATCTAGAGTAGGAGGTAATGCTCAGATCAAATCAATGAAAAAAGTGTCTGGTACTCTTAAATTAGACCAGGCTCAGTATAAAGAACTTGAAGCGTTTGCTAAATTCGGTTCAGACCTTGATGCTTCTACATTAGCGGTAATCTCTAAAGGAGAAAGAAACGTGGAATTGTTGAAGCAGCCGGTAAACTCTCCGCTTCCTGTAGACAGTCAGGTTGCAATGATTTACGCAGGTACTGAGAACTTAATGAGAAACGTTCCTATTAAGAAAGTTAAAGAATTCCAGGTAGAATATATCGCTTTCCTAAGATCTAAGCACCCTGAAACAATGGCTGCTCTGAAAGCTGGGAAAATCGACAACGATATCACAGGAGTTCTTAAGCAGGCAGCTAATGATTTAGCTTCAAAATATAACTAAAATCAATTCAAAATTCCTGATTCAAATTTAAACTTTGAATCAGGAATATTAAATCTTGAATCCGTAGAATGGCAAACTTAAAAGAAATACGAGGCAGAATTACGTCAATCTCATCTACAATGCAGATTACCCGTGCAATGAAAATGGTTTCGGCAGCGAAACTGAAGAAAGCACAGGACGCAATTGTAATGCTGAGACCGTATTCTGAAAAACTTCAGGAGATTATTCAGAATGTGAATGCAAGCTCTGATCCTGATCAGGTTTCTGTTTACGCTCAGAAAAGAGAAGTGAAAAAAGTGCTTTACATCGCTGTTACTTCAAACAGAGGTTTGGCAGGTGCTTTCAACTCATCTATTGTAAAGGAACTGAATATTCAGTTTCAGAATAATGCTCACCACGAAATTGAGGTGCTTACTATTGGTAAAAAAGCTTTCGATGCCGTAAGAAGAAGCCGTAAAGTATATTCAAACGACAGTGCTGTTTTTGATAATCTGAATTTTGATTCTGTTGCCAACGTAACTGAAGGTGTAATGAAAAGCTTCAGAGAAGGTACTTTTGACGAAGTGTATGTGATCTACAATAAATTTGTAAACGCTGCCACTCAGGAAGTAACTACAGAAAAACTGTTACCGATCTCAATGCCGGAAAACGAAGAAGCTCCTGCAGAAACAGATTATATCTTTGAACCGAACAGAGCTGAGATTTTGGATAATCTGATTCCTAAATCAATTAAAACTCAAATGTTCAAAGCAGTTTTAGATTCTGTAGCATCAGAGCACGGTGCGAGAATGACGGCAATGCACAAGGCAACCGACAACGCACAGGAACTGAAAAATGACCTTGTTATTTTCTACAACAAAGCAAGACAGGCAGCCATCACCAACGAAATCCTCGAGATCGTTTCAGGTGCAGAAGCCTTGAAAAATTCATAAGAAGTTTTCTTTAAAATATTCAAAAGCATCGGTTTTTTCCGGTGCTTTTTTGTATTAATGATAATTGATAATTGATGTGCGATGATTGATTGTTAATTTTTTTTGGAATTTATCTCAAAAATTTTGCGGTATATATTCAATCACCGAATTTTGT
>NZ_LMQH01000011.1:1723902-1732240 GCF_001424105.1 Chryseobacterium sp. Leaf394 | reverse complement strand
TCTTAAATCTTAAATCTTAAATCTTAAATCTTAAATCTTAAATCTTAAATCTTAAATCTTAAACTCAGCCTTAACCTTAACCTTAACCTACAATTTACCCTCTCCGTAAAAATATTTTGTCTATCTTTGTATGATAAATTATAATTTCTAAATGGACTCGGACATAGTCAGGCTTTTGCTGGCCTTATTTCTTGTATTACTCAATGGCTTTTTCGTAGCCGCAGAATTTTCAATTGTTAAAGTTCGTTATTCCCAAATTCAACTCAAAGCCGCTGAGGGCGACTCGATGGCAAAACAGGCAGAGCACATCATCAAACATCTTGATGAATACCTCTCTGCAACGCAACTCGGGATTACTTTGGCCTCACTTGCTTTAGGTTGGGTAGGTGAAAGTGCAATGCACCATGTGATAGACAATCTATTCCACTCATTAAATATTAATTTCAGCGAATCAACGGTTACAACCATATCATTGGTGTGTAGTTTCTTGATTATCACTGTGATGCATATTGTGTTTGGAGAATTAATTCCTAAATCTATTGCCATTCGGAAGGCAGAAGCTACAACAATGGCAACTGCAGTTCCTTTACGTGTTTTCTATACCGTTTTTAAACCGTTTATCTGGTTGATGAACTTAATGTCTAACGGATTTTTAAGATTAATAAAAATTCATCCTGCATCAGAACAGGAAATTCACTCTACAGAAGAACTTCAGCTTTTGGTGAAACAATCGGCCGACAGCGGAGAAATTGAAGAGGAAAACTACGAAATAATTAAAAATGCATTTGATTTTACCGACCACTCGGCAAAGCAGATCATGGTTCCGAGACAGAATATCACTTCTATTGATTTCAGCGCCGATGTAAATTCTATCATCAACGAAATCATGGACAGCGGATATTCCCGTATACCTGTTTATGAAAATTCTATCGACAATATCATCGGAATCCTTTATACAAAAGAGATTATAAGAGAATTTGTAAAGCGTAAAGGTGTTTTAAATCATGAAGATTTAAGAGAACTGATGCGTGATTCGTTTTTTGTGGTGGGAAGCAAGAAAATTTCAGATTTGCTGAAAATTTTTCAGCAGAAAAAGCAGCATTTAGCGATTGTAATTGATGAATTTGGTGGAACAGAAGGAATTATTACCTTAGAAGATATTCTTGAGGAATTGGTCGGTGAAATTCAGGATGAAGAAGATGATGAAGAAAAACTGGTAGACAAAATCGGAGAAAATACTTATTGGGTAAAAGCTACGCAGCCTCTGGATGAAATTAACGATTCCCTTCCCAAAAAATTACCGCTCTCTGAAGAAAGTGAATACAATACTTTGGCAGGATTTATTTTGCATGCCCTGGAAGATATTCCCGAAGAAAATCAGGAATTTGACCTTGAAAATTATCATTTTAAAATTTTAAAAATGAATAATAAGAGCGTCGAAATGGTTGAATTAGAATATATTGAACCTAATATTGTCGACGATATTTTAGATAAATTAGACGTTTAAATAATAGAACAATGATTTTTTATAACAGCATAAAAGATTATGAAGATCCAAAAAGACAGTACGAAGAAGAAGTTCTGGTTTTGGATGAGACAGATGAAATTTACAAACTGATTCTGCACAACGACGACGTTCACACGTTTGATGACGTCATCGAAGCACTGATTCAGATTTGCAAACACGATCCGATACAGGCCGAGCAATGCACAATGCTCGTTCATTTCAAAGGTAAATGTACTGTAAAAACCGGCTCACTTGATCTTTTAAAACCAATGCACGAAAAACTGATTTCACGAAGCTTAACCAGCGAAATCGTTTAAAAATATAAACTCTGACAAAAATGTCGGAGTTTTTTTTTGTTAAATTTTTCCTCGGATCAAAAATTTTTAATCAAAAATTTGGAATTCTTCCTCAATCAAACATCCATCACCCAACTTCCCGCATCCCACTTTCAAAAAAATACTATCTTTGTCAAAACTTTAAAGAAAAATGCTTGTAATAGGAATTGCGGGAGGTACAGGATCCGGCAAAACTACAGTTGTGGATAAGATCATCCAGCAACTTGATATTGATGGGATGAATATGCTGTCTCAAGACAATTATTACCATGATAATCACAGTCTTACCCTTACGGAAAGAGAAGCTTTAAACTACGATCATCCGAAATCCATTGATTTTGATCTTTTAATTAAGCACGTAAAAGCTCTGAAAAATAACGAAGCAATCGAACAGCCGATTTACAGCTTTGTAACACATGGAAGAACGGGAGATCACGTTACAGTAGAGCCTAAAAATGTTTTGGTAGTAGAAGGAATTCTGGTTTTAACCAACAAAGAACTGCTGAAAGAATTTGATTTAAAAGTTTTCGTCCATGCAGATTCTGATGAAAGATTAATCAGAAGAATTAAAAGAGATACACAGGAAAGAGGAAGGGATTTGAATGAGGTTCTGCACCGTTATCAAACGACTTTGAAGCCAATGCATCAGGAATTCATCGAGCCTTCAAAAAACGAAGCAGATTTAATTATTCCGAATATGAGACAGAATTCTGTAGCTATTGATTTTTTAACTACAGTAATCAAAAACTCGCTCAAAAAACATTAAAATAACTTCTCATGAAGGAAAATAAACTGATCAGGGAAATAAAACCACAGTCTGATGCTATCAAATTCATCAGAAAATACGTGTTGAATAAATACACGCTTACCATCGGTCTTTTCCTCGTGTGGATGGTTTTCTTTGATAAAACTTCTTTTCTGGTAATCCACGAAATCAACGGGGAGATTGATAAATATGAGGAACAGCTCATCTATTACAAATCTGAGTACGAAAAGAACGATAAATTCTACAAAAAACTCATGAATAATAAGGATGAGAAAGAAAAATATGCCCGCGAAAATTATTTTATGAAAAAACCCAACGAAGAGATTTTCATCCTTGTTGCAGACAGTTCAAAAGTCGCCAAAAAATGATTTATTGTGAATAGTCAAATCTCTTCGCTGTTAATCATAACATAAGTCTGCGAAAATTATTAATAATTACCCGTTACTCATTACCCATGTCACATACAGAAACTTATTCCAGCTGGGAAAATTTGGTTAAAAAACAGCTTAAAACCGACGATATCGAGTCTGTTCTTCAGAAAGACAATCTCGAGGGAATTGAGGTGAAACCATTTTACACTAATGTTCAGAAACCTTTGGTGAACCTTCCAAAAATTGAGGAAAGTACGCATCTGGTTGCGAAATATCATGAAAGTCTGGAAGAGGATGTACTCGCATTTTTGCTTGATGAAAACGTTGAAAACCTTGAGGAAAAAACAATTTTCGTCAATAATGAAGATTTGGCGGGCCACATCAGTCCACAGGAAGAAGATCAGTATTTCTCACTGATTGATGTTTTTGATGAAGAAAATTGTGTAATTAAGGATCAGTTGGTAAAGGAGCTTTTGGCAAAACAGTTCAGAAGAAATATTTGTATAGATATTTCGCTTCATCAGAATGCCGGAGCTTCTATTGTTCAACAGTTGGGAATAGCCTTGGCAAAAGCAAAGGAACTGACGGAAATTTACGGTGCAGAAATTTTAAATAAACTGGTTTTCAGAATTGCTGTTGGAGGAAATTATTTCTTTGAAATGGCTAAAGTGAGGGCTTTTAAACTTATTTTCAACCAGTTTTCAAAGGAATTTGATTTGGATCTGATACCTTATATTTTTGTTGAAACTTCTTTAAGAAATAAATCAGTTTCAGACAGCGAAAATAATCTGATCCGTTCAACACTTGAGCTCGCTTCTGCGATGATTGCCGGTGCAGACGCGGTTTACAGCAACAATTACAGCATTGAAAAAAGTTCTGAAAATTCTGAAGAAATTTCATTCAAACAGCAGATTGTTCTGGCCTACGAAAGCATCATCAATGTCTTTGAAGACGCTTCAAATGGCAGTTATTATGTTGAAGATATTACTCAGCAGATTGCAGATAAATCCTGGAAATTATTTCTTGAAATTGAAGAAGCAGGTGGATATTTAGAATCTTTAAAACAAGGAATTATTCAGAAAAAAATCTATGATCAGGCTGTAGAAGAGCAAAAATGGGTAGAAGAAGGAAAAATAAAACTTATTGGAGTGAATTTGTATCCAAAATTAGAAGTGAAAAAATCTGTTGAAGAATTATACAATCCAGCTGAAATAAAAGCAGTTCGCTGGGGTGAAATGTTTGAGTGATCTGTGAGACATAAAACTGTAAATCCTGATATTCAAAATTATATCAACGCAAATCTAAACGCAGATTTGCATTCTTTGTTGTTGAAAAAATCCCCATTTCCTGATGTTTCAATGCAGGAAATCGTTCAGCAAATAAAAGGAAAACAGGTCGCTCAGAGAAAGTTTCCATTTTTGCTACAAGATGGGATTATCTTTCCTCCTCAACTCAATCTGGAGCAATCTTCTTCTGAAAAGACAGCACTTTACAAATCAGAAATTTTAAAAGGAAATAAATTCATCGATCTGACGAGCGGTTTCGGAAT
Organism: Chryseobacterium sp. Leaf394; assembly: GCF_001424105.1. Taxonomy (GTDB): domain Bacteria; phylum Bacteroidota; class Bacteroidia; order Flavobacteriales; family Weeksellaceae; genus Chryseobacterium. Next base: position 1,727,712 of record NZ_LMQH01000011.1, on the reverse strand, counting down.
TGATGCTTACTATTTATCTGAAAATTTTGAGAAAGTTACATTGGTTGAACAAAACACTGAACTTTTAGATATTGTAAAATACAATTGGGATATTTTAGGTAAAAAAGCAAGATTTATTAATCAGAAATTAGAAGATTTTCTGAGCGAAAATACAGAGACTTTTAGCACAATTTATCTTGATCCCGCCAGAAGAGATCAGAATAAAAACAAAGTTTTTCTTCTTGAAGATCTTTCCCCGAATATTCTTGAAATTCAGGATCATCTGCTTTCGATATCCGAAGAGGTAATTATTAAACTTTCGCCGCTCATTGATTTAAAATATCTGCTTTCCGTCTTAAAAAATGTTTTAAGGATTGAAATTATTGCCGTTAAAAATGATGTAAAAGAAATTGTGGTTTTTCTTTCTAAAAATTATTCAGAAGAAATTATCTGCAACTGTGTAAATCTCGAAAGCGGCGAAAAAGATTTCAGTTTTGAAATGAATGCAGAAAAAAATGCTTCTTCCACTTATTCTGAACCGCAGAAATTTATATACATTCCGAATAATACCATTTTAAAAGCAGGAATTTTTAACTTGATATCCGAATATTTTAAACTGAACAAACTTCATCCAAATACCCATTTATACACTTCTGATACCAAAAATGAAAGTTTTCCGGGAAGGATTTTAGAGATGGAAGTTGTTGATTCAAAGCAGATTAAAAAGAAAGAGCAGTTTAATATTATTTCAAAAAATTATCCTTTAAAACCGGAGGAAATCAGGAAGAAATATCAGGTGAAAGATGGTGGAGAATCGTATCTAATTTTTACACAGTCCAAAAAAGGAAAAATTATTTTAAAATCAGTCTGAAATCTTTGCCAAAAAATGCAATATTTCTTATTTTTGAACAATTATAAATTTAAACCTGAAACCGTTTAATTGAAATCTGATAAAACGCTGTTCAGTTGATAGTATTAAAATATAAATCTGTATATGAAAAAATTAGTGGTAGCCTTGGCAATTGCAGCAGTAGCGGTAAGCTGTAAAAAAATTCAGGCCGGAGGAAATAAAAACACGCTCAGACTTGAAGAAGGAGTAGAAAGATACTCAGACGATCATCAGGGGGGAGGCGATGCTCACGGTCACACAGCAACACCGGCTCATGCCGCGCCTGCACACGGTGCGCACGAAACTGAAGCTCCAAAAACAGACAGTACAGCAAGTACAGCAACAGCAAAACCTGCTGAAACTCCTGCTGAGCCCGTTGGGCACTAAGCTTTCTTTAAAATATAAAATGTCCTGCAGCAATGTGGGACTTTTTTGTTGGCGAAAGGTAAAAATCTTTTGATTTCTTTGTGCCACACCATCAATTTTTTTACTTTTAGCAAATAAAAATATACAATGCAAGAGACTTTAAAATACATCAGCGAAAACAAACTCCGTTTCGTGGATGAATTGTTTGAATTACTGAGAATCCCTTCAATATCAGCCGATCCGGCTTACAAAAATGATGTTTTGAAATGTGCGGAACTGGTTTCTTCCTATTTAAAAACTGCCGGAGCAGATCAGGTGGAAATTTGTGAAACCGATGGCTATCCCATTGTTTATGGCGAAAAAATGATCAGTCCAGACCTGCCTACGGTTTTGGTTTACGGACATTATGACGTTCAGCCTGCCGATCCGTTGGAATTGTGGAGAAGGCCTCCTTTTGAGCCTTACATCGAGAAAACAGATCTTCATCCTGACGGTGCAATATTCGCAAGAGGTTCTGCTGATGATAAAGGGCAGTTTTTTATGCATTTAAAGGCATTTGAAGCAATGATGCAGACCAATTCTGTTCCATGTAATGTAAAATTTATTATCGAAGGTGAGGAGGAAATTGGTTCTGTAAGCCTGGGAAAATGGGTCAATGAAAATAAAGAAAAATTATCATGTGACTGTATTTTAATTTCAGATACACATATCTACAGCAATGAACAACCTACTGTTACCACAGGTTTGAGAGGTTTAAGTTACGTGGAAGTAGAAGTGGAAGGACCAAACAGAGACCTTCATTCCGGACTTTATGGTGGTGCTGTACCAAACCCTATCCATGTGCTTTCAAGAATGATTGCGAAACTGATCGACGACGACGGACGTATTCTAATCGACGGTTTTTATGATAATGTAGATGTAGTTTCTGACGAGGAAAGAGCTGAGATGAACAAGCTTAAAGACAACCCGGATGAATTCAAAAGATCAATCGGCCTGAGCGGTGTTGAAGGTGAAAAAGGTTATACGACTTTAGAACGTACTTCTATCCGTCCAACTTTAGACTGCAACGGAATTTGGGGTGGTTACACTGGCGAAGGTGCGAAGACCGTAATTCCTTCAAAAGCTTCTGCTAAAATATCAATGCGTTTGGTTCCTTATCAGACTCCGGAAGAGATAACAGAAAAGTTTACAAAGTATTTTGAAAAAATTGCTCCAGATACTGTGAAGGTAAAGGTTACGCCACACCATGGAGGAATGCCTTACGTTTTACCAACGGAAACAAAAGAATTTTTAGCAGCAAAAACGGCTATGGAAACTGCTTTCGGAAAAGAAGTTCTTCCTTACAGAGGTGGCGGAAGTATTCCTATTACTGCAATGTTTGAGCAGGTTTTGGGAGCCAAATCAGTTCTGATGGGTTTTGGTTTGGATTCTGATGCGATTCACTCTCCAAACGAGCATTACGGATTGTTCAATTTTTATAAAGGAATTGAAAGTATTCCACTTTTCTTTGAGAATTATGTGAAATAATCTTCTTTATCAGTATTGTTAAATTACAACCCCTGAGAATAATTTCTTGGGGATTTCTTATTTTTTAACGGTTTTTATTTGGTAATTGGTTGATAATTACTATATTTACTTTAGTAATGTTAAAATAATTAAGTATGAAAAAAATTCTATTATCTTGTTTGTTGATTTCTTTGAGCTATGCTAATGCTCAGCTGTCAAATATTTACAACTATGGTTTCGATACAGCTTTCGGAACTGATTTTACTACAACCAATCAAAGTACACCCGCTGGCTTAAGTACATGGACGAAATCTTCTTACACCGTACCTCTTACAAGTGCTATCTTTGGCAGTGGAAATACTACTACAGTGCCGGTAGGACAGTCTGGAGGAAATAACTCATTTGCTCTCGTCAATTTTAACAGTACAACGGGAGCGGGAATTATCAGTAATTGGTTAATTACTCCTGTGGTAAATGTAAAAGATGGGGATATTGTAAGTTTTTATGCGAGGAAAGGTACTGACGGTACGCAGGATTACCCAGACCGGCTAGAGCTAAGATACAGTACAGCTGCAACCACAGTAAATCCGACGGGAGGATCTTCTGGCTTAGGGAGTTTCACAAATTTAGGAGTAGCAGTAAATCCCACATTGGTTGGTGGTTTTGTATTTCCCAAAGTGTGGACGAAATACCAATTCACGATTACTGGAGTTGGCGCAACAGCAATTCCTGTAAAATTTGCTTTTAGATACTTTGTTACAGATGGAGGTCCGTCAGGTTCTAATTCAGACCTTATTGGAATCGATACTTTCTCTGTTGACAGACCAATTCTAAGCGTGTCAGAAGAAAGTGCAAAAAGTAAAGTAGTTGCAGTATATCCTAATCCAACTTCAGATTTCATAAATTTCAAAACTGATGCAAAAATTATCAAAACGGAAGTGTTTGATGTTGCTGGAAAAAGTATTAATGTTCCTTTAAAAGATAATCAGTTGGATGTCAGAAGACTACCTTCAGGCCAATATCTAATTAATATTGAAACTTCAGAAGGAAAGATTTCAGAAAAATTTATC
>NZ_LMQH01000011.1:1685638-1723885 GCF_001424105.1 Chryseobacterium sp. Leaf394 | reverse complement strand
TTTTTTTTTTTTCCAGTGAAATGCTTTAAATATAAATTCACATTAATTAATCATCTCAAAATTGCTGTTAGCTTCAGAATATCTTTATTTTTGCACTTTAGCAGGTATTTCTAATCAAGAATCAATGAAAAATTATTTCTCTAAAATACTTCTGGCACTTTCCATTTCCAGAAACTTCTCGTTTTTAAAACTTTTAATAAACTCTAAAAGATACAGCAGACTTTTTAAGAAAGGAGTTACAGAAATTAATGATGAAACCGTGAAATATGATTTTATTTTTAACAGGCAGAATCTTGAATTATCCATGAGGACTTTTAAAGGAGATATCGATGTTTTTTACGAAATCTTCTGGCAGAAAGCCTATCATATTCCTGAAAAGTATAATCTAAAGCCTAAAACAATAGTTGATTTGGGCGCTCACGTGGGATTTACCTCTGTCTATTATCATCTAAACTATCCTGAAGCTCAGATATTTTCTGTTGAAGCATCTAAAAAGAATTACAGTTTATTAACTCGTAATACACAAAACCTGCAAAACATTAAGATTTTTAATGCTGCAGTATTTTCAGAAGATGGATTTGTAAATTTTGATGATGATGCTGCGTTATCATACAATACAAAAATAGGAAAGCAGGGCGGTTTGGTTGAAGCTCTTTGTATGAATACTTTTATGGAGAAAAATAACATCAGCCAAATAGATCTGCTTAAAATGGATATTGAAGGCGCAGAATCTGAAGTTCTGACTAGGAACAACCAATGGTTAAATAAAGTCAGTAATATCATAATTGAACTTCATTCACCTTATAAAACTGAAGATTTGGAAAGAGATTTATCGCCATTTGGTTTTAAAATTCATCCCATCGGTGAAGTTTTAGAACTTAAAAATATACTCTTAACCAAAAACTAAATTTTAGTTTTTCAGATTCATCTATTTGTATAAAATCAAATAAAATATAATTCTGATAAATCTTAGTAGATTTAAAACGCTCCATTTGGGGCGTTTTTCTTATTTTAGGGAAATTAAAATTTTAAATTATGATTCAGAATAAAGTAGCCTACATCACTGGCGGAACGAAAGGAATTGGTTTGGGAATCGCTGAAATCTTATTGAAAAACGGAGTTTCAGTAGCATTTTCGGGGCGGGAAAGACAAGATGTGCAGAAAGCTGAGCAAGATTTAAAGAAAATTTCAGAGAACGTTTTGGGAATTGTGTCAGATGTCAGAAATATGGATGACGAAAATGTTGCTGTGCAATCAATCGTAGAACGGTTCGGACAACTGGATTTCGTTATTGCCAATGCCGGTCTGGGTGTTTTTAAACCTGTTGACGAATTAAGTTCAGAAGAATGGAATTCTATGATTGAAACCAATCTTTCCGGAGTTTTTCATACTTTAAAAGCATCAGTTTCTGAATTAAAAAAGACGGAAGGGTATTATATCACGATTGCAAGTTTAGCAGGAGCCAATTTCTTTGAAAACGGAACTGGCTACAATGCTTCGAAATTCGGTGTTGTCGGTTTTACACAAGCTGCGATGATCGATTTAAGAAAGTACAACATCAAATCAACGGTGATTATGCCAGGTTCAGTTGCCACCAATTTCAATGGAAACGTGCCTTCAGAAAAAGATGAATGGAAAATTCAGCCGGAAGACATGGGCAATTTGGTGCTCGATGTTTTGAAAATGAATCCGAGAGTTTTGCCAAGCAAGATTGAGTTTAGGGCGTCAAAACCAAAGAGTTAATAACTTATAATGCGCTGAATAATAATTAAATAAGTATTATGCATGCATAATATATTTTTTATTTATATTTACAACACTTAACAAACAAAATTGCTTCTCTGATTTTATTGGACGCAGCAAAAAGAAAATATAGTATACTTATGAAAATATTAGTTTGTATTAGTAGTGTTCCTGATACTACTTCTAAAATTAACTTTACAGCAGACAAATCTGCATTCGACAAAAACGGAATTCAGTGGGTAATCAACCCTTTAGACGAATTCGCACTAACAAAAGCAATTAAATTACAGGAATCTCAGGGCGCAACTGTTACCGTAATGAATGTAGGTGATGCCGGAACAGAGCCGGTAATCAGAAAAGCATTGGCCATTGGTGCAAACGACGGTGTAAGAGTAAATCTTGACCCAAAAGACAGCTATTCTACAGCAAAGGAAATTGCTTCTGTAGCTCAGAATGGTGGTTATGATTTAGTTCTTTGTGGAAAAGAATCTATCGACTATAACGGTGGTTCTGTACCTGGAATGGTTGCTCAGTTACTGAATCAGCCTTTCGTAAATGCATCTGTTGGTTTGGATGTAAACGGTGGCGAGGCTACCGCAGTGAGAGAAATCGAAGGTGGTAAAGAAACCATTTCTGTAAAGTTACCTGCTGTAATCGCTGGTCAGAAAGGATTGGTAGATGAAAAAGATTTGATTATTCCAAACATGAGAGGAATTATGTCTGCAAGAACAAAACCATTGCAGGTAGTTGAACCTGTTTCTTCTGAGGTAAAGGTTCAGGGAGTTTCGTACGACTCAGTTCCGCCAAGAGCAGCTGTAAAAATGGTTTCTCCGGATAATTTAGATGAGTTGGTAAGACTTCTTCACGAAGAAGCGAAAGTGATCTAGTAAGATTCAAGTAAAAAGTAAAAAGATTCAAGTTGAGAGAATTTGTATTTTTTCAAAATAGAATTTAAAACGATCAGAATTTCAAATCTCAAACTTCAAATTTCAAATTTAAAAATTATGTCAGTATTCGTATACGCAGAAAATATAAACGGAGTTTACAAAAAAGCAGCTTTTGAGGCAGTTTCTTATGCTAAAGCTGTGGCTGATCAGGCGGGAACTACCGTTACGGCAATCTCTGTAAACCCAACAGATTCTTCAGATTTATTGTATAAATATGGAGCAACAAACGTAATCAACATCAAAGACGAAGGTCTTAAAAATTTCTCAGCAAAAGCTTATGCCCAGGCAGTAAGTGAAGTGGCGGACGGAAATATTCTTGTTTTTCCTCACACTACAGATGCTTCTTCAGTAGCGCCAATGTTGGCTGTGATGAAAGATTTCTCTTTAATTACCAATGTTTTGGAAGCACCGGAAAGCCAGTCTCCGTTTCAGGTAAAGAGAAAAGCATTTTCAGGAAAAGGTTTCATGCATGCTAAAGCTGAAGGAGCTGGAGTAATTCTTACAGTTTCTCAAAATGCTTTCGGTGTAAAAGAAAGCGCTGTTTCAGGTTCTGAAGAAGTGAAAAATCTTTCAGTAGCTAATGAAGATACCAAAGTAATTTCTCACGAGCAGAGTTCAGGAAAATTGGATCTTAAAGAAGCGGAAGTGGTTGTTTCTGCAGGAAGAGGAATGAAAGGTCCTGAGAACTGGGGAATGGTGGAAGATTTGGCTAATACTTTAGGTGCGGCAACAGCATGTTCTAAACCGGTTTCAGATATCGGATGGAGACCTCACACAGAGCACGTTGGACAGACAGGTAAAGCAATTTCGCCTAATTTGTATATCGCAATCGGTATTTCAGGAGCAATTCAGCACTTGGCTGGAGTAAACTCTTCTAAAACAATCGTAGTAATCAACAGTGATGCTGAAGCTCCGTTCTTCAAATCAGCTGATTACGGTGTTGTGGGAGACGCTTTCCAGATTCTTCCTGCACTGAATGAGAAAATTAAAGCAATCAAAGGATAAGAATGTGTATTGTGAATGGTCAATTCTCTTCGCTCGTCAATTTTTAAAATAAATTAATTCACTTGCGAAGCAAAATTCACTATTGACCTTTGATAAACATCAACAATATAGATAAAAGCTCGGCTTCCGGGCTTTTATTTTTGTTTAAAAAGTAAAACCTACAATAAAAAATTAATTTATATTTGTAGCCATGGATTATAAACAGCTAATCATACGCGGAATATCGTACAGCCAGACACAATCGGGGGCGTACGCATTGTTATTGGAACATGAAGAAACAAACGTTAAACTGCCCGTGGTTATCGGGAATTTCGAAGCACAATCCATTTCTTTAGGCTTAGAAAAAGACATTCATCCACCGCGCCCGCTTACCCACGATTTATTCACAAAATTTATTGTTTCTACCAATTATAAACTGATTTCTGTAATCATTTATCAGATCGTAGACGGCGTATTTTTTTCAAATATCAACTTTAAAAATTCGGAAACTGAAGAAGAACTGATTCTGGATGCAAGAACTTCTGACGCAGTTGCGATGGCTGTGAGATTTGACGCGCCCATTTTCACCACCCAACAGGTTTTAAATGAAGCCGGAATTTTACTGGAACTGGAAGAAGTTGCAAAGGAAGACGAAGCTTTCTCTGAAATCACTTCCTCCGAAGACAGCCTGACATCAATCTCAATGGAAGAACTCCAAAAACTTCTCGAAGATGCCGTGAAAGAAGAAGATTTTGATACCGCACTTGAAATCCAGGAGGAAATCAAGCGAAGAAAAAAGAAAATAGATTAAGAATCTTTTACATAAATAATGAATTTAAAATTACGATTGACCGTCCTCAGCTTTCTGCAGTTTTTTGTGTGGGGAGCATGGCTAATAACGATGGCGAATTTTTGGTTCGGTACAAAACAGTGGGACGGAACCCAGTTTGGAGCGGTTTTCGGCACTATGGGTATCGCATCGATTTTTATGCCGACCATCACCGGAATTATTGCCGACCGCTGGATCAACGCAGAAAGAATTTTCTCGGCTTTACAAATCCTATACGGAATCACCCTTTTCTTCCTGCCTCACAGCGATAATCCGAACTCATTTTTTACGGTAATGCTCGTGGCCATGTGTTTTTACATGCCAACAATTGCTCTGGCAAATTCAATTTCGTATACGGTTTTAAAAAACAGTAATCTGGATGTGGTAAAAGATTTTCCACCGATCAGAGTGTGGGGAACAGTCGGTTTTATCGTTGCCATGTGGATTACAAATCTTACAGGAAACAAAGCTACCGAAGGTCAGTTTTACATCGCAGGAGTAGCTGCCATTATCCTCGGAATATATGCTTTAACGTTACCAAAATGCCCGCCACAGAAGCTGATCGATAAAGATGCTCCACTTTCTGAACAATTGGGTTTAAACGCTTTTAAACTGTTTAAAAATTATAAAACAGCACTTTTCTTCTTATTCTCCATGCTTTTAGGTGCTGCCTTACAGCTGACCAATGCTTACGGAGATGTATTTTTAAGCGAATTTTCTCATTTTCCAAAATATGCAGATTCGTTCGTAGTACAGAGATCAACGATTATCATGTCGATTTCTCAGGTTTCTGAAACTTTATTTATTTTGGCAATTCCGTTTTTCCTGAAGAGATTTGGGATCAAGAAAGTGATGCTTTTCTCCATGTTTGCGTGGGTACTGAGATTCGGATTTTTTGCCTACGGAATACCTGAAGGATACGGATTAGGATTAATCATCATGTCCTGTATCGTTTACGGAATGGCATTCGATTTTTTCAATATTTCCGGTTCACTTTTCGTTGAAACGACTACAGATAAAAAGATCCGTTCTTCTGCACAGGGATTATTTATGATGATGACCAACGGGTTTGGGGCTGTTTTCGGAAGCTATATCGCGGGTTGGGCAATCGATAAATTTTTCACACACAGGTTTACTACCGTTACAGAATTATCTTCTTATCTGGAAACCACACCTGATAATCCATCTTTTCTAAATATTTTAAAGGAAAGTTTTCATTCAGCAGTAAATACTGACGGAACCTTATCATCAGTCGTAATGATGAAAGACTGGCATAATATCTGGCTGTCTTTTGCAGCGTATGCGCTTGTTCTGGCCATTCTTTTCTGGGTTTTATTTAAACATAAACACGATCCGAAGGCTGTTGAAAACGCGGGTCATTAGTAATGAACAACCAATTTATACATTGCACTTTTGAATAAAAAGTGCAATTTTTTTTATTTTCGGGCAACCATTTTAAACTTTTGCTGTCTTAAGGATAGAAACTGATACATGAAGGATTTAGAAAAGAATTTTAAACTCGCCAAAAAGCAGGATCGTAGAGCTCAGAAAGCGCTTTACGAATTGTTTTCAGCTAAAATGCTGGCGGTTGCGAATTCTTATACCAACAATATTCATGATGCAGAAGATATTTTACTGAATGCTTTTATGAAATGCTTCAATAAAATCAATGATTGTAAAGAGTGGAAAAGCTTTCCTTTTTGGCTGAGGAAAATTGTGGTCAATGACTCAATAACTTTTGTCAGGAAAAACAGGAATATTTTGTATTCCGATATTGAAATTGCTGACGATTATTTTAAGGAAGATTCGGACGAGAATTTATACAATATCAATATCGAAGAGATTTTTTCTCAAATGCCGGCAGGTTACAGACTGATATTTAATCTTTATGTATTTGAAGATAAAAAGCATCAGGAAATCGCTGAAATTCTGAATATTTCTGAAGGAACCAGCAAAAGCCAGCTCAGCAAAGCCAAAAAATGGATAACTGATTATTTAAAAGCAAAAGAAAATGGACAAAAACATACTGAAACAGTTAAAAACTGATTACGAAGACCTTGAAATAAAGCCTTCCGCCAATCTTTGGGAGCAGATTGAAGCTGGTTTGGATTCAGGTTCTGAAACAGTTCAAAAATACACTTTTCATTGGTGGAAATATGCTGCTGTGATTGTTCTTTTAATTTCTGTTGGAGGATTATTTTATTTTAATACAGACAAAAATTCAGATATTGAAAAAACGGTCGTTGCTAAAAACCCTTCAGAAAATGATTTTAAGCTAACAGAAACGGTAGTTTCTACGACTACTTCAAGAGAGGAAGTTAATGATGAATCTGCTTTAAGGAGAAAAATTGTGGAAAATAACAAAGAATATCCTGCTGTCACTGAAATTTCGAAAAAAGATAAGCTTTCTGAAAACTTAATCGTAGAAGAAAAGCAAAGTAAAATTACCGAAGTTCCTAATTTATCAATGGAAAAAATTGATATGCCTGTTGCAAAACCTATGATTGCCGAAGGAAAAAAAGCATCATATATAAGCGCAGATGACCTTTTGGTAGGTAGGGAATTAGATAAAACGAGAGAAGAAAATTATAATGACCAAAGAAAATTTGGCGTCTTTGATATTCGTAAAGTTAAAGGTCCAAATTCATTAAAAATATTTGGGTTCACTGTGATTTCAGATTCTGTAGAAGATAAATAAATCGGTCTCTCAAAGTCAAACATTTTATCATAATTAATTATCGTTTTTATTAAACGAAAGTAAAATATTGTCTAAAATAAAATTTCCAAATATGAAAACAAAGTTATTCGCTATTCTGTCCCTGATGGTTTTTTCTTTTGCTCATTCTCAGGTAAAACCTTACACAGAAGGTCAGATCAGAACCTATTCAAAAAAAATTGACAGCATAATTGTGGCTGAAAAAGCTAACATGAATACCGAACTTGATGCTCTTGAAAAAACTTTTAGAGAAAATAAATATTCTGCTGAAGAAAAGCAGAAAAAGAAAAGCGAGGTCGCCCAAAGATACGAGCAGATAATCAATCAGAAAGTAGACAGCAAGAAGGAAGAGTTGGAGGAAGCAACAAGAGAATTGGTTAAAAATTCTGTCATGGGGAAAGAAAATATCTTTGAAATCGGGTTGGTACAGAATAATGCACTTCTCACGACCAAGAGCTGGAAAACAACAAAAAAACAGCTGCTTAAAGGAGATGATTTTAATATTTCTTTTGGTCTTATTAATCTCACAAAAAATGCAGGTTCTCTTGCACTCGCAAATAAATCATCTGAAGTAATGTTTGGAAAATCAACGTCTATAGTTTTTGAATACCGTGCGACAAGACAGTTGGGAGATCTTACATCTCCTGTTTTTTATCGCGTAGGCCTGGGTTTTAGATCAGATAGTTATAAACTTGCTGACTCGAAGGTTTTTGTTCAACAAAACGGACAGATTTATTTGAGTGATTTTACAACAGGATATTTAAGAAATTCCAGGATTGCAAACGGTTATGTTACCGTTCCTGTTGATTTTGTTTTTGTATTAAATCCAAAATATACCACAGAAAATAACGAGAAAATGCTGGATAATTCTAAAGGTAATTTTAGGATTTCAGCTGGAGTTTATGGTGGTGTAAGATTCTTATCTCAGAATCTTATTAATTACAGAAATTTTGAAGGACATAAAATTTCCTACAGGGAAAATGTAAATGGCTCTGTAAATAATTTTCTATTCGGTGGAAAATTATCGGTAGGATATGGGGCATTAAATGTTTTTGTAAAAAAGGATTTTACCCCGGTTTTTAATGATAATGCTAAAATAAACAACAAATATGGCATACAGATCGGTGTCGAATTACTTTATATTAGTTTTTAATTTGATAAAATTATTAAATGATTGTTAAGATTTTGATAATTTTAAAACCAAAATAGTATTCAAAAATAAGACTAAATTTCAATTACTTGATTTTAAAACATACTTACAAAAAGTATGTTTTTTTTTGTACTTTGGCATTCTGAGATTAATGATAAATCTTAAAATTATTAATGAAAAATTTACAGCTTTTAGGATGGATTTTGGTGGTTGTAGGAAGCTTTCTTCCTCTCGTACACGTTCCTATCATCGGAAACTGGAACTACTGGCAGCTCGACCATTTTCTGGCAATTTTCTGCTGGATATTCTGTGCCTGTGCACTTTTCGGGATTGTAAATAACAGAGGAAAGCTCGTCAATACTTTTGCAGTTTTCCTGTTGATTCTGTTTGTATTCACTTTGTTTGCAGTGAAATATCAAGCCTCCAGCTATTTCAGTTTTCTGCCTTTTAAATCCTGGACAAAAGCCTTATCTGGAACTGTGAAACTGCAGTGGGGATGGGCTGTTGAGTTTTTAGGAGCATTAATTATGCTTTTTGTAAAGAGCCAGGTAAAAAGTAAAAAGAGTCAAGTGTAAGGGCTCAAACATTAAGTTTTCCGGAAATTATTATCACTTGGGTTAGAAAAAATTAAATTAAAATAAAAAAATATAAAATTGCCATATTTTCCAATCTAAAAAAGAATTAAGATAAGAAATGGCGATTGCATAACCTGTCCCGACTATTCGGGATGACCTTTAAAAAACAATAAAAATTTACATATGAAAGAAGTATTCATCGTTTCCGCAGTAAGAACTCCAATGGGAAGTTTTATGGGAAGCCTTTCAACAGTTCCGGCTACAAAACTGGGAGCTGCAGCGGTAAAAGGAGCATTAGATAAAATTAATCTTGATCCTAAAAACGTTCAGGAAATCTACATGGGGAACGTTCTTCAGGCAGGTGAGGGTCAGGCTCCGGCAAGACAGGTTGCTTTAGGTGCTGGATTATCAAACGAAACTCCTTCTACAACAATCAACAAAGTTTGTGCTTCAGGAATGAAGGCTGTGACGATGGCTGCACAGGCTATCAAAGCGGGTGATGCGGACGTTATCGTTGCTGGAGGAATGGAAAATATGTCCATGGTTCCTCATTATTACAACGCGAGAAACGCTACAAAATTAGGTGACGTAAAAATGCAGGACGGAATGGTTCTAGACGGACTTACAGATGTTTACAACAAAGTTCACATGGGTGTTTGCGCTGAAAAATGTGCAACAGATTACAGTTTCTCAAGAGAAGATCAGGATAATTTCGCTGTCGAATCATATAAAAGATCTGCAAAAGCCTGGAGCGAAGGGAAATTCGCGGAAGAAGTCGTTCCTGTTTCTATTCCTCAGAGAAAAGGAGATCCAATCATTTTCGCTGAAGATGAGGAATATAAAGCTGTAAATTTCGACAGAATGCCTACGCTTCCAACAGTTTTCAAAAAAGAAGAGGGAACCGTTACAGCAGCCAATGCATCAACTTTAAACGACGGTGCTTCTGCATTAATTCTTGTTTCTAAAGAGAAAATGGAAGAATTAGGATTGAAACCTTTGGCAAAAATCATTTCTTACGCAGATGCCGCTATCGAGCCTGAAAACTTTACTGTCGCTCCTTCAAAAGCTTTACCAATTGCTCTTAAAAAAGCTGGTTTAGAAATTTCAGAGATCGACTTTTTCGAATTTAACGAAGCGTTTTCTGTTGTTGGTTTAGCAAATAGCAAAATCTTAGGATTGGATGCTGCAAAAGTTAACGTGAATGGCGGGGCAGTTGCTTTGGGTCATCCACTTGGAAGTTCAGGTTCAAGAATTATCGTTACTTTGATTAATGTTTTAAAGCAAAACAACGGTAAATACGGTGCTGCTGCAATCTGTAACGGTGGTGGCGGTGCTTCTGCAATCGTTATTGAAAATATATAAGCTTGTATGAAATTTAAACTGGGAATTGTTATTTTTCTGATCGGATTTTTAATTACTGTTGTAGGTGCATGGCTGAAAATCACTCACTTCACTTTGGGGCCTCTCAACGGAAATATAGGTCTGACAATCGGTACAATCTTTCAGGTTGTAGGAATTTTAGTATTGATAGTCCAAATATTGATCAGTAGAAAAACTTAAGAATTCAAATTAAATTCAATCATCATATAAGAACCAAAAGCATCCGTGTTTTTGGTTTTTTTTATTTTTAAATGAACATTTTCTTTAATTTTTAGGTCTGAAAGTTTGGGATTTTAATAAACTGATTGGTAGCACACCATCCCATTTTGGGAAAGTTTAAACCAAAATAATTTCTTGCCGTTCCCAAACTGGGACAGTTAGAATCTAATTGCAGGCTTAGTTTCCCAATTTGGGAAAACGAGAACCCAATATAGTTTGAACTTTCCCAATTGAAACAGCTTAAAACTAAAATGGACGTACATATTAGATTGTTTAAAAAAATCCAAATTGCTCCGGCGAAGCAAAACCTTTGTGGCAAACAAGAAAAATTAACGATGCGAAGCCCTACAGGAGCGACACCTTTATTAATGATGTCATCTGTCAATCCAGCTTAACTTTAACAAATCAATAAAATTTAGCCTTAAAAAAATAAAAACCTCCGAATGTTCAGCGGTTTTTCTATTTTTGTGCAACTAATTAGTTTGAAAATGTCTGAAACTGAAATTCAACCGACTCAAAATATAAAGAATAACCCGAAGATTATGAAAGCGTGGGCTGTCTACGACTGGGCAAACTCCGTTTATTCTCTTGTTATTACCTCTGCAATTTTTCCGATTTATTACACCATTCTAACGACAGCGTACAACAAAAAAGAATTTGTAGCAGAAGCCGGCGAGGTGCAGGAAATTCCGGTGCGTCACATGATTAGAATTTTCGGTGAAGGCTATGAACCTGAAGCGGTTTTAAGTTTTTCATACGCAATTTCGTTCTTCCTGGTTGTAATTTTATCGCCGTTTTTATCTTCATTGGCAGATACAATCGGAAATAAAAAATCTTTCCTTCAGTTTTTCTGTTATCTGGGTGCAACTTCATGTATGGGACTGGCAATGTTTACCGGTATGGATAATTTCTTTTTGGGACTGCTTTTCAGTATAACAGCAAGCGTCGGGTTCTGGGGAAGTTTGGTATTTTACAATTCCTTTTTACCGGATATTGCAACGCCGGACAAGCAGGATTCACTCTCCGCAAAAGGCTACATTTACGGTTACATCGGCTCTGTAGTATTACTGATTATCTGTTTAGTTTTAATTCAGGTGGTTGCGAAAGGGCCGGAGCAGGCTAAAATTTACATCAGAGTCAGCTTCCTTCTTACAGGTGCATGGTGGTTTGGTTTTTCACAGTATACTTTCAAACATTTACCGCAGTTTGGGGATGTGAAAGATAAGTTACCAAAAGATCTGGTACTTTTAAATTATAAAAACATCTTCAAAAGACATGAAGAACAGGGTGGATTTTTTGAGGTTTTAAAAGACAACATCAGCTTCTATAAAGACATTGCCAAAGAGAGCTTCAGAGAATTATTCAGAGTTGGAAATAAACTTTTCTCCGACAAGGCTCTGAAGTTTTTCCTTTCAAGTTTCTTCTTCTATAGTGTTGGAATGCAGACTATTTTCCTAATGGCAGTTCCGTTTGGAAGTACAGTGATTTTCCCGAAAGAAGCAGATAAGTACAAATTAATTATCACAATTTTAGTGATTCAGATTATTGCAATTTTCGGAGCATTTTTATTCTCGAGATTATCAAAAAAGATCGGAAACAAAAATGTAATCACAATTGCAGTTATCATCTGGATTGCCTGCTGTCTTTCTGCGTACTCTTTAAACAGAGAAAATCCGAATGTGCAGCTTCAGTTCTACGGATTGGCAGGTTTAATCGGTTTGGTAATGGGCGGTCTTCAGGCAATGTCAAGATCGACTTATTCAAAACTTTTACCTGAAAATTCAATGGAAAATACAACGTATTTCAGCTTCTATGATGTGCTGGAAAAATTAGCAATCATCTGCGGAATGCTTATCTTCAGTGTATTTATCCAGAAATTTCACAACATGCAGTACGCGTTTATCTCAATGTCGGCATTTTTCGCAACAGGTGCAGTTCTGATCAGATTCTTAAAAACCAAGATATAAGCATTTTAAATGGCTTAAAATTTGTTAAATATTCGGCAGAATAGATTAACTTTGCAGAAACATTTTAACACAAAATGACGAACCCTTTATTTTACGCTAAAATTATCCTTTTCGGAGAGTACGGAATGATAGAAGATTCACAGGGTCTTGTAGTTCCTTACAGCTTTTATAAAGGGACATTGAAGTTTTCCGATTCAGATTCTGAATTTGAGAAAAAATCAAATTTTCATTTAAATAAATACGCTGATTATCTTCATAATTTAGCGCTTCCTGAGCAATTCAAACTTGATATTAACCGTTTCAAAGAAGACATTTCTAACGGACTTTTCTTTGACTCCAACATTCCTCAGGGTTATGGTGTGGGCAGTTCAGGTGCGTTGGTTGCAGCTATTTTTGAAAAATACTGTTTCACAAAGCACAATCCGGACAGCATTTCTAAAGACGATCTGAAAAATATTAAAGCCGTTTTTGGTGAAATGGAAAGCTATTTCCACGGAAAAAGCTCCGGTATGGATCCTCTGATCTGCTACATGAACCTTCCGATTCTTATCGAAAATAAAGAAAATCTAGGCAAAGTGGCCATCCCGAAAGGCGAAGAAGGAAAAGGAGCGATCTTTTTAATTGATTCAGGAATTACGGGAGAAACCGGACCGATGATTCAGATTTTCTTTGAAAAAATGAAGACTGAAGGTTTCCGTAAAACTTTGAAAGAAGAGTTTATCCGTTACAACAACGCCTGCATCGATTCTTTCTTGAAAAAAGATATGAATCCTTTCTTCAGAAATCTTAAAAAGCTTTCTCACTGGGCTTACGAACATTTCCGTCCGATGATTCCCGAAAGTATTTTCAACATCTGGAAAAAGGGTCTGGATTCTAATGCTTACTATCTGAAGCTTTGCGGAAGCGGAGGCGGTGGGTACATTTTAGGCTTTACCAAAGACTACGAAAAAGCTGAACAAATGCTTGAAGGCTTCCAGAAAGAAGTGATCTACAGATTCTAAAATTTTTTCAGGAATGAGTTCTGAAAAAAGTAATCCCATACCATTAAATCCTCCGGTAAAATCTTTATTTTACAGACTTTCGCAGTTTATGGGTTTTCTTTTGGGAGCGCGTTTTTTTGTCGCCATTCTGCTCACTTTTGCACTTTACGTTTCCACATTTTTCCTGTTTAATCAGGATGAGAATTTTAGCAGTTTCGTTTTTGATTTTAAAGTCCACGGGATTATTTTCTGTACAGTTCTCACCATTTTAGCAGGCGGAATTATTAACCAGTTTTACGATGTTGAAAAAGATCATGTCGTAAAGCCCTTCAGAAGCAGAATTCAGAGCTTTTTGAAGCAAAAGTATTTTCTTTACATCTATCTTTTTCTTTCTATAATTTCTTTGGGGATTGCCGCTTTTATCTCCTACAGAGTTTTGCTGTTTTTCCTGTTTTATCAGTTTGTGATGTGGTATTACAGCCATAAATTAAGCAGAATTTTAATTGTCAACAACCTTACTTTTGTAGCATTAACACTCTATCCATTCTTTGGAATGATGGTGTATTATCAGACATTTTCCAGAAAAGTACTGTTGATGGCCATCTTTCTGTTTTTAATTCTTCTCATCATTGATATTGTGAAAGATACTTTGACAAGAAAAGTGGATGAAGTGTTTGGGTACATCACAATTCCAAACTTTTTCTCAAAGAAAACGACAATCACAATCATCATTTCTCTTATTGTCATCACTATGCTCGTTTCAGGTAAAATCGTCGATAAAAGCGGACTCACAGGCTTTATGGCATATTATTTTGCGGCAGGTCTGTTTGTTTTCATTACCTGCATTTTTTTACTGATCAATTCTTCCAGAAGAAACAAATTTATAACCCTTAATATTTTGCGTTTTTGGGTGTTCATCGGCATTATTTCAATGTTGCTGAATGGTATTTATGGTAAAATCTGAAATTTAGTTTTATCAGCATTAATGATTTGTTTACATTTGCAAAAATCTAATCTAACTTAAATAATGTCCATTTTTAACGACACTAAAGTTGCATTTGCCGATAAAAGCGATGCGCAGTTAAGAAAAGCGTACTGGATGTTCAAAATGATTGAGCAGCCTGCACTTACAAGTCTTGGAACTTCCGTTCTTAACTTTACCGTTCACAACAATTTTCCGTTAGTAAAAAGTATTGTGAAGACGACACTTTTTGAGCAGTTCTGCGGTGGTGAAACGCGCGAGGAGAGTATGAAAGCAGTGAAACAGCTTTTCAAAAGAGGTGTTGGAAGTATTTTCGATTATTCAATTGAGGGTAAGGAAGATGAAGAAACTTTCGATTCAGTCTGTCAGGAAATTAAAGATATTATTAAATTTTCTGTAGGCAATCCTGCTATTCCTTTTATCGTTTTTAAACCAACGGCATTCGGAAGAATTGATCTGTATGAGGCTGTTGGAAATGGTTCTGAACTGACTTCAAGTCAAAAAGATGAGTGGGCGAGAGTGGTGAAAAGATTTGATGAAGTGTGCAAACTTTGCCACGAACACAGCAAAAAAGTTATGGTTGATGCCGAAGAAACCTGGATGCAGGATGCGGCAGATCATCTTTGCGAAGAGATGATGGAAAAATACAATCAGGAAAAACCAATCGTATGGAACACGATACAGATGTACAGAACAGGCCGTCTTGAGTACATGCAGCAGAATCTTCAGCGTGCAAAAGAGAAGAATTATTTCATTGGTTACAAGATCGTTCGTGGTGCTTATATGGAAAAAGAAAGAGCCAGAGCAGCCGAAAAAGGATATTCAGATCCAATCCAGCCAACGAAAGATGCTTCTGATAAAAATTATAACGCGGGAATCGATTTTGTAATGCAGAATTTAGATAAAGTTTCCGCATTTTTTGGCACCCACAACGAGGTTTCTTCCGAACTGGTGATGGATAAAATGAAAGCAGCGGGTCTGCCAAACAACCATCCTAATATTTATTTCGGGCAACTTTACGGCATGAGCGATAACATTACATTCTACCTGTCAGATAAAGGTTATAACGCTGCAAAATACCTTCCTTACGGACCTGTGAAAGATGTTGTTCCATATCTTACCAGAAGAGCGAGAGAAAATACTTCTGTTGCCGGACAAACCGGTAGAGAGTTGGGTTTAATTAAAAAAGAACTCGACAGAAGAAACAAATAGTTTTCTCTTAAATATATAAAGCTCGGTTTTGATGACTGAGCTTTTTTCATTTCTAAAATTTTGATTCTGAATTGAGTTTAAATTAATATTTAAGGCTCAAAACTCTCAAATTTCCCGTTTTCGTAGAACAGAACTATACGTTTTATCTTATTGGATTGGTTTTCAATAACTTGACTCACAATTTCTTCGGTAGATTTCTCTAATCGCTGAGAATCGGAAATTTTTTCGTTGGCTTTACTCCCGTAAGTTTTAAACGATTCTGAAGGACTTTCCTGTACAGACGTTTTTTCAATTATTTCTTCCTCCTCAATTTCTTCCTCTTCCTCATCAGTAATTAATGTAAAAAGATCTGGGAGAGAAGTAGGCTTTGTTTTTTCTTCAACAATCTCTTTCTCACTTGGAAGTTCAGATTTTAGCATTTCACCATCACCATTAACCAGCCAGTCCCACAAGATTTCGGGAAACCTTGATTTTATTTTAATTATAAATTCTAAAGAAGGTTTATTCCTACCTGACGTCACATGAGAAATTGATGAACGCTGCACATCAACTTCATCAGCAAATTCTGACGGAGTAAAACCGGAATATTCTATAACTCTCGAAATTCTTTCATTTAAACTCATAAAACATGTGTAAAATTACCTATTACAAATGTAAATAATTAGTTTACATCAAACAAATACAAATGTAAACAAACGCCATACGAACAATATACAAAAGTAAATACGTTAATTATTTAATTTACAGTGATTTATATACGGCAAAATATTTTATATAAAAAAATTCCAATATTAATCCACATAAATTTGGAATGTTAATGATCTTAAAGTAACAGATGAAGTAAATTATTTAAATGAAATTTCTCAGACCTTTCAACGGGTGTATTTGTTCTGTATTCTCTATAAACTACTTCTATCACTGGTTTTTTCGTCCGTCAACTCATCGTAGAGTAGGAGACGGGCTGAAACGTCCTTAAAATGCTTTTAAAACGTATCTAATTACATTAATAAAAGACTTAATTGATCCGTATCCACTTTCTGTAAGGAGTTTTAACATATGTTAAGCTTTACACAGTCTACATTATCTTGTAATTCCACCAATTATTTTAGCTAGATTATTTCAAGCATTATTTTCTGATGATTTTAAAAGTTATAAACAATATTTTCAGTAGTTTACTTCTGTAACAAAAAGAATCTTTAGTAGGTAATCCACAATATACATGTTTAGGTTTTTTACGCTCAAATACGCATTTTGTGGATATTACATACTTAAAGTAAATAACAAGTAAAGATTTAATTAAATTTTATAAATATTTGATTTACTTGTAATTAAGTTTGTTTAATTAAATTATTATTAATTAACAATTTTGTCCACAGACAATCTGACAATTTACATTGTTTAACAATGTGACAAATGTAAATTTTATATTTAATTTAAATTGTAGTATTTTTG
Organism: Chryseobacterium sp. Leaf394; assembly: GCF_001424105.1. GTDB lineage: Bacteria > Bacteroidota > Bacteroidia > Flavobacteriales > Weeksellaceae > Chryseobacterium. Next base: position 1,706,749 of record NZ_LMQH01000011.1, on the reverse strand, counting down.
AACGATGTAAATTGTTATTAGAATGAAATTCGAAGATTGTTACAAACCTAAACCTGACTTCCCTAACCGCTATATTTCTCCTCAAAAATTATTTTCCTTCCTGCAGAGCAGCTACAGCGATTTGATCACAGAGATTGGAAGATCGTTTCATAATCAACCAATTTACTGTCTGACTATTGGAACTGGTTCTGTAAAAGTTATTGCCTGGTCTCAGATGCACGGAAATGAGTCTAATGCCACCCACGCAATGATCGATTTGCTTTACAGCCTCGAAAATGATGATGATCTGAAGAATATTCTTCTGAGCCAGATTACGCTTGATTTCATTTTTATGCTGAATCCTGACGGATCTGATAGATGGACCCGCCTTAATGCCCAGGAGCTCGATCTCAACCGGGATTTCCACGCCAATCAGACGGCGGAACTGAAGTTTCTGAAAAAAAAGATTGAAGCAGGGAATTATGACTACGCGCTCAATCTTCATGAGCAACGTACGATTTTTACAACCGACGGCATACATCCCGCTACGCTGTCATTTCTGTCGCCTTCAGAAGACGCAGACAGGAAAATTACAGAGAACAGGAAAAAATGCATGGCTGTTATCGCTGAAGTCAACAGTGAACTGCAAAAGCTGATTCCTAATCATATTGGCCGGTATTCTGACGAGTTTTATCCTACGTCCACCGGCGATAATTTCATAAAAGCAGGTTTGCCTACGATACTTTTTGAAGGCGGACATTTTCAGGATGACTATCTGAGAAAAGAGACAAGAAAGTATTACACAATCGCTCTGTATTACGCCTTAAATTCAATAGCAAAACTGAAAGGTGGAACTGAAGGTTGGGAAACTTATTCTGATATTCCTGAAAATAAAGAAACGCATTATGACATTATTTACAGAAATGTAAAGCTGAATACTGATCACGACTGCATTTTGGATATTGCAGTTCAGTACAGGGAACTTTACGAAGAGGGAAGCGAAGAAATCACATTTGTACCTTATGTTATTGCAGTAGGTGATGTGAAAAATAAAAAGGGTTGGAAAGAAATCGACTGTAGAGGGAAAAAGTTTATTTCAGAAACCAAATACCCGAAACTGGATGAGACTGTAAAATTTTCATTTGAATAAAAAATAAAAAAGGGTTTTTCAGAACAGAAGCTTTTCAAATAACAATTTTAAAATAAATTTATGATATTACATTTTTCACAACCAATCATTTTAATCTTATTGTTTTGTTTTATTGTTTGTTATAAATATTTATTTAGAAAAAATGTGTTGATTAATGTAATATTAGATTTTTTAACAGGAACAATTCTTCTTCACTTATCAACAGACTATTTTGAAAATCAAATTTTTCATTTAAATGAACATGGACGTGGGCATGGGGGGATAATGTACTATTTAACTAATTTTGTTTTATTTGCGATATTATATACAATATCAACAATTATTTTCTATTCGAAAAGAAATAAACTTGTCAGCATTCTTGTTCCTATAATGATATATGTATTTTATATAATTGATATTTGTTTATTTGAAGACTACTCTAAACTAAATAAAAAAATTACTCTATTTTCTATTTTCATAGCTTTTTTTCCAATTTACATTTATAACTATTTTAAGATATTTAATAAGTACAATTATTTATCAAGAAAGGAGGAATAAAACTAAGTTTAGAGCAAATATTTATATGAAATAAATAAAGGCGATTGTCAATATCTTGATAATAACAGATGTAACGAACCTTCCACAGAGCTGTACTGTCAAAATTATTCAAATTAGTTTTTACGTATTTATTTAAAAATTTATATACATTTTTAAATACTAAAAAAACCCAACAATTTGTTGGGCTCTATTATTTTTTTTCCGAAAAGATTTCTACTAATACAGAATCATCAGGAGCAGATGAGATGGAATAATTATCATCAATAAATCGGCGAAGCAAGAATCTTCGCCGATTTCCGTTTAAATTTTTTAGAAATTAGTTCACTACTTTGATTCCTGTAGCTACAAACCTGATTTCTTCTTTTGTTTTTGTAATAGCATCAATTTCAGCCTGGGATTTTTTTGCATCAGTAGCATAATGCTTCTGTTCGTCCACTGAAATGGTTTTCACCTCTGCAGTTCCGTCCATCACAACGTTTTTCCCTTTCAAAGCGGTAGGAACGAAGAATGCATAATCTTTCATTTTTACAAAAAACTCAGAATTATCGTCAGTCTTTATAGTCAACCAGCATCCTTTTTTCTGGCAAACGTCGGTTACCGTACCTTTTACAGCAACATTTTCAATTTTCTTTTCTTTTTTCAGCTTTTTTCCAAGCTTGTCAACATTTATTGCTTTAGATTCAGATTTGGCAGCAACAGCTGATCCGTAAGTGTCGCCTACGATAGCGTTTCCTTCCGGTGGACCTGCTTTTTTGGTTTCCTGTGCGAAGGCAAAAGTTGATGCGCTTACCGCCAATACCAATATCAAAGATTTGATTTTCATATAAAATAATTTTTACAAAAATACTAATTATAATGAATGCAAATAAAAATTAAATAAAAATCATGCATTTTCCTGAAAGGTTTTTGATTTTATACAGATAGATTTAAAGGTAAATTTTCGAAACTTTTCTCTCTGTCAGACCTTTCTAGGTTCAAAAGTTCATTAATTTTCATCAGAAGCAAATTCTTTAATGGTTGTGAAATTAAATTGGATGAAGTTAAACAGACTCTCAGGAATAGAATTTTAATGTACAGTACAGTCGTGATTATTATTGGCTTTTTATTAAATTCGTCAAAAATAAAAAATGGATGCCAACGAAGTTTTAGAATACTGTTTAGCAAAAAAAGGCGTTACAGAGAGTTTTCCTTTTGATCAGGAAACTTTGGTAATGAAAGTAGGAACCAAAATGTTTCTGCTCATATCACTTGATAAGCAACCGCTCAGCATTGCTGTGAAAACCAATCCTGAATGGAGTGAGGAACTTCGTGAACAACATCCGCAAATCACGGGAGCTTATCACATGAATAAAACGCACTGGAATTCTGTTTCTCTGGACGGTTTGAAAAAAGATTTGGTTTTAAAACTGATTGATCATTCTTACGATCTGGTATTTCAGTCTCTGACGAAAAAAGCGATGGAAGAGATTAAGAATTTGTAGTAACTACAGATTAGTATGATAAAGAATGGGAAAATTTAAAACGAAAAAGCCTCAGTCAGTCTTTTATCCTCATCCAATCTCTCTACCAACTTTTCAATCCCTTCAAACTTAATTTCCTCATGAAGAAAATCTCTGAATTTCACAGTGATTTTTTCATCATAAATATCACCTTCGAAGTCAAGAATATAAACTTCAACTGTTAATTTTTCTCCATTTACGGTTGGGTTGGTACCTACACTGAGCATTCCTTTATACTGTTGATCTTTCACAAAAACTTCAACAATATAAGCGCCTTTTTTAGGCAAAAGCTTTGATGATGCGGTTTCAATATTAGCGGTAGGATAACCAATGGTTCTGCCTAATTTTTTCCCATGAACCACAGTTCCGGAAACAGAGTAGGAGTAACCGAGCATCTCGTTGGCCTCTTTTATATCTGCAGCCAGAAGGGCATTTCTTATTTTGGTTGAGCTGATGTTATTTTCATGAATGTTGATGGCTTCCATCTGTTCAACTTCAAAGCCGAGTTCTTTCGAAAGTTTCTGCAGCAATTCAAAATTTCCGCTTTTATTTTTTCCGAAGACGTGGTCGTAGCCAACGATCAGATACTTTACGTTGAGTTTTTCAACTAAAATCTGTCTTACAAATTCTTCACCGGTAAGATTTCTGAATTCTTCGTCAAATTCTTTCAGAAAAAGATTGTTTACACCATATTTTTCCATCAGAACCTGTTTCTCTTCCAATGTATTGAGAAGTTTTAAGTCTTCATTGGGATTAAAAACAAATCTTGGATGAGGCCAGAAAGTAAGAATTGCGGTCTCAAGATTTTTCTCAGAACCTGTTTTAGTGAGTTCGTCAATAATGCTTTTATGCCCCAAATGAACCCCATCAAACATTCCTAAAGACAGCGCCAAAGGCTTCTGAGACTGATAATCACTAAAATTTTTGAAAACTTTCAACCTGAAAAAATTTGACTGCAAATATAAAGATAATGTAACAATGTACCAATGTAATAGTGTAACAATATATTAATGCAGTAAATTCAAATATTTTCGGGAAAAATTATTGGTAAACTGATCCATTGTTAGATTGGTAAATTAGTAAAAAAGTATGATAAAAATCTTTTTTTTAGCAATTGCGTGTTTATGAAGAATCGTTATATTTGCACCAAGAAAAAATTTAGCAATGGCAAACCAAATAGTAGGTAAAATTTCTCAAATCATTGGTCCGGTAATCGACGTTGTGTTTTCAAACGTAGAAGTAGTACCAAGCATTTATGATGCATTAGAAATTACAAAAGAAAACGGTGAAAAAGTAGTATTGGAAGTTGAGCAGCACATTGGCGAAGATACAGTAAGATGTATCGCTATGGATGCTACCGATGGTCTTAAAAGAGGTCAGGAAGTAATTGGATACGGAAATCCTATTACTATGCCAATCGGTGATGCGGTAAACGGAAGACTTTTCAACGTTGTAGGTGACGCTATCGATGGGCTTCAGAATATTTCTAAAGAAGGTGGTCTTCCTATTCACAGACCAGCTCCGAAATTTGATCAGCTTTCAACTTCTGCAGAAGTTTTATTCACAGGTATTAAAGTAATCGACTTGGTTGAGCCTTACGCAAAAGGAGGTAAAATCGGATTGTTCGGTGGTGCAGGTGTTGGTAAAACTGTATTGATTCAGGAGTTGATTAACAATATTGCAAAAGGACACGGTGGTCTTTCTGTTTTTGCCGGTGTAGGTGAAAGAACGAGAGAAGGAAATGACCTTTTGAGAGAAATGCTTGAATCAGGTATTATTAAATACGGTGATGACTTCATGCATTCTATGGAAAACGGCGGTTGGGATCTTTCTAAAGTTGACCTTGAAGTTATGAAAGAATCTAAAGCTGCTTTCGTATTCGGACAGATGAATGAGCCGCCAGGAGCAAGAGCCAGAGTAGCACTTTCTGGTCTTACATTAGCTGAGTACTACAGAGACGGTGGTGAAACAGGACAGGGTAGAGACGTACTTTTCTTTGTTGATAACATCTTCCGTTTTACGCAGGCTGGTTCTGAGGTATCTGCACTTTTAGGCCGTATGCCTTCTGCGGTAGGTTACCAACCGACTTTGGCATCTGAAATGGGTGCGATGCAGGAAAGAATTACTTCAACTAAAAACGGTTCAATTACTTCAGTACAGGCGGTTTACGTACCTGCGGATGACTTAACTGACCCTGCTCCTGCTACAACGTTTGCTCACTTAGATGCAACAACAGTATTGGACAGAAAAATTGCTTCATTAGGTATTTACCCAGCGGTAGATCCATTGGCTTCTACTTCAAGAATCCTCGCTCCGGAAATCATTGGTGCAGAGCATTATGACTGTGCTCAGAGAGTAAAAGAAATTCTTCAGAGATACAAAGCTCTTCAGGATATTATCGCAATTCTTGGTATGGAAGAACTTTCTGAAGAAGATAAATCAGTAGTTTACCGTGCAAGAAAAGTTCAGAGATTCTTATCTCAGCCTTTCCACGTAGCTGAACAGTTTACAGGTATCCCAGGATCTTTGGTAGATATTAAAGATACCATCAAAGGATTCAACATGATTATGGATGGTGAATTGGATCACTTACCGGAAGCTGCTTTCAACTTGAAAGGAACTATCGAGGAGGCAATTGAAGCCGGAGAAAAAATGTTGGCGGATAACGCTTAAAATAATAACAATTTGAGATTTGAAATTTGAGATTCCTGGTAATTTCAAATTTCAAACATCAAATTTCAAATTTGTTTATATGATCATAAAAATTTTAACACCGGAACACGTAGTTTTTGAAGGAGAAGTAAGCTCAGTTTTGCTTCCTGGGAAAAACGGTGAATTTCATATTATGAAAAATCACGCAGGAATCGTTTCTTCACTCGTTGGTGGTAAGGTGAAACTTTTTACACAGTCTGTGGATGAAGCTTTTGCTAAAAACCTTACCAAAGAAAATGATAAAGATTCTATTTTTTCTTTCCCGATCAAAAGCGGTGTTGTAGAGTTTAATCATAACAAAGGAATCATTCTTTGCGAATAATTAAATTGAAAAGCTAAATATATTTTCAAGGAAAGTGTAACTTTGTTACACTTTTTTTTATTCAACCAAATCATAAACTGTCTTCATGAGAATATTTTTCGTCATCTTATTTTCCGTTTGCAGCAGTATTTTTAATGGCCAGATTATCAAAACCAAAAGAGGAATTGTAACGATTGATGGTGTTCACGTTGCCAAAGTGAATTACAAAAGTGGAATTTACACTTTTATGGATCTGAAAGAAACACCCATGTACACCATAGAATTTGTCGACAAAAGCGTAACAGATTCTGTGCGCGACAGCTACATCAAACTCAACCGTATTTACAATCAGGATAAAACGCTGGAGATGGATTATGTTTCTCCATCAGCATTTTCGGGAGAGGAAAAATCTGCAGTTTTTACCTGCATCAAAGAACTTAAAGTCATAGACAACAGAGGAATCAACATTAAAAATCTGGATGCCATCTTCACAAATTCTCCTAAACGAAAATTTGATAACCGGACCAAAGATGCCTACACCATAAAATCGAAAGTTGACAGATTAAATATTACGGTAAACAATGTTGGTGAAATTTTAAGCAACGGAAAACCAGTAGGTTATTTTACAAATCTGCCCGTAAGTTTTGGTTCTGAAGACACTATTTCAGATAAAACATTTGTAGATATTGAAATTTATGATGCTAAAAGTAAGTACATCGGAAGATATATTACCACAACAAAACAACTCAAAAGTGCAGGTGGCAAAACATTCACTCTCTACAGGGAAATGTCTGGCAGAGCTTCCATTCTGAAATTCCCGACGTACAAAGCCATTGCCGAGAGAATGGCAATCATGGATCCTAACTTTATAAAAATTCAAGAGAAAGTAACTGTAGGTGAAGTTGTGAGAGATGGAATTGAAAAAGATAAAAAATAAATTCTTTATCGTTCTGAAAAAAATAGTAGTCGTTTATCTTTTTGTATAAAATAGCTAAACTTCTGTAAAAAATAAAATTCTGAAAATATTTTTTCAGAATTTTTTCTTTATATTATTCTTAGTAATCTTAGAATTTTTTTATAATTTAATCCTGTCGATCCGAAGTGAAAATACATTTAATATCTTTAAATCTCAAGTCTCAAATCTCAAATCTCAAATCTCAAATCTTGAATCTTAAATTTTAAAGACTCAGTATCACACCATTTTCTTTCAACTGCTGCATCGGTTTTGAAAACCAAAATAATTCAAAGTCTTCAAAATTTTGTTCGAATTGAGATTTAAGTTGCTGAAGTGTAATCTTTTGTGACTGATCTACATAATTTTCCTTCATCATTTTCATCAGCCATTCTGCGTGATCAGGCTCCAGATCGATGCTAACAACATTTGTTTTTAGATGGACTGTAATTTTCGTATACGGATATTCAGTTTGTTTTTTCTTTTTTAAACGATTCTCAGCGATTACATTTTTAGCTAAAAACAGTATTTTTGAATTGGGTTTAAATTTAAAATCTTCTTCCTTCAGCAAACAATCATGAATATAATCCGGATGAACTGTTGTCCTGGGAATTTTAAAATCAAACCAATCCTGAAGAGGAATTTCAAAATTAATTCCGTGCATATAATTGAAGAGTGATTTTTTCAGACCAAAACTGAATTTTCCGTGATCGATTCCGGTTCTGTCTGTAAAATCAATATCGTTGTTGGCAAATACAATTTCCTGTTTTAATGGCGTCACACCAAACTCTTCAGGATTTAAACCGACTGGCGAGTGGGCAGTCATTGCAAACTGGTGCCAGAATCCACTCTGTAAAATTCCCATTTCAAAAAGCTGGCGAACCATTTCCAGAGAATCAATTGTCTCCTGAATTGTCTGAGTCGGGTAGCCGTACATCAGATAAGCATGAATCATAATTCCGGCTTCTGTGAAATTTCTTGTTACTTTGGCAACCTGTTCTACAGAAATTCCTTTGTCGATCAATTTTAACAAGCGGTCACTTGCCACTTCCAGTCCACCGGAAACAGCAACACAACCAGAAAGTTTCAGCAGAAAACATAAATCTCTTGTAAAACTTTTTTCAAATCGAATATTGGTCCACCATGTCACGACAAGGTTTCTTCTCAGAATTTCAAGGGCAACTTCCCGCATCAATGCTGGCGGAGCGGCTTCATCCACAAAATGAAATCCTGTTTCGCCGGTTTGAGCAATCAGTTCTTCCATTCTGTCAACCAGAATTTTGGCTGAAATCGGTTCGTAAATTTTAATGTAATCTAAAGAAATATCGCAGAATGTACATTTGCCCCAGTAGCAACCATGCGCCATCGTAAGTTTGTTCCACCGTCCGTCACTCCATAAACTGTGCATGGGATTCGCAATTTCAATTACCGAAATATATTGATCTAACTGTAAATCAGTATAATCCGGCGTTCCGATATCTGCCTGTTTGTAATCGTGTCGTTTAGAATTATTTTTATAGACAACCTCTTCATTTTCAAGTAAAAAAGTTCTTTTAAATTCTAAATTTTCTGCTTTATCTAAATTTTCGCACAGCAATTCCAAAGGAACTTCTCCGTCATCTAAAGTTATGAAATCGAAAAATTCAAAAACTCGTTTGTCTTTTATTTCTCTCAACTCCGTATTCGGAAAACCGCCGCCCATGGCAGTTTTTATGTCAGGATATTTTTCTTTGATCAACTTTGAACACCGAAAAGCAGAGTATAAATTTCCGGGAAAAGGAACTGAAAAACATACAAGTTTCGGCTGAACAATTTTTAGTTTTTCGTCAAGAATTTCTAAAGTTATTTCATCAATAAATGTTTTATTTCCTGTAATTTTCAGATATAGCTCATCAAACGAATTGGCCGATTTACCCAATCTTTCAGCATATCTGCTAAAACCAAAATCAGAATCCACAGCTTCAACTATGAAATCAGATAAATCTTCTAAGTATAATGTAGACAGATGTTTGGCTTTATCCTGCAAACCCATGTTTCCGAAAGCAAACTCCATGTCATCCAGCTGATTAAATCTGGAAGCTTCGGGCAAAAAATTCATCGAACAGATCTGTCTTGCCAGCGTAGGATTTTTCCCCTGGAGAAAAGAAATCACCTGATCGACCGTTTTGATGTATTCAGCTTTTAAACTGAAAATCCGTTGGGAATTTTCTGAAATTAAATGAAGATTGATATTTTCTGAAAAAATTTTGTGAAGACCTTTTCGCGAAAACAACTGCAGAATTACCTCAATTCCCAAATCGATCTGGAAGCTTGAAATATTTTTTGTATTCAAAAAACCTTTGATATAAGCTGTAGCAGGATAGGGCGTATTGAGTTGCGTAAAAGGCGGAGTAATGAGCAGAAGATCTTTCAACAAAAATTTTTTGCAAATTTACGGTTTAAAATGAAACCAACATATTCCATTTGGATAGAATAAATTTCAGATAAAAATTTCTAAATTCACATCATGAAATTTTCTCTTACGATTTTATCAGTAGCTTTTATCGCATTTTCTTTCAATGCAGAAGCACAAACTATTGAAAATGAATTGGTTTTAAAACCTTTCTTTGAAAAGTTAACCAAAAATCAGGTTACGCAAATTCTTTTTATTGGAGATTCTCACATTCAGGCGGATCATCTGACCGGTTATCTTCGGAAAAAATTTCAGGATCAGTACGGAAATGCAGGTCGCGGGTTGGTTTTTCCATATCAGGTTGCCAACACAAACGGTGCAGAAGATTTTTCTTCGGTAAGCAATCGTGCCTGGGAAACCTTCAGGTTGGTACATGAACAGAAACTTTTTCCGGAAATCGGTGCTGCAGGTTTTGTGATTGGAAATCAAGAAGAATCTTTTTTGGAAATTTCTTTCAAAAATCCTGAAGACAGTTTCGAAAAGGTTGTGATTTTCAATGATGCTCAAATGAATGGAGGAAGTTTTTCACTGTATAATGAACGACAGCCGCTGAAAGATTTTGTTCAGAAGAAAACTGAAAGACTGAATCATACAGCTTCGGCAAATCAGACTTTTCATGAAATTGTCTCAAAATACAACACAACGACCACGAAACTCCGCGCAATGAATGGGGATAAGATTTTAAATCCTAAAGAAGGTTCTGTCTATAAAGTTGAAATGAATTTTTTAAATTATAATCCTGATTTTGAGCAAAATACAGAGTTGATTGGTGAATATAGATTCAGTACTTCAAAAACCGAAGTTGATTTTAAAAAACCTCAAAATATATTTCTGTTAAAGACAAATAATCCCCAGGGAAACACTTTTTATGGTTTTCAGTTTCTTAAAAATGTGAATAAAGGTGTCGTTTTTAATACTGTTGGAGTGAATGGCGCAACATACAGCGATTTTTTGAAGTATCCGCTTCAGCTTCAGCAACTTTCAAAAATGAAGTCAGATATTCTGATTATTGCTTTGGGAACAAACGAAGCTTTCGGAAAAGTTGAAAAAGAAGAATTTCAAAAAAATGTAACTGACGTAATTTCTAAATTCAGAAATGAAAATCCAAATCTGCCTGTTTTATTGATTGGTCCGCCGGATAATTCACCAAGGGAAGGAAGAACGATTGAAGTGATCAGCTGGATTAGGGAAAGTGCGGGACAAAACAACGTTGCTTTCTTTAATCTCTTTGAAGCAACGGGTGGAAAAGGTTCTTTCAAGAAAGCTCAGGCACGGAAAGAGGCAAGTGGCGATGGCGTTCATTACCTGAAACCGGGCTATGAAAAACAAGCTGAAGCTATTTGGAAAGTGATAAAAAAACCTGCAGAAAATTAATCTGCAGGTTTTTATTTTTTAAAACTGAAGGTAAATCGGTAAAACCTGTTCCGCAGATTTAAAATATCCGTAGAGAATCAGAAATCCAAAAAATACAATGATATATGCCGTGAGTGGAACTGTTTTTAGTTTAGCAACTCCTTTTTCTGCCCAATCATCCGGAATTAAATGGATCATCATCGCAAAAACAATCATCCAGATCACTTTTTTATAATTGTCGTAGAACGGTAAGAATACTTCGGCATCAAAATTATAAAGGATCTGATTGATCATGGTGATGGCAGCATCATAGTTTTCTGCTCTGAAAAATATCCACCCAAAACAGACAAAGTGAAAAGTAAAAATTCCCATGATAACTCTGTAAACCACAGAATTATTAATTCCTGACAAAGCTTTCCCGGTGAGAAGCATCCAGATTTTATGAAGTCCAAGTCCGATACCGTGAATGGCTCCCCAAATAATGAAATTCCAGCTTGCACCGTGCCAGAAACCGCCTAAAAGCATCGTTGTCAGAAGGTTGAAATTCGCGGCAATTCCATTTGTATTTTTTGTGATAATAGCAGGAATCAGAAATATTAAAAGTAAAACTATTGCAACGAGAGAGGCGAATACATAATTTAATTTAAATAAATTCACCGACATTAAAAATGCGCCGACTAAAAATAAAGTAACAAAAATAATCGAAGCAACAGAGAATTTTCTGTTTCCGCCAAGCGGAATGTAAAGGTAATCTTTCAGCCACGAAGACAGTGAAATGTGCCATCTTCTCCAGAATTCTGTGATATTTTTACTTTGATAAGGTGAGAAAAAGTTGGCAGGAATTTTAAAACCTAACCACAGCGCAATTCCAATTGCAATATCACTGTATCCGCTGAAATCACAATAAATTACCATTGCATAGCCATAAACTGCAAACAAATTTTCGAGTCCCGTGTGCAGTGAGGGCGTATCAAAGATGTAATTAACTAAATTAAGTGTGATATAATCTGATATAACGAGTTTTTTGATCAGTCCGGAGACAATCAGATAAAAACCCATTGCGAAATCCCGTTCAGAAATGACATAAGGTTTGTTGATCTGCGGAACAAAATCATGCGCTCTCACAATCGGACCCATCATCAGTTTTGGGAAAAACGACAGGAAAAGTAAATAATCTGTGAACTTTTTCGCCGGTTCAAAATCGCCACGGTAAACGTCGATGGTGTAGCTTAAATTTTCAAACGTGAAAAACGAAATCCCGATTGGCAAGATAATATGCAAAGGATGAAGTTCTGTCGTAAAAATTTCATTGGAAATTGTAATGAAAAAATTGGTGTACTTGTAATAAAACAAAATCGCCAGGTTGATGACAATACTTAAAACCAAAAGCGAGGTCTTTCCCGATTTAACTTTTGATCTGTAAATAAGATTTGACAACGCAAAATTAATCAGTGCCGAAACGACCACCAATCCTACAAACCATCCGCTCGCTTTATAAAAAAAGTAAAGGGAGAAAAATGTGAAAACATATCTTCTTGCCGTGTGATGATTTTTCAGCAGGAAAAAAAGCAATATGAAGAGCGTGAAAAAATATACAAAAAAACCATTGTTGAATAGCAAAGGATTTTTCGGATCATACAGAAACTGGTTCAGAAAAGCATTCCAGTCAAATGAAGAAAAAAGATTTTCTAACTGTTTCATTTTGCTGTTGGGGTAGTTGGTTTGTATTTTTTGTAATCTTTGATAAGCGCCTGATATATTTTCTGAGCCAGAACATCCGTTCCTTTTGCATTGGGATGGATGTAATCTTTATTCGCCAAAGGTGGATTCTGCAATGCCCAGCCGACGATTGAATTTTTCCCGCCCATCGTTTCAAACAGATTGAAAAATGCCAGATTATAATCAAAAGCCAGTTGTGCCTGAGTTTCAAGAACATTTGGGAGGCCGGTTGCGGTTTCGTAAGTTCCGTTGTACATAAAGGCTCTGTCGGCGCTGCTTACAAGAAGAATGTCTGTTTTCGGAAAAGCTTTATTAAATTTTTCCAGTACAGGTTTCATATTTTTGGTGTAGAATGAAAAATCTTCTGTATCAGGCTTCCAGAGAAGGTTTACACCATATTGCATAACAATCAGATCATATTGACTGGAATTCTGAACAGCTTTTAAAAAGTCTTCATCAATTTTTTTAAATTCAATTCCTGTAATTCCTCTGAAAGAAAAATTATCGAGAATAATTCCGTTTTCAGATTCAAAACTCATCCCGTAGACCGGCATTGACGCAGAATTACTTTTGAAATTAACAGTTGCTAAAGTATCTGAGGAAAGCAATTGAGAATTAACGAGAGAATTTCCATTCAGCCTGACATTGCTGCCGTTGAAATTGATACTTCCCCCACCTGCGTTTCCGTAGAGTAGATATTTTTGCAAAGTCTGGGTAGATGAAACCGATTTATCCGTCAGTACAGAATTTCCCATTCCGCTGAAGCTGAACCCTGAAATGTACATGTTTTTTGCACCTTTATCCATAAAGTTAGTGGTCTTCCACCCGGATCCTTTGATAGATGCGGTTTTCCTGAAACTTCCCACATTGGTCTGAATGGGAAGAAAACCTACACCGTAGCCGCCAAATTCTTTCTGAAGAAGCTGACGCAAGGTCTGTGTAAGTAAATCGCCCTCGATCATGCTGTCGCCGAAATAAGCAACTCTGAGTTTCCCTTTTCCTGTGGATTTGATCTGATGGAGTTTTTCCGAAAAATGGGGAAGTACATTTACATTCTGATCTTTGTAAAAACGCGTGATAAGATCCGGTTTTTTATACAGCTCAAAATCTGTAGCTAAATTTTGTTTTTTAGGATCTGATTTTGCCAATTTCCCTGCCTCTGTACTTTCTCTGTCATTTTTTTTAAAAACATCGGTAATCAGATTTACTTTTTCGAATGGTTCCCAGCTGAAACCAAAAGCAAAACTCAATACCGAGAGAATAAAGTATATACCGAAACAAATGGTAATCAGAGATACCACCCGCCAATTCTTATTTTCAAACATAAAATTTTAGGGGAAATTTAGAATGCTAATTTAATCAGTTTCAGTATTCCACACAATATGAAATAAAAAAAAGCTTCAAATTATTTTTGAAGCTTTACTTTTTTCTTTTTCTGTTCTGAATTCTGAGAATTTAGTCCTTGAGCTGGTATTTGTGAATGATAGAATTAATTCTTCTCATCCATTCTCCTGGCTGGGTAGAGTAGCCTGCACCGGCCATTGCTTTTACCCATTTTCCGAAATCTTCTGTGCCTTTCAGGGCGGTGTAGTATTTCTTTTTTACGACCAGTTTGCAAAATGCTTCGTAACTTTCTTCTTTGGATTCAAATTGTTTGTATTTAGAACCGATGTTGTTTTTGCCTACAATCCCGAAGTGATTATTTAATGCTTTGGAATTTCTGCTTGTTCCGCCTCCTGTTTCTACAAATGCTATTGCAAGTATTACAGAACTTGGTATGCCGTACTTTGATGATAATTTTTCTGCGAGAGTTTTGTTTTTTTGTATATAGCTTTGTGTCTGTGCATTTACCTGTGACGAAACGAAGCTGAATACCAAACTCAAAATTACAATTCTTAAGTACCTAAAACTGTGTTTCATAATTGTATGTTTTGAAATCATGGTTGCAAATTTACCCCTACACATACTAACAGCCTAATTTTTAACAGAATATAACGCCCAATCGACGTCCTGTGACTTTAATTAGTTAAAAATTGTTAAAAATTAGGATTTGTAAATTGTTTAAATTTTAAAGTCAAAAAGTCTAAATCATATTATGAAATTGTAATAATTTAACAGATTGTTATTAAATATTTAATTATTTTAGAGGATGTACCGCTTTTGGCGAATTTTTGAGAAATCTAAATTTTAGGTTGAACTGATTAATTTTAACCGTGAAAATTATATTCAAATTGAGTTTTATTTTAGGATTCAGGAATAGAAAATGATCTGATTTTAAATATCTTATCTAAAAAAATGTACAGCTCAGATAAAGAAAAACCAGCGGAAATATTCCGCTGGTCTGAATTATACTGAAAGAATTCTGAATTACAACTGCTTGTACTCGATGTTCATTTCTTTTTCCATTTCGGCATATACACCGGTTTCCAGTTTTTCTTTGATGCCTTCAAAAGCAGCTAAAGTTTCATTGATTTCCGAATCTGTATGTGACGCAGTAGGAATTAATCTCAACAGAATCATTCCTTTTGGAATTACCGGATATACCACAACTGAAGTGAACACACCATAGTTTTCTCTCAAGTCTTTTGCTAAAAGTGTCGCCTCAATTGTTGTTCCCTGAATGAAAACAGGAGTTACGCAGGTGTTGGTATTTCCAAGGTTGAAACCTCTTTCTTTAAGACCGTCTTGAAGCTTGGTTACATTTTCCCACAATTTATCTTTGATTTCCGGACGCGTTCTTAAAAGCTCAAGTCTTTTTAAACCTCCGATTACCATTGGCATTGTTAAAGATTTAGCAAAAATCTGAGAACGGAGATTATACTTTAAAAACTGAATAATTTTATGATCTCCGGATAAAAATGCTCCGAAACCAGCCATTGACTTTGCAAAAGTAGAGAAGTAAACATCGATCTGATCCTGACATCCCTGCTCTTCACCAGCTCCCGCTCCGGTTTTACCCAAAGTTCCGAAACCGTGTGCATCATCCACCAAAAGTCTGAAATTGAATTTAGATTTTAAATCACAGATTTCTTTCAGTTTACCCTGCATTCCTCTCATTCCGAAAACACCCTCGGTGATTACCAAAATTCCGCCGCCGTTTTCTTCAGCTACTTTTGTCGCTCTTGCGAGGTTTTTTTCTAAACTTTCAATATCATTGTGTTTGAAAGTAAAACTTTTTCCCATGTGAAGACGTACTCCGTCAACAATACATGCGTGAGAATCGGCATCATAAACGATGACGTCGTGTCTTGTAACCAACGCATCGATACACGAAACCATTCCCTGATATCCAAAATTCAAAAGATAAGAAGCTTCCTTTTGTGTAAACTCTGCCAATTCCTTCTCCAGTTGCTGGTGCTGCTGGGTTTCTCCTGACATTGCTCTTGCTCCCATCGGATAAAACATTCCGTATTCTGCCGCTGCTTTTGCATCCGCTTCCAAAACTTCAGGATGATTACACAATCCCAAATAATCGTTGGCGCTCCAGAAAATTACTTCTTTACCTTGAAATCTCATTCTCGGGCCAATAGGTCCTTCCAGTTTCGGGAAAACAAAATATCCTTCTGCGTAATCGGCAAACTGACCCAATGGCCCCGGATTTTGCTTTATTCTTTCAAATATATCTACCATTTTTTTGTAAAGGGTTTAATTGTAAATTTTAACGAACAAATTTAGTTAAATTATATAGAATGAAAAAAGCCTTTTGTTTTTTTTCAAAAGGCTTTTATTTTATTTCTTATTTTATGATTTCTGTTTTGAAAACTTCATCATAATTATGAAAACAGTTGTTGATGAATCCCTGTTCTTCCATCCATTTGTCGCTGTAAACTTTTGTGATGTAACGCGAGCCGTGGTCAGGATAAATTAAAACTACAAGATCATTTTCTGCAAACTGATGAGAGTTGGCGTATTGGATAAGCCCCTGAGTAACAGCTCCTGTTGTGTAACCTCCCATTATAGCTTCTTTTAAAGCAATTTCTCTGGTCCTGTAGGCAGACATTTCGTCGTTTACCCTAACAAACTCATCAATTTTATCGAATAGAAGGGCAGAAGGAATTAAATTTTTTCCCATTCCTTCGATCTGATAAGGATGCACATCTTCTTTATGGATTTCTCCGGTTTCGTGGAAGCTTTTCAGAATAGATCCGTCAGCATCTACACCAATGATTTTGATGTTTGGATTTTTTTCTTTTAAAAACTTAGCTGATCCGGATAAAGTTCCACCCGTTCCTGTGCATGCAAAAAGATGGGTGATTTTTCCCTGAGTCTGCTCCCAGATTTCAGGACCTGTAGTCTGGTAGTGGGCATCAACGTTAAGTTCGTTGAAATATTGATTGATGTAAACAGAATTTGGCGTTTCGGCTGCGATTCTCTTTGCAACTTCGTAGTATGATCTCGGATCATTTGCCGGAACGTTTGCCGGGCAAATGTAAACCTGTGCTCCCAAAGACTTTAGGTAGGCGATTTTCTCAGCCTTCGTTTTGTCACTTACTGCAAGAATACATTTGTATCCTTTTATAATACACACCATAGCAATAGAAAATCCGGTATTTCCGGAAGTGGTTTCCACTACTACAGATTCACTGTTCAATAAACCTTTTTTTTCTGCGTTTTCTATAATATGAAGAGCAATTCTATCTTTGGTTGAATGTCCGGGATTACATGATTCTAACTTGGCATATACGGTTGCTGGGATGTCTTTTGTGACAGTGTTAAGCTTCACCATAGGAGTGTTTCCTATAAGGCCAAGAATATTATCGTAAACATTACTCATTATTTTATTAATTTTTTCAATAAAAATCTGACCGCAAAAATACAAAAAAATAAATAATCTCTAAACTTTTGTTTGAAACTACAGCAATGATGTTAAAAAATCTTCACTTGAGTTTTGCAGTTTTCTGATTTCGCAGCCAAAATTTACGCCATTTTTTTTAAATTTTGTTAAAATCAGTATAAAATCATCTAAAAATCTTATTTTCGCATGATTGATTTAATACTATGAAAAACTGGACTTTCAGGCGATGGAATACCGTTCTCGGATGGGTGATATTCGCCATTGCCTTTATCACGTACCTCTCAACCATAGAACCCAACTTTAGTTTTTGGGATTGTGGTGAGTACATTTCTTCTGCCGTAAAACTTGAAGTGACCCACGCTCCGGGCGCCGCGCTTTTCCAAATCGTGGGTGCTGTGGCTGGTATTTTTGCTTTCGGCAAAGGCGAAAATTATTCAATTGTGATCAACGGAATGTCTGCTCTTTTCAGTGCTTTCACAATTCTTTTTCTGTTCTGGACGATTACGCACTTCGTAAGAAGACTTCTGAATAAAGAATTTGAAGAAATCAACAGACATCAGGAAATTGCCATTCTGTTCGCAGGGGTAATCGGGTCATTGTGTTTCACATTTTCAGATACTTTCTGGTTTTCTGCAGTAGAAGGCGAGGTATATTCCATGGCATCGATGTTTATTGCATTGCTTGTTTGGCTGATTACAAAATGGGAAAACGAATATCTCGCTCCGGATGCTGACCGTTGGATTGTACTGATATTTTTCATTGTAGGTCTTTCTGTAGGTGTTCACATGATGTGTATGCTTGCAATTCCTGCAGTTTGTCTTGTTTATTACGCAAGAAACTATGAATTTACATGGAAGAATTTCATCGTAGCCAATGGGGTGACGCTTTTAATTTTAATCATTGTATTTAAACTGATCTTCCCACTGATCATGACAATGTTCGGAAGACTGGAAATTTTTATGGTAAACGGAGTAGGACTGCCTTTCCACTCAGGAACGATTGCCGGATTTATCGTGATGGTTGCTGTTTCTTATTTCATCATTAAATATGCAAGAAAAGCAAAAAAGAAAATTTATCAGACGGTAGCTCTTTCCTCCGTATTTATGGTTATCGGTTTCTCATGCTGGATGGTTATTCCAATCAGAGCTAACGCCAACCCACCAATGAACCTTAATGATCCGGATACTGCCATCGGTATGCTTGATTATTACAACAGAGAACAGTACGGTGACTGGCCAACGATTTACGGACAGAACTATACTGCATTTTTAGATGCCAACGGTATTGAAAAAAATGAGGATGGAAGTTTTAAAACCGATAAAACCGGAGAGATCTACGAAAAAGATGAAAAAACCGGAACCTACAGAAAAACTGGTGACAGATTTAATTACGTTTTCAATAAGGATCATGTGAGCCTTATGCCGAGAATGTTTAATGAAGATAAAGCGGTAATGGCTAATTACATGGCTATGTATGGCGCGCCGTCTTTCGAATTTAATTTTGATAATCCTGATGTAGCAGACAGTCCGGAAGCGCAGCAGATTTTCAACGAACTCAAAACCAAATATGATGAAAAAGATATTTCTGTTTCAGATTATTTAAAGGTTAGACCTTATAATTTAATTAAAGTTCAGAGGCCTTCATTTGTTGATAACATGCATTATTTTATCACGTTCCAAAACGGATATTACTTTGTGAGATACCTTTTCTGGAACTTTGCAGGAAGACAGAATGACCTTGAAGGAAACCAGGAAATTACACGTGGAAACTGGATTTCAGGAATTCCTTTTATTGATAATGCTTTGTATGGAGATCAGAATGCAATGCCGTCAAAATTCAGAAACGAAAGTACAGTTGCATTCTTTTTCCTACCGATGCTTTTGGGTGTTTTGGGATGTTATTTCCAGCTTAACAGAGATTTCGGAAGATTCTACGCTTTATTATCTTTATTCATTTTAACAAGTATCGGAATCGTTTTCTATACAGGAATGAAGCCTTACGAGCCACGAGAAAGAGATTATGCAACTGTGGGCTCCTTCTACGCCTTTGCCATCTGGATAGGTTTGGGTGCCGGAGGAATTCTATGGTATCTGCAGTCTAAAGTGAGATCTAATTTAGCCAATATTGGTTTTGGTGTGGTGTTACTTGGAATCCCTTTGATGATGGGCTTCCAGAACTATAATGTTCATGACAGAAGCGGCCGTTATACAGCTTACGATTACTCTTACTCCATGTTGAAATCTTTACCGAAAGACGATATTTTATTTGTTTATGGAGATAATGATACGTATCCGGTTTGGGCAATGCAGGAAACGGAAAGGTTCAGAGACGATGTAAAAGTGGTTAATTTCACTTTACTTGCAACTCCTTGGAATATTGATCAGGTTAAAAGAAGAACCTACAACGCAATGCCGGTGCCGGGACAGCTGAAACATGACGATTACCGTGACGGCGTGAATGATCAGATTTACATGATGAAACCTGGCGACTGGAAAAATATTTTTGAAACCCTTCAGGCAAAAGGAACTGCAGAAGGTGTTATCAGAACTTTCCAGGGATATCTTGAAAAAGATTCAATGACGGTAAAAGAGGCTATAGAGTTCATTAAAATTCAATCTCCTGAGAAAGATGAAGTTTTAAAGGAGATATTTGGTGGAGAAAAGTATGAAAAATACAATTTCCTTCCGGTAAATAAGTTTGTAATCCCTGTAAACAAAGCGAATGCTTTAAAATCAGGAACAATTACAGCAGCAGATTTACCAAATGTGGTGGATCATATAACAGTGGATTACAAAGCGAATACTCTGTACAAAAGCAACCTGATTATGTTTGATATTCTTGCCAATTTCGACTGGAAGAGATCACTCAATTTCTCATCAGGTGGAATTTACGACAGCGAAAATATTTTCTATTTGGACGAGTATCTGCAGTTTGACGGTTTCAGCTACAGATTGGTTCCGATCCGTACACCAAGAAGCAGTGACGGTGAGATGGGAAGAGTAGACGGAAATTCTCTTTATAACATTGTGAAAAATTTCAGATGGGGTAACTTCAAAGATCTGAATGTACATTTTGATGAGACTGCTACTTCAAATATCATCGGCTACAGAGGTGCAGCAAGCAGAGCAGCAGCAGCTTTAGCTTTAAAAGGTGATAAGAAAAGAGCTCTGGAAATCCTTGATTTGGCGTCTAAAGAAATTCCTGCATCAAAATACAGTGATCCAAGATCTCTGAGCTCAATGGTGAACGGATACATCATGGCAGGACAGGAGAAAAAAGCTTTGGAAATCGCAGAAAATCTGAAGAAAGGAATTTTTGAAGAATATGATTTTTATCTGACTTTAGATCCGGCTGAGCAGAGAAATATCGGCAGACAGATGAGATCAAAACCAGCTGAGTATTCATTAGTGGTAACTGCGGTAACCGATGCTTACAGAAAACTGGGTCAGAACCAGAAAGCTTACGATTATCTTGTGAAATCTATGGAGCCTATTGATAAAAAATTCAATGCTTTCGTGAAAAAAGCTCAGGCAATGGGCAAAGACAAGGCAAGAAATGAAATAGAGGACAATGCCCAAAAAATTACCTCCTACTATTCTTACCTCATGGATGTGATTGAACCGATAGATTCTAATTTTGCCAGACAAAAAGAACAACAGATT
>NZ_LMQH01000011.1:1554247-1685612 GCF_001424105.1 Chryseobacterium sp. Leaf394 | reverse complement strand
TTTTTTTTTGTTTTGAATCTAAAATATATAAGGTTTATATTTGCACAAACAACGAACACGATGACCGAATCCGGACAGAAAAAGCTTCCCATTTTTGCATTTTTTATTGCCCTCATTGTCAAAATATTTTTCCTTCTCACGCATCACATTCAGGAAGACGCTTTCATCACATGGAGAGTCGCGCAAAATCTGATGGATTACGGTGTGATGGGTTTTAACGGAGTAACAAAAATTTCGTCCTCAACCACGCATCTGTATGTTTTTGTTTCCTATTTTTTCAATTTAATTTTCGGTAAAGAAAACTTTATAGAACCGTTAATGATTTTCAATTCGATACTTTTTACCATCGGAAGTGTTTTGCTTTCGCATTTGTTTTTTAAGGATAACAAAAACAAAGCAATATTCATCGTACTTTTCGGATTGTTGCCACCTTCCATAAAAATTTCAATTCTTGGGATGGAGTATGGAATTCTATTTTTTCTGGAAATGGCTCTGCTGTATTACGGATTCAAAAAAGAGAAAAAATGGGCAGTTCTGCTTTTGCCGGCGCTCATTATGTTTACAAGAATCGATACGGTGATTTTTCTCGGAATAACATTTCTTGTAGATCTCATCTGGACAAAAAAGATAAGATGGAATTATATTTTTGGAGGAATTATAGCCCTTGCAGTTTCACTTACCTTCAATTGGTTTTACTTTGGCGAAGTTGTAAATAATACTATTGTTGCTAAAAAACTCAGATATGACGGTAACTTTACTTTAAAACAAAACTGGGATTATTTCAATCTTAATTACGGTAATTTCTGGGGAATGATCAAGCTTCCTAACGATTTTAATCCTTTCACAATCATTATTGCAATTTTTGAATTGCTGTGTTTCATTTATCTTGTAAGAAAAAGAAACAACAGAAACTTTTTTCTTTGGATCATTTTTGTTTTTGGCTGGGTTAAACAGATTATTTTTCTTTCGCAGAAGAGTCTTTTTGATTGGTATTACTGGGTTCCGCAGATTCTTTTATTCGTTCCGGTTATTATTTTCATTCTTGAAATTAAAGAGAAGAGAAATCTTTGGCTGTCATTATTTGCCGTCTTTTACATTGTACCGATGCTTGCATTTCAGGCTGTACATTCAATAGCAACAGGAAACGGCGAGTGGAATTACCGCAGACACATTGGGCTTTATCTCGATATTTATGAAAAAGATAAAAATCAATGGATTTTGCTTGAGCCGGCAGGATATGTTCCTTACTTTTCACATTTAAAAACAATTGATGAAGTAGGTTTGGTGGATAAGGATATTCAAAATGAAATTGTAAAGGATAAAGACAATTACTGGCTGAATACCGTTAAAAAAAGAGATCCAAAATATCTTCTTTCCTACAAAAATCTTTTTACTGAGAAAGATTCATCATTTTACCATGAAAATTATAAGTTAATCAAAGAATTCAGAATCAAAGACCATTTACAGAGTCAAAATCCTTTGCTGGAGAAAATTTACCGTTTAAAGCCATCAGGAACCGATTATAATCTCTACGAAAAAATCAGAAAATAGATTTTGATACCGAATTTGATGAATCTGTGTTAATCTTTTAAAATTTAAGAGATTTGAAAGCGTTAAATCCTTTGCAAATAAGGGTTTTATTGCTAAATTTGCATCTTCAAAAATTTCTGAAATGACCCAACACGGAGAAGCTGATGAGCAAATAAAGAGAGTAGGATTTTTTATCAAATCACTTACAGAAATTATTGCAATCAATAATCACTCCCGGGTTTTTGCGAGTCATCAGTATTTTGCGATTATCATTTCTGCCGATGAGTTTACTTTAAAAACGGATGTTGGCGAAAGGATTGTCAGTTCAAGTTCTGTAGTTTATATCGGTCCGGGAAAAATGTTTCAGATTTTAGGTGAAATTACAGATAAAACTCTTTGCATTATTTTCAGATCCGGTTTTTACGAAAAGACGCCTCAGGACAGTTTTTTTATCAATTCAAAAATATTTTTTAACTCGACTTCCAATTTTTTTGTTGTACCACTCTGTGAAAGTTGCTTTGGTGAAAAGAAATCCCTTTCAAAAAGAGTAGAGGATTTTAAACTTCGCGATGAAAGTCTGTACATTTCTGCTGCACACAACTTTATAGAATCTCTGTTGCTGCATGCTTTTCAGTCTGAAGAGGAAAAAATCATCATTGATGATGAAAAATTTGAATTTGTATCTTATGTTAACCGCTTCAGGGTTCTGTTGCAGAGAGATTTTAAAGAACAGAAAAAAGTTTCCTATTACGCTGCAGAATTACAGGTTTCAGCCAGAAAACTCACAGAAATGTCTGAATATGTAAGCGGAAAAAAAGCAAAGCAATTGATTATTGAAAAAGTAATTAGAGAATCTGAAAATGCTTTGAGATTTTCTTCAAATACCATCTCTGAAATTTCTTATAACTTAGGTTTCAACGACGAAGGAAACTTCACAAATTTTTTAAAGAAGCACACTGGAAAAATTCCAAGCGAAATGCGTGAAATCGGGTAGGTGTTAATTCTGCGGCTTGCTTTTTGAAGTTTTAATTTGTTTTAAAATATAAATATGCAAATCGATTGGAATGAACTCATCATGGGCTCCGAAAGCTGGGATTTTCTCCTCCAGATTGTCATCCGTACTGTGGTAATGTTTCTCGTAATTATCTTCGGAATCAGGCTTTTAGGGAAAAGAGGTGTAAAACAACTCTCCGTTTTTGAACTGGTTGTCATCATCGGATTGGGTTCTGCAGCCGGCGACCCGATGTTTTACCGTGAAGTAGGGATTCTCTCCTCAATATTTGTATTTGCAGTCATTATCTTATTTTACTCTCTGGTAGTTTATCTGATTGGAAGATCCAAAAAAATTGAAATATTGCTGGAAGGGAAACCTATTCTGCTTATTGAAAACGGAGTTTTCGCCATTGAAAATTTTAAGAAAGAAAAATTGGGTAGTGATGAATTCTTTGCAGAACTGAGAATGAAAAGTATCTCGCATCTCGGACAGATAGAATCTGCAATTGAAGAGACTTCAGGCGAGATCAGCGTATTTTTCTACGAAGATGAAGATGTAAAATATGGTCTTCCTGTACTTCTGCACTCGCTGGAAAAATCTGTCACCACCTTTTCTGAACAGAAGCATTATTCCTGCACATTCTGCGGATTCACAGAAGTGAAATCAGTGGGCGCTGACAACACGTGTAAGAACTGCGGAAAACACCATTGGGTGCTGTCGGTTAACAGGAGAAGAATTACTTAAACATAAAAAAAGCTCTGAAAAAATTATCAGAACTTTTTTGTTTTTGGAAAGAATTTGCAGTTTACACTATAGCTGTATTTTCTTTTTTGATGCTGTTAAAAATTGGTTTTCCAATAAGGCTCGAAAAAATATTCTGAACTTCGTGGATGTATCTGCATCTCACAGAGTTTCCGTAAATTTTTAAACCTTCAAGAAGCTTCTTCGCAGTCAGATCAAAATCATATTTGATGAACTGTTCAGGTCTTTCATATCTTATTCTCTGCTCTGAGCTGTAAGTTTTTGAGAAACCGAGCTTCTGTAACCAATCTTCATCAATCAAAATCGGCTTGATGTTCTCAGCCGGTACTGTGAAGCTTTCTAAATCATTATCAATTTTCACAAAATACTGTCCTTCATTCGGCTGCAAAATTTCCTTTACTGAATAAATCTGATTATTATATTTAACCAAATTTGTAATTTTAAGATCTGTGATATTCATAGTGATGCTGTATTAATGGTGTATTGACAGTATTACAAATTATATGCCCCAATAATATTATTGTGGTATTCAGACAGATTTTAATCAACTTTTAATTGATTTCTAATTTTAATTTTCTTTCACTGCCTTTTTGTAGACCTCCAGTGCTCGGGCGCGTGCAGATTTATGCTCAACCACTGGCTCTTCACTGTAATCTTTCGGCAACCATTCCCCACGGTACTTTCCGTCTTTGTCAAACTTTTTTTGCTGCTCTTCAGGATTGAAAATTCTGAAATAAGGAGCGGCATCGCAACCGCAACCTGCTGCCCACTGCCAGTTTCCGTTATTGGATGATAACTCGTAGTCCAGAAGTTTTTCTGCGAAATAGGCTTCGCCCCAACGCCAGTCTATCAGAAGATGTTTTGTAAGAAAACTTGCGGTCACCATTCTTACTCTGTTGTGCATGAAACCGGTTTCGTTGAGCTGTCTCATTCCCGCGTCTACCATTGGATAGCCGGTTTTACCTTCGCACCAGAGTTTAAATTCCTTTTCATTATTCCGCCAACGGATGTTTTCATATTTATCTTTAAAACAATGATTCACGACTTTTGGGAAATGATATAAGATCTGCATGAAAAACTCTCTCCAGATCAGTTCATTGAGCCAGACTTCATTGTGTTCAGAAGCAAATTCCACGCATTCTCTTACGGAAACTGTTCCGAAACGCAGGGCAACTCCGATATGAGTTGTTGCATCCAGTCCTGGAAAATCCCTTGTTTTATTATAATCAGTTATAAGTTTTTTGGAAAGTTTGGGCTCAGAAAATTCTATCTCTGTTTTCTCAAAACCGATTTCCTTTAAACTTAAAATTTTAAATGATTTATTTTGATTGAAGTTTGAAAAATTGGTTTTCCTATTTTGAAATTTTACCTGTTTAAAGGCTTCTTTCCACTTTCTAGAATAAGGTGTATAAACGGTATAAGGTGAACCGTCATCTTTTACAACTTCATCTTTGTCGAAAATAAGCTGATCTTTAAAATCAAGTAATTTTATATCTTTCTTCTCAAGAAACTTTTTGATTTCCTCATCTCTTTTAATCGCCTGAGGCTCATAATCCCTGTTAACAAAAACCGTTTCTACATCAAATTCTTCAGTGATTTTTCTGAATGCTTCAAGTGGTTTCTCAAAATACGTTTTGATGCTGCTACCGTGTTCTTTCAACTCGTCATTCATTTTTTCCAGTGCCTGATGGAAATAATCTACTCTTTTATCAGATTTATTTTCAAGATGTGAAAGTATTTCTTTATCAAATATAAATACAGGTAAAACTTTGTTGTCCTGCTGTAAAGCTTCAGAAAGTGCAGTGTTGTCGTGTAAACGCAGATCTCTTCTAAACCAGAATATATTTATTTTGCTCATATTTTTTAAACTTTAAAAAGAAAAAGAGATTCCAGAGAATCAATGCAAGACCGTAGAAAAAGTCTTCAACAGGAATGGTGAGAATTCTGAATCCCATGAATTCTTCTGAATTGTAATTCACAACAGGAGAGGGCAGTCCGGTTCCGGTAAGCAAACCGTTCACTACCAAAAAACCGGGACTTAAAATTAAATAAATAATCACAGCTTTTCCCAGCCAGTCGGCTTTCAGAATATATTTTAGAACCAAAATACTCAAGGCACAGACTACAAACGCCGTGAAAGTATAAAGCTGCTCATAAAAGTATGTGGCGAGCGCCAAAAGTACAAATGTAATGATATGTAAAAGTGTATTCTCAATCTTTTTAACCCAAGAAAAATTAAAGAATTTATCTAAACAGAAATATGTGAAGATGCACGAAAACGGAATGCAGATAAAAAAAAGGATTTCTTCTATTGGTAGATTATAAACAAGTACTCCAAGCGTATATTCATGGCTGAACCACCAGACTTTTTTTGCTGTAAAAATGATATCCCAGACAATGAAAAACAGCGCAACAAAAATTGATGACAAAATAAAAGCCCTGAAATATTTGTTGAATTTTATCTTTGGATGAAACGAAAAAATAAAACAGATAATGACTGCAAAAAAATTAATCAGCAAATAAGTGAACTGCATCATTTTTTATCTTTTTTTAAAAACATTTTAAAATATTTTACAGGAACCCAAAGAAAACCATAACATTCGCCATGCTCCTTCCCGGTATGTTTGTGATGTTGTTTGTGAGCTCTTCTAATCGCAAGAAGATAAGGATTCTGCGTATTTCTTAAAATTTTAAACCGCTGATGAATAAAAATATCATGAACAAAAAAATAAGACATTCCATAGAGTGTAATTCCTAAAGCAATGTAGAAATATTCATTAAAACCATTGATGGTTCCGAAATACATCAGGATGATAGTGGGGATGGCAAAAATCAGGAAAAAATAATCATTGCATTCAATATGCCCTTCGTTGGAATGATCATGATGATCTCTGTGAAGAAACCACATAAAACCGTGCATCACATATTTATGGATGCACCAAGTTATTCCTTCCATTGTGAAAAATGTGATGATGACAATTAAAAAATTCATCTTTTGTTAAATTTTGTTTCAAGGATTTTGTAGCGGTAATTGAAAATATTTTCAAGCTTATTTTTTACCATAATTTTATGGGCAATTTCACCCAAAAAGCCAAGAGGAAGTTCGTAGGTAACCGTATCTGTCATCAGAACACCTTCTTCGTTAGGTACAAACTCATGATGATGATTCCAAAGTTTGAAAGGTCCTTTTTTCTGAAAATCAGTAAAGCTTTTCTCTTTATCGACCTGTGTGATTTCTGTCTGCCATTTCAGTTTAATTCCAAAAAGTGGTGAAACGAAATAATCGATGATCATTCCTTCATAAATTTCATCATCGGTTATTTCTGTGAGTACAATGAATTTCATATCATCAGGCGTAATCTCGGAAAGATTTTTTGCTGCCGAGAAAAATTTCCATGCTGTAGAAATATCACATTTGAGCTGTTGTGTACGTTGGAGTGTGTGAACCATAGTTTTAAATAAAAGCAATTTTATATTGAAGATAACTGCTCATCATTACAGAGATTTTTCTTCCGTTGGAAATTCTGATCCGCTTTTTCAAAATTGCTGTCGCAGGTGTCCGTCTAATTTTATTAAACAATGAAATGTAATATCTGTAAGCAAGATATACTCCGAATTTTGACGTCTTGGGAAGCATTTTGATACCTTCCAGAGCAAGCCTGAATTCTTCTTCAATATCTTTTTCAATTTGTCTTTTTTCTTCTACATTGAAATTGAGGATATTGACTCCCGGAAAATAAGTTCGGCCTAAAATTTCGAAATCGTCATTCATATCTCTCAAAAAATTTACTTTCTGAAATGCAGATCCCAGCTTCATGGCAAAAGGTTTTAGCTTATCAAAAGCTACATGATCACCATTTACAAAAACATGAAGACACATCAAACCAACCACTTCAGCAGAGCCCAGGATATACTCGTCGTAAAGTTCGGAATTATAATCGATTTTCTGAAGATCCATCTCCATACTTCGAAGGAATTGATAGATCAGTCTGTGCTCAATTTTATACTGCGAAACCGTTTCCTGAAATGCCTGCATAATCGGATTTAAAGAAATTCCTTCAGCCAACGCTTCTTCAGTCTGTATTTTAAATCTGTTGAGTAGAATATTTTTGTCATAACCGTGAAAACTGTCTACAATCTCATCGGCAAGCCTTACGTAGCCGTAGATAGCATAGATTGCATTTCGTATTTTTGGTGACAGCGCCAAAATTCCCAGTGAAAAACTTGTGCTGTACTGCTGTGTGGTCTGTTTACTGATCTTAAAAGAAAGGTCATCAAATTTTTGTTTCATAACATTATATTAAAGGGTGGCTTGGTGTGCTGCAATTTTTCCTGAAATAATCGAGGGGGGAACTCCCGGACCAGGCACAGTGAGCTGACCGGTATAGTACAGATTCTTTATTTTTTTATTTTTGAGTGAAGGTTTTAGAACTGCTGTCTGACTCAAAGTATTCGCAAGGCCGTATGCATTTCCTTCATAAGCATTGTAATCTTCCTTGAAATCGTTCAGACAGAAACTTTTCTGATAAATTATTTTTTGAGCTAGATTTTCTGTACCAGTATGTTTTTCAATTCTTTCGATCATTTGAGTAAAATATTTTTGTCTCATTTCATCAGAATCTTCTATACCGGTTGCGATTGGCATTAGTAAAAACATATTTTCACAGCCTTCCGGAGCAACCGAATCATCGGTTTGCGACGGACAGCAGACATAAAATAGAGGTTTTGAAGGCCATTTTTTATCACTGTAAATTTCGCTGGTGTGAAGATCCAGATCATTTTCGAAAAATAAGGTGTGATGTTTAATTTTAATTCTCTCACTGATTCCTAAATAAAAGATTAGGCAGGAAGGTGCAAAGGTTTTTGATTTCCAGTATTCTTCTTTATAATTTTTTTCCTGATCTGTAAGCAGTTTTGTTTCGGTGTGGTGATAATCGCAGGAAGCAATCACAGAATCAAATTCAAGCAGTTCTCCATTGACAAGGATGGATTTAACTTTACCTTTTTCGCTGATGATTTTTTCTACTGCAGAATTATTGTGAAACTGTACACCCACATCTCCGCAAATGCTCATCATGGCTTCAATAATTTTATAAAATCCACCCATCGGGTAGAAAGTTCCCAGTCTGTATCCACCATAATTCATAAGACTGTAAAGTGCAGGAATATTCTCAGGTGATGCCCCAAGAAAGATGACAGGAAACTCCATCAAGGTGCGGAGTTTACTGTTTTTAAAATATTTCCCGACAAAACTTCGGAAGTTGGAAAGCAGATCAAGTTTTAACGCACTTTTTAAAATTTTCACTGAAAAAAATTCAGTCCAGGAAAAACAAGGCTTTGTAACGAAATCTTTCATTCCGACCTCATATTTATACTTGGCATCCTGCATAAATTTTTCAAGATTTTCAGCTGCTCCCGGTTCTAAAGCTTCGAAAAGCGCTTTCATTTCATCAAAATTTTGAGGTAAGTTCAAATTTTCATCAGAGAAAACCATTTCAAACTGAGGATTTAGTGAAATAAGTTCATAAAAATCGGAAGTCTTCTTTCCAAATTCAGCAAAATAGGAATCAAAAATATCGGGCATCCAATACCAACTTGGTCCCATGTCGAATACAAAACCGTTTTCTGTTGTAAATTGCCTTGCGCGCCCGCCAAAACTGTGGTTTTTTTCGAAAATATGTACTTCGTGACCGTCTTTAGCAGCGAATGATGCGGCAGAAAGGCCTGAAAAGCCTGAGCCAATGACGGCAATTTTACGTTTCATAATTAATTTTTGAGATTTCCGGTGTTTTTACAACTTCAATATTTCTGCCAAAATCATTTATTGGTGGGTAGTTTGGAAGAAAAATGTGGTATATCTTTAAAATTTACTGAAATAAGTGATCACGCATTGAAGAATTTTATATCTTTACCACATGCTATTTACTGTTTCTTATGATAACTTGGAACAGATTTTGAATAGAGCACTAAACCAAACCTCACAATATTTAATTAGTTTTTTAAAACAAAAAATATAATTTAATTGATGTACTTATCGAAGGAGGATTATTTTTAATTGGTAATTTCAAATTTCTTTAACGGAACAGAATACAATTATGATCAGAAAAATACTAAACTGCTGTTTGATATTTAGTTCAGTCAGATTTGATTTTTAACATTTATTTTTTGAAATTAAAACACGAAGAGAAAAGGTTATTTATTCAAAAGAACACAAGTACAGAATTTAAAATTATTATGCTAGGAATGCAGCAAACTGAATGATATGATAAGTCGTATCTTTAATGAACAGAAAAAAATGCACATCGCATAAATAATAAACAAAAATGCCAAGAAAAGTAGTACAGGGTCCGATCCGTGATAAGGAAAAGACCAAACAAAAGCTCCTCGGAGCTGTAGGAAAAATTTTAAAAACCAAAGGTTATTCAGGTTTAATGGTAAGTAAAATCGCTGCAGTTGCAGGATACGATAAGAAACTTATCTATGAATATTTTGGAAGCACAGACAAACTGATCGATGAATACATCAAATCTCAGGATTACTGGAGTAATTTCAGCGGAGAAAATGATGTAGATCTCGCAGACGGAGGTCAGACATTGTCTAAAATGGCAATGATAAACCAGTTTGAAAATCTTAAAAAGAACAAAGAGCTTCAGAAGATTTTGGTTTGGGAACTTTCTGAAGGAAGATCGGTACTTAAAAAGGTAATGGACGAAAGAGAAGTTATCGGCGAAGAATTGTTCAAAAATATTACAGATCCACATTTTGGTGACGATGCTACAAGATACCGTGCAATGACAGCTCTGATGATTGCAGGGATCTATCACTTAAATCTTTATACAGCCTACAACGGGTCTACCTTCTGCGGAATCGATTTAAAATCTGAAAGCGGAAGAAAAGAAATTGAAGGTGCTATTGAAGAAATGGTTGATTACGCCTATTCTAAAAAAGCAGGAAAAAAGTAAATCTTCAGTAATGAAGATTTACTTTTTTGTTTATAAATCTGAGATATTATATTTTTAGATTAAAACAATTATTCTTACTTTTGGGCAATGGAAAATTTTATAGTATCTGCAAGAAAATACCGCCCACAGCAGTTTGACACTGTAGTAGGGCAGTCTCACATTACGGATACTCTGGAACATGCTATTGAAGAAAATCAGCTTGCTCAGGCTTTGTTGTTTTGTGGGCCAAGAGGTGTGGGTAAAACTACCTGTGCCAGAATTCTTGCCCGCAAAATCAATGAAAAAGACGGATCTGTTTCTGAGGACGGTTTTGCTTATAATATTTATGAGCTTGATGCCGCTTCCAATAACTCTGTAGACGATATTCGTGAACTGATAGATCAGGTAAGGTATGCACCACAGGTTGGCAAATACAAGGTTTACATTATTGATGAGGTTCACATGCTGTCTTCAGCAGCTTTTAATGCGTTTCTGAAAACGCTGGAGGAGCCGCCTGCACACGCCATTTTTATTTTAGCAACTACAGAAAAACATAAAATCATTCCCACAATTCTTTCGAGATGCCAGATTTATGATTTCAAAAGAATCACAATTCTGGATATTCAGGAGCATTTGCGAACAATTGCAGCAAAAGAATCTATTCAGTACGAAGATGATGCGCTTTATCTGATAGCTCAGAAAGCAGACGGTGCTCTTAGAGATGCACTTTCTATTTTCGACAGACTTTCTACATTTTCACACAAGAATATTACTTTGGCAAAAGCGGCCGAAGTACTTAATATTTTAGACTACGATCAGTATCTGAATATTGTTGATCTGGCCAGAGAAAACAATATTCCGGCAGTACTTTCCTCTTTCAATGAAATTGTAAAGCGTGGATTTGATTCTCATACATTTATCGCAGGTCTTGGAAATCATTTCAGGGACTTGATGATGGCTCAAAATGCTTCTACCATTGATCTCATTGAAGTTGGAGAACAAACCAAAGCCAAATTTGCAGAACAGGCTAAAATCTGGAGCCCGCAATTGCTGATTGATGGAATTGAAATTTGTAATCATGCAGATATCAATTACAAAAATTCAAAAAATCCGAGGCTTACGGTAGAAATCGCCCTGATGCAACTGTCTTCACTTACCGGTGGAGCGGATGTTCTTAAAAAAAAAAGTTCTTAATACTGGCTCCGTTTCTTGATGAAAAACAGGAAATAAAAAGACCGGTTCCGGAAAAAAAAACTGAGACAGAAACGACAAAAGTTCCTGAAGTAAAGATTTCTTCAGAGGAAACCTATGTTCCTAAAAAAGTGGCCAAGCCACTGTCAAGGCCTACTTCAACAGGTGGTTTGAGTATTTCTTCATTTATGAACAAAACTGAAACTGTTGAGAAGGAAGAAGTTGTCATCACAAAAAATGAAGATTTACCAAAAAATCATTTTACCGAAACCGATCTTCAGGCTGAATGGAATTTACTTTTAAAACAGCTTCAGAATAAGAATGTCTTTGTCTTCAATGCAATAAAAGGTTTTAAACTTAATAAGAAGGATGAAAATATAATTGAAGTTCTGTATCCTTCAGATTCGGCAAAAACGGAATTTGATAAAATAAGTGGTGAGTTTTTCAATCATTTTAAAACAAAGGTTCACAATTTTTCTATCGAAATCGAGTACAAAAGAGATTTTGAAAATCTTAAAGTAGAAGT
This sequence comes from Chryseobacterium sp. Leaf394, assembly GCF_001424105.1. Lineage (GTDB taxonomy): Bacteria > Bacteroidota > Bacteroidia > Flavobacteriales > Weeksellaceae > Chryseobacterium. The sequence continues at coordinate 1,673,668 of NZ_LMQH01000011.1, read as the reverse complement.
TCTTACGAAAAGAAAGATCTACGAAAAATTTATGGAGAAAAATCCTCTTCTGAAAGATCTTGATGATTTAATGAAGTTTGATTTGACATAAATTTTATATATTTGTCAGGTAAATTTTGCTTTACTACAGCAAAATACAATATGTAAATCAATATAATCAACTGATTAACAGGTATTGGTAAATTTTAAATGAAAAAATTTCTGAATACATCAATGTTATCTAACTCATCATCTGAGTGTCAGACTGCTGAATCTTTCAGCGGTTATTTTGGTTTTTCTTCAAATTATTACAGAAATTTAGGTATTGGCTACCGATATTATTGGTGCAGATAATTAAATTTCTTTTCTAAAACGGAAACTCTTTTTTGTTGAGTTTCAATTTCCTTAAATATTTTTTAACGGCAATTTCGAAAAGAATTATAAAGTGCTTTATAGTTTAAATATATCCCTGATTTTAAAATAAAATAAATATGACATTAAAAGAAATAAACAGCAGTTGGGTTGAAGATCTTTCTCAGCCATTGATGATTGCCGGTCCCTGCAGCGCAGAAAGTGAAGCCCAAATGCTTGAAACTGCGAAACGCATCAGAGAAACGAATGTAAATGTTCCCATTTTCAGAGCCGGTATCTGGAAACCGAGAACCAAACCAAATGGTTTTGAAGGAGTTGGCGTCATCGGTCTCAACTGGTTAAAAAAAGTAAAGGAAGAATATGGTTTTAAAACTGCCACAGAAGTTGCCAACGCTCATCACGTGGCTGCTGCTTTAGAAGCTGATGTAGATATTCTGTGGATTGGAGCGCGTTCTACCGTTAATCCTTTCACTGTTCAGGAAATTGCCGAAGCATTGAAAGGCACAGAAAAAACGGTTCTGGTTAAGAATCCCGTGAATCCTGATCTGGCATTATGGATTGGCGCATTGGAAAGGCTTTTAGGACAGGATATAAAAAATCTTGGCGTTATTCACCGTGGATTTTCCACATACCAAAAAACAAAATACCGAAACAATCCCAACTGGCAGATTGCCCTGGATTTTAAAAGTCAGTATCCTAATATCCCGATGCTCATTGATCCTTCCCACATCTGCGGAAACAGAACCGGCTTGGCAGATATCACTCAGGAAGCGCTGAACGTTGGTTATCAGGGAGCCATTATCGAAACACACAGCAATCCTGATGAAGCCTGGAGTGATGCTGCGCAACAGATTACACCGGAAGTTTTAGCAGATTTAATCTCAAATCTGAAAGTCAGAAATTCTGATTTTGCTGGTTTTGAAGGTGAAATGGGAAGAAACAGAACATTGATCTCTGACCTTGATTTTCAGATCATTGAAATGCTTTCACAAAGAATGAAAATTTCTGAGAAAATAGGTAAACTTAAAAAGGAAAATGATATTGCCATTTTTCAGCCGGCAAGATGGAAAGAAATTACAGATTATGCTACTCAAAAGGCAACTGAGACCGGTATGTCTCCGGAGTTTATTGAGAAAATTTTCAAGACTGTTCATGAAGAATCAATTGAGGTGCAAAACAAAGTTATGATTAACAGATAGTTTTTAAAATTGTAAAAATACTTTCAGTTAGGTCTGAAAAGGCAGAAGGTGAAAAATGTTCTGCTTTTTCAGGCCTTAATTATTTATCTTTGCATCAATATAAAAAATGAAAGGAAAAATCATCAAATCCACAGGAAGCTGGTATCAGGTTTTGGAGCTGGATACCGACAGAATCTTCGAAGCAAGAATACGGGGAAAATTTAAGCTGATCAAAACCAGGCTTACCAATCCGTTGGCTGTGGGCGATTTTGTAGAATTTCAGCTGGAGCAGGATGACGTAGCATGGATTACGAAAATAGAGCCGCGAAACAATTATCTAATCAGAAAATCTGTCAATTTGTCAAAGGAGGCTCACATTATTGCTTCCAATATCGACATTGCATGCTTTATTTTCACTTTAAAACATCCTGAAACTTCTCTTGGTTTTCTCGATCGCTTTCTCGCATGCTGTGAGGCTTATAATATTACGCCACTGATTCTCTTCAATAAAATGGATGTTTTGAATGAAGAAGAAGTAGAAGATGTAAAAGATATTGAGTTTCTGTATAACGAAATTGGCTATGAAAGTCTGGAGATTTCTTCCTATTCTAAATTAAATATAGACGACTTGCAGAATTTGCTTAAAGATAAAACCTCGGTATTTTTCGGGCACTCCGGTTGTGGAAAGTCTACACTTGTAAATGCTTTGCAGCCTGATTTAAATTTAAAAACCTCAGAAATTTCAGACACCCACCTCAAAGGAAAACATACGACAACTTTTGCACAGATGCACTTCTGGCATTTTGGAGGAAATGTGATTGATACACCAGGCGTCCGCGAGTTTGCGATGATTGATGTGCAGAAAGAAGAAATTCAACATTACTTCCCAGAAATTTTTAAAAAGAGAGAAGAGTGTAAGTTTCACAACTGTCTTCATGTAAACGAACCAAAATGTGCTGTTCTGCAATCGTTGGAAACAGGAAAGATACAGCATTCCCGATATTCTAACTACATCAAATTGATGGAAGAGGCCGCTGAAGAAGAAGCAAACAGCTTCTAAAAAGATATGAAATTATTGGTTACTCAATGTTTCTAAAAGAATATTTGAAAGATGATTTGTAAGAATTATTATAATTGCTGATTTGATAAGAAAAAGCCGTTATTAGTGCAAATAAAAAACCCAGCCGAAGCTGGGTAAAAACTAATAACCATGAAAACTCAAATTAAACATGAGAATCGGAATGTAATAAACAATTACTATGCCAAAGATTGGAGGCTAATTTCTTAAAAAAAGTTATTTTATTGTTAAAAAAAACTTAAAAACATATTTTTCATTTTTTTTCGTATTTTTGTGCAAATAATTTAAAAACAAATTTATGTCTAACATTACATTCACCATGATCAAGCCAGATGCAGTTGCAGACGGACATATTGGTGCAATTTTGGGAAAGATTTCTGAAGGAGGATTCAAAATTAAAGCTTTAAAGCTTACTCAGCTTACAGTTGCTGACGCAAAAAAATTCTATGAAGTACATTCTGAAAGACCGTTCTACGGTGAGTTGGTTGAGTTTATGAGCTCAGGACCTATCGTTGCCGCGGTTTTAGAAAAAGATAATGCTGTAGAAGATTTCAGAACTTTGATCGGTTCTACAAACCCTGCAGAAGCTGCGGAAGGTACAATCAGAAAAATGTTTGCAAGAAGCATCGGCGAGAATGCAGTACACGGTTCAGATTCAGATGAAAATGCACTTATTGAAGCTCAGTTTCATTTTTCTGGAAGAGAAATTTTCTAAGAAGAGCTTTAAAAAAATATATAAATCCGGGAATATTTCCGGATTTTTTTATGTCTAAATTCCAGGTATAAATTAAGTAACTGTATAACTGAAAAAATACCGTGTTTTTACGGATTGTTTTGTACTGAAAGTTTCAGGATATTTGTAATGGATTAAACGAAAGTTTATTTCAATGATTAAAAACTAAAGCAAACTAAACTGTAACCACAAGAATTCTCTTTACAAGAGATGAGAAAGGCTGCCAATTGGCAGCCTTTTTATATAATTTATACTTAAGATTTGACTAAACTTTCAAAAGTTCAATAATTCTTTCCGGACTGTCAGCTGAGAAAACCGCATTTCCTGCAACCAAAACATCAGCACCTGAATCAAAAAGTTTTGAAGCATTGTCGATATTCACACCACCATCAATTTGAATCAAAGCTGTAGAATTATTACTCAGGATAAGATCTTTTGTTTCAGCGATTTTTTTATAGGTGTTTTCAATAAATTTTTGTCCGCCAAAACCTGGGTTTACACTCATTAACAAAACCAGATCTACATCGGCAATAATGTCTTCAAGCATTAAAACCGGTGTTGAAGGATTTAAAACTACACCAGCCTTGGCTCCTAAACTTTGAATGTGATGAATTGTTCTGTGTAAATGTGTACAGGCTTCGTAATGAACAGAAACTAAGTCTGCACCATGACTGATAAATTCTTCAACATATTTTTCAGGCTCTACAATCATTAAATGCACATCCACAAATTTTTTGGCATGCTTCTGAATTGTTTTCATGACCGGAAATCCGAAGGAAATGTTTGGTACAAATCTGCCATCCATGACATCTACATGCAGCCAGTCTGCTTGCGAATCGTTGAGCATTTCGATGTCCCGCTGAAGATTTCCAAAGTCCGCAGACAGGAGGGAAGGAGCGATAAGTTTGGTTTTCATTTTTACTTTCTATTTACTTTTATCTTTTACTTTTACCTTGATTTTTTAACCTGGCTCTTTTATTTTAGTGATATTTCAGTTTCATTTCCGGCTGGATTTCCAACAGAGTTTCATAGATCAGCTTAATTACATTTCCAACGTCCTCTTTAGAAACCATTTCCACTGTGGTGTGCATGTAGCGTAGAGGCAGGGAAATTAATGCGCTCGGTACGCCGCCATTGGAATGAGCAAATGCATCCGTATCGGTTCCTGTAGCACGGCTGGCTGCAGCTCTTTGGTAAGGAATGTTTTTCGACTTCGCGGTATCAATAATCAGTTCTCTTATTTTATGATGTACACTTGGAGCAAAAAACACCACCGGTCCATCACCACATTTCTGATCGCCTTCTTTTTTCTTTTCAATCATCGGGGTCGTGGTATCATGGGTGACGTCGGTTACAATGGCGATGTTAGGTTTGATGGTATCTGCAATCATGTCAGCGCCATAAAGTCCAACTTCCTCCTGTACAGAGTTGGTGATATACAAACCGAACGGAATTGTTTTTTTATTTTCCTTTAAAAGTCTTGCCACTTCAGCAATCATAAAACCACCGATTCTGTTATCTAAAGCCCGGCAAACGAAATAACGGTCATTCATTTCAAAAAACTCGTCAGGGTAAGTGATCATACAGCCCACGTGAATTCCGAGCTCTTCAACTTCCTCCTTTGAAATTGCACCACAGTCGATAAAAATATTTTCAATTTTTGGAGTTGGTTCGTTTTGGTTTGCGCTTCTTGTGTGAATTGCCGGCCAGCCAAAAACTCCTTTTACAATACCTTTTTCACCATGGATGCTAACCACTTTTGAGGGGGCTATCGTTTGGTCTGAACCACCGTTTCTGATCACGTAAATTAATCCGTCATCTGTGATATAATTTACATACCATGATATTTCATCGGCATGGGCTTCAATTACCACTTTGAATTCAGCTTCAGGATTTATAATGCCGTAGCATGTTCCGTAGTGATCGACTTCAATTTTATCTACATATGGTTTGATGTAATTCATCCAGACTTCCTGGCCTTTGTGTTCATATCCGGTAGGGGATGAAGTGTTAAGATACTGTTCTAAAAACTTTAGAGACTTCTTTTCGAATTTCATATAGAAAGGAATGATTTTTGCGTTGATTTTTTTTGATACGAAGTGTAAAAATAATGATTTTAAATAAAGTTTTCTTCCCTTTTCTTATTTTTTTTGCGATATCTGCCCACGCTCAAATTGTTGATTCGCTCGGAATCAGACCTTTAAGTCAGTATCCACAGGATCAGTTGAAAGTGGATGAATATGGTCAGAAATATTTTTATGACGAAAGACAAAAGGCAAAAATTTACGAGATCAATGGGGAAACAGTTGTTATAATGGATGAATTGAGATTGGTAAACAGACCAAAATTCAATAATCAGCTTGATAAAAATTTCTATCTTTTCCTTAATAAGAAGCTATACCGCGTTTATCCTCTCTTTCTCACAGCTCTACAGCAGTATCGCGATATTCAGGCAGATATGCAGGATATGGATTCTGCTGCCAAACGGAAATTTGTGAAAGACCGGCAGAATATGCTTGCAGACCAGTATGAAAAACAGTTACGCGATTTAACGACAACAGAAGGTCAGGTCTTTGCGAAACTGATGAGCCGCGCAACCGGTAAGAACGTTTTTGAAGTGATCAAAGAACTTCGTGGAGGCTGGAGCGCATTCTGGTGGAATGTGAAAGGAAAAGTGGCAGATATTGATCTTAAGGAAAAATACAATCCTCATAAAAACAGAACTGACGAATTTTTAGAATCACTTTTGCAGTCCAACTGGAACTCCGGCTATCTGCAGCCTTATCCAGGTGCCAAAGATTTTAAGTCTCCGCGATAAAAATAAATTCCTGTAAAATTTTACAGGAATTTTTCTTTTAATTTATCGAAGACAATTTTGTCAACCGGTAAAGGAAAAGGGTTGTCCGGTCTGTCAATATTAACCCATTCGGTTCTTTCGATGCAGGGATCCATGATGAGGAAATCTTCTTCGTTGGTAATTTTTACTAAATAGTATATCGTAAGCAACTGTTCGTTATCACGAAATCTTGAAGTGAGAAAATGCTCCTGAGTATAAAAGTGTTCAAGGATTTCAATTTTGACGTTTAACTCTTCGTCAAATTCTCTGTGAAGACAGTCTGTAAGACCTTCTCCTAATTCAAGTCCTCCTCCGGGAAGTTTCATCAAGGGTTCGCCGGCGTATTCTTCGAATAAGGTAAGCACTTTTTTATCTTTTACAGCACATGCATATACTCTTACATTGATTTTATCTACCATATATAATATTTGTAATGCTAATTTAAAGATTTTGTTTTGCCTGAAAGAGAAAAAACCATATTAATCATCTTCTCATTCTAAAATCTTAATTTTTAAATCTCAAATCTCAAATCTCAAATCTTAAAACTTGAATCATGAATTTTAAATCTAAAGCTTCCACGCATTAATCATTTCCCGTTTTCCCGGAGGTCCCTGCATTTTTTTCACGTTGAAGTTGAGTTCCTTTAAAATCCTTCGGACACTGCCTTTAGATGAATATGTTGTTAACAATCCGTTTACACTCATTTTATCTGAAACCATCTCAAAAAGGGGCATCTCCCACAGGTCGGGCTGCACTCTTGCCCCAAAGCAATCGAAATAGACGAGATTTATTTCAGGTAAGTCTGTGTTTTTCAGATCAAAGAAGTCACACTGAATCTTTTTTAAACTGAAACCCGGAACAATTTCTTGGAGATTTTCCCAATCTGTACTGTGAATTTTCTGATAAATATTTTTTAATTCTGCGTTATCAAAAAGTTCAAAATAAGCTAAATCATTTATTTCTGATTCATTTATCGGATATTTTTCAAGCGAAAAATAATTAATCTTATGATTTTTGTCAGTTTTTAAATATTCATTAATTGTTACCAAAACATTCAAACCTGTTCCAAAACCGAGTTCTAAAATATTAATTTCGCAATCATTTATTAAATTCAGTCCATTTTTGACAAACACGTGTTCTGCTTCCTGCAACGCACCGTGGTGTGAATGGTAGTTTTCATTTAAGTCATTGATGTATAATGTTTTACTTCCGTCGTTTGTTGTTTTTATCTCCCTTTTCATGCTTTTTTTGTCAAATTTAACGTAAAATTTTTATATTTAAAAAATTATATTAAATTTGTAGAACATCATAAAAAATTTAAGAAATGATAATTCAAAAGACAGAAAACTCCAGAATTTCTACATTCGACCCTAACAACTTTTCCTTCGGAAATACTTTTGCTGATCACATGGTGATCTGTGAGTATGAGAATGGGAAATGGGGTGATGTGAAAGTGGTTCCTTACGGTCCGATTCCTTTTACTCCGGCGATGATGGGAGTAAATTACGGACAGGCTTGTTTTGAAGGTATGAAAGCCTACAAAGACAAAGACGGACAGGTTTTCCTTTTCAGGCCTGAAAAGAATTTTGAGCGTATCAATAAATCTGCGAAGCGTCTTGCAATGCCGGAAGTAACTGAGGAAATGTTTATTGAAGGTTTAAAAGCCCTTGTAAATATCGACAGAGAATGGATTCCGCAGGGCGAAGGAAATTCTTTATACATAAGACCTTTGATTTTCGCAACGGAAGAAGCTTTGAAAGCAAGAGTTGCCAATAAATATATGTTTGCAATTGTGACCACTCCTGCAAAAATGTATTACACAGAACCGGTTTCTGTAAAAATTTCAGATCATTACTCGAGAGCGGCAAGCGGCGGTGTAGGTTCTGCAAAAGCAGCAGGAAACTATGCAGCGTCATTCTACCCAACGCAGTTGGCAATTGAAGAAGGTTACGATCAGATTATCTGGACAGACGACGCGACCCACGAATATTTTGAGGAAAGCGGAACAATGAATGTTTTTGTAAGAATCAACGATACAATTTACACTCCACCAACATCAGAGAAAATTTTAGATGGTGTTACCAGAGACAGTTTCATTCAGTTGGCTAAAAAGAGAGGCTTTGAAGTAAAAGTTGAGCCAATTAAAGTAAAAGATGTAGTTGCTGCACAGAAAGACGGCTCTTTAAAAGAAGTTTGGGGTGTAGGAACTGCTGTAGTAACCACGGTGTTCCAGGCATTGGGGTATCAGGGTGAAAAACTGGAATTGCCGGCACTTTCAGATGAAGAAAGTTTCGCTGTAACCCTTAAGAATGATTTGGTAAATCTTCAGACCAATCTTACCGAAGATCCTTTCGGATGGAGAGTTTTGGTAGAGAAAAATATTCTTGAGACTGTTTAAGAAACTCAGTAATAAATATAAAGTCAGGATTTTTCCTGGCTTTTTTTGTTTTTATATGTTCGCATAATTGCGTATTTTCGCAACGGTTTAAACATTCTGCTTTTGAAAAAATTAGTTATTCTATCGGTTTTGGCTTTTGTTGGCTGCAAAAGAAATACTACAGTTTATCCTCCGGTAGGCGGAGTGCTGAGTCAGTCTGACCTTAAAACTTCTAAAGAGAGAACCAAAAATCTCAATACTCTGGAAAGACAGCAGATTCAGGACTGGATTTCTGGTCAACAGACAAAGTTTTATCCTACAAAGCTGAATTACTGGGTAGATGTTGCCGGTTTCGATGACAGACAGAAGCAGATGGATGACGCTCCGGTTTCCTATTCCTACGAACTCTACGATTTTGATATGACTAAAATTTATGAAAAATCATTCGCCAGAGAAAATGCAAAATTCGGTCATTTTGATGAACTGAAAGCCGTGGAGAACGCTCTCAGATACATGAAAGCGGGAGAGGAGATTACGCTGCTTGTGCCTTCATCACTGGCTTACGGCACCTTCGGGGACGAAAACAAAATTGATAACGATGTTCCTTTAATCATAAAACTCAAATTAATATAAATGAAACTTTTTAATAAAAATATAATTCTTGCAGCGGCAAGCGTTTCGCTGATGAGCTGCACTCCAATCTATAAAAAAATGAACGTAGACAAAGAAACTTACGAAGGTCTTAATGACGGACTTTATGCTAATCTTCAGACAACGAAAGGAAACATGATCGTGAAGTTGGAAGATAAAAAAGCACCTGTAACTGTAGCCAACTTTGTTGGTCTTGCAGAAGGAAAAATCGACAACAAAGCGAAAGCGAAAGGTGTTCCTTATTATGACGGAACTATTTTCCACAGAGTAATCAAAGATTTTATGATCCAGGGAGGTGATCCTCAGGGAACAGGAATGGGAGATCCGGGTTACAAGTTTGAAGACGAAAAAAACGACCTTAAACACACAGGGAAAGGTGTTCTTTCTATGGCAAACTCAGGTCCTAACACCAACGGTTCTCAGTTTTTCATCACTGAAGTGGCAACACCTTGGTTAGACGGAAGACACACAATTTTCGGTAAAGTGGTAAAAGGTCTGGAGACTGTAGATGCAATTGCAAACGTAGAAAAAGGTCCTCAGGATAAACCAAAAACTGATGTAGTACTTGAAAAAGTGGGTATTTTCAGCAAAGGTGATGAGTATAAAAACTATGACGCTGCGAAAACTTTCACTGAAGGGAAAGCTAAAATCGCTGCCAACAACAAAGCGATGGCTGAAAAAGCTGAAGCTGAAGCAAATAAAAAAATGGAAGATCTGAAAGTTGGAATGCAGAAAACTGAGTCTGGTCTTTACTATAAAATCACAAAAACTACAACCGGAGCTTCTCCAAAAGTAGGTGACAATGTTTCTGTGCATTATGCAGGAAAACTGGTTGACGGTACAGAATTCGATTCTTCTTTCAAGAGAAATGAGCCTATCGAAATTCCTATAGGAATGGGCAGAGTAATCAAAGGTTGGGACGAAGGAATTCTGTTACTTAAAGAAGGTGAAACCGCTACATTACTGATTCCACCAGCGATGGGTTACGGAGCAAATGGTGCAGGAGGTGTTATCCCGCCAAATGCGTGGTTGGTTTTCGACGTAGAATTGGTTAAAATTAAATAATCACCAACAAATAATCATATAGCCATTCGCAAGAGTGGCTTTTTTTATATTTTTACTGAAAAAATTATGAAAACAAAATTTTTATTAAGCCTTTTCGTACTGATGAGCGTGTGTTTTTCTGCGCAGAATAATGATCAGCAAATCATTTCGAAATCATTTTCCTCTTTTCTGGGAAATCTGAAATCAAAAGATATTGATAAGGCCGTCGAAGGTATTTATCCAAAGTTTTTTACTGTTGTGCCAAAAGATCAGATGACAATGATTTTAAATATGACCTACAACAATCCGATCATGAAGGTTGAAATCATCAACTATAAAGTAACGCAGGTTGGAAATTCTGAATTTGTGAACGGGGAACATTTTTCTATTGTAAATTACTCTACAAGAATCCGTTGCAATGCTGAAGGGATGCAGGACGAAATGAGAAATAAGATTAAAGATATGCTGGTTCAGAAATACGGAAAAGGAAGTGTGGTCTATTATCCCAATGAAATGGCTTATTACATCAATGCAAAAACGAAAGCCTGCGCTATCTCCAAAGACAGAAAAAACTGGAAATATGTCTTGGTGGAAAAGGAAATGAAATCTCAGTTGAATAAAGTTTTACCGAAGAAAATTTTAGATAAAATTTAAAGTAGTTGATTTGATATTTAGCCTGAATTTTAGTTTTAAAACTTTCTGATGAATTTGAAGAACAGATTTACAGTAGAAACCAAAATGTTGAGTTTTCTCACAATCGGAATTATCACTTTGGTCATTCTTTGTGTCTGGATTTCAGGTATTCATTCGCACAGAACACTGTTTCAGAATTCAATCATTTCTACTTCTATTTTGGCTGGAGCCTTCTTTCTTTTTGTGAGTTTGGGACTGTATTTTGGTTTAAAATTAAAAGAGAATGTAGGAGCTATCGTCAACAGAGAGAAGCTGAAAAGTATTGCCGACAAAAGACCAAAGTTTGAAGGTTTCGATGGAGGTTTACCCGATATTGGCGATGGAGACGGCTGTGCCGGAGTTATTTTGTCAGTTGTTTTGTGGTTTTTTATAGGTTTGGTTGCTGTATTTCTTCTTTATTTTTTGGGGATTTTTATTTGGGCTACAGTTCTTATCCTGATAGCAATGCTTTACTGGATTTTCTTCCGTGCATTACGTTTAGTCTTTAAAAATTCAAAACATTGTAAAGATGATTTAGTAAAAAGCTTCGGGTTTGGGATTTTTTATTCATTCTTATATATATCATGGATTTATGGAATCATTTTCCTGCTTCATTTTTTACAGCATTCTGAAAAAGTAACTTTTTAAATTAGTCATTCCGCCTGCAGACAAAATCTACCGTTTGCAACGTCATCTCAAAAACTTTTGCGACTTTTGTCTCTCATTTTAAACTAGATTTATGAAAATTATAGCTGTCATTCCCGCGCGTTACGAAGCAAGTCGTTTTCCTGCAAAACTGATGCAGATTTTAGGAGAAAAAACGGTCATTACAACTACTTATCAGAATGTTGTGGAAACAGGTTTGTTTGATGAAGTTTTCGTCGCCACAGATTCTGAATTGATTTTTAATGAAATTGAAAGTAATGGCGGAAAAGCAGTGATGACAGGGCAACACGAAACCGGCAGCGACCGTATTGCTGAAGCCGTTCAGAATATTGACTGCGATATCGTCATCAACGTTCAGGGCGATGAACCTTTTCTAAAACTTGAACCGCTGCAGCAATTGATTGAAGTCTTCAAAGAAGATGAAAATCAGGAAATTTCTCTGGCTTCATTAAAAATAAAACTTCATGAAAAAGAGGAAATTGAAAACCCAAATAATGTAAAAGTGATCACCGACAATAACGGTTTTGCCCTTTATTTCAGCCGTTCTGTGATTCCTTTTCACCGGGAGATTACTTACAAAGTAGATTACTTCAAGCACATCGGCGTTTACGCTTTCAGAAAACATGCTTTGATTCAGTTTTCAAAACTCGAAATGAAACCTCTTGAAATTTCCGAAAAAATAGAATGCATCCGCTATCTGGAATATGGAATGAAAATTAAATTAATCGAAACCAATTTTGTGGGAGTAGGCATTGATACGCCGGAAGATCTGGAGAAAGCAAGGAAATTAATTTAAAGAGCCAAGATAAAAGTAAAAAGAGCCAAGTATCAATCTCTCATTACAAATTCTAAATTCTAAATATTTTGTTACACTGTTAGATTGATACATTGCCACATTATCCAAGAAAGACTTATATTTGACTTGATAAAATTGATTTAATGAAGAAACTCCTTTTAATATTCGTCCTGATATTTTCACAACAGATTTTTGCGCAGACCGCGAAGGAAATCATTGATAAAAACATCGAACTGTCGGGTGGTTTAACGCAGTGGAAGCTTTTAAATTCAGTTTTGCTGCAGGGTAAAGTGATTTTGGGAGTGAAAGATGAATATCCCATAAAGATTTATCAGACACGTCCCAATTTAACCAAAACCGTCATCACCATCAGCGGAAAAGAAACAGCTATAGAAGGATACGACGGAAATAAAGGGTACGCGATGAATTATGCAGCTAACAAACTTCAGGAGTACAAAGAATATGTAGCTGAAAGTTTCGACAACGACTTTATCGACTGGGAAAACAAAGGTTTTGAAGCACAGTATTTAGGCAAAGAAAAAATCGGGAATATCTATTGTCATAAAGTGGAACTTACCAAAAACGTGAACAAAAACATCTATTATTTCGACACCAAAAACTTTATGCTTTTAAAAGAAATAAAAAAAGATGATACTTTACTGTATTCAGATTACAAAAAGGTCGGAAATTTGATGATGCCTTTCAGAATTGAATCATCGAGCGCCAAAAAAGACGGTGACTACGTGATGATTCTCAACAAAGTGGAGATTAACAAGGTCTTCCCAGCCAATACTTTTAAATTTTAAAATACCTGAATCAATATGAAAAAATTGTTTATTATGTTGCTTTCTTTCGTGGCATTTATCAACAGCTGTGCTCAGAAAAAATCTGAGACTTCAAAAACCAAAACCAAAGAACTTATGGGAAAATCAATTTACGACTATAAAGTAGATGCTCTTGAAGAAGGCAAAACCATCAACTTTGCAGATTTTAAAGGAAAGAAAATTCTTATTGTCAACACTGCGTCAGAGTGCGGTTTCACTCCTCAGTACAAAGATCTGGAGCAGATCTCAAAAGAATATGGTGATAAACTTGTAGTGGTAGGTTTTCCGGCCAACAATTTCGGCGGACAGGAACCCGGTTCAAATGTTGAAATCGGTGCTTTCTGCGAGAAAAACTATGGTGTAACTTTTCCATTAGCTGCAAAAGTTTCTGTGAAAGGTGACGACACTGCGCCAATCTTCAAATATCTTACAGAAAAAGATTTAAACGGTGTAAAAGACAGCGATATTCTCTGGAATTTCACCAAGTTTCTTTTGGATGAAAACGGTAAGCTTATCGGTTCTTTTAAAAGTGATGTGAAGCCTACGGATGAGGCGATTGTGAAGTATTTGAAGTAAAATACTTTTGGATTATAAATGAAAGCAACCTGATTTGGGTTGCTTTTTTTATACCTGAATGAGTAATCCTGTTATGACAGCATTTTTTTCATCATCAGATCGGTCTGATCTTCATTTCCGAATCTGAAAATATGCCTGCCGAATTCTACAAATCCGTTTTTCTTATAAAACTGCACGGCTCTGGAATTTTCTTCCCAGACTCCCAGCCAGACGTACTTCAAGGCTACCTTATTCGCAATCTCCAGCGCTTTATCATAGAGAATCTGTCCTACCTTCTTACCGTGAAAATCTTTTGAAACATAAATTCTTTCAATTTCAAGCGAGTTGGAATCCTGCAGCTCGGTTTGCGCATTTCCGAAATTCACTTTTAAATAACCAACCACTTCATCCTGTAAAACGGCAAAATAGAATTCGGAGTTTTGGTTTTGAAGTTCAGCCGTTAACTTTTCTGTAGTGAAACCTGTGGTCATGTATTGCTCCATATTTTCTGTTGTGTTGTGTGGCGCAAATGTATCGAAGAATGTTTCCTCTGCAATTTTCTGCAGTGGTGCAACGTCTTCAATTCCAACTTGTTTTAATATAATTTCCTGCATGATTTATTTAATATTTCTATTTATAACTGAATAAATTACACCTTTATTTCCATCAAAATCAAAATCTTTTTCATATTCAAGTCCGGTTTTCTGTAAAACTTTAATGGAAGCTGTATTTTCTTTCATCGCTCTTCCAACGATCTTGTTTAAATTTAATTCTTTAAAACCATAATCAATGCAGGCTATAGAACTTTCTGTGGCAAAACCTTTATTCCAGAAATGCTCAAAAAACCTAAAGCCAATATCTGTCTCATCCAATTTTTCATCGTATTTCAAGCCACACCAACCCAGAAATTCGCCACTCGATTTTTCGATAACCGCCCATCTTCCGAAACCGTTTTTCTGATAATCTGAATAATTTTTAAGAAAAGACCGAGCCTCTTCAATATTTTTAAAAGCTGAATTTCCGGTGTATCGAATGACATTAGGATTTAAATTTAAATGGTAAAAATGTTTGGCATCATCAATATTGAATTCGCGGAGGGCAAGGCGTTTTGTTTCGAGTATAGTTTTCATAAGCTGTAAATTTAATACCATTTTTGATTGTCACCCTGCGGATCTGGCTATTATAAAACGTTTAAGTAAAAGTAGTAAAAAGGTATTTCACAAAAAGAGATTTTTAATGCTGGTGGTTGATTTTCCATATTGTCAATTCAAAAAAGTTATACATAATGTTCCCCATAGGTATTAAACAAAAAAAGAGTCACATTACTGCAACTCTTTATAATTATTAATAAATTTTAATTTCCAATTCTTTTATAATCCGACGGTGATTTTAAAAACTGGTTTTAAATTAACCTTCAATTCATCAAGACTAGTCTGAGCTCCTTTAATTTCTAAAAATAAAGAATTTTGTTTTGATTTTAAATAGTCAATCAGTTCTGTATCAGTAGTATTGATAGTAAGAGTATTGGGATTGGTGTTGTTTTCAACTGTTCCAACTAAAACTTCCGGAAGATTTGGAGCTTTGATAAATACTTTTGCCCCATTGATGATATTCAGTTTATTTCCTAATGTAGAGCTTATGTAATCAATAGTAAAACCGGTAAGCTTCACAGATTTCAGATTTTCTACAGATAATTTAGAATTCTTCTCCTTGATCTGTGCATCTACATCGATGTTAAGAGGAATTTCCGGATAACGCAGATAAGAACTTGTGTTGACAGTTGCAAATGGTAAATCCTTTTCAAGCGTTAAAGGGATATCAAATGGTACCGGAACTTCAATATCATCTTTATCGCAGCTTGTAAGCGAAAGTGTAGTTGTTCCCAATAATCCAAATACAAGGACAAATCTTAAAAGTAATTTTTTCATAAATATAATTTAAACTCTGCCTGTCTAAATTGATGCCAAACTACTGTGAATACTTTTATTCATAGATATATTAAAATGTATGCAAAAAAAAAGCGATCCAAAGACCGCCTTTCATTTTATAATTTATTCTGTTTAATCCGCTTTGCAGATAAATTGAGAAAACGTTTCACGAGCATTGCTGCGGAAATTGTTAAACCCAATCCGAGCGCAATCCACATCCCGAAAGCACCCATTTTCATTGTTACACAAAGGAAATATCCTAACGGAATTGTAATCAGCCAATAAGCGATAAAGGTGTAAATGGAAGGAACTTTCACATCCTGCAAACCTCTCAGCATTCCCAGAGCCGTCACCTGAATTCCGTCTGATAACTGGAAAAGAGCGGCGATAATCAGTAATTTTGATGCCAGCAAAATAACTTCAGTTTCTTCAGGTTTTGTGAAAAATGTGGGAAGAATATTTCTTCCGAAAATAAAAAACAATCCACAAAGACACATGAAGAGAAATGCAATTTTAATATTATTGATTCCTATTTTTCTTAATTCAATAAAATTCTGTTCGCCCAGTTTTCTTCCGATCATCACGGTTGACGCTACACTGAAACCGATACAGAGATTAAAAGTAAACGACGCCATGCTCAGTGCAATCTGATGCGAAGCGATATCGTGAGCGGAAACCAGTCCACAAATAAAAGCCGCAGCTGCAAAAGCCGTCACCTCAAAAAACATCTGCAGAGCAGTCGGAAAACCCAGTCTAACCATTTTTTCAAACATATTCTTTGAAAATACACTTACTTTCAATGAGAAATCTTTGATGTACTGTCTGGTTTTCGGTTCTTTAATCAGGACGAAATACAGAAAAACCACCATGAATATTCTGGCAATTAGACTCGCCAGTGCAGAACCTTTTACTCCCATTTCGGGGAAAATCCAAAGTCCTTTGATGAAAACGTAATTTAAAGCGATGTTGATTACATTGGCAATAATAGTCGCCTTTGTTACCCCGATGGTGTACGACAGACCTTCAGAAACCTCTCTCAAAGTCTGAAATGCCATGAAGGGCACGATGCTGATTGCCATAATCCATAAAAAGTCTACCGTATCAGGAATAATTTTTGCCGGCTGACCCGAATGATAGAGTAGAGGCAGGCCTGCAAACAAAACCAGCATCAGAATAATTCCGACAGTCATATTAATCACAAAACCATGACTGAATACCGAATTGATGGTCTTGTGATCATGCTGAGAATGCGCCTCTGAAACCAAAGGCGGAATGGCAAACGAAAAACCCAATGCCAAAACAAACATTGAGAAAAATACGGCGTTACCCAAAGAAACAGACGCCAGTGCATCTGCTCCCAAAAGGCGACCAACAATAATGTTGTCAAATAGGTTTACAGAAACCTGCCCGACCTGTGTAAGCATTACCGGAAGAGCCAGTGTGAGGGCTTCTTTCGTGTAATTTTTATTTAAAAAGTTCATAATAATAACAAAAAAAAATCTGCAGCATAAATACTGCAAATTTTTATAATTTAAGAGAATTAAGTATTAATTTATTTTCTCACAAAACTTGCAACGTCTTCCTGCGAAACAGTAGCTCCACCAAGAATGATTAATCTTTCCACTACGTTTCTCAGCTCACGGATGTTTCCTGTCCATGAAAGTGCTTCCAGAGCCTTGATAGCCGAATCATCGAATTTTTTAAGTGCAGTTCCGTGCTCGTCGGAGATCAGTCCTGAGAAGTGATCTACTAAAAGCTTGATATCTGCTTTTCTTTCATCCAACGGCGGTACATAGATTTCAATTACAGAAAGTCTGTGGTACAAATCTTCTCTGAATCTTCCGGCTTCGATTTCCTTAGCCATATTTTTATTGGTTGCTGCAAGAACTCTCACATCAACCTTGATTTCTTTGTCGCTTCCTACCGGTGAAACTTTGCTTTCCTGCAACGCTCTCAATACTTTAGCCTGAGCAATCAGACTCATATCACCGATTTCATCTAAAAAGATAGTTCCGTTGTTGGCCTGTTCAAATTTTCCCTGCTTATCTTTAATTGCTCCTGTAAACGAACCTTTTACGTGACCGAAAAGTTCAGATTCAATCAGTTCAGAAGGGATAGCGGCACAGTTTACTTCCACCATCGGACCTCTTGATCTTTCACTCAAATTGTGAATAGCGTGAGCCACAAGTTCTTTTCCGGCGCCGTTGGGACCTGTAATTAAAACTCTTGCATCAGAAACTGCCACCTTTTCGATCATCTCCTGAATCTTTTTTAAAGGTTCAGACTCACCGATCATCTGGTATTTTTTATTAACCTTCTTCTTGAGCGTCTTATTTTCGTTCTGTAGATTTTTATTTTCTTTTTTAAGTGTTTCTTTTACCAGAGCATTCTTCACACTCGTAATCAGTCTGTTGATGTCGATTGGCTTTGAGATAAAATCGTAAGCTCCGTCTTTCAGACAGGAAACCGCAGAATCGATGTCGGCGTGACCGGAAATCATGATAAAAGTGCTTTCAGGTTTCAGCGCCATGCTTTGCTTCAGAAGTTCCGTTCCTGATAATTTCGGCATTTTGATATCAGAAATTACCAGCGCAAAATCTTCTTTTTCAATATGTTTAATTCCTTCGAGACCGTCTTCGGCAATCACAAATTCATATTCGGTCAGTTCATCAGAAAGAATACTGTGAAGTACTCCGGAAATAGCTTTTTCGTCTTCTACGATAAGGATTTTTTGCATAGTCGCAATTTAATTAATTTTTGCCGGATTATCAGCAAATATTGTTCCTAAATAGTCTTTTGATGTAAAACGCTGGTATCTGTCAATCTTAACAGAAGATATTCTGGAAATTACCTTTGAGAAAGAGAGCGCTGAACTGAAAAATTATGAACACCGAAAATTATTGTAACACCTCTATCGTTAAACTTCTGCGGAAATCTGCGCATTAAATCTCCGAAAATCTGCGGGAAAATTCAAACTGAAACACACATAAGCAAAAAGATTTACTGTGAATAATCCCTTCTTCCAAAAATCGCTGAACCTACACGTACAGAATTGGCACCGCATTCAATTGCAATAGGGAAATCATCGCTCATTCCCATTGAAAGGGTTTTTAAAGTATGTTTTTCATTAAGTTTATCGAAGAGGTTTTTTAAAACTGAAAATTCTTTTTTAATCTGATCTTCGTCTTCTGTAAAAGTGGCCATACCCATCAGTCCATTAATTTCAATGTTCGCAAAATCTCCGCTGATGAATTTTTGAAACAGATTTTCAGCTTCTGAAATGTTAAGACCAAATTTTGAATCTTCCTCTGCGATTTTTACCTGCAACAAAACCTTGATTGTGCGGTTATTTTTGGCAGCTTCTTTATTGATTTCCTTCAAAAGTTTCTCAGAATCCACACTTTGGATGGTGTCGATAAATTCCGCAATATATTTTACTTTGTTGGTCTGCAAATGTCCTATCAGATGCCATTGAATATCTTTCGGAAGAAGCGGATATTTTTCTGTCAGCTCCTGAACTTTATTTTCACCGAATACCTTCTGTCCGAAATCATAAACTTCCTGAATAGCCGCCACCGGATGTGTTTTTGAAACAGCAACCAATTCCACAGTATCGGGAAGCTGACTTTTTATGTTTTGGTAATTTACCTGTAAACTCATAACTGCAAATTTCTGATTTTTTGTTGGAATTTAAGTTTAAATACAGCTTTATTCTTCCAAAATTCTTTTCAGATACAAAGCATTTTTTATAGCAGCTGTTCCCCATGTATTATTGAAAAACACATAAGATTTAAGACTGTTATCTCTAAATTTCGCTGCCAGATTCTCAAGAAATTCCTCTGTGTATTCAGATTTATAGAGTACTGGCTTTCCGTGAAGTCTGTAGTACAGAACATCAGAACTATTGATAATTATTTCATCGGGAAGCTTAGAGGGAAAGCTCACGCCGGAAAAAACAATATTGTTTAGTTTTAAAGTTTCGAAAACTTCATTTTCCCACCACGATTCGTGCCTGAACTCAATGACATTCAAAAAATTCGGATCTAAATTATCTTTTATTAAATCTGAATTTTCTCCGGAATTTTTGAACGACGGTGGAAACTGATATAAGAATCCCGCAAGCTTATTTTTTAAACCACTTTGAATATGATTGCAGAAATTAAGGATTTCTTCTCTGCAGTCTTTCAGCCGTTTTTCATGAGAAATTGTCTTTGGAATTTTAATAAAGAATTTAAAATCATCAGGAGTTTCGTCAAACCATTTTAATAATGTTTTTGCTGTTGGTTTTCTGTAAAATGTAGAATTGATTTCCACACAGTTAAATTCTTTCGAATAAAGTGTAAGAAAATCCTTGCTTTTGGCGTCCTCAGGAAACAGAGAACCCTTCCAATCATTGTTGTAAAAACCTGAGCAGCCGATATAAATCCTTTCTTTTTCCATTTTTATTTTAATTTCAAATGATTCATTGCCTTTTTTTGTCTGGAAAATATCTGCAATTCCGTTAGATATCTGTGAACTTAAATCATTTAATTTTCAGATCAACAGCATTTAATCTTAATGAATTTAAAATCACAGACAGAGAACTTACACTCATTGCCGCCGCCGCAATCATCGGAGACAGAAGAATTCCAAAAATTGGGTAAAGAAGTCCTGCTGCAACAGGAATTCCCAAAATATTATAAACAAAGGCAAAAAACAGATTTTCCTTAATGTTTTTAAGCAGTTTTTCACTCAGCAATTTTGCCTGAGCAACACCCAGAAGATCGCCTTTCAACAAAGTGATTTCAGCACTTTCTATGGCAACATCAGTTCCTGTTCCCATGGCAATTCCAATGTTTGCCTGGGCAAGAGCAGGAGAGTCGTTGATGCCGTCGCCAGTCATTGCTATTATTTTTCCCTGAGACTGAAGTTTTTTCACCTCATTCAACTTATCTTCGGGAAGACAGTTGGCTTTAAAATTTTTAATTCCTAATGCATCCGCAACTGCTTTTGCTGTATTTTCATTGTCGCCGGTCATCATGATGATTTCAATACCTTCATCCTGCAATTGCCGTACAGCTTTTTTAGATGATTCTTTTATTTTATCTGTGAAACTGATGAACCCTAAAACTTCATTTTCCTGAGCCAGAAAAGAGATTGTATGTGCTTTCGACTGAATTTCGTCTGCATTCAATTTTAGATTTTCAGGAACAGAAATTTGGTTTGAACTCAAAAGTTTTTCGTTGCCGAGATAAACCGTTTTTCCATTGATAATTCCTTTCACGCCCTTGCCGGAAATATTTTCAAAACTGCTGACTTTTTCCGCAGCAATATTTTTATCCTTTGCCTTTTTGATTACAGCATCCGACAAAGGGTGTTCTGAATTTTGGTTGAGTGAATACGCTAAATTTAAAATTAAATCTGCATTATTATTCAACGTTTCAATATGTTCAAGTGATGGTTTTCCTTTGGTTAAAGTTCCTGTTTTATCGGTGATCAGGACATTTACTTTATTCATCTGTTCAAGTGCTTCGGCATTTTTAATCAAAATACCATTTTTAGCTCCTTTACCAATGCCAACCATCAAAGACATCGGCGTTGCCAGACCTAAAGCACAAGGACATGCAACAATTAAAACAGCGACAGCATTTACAAAAGCAAACAGAGTTTTCTGATCTTCAGGTCCGAAAATCTGCCACAAAACAAAGGTTAAAACCGAGATTAAAATAACAGCAGGTACAAAAACTTTCGCCACTTTATCAGTCAGTTTCTGAATCGGAGCTCTGCTTCGGCTGGCATCGTTGACCATTTTAATGATTTTTGCAAGCAGCGTTTCATCACCCACTTTTTCAGCTTTCATCATAAAAACCCGATTTCCGTTGATGGTACCTGCACTTACTTTCGCATCTGTACTTTTTTCGACAGGAACTGGTTCACCCGTGATCATACTTTCGTCTATCACTGAATTTCCTTCAATAATTTTCCCATCCACCGGAATTTTCTCACCTGGTTTTACTTTAAGAATATCCCCGATTTTTATTTCGGAAAGAGGGACTTTTTTTTCTTCACCATTCATCATTAAATTGGCTTCATCAGGCGATAAACTCATTAGTTCGCGGATGGCATTACCTGTTTTTTTATGAGCCAGAGCTTCCATCAGCTGACCTAAAATAACCAAAGTTAAAATCACACAAACGGCTTCAAAATACAGAGGAATTGCATGATTGTGACCACGGATTTCATGAGGAATACTATCCGGAAAAATCAATGCAATAATACTGAACAGAAAAGCTGCAGAGACGCCCAGCGCAATCAGGCTGAACATGTTTAAATTCCATGTTTTAAAAGAAATCCAACCTCTTTTCATCAGAAACCATCCAGAATAAAACAAAACCGGAAGTGTCAGAAGCAATTCAATCCAGCCCTGAACGGTGTGTGAAAAATGAAAGTCAATCAGCATTGCACCCATTGAAAGAATAAAAACAGGAATTGTAAATGCCAGAGAAATAAAAAGTTTCCGTTTTAAAACAGAATAAGTATCATCTGAATCATCGCCATCTTTATCAGGATATTTTACGAGATCCATACCGCAAACCGGACATCCAACGTTGGAATCATAGACTTTATCGCCCTCACAAAACATGGGACAGTAGTATTTTCCCGCATTGTCAGTTTCGTGTTTCGTGTTTCGTGTTTCGTGTTCTGATGACTGATCACTTCCAGCATCTGACATACCGATTTCAACCAATTCCTCAGTTATTTCTTCAAGATGCATGTGGCAGACTGGGCAGCCAATGTCGCTGTCGTACACTTTGTCGCTTTCGCAGAACATCGGGCAGTAGTATTTCCCGATATTGTCTTTAAAATTTTCGGGAAGATTTGTTGAAGAAAACTGAGGCTTGTAATTGGGATCTTTTTCCAGTTTTTCCTCAACCGGAACCAGAAACATATTGCATACCGGACACCTTTTTCCCTGCTGAAAATAAACCTTTTCGCCTTCACATTCCATCGGGCAGTAGTAGACTGAGCTCGGTGAAATTCTTTCGCTGGGATGCGGTTTTTTATGTTGATGAGATTTGTTTTCCATTTTTTGAATTTACAATACAAATTTCAGGAAAGCAAATGGGATTCTGTTACAGAATTGAGGATTATGTTTACAGAATTAAAGTTTTAATTTTAAATCAAATCCAAAGCTTGTCGGTTGTGAACTTTCAGTTTTTTAAATTCAGTAGGAGTGAAGCCTGTAATGCTTCTGAATTGTGCAGAAAGGTGCTGAACACTTTTGTAGCCAAGCTTTGACGAGATTTCTGTGAGTGTAAATTCATTGTAAAGCAGTAATTCTTTAACCTTTTCTATTTTCTGAAGAATAAAAAACTGTTCTAAAGTCACATTCTCATGCTGAGAAAAAGTTTTTGAAATTAAACTGTAATCTTTGTGCAGAGAGGATGAAAGAAACTCAGACAGCACAAAATCGTCTGCAATATCGAGACTGCTGATTTTTGTAATGATCAGATTTTTAATTTTTTCAATAATCTGCTGTGTGGAGTCTTTTATTCTTTCAAAACCGGTTTGCTGTAAATTCTTTTCTATTATTTTTAAATTTTCCTCGGTGACGGGTAATTCAGTTTCCAGTTCACCGAGTTTGATTGAAACGGTGGCAATTCCGGCATCTTCAAAAATTTTCGAAACTGCCGAAATACAACGGTTGCAAACCATATTTTTAATGAAAATCTTCATCACTTTCCTTTGGCTTGAGCCTGTCTTTTACAAATTCTACTTTGGTTTTGCCGTGAGGTGCCGGATTTCCGTCTTCATCGAGGTTTACCATTACAATTCTGTCTACGGTAATGATCGTCTGGTGTGTCATTTTATTTCTTACCTGGCAGGCTAATGTCACCGATGTAGAACCAAATCTTGTTACTTCAATACCGATTTCAATAATATCTCCCTGCTTTGCAGAACTTACAAAGTTGATTTCTGAAATAAATTTTGTTACGATTTTCTTATTTTCAAGCTGAATTACGGCGTACAAAGCGGCTTCTTCATCAATCCACTGCAAAAGTCTTCCTCCAAAAAGCGATTGGTTGGGATTAAGGTCTTCGGGTTTCACCCATTTTCTGGTATGATAGTTCATTTTTTTATCGATTGTTGTTTAATAGTTTAGTAAATAGTTTTGAAAATTTTGATGATTGCTAAAAATGATTTAAATAATTTTTTTTGAGCGCATGGCTTTCACTTTTTTTACAGATGCGTCTTCGCAAAGCTCTTTGTAATCGTCAGATTCCACAGGAACGAGTGCGATTTTACTGTTTTGATCGTGATGAATCCCAAAACCATATCTTTTGGAAAGGGCAGATGATCTCAGACAAGGCTGACCTTTTGAGAAAAATTTGTTGCGCTCATCTGGCTTTTCTGCATCAGTCAAATTGTTCTTCAGTGCAAAAGTTTCAAAAATGATTTCGTCGGAAGTAAAGAGGTAAGGATTGTTTTTTATTAAATTATATTGAATTTCAGCGGCGGTTTCAATCTTTTTAGCAGGCGGGATCTGAGAAACAGATACAGGACAGTCTTCCGCAACCTCAATAAAAGTGTTTTGATAGTTTGTAGTATGAATTTTCATCCTTAAATCTCAATTATAACTTCGAATTTACGAAAAACAATTTAAAAAAGAGGCTGAAAACTTTACCAAAACAGTCTGAACATAAGGCATTACATGCTAATTTTAACATAATATCAAATCCATAAAAAAATATTTGGTTTTGAAATTTTTAATTGTATCTTGCAGACGTTTATATTTGGAATCAATATTTGTTCATTACTGTATGTTGTTTTTCTTTTATATACCAAATCTTTACTAATTTAATTTTTTTTACAATGAACATTTTTGTTTCAAACATCAATTACGCAACTAAAGAACATGAGTTGCAAGATCTATTTTCAGAGTTTGGAGAAGTTTCTTCAGCTAAAATCATCACAGACAGAGAAACTGGTCGCTCAAGAGGTTTCGGTTTTATCGAAATGGGTGACGAGGAAGGACAACAGGCTATCGAAGCTTTGCACGAGAAAGAATTTAACGGAAAAGCGTTAAACGTTTCTGAGGCTAAGCCAAGAGAAGATAAACCAAGAAGAAGTTTTGATAACAACAGAAGCGGTGGCGGTGGCTACGGTGGCGGTAACAGAAGCGGCGGTGGCGGCGGTTACGGAAATAATAGAGGTAACGGAGGTGGAAGTTACGGTGGTGGAAACGACCGTGGCGGAAATCGTTGGTAAAATATAGAAGCGGCTTTTAAGCCGCTTTTTTTTTATCTCCAGAATATAAAGATTTATAAAAAATGACAGGCTGATAAAGTCTGTCATTTTTTTTTAATGAATATCCGTAGTTACTGTTACCATAGTTTTAACGGGGTTTTTATCAGTCAGCAGGAATGGATTCTCAGCACGCTGAAATAAACAGTATTTTTAGGATTGATAATAAATACTGAATTTAATTTTATGATTAAACAGAATATTTGAATTTTTTTAAATTAAAATCATCACGAATCATTCAGGAGTAATTTCACTTCGATTTCAACTGCAAAAACTTACAGTCAGTCTTTTTTCTTTTTCTTCTTTTTATCCTTTGCTTTTTTATCTTTTTTAGGATTGAGAATTTCTTCTGCAATCTCCAGTTTGGGTTCTTTGATTTTTGGAGGTTTTATTTCTATATCTTCTCCGAGATATTCTTTAAAATCATCCTTTGCAACAAGGTTCTCTCTGAAAAGGAAAGCCAGAATTTCTTTTCCGGAACCGTCGAAAAAGTTGTTGGCAATTTCCCTCATTAAAAAATTTCTGTAATCTTCAAAAGGTACAAGAACGCTGTATTTAAAAATTCTTCCCTCTTTTTCTGTTTTCAGATAGCCTTTTTCAACCAAAATTTTCAGGTAGGTAGAAACGGTGTTCTGATGCGGTTTGGGTTCAGTATGATGCTCCATCACATCTTTTAGATAAAAAGAATTAAGCTTCCAGAAAAGCTTCATCAGATTTTCTTCCGCAGAAGTAAGGTGATTGATTTTCATAAAAAATATTTAGGTTCTGAATTGAATATCGCAATAAAGATAAAGAAAAGAAACCAAAAAAGCGATAAGAGCGCCTAAAACAACCTCTTTTGGCGTGTGTCTCTTCAAAATAATTCTCGTTAAACCTACCAAAGCAGCTACAAATAGCCATGCAATTCCCATTGAAGTGTCAATATTAAAAAACAACGCTGCTACAAAAATGTTGAAAGCAGTGTGCATTGAACTTTTAATAAAATAATTACTGACCTGTAACGCAAGAAGTAAAACCAAAATAAACAGCATTACAAAATCAAATCTTCCATGTTTCAGATAAGAATAAAATAAGTACGCCGCTACACAGATGCCGATAAATATGTAAAGGGTCTTGCGCTGCACACGGTTGGATACATCCATGTTGGTGTATTTTCCTGTTTTCACATTGTAGGTAATCCACGCTATTACTGGGATTATTACCATCAGTAAAATAGGAAGAAAATGTTTCAGCGCCTGATTCAGACTGTACTTATGAACGCTCATGTAGACGAAAAATATGATAAGGGAGACCAGCGGATTAAAAAAATCGGAAATGATTCTGGATATTTTGTGCAAAGGTGAAGCTTGTTTTTCTTCCATTTTAAAATTTGATAATGTAAATATAATATTATAACAAAAAAAACAATTGCTGTGTATGTAATAAAAACAAAGTTTTTTTTATATTTTTGCTCAACTATTTGTAAAATATAAGCAAAAGCTAACGCATGAAGGAATTTTCTAAAGAGGTGTACCTGAAGTGGTATGAAGATATGACTATGTGGAGAAGGTTTGAAGACAAATGCCGTTCTCTCTATCTAAAACAAAAAATCAGAGGTTTTTTACATTTGTACAACGGTCAGGAGGCTATTCCTGCAGGTTTTACGCATGCAATGGATTTAACAAAAGACAGTATGATTACCGCATACAGATGTCATATCCACCCGATGGCAATGGGAGTAGACCCTAAAAGAATCATGGCAGAACTTTGTGGCAAGGCTACAGGTACTTCAGGAGGAATGGGTGGTTCTATGCACATTTTCAGTAAAGAACACAGATTCTACGGAGGTCACGGTATTGTAGGAGGCCAGATTCCTTTGGGAGCAGGTATTGCTTTCGCAGATCAGTATTTCGACAGAAAAGCTGTAAACATCTGTTTCTTCGGAGATGGTGCTGCAAGACAGGGATCTCTTCACGAAACTTTCAACATGGCAATGAACTGGAAACTTCCGGTAATTTTCGTTGTTGAAAACAACCAGTATGCGATGGGAACTTCTGTAAAAAGAACAGCCAACCACGAAGATATCTATAAATTAGGTTTAGGTTATGAAATGCCATGTCTTGCTGTAGACGCGATGGATCCTGAAAAAGTGGCTGAAGCTGCTTACGAAGCTATCGAAAGAGCAAGAAGAGGAGACGGACCTACTTTCATCGAAGCAAGAACTTACCGTTTCAGAGGGCACTCGATGTCTGATGCTGAACCATACAGATCTAAAGAAGAAGTTGCTATTGCTAAAGGCGATGACCCTATCGAGTTGATCAAAGCAAGAATTTTATCAAACAGCTGGGCTACAGAAGAGGAATTGGAGGCTTTGGATAACAAATCAAGAGATTTCGTGGAAGAATGTATTGAGTTTATGGAAAACTCTCCATATCCTGATACTGAAAAAATCTACGAGTACGTTTACGCTCAGGAGAATTATCCGTTTTTAGATAAATTTGAAAATCAATAAAATTAAATTAATTTGAAATCTGAAATTTGAGTTTCCCTAATCTCAAATCTCGAATCTCAAAATTCAAATCAATATAGATCATGGCAGAAGTAATTACAATGCCACGTCTTTCCGATACAATGACGGAAGGAAAAGTGGCAAAATGGCATAAGAAAGTAGGCGATAAGGTAAAGGAAGGAGATATCTTAGCCGAAATTGAAACCGACAAAGCAGTACAGGATTTTGAATCTGAAATCGAAGGAACACTCTTATTTGTAGGTGTAGAAGAAGGAAATGGTGCAGCTGTAGATTCTGTTTTGGCCATTATCGGTAAAGAAGGTGAAGATATTTCTTCACTGACGGGAGGAAGTGCTCCTGCAGCTGAAGGTGCTTCTGAAGAGAAAAAATCTGAAGAAGAATCTAAAACTGAAAACGAAGATACAAGCGTAGAGCAGACTTCAGCAGAAGTTCCTGCAGGCGTAGAAGTAATCACAATGCCGAGACTTTCAGATACAATGACTGAAGGTAAGGTGGCTAAATGGCACAAAAACGTAGGGGATACAGTAAAAGAAGGTGACCTTCTTGCTGAAATCGAAACAGATAAAGCTGTTCAGGATTTTGAATCTGAATTTAATGGTGTTCTTTTAAAGCAAGGTGTAGAAGAAGGTGGCGCAGCTCCTGTTGACAGCGTGTTGGCAATTATCGGTCCTGAAGGTACTGATGTTTCTGCCGTTGGATCTTCAAAGCCAGCTGAGAAATCATCAGAAAAATCTTCTGAGAAACCAGCAGAACAAAAATCTGAAACAAAAACTGAGGAAAAACCGGCTGCACAGGCTTCCGCTTCTTCTTCAGACAGAGTGGCAATTTCGCCTTTAGCTAAAAAAATGGCTCAGGATAAAGGAGTTGACATTAATGCACTTCAGGGTTCTGGCGAAAACGGTAGAATCGTTAAGAAAGATATAGAAAATTACAAGCCTGCTGAAAAAGCTTCAGCCTCACAATCTACATCTGCACCAAGCGCAGCTGCACAGGTTGCAGTAAACTTTGTACAGGGTGAAGATTCTGAAACTCCAAATTCACAGGTAAGAAATATCATCGCAAAACGTCTTTCTGAAAGCAAATTTACTGCTCCTCACTATTATTTAATGGTGGAGATCAATATGGATAAAGCAATTGAGGCAAGAAAAGAAATCAATGCACTTCCTGACACTAAAATTTCTTTCAACGATATGATTATTAAAGCGACAGCAATCGCTTTGAGAAAACATCCGCAGGTAAATTCAAGCTGGGCAGGTGATAAGATCATTCACAGAGGAAACATCAATATTGGCGTGGCAGTAGCAATTCCTGACGGTCTTGTAGTTCCGGTACTGAAAAATACAGATCAGATGTCTTACACTCAGATTTCTGCAGGCGTAAAAGACATGGCAGGTAGAGCGAAAAGCAAAGGTCTTAAGGCGAACGAAATGGAAGGTTCTACTTTCTCTATTTCAAACCTTGGAATGTTCGGTATTGAAACTTTCACAAGTATCATTAATCAGCCGAACTCTGCAATCCTTTCAGTAGGCGCAATTATTGAGAAACCTATCGTAAAAGACGGTCAGATCGTGGTAGGAAATACAATGAAACTTTCATTAGCATGTGACCACAGAGTAGTGGACGGTGCTACCGGAGCTCAATTCTTACAGACATTAAGAACATATTTAGAAAGTCCTTTATCTTTATTGGTATAAACACTTTTTAGATTTATGAATACAAACCTCTCATTTTTTGGGAGGTTTTTTTAATTTAAATGAAATTCAAATTTCAATGGCTTAAATTTTGTTGACCTGTTGGGGTATTTAAACCAACACGTAAAACAATTTATTATGAAATTACAAACCAATCACCTTTGGGTTGCAGCCGCATTTTTCACATTCAGTTGTACTTCGGAAATGGAAGAAAATCTTCCGGATCCTGAGGATCAGGTTATGGAAACACTTTATCCGCCTATAGAAACCAATCCTGCAAATACAGGTTATGCACCGGCCTTCACAGGACAGACCAGAGCCAACAGTGTAAAAACAGTTACACCTGTAAAAACAGAAGTTATTTCGTCAGCCTTAACAGCGCCGTGGGGAATCACTTCAATGCCGGACGGAAGATTGCTGATCACCCAGAAAGCCGGTACGATGCGTATTGTTTCAAGCGCAGGTACAGTGGGAGCAGCCATTACAGGTATTCCTTCTGTTAATTCAAATGGGCAGGGAGGACTTTTGGGACTGTGTCTTGATCCTCAGTTCGGAAGCAATAAAATGATTTACTGGGTGTTTTCTGAAAATGTAACGGGAGGAACTGTGACTGCTGTAGCAAAAGGAAAACTTTCAGCCAGTGAAACAGCTATCGAAAATCCAACGGTAATCTACAGAGCAAATCCATCAGCTTCAGCCGGAAATCTGCATTACGGAGGAAGAATTTTATTTGATTCCACAGGAAATCTGCTTGTGAGTACGGGTGAACGTTCAGACATATCTACAAGACCTTTGGCACAATCGGTAAGTGCAGCAATCGGTAAAATTATCAGAATTACAAAAGACGGCCAGCCGGCGGCAGGAAATCCAACTTTTGCCGGAAGCGGTTCGTTACCGGAACTGTACAGTATTGGTCACAGAAATCCTCAGGGGATGGCGATTCATCCTACAACGGGCGAACTGTGGCAGAGTGAGCATGGCCCGAGAGGTGGTGATGAAATCAATAAAGTTACTGCAGGAGCCAACTACGGCTGGCCAACGATAACCTACGGAATTGAATACGACGGCGGAACCATCGGATCGGGAATTCAGCAGCAGGCTGGGATGCAGCAACCCGTTTACTACTGGGATCCTGTAATTTCGCCAAGCGGTATGACGTTCTACAGAGGAAACCTTATTCCGGAGTGGCAAAACAATCTTTTTGTGGCAGCTTTATCAGGTAAACACATTGTGAGACTCGTCATAAAAGACAACAAAATCTATGGTGAAGAAAGACTTCTGGCTACAGAAGACCAGCGTTTCAGAGACGTTACCCAAGGTATTGACGGTTCTTTATATGCCATTACAGATGGCGGCAGGCTTTATAAAATATCAAAACAATAGACCAAAAAAAATCTCCGAAGTGGAGATTTTTTTTTATTTTAACCTAAAATGGTCACGCCTTTCTGGAGCAGTTCGTAGATTGCATCTTTACCGTTGTCCGGTCTTACATTCACGGCTCGGGTACCGTTAAAATGAACGCAGGTAACGTATCCGTTGGCAACAGCATCCATTGCAGTAAATTTCACACAGTAATCTAAAGCAAGTCCAACAATTTCAACCAGTTTTATGTCGTGATATTTCAGGAAATCATCGAGTCCCGTTTTCATAAAGTGATTGTTGTCCTGAAAACCGCTGTAGCTGTCGATCTCAGAATTGGTACCTTTCTGAACGGTGTGCGTGGCTTTTTCGATATTTAATTTAGGGTGAAATTCTGCACCTTGAGTTCCCTGGACGCAGTGATCCGGCCACATGAACTGAGGAACACTGTTCAGGATAATGCTTTCACCCACTTTTCTGTTGTTGTTCGACGCAAAACTTTTGTGATTTGCCGGATGAAAATCCTGAGTAAAAACAATCTGGTCATACTGATTTTCCTCCATAAGCAAATTGATATAAGGAATAATTTCACCGGCATTCGGAACCGCAAGAGAGCCGCCTTCGCAGAAATCATTCTGTACATCTACAACGATCAGAGCTTTTTTCATATTTAATAATTTTTTAAATGGGAGATTTAATATTTAAGCATAAAAATACTGCAAAATTCATTGTAAAGCTCCTCTTATTTTTGATAAATTTACAGCAGACTAAACTCAAAAATTTATCCAAATAATATTTATCGGACAAATAGACACTGTACACTGAAATTTTAAAACTGTACTTTGACCGGAGTCGTACTACTCGTCAATTATTCAAATAAAAATAGAAGGCTGATGCTTTTAAACATGACAGCACAGAATTCAAATTCAAACTGTAAAAACTGAAATTACCGAACACATGAGCATTCCTGAATTAAAAAGATTCCCAATCGGACAATTTGATGAGCCTGAAGAAATTCCGGATACCCAACTGGAAGAACACATCAAAATAATCAAAAATTTTCCGTCAAAACTGAAAACTCTGATTGAGGATTTCTCTGATGAGCAGCTCGATACACCATACCGTGAAAAAGGCTGGACTGTGCGACAGCTGGTCAATCACCTTGCCGACAGCCATGCCAACGCTTTCATAAGATTTAAACTTGCTTTAACGGAAGAAAATCCTGTGATCAAAACGTATCACGAAGCCAAATGGGCAGAACTTCAGGACAGCGCATCACTAAGCATCAAACCGGCGATGAGAATGCTGAAAGGAATACATCAGCGATGGTATCATCTTTTGAGATCTCTCACCAACAGACAGTTTGAACGTACTTTTCATCATCCTGAACAGGGCAGGAATTACAATTTGAGAATTTGTCTGGCTATGTATTCATGGCATTGCCACCATCATTTTGCACATATAGAAAATCTGAAAAACACAGAAGGGTGGTAAGAAAAAGTCTGCACAATCAGGAAGATTTTCTGGAGATTAAACAGAGGATTTCAATTTTAAAACCAGACGCTGAACGAAAATGGGGCAGGATGACCGCTGCCCAGATGCTTACGCACTGCAGTCAGGTGCTTAAAGTTCCGATGAAAAGAACAGTGCTTCCCAAAACATTTTTCCTTTTTCGCTGGGTAGGAATTCTTACAAAATACGAAATGAAAACCTTCAACAACGGAATTCCACCGAATATGCCTACTTTTAAAAAACTAATCATTAATTTTGACTGTGATTTTGATGTTTCAAAAAGAGAGCTTCTGAAGACGCTTGATGAGTATGAAGAATTCAGGCGCCACCGGAAAATGCTTTCAAAGCATGAGTTATTTGGAAAAATGACCGATGAAAACTGGGGATTTCTGGAGTACAAACATCTTAATCATCATTTAAAACAATTTAGTGTATGAGTTTATTCGGTAAAATATTCGGCGATAAAAAAGAGGATAACGACAGCAGTTTGCCTTTATGGAAATTAATTGAAAGCGAAAGTGATTTAGAGAAAGCAATTGAAGTTTCACAAAACAAAACAGTTGCCATTTTTAAACATTCCACAAGGTGTTTCATCAGCAAAACTGTGCTGAAAAATTTTGAAGCTGAACTTCGTGAAAACACAAATTTGGATGCCGAATTGTATTTTTTAGACCTGATTGCCCACCGTGCTGTTTCCAATAAAATTGCAGAAGATTTGGGAGTAAGACATGAAAGTCCTCAGCTCCTCGTATTACAGAACGGTACAGTAAAAAATTCAGCTTCACACCAGGATATTTCCATAAGCCAAATCACAGCATGAGCAATATACAGAATTATTTAGCCAATGTATTCGAAGTACCTGCCGAGAAAGTGAATCTCTGCAGCATTCAGTACGAATCCAGAAAAGTAGGTAAGCACGAATTTTTATTGCAGGAAGGTGAAGTTTGCCGCAATACTTTTTTTGTAGAAAAAGGTTTGCTGAGAATGTTTTCCATCGATAAAAACGGCAAAGAGCACATCATACAGTTTGCTCCGGAGAACTGGCTTATCGGAGACAGAAGCAGTCTTTATTTCAATGAAAAATCAAGGTATTTTATTGAAGCGGTAGAAGATTCTGAAGTTTTATTTTTAAATCCTGACTTTTTCAGCAAGCTTTTGGAAGAGTTCCCCAACAGCATTGAAAGAAACGATCTCATCATACAGAAGCATGTAAAAAGTCTGCAGGACAGAATCAATTCTCTTTTGGGCGAAACCGCTGAAGAACGTTATATGAAATTCACAAAAATGTATCCGGATCTGATGTTGAGAGTTCCGCAGTGGATGATCGCATCATATCTTGGCATCACCCCCGAAAGTCTGAGCCGTGTGAGAAAGGAACTGGCAAGGAAGAATTTTATTACGGATTAAGATCGGAACGTATCTAAATTTTAAATCTGTATTTGCAGGAAATTCATAGTATACTTACCACAGACAGATACTATTATGTAAAAAACTTTTCAATTAATCTTGAAGGGTTTTTTTATTTCAAAATACCACAAAATGACGATTGTCTGGAGGTTTAAAACTATGTAAATTTGATAAATACCTCAAAAACTAATATTTATGAAAACTTTAATTGCCTTGATCCGTAAAGCGCTTTTTATAGTTCTAATTATTTTAGCGGTCACAGAATGCAAAAATGGTGATTCTGCAACCATGTCTTATGATTCTGTGGAATCTTTAGCAGACTCTGCAGATAGTAGTGGAATAGATTCATCTCAGACAAGTCTGGATACATTAGCAATGAATACTGATTCTTTAATTACCAATAAAAGTATTGAGAACAAAATATCTTTACTAAATGATATTAGAACAAACACAGCAGTATATGCTCCGCAGGAAATGACAAAAAATCAAACTTACACCGTGTTTGCAATGGTCAGTTTAAAAGAAATTGCTTTAGTTAAGAAACGCTTAATCAAACAGGTACAAAAATTAAATAATCAAAAAATTTTAGAGAGTGATATCAAATATGCAAAAACAAAATTTTCGACAAATAAAATCAAGGTGTCATTAAAATATGATGATGAAGTTTTTAAAATTATAGATTCAGACGACGGAATTATAAAGGCTATAGATGAAAATGATGATGAGATTTTTTGGAAATGGAATATTAAAGCAAAAAACTATACTTCCAAATCACCACTAATTTTTATTTTTCAGTCAGTAGATAATGACGAAGTGCTTTTTGAACAGCAGTTTGATGTCGATGTGAATGTGTCTGTCAAAAATACTTTTGGGGGATATTTTCAATATTTAGCAGACGAGCCAAAATATACAATCCCATCGATAATTTTGCCTCTTATAACATTTTTTTATGGGATGTTTTTGCGAAAAAGAAAAACTGTGAAAGAAGAGAACTTGTAATAATTTCTTATATTGGCGAGGTAAAGAATCAATATGAAAATAACCTTGACGAGGTTGATTACGCAAAACAATACTACAACACTGTTTAATTTTTTTCCGACATTTTTTTGAGCTTTGATAAGCATATAGCGATCATATACCGATGATATAGCGATCCTATACCGAATTAATGCGAAATATTTCTGAAATTTTCAGACTGTTTAATTTTTTTAAGGTAAAATGTATTGTCCAAATTTCATAAGCCATAAATAAAATCCCAAAATACCTCCCACTAAACCTGCCGAAATAAAAGTTAAAACCTGATTTTTAGGAAACAGACTGAGAATGGTAAACAACACGATCAGACCAAGAATTCCGGTAATGCTGTGAATTGTCCAGATATTAAAATCTAAATACCTCGCAAGTCGCAACTCATCAGCTCTCATGGATTTTTCACCTGTAAAAATGTAGCCAGCAGTCCACATAAAAGAGTTAGCAGTTTGTCTCAACCAAAACAGTGAGCAAAACACCAGAAGCCAACCTGTAACAGTTGTTTTATTCACAGAAAAAATTTTTTTTCTATATGCTAACAGCAGTACAAATCCTATAGTTCCGGTAATCATAGTTTGAAGAGGTCCGCCTGCGAGGATTTTTATTCTGTCACTTCTGTATTCTTTTCTTTTGGTATCATAATTTTGTTTCCCGGGAAAACTCAGATTATTTTTAATTTCGAAAGAGTATTTTTCAAAAGTAGAATCAAGGTATTTTCTCCTGACATCATTTTCGGTGTGCATACTTTGATAATCTATCCTTGCATCATATCCCAAATATTCTGCAACAGCGTAATGTCCCAGTTCATGACTTAAAGTTCCTGCCACAGTCATGATGATAAACGTGAAGGCGAGAATTAAAAATAATTTAAAATCAAAATAAAGATATTTCATCGAATATGTTTTGCATACGAATATATAAAATTCCGCAGATTTTATTTCTTTCTGAATGGATATAGTTTCAGCATTATTTTGGCTACAAAATCCGTTGAATCGGTTTATTTTTTCTTTACCGATAATCTCAACTTTGTCCTGTAAATATTTAACAACAAATACAATTATTATGAGCACAAAAAAAGTATGGTTCGTTACAGGAGCTTCAAAAGGATTAGGTTTGGCTTTGGTTCAGAAACTGTTAGCTGAAGGTTACAGCGTAGCCGCAACGTCAAGATCACTGAAAAGTTTTGAAAACAGTATTCAGTCCTCAGAAAAGTTTCTTCCTTTGGAAATGGATCTTTTGGATGAAAAAAATGTGAAAAAAGCATTAACAGAAACGGTTGAGAAATTTGGAAGGGTAGACGTTATCGTCAACAACGCCGGATACGGACAGCTCGGAACTCTGGAAGAATTAACAGATGAAGAAAGCCGTAAAAATTTTGACACCAACGTTTTCGGTTCGCTGAATGTAATCCGTCAGGCAATGCCTTTCCTGAG
Organism: Chryseobacterium sp. Leaf394; assembly: GCF_001424105.1. Classification (GTDB taxonomy): domain Bacteria; phylum Bacteroidota; class Bacteroidia; order Flavobacteriales; family Weeksellaceae; genus Chryseobacterium. The sequence goes on along the minus strand of NZ_LMQH01000011.1, from coordinate 1,637,754 downwards.
AAATCAGAATTCAGGTTACATTATCAACGTTGCATCTATTGGTGGAATTACAGGAGCTTTTCCGGGGTGGGGCGTGTATTGCGCAACGAAATTTGCAGTGGCCGGTTTCACTGAATCTCTTGCGTATGAAGTTGCAGAATTCGGGATCAATGCAACCGTTGTCTATCCCGGTTATTTCAGAACAAATTTCCTTGATTCGGGGTCGATGACAACACCTGAAAATCCAATTTTGGAATATACGGCGGCAAGAACTGTGGAGGCAAAACACAAAGAAGAAATTAATGGAAATCAGCCTGGAGATCCTGATAAAGCAGCTTCTGCTTTCATTCAACTGGCCGAAATGCAGAAACCACCTGTTCATTTTGTAATGGGAACTGACGCTGTAGGTTTAGCCAAAGAAAAAATGAATATGCTGGATGCAGATATTAATTCTAATTTGGATTTAAGTAATTCTACTGATTTTTAAAGCTTAATTTAAACCAAAAGATAGAGCAGTCTGAGAAGATTTGCTCTATCTTTGATATTATTTTATTATGAAAAATAAGAAAATACTTACTTTAAATACCATTGCAGAATTCCATGAAATTGGTGGTCTGCCAAAGCCTGAGCATCCTCTGATCAGCGTGTTTGATTACACTGATGTTACTTATCAGACTGATGAAAAAAGCATTACCTGGCTGCAGCATTTTTACTGTATTGGTCTTAAACGAGATCTCTCAGGGAAATTCAGGTATGGTCAGCAGCAGTACGATTTTGATTCAGGAATTGCCTCTATGGTTTCTCCGGGACAGATTGTTGAGATCAAAGTTCCTGCAAAAAATGAAGAGAAACCCACGGGAATCATTATGTGTCTGCACCCCGATTTCCTTTGGAATACTTCTTTAGCCAGAAAAATTAAAGACTATGAATTCTTCGGATATGCCGTAAATGAAGCACTTTTTGTTTCTGAAAAAGAGGAGGAAATTATTTTAAACATTTTCAAAAATATTCAGCGGGAATATCACAGCAATATCGACGATTTTACGCAAAATATTATTGTTTCTCAGATCGAGGTGATGCTGAATTATTTCGAAAGATTTTATAAAAGACAGTTTATCACCCGCAAAAAAGGAAATCACCAGATCCTGGAACGCTTTGAAGATGAAATAGAAACCTATTTCAACAGCGGAAAACTATTGGAAAACGGGCTTCCAACCGCGCAGGAAATTGCAGAATCACTCAATATGTCACCGAACTATCTCGGAAGTCTTTTAAAATCTCTTACAGGACAAAGCACACAGCAACATATCCATCAGAAACTGATTGATAAGGCAAAGGAAAGGCTTTCTACAACACAACTGTCGGTGAGTGAGATTGCTTTTGAAATGGGATTTGAACATCCGCAGTCTTTCAGCAAACTGTTTAAAAGTAAAACCAGTCAGACACCTTTAGAATTCCGAACTTCATTTAATTAAATTTAAAAATTATGCTCACACAGATTCACCCAAAACTTCCGATGCGCAATAAAGCCGAAACTAAAAAATATTATATTGATAAATTGGGTTTTGAACAGTTGGGATCTGATGATTTTCCTGATTATTTAATGTTGAAGAAAGATCAGATTGAAATTCACTTCTTTCTTTATGTAGATATTGATCCAAAGGGAAATTACGGCATGATTTACATCAGAGTGTCTGATATTGATACATTTTACCAGTCTCTGTTAGATGATCATGTAGAAATTCATCCTAACGGAAATTTGCAGACAAAACCTTGGGGGCAAAGAGAATTTTCGCTTCTGGATCCTGATTCTAATCTGCTGACGTTTGGGGAAGGAGTTTAAACTCTCTTTTACATTAAAAATAATGTTAAAATTTTTGTCTGAATGTCAGGAATTAAATTTGTCCGGCTGTTGGTTTTTTATCTGGAACTTTCATGTACAAAATAGGTGGATTTATTTTGATACGGATTGGGTGGCGAACTATCAATTGATTTAAAGGGATTCAGAATAATTTTATCTGTACTGATTATAATTTTCTCTGAAATGGTACTGATTTAACATAATCTTTTCCTCTCCATCACTGTTTTTAGGAAAATGCCCCGGAACAAATGATTCATTGATGTAAATTTCATAATTTCTCATATTCAGTTTTTCAAAATCTGAAAGTCCAATATTTGGATAGATTCCGGAAGAGAGTCTGAAACATTTTATTTGACTCTGATCTTTTGAATTACAAATTTTCTCAATTTCTGAAAGTGTTTTATAAATCCTTGCATCTGATTTAATGACTGTAATTTTATTTTTAGTTTTCACACTGTCCATAACAATAGTTTTGTCTGACATGGAATCGTTTCGCCAAAAGCTGTAGGGTGATAAATTGATGTTTCTTTTCGCCAGGTTCTGATGATAGCATTTGTACATTTTTGTTTTACTAAGGCTTTCTTTATTAAAATCAATGTAGATTCTACCTGTTTTATCTGTTAGATATTCGTCTGTCTTATATAAATTATCGCAACTGTCAACAACCTTTAAGTAATTTCGAAGGTTTTCTTTTTCAGACTCGATATGTGTAGGATAAATAGACTTTGATATCATATACTTACCGCTTTCGATATCTTTTCCCATAACAATTGTATCTGTAATTGCTCCTGTGAGGCAACGCAGATTTTCCAGATTTGGATAATAGATTTTTCCAATGTTTTTTTTATCGATCCATCCCAATCTTTTATCAATTACCAAAGTATCATTTATACTGTGGGAAAAGAATGAATCCTGAAGAATTATAAATACAGTATCTTTCCGTTGCGAATAAGCATCAGAAAAAATTATTATAAATAAAAACATTAAAATCTTGAACTTCATTTAAAATATGTGAAATTTTAAGTTAAAAAAATATTTCTACTCCTTCAAAAACTTCTCGTAGAAAACACCATCCTCGGTTTGAATTTTTAAATAGTAAGTGCCTTTAGAAAAGTCAGCTACTCTGATTGATTTTTTATCCTTTTCAGTAGAAATAATTCTGCCTAAATTATCGTAAACCTGCACAGACAAAACCTCTTTTTCTGAGGCGATATTCAGTATATCCTTCACAGGATTCGGGAAGATGGCCAGTTTGTTTATCTTTACAAGTTCAGAACTGCTGAGAGTCGTATTAAAAAGGCTTCCAAAATTTAAAATTCCGTAACCCATCTGATCTGTGTAATTGGGTGCAAGTGATGCTGTTGAGCGTAATGAATTTCTCATCGTATCTCTGTTCATCGTGGGGAATGCCTGAATGAGACATGCAACGCCACCGGCAGCAACGGGCGCAGCAATTGATGTCCCTGTTACAGTTATAGTTGTGCTTCCGTTTACGGTAACTGTAGCCATTCCTCTTGCCGCAGCATCTGGTTTAATAACACCGGCAGCATTGGGTCCGTACGAAGAAAATGGCGATGAAGTTCCTGCTCCGTCCACACTTCCAATGGTGAAAACTTTGGAATTATCAGCCGGAGTAACGATATAATGCCAAGGCTGTTCGCCTGAGTTTCCTGCCGCAAAAAGCACAAAAATCCCTTTATTTACTGCGATTTCTGCTCCTCTTGCGATAAAGGAGGTTGTGCCATTCATTTGTGGGTAGGTGTAACTGTATTTCGGATCGTCGAAAATAGCATACCCCAAAGAAGTTGTAATTAAATCTACTCCCTGTCTGTCGGCTTCTTCCGCAGCCTCAATCCAGTACATTTCCTCTTCAGGAATTTCTACTGCAGCGTTTTCACTTCGGTAGAGATAAAAATCAGCATCTGGTGCAGAACCAACGAACTGATCCTGAACAAAGCCACCGATTGCTCCCAAAACTACAGTTCCGTGCGCGTTAAGGGTGGGTTCATAGATATTTGGGGTCTTGGTCACAAAGTCATAACCCGCTTTTATTTGATTATTCGTCCAAAGTCTGGAAAATGTAGTTCCGTTATCTACACTCGGAAATCCGGAATCGATAACGGCTACAGAAATTCCTGTTCCTGTATAGCCTGCTAGATGAAGCGGTTTTAAGTTGATCTGATCAATCTGATCCAGTCCGGAACCGTAATTAAAAACAGTATTGATATTTTCTGTTTCCTGAAATTTATTTTGTTGCTGAACTTTTAAGGTAAGCGAAGAATTTTTAGCAAAACTTTCCACCGACTGCACGAAAGGCAAAGCTTTGATCTGATTGACCTGTGCCTGATCGACTGTTACTGCAACACCATTCAGCCATTTGGATTTATCTGTTACTGTAACACCAAGATTTTGGATAGCCTGCACATATGTGATTTCCAAAGGTGCATCGTGATCATTAAGCGGAACACCCAAAGCGGCTCTTCTGTTAATTGATTTTTGGGTGAGTTCGGATAAAGGGTTGGCATAGAATGCTGCCTTATTCGGTTTGCCGTTAAAATACACAAAAACAAGCTCCGTTTGTGCCGAAACCGTAACTGAAAGTCCAAAAACCAAAACAAGTATAGATTTTTTCATGTATTTATTTTTAGTAAAGATAAAACAAAATGGATAAAATTTTTGACAGGATATTAAAATCCGTATTTTTACGAAAATATTTTATACAAAATCGCAGAAACTTACATTTAATCATATCCAACGTAATTCGGCGATTCTATAAGACCTTTAAAAAACAATAAAAATCTACATATGAAAAAGATTCAGATGGTTGATCTGCAAAGCCAGTATTATAAAATAAAGAACGAAGTAGACAACGCTGTACTTAATGTAATGGATTCTGCAGCTTTCATTAACGGTCCGGAAGTAAAATCTTTCCAGACCGAACTGGAATCTTATCTTGACGTAAAACACGTAATCCCCTGTGCCAACGGAACCGATGCCCTTCAGATTGCATTGATGGCTTTAGACCTGCAGGAAGGCGACGAAATCATCACCGCAGATTTTACTTTTGCTGCAACAGTGGAGGTGATTCATCTTTTGAAACTGAAGTCTGTGTTAGTAGATGTGGATTACGATACTTTTAATATTTCTCCCGAAGCCATAAAAAAAGCAATTACCCCAAGAACAAAAGCGATTATTCCTGTTCATATTTTCGGTCAGGCTGCCAATATGGAAGAGATTCTGAAAATTGCTGAAGAAAACAATCTTTTTGTAATTGAAGATAACGCTCAGGCAATCGGTTCCGATTTTACTTTTTCAGACGGTTCCGTTAAGAAAACAGGAACAATGTCAACTGTGGGAACCACTTCTTTTTTTCCATCCAAAAATTTAGGATGCTACGGCGATGGTGGTGCTATCTTCACCAATAATGACGAGCTTGCACACCGATTGAGAGGTATTGTGAATCATGGAATGTACGAAAGATACTATCACGATGAGGTCGGCGTTAATTCAAGATTAGACAGTGTACAGGCTGCAATTTTAAGAAAGAAACTTCCACATCTGGATACCTACAACGATGCAAGAAGAAAAGCCGCTGACTATTACGACGAAGCTTTTGCAGGAAACGAAAATATTCTTACTCCGAAAAGAGCAGAGCATTCAAGTCATGTTTTTCATCAGTATACTTTAAGAATTCTGAACGGACAACGTAACGATCTTCAGAAATTTCTGACTGAAAAGGAAATTCCTGCAATGATCTACTATCCTGTAGCTTTGAGAAAGCAGAAAGCTTATTATCAGGAAAGCAACGACGCCGATTTTGTAAATACAGACAAACTTCTAGATCAGGTAATTTCTCTTCCAATGCATACAGAATTGGATGATGAGCAGCTGAAGTATATTACGGACGCTGTTTTGGAGTTTATGAATAAATGAAAAATAAAGTTTTTAAGTATAAAACAGTCTATTGGATAAGTCTCTGCATCAATCTTGTCACGGTAAGTATTTTCAGCTTTTCCGTGGTTAACAGAGCTTCCGCAAATGCATTTTCAAATTTCAGAGATATTTTATTTTCGGCAACTACATTTTCAATTGCGGTTTCCTCTGCTGTTTCGCTGATTTTTCTGATCATAAAAAACAGAAAAGCAGTTAAAGCTTTTTCTGTAATGCTGATCTTTCTGCTCTCAACATTCACATTGGGAATCGTTGATTCGGTATTGGTAAGAAAAGATTTTGATTATGATGCTCTGACCGGTAATGTAATATTCTTAATATATTTGATAACCTTTGGATTTTTATGGATGGCAAACAGATGTAAAGCGGTTGATGATTTCAGAATGATTGAGATTGATGAAATTGGAGTGAAAGAATAAGCTACTTTGTCAAAGCTTTAAAGCGTGAGATGTTGCTTTGACAAAGTTTTTAGATAAAAATGAACAAACACAAATGTTGAAAAATGGAAATCAGAAACCAAAATCTGGAACCGGATTGTTTTTATCATATTTATAACAAAGGAGTAAATGGTGAAAAAACTTTTTTGTCAGATGAAAATTATAGATTTTTTCTGTCTAAAGTAAATTTTTTCCTCAGACCTGTCTGTCATATTTACGCATATTGTCTGATGTCTAATCATTTTCATCTTTTAGTTAAAATAAAATCTGAGAGCGATTTCCCTGACGAACTGAAAATAAAAAATTTTAAGGATACAGGTTTACATTCGCATGATTCATTAATAAGCAAACAGTTCAGTAAATTAATAAGTTCTTACTCGCAGGCGTTTAACCGTTTTAATAAGGTTAGAACAGGAAATTTATTTGAATCACCATTTAAAAGATTGAAGATTTCAGGGGAGGATCAGTTAAGAAATACGATTGTTTATATTCATCAGAATTGTCTGAGTATCAGTCCTGAATTAGAAAAATATAAATATTGTTCATACAGAGATATTGTATTGAAAAATAATTTCCTGATAAATCCAGGAGGTGTAATAGAGTTATTTGGAGATCCAGAAAATTTTAGATTAAATCATAATAAATAAAAAACTTTGTCAAAGCAGACAAAAACTGCTTCAAGCTTTGACAAAGTAGTAAAATAAAAAATATAAATGGCAATACTTGTTACCGGCGGACTTGGATATATTGGTTCTCACACCGTTGTAGAACTTATTAATAATAATTTTGAAGTCATTATCGTAGATGACCTTTCGCACTCGGAAAAATTTATTTTAAATAATATTGAAGAAATTACAGGCAAAAGACCGATCTTTTATCCTTTCGACTTAAAGAGAAAAGAACTTCTCAATCAGGTTTTTGATGCACACATTATTGATGGGTGCATCAATTTTGCGGCATTTAAGGCAGTGGGAGAAAGTCAGCAGAAGCCGGTTGACTACTACGAAAACAATTTGTTTTCGTTAATTAATATTCTTCAGGAATTTAAGGAAAGAAACCTTTCAAATTTTATTTTCAGTTCATCATGTACTGTTTACGGACAGGCAGATGAGATGCCCATCAATGAAAATACACCTTTGAAAATGCCTGAAAGTGTTTATGGCAAAACAAAACAGATGGGAGAAGAAATTCTCGTTGATTTTGCGAAAGCGTATAACAGAAAAATTTCACTTCTCAGATATTTTAACCCGATTGGTGCTCATGAAAGTGGTATTTTAGGTGAACTGCCGATTGGAGTTCCCAATAATCTGGTTCCTTACGTAATGCAGACAGCAGCGGGCGTTAGAGAAAAACTGAGCATCTGGGGAAATGATTACCCAACAGAAGACGGAACGGCAGTGCGGGATTACATTCACATCACCGATTTGGCGAAGGCGCATGTAGCTGCATTGAAAAAACTTTTAAATGATGATTCAGATGGTTCGGTTATTGATATTTTTAACCTGGGCACCGGCAGAGGCTCGTCTGTTTTAGAAGTTGTAACAGCATTTGAAGCAGCGAACGACGTTTCAGTTCCTTATCAGATCTGCGACCGAAGGGAAGGAGACATTACCATTGCTTACGCTAACGCCGATAAAGCAGAAGAAGAACTCAATTGGAAAGCAGAAACTCCGCTCGAAGAATCGTTGAAAACGGTTTGGGAATGGCAAAAATATTTAGAATCACGAACAAATTAAAATATAATATAAATACATGAAAACGGAAAGAATAGGCATTACATTTTCCTCATTTGATTTACTTCACGCAGGACACATTAAGATGCTGGAAGAAGCGAAAACTGTATGCGACTACCTTATTGTTGGGCTTCAGATTGACCCATCGCACGACAGACCAAACAAAAACAAACCTACGCAGACAATTGTAGAAAGGTATATTCAATTAAAAGGCGTTAGCGCTGTGGACGAGATTATTCCTTATTATACAGAAGAAGATCTTGAAGATATTTTACAGTCTTTTGTAGTTGATGTAAGAATCATTGGAGATGACTATGCAGACAGAGATTTCACAGGAAAACAGTACTGTCTTGACAATGGAATTGAAATTTTCTACAACAAAAGGGATCACAGATTTTCGACGAGTGATTTAAGAAAAAGAATCTACGAAGCAGAAAAAGCTAAAGCATTAAAAAACGAATTTGAAACAAAATAATCTTCAGATTTTAGACAAAAAAAGAGTTCGGTAACTTATGTTGCTGAACTCTTTTTTATTATTGTCAAAACCAATTTTTACATTGGTCCCTGCTGGTCATCACCCTGAGCATTGGAGTTGATGTCTTTTTTACGTTTAGGCTGATCAACTTTTTCGTTACCCTGTTTGAATCTGTAAGTGAGTGAAAGCGCAAACTGTCTTGGCTGCCACTGCATGTAAGAATCTCTTGTGAAATCAGGTCCGTAAGTGGTAGACTGCATTGCTCTTGTATTGAAAATATCCTGGATATTGAATGAAATGGTTCCGTCACCTTTCCAGATTGTTTTTGAAGCTCCGAAATTAAGAGCGTACATATCTTTTCTGTCAACACTCTGCGTTTTCTGTCCGCCTCTGTAGAATCCCTGAAACTGGAAACTTAATGTTTTATCTATTTTTACTGTAGAAGTAAGCCTTGCTCTCACTGCAAAACCATTACCTTCGAAAGACTGCGCTTTGGTCATAATAGAAGGATCAAAATAATTTCCTTTTGTATTGTAACCAAATAAGTCAACATTTCCCAGGAATTTCAACCATTTTGTGGCATCCCAGTTAAAGTTTAAATCTAAACCAAATCTGTCATCGCTACCAATATTCACTGGTTTTGTATGAAAAACCGTTGTTGGAACTCCATTGATCGGCTCTTGCTGGCTGTAGGTAATCATCTTTACATCATCAGTCTGATGTCTGAAATATAATGTAGGGTTGATGGTAAATTTACTTTTCGAGATACTGTAACCCAATTCATAAGAATCTACATAAGAAGGATTTAAATCTATGTTTCCGTCAAATATATTCTGATTATCACTGTAGCTCGGATTTGGAATCAAAAAGAATGATCTTGGTCTGTCAATTCTTCGTGAATAGTTTAGCAAAAATTGGTTGTCTTTAGAAATCTCGTAGCTCAGGAATACACTTGGGAAAAGATTATTGTAATTTTTTACAGTCGTCTTACCGTTGTTTGCTAAATTCAGATAATCGATATCAATTCTCGAATTTTCATTTCTTACCCCTAACTGATACCCCAATTTGCCAATCTTACTTTTAAATTGCAAATAACCAGCATTAAACATCTCCTCATATTTGGCTGTATATGTGTAATCATCAAGATAAAGCATAAAAGGCAGTGAAGAAGTACTTTGGGTAACCAGATTCTGATAATTGTTTGCGTTGATATCAATTCTGTACCCTGCTTCCAGCTTAGAATTTTCACCAATTGGTAATTCATAATCAGCTTTACCTATTAAAGTTTTATTTCTTGTTTTCTGCCCAATAATATTCTGTAAATCGAAGTTATTGTTTTGCGTCTGAAAAATGTCGCTGTCGTTGTTTGATCTGTTGCTCTGTAAGCTTAGAGATAAAGCTAAATTCTGTCCTTTATCATCAAATTTATGGTCTAAACCAAAATCCCCCTGAAATGCTAAATTGTTATTGGTTCCGTTGCTCGTTCTGTTACGTGTTGTGATAGCGTTGTCAAACCCGTAATTTACATAATCAATATTTCCAATGTTAGTGCCATCAAAAGTTCGTAATGTACCTGATGCATTGATGGATGTTTTTTCGGTTAGATCAACAACAAGTCCTGCTGTTGCATTATAGTTGTCGTTTTTACTTTTTGAAATAGATTCATTGTGAGTTTCTCTGAAATCACCGGTTGTAAGATATGCATTGTTTCTTTGGGTATTCTTAGATTCTCTGTAACCACCGCCACCATTCAGAAACCATGTGAAATTTCCTTTTCTCCAACTTAGATTGGTATTTAGGTTTGTCTGAGGAAGATATCCCAAAGTACCGATTACGCTTCCGTTGAAACCGGTTTTTTTGGATTTCTTTAAAATAATATTTAAAATACCGGCTGTTCCGCTGGCTTCAAATTTAGAAGAAGGATTGGTAATCACCTCAATTCTTTCAATCTGATCTGCAGGAATACTTTGTAAAGCATTTGCACCGTCATCAATTCCGAGAAGGGCAGAAGGTTTTCCGTTAATTAAAAAACGGACGTTGGAGCTTCCTCTCATCGATACGGTACCGTCTGTATCCACAGAAACGGAAGGAACGTTTGATAATACATCCTGCAAACTTCCCCCTTTGCTTACGATGTCCTGAGATGGATCGTAAGTTCTTTTGTCCAGTTCAACTTTATAAGGTTTTGTAGTTGCTGTTATCACAACTCCCTGAATGTCCTGTGTTTTTGCGTTGGTAGATGTTGCTTCAGGCTCGATAGAAAGAGCGCCCACATTTCCTGCTGTAGCAATCTGTTTGTTGAAGGTACCTTTCTTATAATCTATTGCCTCGATGGTAATGTCATAATTACCGGGCGTAATATCCATTACGTATTGTCCTTTTTCGTCGGTTAGTGCTCCTTCGCTCAGCGCCTTATTTGTTTTGTGAACAAATGTGACCGAAGCATAAGGCACAGGTTGATTATCTTTGCTTACAACAGATCCTGTCACGTTTACTTTATCCTGTGCAAAGGCAAGCGCCGCTGCAGACAGAACGAAGGTCAGTCCCAGAGTCTTTTTTGTAAACAGACTGATGATTTCAGTTTGATTCATAAAATTTTAATTGTATACAGAATGCAAAAATTTCAGTCAAAATAAAAATTATTGTCAGAAAAAAAAATTAATGCAGACCTGCTTAGTTAGTTTATTATTATAGTCTATTAGACGGATTTTAACCCAAATTGTTAAATTAAAAATTGTTAAAAAAAGGTTAAAAATTTTTCTTATTTGATATTTCTCGAGTTTAGCCAATCCTGATACACTTTCGCGTTTGCAGCATGTTCTTCGGCATTGTCGGTGAATTTGTGAAGTCCGGGTCTTGAAGGATCAGCACACATAAAAATGAAATCGTTTTTTTCGGCATTCAGCACAGCGTCGACAGAATTTTTGTCTGTAATACAAATCGGTCCCGGAGGAATTCCTTTGTTAGCATATGTATTAAACGGCGATGGAGTAGATAGGTGTTTATACAAAACTCTTTTAATAGATTCCTTAAAATTATTCTGCTTGTTCATCGCATAAATAACCGTTGGGTCACTCTGCAGTTTCATATCTTTCTTATAACGGTTAAGATAAAGGCCTGCAATGGTTTTCATCTCATCCGGTTTCCCTCCTGATTCTTTAAAAACGATAGATGCCAAAGCATAAATCTGATCTCTGCTCAATCCCGACTGAGCTTCCTTTGCTTTTCGTTCGGCATTCCAGAATTCTTTATACTGATCATCAAATTTTTTAAAAAACTCGGCAGGCGTTACCGTCCAGTAAAAGTTGTAGGTATCAATAAAAAAATGTTTTTTCAAATCTTCCGCAGATGTATAGCCCTTATCAACAGCAATTTTGTTAAGTTCGTTGACGAATTTTAAAGAATCTGTTTCAGTTTTTTTGGTAACCTTACCAACCATTTGATAAACATCACCGAAGTCGCCGATTCTGAAAGAGTTTTCACTCTGGTTTCCAGCTTTTATCATATTTACCAAATCTGAATTTCCCATTCCTTTTTTGAAATGATAACGTCCGGGTTTGAAATTTTTCGGAAGATCTTTTTCAGTTGCAACCGATTCAAATGCAGCTTTGTCATCCACATATTTTGCAGCAGAATCTACAATTTGCTTAAATTCTGCTCCATGAGGAATCAAAACATAGCCATCTTTCTGGATGTTGTTTCCGTAATTTTTTTTGTAAAATTTAAAACCGAAAAATCCACCGACAACAATCAGTAGAAGTACAACGATGATAACTGCTTTTCTCATAATAAATAAATCGGTAATTGTGTTTTTGATTTTTTAAAATTTAATTTCTCCGCTGAAAACCTGTTTTGCAGGACCTTCCAGCCAAATATTTTCGAATGATTCTCCGTTTTTCTCTGCGTAAACCTTCAGATCACCACCCAGAGTTTTTACTGCAATTTCCTGAGCTGAATTTTTGTCAAGATAAGTCAGGGCTGCTGCAGTAACGCCTGTTCCGCAACTGTAGGTTTCATCTTCAACACCTCTTTCATAAGTACGGACAAAAATCTGTTCATCTGAAATTTCTTCCACAAAATTAACGTTGATTCCTTCCTTATTATAATTTTCAGAATATCTGATGGCTTTTCCGTTTTCAAAAACATTCACGTCTGCAATGTCATTTACGTATGTGATGTAGTGGGGTGAACCGGTATTTAAAACCGAATCATTACCGTCTTTTGAAATCGTTTTTACATCGCTCATTTTCAGTTTAACAATTTCTCCGCTAATTTCAGCTTCGTGAATACCATCGATAGCAGTAAAAACAGTTTTAGAATCATTAAATATTCCTAAAAAATGGGCAAATGCCACTGAGCAACGTGCTCCATTTCCACAAAAACTTTTTGATCCGTCAGAGTTGTAATAATCAACTTCAAAATCTACATCTTCTGCAGTATTAATTTTTATTAAACCATCTGCACCAATCCCAAAACGGCGGTCACAGAGTTTGGTAATCGCAGCTGTAGAAAGATTATTCCATTCTCCCGAACGGTTGTCGAGCATAATAAAGTCGTTTCCTGTCCCCTGATATTTGTAAAATTTCATCGTGATTATTTTAGTCTCAGATAGCCTGCAAAATTACGCATAATAAAACAAAAAGCGAACGGCCAAAGACCGTTCGCTTTTTATTTAGAATTATTATCGTCTGAATCCGTTTCCGTTTGTACTTCCGTTGTTCGGAGTCGAATTCTGTCGGTTACTGTCCGTTCCGTTTCTGAATCCTCCTGAATTCTGATTCGTATTGGTATTCGGAGCAGGAGTTGTCGTGTTGTTTCTGAAACCGCCATTGTTTCTCGGCTGTGTCTGCTGATTCTGCTGCGGTTGTCTGTTGTTTCTGAATCCACCATTATTTCTTGGCTGCGACTGCTGGTTTTGCCGATTATTTCTGAAGCCTCCGGTATTTTGTCGTGGATTATTATTTGTATTGGAGTTAGGATTGTTGAAACCGTAATTTCCAGATCTCGTCCCGGTATTCGGAGCTGCATTTCTTTCTACATAAACCTTCTGTCTGTTATTTCCATAGAAATAGTATGGTCTTCCCTGATCATAATAATAATGAATATCATTTCTGTAATAATATCCGTCATTACCCCAATATCCTCCGTCTCCGTAGTAATTTCCCGGCGCATAATAAGCCCCGTTATTCATATAAGGATCACCATATCCGGCACCCTGGTCGCTGTACACTGTACATGAACTCAAACTTATAAAAGCGAAGACGCTTAGCGAAATTTTTATTAAATTTTTCATCGTATTTAAATTTTACTGTTTTAAACTTTTATTCCAGGCAATCAGTCCGTTGATTGCCATGAAGGTAAATACCAAATATTGCACCGAAGTAATTCCCAGCTCCTTATAGAGCATCATGGGAATGCAGATGAGATCTCCGAGAATCCAAAAATACCAGCTTTCGACGCGTCTTTTTGCCATCAGCCACATTCCAATTAGGAATACTGAAGTTGTTACAACGTCAAGCCAGTTGCCCCAGTCAAGATGGTAAAGACCAAAACGTATTCCGTCAGAAGAGAAATTATTATCTATCAAAGGTTTGTAATAATAAACAGCTGTAACCAACAGCATACTTACAGCAAACAGAATAACGCTGTACAACCAATCTCTTTTTGTAGCCTTCTGAACAACCACGTGGATATGGTCATCCGAATTTTTAGACCATAAAATCCACCCGTAAATACTCATTACTGTATAATAAACATTGATGAGGCAGTCACCCAAAAGACCAAAATTAAAAAGAATGTAGACGTAAATGACTGTGGAGATAATTCCCGTAGGGTAGAGCCATATATTTTTTTTAACCGATAGGTAGACACTCACAATTCCTAAAATACAGGCAATAGATTCCAATACAATCTGTCCGTAAGTGTAGGTCTCATAAGGTTTTAGAAAGAGCTCGTAGAAATTCATCGCTTCAAAAATACGCAAAAAAAATATTCGTTGAAATATTTTTAAAACTTGTGAAAATCAATTTTTTATGGTTGATAATTAAAGTTTTTGTTCTAAAAATTAGCAACAAACGTTAATTTCTCTAAATTTTTTATACTTTCGTAAATCTTTAATTAAATTAAATTATATGTCTAAAATTTGGGCTAAAAAGCCAATGAGTGCTTATGAAGCTGATATTCAGAAGAGCGAGCTCAAGCGTGTCTTGGGGAAATGGAGCCTTACTGCCATCGGAATCGGAGCTATTATCGGAGGAGGTATTTTCGTACTTACAGGTACCGGTGCTTACTACAATGCCGGACCAGCCTTAGCACTATCGTTCGTTATTGCAGGTATTGCCTGCGTTTTTGCTGCTTTATGTTACGCGGAATTCGCATCTATTCTTCCTGTTGAAGGTTCTGCTTACGCTTATGCTTACGGAACTGTAGGAGAAATTTTTGCATGGATCATCGGCTGGGGACTGATCCTCGAATATGCCATGGGATCTATGACGGTAGCCGTATCATGGTCAGGATATTTCGGAAAATTACTGAAAATGTTTGGCCTTCATTTACCTTACTGGATGACTACCGATCCCGGAACTGCTCACAAAGCGTTCGGTGAAGCTACAAAACAGATTGCGGAAGGAAAACTGCCTGCAGACAAATTATTAGGTTTTAAGGAGACTATTGCTAATTTCAACGCTGCACCAGAGATTGCAAATTTTAAACTTTTCTTAAATCTTCCGGCTTTAGCAATCGTTCTTTTTGTAATCTGGATTTTATTAAGAGGAACAAAAGGAGCTGCAAAAGCAAACAACTTTATTGTAATTCTAAAGGTTTCTGCAATTATCTTTGTAATCATAGCCGGATTGTTTTTCATCAATGTTGAAAACTGGACACCATTTATTCCTGATGCTACAACCATCACTGAAAACGGAGTTACCCACAATGCCTACGGCGTTGCCGGAATTGTTGCGGGAGCATCTGCAATTTTCTTTGCATACGTTGGGTTTGATGCAGTTTCTACGCAGGCTGGGGAAGCGATTAATCCTAAAAAAGATGTACCGTTTGCCATTATCACTTCACTGATTATCTGTACTGTATTATATATTTTGGTATCACTTGTTCTTACGGGAATGATGCATTACTCAGATTTCAATCCTTTAGGGAAATATCCTGATGCGATTAAAGCACCTGTGGCTTATGCATTCGATATTGCTGGTCAGGCATGGGCTGGTTACATCATCACCATCGCTGCTACAGTAGGTTTGATTTCTGTATTGATGGTAATGATCATGGGACAGTCAAGAATCTTTCTTGGAATGTCTAAGGATGGTCTTATCCCTGCTACTTTTTCTAAAGTAAATCCTGTTTCAGGAGTGCCAAGAAAAAACCTGATGATTTTGGGGACTGTGATTGCAATCGTTGCATCACTTACTCCAATCAACGACCTGGCACACATGACGAGCTTCGGAACTTTATTCGCATTCACAATGGTTTGTGTAGCGGTTTGGGTTTTGAGAGTGAAAGAACCTAATATGGTAAGAAGCTTCAAAGTTCCTGCACTGCCTGTAATTGCTTGTTTGGGAATCGCGATCAACGTTTACCTTATTTTTAACCTTAGCAAAGAAGCACAGATGTATTCTTTCGGATGGTTGATCATTGGTTTTATTATTTACTTCCTTTATAGTAAAAGAAATTCAAAACTGCAGAATGGCGGTTATGGCGAAACTTTTAAAGCTGAACAAAAACCTTTGGAAGATGTAGACATCGATATTGACAATAAAAAATAAATTTTAAATTCCGCCTAGTGCGGAATTTTTTTTTGACTAAATTTGAGTATTATGAAAAAATTAATTACCACAACGTTCCTCACGGTTTCTCTGTTCTCATCTGCTCAGAAGATCGAAAGTTTTGAAAACATATTAACCGATGAGATCAGCATCAGAGCGCTGGAAATCTACGACGGTAAAATCTGGTACAGCGGAACTGAGTCTAAATTTGGTTTTGTAGATCTGAAAAATCCTGCAAATAAAAAGCAGATTGCCCTTTCAGAAAAACAACTTCAGTTCCGGACTTTAGCGCAGGATCAGAATTCGTTTTACACGATTAATATTGAAAGTCCGGCTCAGTTTTTTAAAATCGATAAAAAATCGCTGAAGTACCAGGTTGTTTATAAGGACACAGCCAAAACTGCATTTTACGATGCTTTGTATTTTCATAAGAATAAGTTCTATGCATTTTCAGATCCTTCGGAAGATTTAAATTTAAAGCTGATGGATTTTAAAATGGTAAAAGGAAAATTTATGACTAAAAAATATCCGCACCTGAAGATGAAGACTGGCGAAGCGGCTTTTGCATCGAGCAATACCAACATTTCGGGTGGGGAAAATTTTCTTTGGGTAGCAACAGGCGGAAATTCATCAAGAGTTTTAAGATTAAATCTCAAAAACGATAAACTGGAAGCCTTCGAAACACCTTTTGTTCAGGGGATTTCTTCTCAGGGGATTTACTCAATAGATTTTGCAGGAGATAAATTTGGCATTGCTGTCGGAGGAGATTACACAAAACAAAATGAAAACATCAACAACATTGCGACCTCCCCCGATGCAGGGAAAACATGGCAGATTCAGGCTTCAGGAAACAACGCAGGCTACACCACCTGTGTGAAAATTAAACCCAATTCAAAAGGAAAAGAAATTATTTCCGTTGGTGATCAGCATATTTCATATTCATCAGACTTCGGAAAAACATGGAAGAAGATTTCAGATGAAAAAGGTTTTTTTGTCTGCAAATGGGTAGATCAAAATACAGTTGTTTTCGCGGGAAAAGATAAAATTTCTTTAATGAAGCTTAAATTTTAAAATGTTTAAATAATATTAATGTGATCGGGAGATTTTTATTTTTTCACAAAAATCCAATCCAGAAGAAACAATCATTTCAGATTTTCGCAAAGTGAAATCAATGCTAAATTTTTCATTCAATTAAATTTCAATGGGCAGACTCAAAATATTTCTTCTTTTAATAATTCCCACCGTTTTTCAGGCTCAAAAAATCAGGGTTTTTGTTTTGGCAGGTCAATCTAATATGAACGGTTTCGGTTACAATAAAGATTTACCGAACGATTTAAAAACTTTCAAAGACGTTTATATTTTTCATGGAAATTCGGTTCCTGATGGTGAAATAAATGGAGGTCTGGGAAAATGGGAAGTCCTGAAACCCGGCCACGGAACAGGATTTATATCAGATGGAAAAACCAATTTACTTTCAGACAGATTTGGTTTAGAACTTACTTTTGCGAAAAAGATGAAAGAACTTTTCCCAAATGATAAAATCGCACTGGTAAAGTATGCCAGGGAAGGGACTTCCATCGACAGTCTTGCAGCAGGAAATTTTGGGTGTTGGGACGCAGATTTCAATGGTAGGAATGGAATTAATCAGTACGATCATTTTCTAAAAACGCTGAGTTTGGCTTTGGAAGAATCGGATATTGATAAAGATGGTAAAAAAGATGAGATCATTTCTTCAGGAATTTTGTGGATGCAAGGCGAAAGTGACGGAGGTCTTTCCAAAGAGGTTGCAGAAAAATATTACGGTCACCTTCACGATCTTATGAATTTGATGCGCGCTTCGTTGCGAAAAGATGACATTGCTGTTGTGATTGGAAAAATTTCAGACTCTGGGAAAAATGAAAATGGCAAAGTTTGGGCTTTTGGTGAAATCATTCAGGAAGCTCAAGAAAAATTTGTAAAAACTGATAAAAAAGCAGCCATTGTTCGTTCCACAAAAAAATATCTATACAGCGATACCTGGCATTATAACAGCGCAGGATATCTGGATTTGGGAGAAAAATTCGCCGAAGAAGTATTTAGACTGATTACAAAATAAGATTTCGGTGAAAGGCTAACAACTGTCATTCTTTGTATATCGGCATTAATGAGTAATTTTGCATATCTGTTTTGATGACAGGTGTGCAAATTTTTTTTACATGAATTCTTTAGTCGATAAATATAATATTCCCGGACCCCGTTATACTTCTTATCCTACCGTTCCTTATTGGGATGAGAGCAGTTTTTCGCCGGAAACGTATAAGGAAACGGTGATCAGATCTTTTAACGAATCCAATTCTGAAGAAGGGATTTCCATTTACATTCACCTTCCTTTTTGTGAGGCTTTATGTACATTTTGTGCCTGCCACAAGAGGATTACAAAGCAGCACAGCGTTGAAATTCCGTATCTGGAATCGGTTTTAAAAGAATGGAATTTGTATTTAAAACTTTTCAGTGAAAAACCAAAACTTAAAGAACTTCACCTGGGTGGCGGAACTCCTACATTTTTTTCTCCGGCAAATCTGAAAACGATGCTTCAGGGTATATTTGAAACTGTAGAGATTGCCGAAGATCCTGAGTTTTCTTTTGAAGGTCATCCGAATAATACAACACGCGAGCATTTGCAGACTTTGTACGATCTCGGTTTCAGAAGAGTGAGCTTTGGTGTTCAGGATTATGATCCGAAGGTACAAAAAGCCATCAATAGAATTCAGTCCTACGAAAAAGTAAAAGAAGTAACAGAATTTGCAAGGGAAATTGGTTATCGTGGAATAAGTCATGATTTGGTGTTCGGTCTTCCGCATCAAAACTGGGAAGTGATGGAAAATACCATCCGTAAAACAATGGAACTGAAACCGGACAGACTTGCTTTTTATTCCTACGCACATGTGCCATGGATAAAAGGTGTGGGCCAGAGAGGTTTTGACGAAAATGACCTACCGAGCGGTGATGAGAAAAGACGTCTGTATGAAAATGGGAAAAAATTACTTGAAGATTTAGGCTACATCGAAGTTGGAATGGATCATTTTGCTCTGGAACACGACGATCTCTATCAGTCGATGAAACAGGGTAAGCTTCACAGGAATTTCATGGGTTATACTTCAAGCAAAACACTTCTGATGGTTGGTTTGGGGATGTCTGCCATTTCAGATTCGTGGTATGCCTTTGCCCAGAATGTAAAGACAGTGGAAGAGTATCAGAAAATGGTCGGGGAAGGTGAAATTCCGGTGGTGAAAGGCCATATTCTGAATCAGGAGGATCTTTCGGTGAGGCGTCATATTTTAAATTTAATGTGTCAGCTCGAAACTGAATTTACCGACACGAATTCTTTCCCAGAACTCAAAAATTCGCTGCATATGCTTTCTGAAATGCAGAATGACGGTTTGGTTGAAGTATACGACACCAGAGTGAAAATAACTGAAAAAGGCCGTGCTTTCACAAGAAATGTTGCGATGGTTTTTGATCTCAGAATGATGAGAAACAAACCTGAAACAAGAATTTTTTCAATGACGATATAAATAAAAAGCGATTCCTGAAAGAATCGCTTTTTACATTCATTTTATTTAATGATGATTCTCTGACTGTGAGATTTCAAATCGCCATTTTTCAAGATTAAATAATAAACTCCCGCAGGAATTCCTGAAATGTCGATCCCATTTTCGTGGTCGATAACTTTCTGTTCCAAAACTTTTATTCCTTCGCTGCTCATCAGTTCGGCACTCATATTCTGAAGATTATAGGCGTTTACAAATATCCTTTCTGATGCAGGATTCGGATAAACTTTAATTCCTTCATCATATAACATATTTTCATCCGTTGCTAAAGTTCCTGACTGTATTTTAAAAATTTTTCCGCTGGTTACCGCAGCTACGTAAAGCTCTTTTTGTGAATCCTGCCCGAATGTTGAAAAATTATTTCCTGTAAAAGCTGGCGTCCATGTGATAGAATTATCAGAATTCAGCATTCCAATTTGAGTAGAGCAGTAATCTGCAAAAAAGTATTTTCCCTGCAATGCAGGATTGGCAGTTCCGCGGTAGACATATCCTCCAGTAATAGAGCATTTTCCGCCTGTATGATCATAGACAGCAACCGGGAAAGTCATTGAACTCTGTGGGTCGCATCCTCCAGTGTTGAAATTACCATTACCTTCATAACATCTCCAGCCATAATTGATTCCCGCCTGGGTAATCGGCATCGAATTTATTTCTTCGAAAACACCCTGTCCAACATCGGCAATCATCGCATTTCCCGTGGTCAGATCAAATGAGAATTTCCATGCATTTCTCAATCCGTAAGACCAGACTTCATCTGCACCATCAATTCCAACAAAAGGATTTCCCGGAGGAATATTGTATGGCCCCGTTGAATTAATGTCTAATCTCAACATTTTTCCCAGTAACGAATTCTTATTCTGGGCATTATTATTCGGGTCGCCGCCACTACCGCCATCGCCTGTTACAACCCAAAGGTATCCATCCGGAGCAAAGTGAATGCTTCCACCATTATGATTATCAAAAGGTTTTGGAATACTGATTATAATTTTCTCTGTCGAGGCATTTGCAACATCCGGATTTGAACTTACCGTGTATCTCGCAACAGTAAGATTACCGGCAGTATCATTGTAAAAAACAAAGAAAAAACCGTTGGTGGCATACTGCGGGTGAAAGGCGAGTCCCAAAAGTCCCCGCTCACCACCATAAGTGATTTTCGAACCGATATTGAGAAAGTTCGTACCGTTTGTAACTCCATTAGGTTGAAGTATTTTGATGATACCATCCTGCTGAACGACAAACAGCCTGGTGTCATTAGCATTTACAATCTCCACAGGGGCAGTGAAACCTGTAGCAAACTCCTGCAAAGTGATACTTTGTGCAGATATAAGTGACAAACAAATAATGCCCGCCGCAAAAAGTAGTTTTTTCATAATAATTTGGATTTTAGTGTGTTAAATTATTGATGAAAAATCTGTACCATTTGAATTATTTAAAGAAAATAATATAGAAAGTATTTTTAAGAGGCTCAGAATACTGTCAATTTATCTGAAAATAAACGATTTCTGTTGTTAAAAAGTCAAAAAAAATACAATTAAATTGTTATATTTGCCGACTTAATTTAACGTAGTTACAATAAAATGCAAGGAAAAGGACTTATTACAATTATTGCTATTGTCCTCGGGTTGATTTGCTTAAATGAGCTAATACCAACCTGGTACGCCAGTAAAATTGAATCGCAGATCGAAGCTGCGAATGGGAACGAGAAGGAAATCAAGAGACTGAAAGAGCAGACTCTGAATCTTGGTTACACAGAGCTTACGTACGCTAAAGCCAAAGACAAGGAGATGAAATTGGGTCTCGACCTTAAAGGTGGGATCAACGTTCTTTTGGAAATCAATCAGAGAGATCTGGTAAATGATTTAACCAACTATTCTACAAATGCTGTGCTGATCGAAGCTTTGAACAAGACAGATGAAGCGCAGAAAAACTCTACAAAATCTTACATCGACAACTTTTTTGATCAGTTTGAGGCTGTAAACAAAGCAAGAGGCGCAAATCTGAAACTTGCAGACGCAGAAATTTTCGGAAATACAAATCTTCAGGAAATCAAGCACAATACTACAGACGATCAGGTAAAAAGCATCGTAAAAAAGAGAATTGATCTTTCTGTAGATGCCGCTTTTGAGGTAATCAGAACGAGAATTGATAAGGTTGGTGCTATTCAGCCAAACGTTCAGAGAGTGCCTGGTACAGCCAGAATTTCTGTTGAAATGCCAGGTATGAAAGACAGAGATAAAGTGAAGAAAATGCTTCAGACTTCTGCAAAGCTTCAGTTTTGGGAAGTGCAGCAGGCTCAGGAAGTTGTTCCTTATTTCCAGTCATTAAGCACAATGATCTCTGCTAAAGGTGATTCTATCGGGATTTCTAAGAAAACCGATTTAATGAAACTTTTACAGTTCGAAAAACTTCAGTCTAACGGAGTGGGAAACATCAAAATTTCTGATACTGCGACTGTAAACAAAATTTTAAGAAGCAAAGTGGCGCAGTCTTTAAGACCTGCCAACCTTAAATATACTCAGTTCCTTTGGGGATATAAGCCTGAAGCTACATCTCCGGATGATCTTGTGCTTTATGCTATCAGAGGAAATATTAACCAGAAAGCACCGGTAGACGGAGCAGTGGAAACAGCAAAAATCAGCTACGATGATCTTGGAAGAGTAGTAGTAGATATGCAGATGGATTCTAAAGGTGCTAAAGAATGGAAAACTTTAACCGAGAAAAACGTTGGAAGACCGGTAGCAGTAACGCTTGACGGAAATGTATATACAGCACCAAATGTTGTAAATGCTATTCCAAACGGTAGAACTCAGATCTCAGGAAACTTCTCTCAGGAAGAAGCCAAAGAATTGGTTGACGTTTTGGGAGCAGGTAAACTTCCTGCAGGTGCGAAAGTGGTTCAGGATACGGTTGTTGGTCCTTCATTGGGTCAGGAATCTATTGATGCGGGGATGATGTCTTTTGGAATTGCATTCCTTATTATCATCGTTTATATTATTTTCTATTACGGTGGAGCTGGTGTTTATGCGGTTATCGCGATGATCATCAACTTATTCTACATTTTCGGAATTATGGATTCCGGTGACTTCACGTTAACGCTTCCAGGTATCGCAGGTATGGTACTTACTATGGCGATGGCCGTGGATACGAACGTAATTATTTATGAAAGAACGAAAGAAGAACTTTTCGCCGGAAAAGGTATTCTTCAGGCCTATAAAGACGGATTTAAACATGCATTAAACGCAATTATCGATGGTCACCTTACCACTTTACTTACGGCAGCAGTTTTATTCTTCTTCGGAACGGGTCCTATCAAAGGATTTGCGATCACTTTAGGTATTGGTATCATCATGACTTTATTCACGTCGGTAGCATTATCAAGAGTAATGATTTTCTCAAGACTTGAAAAAGGGAAAGGACTTTCAGTTTGGACGGCTCCTACGAAAAATCTATTCAGAAATACGTGGATTGACTTTATTGGAAAGAGAAAAATTGCTTATTCAGTTTCAGTTATTTTAACAATTGTCAGCTTAGTTTCAATCTTTACCAACGGTTTTAAATACGGAATCGACTTTACTGGAGGTAGAAATTATGTGGTAAGATTTGATAAAAACGTGAGTGCTGAAGATGCTGAAGAAAGTTTAGTGAAACTTTTCAAAACTGAAGACGGGAAAAATTCTTCTGTTGAGGCAAAAACTTTCGGTAACGACAGACAGTTGAAAATTTCTACAGATTATCTTTTCGAAGACGAATCTCTGAAAGCAGATCAGACTGTGGAAAATAAATTATATGAAGGTTTAAAAGCAAATCTTCCTGCTAACCTTACTTTAGAAGAATTCAAATCTGCAGATAAAGATCACGCAGGAATTGTTTCATCAGAAAAAGTAGGGCCTACTGTAGCTGACGATATCAAAACACACGGTATTTTAGCAGTTGTTGCTGCATTGGCAGGTATCTTTATTTATATTTTAATCAGATTCAGAAAGTGGCAGTTCTCTTTGGGAGCAGTTGTTGCCCTTTTCCACGATGCGGTAATTATTTTGGGAGCGTATTCATTGCTTCACAATATTATGCCTTTCAACATGGAAATCAATCAGGATTTTGTTGCAGCAATTCTTACAGTATTGGGTTATTCAATCAACGATACGGTAATTATCTTCGACAGAATCAGGGAATATTTAAGAGAGAAAAAATCAGTTACATTGGCAGGTTTGTTTGATGACTCTATCTCAAGTACTTTAGGTAGAACGTTCAATACAACTTTCACTGTATTATTGGTAATTCTTGCGATCTTCATCTTTGGTGGAGATAACCTTAAAGGATTCATGTTTGCCTTGTTGATCGGTATCGGTTTCGGTGCTTACTCATCAGTATTCATTGCATCAGCAATCGCTTACGACTTCCTGAAAACAGGTAAGGAAGAAGATGTAAAAGGAAAATCTACTTCTGATAAAGAAGTATTGACTTCAAAATAAATTTAACTACAATTAAGTTATACAGACTGTCTTTTTTTAAAGGCAGTCTTTTTTTTATTTAAATTGAATCTAAATGCAAAATTAAACACCGCACATTTTCAGTTTTCAGTAATTTTGCAGGTATGGAAAAATCAAGGAAAAGCGCAGCCATCGGCTTTATCTTTATCACACTTTTAATCGATGTAATCGGGATAGGAATCATTCTCCCCGTGATACCAAAACTTATTGAAGAACTCATCCATGGAAGTGTAAATGAAGCCGCAAAATACGGTGGCTGGTTGGGCTTTGCGTATGCATTTACCCAATTCATCTTTTCGCCTGTTATTGGAAATTTAAGTGATAAATACGGACGAAGACCAGTAATTCTGATTTCTTTGTTTGGTTTTGCCGTTGATTACGTTTTCCTTGCTTTGGCGCCTACCATCTGGCTTTTGTTTGTCGGAAGGGTGATTGCCGGAATTACAGGAGCGAGCTTTACCACGGCGAGTGCTTACATTGCCGATATATCTACAGACACAGACCGTGCAAAAAACTTTGGGATGATCGGGGCTGCTTTTGGATTAGGCTTTATCATCGGACCTTTATTTGGAGGTGTTTTAGGGCATTTCGGACCGAGAGTTCCCTTTTATGCAGCAGCAGTTTTATGTTTGGTTAATTTTCTCTACGGATATTTTATTCTTCCTGAAAGTTTAGATAAAGACAAAAGACGTGAGTTTGACTGGAAGCGTGCTAATCCGATTGGCTCGTTAAAATTTTTATTAAAACACCGTGAACTTTCCGGTTTGGTTCTCAGTCTTTTTTTAATTTACATTGCAGGTCATGCCGTGCAGACCAACTGGACTTATTTCACACAAAGCGAATTCAAATGGAGCACAGCAATGGTTGGCTTTTCGCTGGCTGTCGTCGGGGTTCTAGTAGCTTTGGTACAAGGAGTTTTGATAAGATATACAACTCCCAAATTGGGTGAATACAAAAGTATTTATCTCGGACTTGCTTTTTATGCAGTAGGAATGCTTTTCTTTTCATTCGCTACAGAAGGATGGATGATGTTTGTGATTTTGATTCCTTACTGTTTAGGAGGAATTTGTGGCCCGGCTTTACAGTCTGTCATTTCCAAAAATGTTGATGCAAAAGAGCAAGGCGAATTGCAAGGTGCTTTAACGGGTTTAATGAGTATCACAGCGGCAATAGGACCACCTTTAATGACTTATCTCTTCTATAAATTCAGTGAGAGAAATGCAGAATTCAGATTTCCGGGTGCTCCGTTTTTTCTGGCATTCATCATGATGTCTGTAAGTGTCGTAATTACCTATTACGCATTCGAAAAAAAGAAATCTTAAAATATTTTTAAAATTATACCTAAACTTAAGATTTATATTGAATCTTTTGTATTTTTACAGAATGGAATTAAGTTTTGGAGAAATGGCTCTCATCGTTCTGGCCATCGTGGTTTTATTCGGCCCGGATAAACTTCCGTCTATCGCCCGTGATCTGGGTGCAGGCGTAAGAAAAATGCGTGGTGCAGTAGATGACATCAAAACAGAAATTATGAAAGAGGCTGATAATCCTGTTTCAGACATCAAGAAAGAAATTGATAAAATTAAAGATGCCGCCAAAGAATATAATCCTCTGAACAATATGGATGATGATTTCAACAGTACATCACCGAAAGAACTCACTGACAATAAACCTGTAATAAAACCTTCTGAAGATGATACTTACGAAGGACCTGTAAGCAGATAATGGAAGAGATTGTTTTAGAAGACAAAGAGATATTTCTATATCTGAATACGCTCGGAAGTCAGCCTTTTGACCAGTTCTGGATTTTGATTTCTAAAACCTTTATCTGGATACCGCTTTACGCGATTTTCTGTTATTTTCTTTACAAAAATTTTAAACTTAAATCTTTCATATTCATACTCATTTTTGTAGCCTTGGGAACTACGGTTTCAGATCAGATGGCCGGTGTTTTCAAACACGGTATTCAAAGACTGAGACCTTGTCATGACCCATCTTTACAGGGCTTGATGAGAATTGTAAAATGTGGCGGAGAGCACGGATTTTATTCTGCACATGCATCCAACACCTTCTTTTTAGCATCTTATCTGAGTGTTTTATTAGGAAAAAAAATCAAATGGCTGCCATATTTCGTTTTCTTTTGGGCAGCAGTCGTATCATACAGCAGAATTTATTTAGGCGTACATTTCCCGGGAGATATTTTGGTTGGGGCGTTTGCAGGATCTTTGGTGGGAGTGGTATTTGCTTTACTCGCAAAAAAAGTGATCAACAGACAAACCATATCTCAATGAAGACAAAACTATTTTTTTTAGGTGCAGCATTATTTTCAATGACCTGCATCGATGCTCAGGATAAAAAACTGGCAGAAGAATGTATGCGCAAAAATGATTATGTATGTGCAGAAAAACAATATCAGATTCTTGCAGATAAAGAACTGATACAGAAATTTAAATCCGATTATTACGTTCACCTGGGGACGGCACAGCGAAGATTAGGGAAAACATCCGCAGCATTCAAATCTTTCGAATCTGCTTTAATTACTAATCCTCTTTCAGTTTCTGTGTATGAAAACCTTGCCGCACTTCACAACACCAAAGGCAGCCGACCGAAAGCGTTGGAATACATCAATTCCGGACTTAAAGTGGAAGAACAGAATGCTAATCTTTATCTTTTGAGGTCTAAAGTGTATGACAATATGGGCAAAAAAGATCTTGCCCTGAAAGACCTCAATTACATCCTTACTTTTGCACCGGACAATTTATTTGCAAAGACAGGCTTAGCCACTTTAAAAAGACGTTCGGGAGATCTTGAAGGTTCGCTTGCCGACTACAATAAACTTCTTGCTGAGCGGCCGGAATCTCTTCTGTACAACGGAAGGGCAGAGGTCTATGTTCAGATGAAAAAATATAAAGAAGCTTTGGCAGATGTCAACAAATCGATTTCAATAGATTCAAAATTTTCTCAGTCCTACGTCACAAAAGCTGCAATTCTTTTTGAAACAGCAAAACCAAAAGAAGCCTGCGAAAACTTAGACAAAGCCATAGCACTGGGACACGAGAAATCTCTTCTGCCTGACTACGCAGTAAAATGCATCAAAAAAACTCAGTAAAACTCTGATTTATTTTCAAAAATTTTATCCATTCATGTTAAATATCGTTCTCGTAGAACCTGAAATACCCAACAATACAGGAAATATAGGAAGACTTTGCGTAGGAACCGAAAGCAGATTACACCTTATTCATCCTTTGGGATTTCTGATCGATGATAAAAATCTCAAACGTTCGGGCCTCGATTACTGGGTGCATCTGGACGTTACCGAATACGAAAATGTTGATGAGTGGATGAAAAATATCCCGGATCTGTCCAGAGTATTTCTGATGAGTTCCCATGCTGAAAAATCTTATCTTGAAATAGATTTTCAGGATGGCGACTGGCTCGTTTTCGGGAAAGAAAGTAAGGGTTTGGCCAAAGATGTTTTAGACCGTTTTGAAAATCATTTAACCATTCCGATGTCTAAGCTTATAAGAAGTTTTAATATTGCCAATTCTGTTGCATTCGTGGTGGGAGAAGCCAAAAGACAGATCAACCTGAAAGTTTAATTTAATCGTTGTGATAAGGTTTACCCTGAAGAATCTGATCTGCACGGTAAATCTGTTCAACAATAAATAACCGAATCATTTGATGAGTAAATGTCATTTTAGATAGTGACATTTTTTCGTTGGCTCTGCTGTAGATTTCATCTGAAAAACCATAAGCTCCGCCGATCAGAATATGTATTTTTTTTACCGAAGAATTCATCCAGACATCTATTTTCTGAGCAAATTCACGGCTGGTAAACTGCTTTCCCTTTTCGTCTAAAAGTATAACCAGATCAGTTTTATCGATTTGATTTAAAAATAATTTAGATTCCTCCTTTTTTAAAAGTTCCGGCGTTAAATTTTTTGCGTTTCTCACGTCGGGAATTTCAGTAACTTCAAAATTCCAGTGTCTCGGAAGCCGGGTTAGGTAATACTGAATAAGAGAGTTGATTTCTTTGTCATCCGTTTTACCGATGCAGAGGAGTGAAATACGCATTTTTAGATTTTTAGACTGCAAAGATATTTATTTTGAATCAGACTTGGGAAAGGCTTGATTTTTGAAAATCATTTTAATTGTTTACTTTTACAAGATTTGAAAATATTTTGCAATTTGAAATTCTGACTGACGGAATTTCAATTTTAAAAGATTAGACTAAAATGGCTATTAAAACTCCCAAAGTTTTCCTGAAGATTCAGAAATTTTTCGAAGATATTCACCTACCTGTTCTGGGAATTTCTCTTTGGGAAATGTTTCAGATCTATTTTGCAGGGGTTTTCAAAGACAGAATCGGCAGAAAAGCTGCCGGAATTTCCTGGAACTTTACCTTAAGTCTCTTTCCGTTTATACTGTTCCTGCTTTCGGTTTTACCATACATGCCTCATTACGACAAACTCCAGTTTTATATTTTTGAGGTGTTGATGCACAATATTTTCCCGAGCAATATTGAAGGAGATGTAAGATCCTATATTGAAGATAATATTATTCCCAATATGAAGGGAATAAGCAATTTAACCATTCTTATAGCCCTGATTTTTGCCACCAACGGAACTTTCGCCCTTATCAGCGGCTTCAATGAAAAGTCTGATGAAAAACTGACCGATGTTAAGGAGTTCATCCTTTCATTTTTTATCACAATTGGTTTTGTAACCATTGTTTTCCTTGCTCTTTTCGGCGTTTATTATGTGGAAGTTGTAATGAAACTTTTTACGCCCAGCGATAATATTACATGGCTGACAAAAAACCTTTCCGCAATTATTGGTTTTGTTTCATTTCCGGTATTTTTCTTTTTGCTTTTAACATTATTTTATTGGTTGGGAACTGTGAAGATTGTACGTTTCAGGCAGGCTGTTCCGGGAGCTATTCTTACCACTGTTTTATTCATCATTACCACTTATTTCTTTACGCTTTACGTTAAAAATATTGCCAGATATAATGTTTTATACGGTTCAATCGGAAGTATGATCCTTTTAATGGTATGGATTAACGTCAATGTATATCTACTGCTTTTTGGAAATGAACTGAATATGGCATTGAGAAAACTCAGGGTAGAAAAATTACTTGCTGATGAGTTAAAAAACGAAAACAGCCCGGTTATTTCAACAACTTTCGAACCCGTTTCTGACAGTGATGAAAAGGAGGCAGCTAAAGAAGAATTAAAACCAAAGAAAAACGTTGATGAAAAAACCGGCAATTAAATTATTTATAATCTGTGCATTAATAAGTCTGCAGTCTTGTGAGCACATTCTCGATCAGGCTGAAGAAAAGAGAGCTCAGGGAAATTTCACTTCAGAATTTATGGGAAAATGGACGGGAACTTATTCCGGCGATCTCAGCGGCAGCCTTACAGTGAATGTTGCCAAAGATGCTTCCGCGGGAGTGACACGAAGTGCAAATGGTGGAACGGATTTTTACTGGACCAGTCTTATCGGGTCTTCTTTCAATACGACAGTAAAATCGCCTCAGGGCTTTATTATTTATGGAAATCTGCAGAACAAAAGCGGAACGTGGGAAATGGGAAGTGCAAAAGGAACGTGGAGCCTTACCAAAAACTAATCCTGAAAATCTTCTTTGATTTTTGCAGGACTTATTCTTAAGACCAAAGCACCTGAAACTGCAGCAATGACAGAAGCAATCAGGACGGCAAACTTGGCTTCATTCTGAATCTGCACATCATTTTTAAATGAAAGCAGTGCAATAAATATCGACATTGTGAATCCTATTCCTGCAAGTAAACCGACACCTGTCATCTGACTCCATGAGGAATTTTGAGGAAGCGAACTGATTTTCAGTTTAATCGCAATCAGAGAAAATAAATTAATTCCAATTAGTTTTCCTACAACAAGTCCACCGATAATTCCTGCACCTAAACCACTGGTTAAAACATCTGTCATTCCGCTTTTAAATTCAATATTGGTGTTGGTTAAAGCAAAGAGAGGCATTATGAAAAAACCTACCGGAATGTGAAGCGAATGTTCCAGCTTTTCTAAAGGTGAAATTTTTGTTTCAGATGTATTGGTCGAAATACTTAATGCTACAATCACTCCTGCAATGGTTGCGTGAATTCCGGAATGATGTAGAAAATACCATAGAAATATTCCGGGAATGAGATAGAAAATAAATTTTTTAATTTTCAGAAAATTTAAAATAAATAAAGCTGCAGTAACCCCGAATGACAGGAGAAGATAAATCCAGTGAATTTGTTCAGTGTAAAATATGGCAATCACCAAAATAGCTCCCAAATCATCAACAATTGCCAGTGCTGCAAGAAAAATTTTGAGAGACGCGGGTACTCTTTTACCTAAAAGAGCAATTACGGCTAAAGAAAATGCAATATCAGTAGCCATCGGGATTCCCCAGCCGTTGCTGTACTTATTTTCTGGATTTAGCCCGGCAAATATCAATGCAGGAACCAGCATTCCTCCAATCGCTGCAAACACAGGTAATGATGCGTTTTTGAAAGACGAAAGTTCACCTTCCATCAACTCTCTTTTAATTTCAAGTCCGACCAGAAGAAAGAAAATGGCCATCAGTCCATCATTGATCCAGCTGCTTACAGAATATTTTAAATGTATTTTGTCAAAACCCATTTCAAAATCCAGAAAATCCTGAAAACCTTTTCCCAGCGGGGAATTTGCAATGGTTAATGCCACAGCAACACAGAAAATCAATAAAATTCCCGAGGATTGACTGCTTTGAAAAAATTTCTTAAAATAAACACTTAACTTCATCTTTTACAGTCTTCTCACCCTCGAAACCCCGTTAATATTTTTGAGTTTTTTAAAGGTTTCTTCGAGCTGTCCTGTGTGTTTCACCTCAAGATTGATGTTTCCTGTAAAAATTCCGTCGTTGGATTCTATCGACATGCTTTTCATGTCCATGCCCATTGCGCCACTGATTACGGTGGTAATATCGTTGATCATACCCATTCTGTCGAGACCTTCGATCTCAATTTTCACTCTGTTTTTAAAGCTTTCTTCATTCACCCATTTGGCAGGAATCACACGGTAATCGTACTGTGCACGGAGGTTGATGGCATTCGGACAGGTGTCGCTGTGAACTTTTATTCCTTCAGAAATGGTGATAAAACCAAAAATTTTATCTCCCGGAATTACGGTACAGCATTTAGCATAAGAATAATTTAATTTCTCTTCATCTTTACCAAACACGATCATGTCGAGATTCTGCTCTTTCGGCTCCTCGTAATGAACGTTCTTGGTCGGTGATTTTCTGAATCTTGAAAGCAGGTTATTGAAAACATTTTTACTTTCAATATACTTTCTTAAGCTGCTGACATCAAGTTCGTTGCTTTGGAATTTTAAAAATAATTCCTGAGAAGTTTTAAGATTAAAGAATTTCTGAAGTTTGTTGACTTCTTCATCATTAAAATTGATTTTAGCATGACGGAGTTTTCTCTGCAGTATTTCTTTACCTTCTTCTACCAAAGAGTTTTTCTGTGAATTAAGGAATCCTTTGATTTTAGACTTAGCTTTAGATGTAACTACAAATTCGAGCCAGTCGGATTTTGGTTTTTGGTTTTGCGAAGAAAGAATATCAATCTGATCTCCATTTTGAAGTTTGTAGGAAATCGGAACCAGTTTACCATTAATTTTCGCGCCCAAACATTTCATTCCCAAATCTGAATGCACCGAAAATGCAAAATCCAGAGCAGAAGCATTGGTTGGAAGAATTTTAATTTCACCCTTTGGAGTAAATACGAAGACTTCTTTTGAATATAGATTAAGTTTAATATTATCTAAAAGTTCAGATGTGGAAAGATTTTGCTGCTGTTCCAGAACATCCCTGATCTCTGTAACCCATTTTTCAAAATTACGGTCTTCAGTGCTTTGTTTATAGCCTTCTTTGTATTTATAATGAGCTGCAACACCCTTTTCAGCAATGTCATCCATTCTTTCAGAACGGATCTGTACTTCAATCCACTTTCTGTCTGGTCCCAAAACGGTTAGGTGCAAACTTTCGTACCCTGTGGAACGGGGCTGCGTAATCCAGTCTCTCATCCTTGATGGATTGGAATGGTAAACATCCGTTACGATTGAATAGATTTTCCACGCAAGAAATTTCTCGTTTTTTGCATCGGATTTGTAGGTAATTCTGATGGCATAATTATCATAAACTTCCTCGAAGGAAACGCCTTGTTTAAGCATTTTCCTGTAAATTGAAGAAATTGCTTTTGCCCTTCCTTTGATGCTGAAATTCAAACCTTCATCCTGCAGACGGTCTGAAACTTCGTTTTTAAACTCTTCAATATATTTTTCCCTCGATTCTTTGGCGAGTTCGAGTTTGGAAGTGATTTCATTATAAACTTCCGGATTATTGTACTTTAATGAGAGATCTTCAAGCTCAGATTTAATGTAGTATAATCCTAATCGGTGCGCCATCGGAGCGTAAATGTAGACCGTTTCGGAAGCAATTTTCTTCTGCTTGTCGGGTGCCATACTTTCAAGAGTCCGCATGTTGTGAAGACGGTCTGCAATTTTGATCAGAATCACTCTGAAATCTTCGGAAAGTGTGAGCAACAGTTTTCTGTAATTTTCAGACTGAACCGAAATATTCTGATGGTTCATGATCGAAATTTTGGTAAGACCATTTACGATCTCGGCAATTTTCGACCCGAATATTTTCTGCAGATCTTCAAAAGTGTAATCTGAATCTTCAATCACATCGTGCAGCAGTGCGCAGGCAATGGAGGTAGCTCCAAGACCGATTTCTGTGGCAACAATTTTGGCCACAGCGATAGGATGATAAATATAGGGTTCTCCGGATTTTCTTCTTTGGTCTTTGTGAGCGTCCAAAGCGATATCAAAAGCCTTTCTTATCAGTTTGTTGTGTTCTTCATCTAAAGTACGGTACGTATTAGAAATCAGATCTTTATATCTTGCGAGAATTTCTTTATTCTCCTGTTCCAGGTCATAACTCATTTGCGAAGGCTTTACGTAGACGAAAATACGAAAAATAAATGCAGTTATCAATTTATACGAGCAAAAAAAATCCGCAGTTTTTAGCTGCGGATTCCGGTTATCAGTTTTATTTCAGTATTAGTTTTTTTTTAAAATTTCACCTCAGAGTCCATGCCGTTAGTGGCACCTTTGAACTTTAAATCTGGAGTAGCGTGAATCTCGGTTTTGTTTTTGGCATCTATATACTTTTTTATGGTGGAATAGGATGCCTCACTGATGCTCATGTTTTCAAAGTGGTAAGTCTTCAGCACAGAATTTTCAGCAAAAACCTTCCTTACAGTGTTCTCCTGAATCTGATCTGAGATCTGAACGCTCGTCATGTAGGGAGATTGGTGATGCTCGTCTGTGATATATACGATGTAGTCTGCATTATCAAAACCTGCCATTTCCAGCTCGATTTCGAGTCTTTTATAGTCGCTGTGTCTTTGGAAGACACCGGTAATAATTGTGGACATAATAATTGGTTTTGGATTTGACTTAAAGGTACAAAATATTTTAACATCATTGTGAAAAATTTAAATAAATATTAAATTTTTTATTTTATCGATAATAATTTAAAAAATATTAAGACTTTATCTATTATTTCGTTTGGACGAATGTATTATTTCAGTCCATTTTTGATTACTTATGAGGGTGTCTATTTTTTCATAAAAATTCATTAGAAACAAATATCTCTTTCCATTATAATCGTAAAATTTTTTTGATTTTCCATTATCGAAAATAATTTCGGTTGACTCTGAAAAATCATCGTTTGAAAATGGATATTTTTCATTTATTTTTATGAAATTAACTTGATTAAGACCGTTCACCATCTTTTCGAAACTATAGTAGCCGTCACCTGAAAAATTTCCTTTTAAATTTTTATAATGGTCAGAATGTAGAATTAAAGAATCTTTTGTTAATGTTAATTGGTATAATCTTACGGGTGGAAAATGTTCATTTTTGGTGAAAATTATTTTTTCGACTGTATGCTTTTTACTGTCAGAATAATATTCCATCAATTCATTGTTTTTAATCATCAAAGTATCAATATCAAATAAATGAAAAGAATTATCAAAACCTTGATGATAAGAGATCAGTTTAATTAAAGGTTGGTTGTTAAACTGGATTATTTTCGACGCAATAACTTCATAGATTCTTCCTTTTCCCGGATTTAAAAGTCGATAACTTTTATTACCACTAATTAACAGTGCAGAATTATAATTGTGTTCGCTTATGTGAGGTTTGACAACGTTATTGTTATCTAAAGCCCTTGGATCAGCAAGATTTAACAGATAGTCTTTCTTACCGTCATTGTTAAAATCAGCTTCATAGATAGGTTTAAAATTTTCTTGATTAAGAATTTTTTTAAAAGCTGTTGTTGAATCTATAAATTCGTTACCCGTTAAAAAATCCTTTTTAAGATTCATATTTTCATAACTTTCATTTGAATGTATGATTTCTAAAATTTCATCTTCATTAAGTTTTTTTCTCCCGCAGGATTGCAAAAGAAAAATTCCGATTAATAAATAGATTAGTTTCATCAAGTAAATTTTAAATTAAAAAGCCTGTCTAAAAATTAAACAGGCTGTAAATTATTTAAATAAAATTAAATTCTCTCGTTTTTAATTTCCTCCACAATTTCAGGATTAAGAAGAGTAGAAGTATCCCCGAAATTCGAGAAGTCTCCTTCCGCAATCTTTCTCAAAATTCTTCGCATAATCTTTCCTGAACGTGTTTTCGGCAGCCCGGAAACAAACTGAATTTTATCAAGCTTTGCAATTGGACCGATCTGATCTGAGATCAGTTGATTAATTTCTTTTTTCAGATTTTCTTTCTGACGGCCGGCGCCACTGTCTTTTAAAATTACGAAACCATACAAAGCACTTCCTTTTATATCATGCGGGAAACCAACAATCGCAGATTCTGCAACCGCTGGATGTTCGTTGATGCTGTCTTCAATTGGTGCGGTTCCTAAATTATGTCCGGAAACAATTACCACATCGTCCACACGGCCTGTAATTCTGTAATAACCCACTTCGTCTCTCAAAGCACCATCACCCGTGAAATATTTCCCTGGAAATGCTGAGAAATAAGTTTCCTTATATCTTTGATGGTCGCCCCAAATCGTTCTCGCAATTCCCGGCCATGGAAAACGGATGCAGAGATTTCCTGTCACCTGATTTCCTGTGATTTCATTGCGTTTGTCATCCATCAGAACCGGCTGAATTCCCGGTAATGGAAGTGTAGCATACGTCGGTTTGGTCGGCGTAACAAATGGGATAGGAGAAATCATAATTCCGCCGGTTTCAGTCTGCCACCACGTATCGACGATCGGACATTTTTTTCTTCCTACGTGATCGTTGAACCAATGCCAGGCTTCATCGTTAATAGGTTCTCCCACAGATCCGATCACTCTCAATGAGCTTAAATCATGTTTATCAACCCACTCAGCGCTTTCTTTAGCCAAAGAACGGATGGCGGTTGGTGCAGTGTAAAATTGAGTGACTTTATGCTTTTCAATAACTTCCCAGAATCTGTCAGGCTCAGGATAGGTTGGAACTCCTTCGAAAATAACAGTGGTTGCACCATTTAAAAGTGGTCCGTATAAAATGTAAGAGTGCCCTGTGATCCATCCGATATCTGCAGTACACCAATAAATGTCATTTTCCTGATAATTGAAAACATTTTTAAACGTGTACGCTGAATAAACCATGTAACCTGCCGATGTGTGAAGCATTCCTTTTGGTTTTCCAGTAGAACCTGATGTGTACAGAATAAACAGAGGATCTTCGGCATCCATAATGATCGTTACGAAATCGGCAGAGGCTTTTTCGTACAGGTCAGCCATCCAGAAATCTCTGCCTTCCTTTATTTTTATTTCGTTGTTGGTTCTTTTGACCACCAGAGTTTTTTCTACGGTAGGACATTTTTCCAAGGCTTCGTCGATGATTGATTTTAAATCTAAAACTTTGTTGCCTCTGTAACTTCCGTCTGAAGTGATCAGCATTTTTGCGCCGCAGTCATTCACTCTAGAAACGACTGCCGAAGCTGAAAATCCGGCGAAAATAACTGAATGTACTGCTCCGATTTTCGCACAGGCCAACATTGTAACCGCCAATTCTGGAATCATCGGAAGATAGATGCAGACTCTGTCGCCTTTCTCGATGCCCATGTCTTTCAAAACATTGGCTGTTTTGTTGACTCTTTCATACAGTTCGTTGTAGGAAATATGCTGAGCTTCTTCTTTCGGATCGTTGGGTTCCCAGATGATTGCTGTTTTTTCGCCACGTACGGAAAGGTGTCTGTCGAGGCAGTTTTTAGTGATATTTAATTTAGCATCTTTAAACCATGTGATTTTTGCCTCATTCATATCATATTTTACCACTTTGCTCCATCTTTGGTACCATACAAAATTTTGGTCAGCCACTTTATCCCAGAATTTTTTCGGGTTTTTGATTGATTTTTTGTACTCTTCAAAGTAGTGCGGTAAATCTTCTATCACGTAATTTCTCATACTTTTTCTTTTTAGAATTATTTATTATTTAATTTTTTTATTTAAATTGTTTTGTTGTGTTTTAATTTGAACACGAAGGTCAAAGAGTTTTTTTTATTCATGCTGCATTTAGTCTCACGAAGCCGTTTCACTTACATAAGCAAAGTGGTGTCTATTTTAAATGAATTTTCAACAATTTAATCAATATTGAGCTCCATGATTGGTAAAAATCTGTCTTTAATTGATGTTTCTATCTGACCTGATTTTACAAATCCGAAACTTTCATAAAATTTCTGTGCATTTGGGTCGGCGTCAAGAATTATTCTTGATCTTTTGCTTTGTTTTATTTTTAAGATGAAATCATTCATTAATAATTTACCATAACCTTTACGCATATTTTCAGGTAAAACAAAAAGATTGTCCAGTCTCACGCTGTTATTTTCAATTTCGAAATAAGAATAATAAGCAACAGCAGATTGGTTGATAACTAATTTATAAACTTCATTGCTTTGGATATATTCTGAAGTGATGGTTAACAAATCTGACCATTCATTTATTTGTTCATCCGAATATCCCCAGTAAGCCTTTGATCTTTTTGTAATCTCGGTTAAAATCCTGTTGTCATCAGCATTTGCTTTGATAATTTCTGTCATAATGCTTTACTTTACGAATTTCTGTACTGCAGAATCTTCTCCTTTAATTCCTCAATAATCATTTCATCATCAATCGTCGACGGAATCTGAAATTCTTTACCATCTATAATCGTTCTGATCAGTTTTCTTAAAATCTTTCCTGAACGGGTTTTGGGAAGTCTTTTTACGACCATCACAGATTTTAGAAAAGCCACTGCTCCGATTTTTTCTCTGACTTTCAGAACAATTTCCTTTTCAACGTCTTTTTCAGAAATTTCTGAGCCATTTTTTAAAACGACTGCTGCAAAAGGAACCTGTCCGCGTAATTCATCATCAATTCCGACAACAGCGCATTCGGCAACATCGGGATGCGAGGAAACAATTTCTTCCATTTCCGAAGTTGAAAGTCGGTGGCCGGCTACGTTGATGACATCGTCCACTCTTCCTGTGATGAAAATATATCCGTCTTCATCTTTAATGGCACCGTCTCCTGAAAAATAATAACCGTTGTACTGAGATAAATAACTTTTCTCAAAACGTTCGTAATCATTCCAAATTCCCAGCATTGCTCCGGGAGGAAGCGGAAGTTTGATAACTAAATATCCTTCTTTATGCTCATCCACTTCATATCCATTTTCATCAAAAATTTTGATATCATATCCTGGAATCGGTTTTCCCGCGGAAGCTCTTTTAATTTTATATTTATTATCAAAAGTGAGTAAGCCTAACATCGGCGAGCCTGATTCTGTCTGCCACCAATGGTCGATGGCGGGTACACCGATATACTTTTCAAACCAATCCAAAGTTGCAACATCGCATCTTTCGCCTGCCAAAAACTGCTTTTTGAAATGGCTTAAATCATATTTTTTTACCAGTTCGCCATTCGGATCTTCTTTTTTAATCGCTCTGATGGCTGTAGGAGCGGTAAACATTGCGGAAACTTTATACTCAGAAATAATTCTCCAAAAAGTTCCTGCATCGGGAGTCATAATTGGCTTTCCTTCGAAAATAATCGTGGTGTTTCTGTTGATTAAAGGTCCGTAAACGCTGTAACTGTGACCGACTGCCCAACCAAAATCGGAAGCCGCCCAAAACGTTTCACCCTGTTCAATTCCATAGATATATTTCATGGAAAATTTCAAAGCAGTTGCATAACCGCCGGTATCTCTCGTGATTCCTTTTGGTTTTCCGGTAGTTCCTGAAGTATATAAAAGATAAAGCGGATGATTCGATTCCACAGAAACACAATCTGCAGGCTCAGACTTTTCAACCAACTCTTCGTAATCGATGATGCCTTCAAACATTTCATCCTGATTGTCGATTAATCTTCTGTTAAAAACAATGATGTTTTCGACTTTATCCTGCGCCAGTTCTATTGCTTTTTCAACCAATGGCAAATAGGGAATTCTTTTGGCAATTTCAATTCCGGCAGTGGCGGTAATTAATGCTTTTGGCTTGCAGTCATCGATTCTCACAACCAGTTCATGAGGTGCAAAACCTCCGAAAACCACATTGTGAATTACGCCGATTCTCGCACAGGCCAACATCGCAAAAAGCGTCTGAGGAATCATTGGCATATAAATGACTGCGGTATCGCCTTTTTTTAAGCCTAAAGAAACCAATCCGCCAGCTAATTTTGAAATTTCTTTTTTAGCCTGATTAAAGGTGTATTTTAATTTCTGATTGGTAACGGGAGAATCGTAGATAATCGCTGTTTCTTCTCCAAAACCGTCTTCAATATGTTTGTCGATGCAGAGATAAGACATGTTGAGTTTTCCGTCCGCAAACCATTGGGTGTAATCATATCCGTCCTTTGAAATAATTGTTTCTGGAAAATCAAACCACGAAATTTCCTGAGCCTGTTCTTTCCAGAACTGCTCTCTGTTTTCTATGCTTTGTTTAAATAAATTATCTGTGTTCATAATTTGTTGTTTTTAAAACACGAATTGCACGAATTTTTTCACGAATTGCACTAAATCATTTGAGCACTTTTATTTATGATATTCGTGTTTAATTAATCAACAGTTCCTCAATCTGAGAAATCAGTTTTTTAATAGAATATGGCTTTGTTACGTACGCGTCAGCTCCCATTTCCAGGCCTTTCTCAATATCTTTCGGATTGTTTTTGGCACTGAGGAACAGAACTTTAGTATTGTTTAAATTTTCATTCTTTTTAATTTCTTCTAAAGTGCTGTAGCCGTCAAGATTGGGCATCATAATATCGAGTAAAATCACGTCTGGAACGATGGTTTTTAAAAACTCCAAAACCTCTGTTCCGTCTCTGGCAATAAAAACTTCGTAACCGATTTTCCGGAAACTGTATTCCAGAGACATTAATATCTTGTGTTCGTCGTCGGCGATTAAGATCTTTTTCATTGTGTATTTTCTTTATGATTCAACTTCATTGTTTTTTTATGTTGGGGAACCCGAAGGGTTTACTTTTAATAGCCGTAGGTGAATCCTATGGAATATTAATCATCATTCGCATCAAAACAACCCGGCAGGGTTGAATTTTAAATAATTTCACCTTCAAATTTAATCCCGTTCTCATTCAATAACCTTTTAAATTCTTCCATGAACGTCTCTTTTTTGTGATGTTCTTTTTGATTCTTAATATAATTTATAAGAGTTACCTTTTCTCTCACCGATATTGTAAATGCTCCATAGCCTTCCTGCCATCCTTCGAACTCATCAAATAATCCAGATTCTTTCATCCACAGGTTTGATGCTACTTTAATATCCTTAACCAAACTGCTGAGATTAAAATTTGGATGTTAGTTGCTTCCAATATCAGCTTTGGTTTCGCCGAATCACATGCCTCGATTTCATCCAGGGCTACTTCTGTTAAACCCTTCGGGTTCCGTGTCATCATCTGCTATTTTGATCTTTGGCAAAATGATGGTAAACGTCACACCCAATCCGCTGTTTTCTGCTTTTATAGTTCCGTTGTGGGCTTCGATGATTCGTTTGGAAATCGCCAATCCAAGGCCACTTCCGGTAGGTTTTATAATGTTTTGATTTTTAGACTGATAAAATTTATCGAAAATCATTTCCAGATCTTCTTCGGGAATATTTTTCCCCGTATTGAAAATTTTAATGATCAAATTATCGTCTTTTTCTGAAAGTTTCGTCTGTATAATTCCCTGTTCATCGGTGAATTTCAAAGCATTTCCTAAAATATTCTGAAACAACTGGATAAATCTCGCTTCATCGTATTCAAACTGGTAATGCTTTAATAAATCAACTTCGCTTACATGAATAAATTTCTGCTGAATCAAATGTAGGATAGGATTTAAAGCCTTTTTATACGTTTCAATAATGTTATTTTCCTGAATGTTTAATGCAATTTCGCCGTGTTGAAGATTGTCCAGATAAAGAATGTCATTAATAATTTCGCTCAAACGGTCAGATTCTGTAATGATGTTGTTTAGAAATTCTCTTTTAATATCTAACGGAATATCGTCGTCATCCGCTAAAATTTCTCCAGCCGAACGGATTGCTGTGATCGGTGTTCTCAGTTCATGCGCAACAGAATCCAGAAAATCATCTTTCTGACGGTCTTTTACAATCAAATTTTCATTAGCTGCACTCAGGTCGTTGGAAAGCTGTTTCAGCTCTTCAGATTTCTCAGTCAGTTTTTTATTTAGCGTAATATTTTCTTTTGATTCTTCCAGAATATTTAAAACTTCCTTCAATGAAATTTTATCTTCCTTGGTTACGCCTTCAATCAGAATTTTTGCCGAAGCCGTCCCGATTCTTCCTGCCAAAAGGTTTTCCGAAAATTTAATAAATCTGGAATCGGCCGTTTCTGTTTGTGAATCGATATTGTATTTAATATTGAAGATCCGCATTGCCTGTTCGGTTTTTTTCTTGCCTAAAAAACGTTCCAGAATATTTTGAATATCAGAAACATAAGCAGTTCCACGCCAAATAAATGCGTTTTCGTGGTTTTGAATATATTTATCGATATCAACATACAATTCGGCAAAATTTCTTTCACGGTAATTTCCTTTCATACTCACGGAAAGTATGGTAAATAGGGCAGTGTTTACCAAAATTGACCAAAAGAAAATTTCAGGAATTCGTGTTAAAAATGAAATGTCAAAAAATTGAAAAGCATTATACAAATCTCTTAAAACTCCTTTCAGTTCAGAATTATAAGAAAAATAATACTGTGGAATAATCAATCCGAAATAGCAGATGATTAATCCAGCTAAAAGTCCAGCCACTGCGCCGTGATAACTACCTCTTCGCCAGAATATCGCTCCAAAAAATGCAGGTGCTAATTGTGCAATGATTACAAAGGAAATCAATCCGACAGAATCTAAAGAGGTTTTTAAAATAAAATATTTATAAAAAGCAAAAGCTACGATAATCAACCCGAAAATCGAGAATTTACGGATGTTGGTAATGTTCCGAGTGTTTTGAACTTCATTTTCAGCTTTAAATTTTCCAAGTAAACCATAAGGAATAATCAGATTGTTGGAAAGCATAATCGATAAAGTGATCGCCGAAATAATGATCATTGAAATACATGAACTCAAACCTCCCAGAAACACCAAAACCG
Source organism: Chryseobacterium sp. Leaf394 (assembly GCF_001424105.1). GTDB lineage: Bacteria > Bacteroidota > Bacteroidia > Flavobacteriales > Weeksellaceae > Chryseobacterium. The sequence goes on along the minus strand of NZ_LMQH01000011.1, from coordinate 1,595,736 downwards.
TAATCAAAGTATTGTCAAAATGTTGCGGGATGAGAATAGAGTAGAACTCAGGATTTACATTTTGTCCATTAAAAATCAATCTTCCGCCCCAGGCAATCGGGAAGATGAAAATCGTAAATATCAAAAGATAAAGAGGGAAAAACCAGATTGCAGTTTTGATGTGTTTTTCCTGTCTGTTTTCAACGATTGCGGTGTGAAACTGTCTCGGTAAAATACAGATGGCTGTTCCTGAAATCATGCAGAGAACCATCCAGTTCATCGCGCCTTCAATTCCGTTAAATGTATTTTTTGCTTTAAAATCAGGAAATTTACTCGCCTTTTGATAGAGGTCTAAAAATCCGTCGAATGCATAATAAATGACGAATAATCCTAAAATTATAATGAAAAATAATTTCAGGAAACTTTCCAGGGCAATGGCGGAAATAATTCCTAAACGCTTTTCGGAGGCATCAACATATTTTGTTCCATAATATGAAGAGAAGACAGCAATTAAAATGACTACAAAAGTTCCGCTGTCGGTTAAAATATTTTGAGAAAATTTAGTTTCTGTAACCAAATGAAAAGTCTCGGAAATCGCTTTGATCTGCAATCCGATGTACGGAATAATTGCAAACAGACAAACCAAAGTGATGATTGCACTGAAACTCCGGCTGTTTCCATATCTTAATGAAATGAAATCGGCCAAACTGCTGATTTTGTTGACTCTCGAAATGCGGACAATCCGGGTATTTATGTAAATCCAGGCCGGAATTACCATGATCGGGCCAATATAAATCGGTAAATAATTGAGTCCGCTGGTTGCTGCCACGCCGATACTTCCATAATACGTCCATGCGGTGCAGTACACAGCAAGCGATAGTGCATAGATGTAAGGGTTATTAATCCAGATCTTACTCTTTTTCTTCTCTGCCAAATGGGCAACTAAGAACAGAAGTGCGAGATAAATAAGGACAACGATAAATAATGCGAAACTACTCATCATATTTTTTTACGATTACAAAAGAAATAATGATGGAAATCATCCAGACTGCAAAAAAATAAACAAGAATCATCGGGTAACCAAAAACCTCCCTCTCACTGTTGAAGAGCAATGAAATCGGAATGCTGAACGCAATCAAAAGACCTACGCTAAGAATAATCAGTTTTTGCTCGTGACGCTTTTTCATAAGTGATTATTGATGATTTGTGAATGATTTATATCTTTTAATATTATTGATTTTGAATGAGATTTAAATAAAAGTTTTCTTTTCCCCAGCCCTAAAGGGAGGAAAACTTCTATTAAAAATGATAATTGATGAACAGACCGAAATCATTCATCAATTATCATCTATCATTTATAATTTATTTCTCGTCAGAATATTCTCCAGTCAATGAATAATATCCAAAGATGGCCAATCCACCAGTGACAATCGGAACCAACACAAAAAGTATAATGATGCCGAACACAAGGTCTTCCTGTTTTCCTGATGTGATTTTAGGGATGCCCATCACCGTTATTCCAAAATAGGCGACGATCAGGGCGGCTAAAATCCATACAATGCCTAATATTTTTTTTAATCCGTTCATTTTAGTAGATTTAAAATTAATAATTTTTAAGTGATTATCCCTATTAATCGTGGATATTATTGTTCTTGTTTTTCAGATAAATTAATCCGATGACTAAACAGACTGCGGCAACTCCGATCGGATACCAAAGTCCCTCAAGATACCACGTCGCATGTCCTGCATCTTTTCCGGAAGTTACGAGATAAGTGGCCACTGCGGGAAGCAATCCTCCAAAAACCCCATTTCCAATATGATATGGTAACGACATCGATGTATAACGTATTCTCACCGGGAACATTTCAACCAAAAATGCTGCAATCGGACCGTAAACCATCGTCACAAAAATCACCTGAATAAATACAAGGAAGACCAAATACCATCTCGTGTCGTCGTTCAAGGTAATTGATGTTGAAACTTTTGGCTCTTCCGCTTTTCCGTCTTTCATCACAGGACCGGCGGCTGACCAATGAACGATGCTGTCTTTTTTAATTAAAGTTCCGTCTGTGTAAGACGTTTCTTTGTGAAATGTAACTAAACTGTCTGTTGCAATCGTTTTGTGAATGGCCGCGATTCTCGTTTCCTTAATACCTTCACTTGCAACTGTTTTTGCTTCTATATTAACGCTTTTGTACATCGCGTCGTAAATCGGTCTGTAGGCTAAAATTGCAACCAACATTCCGGTCATCATAATCGCTTTTCGCCCGATTTTATCTGAAAGCCAACCGAAAAATACGAAGAACGGTGTTCCCATCAAAAGTGCTGTTGCCATCAGATAATCAACCTGCATCGAATTGATGTTCATTACTTTTTGAAGGAAACTCATCGCATAAAACTGTCCGGTGTACCAGATGACCCCTTGTCCCATCGCAGCTCCGAATAAAGCCAATAAGACAAATTTAAAATTGAATTTATTCCCGAAACTTTCTTTTAAAGGATTTTTTGAAGTTTTCCCTTCACTTTTAGCCTTTGCAAAAAGCGGAGATTCCTTCATGTTTTTTCTGATGAAATATGAAACTCCAACCATTAAGATTGAAATCCAGAACGGAACTCTCCATCCCCATGAGTCAAAGTCTTCTGCTGAAAGTGTATTTTTAGTAATTAAAATAACGATCAGTGAAATGAAAAGTCCTGCTGTGGCGGTAGTCTGAATCCATGAAGTCCAGTAACCTCTTCTGTGTGGCTGCGAATATTCCGCAACATAAGTTGCTGCACCGCCGTATTCTCCACCTAAAGCCAATCCCTGTAAAAGTCTTAAGATTAAAACTAAAACCGGCGCCATAAATCCGATTGTTTCATATCCCGGAATACATCCAATCAGGAAGGTCGAAAATCCCATGATCAATAAAGTAACCAAGAAAGTATATTTTCTTCCGATGATGTCTCCCAGTCGTCCGAAAAACAGGGCTCCGAAAGGTCTCACTACAAATCCAGCCGCAAAAGTCGCCAGCGTAGATAAAAATGCTGCAGTAGGATTGTCTGCGGGGAAGAATTTGGTCGCCAAAACGACTGCCAGACTTCCGAAAATATAGAAATCATACCATTCTATCAAGGTTCCGAGGGACGATGCGGTGATCACGCTCCAGATGGTGCGGTTTTTCTGCTTATCTGTCATATTCTCGTAAACATCGTGGTGTTGTTCGCTCATATTAATAGATTTTTTTTGTTAATAATTAATTTAAATGGAATTGGTTTTTATAAGTAGATTTGAAGCTGGACAATAAATTCGCCTTTAGATTTCGGGTTTTCTGTTGGACTTGTGTAAACAGGTCTTGTAGAATACTGTGTCGTGATTTTTGCGTGATGACCGTCCAGAAACCAGTTGGCTCCTACATCAAACTGCGACGATGGCTTATCAAAAGCTTCAAAATCTTTATATGTATAAGCAGCAAATGGCTGAATTCTGATTTTCGGTTTCTCTGCCTGACTCGGCAATAACAGACCTGCCTGAGCATAAACCACATTTCCGGTTCCGATCATTGGTTGTAGATTTCCGGGACCAGCTAAAGCTCTTTGTCCGACAAAATTCGGGTCGTTAGCAGCGATGTTCATTGTACCTAAATTTCTCACGTAATTGGGTCCGAAATTATAGTTGAAATATCCTGCGTAGGCCGAAACAGCCATTTTATTTTTTGCTTCACCCAAAGGAATATCAGCAAAAGCATCTACGGAAAGTAGGGTAATATCGTGTTTTTCGATATTGGAATTAACTGAAGTTCTCGTTCCTTCGGCTTGATGATAGAAACCTGCGCCAAGATTGAAAACTTTTTTGGTTCCTAAATAAGAACCTACTTTGAAGGGAAGAAGATTTGATTCTGTATCTAAGAATTGATATTCAAAATAACCGGCTTTAGACCAGTTTGGATTTCCGTTGTTGTCGACAGCGACTTCATTTCCGGGAATCAGCGTATTTGCCGGAACTAAATCTGTTGCGAAAGGTTTGTTTAAACTCATCCGGTATTCAAATTTTCCATATTTACCTTTTGCAAAAAGCCCCATTTGTCTCGCAAACTGATCTGAATTGTCAATTAAAGGCCAGCTGAAAACCGGAGAATCCAAAGTCAGAAAGTTCAGTGTAGAAGCCATCGTCATACGAGAAAGTCCCATGTAATAATGAAGACCGCCACCTAATGTTAAGCTGAATTTTCCTGCTTCGCCAGGCATTACGACTGCATATTCATTCCATGCATCATGAAAGAAAAGCTGAGGTTTTTTACCGTTTCCGTAGCCGCCGGTTCCTGTTGTTCCGGTTGCGCCACCATTGATAAAGGTCTGATTGTTAATCCCGAAATGGGTGAGAATCATGTAACGCTTCGTGATTTGAGCGTAGGCTAAAATACGTGCCCGTCGGTTTCCTAAATTCCAGGTATTGTCAGTGGGTTCGCCGCCAACCATACTTCCGGGGTTCATTTCGGTGTTCCTGATCCAGAACTGATCCCAAAGAATAAATCTGACATATTTATCTCCTTCAGGATTTAAATTTATTTTTAAACCATTTCCATAATCAGGAGAACCCTGACCATATACAGAACTGCTGATTAAAGCTAATCCAATAAAACTTAATATTTTCTTCATAAATTATTAATTTTTTGGCTGTTATTTTGTGAAAGCCAAATTGGAATTAATAATTTAGTTATAAAAATTCAGTATATATTAGTGGTGATGGTATAGTTGATTAATGATAAATGATGATTGATGGGTCGGAAAATTTAAAGATTTAAGAAAAATTTTAGTTACAATAATCTAATATGATGCTTATTAAATAAATAAATTGATATTCTTGAAATTTAATTTTAGCAGAAATATGCTAAAAATATTTGAATTTATTTTTTAAATCTTTCCCATTTAATCAACATATACTTGTCAGCAAATTGAGTGATAATTAAACCTGAATCTTTAATGTTTTCTTCTTTGGAAATGTATTCGATCAACTCATTTTGCTTTAAAATTTTATAAACCGGATGAAAATCAGAGTGGGGTGGTCTTGTAATATTATATTTCTTGATCCAGGAACTGACAGTTACATGAGAAACGCCGATAATCCTTTCTATCTCACGGAAACTTAAGCCTTCAAGATATAATTGTAGTGCTTTGGTCACATAGTAATCGTCGATTTTTTTACCTAATTTTTTAACGGTAAAGTAATAATTACAATCCTTACAGTGGAATCTTTGTTTCTCATTAATGATTCCGCTTTTTACAACTTTTTCACTTTTGCATTTTGGACAAACATTTTCCATATATAGTATTTTAGCAAATATATAACAATTTAGCAATATTAAATTTTAACAATAAGATAATTATACCTGTTAATATTAATTAAACAATAAAATTATCTTTTTAATTTGTTTTTTAAAGATAATATGTTTTAAATTTGCCAAAAAATTCAGATAAATAAATGGAAATACAAATTTCCTCATGCGAACATTTAATGTATGTGAGTGAAATACAGCAGGAAATGTATGATTCTGCACAGCGACGGGGAACGGGAATCGCAAAACGTTCCATAGAATATTTAAGTAAAAAAATTTCGGAAGGTAACGCTGTAGTCGCTACTGAAAATGGTGAATGGGTAGGTTTCTGCTATATCGAAACCTGGTCGCACGGTCAGTTTGTAGCCAATTCTGGGTTGATTGTTTCTCCAAAATTCAGGCATGGAGGTATTGCAACTTTAATCAAAGACAGAGTGTTTGCTTTGTCACGAGAGAAATTTCCCAATGCAAAAATATTTGGTTTAACAACAGGTTTGGCGGTGATGAAAATCAACAGTGATTTGGGATATAAACCGGTGATTTATTCTGAATTAACGCAGGATGATGAGTTTTGGAGCGGATGCAAAAGTTGCGTGAATTATGAAATTTTAATGAAAAAAGAAAGGAAAAACTGCCTTTGTACAGCAATGCTTTTCGTTCCTGAAAATAATAAAGTAAATGGTGTTGAAAATAATCAACCCGAAAATCGACAAAAAAATGAGCAAGAAAGTAATCTTAGCGTTTAGCGGAGGTCTCGATACCTCTTACTGTGCCAAATATCTGAGCGAAACACTTGGATATGAAGTATACGCAGTGACTGTAAATACCGGAGGTTTTTCTAAAGAAGAGGAAAAAGAACTGGAGAAAAAAGCCTTTCAACTTGGGGTGAAAGATTACAGGTGCGTTGATGCTCAGGAAGATTACTATAATTCCTGTGTAAAGTATCTGATCTTTGGTAATGTATTGAAAAACAATACCTATCCGTTGTCTGTAAGTGCTGAACGTACGATTCAGGCGCAGGAAATTGCAAAATATGCGATTGAAATTGGTGCTGATGCCATTGCTCACGGAAGTACGGGTGCCGGAAATGACCAGGTTCGTTTCGACTTGATTTTTCAGGTGATGTGTTCGAACGTAGAAATTATTACTCCGATTCGTGATCTGTCTTTGTCTCGTGAAGAAGAAATTGAATTTTTGAAAGGCCATGGCTACGAAATGGAATTCCAAAAAGCACAATATTCTGTTAATAAAGGACTTTGGGGAACTTCAGTTGGCGGTAAAGAAACCCTGACTTCACGAAATTATCTTCCCGAGGAAGCTTTTCCATCTCAGATTAAAGAAACTCAGCCTTCCGAAATGGAAATTGACTTCAAGAATGGTGAAGTTGTAGCTGTTAACGGCGAAAACTTTGAACATTCGGTTTATGCCATTCAAAAAATTGAAAAATTAGCTTCTGCGTATGGAATCGGTCGCGATATCCACGTTGGAGATACGATTGTCGGAATTAAAGGTAGGGTAGGTTTTGAAGCGGCGGCGGCATCTGTGATTATAAAAGCGCACCATTTGTTGGAAAAACATACGCTTTCAAAATATCAGCAGATGATGAAATCTCAGCTAGCTGACTGGTACGGAAACTGGCTTCACGAAGCACTTTTCCTAGATCCTGTGATGAGAAATATTGAGTCTTTCTTAGATGATTCTCAAAAAAAAGTAAGCGGAAAAGTTTTTGTCACCCTTCATCCATACAGATTTATATTAAATGGAATTGAGTCTAAGCATGATCTAATGTCCGATAAATTCGGAAGCTATGGCGAAGCAAACAGAGCTTGGACAGGCGATGATGTGAAAGGATACACGAAAATTGTAAGCAATTCTTTAAATATATATCATCAGATTAATTCTGCATTATAAGGACGAACCCACAGGGTTCAATACGAATAGCCATAGGTGGAACCTATGGAATATTAAATCAACAAGCAATCAGAACCCGATAGGGTTCAATAATATTTGCGGTCGAAATCCGTGAAAACCAATAATATGATTAGTATCAAAAAGACGGCAGGAATTATCGGTGCCAACGGCTACACAGGAAGCGAATTAGTTCGTCTGTTGGCTTTTCATCCCAATATATCATTGAGTTTTTTATATAGCCGTTCGAATTCGGGGACAAAAATTTCAGATTTGTACCCGGATTTAACGATGGTTTGTGAAATGGTTTTAACAGATCAACCTGAAGATGTAGACATTTTGTTCTTATGTCTTCCTCACAAAGAAAGTCAAAATTGGCTGACTCAAAATGCTGTAAAAGATGAAACGCTAGTCATCGATTTAGGTAACGATTTTCGTTTGGATGGTAATTTCGAGAACAGAAATTTTATCTACGGATTACCCGAAATCAACAAAAAACAACTATTGGTAGCAAATAGTATTGCGAATCCGGGATGTTTTGCGACGGCGATTCAACTGGCTTTGCTTCCCTTAGCTGAAAAAGGATTGCTGAATGAAGTTTACACAACGGGAATTACAGGTTCAACAGGTGCCGGTCAGTCTTTGCAGCCGACGACGCATTTTACGTGGAGAAACGATAATATTTCGGCTTATAAAACATTGACACACCAACATGTGGATGAGATTTTACAGCAGTTAGTTTCTTTTAATACGAATGAAATCAGTCTGAATTTTGTTCCATGGAGGGGAGATTTTGCGAGAGGAATTTTTACGAGTTCCACGGTGAAAACAGATTTAGAACTTTCAGATATCATTCAGTTGTATCAGGATTTTTACGCAGATGCGCCTTTTGTAAAGGTAAGTGAGAAAGCAATTGATTTAAAACAGGTTGTCAACACCAATCGTTGTGTGATTCATATAGAAAAGAGTGGATATGTTGCCGTTATTCACTCAGCGATTGACAATTTGTTGAAAGGAGCTTCCGGACAGGCAGTTCAAAACATGAATATAGCCATGGGTTGGCAAGAAAATTTAGGATTGAACTTGAAGACTGTGGCGTTTTAATGTCAATGGTCAATAAGTCAATCGTGAATTTTTAAACCCGAATCAAAACCGACCTAGGAAACGGAGGCGTTATAAAATTTTAAAGAATTTCGGTCAAAAAAAATTCTACTGTTTGAGTGGCGGCCAAAAACATCTTTGAGAAACAAGTTTTGCCTTCCGCCCGGGTTTAGAAATTTTAGGAAATTATTTAAAATTTTAGCCGGAGTTTCCAGGTCTTGAACTTTTGTTTCTTTGTTTCAAGACAAAAGAAATTAATTAAAACAAAAAAAATGAATTTATTCAAAGTATATCCATTATTCAACATCAATCCGGTAAAAGCTCAGGGATCATTTCTTTGGGACGATAAAGGAGAAAAATATCTTGATTTTTACGGAGGTCACGCGGTTATTTCGATCGGGCACAACCATCCGCATTATCAAACTCAGTTAAAAAACCAATTAGATAAAATATCTTTCTATTCAAACTCGGTTCAGAATGAATTACAAACAGAGTTAGCTGAGAAATTGGGAAAACTTTCAGGCTTAGAAGATTACAATCTTTTTTTATGTAATTCAGGAGCTGAAGCGAATGAAAATGCTTTAAAACTGGCTTCATTTCACAACGGAAAAAGCAAAGTGCTGTATTTTTCAGGTTCATTTCACGGCAGAACTTCGGCGGCAGTTTCTGTGACCGACAATCCAAAAATCGTAGCTCCGGTAAATTATGACGAAAGATTCATTAAATCTGAATGGAATAATATCGAACAGCTTGAAGCCGTTTTTGAAAATCAGGGAAGTGAAATCTCATCTGTAATCATTGAAGGAATTCAGGGAGTTGGTGGAATTATGATTCCAACGGTTGAATTTTTAACAAAAATTAAAGAACTGTGTGAAAAATACAATGCGGTTTTGATTTTAGATGAAGTCCAGTCAGGTTACGGAAGAAGTGGATATTTTTTCGCTCATCAGGAATTCGGAATTAAAGCGGATATTATCACAACAGCAAAAGGAATGGGGAATGGTTTCCCAATTGGCGGAGTGTTGATTCACCCAAAATTTCAGGCAAGCAACGGTTTGCTGGGAACTACTTTCGGTGGAAATCACTTAGCTTGTGTCGCTGCGATTGCAGTTTTAGATGTGATAAAAGATGAAAATCTCATCAAAAATGCTCAGGAAATGGGCGAGTATATTGAAAATAAAATTAAAGATTTTGCACATATTAAAATGATTCGAAGGAAAGGCCTGATGATCGGAATTGAACTCGACAGGGATTGTTCAGAAGTGAGGAACAGCCTGTTGTACAATCATCATATTTTTACAGGAAACTCCAATGATAAGGCTGTGTTGAGGATACTTCCGGCGCTTAACATTAAAAAAGAAGAAACCGATCTATTCATTGGTGCACTGAAAACTGTTTTAGAAAATCTATAATTTTTAATTAACCACAAAGTCACAAAAGCTTTATCATTTTAAGAATCTTTGATGCTTTTTAAAAGGTATTAATGTCTATGAAAATCTTTGATTTTCAACTAATGTGTTCTAAATATTTTCAAAGTTTTAAACTTAAATCTAATGTGACTCATGTGTTTAAATTTATGCCTTTTGTGGTAAAAACAACCAATTCATTATGAAAAAATTCACCTCTGTAAGCGACGTTGACAACTTACAGGAAATTATAAAAAAAGCTTTACAGATTAAAAAAAATCCTCTTTCGGAAACTGAAAAAGGAAAAGGAAAAACAATTGGACTTGTATTTTTAAATTCAAGTTTGAGAACGCGTTTGAGCAGTCAGATTGCAGCACAGAATTTAGGTTTAAATATTCTGACATTAAACGCAGCTCAAGAGGCCTGGAATCTGGAATTTGCAGATGGAGCGGTAATGAACGGCGACACCGTTGAGCATATCAAAGATGCTATTGAAGTATTGAATCAATATTGTGACATCATCGCAGTTCGTTGTTTTGCAGGAATGAAAAGCAAGGAAGATGATGTTAACGAAAGCATTTTAAGCCAGTTCGAGCAACATGCAAAAGTTCCGGTTATTTCTCTGGAGTCGGCAACACGTCACCCTTTGCAAAGTTTGGCAGACTGTATCACAATTACAGAAAACTGGAAAGAAGAGCGCAAGCCAAAGGTAGTTTTAACCTGGGCTCCTCACATCAAGCCGATTGCTCATGCGGTAGGAAATTCTTTCGCAGAATGGATGCAGAAAATGGATGTTGAATTGGTAATCGCCAATCCAGAAGGGTATGATTTGGATAAAAACTTTACTAAAGATGTGAAGGTGATTCATAATCAGGAGGAAGCGTTGAAAGATGCAGATTTTATTTACGTGAAAAACTGGTTGTCTTTTGAGGATTACGCAGCAATGCCTGAAGTAAAAGAAAACTGGATGCTGACGAATGAAAAATTAGCTTATACCAATCATGGAAAAGTGATGCACTGTCTTCCGGTCCGTCGAAATGTAGAGTTGAGCGACGAAGTAATGGATGGTAAAAATTCCATCATTTACCAACAGGCAAAAAACCGAATTTTCTCTGCACAGGCTGTGTTCTCTGAAATTTTGGATGGATTGAATTCTAAGTAAAATAAAACCTAACAGATTTTCAAAACCCGTTAGGTTTTAAATCATCTTAATTAATTAAGTTCAATCAAAGTCTCAAAGGGACGACTTAATCCAGAATAGGATGCAATCCTATGTAAATGAATTAAATAATGAAAGAAAAACTATACATCATAAAAATCGGCGGAGCATTAATCGATGATGAAGAATTACTGAACGAATTTCTCGATCAGTTTTCTGAAATTAAAGAACGAAAAATTTTGGTTCATGGAGGCGGAAAATTAGCAACCACATTGGCTGATAAACTGGGTGTTGAACAGAAAATGATCAACGGACGAAGAATTACCGATAAAGATACCTTGGATATTGTGGCGATGGTATATGCGGGTGGAATCAATAAAAATATTGTGGCAAAACTTCAGCAGAAAAAGTGCAAAGCAATAGGGTTTTCGGGAGCTGATGCCAATTTAATTAAAGCTAAAAAAAGAGAACATGCAGAAATAGATTTCGGATTTGTAGGTGATATTGAGAAGAAAAGTGTGAACAAGAAATTGATCTCAAAATTGATTAAGCTTAAACTTGTTCCGGTGTTTTCAGCAATCACACACGATAAAAAAGGTAATCTTTTCAATACCAATGCAGATACGATTGCTTCGGTGATTGCTCAGGCTTTATCTTCCAAATATGATGTTGAATTATTGTATTGCTTTGATAAATCAGGGGTTTTGGAAGATGTCGAAAATCCTGAATCTGTCATTAAAAATATTTCTGAAGGAGAATTTTCTGTTTTAAAAAATGAAGGGAAATTGCACAAAGGAATTTTACCAAAATTAGAAAATGCTCTTGGAGCCGTACAAAATAATGTAAATAAGGTGTTCTTAATTAAAGAGACTGAACTAAAAAACCATATAGAAAACCAGTATGCAGGAACTGAAATCTGTTTATAGTAAAGAAGAATTACTGAATAACGCAGTGGATTTGCTGAAAAAACTGATTGAAATTCCGTCATTCAGCAAAGATGAATATAATACGTCGGTGGAGATTGAAAACTTTTTTAAAAAGAACAGTATTCCTACAAAACGTTTTAAAAACAACATCTGGGCGGTGAATAAAAATTTCGATGTTTTCAAGCTGTCAATTTTGCTGAATACCCATCACGATACGGTAAAACCAAATAAGGCATACACATTAGATCCGTTTTTAGCGATTGAAAAAGATGGAAAACTGTTTGGATTGGGAAGCAATGATGCCGGAGCTTCTTTGGTATCAATGGCTCAGGTTTTTCTGCATTTTTTTGATAAAGAAGATTTAAAATATAATTTAGTGATTGCTTTAACTGCGGAGGAGGAGATTTCGGGATTTGACGGAATTGAGGCTTTATTTCCGCAGCTTCCGAATATCGAACTTGCCATTGTAGGAGAACCCACGCAGATGAATCTGGCCATTGCGGAGAAAGGATTGTTGGTTATTGACGGAGAAATGAAAGGAACTCCTTCTCACGCCGCTCATCCGAACGATGATAACTCAATCGTGAAATGTATGGAAGATGTACAGCAGATTTTAAATTTCAAATTTCCAAAAGTTTCAGATTATTTGGGTGAAGTTAAAGTGACTTTATCGGGAATTCATGCGGGAGCTCAGCATAATGTAGTCCCGGAATCGTGTAAATTCACATTAGATGTGAGAGTTACGGATGAATATTCTAATCAGGAAGCGTTTGAAATCATCAAGTCACAGATGAAATCAAAGTTGACTGAAAGATCTTTCAGGCTCAATTCCTCAAAAATCGACAAGGATCATCCATTTGTAAAGGCAGGTTTGGAAATCGGGAGAACAACTTACGGTTCACCGACATCATCCGATCAGGCAATTATTCCATGTACATCGGTAAAGCTCGGTCCCGGCGACAGCAGGCGCTCTCATACTGCAGATGAATTTATTTTTATCGAAGAAATTGCGGAGGGAATTGAGATTTATATTAAGATACTTGAAAAAGTTTTATAGACTTGAGATTTCAGACATTAGATTTTAGATTTTAAAGTCTAATATCTGATATCTAATGTCTACAATCTACAAAAAGAAAAATTATGAAAAAAATATGGCAAAAAGACGATAATGCCACCAACATAGTAGTTAATAAATTTACAGTTGGGAAAGATCTTGACTTTGATGAGCGTTTAGCAAAATACGATGTTAAAGGTTCGGTGGCACACTGTAAAATGCTGGCAGAAGTTGGAATTATTTCCGATAAAGAATCAGTGCAGATGTTGTCTGTTTTGGAAGAAGTTTTAGCAGAAATCGAAAAAGGAACTTTTGAAATTGATAAAAATGCGGAAGATATTCATTCTCAGATTGAATCTATTTTAATTGAAAAATTAGGAGACACCGGAAAGAAAATTCACACCGCCCGTTCTAGGAATGATCAGGTTTTATTGGATATAAAACTGTATTTACTGGATGAAATCCGTGAAATCACAACATTGACGAACGAATTTTTTCAAATATTAATTCAACTGGCAGATCAGCATAAAAATGTTTTGCTTCCAGGTTATACGCACCTACAGATCGCAATGCCTTCGTCTTTTGGATTATGGTTTGGAGCGTATGCAGAAGCGTTGTTGGATGATATGGAAATGCTTTTCTCAGTTAAAAGTATTATTAATAAAAATCCATTAGGATCGGCGGCAGGATATGGATCATCTTTCCCGATTGACCGTGAGAGTACAACGTATAATTTAGGTTTTCAATCGATGAATTATAACTCGGTATATGCGCAGATGACACGCGGAAAATCAGAGAAAATGTTGTCGATGGCAATGGCGACTTTGGCGGGAACGTTGGGGAAATTCGCGTATGATGTTTGCCTGTACTTAAGTCAGAATTTTGATTTTATAAGTTTTCCAAAAGAATTTACAACAGGAAGCAGCATTATGCCGCACAAGAAAAATCCGGATATTTTTGAATTGGTTCGTGCGCGCTGCAACAGAATTCAGTCGTTGCCGAATGAATTTATATTATTGACGAATAATCTTCCGTCAGGCTACCATCGAGATATGCAACTGACAAAGGAAATTCTTTTCCCTGCAATCGATTCTTTGAAAGAATGTCTGGAAATTTTAAGCTATACCTTGCCCAATATTCAGGTGAAAGATGGGATTTTGGATGATGAAAAGTATCAATATCTTTTCAGTGTAGAAAAAATTAATGAAGAAGTGAAAAACGGTAGTTCATTCCGTGATGCTTATGTAAAGGTAGGGCAGGAGATCGAAAATAACGACTTTGATTTTGAAATTAAAAATTTAAATCATACTCATCAGGGAAGTATTGGAAATCTTTGTTTGGATAAAATTGAATATCAGTTTAATAAGTTGAAAAATAAATTGTTGGGTTGACAGTTTGATTTAAACCATTAAGATAATTTAAGGGATTAAGAATAGTTAAGATTCGCAGGTGAATAATGAAGCAGGGTTTAAAAATCGTTAGATTTTCTTAATTAAACTTAACTTCGTCACTATTCTTAATGGTTCAATTTTAAATATTTATCCCAAATCAATCTTAAACTTAGTCGACTTTTTCACCTCATGAAGTACAATCGAACTGTGATATTGCCCAATACTGGGAATATTTGAAATAACATTAACCGTAAAATCGTTATAAGAATTAATATCTTTCGCAATGATTTTCAGCATATAATCATATTCGCCGGAAAGACTGATGATCTCCTGAACTTCATCGTGTTGCATTATATTTTTCTCGAAAGTTTCCAGAACTTTTTTAGACTGTTCTTTCAGGCGGACGTTGCAGTAAACAACAATGTTCAAACCCAGCTTCTCACGGTTGAGAAGTCCAACATATTTCTCTATAATTCCCTGTTTTTCCAGCTGTTTGATGCGCTCATAAGTTGGGGTAAAGGTTAATCCTATTTTCTCAGAAATTTCTTTCACCGAGAAAGTAGAGTCTTCCTGAATTATGCTGAGAATCATCCTGTCTTTTGCGTCCATAAACTGTATTTGAATTCTAACAAAAATATTAAGAATAAATGAGAATAACCAGTGATTGAAGTTTTTTAATTTTTTTAAGGTTTCACTTTGTCATGTTACCCAAATGTTATATCTTTGCACCTAATGAATAACACAGTATTTATATCATTAGAATTACCGGGCGTAGACGCCCTTTACGATATTTATTTATTTTAAGCGAAGATATTTTCTTCGCTTTTTTTATGTTCAAAAATTAAGATATTATGTTTACGATTACCGAACTAAGTACAGAGAAAATCAATAAGATACTGACGGAAGCTTTGGCTTTTGCCAACGGAAAAACTGCCAAAATTGAAGGCGAAGTTTTCTGTTCAAATCTGTTTTTTGAAGACAGCACAAGAACCAAAACAAGCTTCGATGTTGCCGAAAGAAAATTGGGTTTGCAGGTCGTTCCGTTTGATGCATCCAACAGTTCTGTCAACAAAGGTGAAAGTTTATATGATACAGTGAAGACCATTGAAAGTATTGGGGTAAATCTTGTCGTGATCAGAGATAAGAAAGACCGTTATTTTGATGAATTAAAAAATATTAGCATTCCTGTAATCAACGGTGGCGATGGAACAGGAAATCATCCTTCACAGTGTATGCTCGATTTGCTGACTATTTATCAGGAATTCGGAACTTTTGAAGGATTGAAAATAGGAATCGTTGGTGATGTAAAACACAGCCGTGTTGCGAACTCCAATGCAGAAGCTTTGAGAAGATTAGGCGCTAAAGTTTACTTCTCAGGACCTGAACAATGGTTTGACGAAGGAGCTTTAATTAACGGCACGTATCTTTCTGTAGATGAGATGATTCACGATGTAGATGTTTTGATGTTATTGAGAATCCAGCACGAGAGACACGATTCTAAAATGAGTTTCTCAGCTTCGGAATATCATAAAAAATACGGTTTGACAAAAGCCAGAGAAAAAACAATGAAAAAGGAAGCCATCATCATGCATCCAGCACCCATCAACAGAGGCGTAGAGATGGATACCGACCTGGTGGAATGTGAACGCTCAAGAATTTTCAAACAAATGCAGAACGGTGTTTTCGCAAGAATGGCGATTCTGAAAAATGCTTTGGAGGAGAAAGGTTTCTCTTTTAAGTAAAAAGGTAAAAGTAAAAAGAGCCAGGTTTTAATTAATAATGGGCTCTAAAATTCCCCTCCTCTGGAGGGGTGGCAAAAATTCTTGAATTTTTGACGGGGTGGTTTAAAAAAGCCAGATCATCAAAACAAGATGATTTAAAGTAGTAAAAAATAGAAATAAAGATAAAAGTTAAAATGAAGAAAAAATTAATACTGGAGTCCGGTGAAGTATTTCATGGAGAAGGTTTCGGAGCAGATTTGGAGACAGCAGGAGAGGTGGTTTTCAATACCGGAATGACAGGATATCAGGAATTGATTTCTGACCCGTCATACTGCGGTCAGATTGTTTGCATGACGTATCCGCTGATCGGAAATTACGGGATCAACCGTGATGATTACGAAAGCATCGAACCTGCAATTAAAGGTCTTATTGTAAAGGAAATTTGCGATTTGCCTTCCAATTTCAGAACTCAGATTACTTTACAGGAACTGTTTAAAAAGAAAAATCTTTCAGGAATTTCAGGAATTGACACCAGAAGGCTGACAAGAATTCTCCGCAACTCAGGTGTGGTGAAAGGAAAAATCGTGAATGCAGATGCAGACGAAAATACTACTGTTGAAGAATTAAAATCAACAACTTTCCCAACCAATCAGGTGGAGCAGGTTTCTACAAAAACTTCTTACGCCAATCCGGGAAGAGGACTTAAAGTAATACTTGTTGATTTTGGGTCTAAATTAGGAATAATCAGAGAATTATCTCAAAGAAACTGTGATATCATTGTTGTTTCTCATGATACTATAGCAGAAGAAATTTTGCTGATGAATCCGGATGGAATTATGTTATCCAACGGTCCCGGAGATCCTGAAGACAACCAAAAAGCTTTAGAAATGATCCGCGGATTGCTAGGTAAAGTTCCAATTTTCGGAATTTGCCTTGGACATCAGTTGATTGGCCTGGCTTGTGGTGCAAAAACTTTTAAATTAAAATTCGGTCACAGAGGAGGAAATCACCCTGTTTTGGATTTGGAAAAAAACAAAGTAGCAATCACTTCTCAGAATCACGGTTACGCTGTTGATCAGGATAGCCTTAAAGAAACAGATTTAATAGAGACTCATATCGCATTGAATGACAGAACAAACGAAGGTTTGAGACATAAGATTCATCCGTGCTTCTCAGTTCAGTATCACCCTGAAGCGAGTCCTGGTCCTGAAGATGCAAATTATTTGTTTGATGATTTCATCACGTTGATGGAGGATTTTAAAAAATAGAAAATTAATTATTTGGGCAGCTTAATCCGCCTTCCGCTCCCAATCTTTTTTGCAGGACATTTAGTTAAAAAAGAACTTTCAGGTTGGCAAAAAAGGATTTCCGCTCAAGTCGGGCTGCGAGTAATTCGCTGCAAATTAAAGGTGGAAATAAAGAATCCGAAGGATTCAACATGAATAGCCGTAGGTGAAACCTATGGAAACGATGAAATAATCATCATCCGAACCCGAAAGGGTTCAACAACGACAAAAGGTAAATTTAAAAATGAAAAGAAACGACATAAAAACAATTTTAGTAATCGGTTCCGGCCCAATTATCATCGGTCAGGCGGCGGAATTTGATTACGCAGGAACGCAGGCTTGTCTTTCATTAAGAGAAGAAGGGTACAAGGTGATTTTGATCAATTCAAACCCTGCAACGATTATGACGGATGTTGAAATCGCTGACAAGGTGTACATCGAACCTATTTCACTTCAGTTTGTAAGTCACATCATCAGAAAAGAGCGTCCGGATGCACTTTTACCGACTCTTGGTGGACAAACAGGTTTGAATATGGCCGTAGAATTGGAGAAATCAGGAATTCTTGAAGAGTGCAAAGTGGAAGTTTTGGGAACTACACTTTCAGCAATCAACAGAGCGGAAGACAGAGATTTGTTCCGTGAATTGATGAGAGAATTGAACGAACCGGTTCCGGAGTCTGATATTGTAACAACAGTTGAAGGAGCGCTCCGTTTTGCTGAAGAGATCGGTTATCCGGTGATCGTTCGTCCTGCCTTTACAATGGGTGGAACTGGTGGTGGAATCGCTGCCAACGAAACTGAATTGAAGGAAATTGCTGAATTGGGATTGAAATACAGTCCGGTGACGCAGTGTCTGATCGAAAGATCAATCGCAGGTTTCAAAGAAATTGAATACGAAGTAATGCGTGATGCAAACGACAACGCGATTGTGGTTTGTAACATGGAAAATATAGATCCGGTGGGAGTTCACACAGGAGACTCAATTGTTGTGGCGCCATCTCAGACGCTTTCAGACAGAGAATATCAGCTGTTGAGAAACGCTTCACTGAAAATCATCAAAGCTTTAGGAATTGAAGGTGGATGTAACGTGCAGTTAGCTTTAGACCCGCATTCATTCGATTACTACATTATTGAAGTAAACCCAAGAGTTTCCCGTTCATCGGCATTAGCATCAAAAGCAACTGGTTATCCTATTGCCAAAATTGCTGCAAAAATTGCTGTGGGATTGACTTTAGATGAAATTATGAATCCGGTTACAGGAAAAACTTACGCATGTTTCGAGCCGGCTTTGGATTATGTGGTAACTAAATTCCCAAGATTCCCTTTCGATAAATTTGAGACGGCTGACAGAAGACTGTCAACTCAAATGAAAGCGACTGGAGAAGTAATGGCGATCGGAAGAAATTTCGAAGAGTCTTTACAGAAAGCGGTACGTTCTCTGGAAACAGGTTTGAGACATTTAGGTTTAAAAACAAAACAGGCTGCAGCTTTAACTGACGAAGATATCAAAAGAAGAATCAGAGTCTGTGATGACGAAAGACTGTTCATCATTTGCGACGCTTTAAGAAGAGGTTACGACTGGGAACAAATCGTAGAATGGAGTAAAATCGATAAATTTTTCATCTGGAAATTAAAGAAATTAGTTGATTTTGAAAAGACAATTGCAGCTAACAGATTCGATAAAGATATTTTAATTGAATCTAAAAAATTAGGTTTCTCAGATCAGAATATTGCTCATTTATGGGAGTCTACGCAGAGAGAGGTTTACAATTTCAGAAAAGAAAACGGAATTGTGCCGGTTTACAAAATGGTAGACACCTGTGCTGCTGAGTTTGAATCTGAAACTCCATATTTCTACGGAACTTATGAAGAGGAAAACGAATCTGTAGTTACTGATAAAGAAAAAATCATCGTTTTAGGTTCCGGACCAATCAGAATCGGGCAGGGTGTTGAGTTTGATTACGCAACCGTTCACTCGGTTTGGGCGATCAAAGAAATGGGTTACGAGGCGATTATCATCAACAATAACCCTGAAACCGTTTCTACAGACTTCTCGATTTCAGATAAATTATATTTCGAACCTTTGACGGAAGAGGATGTGATGAGCATCATCGACCTGGAAAAACCAAAAGGTGTTGTCGTACAGTTTGGTGGACAAACAGCGATTAACTTAGCAGATAAATTAGCCGCTTACGGTGTTCAGATTTTAGGAACATCTCTGGAAGATTTGGATAGAGCTGAAAACAGAGATAAGTTCGAAAAAGCCCTTCAGGAAATGGGAATTCCACAGCCTTTAGGAAAAACTTCGACTTCAAAAGAAGAAGCGATTGTGATTGCCAACGAAATTGGTTATCCGGTATTGGTTCGTCCGAGCTACGTTTTGGGAGGTAGAGCCATGGAAATTGTCTACACAGAAGCAGAATTGGCGCACTACATGGAATTTGCGGTAGATGCAAGTCCGGATCAGCCGGTTTTGGTAGACCGTTATATCACAGGAAGAGAAGTGGAAGTCGATGCAATTTGCGATGGCGAAACGGTAATTATTCCAGGAATTATGGAGCACATAGAAAGAGCGGGAGTTCACTCCGGTGACTCAATCGCCGTGTATCCGCCACAGAATGTTTCTCAGGCAGAAATTGATACTTTGGTTGATTATACTCAAAGATTAGCTAAAGGATTGAATGTGATTGGTTTAATGAATATCCAATACGTTCTCTTTGAAGGAAATGTGTATGTGATTGAAGTGAATCCACGTTCGTCAAGAACAGTTCCTTTCTTATCTAAAATTACGGATGTTCCGATGGCAAATCTTGCTACGAAAGCGATTTTAGGTCAGAAACTGAAAGATTTAGGCTACAAAAACGGATTGGTTCCTAATAAAGAAGGTGTTTTTGTAAAAGTTCCTGTGTTCTCTTTCTCAAAATTAACGAAAGTTGATATCTCTTTAGGCCCAGAAATGAAGTCTACAGGAGAAGTAATGGGGAAAGACACGACCTTGGAAAAAGCTTTGTACAAAGGACTGGTTGCAGCCGGAAGAAAAGTTCCGATGCACGGTTCAATTTTGTTCACAGTGGCTGACAAGCACAAGCAGGAAGCAGCTGATTTAGCATCAAGATTCCACGAAGTTGGTTTCAGAATCTGGGCAACAGAAGGAACTGCAAAATTCTTCGAAGAAAAAGGTATTCCGTGCAAAATTGGATACAAAATAGGAGAGGAAAGCGTAAACTTAATAGACCTGATTCAGAAAGGAAAAGTTCAGTATGTTGTTAACACGATGACGAAAGGAAAACAGTCTGAAAGAGATGGTTTCCAGATCAGAAGAATGAGTGTTGAAAACGGTGTTCCTTGTTTAACCTCAATGGATACAGTTGAAGCTATTCTGAAAGTGATTGAGAGTATGAGCTTTAAGATGGAGACGATGTAGTTTTCGGATCGAGATAAATTAAAAGCGGAAGATTTTTCTTCCGCTTTTTTTTATGGATATTTTTCAGGATTTTGTGAGGTATGAAAAACTCTGAAAATTCTGATGATTTGTTTTTCTTTTTCAATCTTATAAATAATGATGAACGGAAAAATTTTAAATGGTAACCGATGGAAATCATTATGGATTTTCTGATAGTAAGAAACTTTTTTTAGTTTGCCCACTGTAAATTTAAAATCCTTGAAAAAACTATCTGCCACTTTTTTACCGGCGGCATTTTTGTAATATTCGAAAGAATTTGCAATGTCTCTGTTAGCTTCGGAAGTAGTGGTTATTTTAAACACCATACTTTGCCTTCATTTCAGCAAATAAATCTTCAATAGGCATAAAATCTTCATCCGTTAAATTTTCCATTGCATCCAATTCGCGTTTCTGCTGATCAGTTAATTGGTAATTTAAATTATGTTCATACCAATTTTTTTCAGATCTATTTTCAATAATTCCATCCAAATATCCTAAAACCTGTTTGAGAATTTCCTCCGGTTCATCTTTCAGTTTTTGGTTGATTATATGTAACGTATTAGAACTCATTGGTCATATTTTTATCAAAGTTAATAAAAAATTTTATTGAAGATTATAATTCTTACTTTCAAATTTTTGTTTAAATAAATTGTAAAATTTTACACTAATGATTAAAGTCGACCAAAAAAATTATCGACTTTACCCCAAACTCCTGTCCAAATGCACATACCCACCATCCACATGAATCAGTTGTCCCGTTGTATGCGAAGATTTTTCAGATAAAAGAAACGCTGCCATATTTGCAATTTCTTCTGAGGTCGTCATGCGGTTTTCCAAAGGGATTTTTGAAGTAGTACTTTTCAGTTTTTCTTCCGGATTATCAAAAGTGGAAATCCACGATTCGTAAAGTGGAGTCCATGCTTCGGCAACGATGATTGCGTTCACACGGATGCTGTAGGGCAAAAGTTCCACTGCCCATTCTCTTGTCAGGGCATTTCGGGCACCATTTGATGCAGCATAACCAGAAGTTCCGCCTTGTCCGGTTTCTGCAGTCTTGCTCCCGATATTTAAAATGGAACCTTTGCTTTCTTTCAGATAGGGAAGTGCGTGATGCACCAAAAGATAATAATGCACCACATTTTTATGGTAAGATGAAATGAAACCTTCATAAGAACCATTTTCAAGACCAACACCGTCGTTCACACCAGCATTATTCACAATCCCATCGATTTTGCCATATTTTTTCACGACTTCATCAATGGCTTTTTTGCATTCTTCAGGTTGAGAAAGTTCAGCGGTCACAAAGTCGGCTTTTCCACCTTTTTCCATGATTTCCTGAACGGCTTTTCCGTTATCATTTTCATTTCTGCCGATAATGATAGGCAATGCATTTTCTTCAGCTAATATTTTCGCAATCGCATTTCCGATGCCCTTCGCACCACCACTTACGATGATTACTTTATGGTCTAGATGTAGGTTCATAATTTTGGATTATGTTTTTTAAACGCAAAAAGCGTAAAGATTTTTTTAATATTGTTTTATAAATTTTTCTTTTCGGAAGGGCGTTTGAATACGTCAAAGCTTAGATTTTAATCAGCACAGAACAATTCATAAGCTTTTACATTCCCATACAAAAATCTTTGATTTTTAAACTTATGTGCTCTAAATATTCTCAAAGCATTAAACTTAAATCTAATGTGACTCATGTGTCAAAATCTTTTGTGCCTTTAAAATCATAGTCTGTAAAATTCCACAGCATTTCCAGAAAAAAATTGTTCCTGTTCTTCTTTTGAAAATTGTCCCAAATATTTTGAAATCAATTTCAGCCACAAAGCATAATTTCCTCCCAGCAACATCACAGGCCAGTCGCTTCCGAAAACCAACCGTTTAATTCCAAACTTCAAAAAGACAAAATCAAAAATTTCAAAAATGGGTTTTTCGTCAGCCAAATTCCAGTTTCCCTGTGTTAAAAGTCCCGAAATTTTACAATAGACATTTGGGTTTTGAGCCAGTTCTGAAATATTTTCTTTCCAGTCTTTCAATTCATTGGTTCTCAAATCCGGTTTTCCGCAATGATCCAGAATGAAAGGTTGCTCAGGCAGTTTCTCCGAAAGTTTTACCGCATCTGAAAGCTGATCCTGTCTCAACAAAATATCAAAAGTATAATTAAACTGTTGAAGTTTCGAAATGCCATTCAGAATTTTCTTCTGCAGTAAAAAACCGATCTCTTCTCCTTCAGCGACGTGTCTGAAACCTTTGATGATTTTTTCAGACTGATAATTTTCAAGCGACTCTTCAAGTTTGTCATAAGCTAAATCAGTCCAGCCGACAACACCTTTGATCATCGGATTATCTTTAGCCAAATCTACCAGAAAAGCAGTCTCTTCATCACTTTGGTCAGCCTGAACAGCAACGCATCCATCAACCTGATTTTCTTTTAAAAGCAACGAATAATCTTTGGGCAAAAAATCTTTCCGGATTGCCGTCATCTCTTCCGTAATCCAGGCATCCCGCACCGGATTAAAATTCCAAAAATGTACGTGAGAATCTATGATCATCTATTTCAAACCTAATTTATAACGAAAAAATTCTGTCCATCAACCGCCACTTTTCTCCTTCTTTCGAATGAGGCAACTGCTGCTGGAATTTCCACATCAATTCTTCCCATTCCTGAACTTTCGGATTGTTTTGATCTAACTCATTTTTAGCCTCAAAAGAAAAACTGTCCTCAGCTTCAATAATCATGAATAACCGATTTTGAATACGGTAAATCTCCATATTTGTAATTCCGGAATCCAAAATACTTTGTCTGACTTCTGGCCAGATATTCTGATGATAATTTTCGTATTCAGCAATCATCTCGGTGTCATCAATTAAGTCGAGAGCTAGACAGAATTTTTTCATTCACCATATGCTTTTACTTTCTGGGTACTGCTTCCCAAACCGTCAATTCCCAATTCTACCACATCGCCTGGTTTCAGATACCAGGGCTCAGGTTTTTGTCCCAAACCGACACCGGCAG
This sequence comes from Chryseobacterium sp. Leaf394, assembly GCF_001424105.1. GTDB lineage: Bacteria > Bacteroidota > Bacteroidia > Flavobacteriales > Weeksellaceae > Chryseobacterium. The sequence continues at coordinate 1,572,026 of NZ_LMQH01000011.1, read as the reverse complement.
GCGTTCCCGTACTGATAATATCCCCGGGAAGCAAAGTCATAAACTGACTGATGTAGCTCACAATGAAAGGCACATCAAAAATCAGATTGGAAGTATTCCCGTCCTGCAAAATTTCTCCATTCACCTTCAGCCACAAACGCAGATTATGCACATCTTCAATTTCGTCCGGCGTCGCAATAAAAGGGCCGATCGGCGCGAAAGTATCACAGCTTTTTCCTTTTACCCACTGTCCGTTTCTTTCCAGCTGAAAGGCTCTTTCGCTGTAATCGTTGTGCAGAACATAACCTGCAACATGTCCCAGCGCATTTTCCTCAGAGACATAACTTGCTTTTTTTCCAATTACGATGGCCAGCTCAACTTCCCAGTCGGTTTTTGTACTGGTTTTTGGAATAATCAGATCGTCATTCGGACCCACAATTGCAGTCGTTGCCTTAAAAAACAAAATAGGCTCCTGCGGAATCGGAGCATTAGTCTCTGCTGCGTGATCTTTATAGTTCAATCCTACACAGATGATCTTGGATGGTCTGGCCAAAGGTGATCCCAATCTTTCATCGGCAGAAATTTCGGGTAAATTCTGTGTATTTATTTCCGATTTCAAATTTTCAATAGCATCACCGGAAAAGAAGTTTTCATCGTAATCTTTTACCAGATGAGAAACATCATATCTTTTATCATCAATAATGACTCCCGGTTTTTCCTGTCCCGGTTTTCCGAATTTTATTAATTTCATATTATTTTTTTTAGAAGGTATAATTCTATTTGAAGCTAATCCCGCTATCCACTGTATCTTTTTTGTCATTGCGGACAACTGAGATAATAAGTTAAACTTTTCGCCACCGCAATGACAAAAAAGGATGCCGTTTCTATCGGGGCTAGGGTAGTGTAGCCCGAATCAAAAGTTTAGCTTAATTTACAAATTTTAATTGTTCAAAGTAGTAAAACCACCGTCAATAGGATAATCTACACCCGTAATAAATGATGCTTCGTCACTGCATAAATACAGCGCCAACGAGGCAACTTCTTCAGGCTGAGCCATCCTTCCGATAGGTTGTGTTTTCGATAATTTCTCAAACATTTCTTCAATATTATCAGGATAATTTTTCTGTAAAAATCCAGCCACAAAAGGCGTATGCACCCGCGCTGGAGAGATCGAATTACAACGGATATTTTCACTGATATAATCTTTGGCAACACTCATCGTCATTGCTTTTACCGCACCTTTTGCTGTACTGTACGCAAATCGGTCAGGAATTCCCACCAATGCAGCAATGGAAGCCATATTGATAATCACACCGCCACCGGATTTTCTAATCTGTGGAATCGCAGCAAACAGACAGTTATAAACTCCTTTAATGTTGACATTATAAATTCTGTCGAAATCTTCTTCTGAGGTCGTGTCTGCTTTACCAATATGTGCAATTCCTGCATTGTTGACCAAAATGTTGATCGCTCCGATCTGATCGAAAACTGCTAAGACATCTCTCTGTTTTGAAACATCACAACCAAAAACTTTTGCATTGCCCCCCGCTGATTTGATTTTTTCTAAAGTTTCCTGTCCATTCTGTTCTGTAATTTCGAGGATATGAACTTCCGCACCATTCGCAGCAAGCTGAACAGCAATCGCCTGTCCAATTCCGCTTCCTCCGCCTGTTACAACGGCTTTTTTATTTTTTAAAGAAAACATTTTTATATTTTAATTATTAAATTCTGTTTTTGTTTTAACGCAAAGTGCGCAAAGATTTTCTTAACTACTAACCGCTTTTAAGTTCGCAAAGGCGTTTCACTTAGCTAAGATTCTGAAGGTGTTGTTGTAGATAATTTACCATATAATATTTTCAAGCTTAAGCGACTTGTCGCAACCCTTTGCTCCTTTAATTTTCACATTGAAAGTAAATCTTTGCGTTTAAAATTTACAAGCTTACCCCTCGTTTCCAAGGAATAAAATCATCCTGATTCAACGCGACCGCTTTAGGAATAATATTTCCACTTGCCACATCAATACAGAAATCCAAAATATCTTCCCCCATTTCCTGAATGGTTTTTTCGCCACGAACAACTGCACCTGTATCAATATCAATAATATCCGACATTTTCGTAGCTAAAACTGTATTGGTCGCCACTTTGATCACCGGACAAACCGGATTTCCAGTCGGCGTTCCAAGTCCTGTGGTAAACAGAATCAAAGTCGCTCCAGAAGCGGCTTTTCCCGTGGTTGCTTCCACATCATTTCCAGGCGTGCAGACTAAACTTAATCCCGGTTTTGTTGCTGGCTCAGTATAATCTAAAACATCTACAACAGGGGAGGAACCTCCTTTTTTTGCTGCTCCTGCAGATTTGATGGCATCGGTAATAAGTCCGTCTTTAATATTTCCGGGAGATGGATTCATGTAAAATCCTGAACCGACAGCGTGCGCCAGTTCATCATATTCGGTCATCAGCCTGATGAATTTTTCTGCGGTGGGCTGATCTACAGCCCTGTCAATCAATTCCTGTTCGGCTCCACACAATTCAGGGAACTCGGCAAGTAAGACTTTTGCTCCCAAAACGGAGAGAATATCGGCAAGATGTCCGACCGCCGGATTAGCTGATATGCCACTGAAACCATCGCTTCCGCCACATTTAACACCAACACAGAGTTTGCTGATCGGTGCATCTTCACGCTCGATTGTATTAATTTCCTGAAGACCTTTCAGTGTTTCAAAAATCGTATTTTTGATCATAGTTTCTTCACTGACCGCTTTCTGCTGTTCAAAAACGAGTAAAGGTTTATCAAAATCAGGATTGCGGTTATACAAATCCCGTTTGAAATTATCTATTTGAAGATGCTGACAGCCGAGGCTTAACAAAGTTACTCCTGCCACATTGGGATGATCTGCGTAAGCTGCCAAAAGTTTGCTCAGGGAATCCGAATCCTGCCTTGTTCCGCCGCAACCGCCGGTGTGATTCAGAAATTTGATGCCGTCTACATTTTTAAAAACTCTTTCTTTCGAGGGAATATTGGATGGTGAAAAATCAATTTCATCCAAATTTTCTCCAGCCGAAATTGCCTCTACCAATTGTTGCGTGTAATCTTTGTATTTTGCATCGACAGCATATCCCAAACTGTCATACAGAGATTCTTTAATGATATCAAGATTACGGTTTTCACAGAAAACGGTAGGGATAAAAAGCCAGTAATTGGCCGTTCCCACATCACCATTTGAACGGTAATATCCTTTAAATGTTTTATGCAAAAATCTGGAAACATCAGGTTTTGTCCACTGATAATCCACATCACGGTAGTAAAACGGATCAGCCGCATGCTTTGTGTTATCCACCGTCATTCTCGTTCCTGATGCCAGATCATATTGAACTTTCCCTACCAAAACACCATACATAAAGATTTCGTCGCCCTGTTTCATATCATGCATAAAGAACTTATGTTTGGCAGGGATGGCTTCTAAAGTAGTGTATGTATTTCCTTTAAAGACAATTTCAGTTTCCGCAGGGATATCCTGAAGCGCGACTAAAACGTTGTCTTTCGGATTTATTTTTAAAATTAAATTGCTCATTTTTAGTTAAAATTGAATGTCTGCTGTGTTGTTTTTTGAACACAAAGTTCTCTAAGTTTTTTTCTAATTACTGTTTTTTAGTTTCACAAAGGCGTTTCACTTAACCAAGATCATAGATATCTTTTTATGAAGACTTTTTATTTCTGAATCGTAATGAAAACAGAAATACAATGATAAAACAGAGTAGAGGGAGTGCATAAGAAAAATGAATATTCCCTGAAATATCTGTAATCTTGCTCGCAAGCGGTGGAATGATTGCGCCTCCGACAATCGACATAATCAGTAAGCTTGAAGCGGGTTTTGTATCTGATCCTGCACCTTCAATTCCCAAAGCAAAAATCGTCGGGAACATGATAGACATAAAGAATGTCAAGCCAACAAGAGCATACAGTGTCGAAATTCCTGATCCGAAGATGACCCAAACCGTAAGAGCAATGCTGATTATACTGTAAACTCTTAAGAGTTTTTGTGGCGAAATATATTTCATCAGAAAAGTACCTGCAAAACGGCCGACCATAAATAAAAATCCTGCTATGCCAGCGTAATATTTAGCTTCCTGACCTTTCATATCAATAGCATCTTCGGCAAAAACCAAAAGGAAACTGAAGATGTAAATCTGTGCACCAATGTAAAAAAACTGTGCTAAAACTCCCCATCCCACATTTTTCACGCCTAAAACCTGAAAGTAGTTCTTTGTAGATTTCTCATCGCTTTCCGTCACATCAGGCAGTTTGATGAAGAGAAACAGAAACATGACCAATAAAAGAATTAGTCCTAAAATAATGTAAGGTTCTTTTACCAGCGAAGTTTCAGCCTGAATGTAAGCTAATTTTGCTGCCTGACTGAGCGTCGCAAGCTCTTCCTGCGATTTTGGTTCTTCACTCAATATAAAAATTCCGCCAACGATTGGAGCAATTGAAGCCGCCAAACCGTTGAAAGACTGTGCAAAGTTCAGTCTGTGCGTGGCTTTTTCAGGCGGTCCCAAAACGGTGATGTACGGATTAGCTGCCGTCTCTAAAATGGCAAGACCACATGACAGAACGAATAAAGCTCCAAGAAAAAACGGGTAACTCACGGTATTGGCCGCAGGAACAAACAGAAAACATCCTGCTGCAAAGAAGAATAATCCGACCAGAATTCCTGTTTTGTAACCATATTTCTGAATGATCATCCCTGCCGGAATTGCCAATAAAAAGTATGCGGCAAAAACTGCAGAATCTACTAACGAAGCCTGAAAATGATTTAACTGAAATGCACTTCGCAAATGTTTAATCAGAATAGGATCGAGGTTGTGAATAAATCCCCAGAAGAAAAACAAACTTGTGATCAGAATGAGCGGCAAACCATAATTTCTCTTTTTTGAGGAAGAAGAAATGGAGTTTCCTGAATTGGTGTTGTTCATTGATTGGGTTTGTTTTTATTGTTTAATCATCACAGAAAGTAATCGGTTGCACAATGTTTAGATCAAACAATTTTATTTGCTGTTTAAAATCTGAAACTTTCTACTTTTTAAAAGTATAATATTTTTTCGAATAAAAAATGAATGGGGCAGGATAGTACAAGATAGTAGAAGTTTACTGAAAGTTGTTGATGATTTTATACTAAATTTTAATTTATATAATTAAACTCATTTTTTTATATTTAGATTAAATTAAAAATATGTCAACTCAAAACTTTTCTTATTCATTCTCAACTTCAAAATCTCCGGAGGAAGTTTATGAAATTCTTATTAATCCAAAAAATTGGTGGATCGGTTTGCATAATGAAATCATTACAGGAAAATCAGAGAATGTAAATGATGAATTCAGTTTCAGTGCAGGAAATGGAGCTTACAATTCGGTTCAAAAATTAGAAGAAATAATTTTAAATGAAAAAATAATTTGGGAAGTAATTGAGAGCAACCTGACATTCTTGAAAGAAACTGACGAGTGGACAGGAACAAAAATAAGTTTCGGCATATCAAAAGAAAATGACAAAACCAAAATCACTTTCACGCATGACGGACTGATTCCAGAATTTGAGTGTTATGCTGGTTGCACGGGTGCTTGGTCACAATATTTAGAAAATTTAGATCAAAAATTAAACCGTCAATAAATCGTATCACAGAAAATAATTAACTTAGAATTACAAAAAACACAAGTATGGAATATCATGCTATCGCAGAAAAATACACCGATTTTAAAGTAACAAAAGACGGAAAGCCGATCGGACAGCTGAATTACACAAGCTGGTTTAAATTCAGTGCAGAAATTGAAATTACAAATTCAAAATATCAGGTGGAACCAAAAGGTTTTTGGGGAACGACGGTAGAAGTGCTGGATGGAAAAAAAGTTATTTTACAGTTTACAATGAATTGGGACGGCAACATCGTAATGAATATTTATTTCGATGATATTGAGAAAAATTACACTTTCAGTCATAAAGGTTTTTTCAGGGAATCATTCGTGCTTACTGATGAAAAAGGAAGCGAACTTTTAATGATGAAACCCCATGTACAATGGCGAAGCTTGAATTATGAATATCAAATCTACACTTCGGAAATTCTGGAAACATTTGAAGAAAAAAATATTTTGCTGCTGATTTCTCTGCACTGCGCCAACTATTACATGTCTATGATGACGGGAATGGGCGTTTGAGTCAACTATTGGTATCTAAGTGCTGAAACATTTTGATTAAATTTTCTCTCTGTAAATTGATATATTTTGCTTCTGAATTTTAATTATATTCGTTTAATTAAAATAGCCAAATGACGAGACATCAACAGCGTGTGAACGAAGTTCAGCATTTCTTTGACAATAAAGATACCGTTTTGGGATTCAGAAAACTGCTCGACTGCGCCATGGATACGCAAAACATGGAGATTTACAGTGAAGCAATCGAGCTTACAGACTGGAAAGAAAAATTCCCAACCTACACCGACGAACTGATTGAAAAATCTAAAATTCTCCTCGCTAAAATTGAAAAAATTCCCGTGCAGGAGCATTTGACAGAAAAATCTGTGCTTCGGGCGAGAAATATTTTAAAATCCTACGGCAGCAACAGATTTTCCCTTGGTCCGGTTTCTATGGAAATCAATAAAGGGCAGGTCTACGGTCTCGTGGGAGAAAACGGAAATGGAAAGACTACGTTGCTACGAATTTTAGCTAAAGAAATATCTTTTAATGAAGGTGATTTGAATTATTCATTTAATACCGAACCGAAAGATGATTTCGATCTTTGTACAAAGCTGGTTTACATCCCCCAACGAACGGAAAAATGGTACGGTAGTCTGAAGGATAATCTGAAATTTGTCCTGTCCAACTACGGCGTAAAACCTGAAGAAAACGAAATCCGGACGCTGATGATGATAGCCCGCCTCGGACTTTGGAATTACAAACATTTGAAGTGGAGCGAACTGTCGTCGGGCTACAAAATGCGTTTCGAACTTGCAAGAACACTGCTCAGACAACCCGAAATTCTGCTTTTGGATGAACCGTTGGCGAATCTTGATGTTTTGGCGCAACAGGTGATTCTGGAAGATTTAAAATCGATTGCCAACTCCGTCAACAATCCGATAGCTTTGATTTTGAGTTCGCAGCAATTGTATGAAGTGGAAAAAGTTTCAGACAAGGTTATCTTCCTGAAAAACGGTCAGTACAAAGACAATTCTGAACTTAATAATGCTGAAAATGATGGTTTGATTATAGAAATCGACACTCAGAGTTCCAGAGAAAATCTGCTGGATGTTTTCAACGCATTTAATTTAGAAAAACTGAATTTTAACGGTGGTGTTTATGTTGCGTATTTCTCGGCAGATACCGAGTTTTATGATGTAATGTCAGCCTTGGGAAATGCCAAAACCGACATTGTTTACATCCGGAATATTTCATCTTCAACCAGACGGTTTTTCGTTAATTAGTCCATCATTAATTTAAATTACAATGCAAAAAATAAATCAATTCAATCAATATCTGCTTGAGAAATATCCGACCATTTGGAATACCAAAATTGTCTGGATGCTTTCGGCGGGTATTATAGTTCATATCTTATTTTTTATTATCGGTTATGTTTCGCACGTCAATCCAAAATCATTGCAGACATCGAATGTTACAGACGATTACTTCCGTGACGGAATTATTCTGATCCATCTTATCATTTCTATTCTGATGATCGTCGGATGGCTGATTATGATGTTTAAAAACAATGCTTTCAAGAATTTTTACCCAAATTCCAAAGGAAAACTCTTCTCTCAGTTCTTCCAGTATTTTGTAATTATTTTTGTCTGCACCACTTTTTATTTCCCGTACATGATTGGTTTCAGAATGTACATCAACAATAAATATCCTGATGCCGAGATGAAAAAGAACATCGAAACCATCAACCTTGGTAAGGCTTTCTTAAGTCAGGATCTGGAATTATATACACTGGATAACCGTATCGCGCCTAAACCTTTTGAGAATTTGTTTTGCGAGACAGACATCAAGAAAATCGACCGTTCCAAAAAGTATCATGTCTATTACAACCGAGTATATCAGTTTAATACGGTTTACTCGAAAACTTCATACAAAAAAGACAGTTACAGTGAATTTATTGTCCCTGAGCCGGAGAGATCTCAGAAAATAGAAGCAATCTATTCTGAGCGAAACGGCGGCAAATCTGAAACATTTTATTTCAAGAAAGACGTTGTAGATATGTCTTCCTATATCAAATCTGACGGCATCAGTTTCTACAATTTCTCCGATTTGTTTTATGAATACGAAAACAGAATCAGCGATTACAGAAATATCCGCTATTACGAAGATGATAGTGCTGATAATAGATTTACAGAACTTAAAAAGAAAAAAGCCGAAATCAACAGAAAAACGGCAGAGCTTTTAGATAAAAACAATGCAGCTGAAATCGAAAAATTACTGTCACAGTTCCTGAAAATTTCGAGTCAGTTTGCCATTGAAAATAATCTGGAAGCAAAGCAGTGGACTAAAATGGTTTATGCACCGACAGATTTTAAAGTCCGGTACTTTATCAAAAAATACAGACCGTTGAAAGGACAGGAATATGATCCTGATAATTCTGAATATTATGATGAAGTTGCTGTAACAGCCGATTCCGCGGTGAGTGTTGTAGACGCTGATGCAGCTATTGTGAACAGAGAAGGCGAAATTGTCAACGACAGCATTCTGGTCAGAGATTTCAATCCAGAGATCAGTTCACAAATTTCTCCCGAAGATTATTTTAAGAAAAACACAACCGAATATTACTATTACTCGAACAACCTGAAGGACTTTCTCACCAGCGTTGACGATGTAAAATCTTACGATTTTTTCTCAGAAAATATTCACATTTATCTCTGGATTGCGTTTTTCTTATCGACCGTTGTTTTCAGCTTTAGAATTACAGGTTTAAAATCGCTGCTGTTCAGCATTATTTCTGCCGGACTTTTGGTTTTGGCAGTCACTCTGATAACGGTTTTATACGCCGTTTCAGTTTCAGGAAAAGAAGAGTTTTTTGTGTCTTATGTCGGTTTACTGATAGGCATTTTTGTACTTTCGATCCCGATTTTTGCGATGAATAAATTCAACAAACTCATCACATCTATCTTCGTTAATATTTCACTGAACGGGTTTGTACTTTTTGTACTTCTGATTTTCGGAATCATTACTTTTCATCAGAGGGAAGCATGCACAGAAATCAACGGATATTGCGAAACCATTATCGATACGTTAGGTTTCGGACTGAGCTACATCTTATTAATTTGCGGATTTCTGTTTGTGTTTTTCTACACAAAAATCCTGCTGAAGTGGAAAGCAAGACCGGAATAATTTTAATCTAAACTTGTAAGTTTCTTATGAGGTTTTTGCTTTAATATTTTAAATTTGCAATTAGCAACATCAATATATGAACAGAAGATTTTTGAGACTCACAATGTTGGTTAGAACTATTTTAGAAAATAACGGGAAGCTGACTTTTAAAGACATTTGCATAATAGTCTTAAAAAAGTTTGAAGTTTATTCCGGCAATTTAAATTTAGAATTGAAAAAATATAGTTCCTCGACTTTTGAGAAAGACAAAACGGCAATCTTTGATTTGTGGAAAATAGAGATTAAATGCGATAATTATAATAGATATTCCATACATGATGTTTCAGAAAGCATCTTCCAGAATGATTTGATGAACTCTGCAATATTTTTAGCTTCATTAAATTCTGATATGTTACTTCCAGGATTCGTCATTCCAGAAACAAGACAAAATACAGGAATAGATTATTTTCATGTGATTTCTGAGGCAATTGAAGCGAAGAAGAAGCTTAAAATTTCTTATTTCGATTATATTTCACAAAATAAGAAAGAGAAAATTATCAATCCGTACCGATTGAAACAGAAAGATTTTAAATGGTATGTTTTAGCTGATGATGAGAAAGATCCTGCAATTCCTTTCAAAAGTTATGCATTAGAAAGAATCAGAAAAATAGAAGAAGCTGGAAGATTTCGACCTCAAAATATTGATTTTGAAACGCCATACAAAAATGCTATGGGAATGTTTACAAATGGAGAACCGGAAAAAATGATTCTGGAATATGATTTACGTGATGGAAATTACCTGAAAGCCAATCCCATTCATCAATCCCAAACAATTGTTTCTGAAAACAAAGAAAACATTCAGTTTGAATTTTTTGTAAAACCCAACGAAGATTTTCTTATGGAATTGATGAAAAGATCTTGGTCTCTAAAAATTATTGAACCGATTTCCCTGAAGGAAAAAATAAGGAGTTACTGGGAAAGGGCTTTGGAGAGGAATGGATGAAATTTTAATTTAGTGATTTTATTTATTGGATGATTATTTCATTCGAATATTTCTCTACTAATTTATTATGCCATTCACTAAAAAGTTCACGCTGTTTAAAAAACCAATGGTTTGTAATTTGATATTCAGTTCCATTAGAGTCCTTAAAAAAGTCCTTAGAATAATATCTTTCTTTTTTTTCTTCAGATTTATTTTGTAATACTGCGTAATCTAATCCGAAAAAGTCCTTACATATTACTTTGTCTAAAAGTATTGGTAAAATTACCATATCCAAATTCAGCTCTTTAATTTCAGCTAATTTCCCAAAGATAAATTCTTTATTTTTTGATAAAAATTCATCGCTTTTAATAATAGCAGTTTCTGACAGTTTTTCTTCTTTTTTTTCTTCCGCTAAAATTTCCTTTCTCACTTCTATAAATGAAATTTTTTTCTCATCAATCATTTTTTTTGCTATGTCATGATATTCTTGTGTAACATTCTGGATATTTAATCCTTTTGGTAATAAATGATTAGGATTATAAAGTTCAATGCATAAAGCTTTAATTAAATTTTTAATCTCAGAATTACGTTTATCTTGGTGTTCGGGTTTATCCATAATATAATTGAGATAATCAGGAATAATTACAATGTTCCACAATGAACTGAAATATAATGGATTTGTAACTTCTCCCCAAACGTGAGAAATTGTATAATTTATTATGTGGCTATAACTTCCAGAACTTATAAGATGAGATGTATATTCGTGAATTTTTTTCACCAAAGTCTGATTTCCTGTTCCATCAAAAAACACTGAAATAGAAGTATCTCTATGAATTAAATTATTTTCAATAAGTTTTTGTGCATTATTTTTATACTTATTATTTTTTGCGCCAACTTTTTTACCATCTGAATAATAAACCCCACCAAGTTTTCGTGAAAAACGTACTGGTAGCTTTTCTTTTTTTTCAATAATGTTGAGCATTTCAGCTGCACGTTTCTCCACAAATTCAGGTTTGATAAATAAACAAGATTCCACAAAATATTCCTTAAAATCTTTGTTTTGAGTTTCAACCATATTAATAAGTTTGTCAGTTCCATTCATGCTATTTCAATTTTTACAAATATATATCAATTCACCCACTAAAGAAAACTCCTATCCAAATCCAACACATTCCCAAAGCGGTTTCTGAAATAAAACTCCTTTTTATACAGAACAGCTGTTTCAGATTTTGAAATCTCAAATTTTACAAACTTCTTCCCAAAATAATTATGTTTTGAAAGTTTAATCAGATCTAAGTGTTTCTCAAAGTTTTTTTCAAGATGATTTTTTAAGGCACTGCAGGTTTCAAAAAGTTTTTCATTTCCGTCTTCAATGCTGAAATTTTCGTCTTGTCCGAAAATAATTGTTCCCTTTCCTGAATTGAGAAATGCGCAAACTGTTTCCAAAATTATATCAACACTGTTTTTTAAATTATATTTTAAAAACTCAATTTCTTCGACATTTCGGTTTTGTAAACTTTCAAGCAATTTCTTCCCAATCGCAGTATTGAAAGGAATTTCTATATTGTATTTTTCATTTCTTTTAAAATTAATTTTCAATAGATGATAATATTTTTTCTCTGTACTTCGACCAATTTGCTGTTTACGCTGATCGGTTTTAGACAAATCAAAATGTGCATCAAGCAGATAATGTTTATCTTTTTTATCAGCAATTCCAAAACATTTAAAATCTTCATTAATTCGCATTTGAATTGACAATCCTCGGTTAAATTTCTCAGGATTTTGATAGATAATTTTTCCATTTTCTGTAGTTATAATTTCACTTTCACCGTGCAATATTTCTATAGCTGCGTCGTAATATTCAAAAGCTTTATTTCTGGCTTCAGGAATATCAAGATCAGTGAATATTTTCTGGTGTAAGATCTTTAGTCCAACACTGTTCTCAACAAATTGGGTTGTCACTACATAACTGATTAGAGGGTTTTGTGCGTGCATAAGATTATTTTTTTGCTGTTATAAAATGTCTAATAAGATTCTTAATTCCGGATTAATGTATTCGTAATCTAAAATCTCACAAAGCAATGTATCTTCACTCGCTTCAGTAACACCGAGATTTGAACGGAAATATACTTTACCTGTTTTAGCGTGTATAATGCTTTCTCTGTCATTATTAATCTGTTCAAAAACCATGTAAATTTTATCTTCAATTTCTACTCGCGTAAAAAAAGTTAGCGGCTTTTTAGAAGGATACATTTTTTCGAAAAAGCGCAGATATTTACATGTTGTTTTCTTATTTTTAAAAGGAAAAAAAACATATTTTAAACCTTTGGAATTCACCAGAGAAAGATAGATTCTTTCAAACTCAAAATATTTTTCTGTCGTTATAATTTCTTTTTCAAAAGCATTATCGTCACGGTAAAATACTTCTTTGGCTTCATGTGTTTTTTCTAATTTGTTGAAGTGTTTTTCAGAAACCAAATCTTCAAGTTCAGCATAAACAATTTGATTTGCAGGGTTAAAAGTTTTCAGCAGTCTTCGCTCAGCAGATAGAGAAATAAAATAATTTGCATTTCTAAATTCAAAAATAGAATAAGATCTTTTCATATGCGGAATATCAATATCGCCGTGATAACTAAGACGAATAGAAAGAAAACCGTAGAAATTCAGTGTTTCATCTGCTTTTCTTTCGTTTGTCTGATTGATGACTGCATCTTTTCGGATATAATCATTAAAGTGATAAGTGATTTTACATTCAGAAAGTTTTTTGAAATTTAAAATTTGATTGTCTTTATGATAAAAACTTTCTTCCAAAGTCGTTATTTGCTTAAGGTCGGTAGAATTTGCATTTTCAAAGTCAAATATCTGAATGACATTTTTCTCTAAAGCATCATTTACAATCTTTGATAAATAATGTAAGGCCTCCTGTCTTGCAACAAGTAAATTTTCATTTTTAAATATTTGTGTCTCGTAACCAAGCATCAGATGTAACATTGGTGGCACTATTACAGTGTAATTAAAATCATTCATAACTTATTTTTCTAATTATTTTGCAAAGTAATGTGGCGCGACTGTCAAAAACTGGCAGTCTCAAATTTTATTTTCATTTAAATATAATTTCATTTAAATCAATATTTATTTTAACAAATTTTATCAGACTCAAGAACCAATTTCTCCTATCCATTTTGTAATTTTAGCAAAATTTAAAATAAAGTGAAAAAATTATTATTCGCAGTTTGCATATCAGCGTCTGCTTTCAGTTTTGCACAGGATTATTCGGTACCGGCAGCGAGTCCGCGTCAGAAAGTGGAACAGCAGTTTTCAATGTCTAAAATCACCATCGATTACGGAAGACCAGGCGTGAAAGGAAGAAAAATCTTTGGAGAACTGGTTCCTTACGGACAGGTTTGGAGAGCGGGTGCGAACTCATCTACAAAAATCACCTTCGGTCAGGCAGTGAATTTCGGCGGAAAAATGGTTCCTGCAGGAACTTACGGATTGTTCATCGTACCAACAGAAAAAGACTGGAAAGTAATTTTGAACAAAGACTTCCAGCAGTGGGGTGCTTATACGTATGACGCTAAAAACGATGTGGTAGACGTAACTGTACCTGTAAATAAATTGGCTGACAAACAGGAGTGGTTTGAAATTACCATCAATCCAACAGACGAAAACTCAGGAAATCTCGTGATTAAATGGGATATGGCTCAGGCTGAAGTCGCTTTGAAGCCGGCAAAACCTGATGCAGTTACCAAAATTGCTGAGAAATTAAAGGAAATCAAAAAAATAGAAGCTGACGCTGCCAAAACAAAAAGTTAAGAATAAAATTTCTAAAGATGAATTTTTCTATTCAGCCTGTTTTGGAAAACGGAGAATACCAATTAATCCCCTTGCAGCAAGGGGATTTTGAGTTGTTGTATGAGGTGGCTTCCAATCCGAAAGTCTGGGAGCAACATCCCAATAAAGACCGTTACAAAAGAGAAATGTTTGAAAACTTTTTTAAAGGTGCAATGGAAAGTCAGGGCGCTTTTAAAATTGTAGAAAAGTCAACCGGAAATATTTTGGGAAGTTCGCGTTTCTATGATTTTGATGAAGCTAAAAACAGCATTTTCATTGGCTATACTTTTTACGGAACCTATTCGTGGGGAAAAGGCATTAATCCGCAGATTAAAAAACTGATGATGGATTACATTTTCCAGTTTGTTGATACAGTCTATTTTCATATCGGAAAAGAGAATTTCCGGTCTCAGATTGCTTTGGAAAGATTGGGGGGAAAGAAAATTGCTGAAGAAGAAATTGCCTATTTCGGAGAACCTACACGAACTAATTTTGTATACGAAATTAAAAAGGAAAATCATTTTAGTTAAAATCATTTCACGCAGATTTTGCTGATGGAGCAAACTCCAGATTTAAAAATTTGTTAAGTATAATTTTGTTAAACAACTGTAGCTTTAGAAGTAGAACGGCTTTATGAAACTTAAAACAGAATTATTTTAAAAATCTTTCGTGAACTTTGCGTTCAAAAATAAATTATGAAAAAATATAAAATCCAGAAATCTCCTTTTGTCGTTCCTACTAACGACGGCAAACTGATCGAAGAACAGTGGGGAAATTCCACCCAAACGCCCAACATTTCTATTGCCCACATGATAGCGCCGGCGAACTGGAGCGAGCCGCATCAGACTCCGGAATTCGATGAATTTACCGTAATTATTTCAGGTAAAAAGAAATTCGAAATCGATGGCGAAGAGGTTATTTTAGAGAAAGGGCAGAGTATTATGATAGAAAAAGGAGCAAGAGTACGGTACAGCAATCCGTTTGCGGAGACATGTGAATACATTGCGATCTGCCTCCCAGCATTTTCGATGGAATTGGTGAATAGAGAACAGGAAAATAATTAATTATGGGATTACAGATATGTCCGAAATGTAAGGAAAAGTCATTCACATGGTTTATCGGCGGAAAATTCCCTCTACCAACATGGAGCTGTTTCGATTGTGACTATGAAGCAAAAGAAATTGAGAGTGATAAGCAAACTTGCGAAAATTGTGGAGAGATTGCGAAAATAAGATTACAGGATAAAGAAAATGAATATGGCTGGTGTTCCAATTGCAATACAATCAGTGAATAATAAAAAATCTAAAGATGGAGATAGCTAGTTTATCAATGTTTTAAAATATCATTTTAAATATTTAATAAATTAATTTTCGCTTCAATTTAAATCTTAATTTCATGAATTATTTCATTAAGTTTGCCGCACTAAAAAATATACATGAAACAATTTTTATCGTATGGATTATTGCTGGCTTTGGCAATTTCCACAACGTCATGCGCAACGATTCTGACGGGTACAAAAGACAAGATTTCTTTTACTTCAACACCGGAAGGGGCAAAAGTTTTTCATAAAGGTGTTGAAAAATGTACAACGCCTTGCGAAAAAGAAATCCCGAGATCTTTGAGCAGGCAGACTGTAACTTTCGCAAAAGAAGGTTTTGTATCTCAGGAAGTTAAGCTTACGAAAACTTTCAACGCAGTTTCATTGGTCAACATTCTTATCGGTGGAGCAATCGGAGTGGGAATAGATGCAGCGACGGGTTCTTTAACCAAATATTCTCCAAAATCTGTTACCGCAGAGTTGGTGACAAAATAGAAAAAAGCAGTGTAGAAGTTAACTACGCTGCTTTTTAATTTATTTCAAAATTTCCTTCAGAAACATCAGGGTGTGATTCCACGCTCTCTTTGCCATTACGGGATTGTAATCTGCTGATTTTGGATCTGTAAAAGTATGTTTTGAATTGGCGTATGTAATGATTTGCCAATCCGCTTTCCCATCATTCATTTCTTTAACCAGATTGTTGTAGTCCTCAGGCGTTACTCCTTTATCTTCCGCAGGATTTTCCACTAAGATTTTAGTTGAAATGGCTTCGTTCGGTCTCGACTGATCTTTTCCAAGACTGCCATGAATGGAAACAACTCCTACCACCGGCAGTTTTCCCCTCGCAGATTCCAAAGCACCGGTACCTCCGAAACAGTAGCCGATTACGGCTATTTTTTCAGGAATGGCTCCGTTTTTCTTTAACTGTTCCAGAGCCAGGGAAATTCTTTTCTGATAAGCAGCAAAATCTTTTTTATAAAACCCAGCTGTTTTTGCCGCTGATTCATTGTCGGTCGGCACATTTCCTTCCCCATAAATGTCAGCTATAAATGCTACATAACCTTGTTTTTCTAAATCTGCAGCGGCGGTTTTTGCTTCGTCATCAATACCTTTCCAGGCCGGAAGAATAAGAACTCCCGGTAGTTTTTTTCCTGCATTTGAAGTGACCAGACCGTTGAGTTTTTGTGAACCGTCCTGATAGGTAACTTTTTTAAGATTCTGACTGAAAACCGTTGACGAAGTGAGTAGAAGAATGGACGAAATAAGTAAATGTTTCATATAATTTTTTTTAGGTGAATAATTACGTAATGCGTATGCAAATGTTACGCTAAAAAAATCCTATCTGTTTAAATTTTCACTGGTAATCAGTTTGTCAATATTTTCATTGAAATTCGCTTTTGTAATTCCCGAAACTTTTTCCAGTGTTTTAAAGTAATTGTCCTGATTTTCACCGTCGAATTTTCCACAGTTTAAAAGTTCCAAAACACCACTGAAGCCTTTTTCTTTTTCAATTTTTTTAATGATCAGTGCATTGATAAGATTTTCAGTATATTTTGGGGTTGAAGGAAGGCTGAAATTTTCTTTTGTACCATACAGCGACAGCCAATCTGTTTTTTGAGAGACTAGATAAGTGCTTTTAAACTGAAGCCATATCTGTTCCCATTTATAAAAAGGATCTCCATCGTTGATATATGAATAGCCTTCTAAAACAGGCATGTACAGATTCTTTATTGGATATTTCTCAGTAATCCTCGCTTTCCATAAGGTGCCAAAAGAAAAGTCCTCCAGCATTCCCTTCTCTGTAGCAACAATCATGGTACTTTGATTATTATCTCTTGCCAATTCTACTCCCAGAAAAAAAATATTTGGGGAATCATCTCTCTTATAATCAATTCCCAAGAGCCCGTAAGCATTGAAAATATCATCAATACAATACACTTTAGTGGGAATTTTCTGTTCTTTTAAATTACAACTCAGTTTATTGTTTTTTGCAATAAAATCTCTCAGATTTTTTTCATCAATCTCCTTTTCAGAATAAAAACTGTAGTTTTCAATGGTTTTTAATTTCCAGTGGGTCAGATTGTTTTTAATTGTTGACGATACAAGATATTTACTGTTAATTTCCTGTAGTATGATTTCAATTTTTGCTACAGAATTTTTTATTTCCTTGTCCTCAAAATAGCAATTCAGCCGTATTGTAAAATTATCTTTGTTACCCGCTTCAACAGACGTAACCTCGTACATCAGAGTGTAATTGTTGATGAATACTTTACTGTTCTGCAGTTTTCTAAGCTCATTCAAAAACAACCATGTTTCC
>NZ_LMQH01000011.1:1549600-1554229 GCF_001424105.1 Chryseobacterium sp. Leaf394 | reverse complement strand
AAAAAAAAATGATTCAATACATCAGTGATTTTTTTTCTTTTTACAGTATCTTCTACAACATTCAGGCTGTTATTAATTAAAACTTTCGACTGCGAAAAAGTAAAAATCGAAAACAATAAAAATGAAAAAAGAATTGCATTTCGGGTCATCAGTTAATTGGAATTAAGATTTGTAAAAAGTATAATTTCCTTCTTTGAATTTCGCATTAATGTGCTGCAAACCATTCGTCAAAACAATTTCAGAAGCTCCGATAATCGAGTTGTATCTCGCTGTCTGTTCGAAGGTTTTCTCAGTTAATTTAATCTGTGGCGCCTTGCATTCAATTAAAATTTTAGGCTGTGCTTTTTCAGTTACTAAAAGGTCAATCCGTTTCGTCAAACCATTCAGAACAATCTTTTTTTCGGTTATTAAAGCCGATGTAGAATAAGATTTTACGGTAAGATAATAATGAATCCAGTGCTGGCGAACCCACTCTTCAGGCGTCAGCAAAAGGTAAGTTTTACGAACCAAATCATAGATAAAAAACTTATCTTTGTCTTTCCTGAATTTAAAATCAAAAGTTTCCTGAAAATTGAGTTTGGGAAGTTCCATTTAATAAGATGAAAGAATTAGATTTAATCCTCAAAAATATTAAAAATAAAGAAGTTTTACCTATTTATTTTTTTCACGGAGAAGAACCTTACTTTATTGATATTGCTGTAAAAGCTCTTGAACACAACTTTCTTGAGGAGGATGAAAAAGCCTTTAACCAAACCGTTGCATACGGAAAAGACACGACCTATCAGGAAGTCCTTTCTTTGGCGAGACAGTTTCCGATGATGGGAGATAAGCAGGTGATTATCGTGAAGGAGGCACAGGATCTGAGGATGGGAGAGGAGGAAAGTAAAGCTCTTGAAGTTTATTTTGAAAACCCGATTCCTTCAACGGTTCTCGTTTTTGCCCACAAACACAAGAAATTAGACAGCAGGAAAAAAGTCACGAAGCTTTTAGATAAAGGAAAATTTTTATTTCTCAGCGAATCGGTGAAAGATTTTAATCTTGCCAAATGGATTGCTGACGAATGTTTGAGACTCAATATTAAAACAGCTCCGAACATTTCCCATTTACTGGCAGAATACCTGGGCAACGACCTTTCCAGGATTGGCAATGAACTGGGAAAACTGAAAATCATTCTGAAAGAAGGCGAAGTTTTAGACGGCACGCTTGTGGAAAACCACATCGGAATTTCCAAAGAGTACAATGTTTTTGAGCTGCAGAAGGCTTTAGGTTCAAAAAACGCAGACGCTGCAATGAAAATTGCTTATTACATGGGCAAAAATCCAAAAAACAATCCTTTTGTGATGATGCTCGCGAGTCTGTATAATTACTTTTCCAACATTATCATTTACAACACGATGATCGGGCAGTCACCCAACTCGATTGCTTCACAGATGGGCATCAATCCTTATTTTGTGAAAGATTTTGCCGAAGCCGCCAGGTTTTATCCACTGAAACATGCAACGAGAGTTATTTCTACGTTAAGGGAATTTGATATGAAAGGAAAGGGTCTGGGAGCCGTTAATATGGATGACGCTCAGTTGATTAAAGAATTGGTTTACAAGATTATCAATATTGATAAAATTAAGACGAAAATGTAAAGTCAATGGTGAAATGTAAATTGTCAATTTTTCCTTGTAAGTAAATTTTTATTTGAGCGACAATGTGACTCCTTCGAAAGTCAACTGTATTTTTTGTGGCGACAATTTGACTGCGTCGAAAGTCAGTTTTTATATTTTTTATTATGGCGACAATTTCCGCCCTCCGTTCCCGCTTTTTTGTGCCACCGCATTTCCCTTGGCTTACAAAAAGAGCTCCACTCAGGTCGGGTCGCAAAGTGTTTTTAACAATGACTTTTTAGTTAATAATCACTGTTGTTTTAATACAAATATTTTAGAATGAAATTTTTTTTTGCAATCATATTCGTTTTACTTTTTCAGTTTTCTTATTCTCAATCCAAAATAAAATCAATATCGCCTTCTGTCGACCGGAAAGATTCTTTAAACATTCAAATTATTGAAACGCTTGGGAAGTTTTTAGAAACACAAAGTTCAAAATTTTGGATAGAATCTGATATTAAAATGTTCAAATTTCCTTACCAAGAGCTTATTGGTATTGAAAGCGGAAAGATGGGAAGTAATTTTTATCAACCCTCATTAATGGAAATTATTTCTACTGGCGAAGACGATAAAAAAATTGTGAAAGTAGCATATATCGGTTACAACGAAGAAACAGAATCAAATCTGATCAAAGCAATTTACAACATGATTGCAGTAAAAATTGACGGCAAAATTTTCTTCAGTAAATACATTAATTATGTAACAAAAGATTGGCGAATCAAAAACGAAGATAATTTAAAGTACTATATTTCGCCTACGAAAAATTTTAGTCACGAAGAAGTTGAAAGACAAAAGGCAGACATTAAGCTTCTCTCAGAGTTTTTTGGAGTTGAGAAGTTTCCGATATTTTATTATTCTGCAGTTTCACCGGAAGAAGTCTTTAAATTAAAAGGATTTGATTATCATCCGATGATGTATACAAGCGACTCTGGCGGATTTGCAGAAGATTACAATATCATCATATCTGGAAATAATTCGGAATATTACACGCATGAAGTTGTTCATTTATATACGTCTAAACTTTTCCCAGGAATAAATTCATATTTCTATGAAGGAATTGCTACTTACTTTGGCGGAAGCGGAAAGTTTGATTACCAATGGCAAAAAGAAAAACTGAAAAAATTCCTCACAGAAAATCCTGATTTTGATGTTTTGAAACATTTAAATGTTTACGAAAGATTATATTTTGAAAAAGAAACTCCGGTTCCTTACGTGGTTTCAGCAGTTATTTGTGAAATGATTATTGCTGAATTTGGAAGAGAAAAACTATTCACTGTCTTAAGAAACGGATCTTCAGCTGAGGATGGTTTTAAAGTTTTCAATCTGAATAAAAACAATGTCAATTCTAAATTGAGAAGGTTCCTGAAGATTTAGATTAACTTGAATACCTTCATCGACTTTTAACATATTAAATATTGACAAGTATCATTAATTTTACTTTAATAAAACATTAAAAATTCCGACCTTAGCACCCTTGAAATTGATAAATAAATTATGGAAGAAAATATTTTAGATTGTGTAATCGTAGGATCCGGACCTTCCGGCTTCACGGCAGCAATCTACGCAGCAAGAGCAGATCTGAAACCTCAGTTGTACACTGGTTTGGAGCCAGGCGGACAGTTAACAACTACTACTGAAGTTGATAATTTTCCAGGCTATCCTGCCGGAATTACAGGTCCTGAAATGATGATGGATCTGCAGAAGCAGGCTGAAAGATTTGATACAAAAGTGCATTACGAAATGATCACCAAAGCCGAGTTCTCAAAAGAAGTGGGTGGTGTTCATAAACTATATGCTGGGAATAAAGAGATTTTTGCTAAATCTGTGATTATTTCTACCGGAGCGACCGCAAAATATCTTGGTCTCGATGATGAGAAAAAATACAATGGAGGAGGAGTTTCAGCGTGTGCAACATGTGACGGATTTTTCTACAGAGGAAAAGATGTTGTGGTAGTTGGTGCAGGCGATACAGCTGCTGAGGAGGCAACATATCTTGCTAAATTGGTTAATAAAGTAACCATGTTGGTAAGAAAAGACGAGTTCAGAGCTTCGAAAGCAATGATTCACAGAGTGGAAAACACACCGAATATTGAAGTGAAATTCCATCACGAATTAATCGGAATTGAAGGTGAAAACAATTTGGTAGAAAGAGCTGTTGTGATAAATAATCAGACTCAGGAACAATCTACTGTAGACGTTCATGGAATTTTCATTGCCATCGGTCACAAACCGAATACAGATATTTTCGTTGGACAAATCGATTTAGACGAAAACGGATATATCGCAACTGAAAAAGGTTCTACAAGAACAAATCTTCCAGGTGTATTTGCTGCCGGAGATGTTCAGGATCACATTTACAGACAGGCAATAACAGCGGCAGGAAGCGGTTGTATGGCTGCAATGGATGCAGAAAAGTATCTGGCAGAACTTCACTAAAATTTAAATATCAAACGCACCTGTCTGGGTGCGTTTCTTTTGATGAGAAATCTGTTTTACATATTTATCGGTGGAGGTGTGGGAAGCATTTTACGCTATCTGATATCATTCCACACTCAAAAACTGTGGAAAATCAGCAGTTTTCCTGTAGGTACTCTGGCAGTGAATGTTTTGGGCTGTTTTATGATTGGTTTTTTAACATCCTCTCTAATTAAAAATGATGACGGATTAAAATATCTCTTAATAACAGGACTTTGTGGCGGTTTCACTACTTTTTCTGCATTCAGTATCGAAAATTATTCACTCTGGGAAAGCCAACAGTTCGGAATAATGATTCTCTACATTGCTCTCAGCGTTTTACTAGGAATCATCGCTGTTTTCGCAGGACTAAAGTTTCAGAATTTACTTTAAATAAAAATAAACAGACTGATTTTTAACTGATTATTAAGATCAGATAAAATTTGTCTTAAAAATATTTTGGCAAAAGAGAAAAACGCTCTATATTTGCACCACTGAAAACGAGAGATCGTAGCAGTTC
>NZ_LMQH01000011.1:1474876-1549586 GCF_001424105.1 Chryseobacterium sp. Leaf394 | reverse complement strand
AAAACTATTGACTGTAACAGGTCCGGGGGTTCGAATCCCTCTTTCTCCGCAGAAAGCATCGTATTGAACGGTGCTTTTTTTGTTTTTTTACAACATCCATTTTCCTTATATTTGAACGTATTTAAATTCTGAAAATGAAGCGATACTTTTCTTTAAAATTTTTAATGTTTATTTTTGCTGCCTCTCTGACTGTAACTTCCTGTGGAAGTTCAAAGTCTGCAGCAACAAAAGGCAAAACTTCTTCCAAATCACCGATAAAAACTGAAAATCTCAGAAAATTAGATTCGGAATTCGATGGTAAAATTTCATCATCTGCTAAAAGAATTATCAAGGATGCCGAAAACTACCTCGGAAGTCCATACAAATTTGCAGGAAATACAGCTGACGGATTTGACTGTTCTGGTCTTACCACAAAAGTATTCGATGAAAATGGTTTAAAGCTACCTCGCAGATCCGCCGATCAGGCAGATTTCGGGAAAAAGATTAATATTTCAAATGCAAAACCCGGCGACCTCTTATTTTTTGCAACAGCGGGAGGATCGAAAGTTTCTCACGTAGGAATTGTGCATACCATTGAAAATGATGGCGAAGTAAAATTCATTCATGCATCTACTTCCAAAGGCGTCATTATTTCTTCCCTAAATGAAAAATACTGGAACAAAGCCTACCTGCATGCACAACGTGTTTTATAGATCAATATTTTTTCGGCAATACACATTTTAAGCAAATTTAAAACTCAAATTTTAGCTTAAAACTTTTGTATCTTTGAGCTCATTATTTTAACAAAATTCAAATAAAAATGTCATTACAACAAACTATCGAAAACATCTGGGACAACAGAGAACTACTACAAAATGAAGACAGCCAAAAAGCAATAAGAGAGGTTATCTCTTTGGTTGATAAGGGTGAACTCCGTACTGCAGAACCTACTGAAAACGGATGGCAGGTTAATGAGTGGGTGAAAAAGGCTGTAGTAATGTATTTCCCGATCCAGAAAATGGAAACGATTGAGGTAGGACCATTTGAATTTCACGATAAAATGCCTTTGAAAAGAAACTATGCTGAGAAAGGGGTTAGAGTTGTGCCACACGCTATTGCAAGAGAAGGAGCTTTCATAGCGTCTGGAGTTATCTTGATGCCATCTTACGTCAATATCGGCGCTTACGTAGATTCAGGGACGATGGTGGATACATGGGCAACAGTTGGAAGCTGCGCTCAGATAGGTAAAAACGTTCACTTAAGCGGTGGAGTTGGTATAGGTGGGGTTTTAGAGCCACTTCAGGCAGCGCCGGTAATCATTGAGGATGACTGTTTTATCGGTTCAAGATGTATCGTTGTAGAAGGCGTTCATGTTGAAAGAGAAGCTGTTTTGGGAGCGAATGTTGTGTTGACTGCTTCAACTAAAATTATCGATGTTACAGGAGAAACTCCGGTTGAAATTAAAGGTCGAGTTCCTGCCCGTTCAGTAGTAATTCCGGGAAGTTATACCAAGCAATATCCAGCAGGAGAATATCAGGTTCCTTGCGCTCTGATTATCGGTCAGAGAAAGGAGTCTACAGATAAAAAAACGTCGCTCAATGACGCTTTGAGAGAGAATAATGTAGCTGTTTAATCATTCTGTAATGGCAATTCCTAAGCAAATATTCCAGACTTTTAAAACCAGCAAATTACCTTGGATTACAAGGTTCTACATTAAAAGAATGCTCAGAAAAAACCCTGAATATGAATATCATTTTTATGATGACGAAAGAATTCAGCGTTTTTTTAAAGAAGAGTTTCCGCCGGAATATTTTAAAGCTTACAAGAGATTAACCATCGGAGCGGCCAAAGCAGATTTTTTCAGGTACGCCATTTTATACAAAAAAGGCGGCGTTTACCTTGATATAGACAGTGGAATCAACATCCCGTTGCGAAAGCTTATCCGTGAAGATGATGTGGCTTTGGTGACCGATGAAATTCCGCCAACATATTATGTACAGTGGGGTCTGGTTTATGCAGCCGGACACCCATTTTTAAAGAAAACATTAGAGAACATTCTGGATAATATTAAAAATAATCCACACCCTCATAATGTTCATAAAACGACCGGTCCTACAGTTTACACTGATTCTGTAAAACAATGTCTTGCTGAAAATCCTGATATTCCGTATCGGTTTTTGGGGCCTCATTATGATAACAAAATGCAGTTTAAATATAAAATGGGGAAATTTTTTCTTTACGGTGATAAATCTGAACACTGGAAGAAAAAACAACTGACCCAAAATATTATAAAACCAGAAGATGAAGATAGCATTTGATGCAAAACGCATCTTTTCAAGCGTGTCAGGATTGGGAAATTATTCCAGGGATTTGGTAAGGATTCTTTCTGAGTATTATCCTGAAAATCAATATATTCTAATCAGTAAAAAGACTTCGGAGAAAGGAAAAGAAATCTTAAAGCGCTCCAATGTCTCACATTTTAAAACTTCGAAGGGAACTTTGTCCCGACAGTTTAAAACGGGAACGGATGCGCAGAAGTTGGGCGCGGATATTTTTCACGGTCTGTCTGGTGAATTGCCTTTAAAATGGAACAGTAAATCCATTAAAAAAGTGGTCACCATCCATGATTTGATTTTCGAAAGATATCCAGAGTATTACACTTGGATTGACAGAAAAATTCACTTCTGGAAATTTAAGAAAGCAGCAGAATCGGCAGACAAAATTATCGCCATTTCTCAGCAGACTAAAGATGATATCATCCACTATTTAAAAGTTCCGGAAAGCAAAATTGAAGTTATTTATCAGGGTTGTTATCATGCATTTAAAGAAGAGCATGGCCACGAATTTATCAAGGAAGTGAAAGAAAAATTTCAGCTTCCTGACCGATTTATTCTGAATGTAGGAACCATTGAGCCACGGAAAAATCTTTTGAACGTGGTAAAAGCACTTCAAGGAACTCAAATTCCCCTGGTTGTTGTGGGCACGAAAAAACCAAAATATTTTCAGCTGGTAAAAAAGGAAATTGATAAAAATAAAATTAATGCTCAGTTTCTTACAGGTGTATCGATGAGTGAGCTGGCGGTGATTTACAGACTCGCGGATATTTTTATCTATCCAAGTTTTTTTGAAGGTTTCGGAATTCCCGTGATTGAAGCATTATTTTCAAAAACGGTTGTGATTACCAGCAATACCAGCTGTCTTCCGGAAGCAGGTGGTCCCGATTCTGTATATATTGATCCAAAAAATCATCTTGACATTCAGGCGAAAATAAAATTTCTGTGGGAAAATGAATCTGAGCGTAAACGCCGTGCTGACAAGGGTTTCGACTTTGTTCAAAAGTTTAATGACGAGCCGATTGCCAATGAGCTGATGAATCTTTATCAAAAAATTATTTCATAAATTTCTTTGAAGTTTAAAAATAAGTTCTACATTTGTACCACAATATTTCAAAAAAATGAAACCGAATTTCTCAACACTTCATCATTATCATCATCTCAGCTAAGGCGGAAGTGATTGATATTTTGTGTTGAATTCATAAAAATAAATTAAAAACCGTCTGAGTAAAGACGGTTTTTTTGTTTCCATATTTCTGTGAAATTTCCATAAAATCAACTTCATTTACTCAGACCAAAACTTATAAAAAAGTAATGAGTAAATTAAAAATTGCTATTCAGAAAAACGGTCGGTTGTATGAAGAATCGCTTCAGCTTCTTAAAGATTGCGGTATTTCTGTTAACAACGGAAAAGACCAGCTGAAGGTTTTGGTAGATAATTTTCCTTTGGAAATTATGTATCTCAGAAACTCCGATATTCCACAATATCTCGAGGATGGAGTAGTTGACATCGCCATCGTCGGAGAAAATCTTTTGGAGGAAAAACAAAAGCAGAATGAGATTGTACAGAAATTAGGTTTTTCTAAATGCCGTGTTTCTCTGGCCATTCCAAAAGATATTGACAGCGATCAGCCACAGTACTTTCAGGGGAAAAAAATTGCCACATCTTATCCGAACACGCTTCAGAAATATTTAACCCAAAATAATATTCAGGCTGATATTCACGTGATTTCAGGCTCCGTTGAAATTGCTCCCAACATCGGATTGGCAGACGGAATTTGTGATATCGTGAGCTCGGGAAGCACTTTATTTAAAAACGGACTGCGTGAAACGGTTACTCTTTTAAAGTCAGAAGCTGTGCTTGCCAAAAACATCAATCTGAATGATGCACAGGAAGAAATTCTAGAAAAACTACTTTTCAGAATCAAAGCGGTTTTAAAAGCGAAGAATTCAAAATACATTCTGATGAATGTTCCGAATGATCAGATTTCAGAAATCTCAAATGTACTTCCTGTTTTAAAAAGTCCGACGGTTATTCCGCTTGCTGAAGAGGGTTGGAGCAGCATTCACTCTGTAATTGATGAAGAACGGTTTTGGGACGTCATCGATGAATTAAAACTGAAAGGTGCACAGGATATTTTAATCATTCCAATCGATAAAATGGTAATTTAAGATGAATATTTATAAAAATCCTAAACGGGAAACCTGGTCTGAACTTACAAAAAGACCGGCTTTTAAAAAGCAGGAAATAGCTCAAACCATCAAAGAAATTTTCGCTGAAGTTGAGAAAAATGGTGATGAAGCATTAATCCAGTATGCACAAAAATTCGACTCAGCAAAGATCGATCAGATACAGGTGACTGCAAAAGAAATCAGTAAAGCTGCTGACTTAATTTCAGAAGAATTAAAATCAGCGATTCAGATTGCCAATGAAAATATTACGAAATTCCACGCATCACAGATTGTTGAAACTGAAAAAATCGAAACGACAAAAGGCGTGATTTGTTGGAGAGAAAACCGCGCCATTGAAAAGGTTGGAATTTATATTCCCGGCGGAACAGCTCCCCTGTTTTCTACCGTTTTAATGCTTGCCATACCTGGTCAGTTAGCCGGTTGTCGGGAGATTATTCTGTGTACGCCTCCTGATAAAAACGGAAATGTCAATCCGGCGATTCTGTATACAGCACAACTTTGTGGAGTTTCAAAAATATTCAAAGTTGGCGGTGCGCAGGCGGTTGCGGCAATGACTTTCGGAACAGAAACGATTCCGAATGTGTACAAAATATTTGGTCCCGGAAATCAGTTTGTCGTGGCGGCAAAAGATTTTGCTCAGGATTTTGGGATAACGATTGATATGCCTGCAGGACCGAGTGAAGTTTTGGTGATCGCTGATGAAAACGCTGTTCCTGAGTTTTGTGCGGCAGATTTACTGTCTCAGGCGGAGCATGGAAGCGACAGTCAGGTGATTTTTATTTCAACGGATTTGAAAGTTTTAAATGAAACCATCGATAAAGTTAAAAAACAAATCAAAGAACTTCCCAGAAACGAATTTGCACAGCAATCATTGAATAACAGCCATTTTATTTTGTTGGATTCGATTGACGAAGCGTTGGAATTCAGCAATTTATACGCTCCCGAACATTTGATTTTAGCGGTTGAAAATTTTGAAAAGTATATTAGCCAGATTCAAAATGCAGGTTCGGTTTTTCTCGGAAATTATTCATGTGAAAGTGCCGGAGATTATGCCAGCGGCACTAATCACACGCTTCCCACAAACGGATTTGCGAAAAATTACAGCGGCGTTTCTTTAGACAGTTTTGTGAAGAAAATTACGTTTCAGAATTTATCTAAAGAAGGCCTTCAGAATTTAGGAAAAACGATTGAAATCATGGCGGAAGCAGAAGGTCTTTCAGCACACAAAAATGCAGTATCCATTAGATTAAAATAAGATTATGACCACAGTAAATATTAAAAAATTAGTACGAAAAAATATATTGGAACTGAGACCTTACGTCAGTTTCAGAGATAACAGTCAGTTCGAAAATCCTTTGCTGATGGATGCGAATGAAAGTCCGTTTGGAGAATTCAACCGTTATCCGGATTCTACACACAGAAATTTAAGAGAAAAAATCTCGGCATTTAAAAATATTTCAGCCAATCAGATTGCAATTGGAAATGGAAGTGATGAGCTGATCGATTTGATTATAAAAATCTTCTGCGAGCCTAAAAAAGATTCAGTGTTGGTAATGAATCCTTCATTTGCGATGTACGGATTTTATGCTGTAATCAATGAAAATAAGGTTTTACAGCTTAATCTGAATGATAATTTCGAAATTGTAGAAGAAGAGTTTTTAAATATCATTAAAGAAAATCAACCTAAAATTTTATTTCTCTGTTCACCCAATAATCCAACCGGAAACTCTGTTGATGATATTGAATTTTACATTCAAAATTTTGCTGGAATTATTGTTGTTGACGAAGCTTATATTGAGTTTTCAGAACAGAAATCCTGTATTGAACTGATTAATGAATATCCAAATCTCATTGTTCTGCAGACTTTCTCCAAAGCATGGGGACTGGCTGGTGCGAGAGTAGGAACTGCATTCTCTTCAGAAGAAATTATCAACCTGATCTATACGGTAAAATCACCTTTTAATGTGAATGTTTTAAGTCAGAATTTAGTTTTAGAAAAGCTGAACAACATCGAAGATTTTCAGAATAATTTAAATGAAATTTTGATAGAACGCAACTGGCTGGAAACTCAGTTTGAAAATATTGAATGTATTTCCAAAGTATTTCCTACCGATGCGAATTTCTTTTTGATTGAATTCAAAAATGTGGAAAAAGTATATTCTACATTGCTTGAAAATGAAATTCTGACCAGTAAAAGATTTCCTCAGATTCCCAACTGTATCAGACTTAATGTTGGAAGCAAAAAGGAAAATGAAAAACTGATTAATGTTCTGAAAAATATTTAAAATGAAAAAAGTACTATTCATCGACCGCGACGGAACATTGATTTTGGAACCGCCAACAGATTTTCAGGTTGACTCTTTGGAAAAACTTGAATTTTACCCTGTGGTTTTTCAAAATTTAGCCAGAATTGTAAAGGAATTAGACTACGAACTGGTGATGGTGACCAACCAGGACGGTTTGGGAACAGACAGTTTTCCTTTCGAAGATTTCATAAAACCACAGGAAAAGATGTTGAAATCTTTTGAAAATGAAGGAATTATTTTCGGCGATATCCTGATTGATAAAAGTTTCGAACATGAAAATTCTCCCAACCGAAAACCTGAAATCGGAATGTTTGGAAAATACATTTATGGCAATTATGATCTTGAAAATTCCTACGTTATCGGAGATCGGCTGACTGATATTCAGCTGGCTAAAAACTTAGGTACAAAAAGTATTTTCATCAGTAATTCTGAAAATGAAAATGCAGATTTAAGCACAAAAAGTTGGACAGAAATCTACAAGTTTCTGAAACAGATTCCGAGAAAATCAAAAGTTTGTAGAAAGACTAATGAAACCGAAATTCAAATTGAAGTTAATCTGGATGGAAGCGGAAGTTCAGAAATTTCAACGGGTCTGCATTTTTTTGACCACATGCTCGAACAGATTTCAAAACATGGAAATTTAGATTTAAAAATTAAGGTCAACGGAGATTTGCAGGTTGACGAACATCATACAGTTGAAGATACCGGAATTGTCTTTGGAGAAGCAGTTTTACAGGCTTTAGGGAAGAAAAAAGGCATTGAAAGATATGGTTTTCTGCTTCCGATGGACGACTGTCTTTCGCAAGTTGCAATTGATTTTGGCGGCCGACCGTGGTTGGTTTGGAATGCTGATTTTAAACGGGAAAAGATCGGGGATGTCCCAACGGAAATGTTTTACCACTTTTTCAAGTCGTTTACAGATGCTGCGAAATGCAATTTAAATATCAAATCTGAGGGCGAAAACGAACACCACAAGATAGAATCGATCTTTAAAGCATTTGCGAAAGCCATTAAAATGGCTGTGAATCAGACGGATCAGAATTACAATTTACCCACAACAAAAGGCAGTTTATAAATGATAGTGATTATAAAATACAACGGCGGAAACGTGAATTCTGTTCAGAATGCTTTAGAAAGACTGGGTTTTGATTCAGTTATTACAGATGATTTCGAACTGATAAAAAATGCAGAAAAAGTAATCTTTCCGGGAGTTGGCGAGGCTTCTTCGACCATGAAAGTCCTGAAAGAAAATGGTTTGGATCATTTAATTCCAAATTTAACCCAGCCTGTTTTGGGAATTTGCCTCGGAATGCAGCTGATGTGTAGAAATAATGAAGAAGGAAACACGGTTGGAATGGGAATTTTCGACTGTAATGTCAAAAAATTTCCTCCTCTTGACCTCGTTCCGCACATGGGTTGGAACAGCGTTTCGGGTTTAAAATCTTCTTTGTTTTCAGAAATATCGGAGGAAAATGATCTCTATTTTGTCCACAGTTATTATTGTGAATTATCAGAACACACGACTTCGGTCTGTGATTATATTTTGCCGTTCAGTGCCAGCTTACAGAAAGATAATTTTTTCGCTACGCAGTTTCACCCAGAGAAATCGGGAAAATTTGGAAATCAATTGCTTAAAAACTTTTTAAAAATTTAATTCTGAAATCGCAATAACTGGTAATGGAAAATCCATGAAAAAAGTCGATTACATTACCTGTTCCGACTATCCGGGATATCTTATTAAAACAATAAAAAACTACATATGAAAATAATTCCTGCCATAGATATCATCGACGGAAAGTGTGTGCGACTGTCAAAAGGTGATTACAATACCAAAAAAATATACAATGAAAATCCGCTTGAAGTCGCCAAAGAATTTGAAAGTTTTGGAATTGAGTTTCTCCATTTGGTAGATCTGGATGGGGCAAAATCAAAACATATAGTTAATCAAAAAGTGTTGGCAAATATTGCGAAAGAAACTTCACTTCACATCGATTTTGGAGGCGGACTGAAAACTGAAAAGGATATTGAAACAGCATTTAATTCAGGAGCAAAACAGATTACCATTGGCAGTATCGCCGTTCAGGAACCTGAATTTTGTTTTCGATTGATTGAAAAATATGGATCTGATAAAATAATTCTCGGAGCCGACTGTCAAAATAAAATAATAAAAACTTCCGGCTGGCTGGAGGAAAGCGATCAGGATGTGATTAATTTTATTCTAAATTATCAGAAAAATGGCATTCGAAATGTGATTTGTACCGACATTTTAAAAGACGGAATGCTGGAAGGTGCTTCCACAGAATTGTATCAGGAAATTTTAGAGAAAACATCAGTAAAATTAGTCGCGAGCGGCGGAATTTCCTGTATTGAAGATGTTTTTCTGATGAAAAAAATCGGGTGTGCAGGAACAATTATCGGTAAGGCAATTTATGAAGGTAAAATTACTATGAAAGAATTGCAGAAATTTATTGAAAACTAAATTTGGATTTCTTTAAACTAAATTCATTCAAGTCACTGTAAACTTTTTAGAGGAACACATCAGCTTAAAAACTTACATCAACAAGTCCCAACGGGACGCTTTAACAAAGGATAGGATGAAATCCTATCAACATTAAACATGACAAATAAGAAAAAATGCTCAAAAAAAGAATAATCCCATGCCTCGACATCAAAGACGGAACCACCGTGAAAGGAATCAACTTTGAAGGCTTGAGAAATGCCGGAAATCCAATTGACTTAGCCAAAAAATACGAGAATGAAGGTGCTGACGAGCTGGTTTTTCTGGATATTACGGCAACCGTTGAAGAACGAAAAACTTTCGTGCAACTAGTGAAAAATATAGCCAGAGAACTGAGCATTCCATTTACTGTAGGAGGCGGAATATCTTCCGTCGATGACGTCAGAAAACTGTTGGAAGCCGGAGCAGATAAAATCAGCATCAATTCATCAGCAGTGAAAAATCCATATCTGATTTCTGAACTGGCAAAGGAGTTTGGAAGTCAGTGTATCGTTGTTGCGGTTGATACAAAATTTGTAAATGAAGAAGACTGGGTTTTTATAAAAGGTGGAAGAGAAATTACTCCGTTGAAAACTTTGGATTGGGCTAAAAAGGTCGAGGAATTGGGAGCCGGCGAGATTCTTTTAACCTCAATGAATGGTGACGGAACAAAAAGCGGTTTTGACTTGAGATTGACGAAACTCATTTCAGCAAATGTAAATATTCCTGTGATTGCTTCAGGTGGAGCGGGGAAAATGGAAGATTTTGAAGATGTTTTTAACCTTACAAAAGCTACCGGAGCTTTAGCAGCAAGCGTTTTCCATTTTGGGGAAATTGGAATTAATGAATTAAAAAACGAACTGAAAAACAGAAATATCAACATACGATGAAAATAGATTTTAATAAAACCAACGGACTGGTTCCGGTAATTATTCAGGACGACAGAACTCTGCAGGTTCTGATGTTGGGCTATATGAACGAAGAAGCTTTTAACAAAACAAGAGATGAAGGTATCGTTACTTTTTTCAGCCGTTCAAAAAACAGATTATGGACGAAAGGCGAGGAGTCGAGCAACTTTTTAAAAGTAAAAAATATTCACATCGATTGCGATCAGGATACTGTTTTAATTAAAGTCATTCCAAAAAATAATGTTTGCCACACTGGAAGTTTCAGCTGTTTTGGTGAGAAAGAGTCCAAAGGTTTTCTGTATGAACTGGAAAGTAAAATAGCTCAGAGAATTGACGACAGAGTGGATGGATCTTACACGTATTCGCTCTTTCAGAAAGGAATCAATAAGGTGGCTCAAAAAGTAGGCGAGGAAGCTGTGGAACTGGTCATTGAAGCTAAAGATGACGATGCTGACCTGTTTAAAAATGAAGCCGCTGATTTGCTGTATCATTTCCTAATTTTACTGAAAGCGAAAAATTTCACTTTAAATGAAATTGAGGAAATTCTTTTGAGCAGAAATCAATAAAAAAACCTGCACATATGCAGGTTCCCGTAAAGTATATTTAAACTATTTTTTCTCGTTGACGACCGATGCCTGTGCAAAATGCTGTAAAGCGCCAAGAGTTGCTTTTCCGATATTGAAGACATATCTCGTATCTGTATTGGCAAAAGTGTCGTCTGGGGTGTGCGGTAACTCACTTCTTAGATACTCGAAAAATCCTGTTATCACTTCGCCTTTTTTCTCGAAGGAAATATAATCGGTGTCTTCTGCAGGATCTACAGCCGCTTTGAGAGGCGAATAAAGCGTCACATATTTCATTAATTCTTTGGTGGCATCCGTTGAAGCTTTGTTGTTTTTAGAACTTCCACCCTGATCTTCGTCGCAATAAACGGTATCATGAAAAAGTCCTTTTTTACCTCCAACCTGATCAAGATTAAAAACCAGTTTAATATCAAACTGACGCACATTATCTTTATAAACTACATTGTCAACATAATGTTTACTTCCTTTCAAACCCTGTTCTTCACCTGAGAAATGGATAAATTTTATAGAATAATCGGTGGGCACATCTTTTAAAATTCTTGCAGCCTCCATGATGATAGTAGTTCCGCTGCCGTTGTCATTTACGCCCGGACCGTTGATGCTGTCGAAATGCCCGCAGATGATGATGTATTTATCAGGCTGTACAGTTCCTTTTTTGGTGATAATCAGATTTTTAGATTCTGCCTTTCCCATTTTAAAAGGATCTTCAGAAATCTGATCTTCCGTAAATCCATAAGAAAGATATTTGTTTTTAATCCAGTTGAATGCATTGTCATTTTCTTTGGAGCCTGTGGTTTTAATTCCTAAACCTTCGAATTCTTTAAGATTGGTAACAATGTTTTTCTCTGAGACCAAATCAACTCTCGACTGATAGGCAGGGACTGCATTTTGTGCATGAAAGCACACTGCTGTAAATGAAAAAAGCAGGAGGGAATGAATTTTTTTAATCATTGGTTTTATGGGCTGTTAGTTTTTAAACTTTTTATTCAACAATAATTTTTCTGGATATTTTTTCACCGTTGTAAGTGATCGAGCACATATAATTACCTGAACTGATTCCTGAAATATTAATTTCATTCTGATTTTCAGATTTTAAAACCAGTTTTCCGCTCATATCAGAAATTTCAACAGCAAATTTTTTTATTGAAGAAGGTGTTTCAATATGCAGGATGTTTTTCGCAGGATTCGGATAAATTTTAATCTGATCTGAAATTTTCTGAGCTTCATCAACTGCCAGAACTGAAGATGCAACGGCGAAATGTTGTAACGCTCCCACAGCAGCTTTACCCACTTTAAAAACATAAACTGGATCTACATTAGCAAAAGTATCATTGGGAGTATGCTGATTACCACTTACAGGAGTTTCATAAAAACCGGTGATAATATCGCCTTTATTTTCGAAGGGCACATAATCTGATGCAAAGGCATTCGACATATTCACCAAAAGAGGCGAGTACAGTGTGGTACAGTTTGCCAGTTGCTGGGTCATTGCAAGAGAAGGCGCATTGTTGGCGGTTTGTCCGCTCTGGTCGCTTTCACAGGTAATAGTTGTATTTGGATTACCTATTTTTCCTCCTACCTGATCAATATTAAATACAACTTTAAGATTGAGCTGACGCACATTGTTGGAAAAAACAACATTATTTACATAATGAGTACTTCCCACAAGACCTTGCTCTTCACCTGAAAAGTGAATAAATTTAACTGAATATTCTGTTGGAACATCTTTCAGAATTCTTGCAGCTTCAAGTAAAATAGAAGTTCCGCTGCCGTTATCACTGACACCCGGGCTGTTAATCGTATCGTAATGTCCACAGATAATTACGAAAATATTAGGATAAACAGTTCCCGTTTTAGTAACGATTAAATTTTTTGAAGTGCTGCTTCCGCTGGTGAAAGTATCTTCAGACATTTGACTTGCCGTGTACCCATAAGTAAGGTACTGACTTTTC
The DNA here is from genome assembly GCF_001424105.1 of Chryseobacterium sp. Leaf394. GTDB lineage: Bacteria > Bacteroidota > Bacteroidia > Flavobacteriales > Weeksellaceae > Chryseobacterium. Next base: position 1,536,834 of record NZ_LMQH01000011.1, on the reverse strand, counting down.
AGCCATGCAAGTGTATTGTTGTTTTCAACAGATCCTGTGGTTTTGACTCCAAGGTTTGAAAACTGCTGCAGGAGGCTCGTAATATTCGTTTGTGTGACCTGGTTGGCCCGGTTCTGATACGCCTGAATAAAAGTTTGCCCATGGAAAATCCCAAGAATACCTAAAGACAAAACGGAAAGTATTTTTTTCACTTTAAATTTTTATTACTTAGAACAAATTTAGATAATAAAAAAATCCCGAGCAAAAAACTCAGGATTTTATATTGATAACAAAATAGTTTAAATTATTTTACTTGATCTACAACAGCTTTGAAAGCTTCCGGATGATTCATTGCAAGATCTGCAAGAACTTTTCTGTTCAGCTCGATGTTGTTCTTTTTAAGAGCTCCCATAAACTGAGAGTAAGACATTCCGTGCTCTCTTGCACCAGCGTTGATACGCGTGATCCAAAGAGATCTGAAGTTTCTTTTCTTCTCTTTTCTACCACGGTAAGCATAAGACATTGCTTTTTCTACCGCGTTTTTAGCAACGGTCCAAACGTTTTTTCTTCTACCGAAAAAACCTTTAGCCTGCTTTAATACTTTTTTTCTGCGAGCTCTTGAAGCTACGGCATTTACTGATCTAGGCATAATGTAATTGTTTTTTTGAATTGAGCGCTGCTTGTTTCATCAGACTTTTGGGCTGCAATTCAGGGTTAAATTTTTGAATTTGTTTGAATTCTTATAAACCGGAAAGGATTTATAAAAACTACTTAATTGCTAATTGACGTTTAACGCTTTTTTCGTCCACTTTCGCTACATAAGAAGTAGTAGTAAGATTTCTCTTCTGCTTAGTTTCTTTTTTAGTCAAAATGTGGCTTTTGTAAGCATTTTTTCTTTTGATCTTACCAGAACCAGTAAGAGCAAAACGCTTCTTAGCACCTGATTTCGTTTTTAATTTTGGCATTGTTCTGCTTTTTTATGTTTTGTTATCAATATCTGATTGTGAATTTCTATACAGAAATATCGGTTTGCAAAGATACAAAATATATTAAGTCCCCGAATCTAAAACGAGAGATTTTAAATATATTTTTTTCCGAGGCTGAATTTTTATAAATAATCGCCGTTTGTCCTGCGTAAAAGTGAAGCCTAAATCCTTGTTCGATCCATTATTTACAAGTTCTAACACCCAGTTTGCCCCATCAACATCATCCAGTATTAGATAATAAGTTTTGAACGGTTCCAGAATTTTTAAAATGTCACCATTTTTGAATACTGAAAACGAGTTTTGGTCTCCCGAAAAGAGATATCCCGGAACAACTATTTTCCTGTCTGATCTTTTTATTCCCGTGTTTTCCGAATATTTATTTAGATATAAAATATACTGATTATTAGGGTCGTAAACTGAAGATTCTATATAGTTTTTCCTGAACAGAGAATTTTTCATCAGCTGCTGTGTGATATTAAACTGCACATCCTCAGCACGGTTTCCGGTATTAAAAATAATAATATCAGGATTTCTCTTCATTACATAATTGGCATCACCAAGCTCATGAGCTAAAGGCCCATTTCCAAAGTTTGCCGGTGGATGACGTGGAATATAATAATCATTTAAACCAAGCATATCAACCGTCGGAAGCTGTGAAGAATATGGAATGCAGCCAGCTGCAGTTACAGCAATTAAAGTATGTTTTGGAAAAGCTGATTTTAAATTTTCACCGAGTTGCATTCCTCTGAATTCCCATCTTTCATCAATTGCACTGTGGTTGGCAGGAATAAAATGTTGCAGTACACCATTCAGAAGCAGCACAAAAAACAGCATAAATTTCCAGAAGTTGCTCAGTTTTTTAAAGCTGATGTATTTTAATCCACAGATTGTAGCAAAAATCAATAAGATAATAACTACATAATACTGTCTGTAGGCCGGAAAAATATCACCACCAACTGAAGTGATATAAGCTCCCCAAGCAATCACGTTGAGTAATAGAAAAGCTGCAAATAAATCCTTTTTCTTAAAGACAGACAGCCACAAAAAATAAAATCCTGCAGCGGAAAGAACGAATGTTCCAAAGAAGGCTTTAAAATTATAAAATCCGCCCCTGAGTACGTGATGCAGTGTAATTTTAACCTTAACCAAAGCTGTATTCGGAACAAACTCTCCGTAATAACTGTACCTGAACAAAAGCTGACCCGTCAAAAACAAAGCGGGAATTAAACCGACAGTAAGAATAATTCTTAAAATTTTAAATTTTTCTTTTCTGTTGAGCAAAACTAAAAATCCTGCTGTAGTTAAGGTAAAAAGAAATCCATCGGGTCTGGTAATGGCTAGTAATCCAAGCCACAGTGCGAGGAAAAATAAACGTTTAAAATCTCGCTCTATAATTTTTGAAACTTCTGTTAATACTAATGTTAAAAGTAAGATGTAAAGCGGTTGCTCCAGTCCTCCAATTGCCCAGACTGCAAAGCATGGAGTGGTTGCAAGTAAAATTAAAGGAATAAAAATTTTCTCTTTTTCTGTAAACCTGTTTTTTAAATAATCGAAAATTATGCTTAAAGTTCCAATTGAACAAAGCACACCTAAAATCCTTGATGACAGAATTAAATCAAAATTAAATTTACCGAAGAGTGAAACCAGCAAAACCCACAAAAGATTGGAATAACCTTCTACAGGATGACCGTCATTCCATGAAAGACCTTTTCCATCGATGAATCGCTGTGCATATCTTAGTGAGATGAGACTGTCATCTGATATAAACGGATAATAGTATGCGCATCCCAAAAAGAATAATACTAAAATCAATAAAAAATAGAAATAATAGACAGATTTCATCAGGATTTAGTTTGAATATATTTGCGAAATTAAATTGTTGTACAAATTAACAAAAACGGATTTTAAGATCAGAACAGTTTATAAGAATAACATAAAAAAACCTCAAAAAATTGAGGTTTTAATATACTTTCGAAAACTTTGTGCTTTTATTTCGCAGGCTTTTTAGGGCTCATCATCATGATCATTCTTTTTCCTTCAAGTTTAGGAAGCTGATCTACTTTTCCAACGTGCTCCAGTTCCTGAGCAAGTTTAAGAAGTAAAATTTCTCCCTGATCCTTAAAGATGATAGAACGGCCTTTAAAAAATACGTAGGTTTTCAGCTTGGAACCTTCTTCAAGAAATTTCTCGGCATGTTTTTTCTTAAACTCATAATCGTGCTCGTCTGTCTGAGGTCCGAAACGGATCTCTTTTACTACCACTTTTATCTGTTTAGCCTTCAGTTCCTTTTGCTTTTTCTTTTGCTCATAAAGGAATTTCTTATATTCCAGTATTCTTGCAATAAACGGTTCTGCCTTATCGGAAATTACTACCAAATCCAGATCCTGCTCAGCAGCAATCTGTCTTGCTTTATCGATAGGATAAATTCCCGGCTCTACGTTATCGCCCACCAAACGAAGCTCTCTCACACGAATTTTATCGTTGATCAAGTGTAAGTCCTCCTGTACAGGACGTCTTTGTGGGCCCCTGTTGTTAAATCTTTGTGCTATTGTATTATAATTTTATTGGTTAATTTTCTCTTATTGCAACCCGTTAACGTTTCGGTTAACTGTGCTTTTATATCTGAATTTTTGTTTCGCCGGAAGCTATACGCCAAATTCAAATCCTGTTTTAGACTGTTCTTTAAAATAAGAAACAAAATTCTCGATGCTCATTGCTCCAAGATCGCCTTCGCCACGTCTTCTTACAGAAATTGTGCCATCATTCTCTTCATTTTCGCCTACAACAATCATGAATGGGATCTTTTTCAATTCTGCGTCACGGATTTTTTTACCCGTTTTTTCGTTTCTCTCGTCAATTAATCCGCTAATATCGTGATTTTCTAAAAGTTGTGAAACTTTTTTCGCATAATCTGTATATTTTTCACTGATTGGTAGGATAATGAACTGATCAGGAGCCAACCACAACGGGAAATCTCCAGCAGTATTCTCAATCAGAATCGCAATAAATCGTTCCAAAGAACCAAACGGCGCTCTGTGAATCATTACAGGTCTGTGCTTCTCGCCATCGCTTCCAGTATACCAAAGATCGAATCTTTCCGGCAAATTGTAATCTACCTGAATCGTTCCCAACTGCCATTTTCTGCCTAAAGCATCCTTCACCATGAAATCCAGTTTGGGACCGTAGAAAGCGGCTTCTCCGTATTCGGTAACGGTGTTCAGACCTTTTTCTGTAGCAGCAGTTACAATCGCTGTTTCTGCTTTCTCCCAGTTTTCGTCTGTACCGATGTATTTTTCTTTGTTTTCAGGATCTCTCAATGAAATCTGAGCCGTAAAATCTGCAAATCCCAATGAACCGAAAACATAAAGAACCAAATCAATCGTTTTCTTAAACTCATCCATCAGCTGATCAGGAGTACAGAACAAATGGGCATCATCCTGAGTAAATCCACGGACTCTTGTTAAGCCGTGAAGCTCACCACTTTGCTCGTATCTGTAAACAGTACCGAATTCTGCATATCTTTTTGGCAAATCTCTGTAGCTCCATTGTGAAGTTTTGTAGATCTCACAGTGGTGCGGACAGTTCATTGGTTTCAGCATAAATTCCTCTCCTTCATTCGGAGTTTTTATCGGCTGGAAGCTGTCTGCTCCGTATTTATCCCAGTGACCAGAAGTTACGTACAATTCTTTCGAACCGATGTGCGGTGAAATTACAAATTCGTAACCTGCTTTTTTCTGAGCAACAGAAAGGAAGTTTTCAAGTTTTTTTCTTAAAGCAGCACCTTTAGGCAACCACAAAGGCAGACCTTGTCCAACTTTTTCCGAGAATGCGAAAATTCCTAATTCTTTACCTAATTTTCTATGATCTCTTCTTTTTGCTTCCTCCAACCTTTCAAGATATTCAGTTAATTCTTTCTGTTTTGGGAAAGAAATACCATAGACTCTTGTTAACTGAGGATTTTTCTCATTTCCTCTCCAGTAAGCACCTGCAGCATTTAAAACTTTAAAAGCCTTTACTATTGATGTATTCGGGATGTGCCCTCCACGACAGAGATCTGTGAAGTTATCGTGTGTTACAAAAGTGATTTCTCCATCGTTAAGATTTGAGATCAATTCAACTTTGTATGGATTGTCAGCATAAGTCTTTAAAGCTTCGTCCTTTGAAACCGGATAAAGAGAGAATGTAGATCCTTTTTTTGCATTTTCTAAAACTTTTTTCTCGATTTTTTCGAATTCCTTATCCGATAAACTGTTGTCACCGAAATCTACATCATAATAAAAACCGTTTTCGATGGCAGGACCGATCGTCAGCTTAGCATCAGGATAAAATTCAAGGATAGCCTGCGCCAAAAGGTGGGCAGAAGAATGCCAGAAGGCTTTCTTTCCAAGATCGTCATTCCATGTTAAAAGCTGTACCGTAGAATCTGTGGTGATGGGTGTGGTAACTTCGACTTGTGTGCCGTTTACAACTGCGGAAATGGTATTTCTAGCCAATCCCTCGCTAATAGATTTTGCCACATCCAAAGGAGTCACTTCTCCTTCAAATTCTCTGACGCTTTGGTCTGGAAGTGTAATTTTTATCATTGTTTACTAAGAAATTTTAGGATGCAAAAATACGAAAATTTTATGTCATAAAAACAAACGGATATTATAATTCGTTAAAACTGCAGTTTAATATAATTTTTCAGTGAGTGTAAAATCATTATCTGGCTGATATTAGACAAAAAAAATACTAAGCTTTCACTTAGTATTGTCTGTTTTACCTGATTTGTTTTTTGAAGATTTCTGTACATCTTCTTTATCTACATCAGGTGGATTTTGTTTGTCTGAAGATGCCGGAATGTCGCGGAAATCTTCATTTTGTTTTTTAGTTTCTGCGGAGTTGGCAGATTCTTTACCTTTTTTATCGTCTTTTGAGTCCATAATATTGAATTTTTAAAGTCCAAGAACGCCGAGTTTGCCGGTCTGATCTTCAATTTTATAGTTCAAAGCCTTTGCCAAAACAAAGATATTATTTAAATTTTCCAGAAGCTGGGTTTTTCCCTCATTACGAAGTTTAGTCTGATCGATAGATTTTATCGCTGAAGCCTTTGCTTTCTGTGTAACATTCTTTATGTCCTTTTCCGTAATTCTGTTCACAAACGAGTCATCCATCGACTGAATTTCCACACTTGGCGTAATTCGGATATCGGGATCCGGAAGTTCTTTGATAATCACTTTTTTATTGATGGAATCTACTTCCATTTTCATTTTATTAAGATCGTAAGAAACCTGCGCATTGGTTTTGGTGTAAGTGATGATGTTGTTGCTCGTCATTTCCGCACCCATAAAAGTGTAGCTGTACTTGGTTTTCTGAATTTCAGATGTATTTTGCTCCATCACTACCATTTTATTCATCTTGGTAATCTGATTGGTAATGAGATAATAATCTGAAGTTTCCTTTTTGTTATTTGGCGTGAGGCAAGATTTAAAACTAAAAAACAGGATTACCATCAGGATAATTCCTGCTAAAAATGCGATAGGTACTTTTAAATTTCTCAAGACTTTTATTTAAAAATTTCTTTGATAACTGAGCTGTCATCTTTCTTTAAAATTTCTACCAGATCTCTCTCAATGTATCCTGTGGTAGGCATTTCTATGATTCTACCAATTTCCTTGCCATATTTCTGAACGATAATTGTAGGTACTTTCTGTACGTTATGAAGACTTTCGTCACCGGTAGGAGATTCCTTTTTTCTGTTAACTGCGATGATTGTAAGTTTTCCTTCAGGATATTTCAGTTCATCTAAAATCCGCATCAGTCGGGGAAAATCCCTGTGGCTGTCTTCGCACCATGTTCCTATAAAAACAATAAGGTCGTAGCTTGTAAGTTTGGCTTTCTTTAAATCTTTGATAGCATTTTGGTCTAAAGCATATTCATCACGCTCTTTTACAAACCATGTTGAATAAGGCTCTTTCAGAAACTGATCTTTCAGCTGATGTCCCAAAAGCATTTTCCCGTCTTCAGTAGTTTCTACTTCTCTGTTCACGACAACTTTCTGAGCACTGATTTGCTCCGCGGCTAAAAAGAGAGCAGATGCAGCAAACATTTTTGTAATTAATTTTTTCATTTTATTTTTCTAAAATTTGTGTAAGATCAGCAGGAGAGTAGTACTTGTTTTTTAAAACTTTGTGGTCTGCTTTTCTGTAAACATTGTATTTTTCTCCGGATTTTTCGTAGAATGATTCTACTTCTTTTTCTTTATAAAAATCAACGGTTTCCTGTGCCTGAACTTCATTTTCACAAGCTTTAGACATGTTGGAACGCTGCACTTCATTGAAAAGTTCCACAAATTTTTCTCCTAAACCAAATTCCAGAACAGCACCGCTCAAAACGTACTGAAGATCACATAATGCATCAGCAATTTCAACAATATTGTTGTCTGCAATTGCCTGTTTTAACTCGTTTAACTCTTCCTGTAAAAGTTCAACTCTAAGGTTACAACGGTCTGTTGAGGGGATTTGAGGGGTATCTAAAATAGGTGCTTTAAAAGTTGTATGAAATTCTGCCACTTGATTTAGGCTGTCGATCTTCTCCATGAATATTTTTAAATTTAAAGCAAAGATAGTAATTTTATGAAATTTCTGTCGGTGCTGGATGAAGGATGTTGGGTGTAGGAAATTTTAGCTTAATCAAGCGTATTTAATCATTACTCATTGCTTATTAATAATTACCCATAAAAAAAGCTGCCCGTTTCCGGACAACTTTCCATTTTAAGGTTAAATAAACTGATTTTATTTTTTAATAAATCTTTCAGAAATTTTGCCAACCTGAATAACGTAGGCGCCGCTGATTAGACTGCTTACATTGACAGATCCTCTTTCCAGTTTTCCTGAATTGACTATTTTTCCGCCCATATCGAAAATTTTATACTCTTCGTTGGTGGTGTTGGAAATATTCAAAATATCTCTCGCAGGATTTGGATATAATTTAATATCAGTTAACAGATCTTTTGTATCTAAATCATCAGTTCTTCCGGACGAAACAACATTTACAGTATAATCCTCAACCTGACCGTACGTGTAAGAACCGCAAGATGATGAAGGCACAGAATTGTACTGCATCATTACTCTCATTCTGGTAGTTCCCAATGCTGCAGTCGTTGGAATTGTAACTGAACCTGTCACAGGAGATGTCTGTGAACCTGTTTTAGTCCAGACCAATTCACCACTGTCTGTGAAATCACCATCTTTATTGTAATCAATGTAAACCGCGTACGCTTCATTGTATTTGGTAGAAGTCCAAACCGGAGTTATAGAAACCGTGTAGGCAGTACCTCTTGTTACATTAGTGGAAATTGCGGTAAAGTTTTCGTAGCCGGCAGTTCCTGTTGAAGTGTTGTTGATGGTTCCGAATTTTACATTTCCAATTCTTTCATCTGAAGTATTGGTTGCTGTGGCTGAGCAGTAAGAAACCGAAGTTCCTGCTAAAGTAGTCACACTTACAGAATTGCTTGCTGTGGAAATATTTCCGGCCGCATCTTTAGCTCTCACGGTAAAGTTGTACGTTGTAGAAGGTGTTAAACTCGTCACAGTGTACGTTGTGGAAGCTGTAGAACCAATCAAAGAACTTCCCTGATAAACGTCGTAACCCGTTACACCCACAACATCTGTTGCGCCTGACCATGAAAGATTGGTGCTTGTGGAAGTCGTTCCTGACGCTGCCAATGTTGGAGCTGTCGGTGGAATATTGTCAACAATTCCTGATCCTGCATTTACGGTAATATTAGCGTTGTTGACATCAAAGAAAATGTGATTTGAACCTTTTACCATAATTCTTCCCGTCGTTGTTGAAACATTTGGAATGGTTACCGCCTGGGAACCGTCGTTTGGGGTTCCCGACAAAAGTGTAGTCCATGTCGTTCCGGAATTGGTTGACCATAAAATATCCACGTTGGCTGCGTTCACTCCGTTTGAAGTAGTTCCGGCAACATTCCACGTAACTGTCTGGGAAGTTCCGCCAGTGTATGACGTTGCTGAGTTTTGAGAACTCACGCTGAATGGTCCTGCGGTTCCGTTCACTGTGATTACTGCATCATCAGAATTATTTCCTGAACCTCCGGCTTTATTATCCCGAACGGTAAATCTGAAATTATAAGATCTCGCAACATTGGATAAGGCTTCAACTGTGATTTCCGAACCAGCCGTCGTTGTTGCTCCTGTCAAAACAGAAGCCATTCTCGGGAAATATCTTGTTGGTGTTGTTTGAGGAGTCCATGATCTGAAAGTTGGTCCGGTTGCTTTCGTTGCGCTCGCCGCTGAGTTTGCACCGGTCTGAGAAGAAGATGCATTGTTCATCTGTTCCCAAATGTAAGTCAGGGCATCGCTGTTGGCATCAGTTCCGGTGCCTGTCAACATAAACGGGGTTCCTTTCGGAATGGTGTAATCTGCTCCCGCATCTGCTGTAGGAATTGCATTCCCTGTGCTGGTGCTGGTAGGGCAGGTTTTAGCTTTTATATTATTGGTAATCTGCTGTATGCTTACAGCATGAAAAAACGAATCTGAGTGAGGCTGAATATCCTGAGCGGTAATTCCTGCATAACCCATTATCGTTGATCCTGAACCAGGTTCCATATTTACACCCGTTCCTTCGTTTCCGTGAGAGAAGGTGTGGTTTCCGCCAAACTGATGTCCGAGTTCATGAGCTACATAATCGATATCAAAATTGTCACCTGAGGGAATTCCGTCTGATGGGGAAGTGTAGCCACTGCCTTTGGAACCGTTGACGCAGACACAGCCTATACATCCGGCATTTCCACCGCCACCGGAAGCTCCGAATAAATGCCCGACGTCATAATTCGCTTCTCCAATTACAGAAGTTAAAGTTGATTGTAGCTGAGAATTCCAGTTGCTCATCTGTGCTGCGGCGGAATAAGGATCTGTAGACGCGTTGGTATAAATTACAGCATCATTATTGGCAATCAGAACCATTCTTGCAGAAAAATCTTTCTCGAAAACACCATTAACGCGAGTCATTGTGTTATTGATTGCAGCTAAAGCATTGGCTTTTGTTCCTCCAAAATAGGTGGTATACTCACCGGTTGTTGACATTGCTAACCTGAAAGTTCTTAATTTTGCATCATCAGCATTTGGCCGTAGAGCCAAACTGTTGTCATTACTGCTGATTCCTTTTTGGGCTACGTCTAGAACGGTGCATTCAAAAGTATTTAAATCAGATTTTTTATCAGCTTTTCTGTAAACGGCGTATGTCGAAAGATCTTTTGTGTAAGGTTCAATGAAAACTGCAGATTTATCGCCGTAAATTTCCATCGAAGACAAACCTAAAGGCGAAATACTGAAATAAACCGTTGAGCTGGAATCTTCCAAACCTTCACCGACATAAGATTTGATGTCAGGATATTTTGCAGCCAAAGCAGGATCAAAGTTTGAATTTTCTCTTACTTTGAAATTTTCCATTCTGCCTTCTGAGTTTGGAAAAGAGATGATGACTTCAGATTTTTCTCCTACAGCCAGTCTTTTTGGAGCTTTTGCCAGAATATTTTTTAATCCGTTAAAATCTAGAGAGAAAATTTTTGGACTGAGAAGTGAAGTTTTGTTTTCAACAATTTCAGAATTAGCTTTTGCAGAAGTTGAAGTCCAAAGTCGGTCGGTCTGTGCGAATGAAATGCATGACGTAAGCATTCCAATCACCAATAGTTGTTTTTTCATATAAATTCTATTTTGTTTGTGGAGAATCAAAGCTAATAAAAATTATATTATCAAAAATAAAATTAATTAAGAAAATTTTAGATAATTCATCTAAAATAATATGTAATGCATTACACTTGATTTAAATTAAATCATTTATGTATGAGAAAAATTAAATTGAAATAATGAAAATCCTTTAATAATCATGATTTTTCTTAAAAAAAGAAAACCGCCTTAAAAAAGACGGTCTTCATTTATAACAAATTAAATTCTGACTATTTTGTAATATCTCTTCCGATTACCAATCTCTGGATTTCTGAAGTTCCTTCTCCGATCGTACACAATTTAGAATCTCTGTAGAATTTCTCAGCAGGGAAATCTTTTGTATAACCGTAACCACCGAAGATCTGTACTGCATTGTTTGAAATTCTTACACAAGCCTCAGAAGCATACAATTTTGCCATTGCACCTTCTTTAGTCATTTTCTGCTTAGCATTTTTTAATGTAGAAGCTCTCTGAATCAAAAGTTCTGCAGCGTCAATTTCTGTTGCCATGTCTGCCAACATAAAGTTGATCGCCTGAAAATCTGAAATTGATTTTCCGAACTGTTTTCTTTCTTTAGCGTATTTCAAAGCTGCTTTGTAAGCGCCTCTTGCAGTTCCTAAACTCAACGCTGCGATAGAAATTCTGCCACCATCTAAAATTTTCATGGCCTGTTTGAAACCTTCACCCACTTCACCTAAACGGTTGGCATCAGGAACACGAACGTTATCAAAAATCAATTCAGCAGTTTCCGAAGCTCTCATACCAAGCTTGTTTTCTTTCTTACCAGAAGTGAAACCAGCCATTCCTTTTTCTAAAACGAAAGCGGTAGAATTATTTTTAGCTCCTATTTCTCCAGTTCTTGTCATTACCACAGCGATATCTCCTGAAATTGCGTGTGTGATGAAGTTTTTTGCTCCGTTGATTACCCAGTCATCGCCGTCTTTAACAGCAGTTGTTGACATTCCGCCAGAATCTGAACCAGTGTTATGTTCCGTTAATCCCCAAGCTCCGATTACTTTACCTGAAGCCAGTTGTGGCAACCATCTCTGTCTTTGCTCTTCATTGGCAAATTCGTAAATATGATTGGTGCAAAGTGAGTTGTGTGCTGCTACTGAAAGCCCGATAGAAGGGTCAACCTGAGAAATTTCGTCAAGGATCGTTACATACTCATGATATCCAAGACCGGAACCGCCATATTCTTCAGGAATTACGATTCCCATAAAACCCATTTCGCCCAGTTGGTGAAACAGTTCTTTCGGGAAAGTCTGGCTTTCGTCCCATTCCATAATATTAGGTCTGATGTTTTTTTCAGCAAAATCTTTCGCCGTCTCAGCTATCATTTTAATGTTATCCATTGTCTCTGTATTCATATCTTAAAGAAGTTTGTGCCCAAAGATAATTAAATTGACGAAATAGCAAAATATTTTCGGAACAGAATATACTTTGGCTTTAAATAATTTGTTATCAGGGGTTTAATGTTTTAATTAATAGAATCTTAATACTTTAGATATTCAATGGATTGCAATAAAATCTTATCTTAGCAACCCAATTTTAAGATATGAAGAAATTTTTATTCTCTGCTGTGTTTTTATCCGCGATTTTATCAGCTCAGGCTCCAGCTGGTTATTACGACGGAACGACAGGTCTTACAGGCTATGCTTTAAAAACGAAACTGCACGATATTATTTCAGCCAAGAATATCAACTGGCACTATGGTGATCTACCAAACTACTACAATCAAACAGATTTAGATAAATATTATGATCACGGACCAGGCAATACTACAATTTTGCTGGATATATATTCTGAAATTCCGTCTGGTCCTGATAACTACGAATATACTTCGGCAAACCTGATTAGTACATCCGGTGCTGAAGGTTTAGGCTATAACAGGGAACATGCAGTTCCACAAAGCACATTCAACAGCAATTATCCGATGTATTCTGATTTGCATTTTGTAATTCCTACGGATGCGAGAATCAATCAGCTGCGAAACAATTATCCTTATGGAATAGGAAATTCTACTAATCATTATAATTTTTCAAATACTTCGAGAATGTCTAACAGTGCCATCCCGAATTATGCCTATACCAACCGTGTCTATGAACCAATCGCTGAGTTCAGAGGTGATATCGCCAGAATGCTGCTATATTTCGCAGTGAGATATGAGGATAAACTGCCTTCATTCAATACATCCACAAATATAAATCCTGCAATGGACAGGTCTGCTTTTGATGGAACTGCCGAACGTGCTTTCGAGCCTGGATACATTACCATGTTGTTGCAGTGGCATCAGCAGGATCCTGTTTCCCAAAGGGAAATTGACAGAAATAATGCAGTTTTCAATCTTCAGAACAACAGAAATCCTTTCGTTGATAATCCGCAATGGATTAACGCAATCTGGTTGCAGACGCCCGATAATGTTGCGCCTCAAGCTCCATTAAATTTAAATTCTACATTAACTGGCGCTAATTTCACCAACTTATCATGGTCGCCAAGCACGAGTACAGATGTTATTGGTTACAATATTTTTCAAAACGGAACTTATCTTACGACAACAAAATCCACATCGGTTATAATTGATCATCTTACTGCTTCAACAACCTATAATTATACAGTTAAGGCTTATGACGCGGGATATCTGCTTTCTCCGGACAGTAATTCTGTTTCAGTTTCTACTTTAGCAACAGATTCCAATGCAAAAGATCTTTACATTACCAAATATATTGAAGGAACGGGAGATAATAAAGCGATTGAAATTGTAAACAGAACCGGTCATGAAGTTGATTTAAATAATTACAGCATAAGAGTTCAGTTTTACAACAGTAATCCCCCAACTCCTACATATTATTATGGAAACAGTTTTGAACTCGAAGGCAAGATTGCAAATAATCAAACTATTGTTATTTTAAATCCTAAAGCTTCGCTTTCATGCTATACCAATAGCAGTGCAGATTTTCTTACAGCAGGGGATGCCCTGAATTTTTCCGGAACTCAATATATTGAACTGAATTACAAATCTTCAACGGTAGATGCGATCGGAAGCAGGTTTGTGAGTAATTCGCTTGGTGATATTTCTCTGTACAGAAAAAATACAGTAACACAGCCAACTACAAGCTACAACAGTGCAGAATGGGATTCTTTCGCAGTAAATTACTGTCAGAATGCAGGTTCACTTTCAGTTTCTGACGTAATTGCAGGGAATGAAGAATTTAAAATCTATCCAAATCCTGTTTCAGAATACATTTCTGTTACCGGAAATACTGAGAATGTGAAAACAGCTCAGATTCTAGATTACTCAGGGAAATTGATATTTACGGAAAACAATCCGTTTAAAAACAGGAAAAATATTTCGGTACACAATCTATCCAGCGGAAGTTATATGCTTATATTAGATGGAAAAACATTTAAATTTATAAAGAAATAGTTTATCCAAAAAGGTTTGCGAAGTAATCATTAATCACCGTCCAGAAATTTTTTCCCAGGAAATAAATCAGGGTGGAGGTAATGATTCCTTTCACGGTGAAGAAAATAATGCCGCCAACTCCGAATTTCTTCACAAGCTGCTTCCATTTAGATTTTTTCTTTTCTTCAGTTGCCTCATCAAGTACCTTGTTGTTTTCCATCTCTGAATTTCAAATGATTACTGCACAAAGATAAGTATGTTTATAATCATTCCAAATAATTTTGGTTTTAAATTTTATAAAATTTCGCGGTACCGGATATTTTTTTATCTTTAGAAAAACGAAAAGTAAAATTTTTATGTCAAAAAAAGTCAAAGATTTCGGAATTGAAAAATCATTAAAAAATTTAGGAATCAAAGATGAAAACAAAGGAACTTCTACAGGAGGTAAATTTTTTGCATCAGGAAAAACAATAGAAAGTTATTCTCCGGCAGACGGAAGATTAATTGGAAAAGTAAAATTATCGGGCGAAAAAGATTACGACAGAGTAATGGAATCTGCTCAGAAAGCATTTCTTGAATTCCGCACAGTGCCTGCACCAAAAAGAGGCGAAATCGTACGCCAGCTCGGGCAAAAATTAAGAGAATATAAAGACGACCTAGGCAAACTGGTTTCCTACGAAATGGGAAAATCTCTGCAGGAAGGTCTTGGTGAAGTACAGGAAATGATAGACATCTGCGACTTTGCAGTTGGTTTATCAAGACAGCTTCACGGGTACACCATGCATTCAGAAAGACCGGGTCACAGAATGTACGAGCAATATCACCCGCTTGGGATTGTGAGCATCATCACAGCATTCAACTTTCCGGTGGCAGTTTGGGCATGGAATACAGCTTTAGCATGGATTTGTGGTAACGTTACCATCTGGAAACCTTCAGAAAAAACACCACTCTGTGCAGTTGCATGTCAAAATATCATGAATGAAGTTTTAAAGGAAAATAATCTTCCTGAAGGGATTTCAAGCGTAATGGTTGCAGATCACGAGATCGGACAAAAACTGGTAGATGATAAGCGAGTAGCTTTGGTTTCATTCACAGGTTCTACGAGAGTGGGAAGAATGGTTTCTTCTAAAGTAGCTGAAAGATTTGGCAAATCAATCCTTGAATTGGGTGGAAACAATGCCATCATTATTTCCAAAGATGCTGACCTGGATATGTCAATTATCGGAGCCGTTTTCGGAGCTGTAGGGACAGCAGGACAGAGATGTACTTCTACAAGAAGACTGATTATTCACGAAAGCGTTTACGACGAAGTAAAAAACCGTCTTGCACAAGCTTACGGACAGTTAAAAATCGGAAATCCTTTAGATGAAAATATGCACGTTGGACCGCTGATCGACGTTGAAGCAGTAAATCAATATGAGCTGGCGATCGAAAAATGTAAAGCTGAAGGCGGAAAATTTGTGGTTGAAGGTGAAGTTTTGGAAGGAAAAGAGTATGAATCGGGATGTTATGTAAAACCGTGCATCGCTGAAGTTGAAAATTCATATGAAATCGTTCAGCACGAAACTTTTGCACCAATTTTATATTTAATCAAATATTCAACTTTGGAAGAGGCGATTGCGATTCAGAATGATGTTCCTCAGGGATTGTCTTCGGCGATTATGACTCAGAATTTGAGAGAAGCAGAATTATTCCTTTCCCACGCCGGTTCAGACTGTGGTATTGCCAATGTGAATATCGGAACTTCAGGTGCGGAAATCGGCGGAGCTTTTGGCGGTGAAAAAGAAACCGGTGGCGGCAGAGAATCTGGTTCTGATGTCTGGAAATATTACATGAGAAGACAGACGAATACTATTAATTATACAGCAAGTCTTCCATTGGCTCAGGGAATTAAATTTGATTTATAGTGTTTTTAAAATCACTATTCATAGCCATCACCTTATCCTCATCAGCTTCCTTTGCCCAAGATAAGGATCAGGAAGAAATTTATTCTTTACTTATCAATAGTTTTCCGGAAAAGGAAATTAAAATTAGTAACAAAGTTTTTTCCGTGGGCTATGAGATTTCTGATGATGAAGAATACAGAATGTACATGAGAAAATTTTTATTTCTCAAAAAAAGTACTTGCAAAAATTTTATTAAAAATAAAGGAATCAAAAGCATAATCAATAATAATTTTTTTACGGATAAAAAAATCATTATCACAGACAATAATGGAGAAGAATTACTTCGTTTTTCCAATATTGGTTTTAGTACTGATAAGAATCAAGCTTTAGTTCAATACAGAAAAAATGAAACTTATTTGGTGCTTTTTGATTTAAAAAACGGAAAATGGTTTCTTAAAACGAAAATAAATAATCATTATTTTCTACAATTCATCTCTAATAATTTAAATTAATATGGATAACACTATTCAAATTCAAACAAATAAAATAAAAGAAACTGTAGGAAAACACGTTTTGGCAGACGGTTTCGACTTTGTAATGGATATTGAAAACTCTCACGGATCATGGATTCATGATTCGATTTCAGGGAAAAATTTTCTGGATATGTTTTCAATGTTCGGCTCGGCTTCCATTGGTTACAATCATCCCTATCTAGTGGAAAAATCTGAATGGTTAGGAAAAATGGCAGTCAACAAACCCACTTTGGCTGACGTTTATTCTAAGGAATATGCTCATTTTCTTGAAGTTTTCGAAAGAGTGGTTTTACCTGAAGAATTGCAGTACGCTTTCTTTATTGAAGGCGGTGCTTTAGGCGTTGAAAATGCGATGAAAGCGTGTTTCGACTGGAAAACAAGGAAAAATTTCGAAAAAGGTTTAGATATCGAAGCAGGAATCTGTATTCATTTCAGACAGGCTTTCCATGGGAGAAGCGGTTATACTTTAAGTTTAACAAACACTACAGACCCAAGAAAATATCAGTATTTCCCGCTGTTTGACTGGCCAAGAATTTTAAACCCGAAATTAACTTTCCCGGTTACGGAAGAAAATTTAGAGGAAACTATTAAGAATGAAAATCTGGCATTAATTCAAATTACAGAGGCAATAATATCCAATCCTGATAAGGTTGCATGCATTATCATTGAACCTATTCAGGCTGAAGGTGGTGACAATCATTTCAGAGATGAGTTTTTTGTGGGTTTAAGAAAGATTTGTGATGAGCATGAAGTACTTTTAATTTTTGATGAAGTGCAGACAGGCATCGGAATTACAGGCAAAATGTGGGCATTTGAACATTTAAGTGTAAGACCGGATATTATTTCTTTCGGTAAGAAAACTCAGGTATGCGGTGTTTTAGCCAATAAAGAAAAGTTTGACGAGATCCCGAATAATGTTTTTAGAGAAAGCTCAAGAATCAATTCTACTTTTGGTGGAAATTTAATTGATATGCTCCGTTTCCAGCTTGTGATGGAAGTGATTGAAAAAGAAAATCTTTTAGAAAACGCCAATATTGTTGGTGAATATCTTTTGGAAGGATTACAGAAATTGGCTCAGAAATATCCTGAGAAATTATCTAACGCCAGAGGAAAAGGTCTGATGTGTGCCATAGATCTGCCATCAGGTGAGCAAAGAGATAAGATGCGAAGTGAGCTGTACAACGACGGTTTAATCATCCTTTCATGTGGTGATCAGTCAATCCGTTTCAGACCTCATCTGAACGTTACGAAAGAAGAAATTCAGATCGCTTTGGATAAAATTGAAAACAATATTAATAAAATTTAAAATACTCAGATTTGCTTTTTTATAATTTTTTCCATAATTTTAGATACTCAAAATGAAAAGTATATGGAAAGAAACACGAGAGTATCAGTATTTGAAAGTGATAAACCTGCAGAAATTCAGTTGATTAAGTCAAAGCTTGATGAAGCTGAAATTGCCAATGCAACAGAAAATAATTATCTGACCTTTACGACAACGCCTACGGCTACATCATTAAAGGTAATGGTAGACTTACAGGACGAAAAAAAAGCATTTGATGTAATTGATGCTTATCTCCAACAGAGTGAGAATAAATAAAAACAATTTCATAATTTTAAATTTTACTACTTCGGAACCGAAAATTAATTCTATTAGTTTTCGGTTTTTTATGGATTGACATCAGAGAGATCCAATTTAAAAACCAAAATTAAAGCATGGAACCTAAAATCGAAATGAGAGAAGCCCTGAAATCTGAAGCCGGGCAGATCTGGGAAATAATTCAGCAGGCAATTGAAAGGCGGAGACAGGAGGGAAGTAGCCAATGGCAAAATGGTTACCCGAACAAAGATACCATAGAATCAGACATTGCAAAACATTTCGGATACGTATTAACCGTTGATGATGAAATTGCAGTCTACACCGCGTTGATTTTAAATGATGAACCTGCGTATTCGTCTATAGAAGGTGCCTGGCTCAGCGACGGAGAATTTGTCGTCATCCACCGCGTAGCTGTTGACGAAAAATTTTCAGGAAAAGGAATGGTAAAATTTCTCTTTGATAAAATTGAAGATTTCACCAGATCTCAAAAGATTAAAAGCATAAAAGTGGATACCAATTTTGATAATCTCGCCATGCTCAGAATACTTGAATCTAAAGGATACTCCTATTGCGGAGAGGTGATGCTTGCCGGCGGCATGAGAAAAGCTTTTGAGAAGATTATATTTTAAGGCAAAAGTTAAATTTAACTTTCATTGATTCTTTCTTAAACAATTGATTAAAAAAGTCTATCACCTTTGTTCGTTTTGTTCCGAACCAATATCTAATTTTGTCGAAAATTTTTAGTTTGGATAAACACACACACTTTGATGAAAAAATTTTTCAGGATGCCGTAAGATTTTACGGTACGGTTTTTAATATACCACCCTTAGCCTCAAAAATTTACGCATATCTTCTTTTTGATTTTGAGAAAAAAGGAATCACGTTTGATGAATTTGTAGAAGTTTTCGGTGCCAGTAAGAGCTCGGTATCCACAAGTCTGGTTTTGCTTTTAAATGCAGAACTCATTGTTGATGTAAACAAAATTGATGAAAGAAAAAGATTTTTTTTCATCAACGACGATTACAAAAGGATAAGATTTGAAAAAATCGTTCAGAAAATGCAGGATGAACTGAAACTTCTGGATGAGCTCGATGCATTTAATAAAAACAGTAATGTGACTTACGAAGAATATAATGACAGGATCATTGCCTACAAAGATCTTCTCAAAAAAAATATCACAAACATACAGGAATCTCTTAATAAACTATAAAATGAATAACAAACTTATACTCCTTTCTTTCGCTGCACTGGCGCTGGCTTCTTGTAAGAAAGAAGAGCCTAAACAGGAAGCCGCCAAACCCTTTCCGGTGGTGAAAGTTGAAAGCAGAAATATCACAGGCTACCAGACTTTTCCGGCAAGTATTGAAGGTAAAGTCAACAATGATGTGAGAGCTAAAATTCAGGGTTACATCACTCAGGTTTTGGTTGATGAAGGGCAATATGTGACGAAAGGTCAACCCTTATTCCGTCTGGAAACCAATACTTTAAACGAAACCGCAGCCGCAGCAAAAGCTGGTGTTGGTGCAGCACAGTCCAATATCGCAGCAGCCCAGGCCGCCGTAAATGCAGCACAGGTGGAAGTTAATAAACTGAAACCGCTGGTTGATAAAAAAATCATCAGCAGTGTTCAGCTTCAGACTGCACAGGCCAATCTTGCTCAGGCTCAGGCTCAGGTGCAGCAGGCAAAAGCGGCAAGAGAACAGGCAAATGCCAATTATAAAGGAGCTGCAGCCAATGTAGACTATTCTATTATCCGGGCTCCTATTTCCGGAGTTGTTGGGAAGTTACCTTTAAGAGTAGGGAGTTTGGTAGGACCAAATGATCAGACTGCTTTAACAACAGTTTCCGACACTTCAGAAATTTACGCATACTTTTCAATGAATGAAAAAGAATATTTTGATTTCCTTGAAAAATCAGAAGGTGCGACGATGCCTCAGAAAATCAAAAATATTCCGATGGTTGAGCTTGAATTGGCCAACGGAAGTTTATATCCTGAAAAAGGTAGAGTGGAAGCCATTACCGGACAGATAGATCCTACAACCGGAACTATTCAGTTCAGGGTTTCATTTACCAATGCTCAAAAACTTTTAAGCAACGGAAACAGTGGTAAAATAAGACTTCCGAAATATTACAACAATGTTCTTGTAGTACCTGAAGGTGCTACTTACGAACAGCAGGGCATCGTTTACGTTTACAAAGTAGACAAAGATACTGCAAGAAATTCTGTAGTAAATATCATCGACAGAATCGACAATTTAGCATTGATTAAAGATGGAGTAAAAGTGGGAGATCCTGTAGTGGCAGCCGGTACCGGAACGTTGAAAAACGGAACACCGGTGAAACCGCAGCCTACGACTACTGATCAGATTGTGAAATCCATAAAACCGAAATTCTAATGATCAAGAACTTTATCAACAGACCGGTTTTATCCACTGTAATTTCCATCCTTATTGTTATTCTAGGGGTTTTGGGTCTTACAGCACTGCCGGTGACACAATATCCTGACATTGCACCTGCAACTGTAAGTGTTAGAGCAAATTATACCGGAGCCAACGCCGAAACCGTAATGAAAAGTGTGGTCGTTCCTTTGGAAGAACAGATCAATGGGGTTGAAGGAATGGATTACATTACGTCAACTGCAGGAAACGACGGTTCAGCACAGATTCAGGTGTTTTTTAAGCAGGGTATTGATGCTGATATTGCTGCCGTAAACGTACAGAACCGTGTTGCGAGAGCGTCCCCGCTTCTACCAAGTGAGGTAACGAGAGCCGGAGTTGTAACACAGAAACAGCAAACGAGTGCCTTGATGTACCTGTCTTTTTATTCTGAAAATAAAAATATTGACGATGTTTATCTTCAGAACTTTCTGAATATTAACGTTATTCCGGATCTTCAGAGGATTAATGGAGTAGGTGAAGCCAACGTTTTTGGTGGAAAAAACTATTCAATGAGAATCTGGCTGGATCCTGCAAAATTGGCAGCTTACGGAATTACACCTGCTGAAGTGACTAATGCCATCAATGATCAGAGTAGAGAAGCTGCTGCAGGTTCTTTAGGACAAAACAGCGGAAGTTCTTTTGAATATATCATTAAATATGTCGGAAAATTCAGTGAGAAAGAGCAGTATGATGACATTATTATCAAATCTTTGCCCGACGGACAGAATTTAATGCTGAAAGATGTTGCTAAAGTAGAACTGGGCGGGCTTTCTTACTCAGGAGTAGGTGAAAACGGTGATTATCCTTCCATCAGTATGGGGGTTTTCCAGACTCCGGGATCAAATGCTCAGGAGATTATTGAAAATATTAAAAAACAGCTGAAAGAAAATGAAGGCTCTTACCCGGAAGGTGTAAAGTATACTTTTAACTTTGATACAAACGAATTCCTGGACGCATCAATTGAAAAGGTAATTCACACTTTGATCGAGGCATTTATTCTTGTATTTATCGTAGTGTATATATTTTTACAGGATTTCAGATCTACTTTAATTCCGGCGATTGCGGTTCCCGTTTCGATTGTGGGAACGTTCTTTTTCCTGAATCTGTTTGGATATTCATTAAACCTTTTAACGCTTTTTGCCCTTGTATTGGCCATTGGTATTGTGGTCGATGATGCGATTGTAGTCGTCGAAGCCGTTCACGCCAAAATGGAAAACGGAATTTCCGATGCGAAAAAAGCAACCATTGAAGCAATGGATGAGATCACCGGAGCAATTATCTCAATTACTTTGGTAATGGCAGCGGTATTTATTCCGGTAACATTTATTACAGGGCCTACCGGTGTATTTTATCAGCAGTTTGGGATAACTTTAATTATTGCGATCATTATCTCGGCAGTCAATGCACTTACTTTAAGTCCGGTTTTATGTTCGTTATTTTTAAAGCCTCATGAAGAACACCACAAAGAATATAAAGATTTAAACTTTATTAAAAAGTTCTTCTATAAATTTAATATTGGTTTTAAAACCGCGACAGACCGTTACGGAAGAGGATTTAATTTCCTGATTAAACACAAATGGGTGACTTTAGTCATTCTGATTGTAACAGGAGGAATTATCTATTGGGCAAACGGAAGTATGAAAAAAGGTTTCGTACCAACCGAAGACAGAGGAATCATATTTACAGACGTTCAGCTTCCGCCGGGAGCTTCAATGGAAAGAACTTATACCGTTCTGAAAACACTGCAGAAAGAAGCATTGAAAATTCCTGGAATTCAGAATGTAACGATTTCCACAGGTAGAGGATTACTTTCCGGAAACGGTAGCAACAATGGTCTTGCCTTCGTTAAACTGAAACCGTTTGATGACAGAAAAGGAGACGGCCTGTCTTCCGAAGAAATTTCAAAAAGATTGTTTGGTCTTGCAGGAAAAGTTCCTGATGCGAAAGTAGTATTCTTCCAGCCTCCGAGTGTACCGGGATTCGGTAACAGTGCAGGTTTTGAGATGGTACTTTTAGATAAATCAGGAGGCGATTTTGCTCAGCTGGATGCCAAGACAAATGAGTTTATCGGAAATCTGATGCAGAGACCGGAAATTGAATTTGCGCAAACATCTTTCAATACAAAATATCCTCAGTATTTAATGGAAATTAATGTTCCGTTAGCCAAACAGAAAGGCGTTTCAGTGAATGATATCTTATCTGCCATGCAGGGCTATATTGGTGGAATTTACGGAGCTGACTTCACGAAATACGGAAAGCAGTTCAGGGTAATGATTCAGGCATTGCCTGAAGACAGGGTAGATGCTGCCAACTTAAATCAATATTATGTAAAAACAAGTTCGGGAGAAATGTCGCCGATTTCACAGTTTGTGACTTTAACTAAAACGTATGGTCCGCAATCTGTCGGTCGTTACAACTTATTTACCTCAGTGAAAATTACAGGAGCCAACAAAGCAGGCTTCAGTTCGGGGGATGCGATTACAGCTGTTCAGGCTGTTGCCAAAGAAACGCTGGATCAGAATTATGATGTAGAATTTACAGGTCTTACCAGAGAAGAATTAAGTTCAGGATCTCAGACTTTACTGATTTTTGCTTTAAGTTTGGTATTCGTTTATTTCATCCTTTCTGCTCAGTACGAAAGTTACATTCTGCCTTTGGTAGTGGTCATTTCACTTCCTCTTGGGGTAATGGGTGCTTATTTCGGACAGAAAATTATGGGGCTTGAAAACAACATCTATTTCCAGATTGCGCTCATCATGTTGGTCGGATTATTGGCCAAAAACGCGATTTTGATTATCGAATTTGCAGTACAGCGAAGACATCACGGCGAAACGATTGTAGATTCTGCAATTAATGCAGCGAAAGCGAGATTAAGACCGATTTTAATGACATCTTTAGCTTTTATCTTTGGTCTTTTACCATTGGTTTTGGCAAGCGGAATTGGTGCTGTGGGAAACAGATCAATTGCAACGGGAGCAGCAATCGGATTGTTGATAGGAACTATTTTAGGAGTATTTGTCATTCCTGTATTGTATGTAGTTTTCCAGACTTTGCAGGAAAAAATTAAACCGATCAAGCAAAAAGATATTAATCTTGCCGAATAAGTAATTTAGAGTTATTAAAAATGAAAAATTTATCAATCTATATAAAAGGAACAGCTTTTTCGGTGCTTACTTTGGCGTTAGTTGCTTCGTGCAACATCAGAAAAGAATACGAAAGGGCAAAAGACATTGTTCCCGAAAACCTTTTCCGTACAGACAGGCTTCCAAAAGATTCTTCGTCTATTGCGGAACTTTCGTGGCGCGAAATCTTTACAGATCCCATTTTACAGGGCTATATTGAAAAAGCCCTGCAGAATAATCTCGATATAAGAATTGCCATTCAGAATTATGAAGCAGCTGAAGCTTATCTCAAACAAAGTAAAGCAGCCTACCAACCAACAGTTTCTATCGGTCCGAACTATACATTTCAGACACAGTCTGTCAATACACAGTTTGGTCAGATCATCGGAGAAAGAAGATATGTTAATCAGTACGACATCACAGCAAGCATCGGCTTTGAAGCCGATATCTGGGGTAAACTGAAAGCTCAGGAAAAAGCTCAGCTTGCCGCAGTTTGGGGAACACTTGCTGCTCACAAAGCCGTAAAAAATGATCTGATTGCAGCTTTGGCATCATCCTATTTCCAGTTACTGACTTTTGATCAGCAGAAAAGAATTATTTCTGAAACAATTACAATCAGACAGAGCAATCTTGAAACTACAAAAGCTCTGAAGGAAGCCGGAATTCTCACTGAAGTTGCTGTTCAGCAAAGTGAAGCTTTGGTTTACAATGCTCAGGCATCTTTAATTGATATTGAAACTCAAATTCAGATCCTTGAAAATACAATGAGTTTGTTATTGGCGGAACCTTCACAGGCCATCAACCGTTCTACTCTTGAATCTCAGAGAATTCCTGCTGAAATTTCAGTAGGTTACTCAGCAAGTCTTCTGGCAAACAGACCCGATGTAATGCAGGCGGAATATAATCTGATCAATACTTTCGAACTTACGAATTCTGCAAAAGCACAGTTTTACCCAACATTCAGAATTACAGGATCGGGTGGGGTGCAGTCGGTAGATATTGATCATTTATTCAGTGTAAACTCTCTGTTTGCAAATGTTGTGGGAGGTTTAGCCCAACCGCTTTTAAACAGAAGACAGATCAGAACCAACTATGATGTGAGTTTGGCTAATAAGGAAATCGCTTATCTGAATTTCAGAAAAACAGTGCTCAGTGCGGGCAAAGAAGTTTCAGATGCGATCAGGGTTTTCACGGTACAGGATGAGTTTATTGACTTAAAAACAAAGGAGCTTACAGCTTATAAAAACTCAGTAAGTTTCTCTCAGGAATTGGTAAACTACGGCATGGCAAACTATCTTGAAGTGCTTACAGCAAATGTTAATGCATTAAATGCAGAACTGAATATTTCAAATGCCCAATACAACAAAATGAAAGCGGCAGTAGATCTCTATAAAGCCTTAGGTGGCGGATGGAGATAATCTTTCTTCCGAAGGATTTTATATTTAATCTTGTTTTAAACGCATACTTTTCGGAGTGTGCGTTTTCTTTTTTGATGAATATGAAGCAATTAGCATTTATTTTCAGCAGATTTTCAATAAATTTTAACAAATTATTTGTATATATGGTTTAATTACTTACTTTTGTACCGCTTCGTGTAAAAAGCACGGGAAAACAGGGGAATTAGCTCATCTGGCTAGAGCGTTAGACTGGCAGTCTAAAGGTGACGGGTTCGATCCCCGTATTCTCCACAAAAACTTTATCAAACCTTGTAATCTTATGAAGAAATTTTTTTTACTTGCGTTAATGGCTGTAATGTTCATCAGCTGTAATTCTGATGACGATTTAACTTTGGTTGATTACATCGGAACGTGGTCCGGAACCTACACCGGAACAAATGATAAAGGTGATTGGAATTTTGTAGTTGCCGACGACGGAAAAGTGACAGGAACTATGCATTCTATTGACAGTAACCAAAACTTTGCGATTATCGGTCGTCTGGACAGATCAGGACAGCTGATTGCAGAACTGGCTTTACCTGCTAAAGGAAATTTCAATGGAACGCTGACTACTGAGAAAAAAGGTAACGGATCTTGGGACAACAGTCTTCCGGCACCTGCAAGAAGCGGAAATTGGGAAGGTTCAAAAGATAAAAAGTAATTTTACCAAAATATAATTAAAACCACAGTTTTTTGAAACTGTGGTTTTTTTTGATTTAAACTTTTTTAAAATAACTGATTCATTAAAATCACTTCCCTGCTTTCCAGCAAAGGTACAACCTGTTCCAAAACAATTTCTTTAAAATGATCTGAATTGCGGTGAAGCTCAACGGCTGCTTCATTCGCATATCCCTCATACAAAATCAATGTGTTGCGGTCTGTCTGGCTTTGGTGAACTTTATAAAACAGATTTCCTTCTTCCTGAGAACTTTTATCTGCTGCTTCTTTCATCAGGTGAATGACGGTTTCAGATTTTCCTTCTTTCACCTGCCATTTTGCATGAACATATACTGATTCTTCTTCCATTTTTTTAATTTTAAAGTTAAACTAGGCCTTTTTGCTTTCGAAAAGAGCAACGATTTTTTCACCAACACCTTTTGCTGAAGCAGGATTTTGTCCAGTAATCAGATTTCCATCTGAAATACTGTTGGCAGACCACGCCTCAGCAGCATGGAAAATCGCGCCCTGCACGGTCAATGCCGTTTGCAGATCAAACGGTACATCGTCTTTTGCATAATTGTTTTCTTCTTCCGTGGTAAAAGAGGTGATGTTTCTTCCGTTCACAAGGTAAGTTCCGTCACTTAATTTTACATTGAGAAGAGAAACAGGACCGTGACAAACCGCAGCAACAATACCGTCTCTTTCGTAAACATTTGCGATTACCTTTTTCAGTTCATCGTTTTCCGGCATATCGACCATCGGAGCCAAACCACCGGGAATGAAAACTGCATCGTAATTTTTGACATCAACTTCAGAAAGTTTTGCAGCTTTGTGCATATCTTCCCAGCCTTTTCCGGTCAGGAATTTTAAGTTATCCGGATCATCTGCTAAATTTAAGGCATCTAAAAACGGTGATTCGCCCGTAAGACTTGCAAAATCTACATCGAAATCTGCTTTCTGAAATTCTGCGTAAGGATGTGCTACCTCGGGTAAAAAAGTTCCGGTTCTTCTGTTGTTTTTTCCAATGGTGTTGGCATTGGATACGATGATTAATACTTTTGCTTTCATAATTAAAATTTTAATTGAATGATTTCTGTTTAAATTTCTAAAGCAAATGTACATCTACCGAATGCCTGATGAGAAGGAGCCAAGTCACAAAAAAAGTGTGACCGGAATCACACTTTACATTTAAAATTTTAAAAATCATTTACCGTTGGAGTACAGTCTGCTTAAAGTTTCCCGACTCACACCCAGATATTCTGCAACATATTTTTTTGGAATCTGTGTAATAAGATCAGGATACAGCCGCGAAAATTCTTCATACCGCTGCTGAGGCGTGCTGGATAGTAGAAGTATAATTCTCTGCTGCAACGCAATATAACCGTTAGTCAGTTTTATTCTGAAAAAATGTTCCATTTTGTGAAATTCTGATGCAAGTTTTTCTCGTCCTTCCAGTGTAAGACTGGCTACAGCACCGTCCTGCAGGCATTCTACAAACATTGTTGCATCTTTTTGATTGAAAAACCCTATGTAATCGGTCATCCACCAGTTCTTTTTTGCAAACTGAATGATGTGTTCTTTTCCGCTTTCGTCCACGTAAAAAACTTTATAAATTCCATCCAGAGTCAGAAATTCATATTTCACTTCATCGCCTTCGTGAACGAGAAACTGATTTTTCCGAACGTTTTTTATAGTGAAAAATGTTTTGATACGCTCAAATTCTTCATCTGTTATGCTAATGATTTCCTCAATATGTTCTCTCAGTCTGTCCATTTCTCTGTAAATTATTTGTAAATTTAGGTAAAAAGAGGAAACAAGATTCTATTTGAATATTCGTGTTAACTTTAAACTGAAAGCATATTTTAAACCTTGAGTCAGACCGTTAATCTAACAATTTTTAACAACCACAATTCCATAAAATTCCGTAATTTTGCACATCGTGATTTTCATGTAAAGTCACCCCAAATTATGAGCGAATCTAAAGAATATATAGAAGTTTACGGAGCCAGAGAACACAATCTTAAAAACATTGATGTTAAAATTCCGCGCAACGAACTGGTGGTAATCACAGGACTTTCAGGAAGCGGAAAATCTTCACTGGCTTTCGATACGATTTTTGCCGAAGGACAGCGCCGTTACATCGAAACATTTTCTGCTTATGCCAGACAGTTTTTAGGTGGATTGGAACGTCCTGATGTTGATAAAATCGAAGGACTATCTCCCGTAATTGCTATCGAACAAAAAACAACTAACAAAAACCCCCGTTCAACCGTAGGAACTGTTACTGAATTGTACGATTATCTGCGTCTTCTATTCGCAAGAGTTTCAGATGCTTATTCGCAAACAACAGGAAAAAAGCTGGTAAGCTATACTGAAGATCAGATTTTAGATGCCATCAAAGAAAATTATAAAGGCGAAAAAATAATGTTGATGGCGCCTGTTGTGCGTTCCAGAAAAGGGCATTACCATGAGCTTTTCGTACAGATGGCAAAAAAAGGATACGGACAGGCAAGAATCGACGGTGAACTTCAGGATATTGAATATGATTTGAAACTTGACCGTTACAAAACCCACGACATCGATATCGTTGTAGACCGTTGGATCATCGGTGAATCTGCTTCGGAGTCAAGAATGGAAAAATCCCTGCGAACTGCGATGGAAATGGGCGAAGGTTTGATCGGAATTCAAAAACTGGGAACTGCAGACATCGAATATTTCTCCAAAAATTTAATGGATGCCGAAACCGGTCATTCACTGGCCTTACCGGAGCCAAATACATTTTCATTCAACTCTCCGAAGGGAAGCTGCCCAAGCTGTAAAGGATTGGGAACAATCAAGAAAATCAACACAGATTATTTTGTAGAAAATCCTAAATTATCAATCAATCAGGGAGGTTTGTTGCCATTGGAAGATATTAAATCCAACAAATACATCCTTTCACAGATTAAAAATATTCTTGAAATATTTGGTATGAGTCTGTCAACTCCGTTCAAAGATATTCCGGCCGAAGCTTTGGATTATATGTACAACGGATGTCACAAAGAATTCAATAAAGATTTAAAATACGCAGGAATTACCAAGAAAATCAAAGTCAGTTTTGATGGTCTGATTCCTTTCATGGAAGAACTGATTGAAGAGAGAGAATCTTACGAAGCTATTTTGCTTGAAAGACATTTCACAACGGAAGAAACCTGTCCGGAATGTAAAGGTGCGCGTCTTCAGGCATCAAGTTTAAGTTTTAAAATTGACGGAAAAAACATTGCTGAAATCAATGGCTTAAGTTTATCAGATTTGAAAGACTGGCTGAGAGACGTAAAAGATAAATTTTCAGAGAAAAACGGAATTATTGCTCACGAAATTCTAAAGGAAATCGAAACCAGACTTCAGTTTTTACTGGATGTAGGTTTGGATTATTTAAGTTTAAGCAGAAGCTCAAAAACCCTTTCAGGTGGAGAATCCCAGAGAATCCGTCTGGCAACACAGATTGGTTCTCAATTGGTAAACGTTCTTTATATTCTGGATGAACCAAGCATCGGTTTACACCAGAGAGACAACGAGAGGCTGATCAATTCCCTGAAAAATCTCCGTGACATCGGAAACTCTGTTTTGGTGGTGGAACACGACAAAGATATGATCATGGAAGCTGACGAAGTTTTGGATATAGGTCCGAGAGCTGGTAAATTCGGAGGCGAAATTCTTTGGCAGGGAAAACCGAAAGACTTGCTGAAAGCCGACACCATCACTGCAGATTACATCAACGGAAAGAGAAAAATTGCCATTCCGGAAGTCAGAAGAGAAGGAAATGGAAAAAGCATAGTTTTAAAAGGTGCTACTGGAAATAATCTTAAAAATGTGACGCTTGATATTCCGTTGGGAAAACTCGTAGTTGTAACCGGAATTTCAGGAAGCGGGAAATCATCTTTGATTAACGGAACTTTATATCCGATTCTGAACAAGCACTTTTACAGAGCCGTGCAGGAACCTTTACCATTCAAAAAAATTGAAGGTCTTGACAATATCGATAAGATTGTTGATGTTGACCAGACACCAATCGGACGAACGCCCCGCTCAAATCCTGCGACTTACACAGGAATGTTTACAGACATCAGAAATTTATTTTCTGAATTGCCTGAATCTAAAATCCGTGGTTACAAGCCCGGAAGATTTTCTTTCAACGTGAAAGGAGGAAGATGCGAAACCTGCCAGGGAGGCGGTTTAAAGGTTATTGAAATGAACTTTTTACCTGATGTTTATGTTCACTGTGAAACCTGCAACGGAAAACGTTTCAACAGAGAAACACTGGAAGTCCGTTACAAAGGAAAATCAATTTCAGATGTACTGGAAATGACGATTGATGAAGCTGTGGATTTCTTCCAGCCGATTCCAAAGATTTTTGCAAGAGTAAAAACTCTGCAGGATGTCGGTCTCGGTTACATCACGATGGGGCAGCAGTCAACAACGCTTTCCGGCGGTGAGGCTCAGCGTATCAAACTGGCTACAGAGCTTGCAAAAAGACAGACAGGAAATACGCTTTATATTCTTGATGAACCCACAACCGGACTTCATTTTGAAGACGTGAAAATCCTGATGGATGCTATTAATAAACTGGTGGAATTAGGAAATTCATTCATCATCATCGAACACAATATGGATGTTATTAAACTGGCCGATCATATTATCGACGTAGGTCCTGAAGGAGGAAAGCACGGTGGAGAAATTATTGCAAAAGGAACGCCTGAAGAAATTATCAAATCTAAAAAATCTCTGACAGGGAAGTATCTGAAAAAGGAGATGTAAGTGGTATCATATTTGTGATCTTAAGCGAAACATTGTGTTATGAAATCAGTTAAAATTTTTCTTGCAGTATTTGTGTTTTCGTTGATGTTCGCATCATGTGAAGTCAGAACAGTCGGAAATGGCCGTGGGCACTCAAAACCAATGCCGCCAGGACAGGCCAAAAAGGTATTCGGAACAAAATCTGCGAAACCTTTTGCACCCGGACAGAATAAGCATAAATAAGAACCAAACTGCAGCAAAAGCTGCAGTTTTTTGTTGAAATTAATGCGGAATCACATTTCCAATGTTAACTTTTAAATTATTTTAAAAATTTAAACAACTGAAAATCAATATTTTAATTTTCAATGTTAACCCAACGTTAACTGAATGTAAAATTTATATGAATTTATTTATATATCTTTGAATTAGAAAATAAGAAACAACAACAATTAACTCTAAAAATCAAAGACATATGAAAAATAAAATTCAAATATTCGCAGCTTCACTTTTCGTATTTGCGTTTGCATCCATTTTTAATACTGCGATAGCTCAGATATCTTCAGACAATACCATCAAAGAAGTCCAGCTTGCTAAGGCCGACGCTTTTAATGAAATCAGAAACCAGCTGATGGCCAATTTTGATTTTACCAATCAGGATTATCAGCAGGGAATAGTAAATTCTGAAGTGAAATTTGATGTTTCGGAAAACGGAAAAATCATCAATGTAAAATCTAAAGGAGATTGCAAAGTGGTAAGCAAAGAGATTGAAAAAATCCTCAGCAACCTTCACTACAGAATTGATTCATCAAAAATGAGCGAAAAAATGCTTGCCTCAAGTTTCGTAATGCCGGTACGAGTGGATATTAACAACAGATAAATGACTTATCATATATTTTTCAGAACTGCCTTAACGGGCAGTTTTTTATTGCAGTTAATTGATTAAATTTGATCTTTAAAATTTAGATTTTGGAAGAGATACTGAATGTGGTGTTCCGCTCACTTTGCGTTTACCTCTTTATGGTGATCGCAATTCGTGTGTTTGGTAAGAACCAGCTGTCACAGCTCAATGCCGGTGATGTGGTTTTGCTGCTTCTTATTTCAAATGCCGTTCAGAACGCTATGGTTGGTCCTGATACTTCGCTTCAGGGCGGGATTATCGCAGCTCTTGTACTTTTTGCAGCCAACTTTATTTTGAAACGGATCATGTTTAAAAATCCTAAATTTAAAAGTTTTCTGGAAGAAGATCCTGTGATTCTGATCAGAGACGGAAAGATTGATGAACCTGCTTTAAACAGAGTGAAAATTACTGAAGATGAACTGGAAGAATCTATAAGAGAACACGGTGTTGACGGAATTAAAAATGTTAGACTCTCCATTCTTGAAGTGGATGGCAACATCAGTGTTGTATCTATGGATAAGACCGGAGAACAGACCCATTACACCAGAATAAAACGAAAAAATAAAAGAAAATATCACTAAAAAATGTATTACGAATTACGGGAAATGCGTCCGGGAGATGAGAAACGGGTTTTGGAAATCTTTCAGCAGGGAATTGACGGTGGAATTGCTACTTTCGAAACAACGGTTCCTACAGAAGAAGCGTGGGATATGGAGTTCTTGAACGACTGCCGCTGGATTCTTGAAAACGAAAAAAGTGAAGTGATTGGATGGTGTGCACTGAAGTCGGTCAGCAAAAGAGACTGTTTCAAAGGTGTTGCAGAGATTAGTATTTATTTTGATAACGCATATCAGGGAAAAGGACTCGGTACAATGCTGCTGAGAAAATTAATTGCCGACAGTGAAGAACATGGTTTCTGGACTTTGCAGGCCAACATATTTCCTGAAAATGAGATTTCGATACATTTTCATCAGAAATTCGGATTCAAAATTCTTGGTACTAGAGAAAAACTGGGAAAACTCGATGGGAAATGGAAGGATGTCGTCATGCTTGAAAGACGCAGTGAGATTATATTTTAACATAAAACGTTATAAATTTTCTTAAAAATTACTGTATTTACAATCATAAACTGTTATTGGCATTTTCATTGTTGCTTTTTTTTCAGAAATTTAAAACAATGGAAATATGAAGAGTTTTGTTAAAATTTTAGGAGCATTTCTCCTGCTGGTCTTTTCTGCAAGCTTTAATACTGTAGATGCTCAGAGACATCATAAACATAAAAAACATCATTTCAAATCTGCAAAACATTATCATAAAAGAGCAGGACATTACCACAGAAGACCTGCCAGATATGTCACCCATTACAGAAAACCCGTAAGACACAGATATTACCGTCCTGTAGTGCATCACAGACCTGTAAGACAATATTACAGACACGTACCGCCAAGACAGACAGTAATTGTGATTAACCGTTAGTATAAAAAAACCGACTGTTTCAGAAGCAGCCGGTTTTGTTTTTTCTATATTTTACTTTTGATAGGATCGAGGAAGGTATTGAAAATCATGATATCCTGCCCGAACTTCATTTCGATGCGGTCTGCAATATTCTGAAGTTCGCTTTTAAGAAAATCGTCACGAAACTCAGCATCATCAAAGATGAGCAGAAGATTGTAGTTTTTACCCTCTTCAATAAAGTCGCTCTGTACTTCAGAAAGAATATATTTATTGACGTCAAAAAGATTTTCTGTCATGAGAAACAACTCTTCGTCAACATATTTTGTCCATTCTTCGAGATTGTTTTTGGGGCAGTGAAAGGTAATACTGAGAACACTCATATTTTATGATTTATTTAATATTTTAGATGCAATTCTCAGGCAAAAATCGGTATTTTTTTCTTAAATTAGCACGTTATAATTTAGCCGAAATAAATATTTTTCAGATGTGTGAATAACGCTCTGATTATCATAATAATAAACTTTTATATGCAAAAAGAAGGAGAAAGACTGATTCCTATTAACATTGTTGATGAAATGAAGTCATCTTACATCGACTATTCTATGTCGGTAATTGTTTCCAGAGCACTTCCGGACGTGAGAGATGGCCTTAAACCTGTACACAGAAGGGTATTGTACGGTATGTATGGATTAGGGGTTTTTTCAAACAGAAAATATTTAAAATCTGCCAGAATCGTTGGAGACGTTTTAGGTAAATATCACCCTCACGGTGACTCTTCAGTTTACGATGCCATGGTAAGAATGGCTCAGGACTGGAGCTTACGTTATCCACAGGTTGACGGGCAGGGTAACTTTGGTTCGATGGATGGAGATCCGCCTGCAGCAATGCGTTACACCGAGGCAAGACTTAAGAAAATTTCAGACGAGATTTTATCTGATCTTGATAAAGAAACGGTAGATTTTCAAAATAACTTTGACGACAGTTTAACTGAACCAAGCGTAATGCCTTCGAAAATTCCTAACCTTTTGGTAAACGGAACTTCAGGTATTGCTGTTGGTATGGCCACCAATATGGCGCCGCATAACTTAACTGAGTCGATCAATGCAATCTGTGCTTATATCGATAACAGAGAAATCACCATCGATGAACTGATGCAGCACATTATCGCTCCCGATTTTCCGACAGGTGGTATCATCTACGGTTACGACGGTGTAAGAGATGCTTTCCATACAGGAAGAGGACGTGTAGTTTTAAGAGCTAAAGTAGGTTTTGAAGAAGTTCACAACCGAAATGCAATCATTGTAAGCGAAATTCCTTATCAGGTGAACAAAGCAGAGATGATTGCCAGAACTGCTGAGTTGGTAAAAGATGATAAAATCCCGGGAATCTACGAAATCAGAGATGAATCTGACAGAAGAGGTATGCGTATCGTTTATGAATTAAAGAATGATGCGATTCCGAATGTGGTTTTAAATATGCTTTATAAATATACGTCACTTCAGACGTCTTTCAGTGTCAACAATATCGCATTGGTACACGGAAGACCGGAGCAGTTGAATGTAAAGGATATTATTCACCATTTTGTAGAGCACAGACATGAAATAATCGTAAGAAGAACTCAGTACGAGCTTAGAAAAGCGAAGGAGAGAGCTCATATTCTTGAAGGTTTCATGAAAGTGATCGGAACTCAGGATGCTTTAGATAAAGCCATTTCCATCATTCGTCACTCTGCCAATCCGCAGGCTGCGAAAGAAGGTTTGATGACGGAATTTGAACTTTCAGACATTCAGGCTCAGGCAATTCTTGACTTACGTCTTGCACGTCTTACAGGAATGGAGCTCGACAAAATCCGTGATGAGTACGATGCAATTATGAAAGAAATTGCAAACCTCGAAGACATCTTAGCTAATGAAGGAAGAAGATTCGAGATCATCAAGGAAGAATTGGTTGAAGTAAGAGAGAAATACGGAGACGAAAGAAGAACTGAAATCGACTATTCAGGAGGTGAAATGTCTATCGAAGACATCATCCCGAACGAAGAGGTGGTTCTTACCATTTCTCACGCAGGTTACGTGAAGAGAACGTTGCTTTCAGAATACAAAGTTCAGAGCAGGGGTGGCGTTGGTAACAAAGCGGCAACAACAAGAGATTCAGATTTCCTGGAATACATTGTTTCGGCAACCAACCACCAGTACATGTTATTCTTCACCGAAAAGGGAAGATGTTACTGGCTGAGAGTTTTTGAAATTCCTGAAGGTTCAAAGATATCAAAAGGAAGAGCAGTTCAGAACCTGATTAATATTGAGCCTGATGATAAAATTAAAGCTTACATCAGAACCAATAATTTAAAAGATGCAGAATACGTCAACCAAATGAGTGTGGTGATGGTGACCAAAAACGGAACCATCAAAAAGACTTCACTGGAAGCATATTCAAGACCAAGAATAAATGGTGTAAATGCTATTGAAATCAGAGATAATGACCAGTTGTTAGGTGCATATTTAACGAATGGAACATCTCAGATCATGATCGCTACCAAAAATGGTAAATGTATCCGTTTCCCTGAAGAAAAAGTAAGAGAAGTTGGAAGAAGTTCTATCGGTGTACGTGGAATTACTTTGGAAGAGAACGACGAAGTAATCGGTATGATCGTTGCAAATGATCTTGAAAACGAAACTGTTTTGGTAGTTTCTGAAAAAGGTTATGGTAAAAGAACTGCCGTTTTAGACTACAGAGAAACCAACAGAGGTGGAAAAGGTGTAATTACTTTAAATATCACCGATAAAACAGGAAACCTGATCGCCATCCAGAACGTTACAGACGACGACGGTCTAATGATCATCAACAAATCCGGTGTTGCCATCAGAATGGGAATGGATGAGATGAGAGTAATGGGTAGAAATACCCAGGGAGTAAGAATGATCAACCTGAAGAAAAATGACGAAATCGCTGCAATTGCAAAAGTTGCGATGGATAAAGACATTCCGGAGGATGAAGAACTGGAGGGAGAAAATGAAAATATAGCTGATAACCCAGAAAATGAAACAGAAGATTTGCCACAAAACGAAAATGAGGCAGATGAAACTGAGAATTCTGATTCTGAAGAATAATTTTTAAATAAAAATAATATGAAAAAGCTGATTTTAGGGATTGCAATTTTAGCATCTTCGTTTACATTTGCTCAGAAAGATAAGGATGCCAGCGCAAAGTTTGACGCTGCCAATAAAGCAGCAATGGATGCTTTCAATGCAAAAAATTATGCTGTAGCCGCTCCGAAATTTTTGGAAGCCTATGAAATTTTAAAAGCTAATGGTAAAGCTGACGAAACGTATAAATACAACGCAGCAATTAGCTACGCAGTAAACAATAATATTCCTGAAGCTACAAAGCTTTATGAACAGTTAATCGCTGCTAATTACACAGGAGAGCAGGTAACTTATACTGCAAAAAATAAAAAAGGTGAAACTGAGCCTTTCGATAAAACAATGTGGACAACCCTTAAAGGAAAGTCTAAGGATTACACAGATTTTAAAGAAGAAAAGACTCCTTCTGTAGAACCTGAATTGTATGAAACATTGGCAACACTGTATCTTAATTCTAAGCAGAATGATAAAGCAGTTGCTTTAATTGAAAAAGGTCTGGCTAAATTTCCGAATAATGCCAAATTAAAAGATTTTCAGGGGACAGCTTACTATGCATCAGGTAACAATGACAAATTTGCAACGGTAATCAAGGAACAGTTGGCGAAAGATCCTAACAATGCTGAAAACTGGTATAACTTAGGTGTTATTCAGTCAAAAAATCCTGCAAGTGCTGCAGAAGCTGAAGTTTCTTTCAAAAAAGCAATTGAGCTAAAGCCGGACTTCTCAAATGCTTACCTTAATCTTGTTTACGGCATCATTGGCGACGAAGATGCTGCGGTAAAGAAAATTAACGAAACCAACAGAACTGATAAAGTTGCGGGAACAAAATTAATCGAAGAAAGAAGAGCCCGTTTTGCAAAAGCACTGCCTTACGCAGAAAGCTGGTACAAAGTACAACCGGAAAATATCGACGCCGTTTCTACGCTGAAAGATATTTACACGATTACAAAAAATACCGAAAAAGCAGCAGCTATGAAGGCGAAACTAGCTGAACTGGAAGCTAAGCAGACAAAATAATCTTAAACAGATTTCGCAAAAAAAAACCGATGCAGAAATGTATCGGTTTTTTTATTTTATTTGCCAAGTCTTCTTGAGACAACCACATCAGAAAAATACCCTCTGCCGTTATTGATGATAGCCAGCAGATCTTTGTAGTAAGATTCTACGTTTTCTTCTACAGAAGCCATCGCAAGTATGTAGGTGGTTAGCTTTTTATAATCTTCTGCTAATGTTTTCCTCAAAGACTTCATGTCTGAAACATTTTTCTGTGAAGTCTTAAACGACCTTTCAGCAAAAAGATTATTGAATGCCGCATTGGAAACTGAAAGATGGTTTACAAATTTTCCGATGGCCAACTGAGCAACAGCATTGCTGAAATCACTGCTTTCTAATCTGCTGATTAATTGGGTAATTTGATTGGTTTCGGCTTCGTATGAATCGTTGTCCACATTTTTGTATTCCGAGAGCAAGAGCTGAATTTTTTTGTAGGCATCAGCTTCCTCTGTATTTTTTGCGTTACGGTACGGTTTCAAAGAATCCCGTAATGCCTGAATGTCTGAATCTCTTTCCTTGTCAAGCCTGGCAATAGCCTCAGACTCCTCGCTGGCTCTCACTTGATTAAGCCCTGCATTGTAAGCAGGAAGTTGATTTTGCAAAACCGTAAAAAGTTTTTTAGCATTCGGATCATCGTCAGGGTTTAAGGAAGAAGATCCCAAATCTTCAAAAAGTCTCACGATCAGCTGCCCAAATTCTGAATGGTGAAGCGCCTTTGCATAAAGGCTTTTTAATTTAATTTTACTCATAGCTGTGCTTTGTTTTTATTGCATTATAAAATTTTAAATCTAAATATTACAGGATTGAAGCAAACCATATTAAAATGGAATTTTCCCAAATTGGGACGGGGCAAAACTGTTTTAGGGGAAGCTGTCCCAAATTGGGACGGGAAGAATTGGTTTTAGTTTAAACCATCCCAAATTGGGAAAACCTAAACCAAAAGTGGGGGAGCGGAATTCTGTTTTTTTTTCATCGTAATATTGATTGTGTCCTTCAAATGTAATATAAATATCGATAGGGTGATAAAAATTTTTGTATTTTTTTAATCACTGTCGATGCAATATAATTTTTTGAATGTCGTTAAAAAAGTTGTTCCAATATGTTTAAAGTTTCTTTTAATGATGAAAAAAAGTTATGTTCTGCTTTTAATTTTTATAATTTCCTTGCCTGTCTGTGCGCAGAAAATACTTGTACGAGGTATTGCAAAAGATACCACTAAAGGAAGATCTTCTATGACAATCAGCATAAACGATACGATCTGGAGATATCAGGCTATACC
This sequence comes from Chryseobacterium sp. Leaf394, assembly GCF_001424105.1. Taxonomy (GTDB): domain Bacteria; phylum Bacteroidota; class Bacteroidia; order Flavobacteriales; family Weeksellaceae; genus Chryseobacterium. The sequence goes on along the minus strand of NZ_LMQH01000011.1, from coordinate 1,498,453 downwards.
TGCTCATGTGAAAGAGAAATTAGGGAACTTTGACAGTAGTGCCTACAGTACGAACACCGATAAGTTGGGAAATTACGAGATTGAAGCCAGACCGTCAGACACTTTGTATTTTAGAAAAATGCATTATGTACCGCAAAAGCACAGCGTATCAGACATTGTTAAAAACAATATTGTTGTACAGCTCGTACCGGAACCGTGCGAGATGTTTGATTTTTGTACATTACAACCAGCTTTAGATTATCTGATATTTAAAGGCAAAAAAATAAGTGTTCAATACAAAGTTGATCCCTATTATTGTAATACCCGATCTTTAAATTATGGTAGTTATGAGTGTGTTTATGAAGTTACAGAAAAAATCTACGGATATTTTCCAGGCGACATCATAAAGTTTAATGCTTACGATCATTATGGAGCACCTGTTTTTACGAAAGAAAAATCAGCAATAGTGGTTTTAGGAAATCATTACGGCAAACTTCGTCATCATCCTTGTACATTTCCTAATATAACAAAGACTGCAGGAGGTAAATGGGCCTGTGCAGGAAATCCCATAGATTCTGCTGAATGTGCAGATATTTCTTTAAAATCAAAACCCATGAATTTTCCAAGAACAGCGTCTGTTGATATTTCAGATTTTCAAAGGTCTGTGCTCGAAAAATTTCAGCAACCCTATTATAGAATCGATGGGCATCAGGCTGTTCCGTTACAGGGTATTTATCTGGAAGAGATGGTAGCCGAAAAAATTAGGTTAAATAGAATCAGTAGAGAAAATTTAAACTAAATTCCGTTGTATTATCATTAAATTTCCACTCAAAATTTCTCCCTAAATCCTTATCTTTGGGCAAAATTATTACAAAATGATCGAGTGGAAAACCGTGAAGGAATACGACGATATTACCTATAAAAAATGCAACGGCGTAGCCAGAATTGCCTTCAACAGACCGGAAATCAGAAATGCTTTCAGACCAAAAACAACCTCAGAACTGTATGATGCTTTTTATGATGCATCAGAAGATCCGTCTATTGGTGTAGTATTACTTTCAGGAGAAGGACCAAGCTCTAAAGACGGAGTCTGGGCATTCTGCAGTGGCGGCGACCAAAAAGCCAGAGGTCAGCAGGGTTACGTTGGCGAAGACGGAAGACACCGTTTGAATATTCTGGAAGTTCAGCGTTTAATCCGTTTTATGCCTAAAGCTGTGATTGCTGTTGTTCCGGGATGGGCTGTAGGTGGTGGTCATTCACTTCATGTAGTTTGCGATCTGACTTTGGCCAGCAAAGAACACGCGATTTTCAAGCAGACTGATGCCGACGTAACGAGTTTTGATGGCGGTTATGGATCAGCATATTTAGCAAAAATGGTCGGACAGAAAAAAGCGCGTGAAATATTCTTTTTAGGTAGAAATTATTCAGCTCAGGAGGCTTTCGATATGGGAATGGTGAATGCTGTGATTCCTCACGACGAGTTGGAAGACACTGCTTACGAATGGGCTCAGGAAATTCTGGCCAAATCTCCGACTTCCATCAGAATGCTGAAATTTGCGATGAATTTAACAGACGACGGAATGGTTGGTCAGCAGGTATTTGCAGGTGAAGCAACCCGTCTGGCTTATATGACCGAAGAAGCAAAAGAAGGCCGAAACGCTTTCCTCGAAAAAAGAAAACCGGATTTCGGAAAAGATCAGTGGATCTCTTAATATAAGTAATGAGTAATGGGTACTGTGCAATGACATATTACTCATTACTTATTGCCCATTACTCATCATTATGAAAGATTGGATACATGCCGCAAGGCTGAGAACTCTACCGCTGTCCCTGAGCGGAATTATCATGGGATCATTCATCGCAAAATGGCGACTCTACAGCGAAGGCGGAACCTGGGACTGGAAAATATTTGCACTGGCACTTTTAGTGACTTTGCTTTATCAGATTCTTTCAAACTACGCCAACGATTATGGTGACGGTGTGAAAGGAACTGATGCCGTAAGAGCCACTGAAGCAGAAGCAAGAGCAGTTGCCTCAGGGAGAATTACAGCAAAACAGATGAAAAATGCTGTAATTGTATTCTCAGCGCTGTCGTTTCTTGCTACAGTTGCACTTTTATATTTGGCATTTATCCCAGAACACATGGATGAATTTTACATATTCATCGGTTTGGGTGTTGCCTGTATTTTAGCCGCAATTGGTTACACTGTCGGTAAAAAACCTTACGGATACATAGGATTGGGAGATATTTTCGTTTTCATTTTCTTTGGATTGGTTTCCGTTTGTGGTAGTTATTTTCTGTTTACCAAGACCTTCAGCTGGGATATCTTGCTTCCAGGTGCAGCGATCGGAATGATGAGTATGGCTGTTCTAAACCTGAACAACATGAGAGACATCGAAAGCGACAGATTATCAGGTAAAAACAGTTTTGCTTTAAGAATTGGTTTTAAAAATGCAATGATTTATGAAATCGTACTTCTGCAACTTCCGATAATCCTGATTTTTGTATTTCTATGCCTCCAGGGATTCCTTCAGACACAGCAGTATTATGTGTTTATCGTGATGATTTTACTTTTACCTATGATGAAAATCAGAAGACAGATTATGTCTGTAAAAATACCGAGAGAACTTGATCCGTTCCTTAAGCAGGTGGGGATTTTGACGCTGGTAATGGCTGTTTTGACGGTTTTGGGATTGAATTACTTTGGACTCTAAATCAGATATTTATAGAATTATAGAGAAGCATCATTTGATAAATTCGAAAAAATTCGTGCAATAAAAAATTATAAAATGAAAATACAATTCTTAGGACAAAACTGTTTTTTGTTCACTTATAAAGACAAAACGATTCTTTGCGACCCTTTTTACAATTACAAAAAGGCTGAATCAGGATTTGAAATCTCAGCTCAGAAAATAGATTATATTTTGCTGACACACGCACACGGAGATCACATTGCTGATGTGGAAGAGGTTTTGGAACATTATCCGGAAGCCACGATTATTGGAGTTCCTGAAATCTGCGGATATTTCAACAATGCAAAAAACACCATCGATGTCAACCTTGGAGGTTCTGCAAAAATCGATGACTTAAAAATCTCAATGGTTCCTGCTCATCACACAAGCTCGTTTCCTGACGGAAGTTATGGAGGCGTGCCTGTTGGATATATATTCAGACTGCCTGAAGGTAAAAACATTTATTTGGCAGGAGATACCGGGGTAATGGCAGACATGCAGTTATTTCCTGCTCTATACGGGAATTTAGACCTGTCAATTCTTCCGGTTGGCGGTCATTACACAATGTGTGCAAAAAAAGCAGCTTTCGCAGCAGCAGAACTTTTGAAAACTCCAAAAGTTATCGGTTGTCATTTTGACACTTTCGCTCCGATAGAAATTGATCATCAGGAAGCACAAAAGCAATTCGCAGATAAAAATGTGGAATTTATTTTACCGAAATTAGGAGAAACATTCGGGATATAACAAAAAAATGAGAGATTAAGTAATTTAAATAAAATCATCTTAATCTCTCATTTTAAAAAATAAAAAATGGCAAGCTACCTAAATCACACCGCTCAACCAATTACCTTTGCTGCGTTCCCACCCTGGAGGATTCTCAGGAGCTGGTTGTTTAGGACTTGCCGTTGCAAATATAGGAATTAATATTAAACCTCAAAACTGTATAACAGAAAAATCGGATGAAAACCTACTAAATTAAGGCTAATCGGCTGAAATTTAAGTTAATAATTTTTCATCTTTTTGTAAATTTTTAAACATGACTAAAAGTCCTACCACCTTCGGAATTATCCTTTTTATTGCTACAATGACTGTCTTTTTTGTAGTATATGCTTTTTTCTCCGGAATCAATTATTTTGATATCTCACTGAAAGTGAATGCTTTCCTTCTTCCCGTTTTATATGCAGGAACTGCCTTTTGGTCTGTAAAAACCCATTGGAACAATAACCGTTATGTAACTTTTAAGGAAGCCTTCAGCAGAGCATTTTATCCCATGTTCATCGGTGGATTTTTATCGGTAATCACCATTTTTCTTTTCCTGAATTTTGTTGACAGGGATGCCAAAAAACTGTTGAATTATCAGTATGTAGAAAGACAGAGAACTGAATTAAATGCAGAATACACCTCCGCAAAAAAGGTGTTAAAACACCAGAAAGACATTGATGAACTGGAACAAAAGTATAAGGAAACCCTTCAGAGAGTAAGCGACGAAGCAGTGAAAGGAAAAGATATGCTTTCAGCAAGTCATTTTGCGGGATATTTTGCAGCGATACTGATATTTTACCTAATTTTGTCATTGTTTTTCGGAGCATTTTTCAGAACAAAATCAAAGCCTGAAGACGAGGAAGCTGCGTAAAAATTTGCAGATATATTTTACAATACGTATATTTGCTTAAAATACACGTGTAATGACAACTAAATTAACATTAACAATAGAAAAGAGCGTCATCGAAAAGGCTAAAAAATATGCAAAAGGTACGCAGAGAAGCCTTTCTGAGATGGTGCAGAAGTATCTGGAGAGCTTAGTAATGGAAAAAACAGATGAGGAAGAAATGTCTCCAATTGTTCGAAAACTTGCAGGAAGTCTAAAATTTCCAAAGGAAGTTAGCGATGAAGATTTAGACAATTACAGAAGAGAATATCTTGAAAAAAAACATTTACTCTAAATGAAATTTTATATTGATACTAACATTGTAATAGATTTCATTATTGAGAGAGGGAACTTTTTTTATGAGGCAAAAAAGATATTTGAATTAAGTGAGCTTAAAAAAATTTCAATCTTTATATCTTCCCATACAATTGCAACAGCACATTATATTTGCAAAAAACATTTCAAAGAAAATGAGATTAGGCAAGTTTTGGATGATTTGCTTCTGATTGTAGATGTAATTGCGGTTGATGAAGATATCATCAAAAAATCTCTAAAATCTCATCATAAAGATTTCGAAGATGCTATTCAGATTTTCTGTGCGCATCAAGTAAAAAATATTACGGGGATTGTTACAAGAAATATCAAAGATTTTTCTACATCAGAAATTCCGGTCTTTGCACCTGATGAAGCATTAGATTATATCCGAAATAATTAATTTTAAAGCAAATAAAAATTCACTTTGAATAATATAAATTTATCTATAGTTATTCCGTTGCTGAACGAAGAAGATTCTTTGGAACAACTTTTTTCAAGAATTGACAAAACGTGCGAAACCAGCAATTTATCGTACGAAGTTTGGTTTGTAGACGACGGAAGCACAGATCTTTCGTGGAGCATTATTGAAAATCTTAAAGTACAGCATCCCCAGATTCACGGGATCAAATTTTCTAAAAACTACGGAAAATCTCAGGCGCTTCATGCCGCTTTCGCAAGAACTCACGGTGATGTAATTATCACAATGGATGCCGATCTGCAGGATTTTCCCGAAGAAATTCCTGAACTCTACAGAATGGTAATGGAAGAAAATTATGACATCGTTTCCGGTTGGAAGAGAAAGCGTTTTGACAATGTTATGACCAAAAATATCCCTTCAAAACTCTTCAACGCTGCGGCGAGAAAGGTTTCGGGAGTTTATCTTCACGATTTCAACTGCGGTTTGAAAGCATATAAGAAACAGGTTGTAAAATCAATTGATGTGTACGGAGATATGCACCGTTACATTCCTGTTTTGGCTGCCAATGCAGGTTTCAGAAGAATTACCGAAAAAGAAGTTCCGCATCAGGCAAGACCTTACGGAACCTCAAAATTCGGAACTGAAAGATTCATCAGAGGCTTTTTAGATTTGGTAACACTTTGGTTTGTAAGCCGTTTTGGGGGAAGACCAATGCACTTTTTTGGTGCGGTAGGAACGATTATGTTTATCGTAGGTTTTCTTTCAGCTTTCTGGCTGGGCGTTTCAAAACTGATTGATGTTGCACGTGGAATTTACGGTCATTTAATTACCAATAATCCTTGGTTTTTCATTGCTTTGACAATGATGCTGATGGGAACTTTGCTTTTCATTGCAGGATTTTTAGGTGAAATGATTATCAGAACAAACCGTGAGCATAAGAATTATAATATTGATGAAGTGATATAAATTGTATGAAATATTGCCTGATCATTTTAAGTCTTTTTTTATTTTCATGCACGGAGATAAAAACCAGTGAACCGATAACTGCCAAATGGGAATTTATCAGTATTAATGACGGAAAGAAAAATGAAGTCGACAGTAAAATGCTGAATAACACCAAAAAGGAGAATGGAACGGGCACTTTGGAATTTAAAAATGATTTGTCTTTTTCATCTTTGGGAAGTAAAAATAACAGTAAAGGTTCGTACACTTTAAAAAACGGGATTTTAATGATGCAGTATTCTGATCTGCCCGAACCAATAAAATTTAATTATTCGTTAGTGGAAGATAAATATCTTCTTCTGACCAATACAGAAGGTAAACCACTGACGTGGCTTTATAAAAAAAGTAAATAATGAAAAAAGTTGCTTATTCAATCTTAATTTCAGCGTTGGTAATCTCGTGTGGAAAAATTTCCCCCGAAGGCAACATCGAAAATAAGGAAGTAAATGTTGAAGAGTTTGTAAACCTAGATATGGAAGGGAAGTTCCGTGTGTTTTATGCGAGAAGTAATAAAAATTATGTGGAAATAGAAACCTATCCCAACATCGCTGACAATCTGGATGTGGAAGTGAAAGATAAGACACTTTCAATCAGGGAAAACAGAAAAACGAAAGGTGTAGACTTCTACAATGTCATCATTTATTCTAAATACAATCTTGAAAAAGTTTCGATTGCAGATTCTGTTGAGATGAATATTTCAAGTGAAATTAAAACAGATAATTTCAGATTAAATCTTAAAAATCATGCCACTTTCATGGGTTCCGTAAACACCAGAAGGGCTGAAGTGGAAATGCTGAACCGTAGCCGCGCCAACTTTTTAGGACAGACCAAAGATGCAGTCATCAAAATTTCAGATACTGCAAGCCTGATTGCGCCGTACTGGAGAATTGAAAATTTAAAAATAGATTCCAAAAACGGAAATTATGCAGAGGTCAATGTGAAAGATTCTTTGAAAGGAAATATTCAGAATACTTCAAAATTTGTATATTACAACGATCCAATCCGTGCCTTTAAAGTGGAGAAAACAACGAAGGTGGAGAATAAAAAATTGCAATAATTGATTTAATAATCAGTTTTTATCCATTTAAATATGAAGAAATTTTTAATTTGCTTCTCTATGACATTTGTTTTGGTAACATCCTGTGTGTCAACAAAAGTCAGCTCTGACAATAATTTTGATTATTCAGTTTTACAGCAGAACACAAATTATATCATAGAAACCAGAGATTATAAAAAGATCAGACAGTTTAAGTTCGTCAGTCAGACAAAAGATTCCATCACTGGAAAACAGAAAGATCAAGAAATTAAGCTTAACAAAAACAAAATATTACAGATAAAAAAGCCCAGCACAGGAAAAACTGTTGGGTTAATTGCAGGAATTTTAGCAGTAGCCGGAATTGGCAGTTTTATACCAGCAGCAGTTAGTAATTAAATAGACACAAAAATATAATATGTCAGAAATATCCACATTAGAAAAAGCACAACTTTGGCTTAGCGACACATTCGATCAGGAAACAAAAGACGCCGTTCAGGCTTTAATCAACAGCAATTCTCCAGACTTGGAAGATTCTTTCTACCGTGAATTAGAATTCGGAACAGGAGGAATGAGAGGCGTGATGGGTGTTGGAACCAACCGTTTAAATAAATACACGTTAGGTCAGGCAACACAGGGACTTGCGAACTATATGTTAAAGCAATTTCCAAATGAAGAAATTAGTGTAGCTATCGCTTATGATGTACGTCATAACTCAAAAGAATTCGGAAAACTGGTGGCTGATGTATTGACGGCAAATGGAATAAAAGTTTTGCTTTTCAAAGACCACAGACCTACACCGGAATTGTCTTTCACCGTTCGTGACAGAAAATGTACGGGAGGAATTGTTCTTACGGCTTCCCATAATCCACCAGAATATAACGGTTATAAAGTGTATTGGAACGACGGTGCGCAAATAGTTCCGCCTCATGACGAAGCAATCATCAACGAAGTTTATTCTGTTAAATTTGAAGAAATTAAATTTGATGGAAATGATGATTTAATTGAATGGATCGGCGAGGAGCAGGACGACGTTTACATCGACGCCTGTATCGAAAATTCCACTTATCAAAATGTTGAAAAAGGAAATCTGAATATCGTTTTCACATCTATTCACGGAACAACCTATACAACAGTTCCAAAGGCTTTAGAAAAAGCAGGATTCAAAAAAATAGATTTGGTAACCGAGCAAATGATCCCAAGTGGGAATTTCCCAACAGTAGATTCTCCGAATCCGGAAGAACCTGCAGCTTTGGAAATGGCGATGGATCTTGCAAAAATTACCAATGCAGATATCGTGATCGGAACAGATCCGGACGGCGACAGACTGGGAATTGCGGTGAGAAATCTTGAAGGCGAAATGCAGCTTCTTAACGGAAATCAGTGCAATACTATTCTGACTTACTACATCTTAAACGAATGGAGAAAGCAGGAAAAAATTACAGGAAAAGAATTCATCGGTTCTACCATCGTAACGTCTGATATTTTCTTTGATATCGCTCAGAGATTCGGTGTTGACTGCAAAGTTGGACTCACCGGATTCAAATGGATCGGGAAAATGATCCGTGATTTTGAAGGAAAAGAAAAATTCATCTGTGGTGGCGAAGAAAGTTTCGGGTTTATGACCGGAGATTTCGTCCGTGATAAAGATTCTTGTGGAAGTATCGTTCTTGCGTGTGAAATCGCAGCGTGGTGCAAAGCCAATGGCAGAACGATGTACGAGTATCTTATCGAAATTTATCAGGAACTTGGATTGTACTACGAAGGATTAATCAACATTGTAAAAAAAGGACGTGACGGTGCAGAAGAAATTCAGAATATGATGAAGAATTTCCGTGAAAATCCACCAAAATCATTGGCAGGATCGCCGGTTGCAGAAGTTAAGGATTTCAAAGAGCAGACGAATTTTGTTGTTGCTGAAAATGTAACCAAAACGATGAACGATATTCCAAAATCAAACGTTTTGATCTATTATACAGAAGACGGAACGAAAGTTTGCGTAAGACCTTCGGGAACGGAACCGAAGATTAAATTCTATGTTTCAGTAAAAGATTCTTTGGCATCAAAAGAAGAGTTCGAAGAGAAAATTCAGACTCTTGAAGCAAAAATTCAGCAGATTAAAACAGATTTGCAATTGGATTAAATGGAATGTTAATACTTAATATTCTGTCAACAATATTAAAATAAATTTAAATAAAAAGTAAAGTGAAAGTTTCAAAATTAGCGGCGAACCTGATCGGTTCTGAGATTGTAAAAATCGGTAATGAAGTAAATGATTTAAAGGCAAAAGGAGCAGAGATTGCAAATCTTACGATTGGTGATTTAAATTCTAATATCTATCCGATTCCTGCAAAATTAAAGGAGGAAATTCAAAAAGCATATCAGAATAATTTAACCAACTATCCGCCCGCAAACGGACTATTATCTTTACGAAAACAGGTTTCAAACGACCTTAAAAACCGATGGAATCTTGATTACGATGCCAACGATATTCTGATTACTGCAGGCTCAAGACCATTGATCTACGCTGTTTACAAAACGATTGTAGATGAAGGCGACAAAGTAGTTTACCCTACTCCGTCATGGAATAACAACCATTACGCTTACCTTACATCTGCAGATGCTATTGAAGTAAAAACAACTCCGGAAAATAATTTTCTTCCCACAGCTGATGACTTAAGACCTCATTTGTCTGGTGCAGTTCTGGTTGCGCTTTGTTCTCCTCTAAATCCTACGGGAACGATGTTTACAAAAGACCAGCTGACAGAAATCTGTAAATTGATTTTAGAAGAAAACAAAAACAGAAGTGAAGACGAGAAACCTTTGTACTTAATGTATGATCAGATCTATTCAAACCTGACTTTTGGTGCAGAACATGTAGATCCGGTTTCACTTTTCCCTGAAATGAGAGAATACACAATTTACATTGAAGGAATCTCAAAATGTCTTGCTGCAACGGGAGTTCGTGTAGGTTGGGGATTTGGTCCGGCTCACATTATTGACAAAATGAAAGCGCTTCTTACCCACGTTGGAGCATGGGCACCAAAGCCTGAGCAGGAAGCAACAGCTAAATATTTTGAAGATGCTGCAGATGTGAATGCGTTTATCGACGATTTCAAAGGTAAACTGGAGACAAGTTTAAAGGTACTTCACGCCGGTATTCAGGATTTGAAAGGAAAGGGTCTTGCAGTAGAATCTATCGAGCCGATGGGTGCTCTGTATCTGACTATTAAACTAGATTACATCGGTAAAACAAAACCCGACGGAACAGTAATTGAAAATTCTTCGGACTTGGTTTTCTACTTAATCAACGAAGCGGGAGTTGCTTTGGTGCCGTTTTCTGCTTTTGGTGAGGCAAAATCTGAGCCTTGGTTCAGAGCTTCAGTAGGAGGTTTGGCAACCGAAGAAATTTCTTCAATGATGCCTAAACTTGAAAAAGCTTTAAATAATTTAAAATAAATTCAAAAAATATTTATAAATTTATCAATGTTGATTCTATTTTTTAGAGTCAACATTTTTTTATTAAAATTTAAATCAAAATCACAAATGAATAACGACCATCACGAATCCGGTGAGGATTTTAAGGAAAACAGACAGCCTGAAAATAATTCGCAACAGAATGAGTTTTCAGAGCCCTCCGCGCCGGAAAATGAAATTCAGACTGAAACTACGGAGATTCAAAATGATGAAGTTTCAGAAAAACCTGTAACAGTTCCTCCGACAGCAACTCCTGAAAACAAAAAGAAAAATCCCTACAAAATTGCTTTTTTCAGTCTCGGCGGAATTATTCTTCTTAGTGGAATTTCCTGGTTCGGATATAAATTTTACAAAGAAAGTCAGACAGCAGAACCAATTGTGGAAAACGCCTGTCTCGACACCGATACCAAAATTTACGATGCATACAAAGATGCTGTGGTGATGGTGAAACACCGTTACGGCTACTTCGCAAGAATCAAGGGCAAAGAAATTCAGCTCAGCGTTCCTGAAGCTACCGAGGAAACACTTTACGGAACGGCTTTTTTCGTTGACAAAAATGGAAATATGATTTCCAACAGTCACGTTTTACAACCATGGAACACAGCCGAAAATAAAGAAAGAATTCTTACCAACACCAACAATTTCAAACTGAAAATCGCTTCAATTTTAACGACAGATATTTCTGAAGACGGTTACGAAACCTTCATCGCCTCCAACTGGGGAAATGCTTCTTCAGAATATTATGAAGAGGGCGATGGCGAAGATTATGACGAAGGTTCAGAAGGGAATTCGGGTGAAGATTTTGTGAGTTCGTCTGATGCATCAGTAAGTGATACGGTTGGCGAACCTTTAGATATCGCAGCTTCGATTCCTCAAAAAGACTATGTTTCTCAGGATGAAATTCAGGTCTATATGAAAACTGTGGACATCGCCGTGGCACTTCACGATTCTTCTGATGAATGGTTGCCGTGCACAGTTGAAAAAATTGCAGACGAAGAAGGCGTAGACCTCGGCATACTGCAGCTTTCAAATAAACAGACTCCCGATACAGTTGTAAATACCGTCAGTCTTGAAAATTCTGTCACAGATGATAAAGCCTTGAAACCTGGTGAAAAAGCTGTTATGATCGGTTATCCTTTAGGCGAGGATTTAGCAATGACCAATTCAGGCGTAAAAGTTCAGCTGTACAACGGCCAGATCAGTAAAGAATCTGACGGAACGAAAATACAATACAGTGTAACTTCTACTCACGGTGCAAGTGGCGCTCCGGTTTTCAATAACTGCGGACAGCTGATTGCGGTAAATTTCAGTGGAGTAGAACAGATTCAGGGTTATAACTTTGGAATTGTGTCTAAACAGATCCGGTCTTCATTTCCTTTTTTAGCAGTTGGAACAGCTTCAGTAATTCCAAATAAATAAAATTAAAATACCAAATCACTATGAATTTTAAAAAAACCATTACACTCGCAGCCTTCGCACTTACATTGCAGCTCAGTGCCCAAACCAATGTCTTCCAGAAAACAACCTGGAAAATTGAGTCAATCTCAGCCGATGGAAAAGCAGTGCTTAAAAAAGCGAAAAAGATTAATCTGCCTTCTGAACAGAGCAAATTTCATTTTCTGCAATTCGACAATGAAAAATTTGACACAGGAAATTCCTGTTTCCACATGGACGGCCGTTACAGTGTTTTTGAACCGAATACAGTTGAATTTTCCGCGGGTGCAGCAGATATGGCAGGGGATTGTAAAGAACCCAAAAGTCTTACAGGAAGCTACACGTATGTTTTGAAAAAAGATACTCTCGAGCTCACGCCAGCAGAAAAAATTGACTATGATGAGCCGATGCCGGAAGCTGCCGTTATGGAAGAAGATGCATCAGTGGAAACAGCGGGAAAAGCCGCCGCAGATGTACAGAATTCCTCCAAAAAACCTGCTGAGAAATCACCAAAAAAAACAAAAAGATAGTTTACAGTTTTCATCAAAAAAAATCACAATTCACAGTTCACAAATTTTAAATAAAAACTAAAATTTGAATTAGTTTAAATTATAAAGACCAAATATGAAAAAAGTTATCAGTTTAATGGCAACGCTTGCTTTCACAGCTGCGTTTGCACAGATTCCTACCTTAGAGGTTTCCGGTGAAAAAAAGCATCCCGTAACTCTTCAGGATGCAAAATTTGAAACAAAAATTTTAGGAAATCTTGCCACTACAACGGCAACCTACACATTTTACAATCCCAGTAACAGACTTCTGGAAGGAACGCTCACTTTTCCACTTCCGGATGGGGTGAGTGTAAGCGGATATGCGCTGGACATCAACGGAAAACTCAGAAATGCTGTACCTGTGCCCAAAGAACGGGCGAAAGAGGTTTTCGAAAGCATTGAAAAACGAAATGTTGATCCAGGAATTATCGAGAAAGTTCAGGGAAATAACTTCAGAACAAGAATTTATCCGTTGCCTCAAAAGGGAAGCCGTACCATTCAGATTACATATCATCAGGAATTGAAAAATACACCAACCGAATATCAATATTTTATGAGCTTTGCCAAAGCTGTGAGTATTCCTAAGTTTGAAATGAAAGTCTGGATCAATGATGGAGCTTCAACGCCAAAAATCATCGAAAATCCCGATGGAAGTTTTTCCTTTCAAAAGCAGGGAAATCAATGGATTGCAGCCATTTCAAAAGAGAATTTTACACCGAATGAAAGTTTAAAAGTTAACATTCCTAAAACCAATCAGACTTCCAATGTTCTTTTGCAGAAGGCGTCGGGCGATCAGTCTTATTTTGCGGCTAACGTCAACGTAGATTTTCCCCAAAAAGAGAAAGCAAAATCTCAGAAAATAGCCATTATCTGGGATAATTCCTACAGCGGATCAAAAAGAAACCGTGACATGGAACTGGATTTTTTAAATGCATATTTCACCGACAACAAAAATGTTTCAGTTTCTCTGGTTACTTTAAGCAATACTTTAGACAAAGCAGAGGAATTTACTGTTTCACAGGGAAATTGGATAGATTTAAAAACGAAAATTTTAAACCTAAAATACGATGGTGGCACTGATTTCGGAGCTCTGAAAGAAATAAATGGGGTCGAAGAGTATCTCTTATTTTCAGATGGTATTTCAAATTTTGGAGATGTAAATATTAAATTTAAAAAACCTTTAAACAGCATCACGAGTACGCCAACCTCAGATTTTAATCTGTTGAAAATGCTCGCTAACCAATCCGGCGGTAATTTTATTAATTTAAATGAAACCGATACCCAGACGGCTTTAAAGAATTTTAGAAAATTACCTGTCCGTTTTTTAGGTTTTAAAGATAATCCGAATATTAAGGAAGTTTTTCCGAACATTGGTTCTGTGGTCAATGAGCCGGTCAATATTTTTGGAATCACTTCAGGAAATCTGGGAAAACTGACCGCGGTCTTTTCAAACGGAAGTGAAAAATTTGAATTTACTGTAGATTTTTCCAATGCTTCATCAACGGAAAACTGGCAGATTGCACAATTCTGGGCTCAGAGAAAAATTGATGAACTGGAAATAAACCCATCCAAAAACCGTGAAGATATAAAAAACATCAGCGAACAGTTTGGTATCGTTAGCAAAAATACCAGTCTGATTGTTCTGGATGATATTAATGATTATGTTCGTTATAAAATCACGCCTCCACAGGAATTGAAAGCGGAATATCAAAGGATCGTTTCTCAAAATAAAGGAAGAATTTTAGAACAGAGAAGAAATCTTTTATCCAAAGCGTTCGACAAAACAAGAGAATTAAAAACATGGTGGAATACAGATTTTAAATCTGTCGAGAAAAAAGAATATCCAAAGATTACAAATCAATCTACTGTTCAAAGAGATTCTGTAAGTTCTGGAGATATAAGAGAAGTGATGGTTACTGGAGCTCTCGGTATCAGACGAAAATCAGATATGGCAATGGAAGTATCGAGGGCGGCAAAAATGGAAGAAAGAGAATCCCAGCCAAAAGGAAAAATCACTCTGGTCGATGTAGAAAGTACCGCAGAATACATGAAAGATTTTCAGAATCTGCAGTCAGCGGATGTAATTTATCAGAAATATCTTGAGAACAGATCAAAACACGAAAAGCAGGTAACTTACTACTTCGATATTTCAAAATTACTGTTTAAAAAAGGAGATAAAGTATTGGCTTTAAAAGTTTTAAGCACACTCGCAGAACTCGATCTTGAAAACGAAGAACTGTACAAAATCATATCATATCTGCTGAAACAGCGTGGCCATTACGACAAAGAACTTTGGATCACCCAAAAAATTCTGGAGTGGAGACCTTTCGATGCTCAAAGTCACAGAGATTATGCATTGGCTTTGGTTGATAATAAAAGACCACAGGAAGCTTTAAATATTTATAAATCAATATTATATCAGGAATTTACAGATGAAATTGCCAGTCGTGACAACGGTATTGAGGAAATCTTAATTATGGAAATCAACAACATCCTCAAGCAGAATAAAAATGTGGACGGAAGTAAAATTGATGACCGTCTAAAAGCTGATTTGCCTGTAGATATCCGCGTTGTGATCAACTGGAATAAAGACAATACCGACATCGATCTTTGGGTAACAGACCCGAAAGGAGAGGACTGCTCGTATTCTCATAAATCTACTCAAATTGGTGGCAGACTGAGCAACGATTTCACTCAGGGCTTTGGTCCTGAACAGTTTTTGCTTAAGAAGGCAATTAAAGGAAAATATAAAATCAAAACCAATTTCTTTGGTGAGAGACAGAATATTCTCTCGGGGCCAACCACGATTATGGCTGAAGTTTATCTGTACTATTCTGACGGCAGACAGGAAAGAAAAATCGCTGTTTTCCAGAATCAGAAAGACAACAAACCTGAAAGCGACAGCAAAATTCTGATTGGAGAATTTGAATTTTAGGTGAAACTAAAAATGCCGGAGACTATCTTCGGCATTTTCTTTTAATATAATTCCAGTTTATGCTTTATCTGCAAATGCAAAAATATTTCCGAGTTTGATGCTGGAATATCCACTGCTTTTTATTTTTGCTGAATTGATCATCGCTTTGGCCAGAATCTGTGTAGGTAATGGTTTATGACTTTCCAGAAGTCCGATTTTATTGGCAAATTTAATTATTCGTCCACCTAAAACTTCGCCGTTTCTCTCAGAATCTTTCCGTTCAAGCATTCCGGGCTTAAAAATGGTAATCTTGTTGAAATGAAGCTCTCTGACTGCATTTTCAAGTTCGCCTTTCATCCTAGAATAGAATATTTTTGACTTTGCATCCGCGCCGTAAGCCGAGACCAAAACAAAATCTTCCACATTATTTTCTCTGGCAGATTTGGCAAACTGATACTGATAGTCGTAGTCTACTTTCCATTGCGCGTCTTTACTTCCGGCATCTTTCAGGGTTGTTCCAAGGCATGAAAAAGCAACATCACCTTTTACAAGATTTTTCCACTGATCCGGCTTATTAAAATCTACCACATGAACTGTCAGTTTATCATTAAATATTCCCAAAGGTTTTCTGACGAAAATATCGACAGCTGTGTAATCAGGATCATTGAGAAGTTGCTGTACAAGATCTTTGCCTGTGGCGCCTGTTGCACCAATAACTAATGCTTTCATGAGTGGAGAAATTTGGAGTTTGTCTAATTTATGAAAAAAAGATTCAAAACAGAAGAGAATCTCCCGTAAATACTGCAATCAGCATTCCGAAATTCAAGCAATTTTTCAATTTAATAATGAAATAGTATTTGAAAATAAAATTTATGCAGTTTTTGTAATCAGAAATGTAAGAAAGAAAGTTTTATTTTAACTTATGTTTAACAGCCAGATCCAGTGGTTTTGGACTTTTAATACAAGTTTTAGCCGTACATTTATCGATTATAAATAATGATTGATGGGGATATTTGATATGTTTACGGAAGAGATTGCGATCGACTTGGGAACGGCCAACACACTGATAATTCACAATAATAAAATTGTCATTGACGAGCCTTCTATTGTAGCGATTGATCGTTTAACAGGGAAGGCAATTGCGGTAGGAACTCAGGCAAAACTGATGCAGGGTAAAACGCACGAAGATATTAAAGTAATCAGACCGCTGAAAGATGGTGTTATTGCAGACTTTCATGCATCTGAACATATGATAAAAGAATTTATCAAGCAGATCACACAGATCAAGGGTAAACTGATACAGCCGGCACTTAGAATTGTAATCTGTATTCCGTCGGGAATTACTGAAGTTGAAAAAAGAGCAGTGCGGGATTCCGCTCAGAAGGTAAATGCTAAAGAAGTTATTTTAATCTACGAACCAATGGCAGCAGCCATAGGAGCGGGGATTGATGTTGAAAGTCCTGAGGGAAATATGATTGTAGATATTGGCGGCGGAACTACTGAAATTGCCGTCATAGCTTTAGGTGGAATTGTTGTTGACAAATCATTAAAAATTGCAGGAGATGTTTTCACTAATGATATTTCATACTTTATCAGAACGCAGCATAACCTGAATATTGGTGAGAGAACAGCCGAAAGAATCAAGATTGAAATCGGTTCTGCACTGGAAGAACTTGATTTTGATTTAGATGATATTGCAGTTCAGGGACGGGATTTAATTACGGGTAAACCTAAAGAAATTATGGTGAGTTATAAAGAAGTTTTCAGAGCTTTGGATAAGTCGATTATGAGAATTGAAGATGCCATTCTTGAAACCCTGTCAATAACTCCGCCGGAACTGGCAACAGATATTTACAAAACAGGAATTTTTCTGGCAGGCGGTGGCGCATTGTTGAATGGTTTAGCTGAAAGACTTCACAGAAAAACGGAATTGCCGGTGTTTGTTGCGGAAGATCCTTTAAGAGCGGTCGTTCGCGGAACTGGAATTGCGCTTAAAAATAAAGATAAGTTCAGATTTCTGATGAAATAGTGAATTTAAATATTGAAAGTTTGGAAGTTGCTGTATACTCAATCATTAAAATTTTAAATGGTGATTTTAAATTTTAAAAATTTCCTAAAGCGTTTTAAAACACAGAGGTCATGATCAGCAGTCATTTGTCTTTCCGTCGGAATCTAAACTGCCTTATTTTCAGTGCGTTGAGATTCCTACGGAAATTTTTATTAAGTTGCGGACATTTTAAAATTTTATGTAAATCCGTTCCAAGTCTGCAGTTTCAGATAAAAAGTATTTTTTTGTTCCTCAGTTCTGAATGAATTTATACCGGCATTTTAAGTTCCTGTAAAATGAAAAAATGTGCTGAAAATTATATTTTTACAGATTAGGAACAAAAATTCTATTTTACATCTTCAAGCTCTAAAAGAGTGGATTCAACCATGTTTGCAGACAAAATGGAAACTCTGCGAAATACAAAAGTTAACATAATATAAATTATAGGATTTTTTATAATTCAATTTTACAGAGGTTAAGACTCAAAAAATTCAGACAGTTTGTAATATCTTGCTTAAATTAGCCTAACCAAAATTTAAGAAAATCAATTCTAATGAAAAAATTAATATTTGCCAGCGTTTTGAGCGTACTTGCTCTAAGTTGCAAGAAAAAAGAAACTTCAAAACAGGATCCTGTGAAAACAGATTCTGCCGAAACTGTTCAGCAACCGGTTGACACTTTGGGCACCAAAACTTTTTGCTACATGAAAGTAACCGGTAAAGATACAGTTGTCGCCAGCATCGACGATAATTTAGGAACTTTGATAGGTAAACTTGCTTACAAAAATCACGAAAAAGACAGTTCTAAAGGTGATGTTACAGGTTTCAGATCTGGAGATACGCTGAAGCTGACTTATGAATTCGCCTCTGAAGGAACCACCAGCAAACGCGATATTTTCTTCTTACAGAAAGATAATTCACTTTTTGAAGGCTTAGGCGATCAGAAAGATAATGGCGGACAAATGGTTTACGCCAACGAAAAGAAAATTTCATATCCCGAAGACCAGAAACTGGAATCTGTTGATTGTGAAAAAATAAGTAAATTATTAAAATAGGAAAACAGCCAATTGGCTGTTTTTTTTATAGAAGTTCGTTCAGTTCATCCAGAAATTGATCAGTTGCCAAATCTTTTGTATTCCACGATGTAATGAGCCGAATCGCTGATTGGGTTTTATCAGTTCTCTGCCAGACATAAAATTCAAATTTTTCTGAAAGCTGTTCAATGACAGAATTATTCAAGATCGGAAAAATTTGGTTCGTCGATGTGTCACTCAGAAATCTGATTCCTTTATCAATCATAAAATTTTTAATTTTCATCGCCTGAAGATTTGCATTTTTTCCCAGCTGAAAGTATAAATCATCTTTAAAAAGTTCCAGAAACTGAATTCCCAATAGCCTTCCTTTAGCCAAAAGTGCTCCTTTTTGTTTGATATTAAATGCAAAATCCTGCTGCAATTCTGCGTTATTAATGACAATGCCCTCTCCTAGCAAAGCTCCGTTTTTTGTCCCACCGATGTAAAAAACGTCAGTTAATTCAGCCAGATCTTCAAAATTCACATCATTGATTTCCGAAGTCAGAGCCTGCGCAAGCCTTGCTCCGTCCATAAAAAGATAAAGATTATTTTCTTTACAAAACTGAGAAAGTTCTTCTAATTCTTTTCTCTGATAAATCGTTCCCAACTCTGTAGAATTTGAAATGTAAACCAGTTTCGGCATCACCTGATGAGGAACATTTTTATGATTTTCAAGAATCGGAATAATATCTGAAGGTCGTAGTTTGCCGTCAGCAGTTTCTATCCCTAAAATTTTATGTCCTGTTGCTTCAATAGCGCCGGTTTCATTATTCAGAATATGTCCGGTAGTTGCAGAAATGACTGCCTGATAAGGTTTTAAAATG
This sequence comes from Chryseobacterium sp. Leaf394, assembly GCF_001424105.1. Taxonomy (GTDB): domain Bacteria; phylum Bacteroidota; class Bacteroidia; order Flavobacteriales; family Weeksellaceae; genus Chryseobacterium. Next base: position 1,479,009 of record NZ_LMQH01000011.1, on the reverse strand, counting down.
GACGAAATTACAATCAAATTAGCCTGGGTTCCGCCGGAAACAAAATAGATTTCAGAGTGCTCAGACTTTAATTTATTCTTGATTAATTCTTTGGCTTTTAACGAATAAATATCTTCTCCATAACCCGCCTGCTGATTTTCGTTATGATCCACTAAAGCCCTTAAAATAGCAGGATGAGCTCCTTCCGAATAATCGTTTTTAAAAGAAATTTTCATCCCGTAAAGATAAAATTTAAATGTAAATTTTTATTCATGAAACATTATTTTGTTAGATTTGTATTTAAAAGTTTCTAACATTTTGAAAGCAACACTTACCGAAGAAAATTATCTCAAAGCACTTTTTCATTTGGTTGATTCCGAAAACAAGGTGACAATCAACGAACTGAGCAAGTTTTTGAATGTGAAAATGCCCAGCACAAACAACATGATGAAAAAGTTTGCTGAAAAAAACTGGGTTATTTACGAAACCTATAAACCACTCACCGTAACGTCTTCCGGAATGCGTGAAGCGGCTCTGGTTGTACGAAAACACCGCCTTACGGAAATGTTCCTGGTGCAGAAAATGAATTTTGGCTGGGAAAATGTGCACGAAATTGCGGAGCAGCTGGAACATGTACATTCGCAGGTTTTTTTCGATAAAATGGATGAAATTTTAAATTTTCCAAAATACGATCCGCACGGTGAACCGATTCCAGATAAGAAAGGAAATATCATTGCTCAGGATTTGCTGCAACTGTCAAACTGTGCCGTTGGTGAAAGAGTAATTTTCACATCGCTCACTCTATCTGATGACGGCTTTCTGACGTATCTTACAGATAAAAATCTGTTACTAAACACAGAAATTTTGGTTCTCAAAATAGAAAATTTCGACAAATCAATGACAATCGAGATCAATAATTCTAAAGAAATTCTGAGCAGACAGGCCACCGAGAAAATCTTAGTAAAAAAATAGGGACATTTTCTTGAAATGCCCCTATTGTATTTTTTAATCTAAAACACTCCAACCGCGTTTAGGATTGCTGTTTGAACTCACTTCCTGCTCAGTGACAATAATATTTTCTTTACGCTGACCAATGTATTCAAGTTCGCTGAGTTTAGCAAAAATAGTATCAAGACTTCTCATTAACAGCTGGATCTGAAACAGATGATCGCCAGAATTATGATGGTCATAATTAATTTCAGCAACCGTTGAAAGCTGATTGAGAAGGGTGTGCGGCGCTATTTCGCTCCATTCCAGACTGTAATTCAGCATCTCTTCCAGTTCTGCAGGAACAATCATCTGTGTGGAATTGTAAATTTTTAAAGCCAGTTTCGAGAATACTTCAGTTAAAAATATAGGTGATTCATAAGGAACCACATTTCTGAACTGAAAATACACATCTGCAAATGTATTTACCATCGTTGTGCAGAGATTTTTCACGTTGATTGCCAATGCTGTGTTAGCATTTTTATGTGAAGATTTCTGAATTATTTTAAATGAATACTGCTGCAGGTTTCCGATATATTTTGCAAAACTGTTGTAATATTCCAACAATGACGGATGACTCTGAACTGAAGTACACGGCGGAATAAAATTACTGTCAACCTGTGCAATATTACCTTTCAGATTTACCTTTCCGATTACCAGATAATTTCCACCGGCATATCCTTGGTTTACAGACTGCAAAGGTAGCAGTTCAATATGGTAATTGGGCTGGGAATATGGATGTCTTGGCGGAATTTCGTCTGCATCAATATCTCCGAACGGTACTTTTTCGAAGGGATTTACCGAAACCAGAATGTAAAATTCCCCGTCGGTATTATTTTCTTCGAAGTTAATAAATTTAGCAAGAGATTTCACACTCACCTTCCTGTCTCTCAACTCAATACGGTAACCAGCTGCAGTGACTGCGCTACAGTTTTTTATGGTAAGCTGGACGTCGTTGGTGGCTGTATTGTGAACATCAAAGACTGTCTTATCTGTGTATTCATTTGAAATCGGAAGCAATCCGTAATTGTAATTGCTGATTTTTATTGAATTGGAATCCCTGATATGATCTAAAAGATGGTTATCCTGCTCATTAAGATGTCTCTGCGAAACCTTCATGCCATCTACCCAATTGATGCCGGGATGTTTAATTGGCTGTATCATTATGATTAATATTTTGTGTTATTCAGTTTGCCTTCTTCCTGATGCTGTATCACTCTTTTACAGATGATGACATCGTTTTCTCTGATACCGTTGGTGTTGATATCATTTTCAAAATCAATATATTTTCTAAAGCTGAAAAATGATTTTTTAATATAAAATATCCAGTAATACGACTCTCTCGAACTGTCCGTAAGATGAATAACAGATCCCGGATTTTTGTGGTTGTAATCATCCACAACCCTGTAAAACCAATCACCAAAATGTATGCCTGTAGGAAGTGTTTTAGCTTTAATTCTGAATCTGTTGGAGTCTTCTAGATTTTTACTCAATTCAACATTTAAAACCATTAGACGGTCAAAATCAACTCCGTCAAAGTCCGGTAGCTTTTGGTCGGGACTATAGTGCCACGTTCTGTAAATATCCACAGGAATGCTGATGAGCTGAATATAGCAATAGTAAAATACCAATGGTACAAAGAATGTAATTAAACTGGTGGCTGCCATCACCGGATATCCGGTATCTTTACTTACCCATCTGAAAATTAAAACGAATAAATATCCGCCTGCCAAAGTACAGGTTACAGAAAGAATACTCTCAAACAATACAATAAATACATTTGATTTTAAATGTTTTCTGAAAAACCTATGCAGCAGATTGACATGTAAAATACCCAGCAGTAAAAAAATAAGCTGAGAGATCAGATACCCGTAAGGATTGAATGTGTTGCCCAAGTAGCCTAAAAATCCGGGAATTGCCAGGCAGAGACTGCACAGAAGAATGTAAATGATAACAGTGCGAATTTTTACAGCAGGTTTGTTTCGGGTAATTATACCCAAAATAAACATCATGATTACCGCTATAAGCGGCATAAGAATGTACCGTAGAAAAATACCTTTTACTGAAGAAACGTCCATAATTTCTTTTTCAAATTAAGTTTGTGTAATGTTTGTCTTGTAAATATAGTAAATAAATTCAGAGAAATGTAGAATATCCCAGTCTTGTCTGGTTTTCTTCTTCCTCATCCAGCACAAATGAAGACGGCCGCTTTTCCGTAACAAAATTCTCTTTAAAATCTGTATTCAGAGGCAGGCAATATTCATAAAATGCGGTAAGGGTTTTTTTGAAACGGCTTCCTTCCACAAAATCTTTCATTCTGTCATATGGGATGGGACCGATGTTCACGACCCAGTTTCTTTCACCGTCGAAATGTCTGCCACTTGGGATATAATCTAATCCCAAACGTGAATTTCCCAGAAATACAGAACTGCTCTCCTCCTCTATTTTTTCAAGAATTCTTGCTTCAAAAGTCACTTCAACAGGAATTTCGAGAAATGCACTCAGGCACTGCTCAAAAAGTCTTTTGTCACCTCTTATTTTATGCAGGAAAGGTAGAATATAGACAAAAATACATGCAGAATTTCTGTCAAGAAGTTTTATAAGTGGCCAGAGTTCGCTGAACGTTTTGATGAGAGAATCGGTCTGACTGTTAAGATCAAACTCCTGCTCCTTCAGTAAAGCGGTAATTTCTGTGAAAAATACTTCAAGCTCGAAAGGCCGGAAAAATTTCCGTGCGTCATCTTCTACCTTTTTTTGGCGGCGTATTTCCTTTACAACGCTTTCTACGTTATTCCGTTTTGAATTGAGTGATGGCGGATGGAAAATACCTTCCGGAAGATAATCATAAATACCTTCGCGATACGTTTTAATATTGTAAATCTCATCATCAAAACCAAGATACTGTTTGGTGATGGTTTTAATATCTTTGAGATAAGCTCTGTCATTGATTCCCAGACGCTCTACAAAAACCAGAGAAAGCGCGCTGTGGTACTTCATCAGATTTACAGCTACAGCTTCCGCCCTGAAGTCGGTCTGCAGTTTATTGTATTGCATTTCCAGAATGCCGTGTTCATACATTTTATAGTGGGGTTTGGTATCGTAAAGATAAGATAAGTTCTAAATTTAGAAAATATTTAGTTTAATTTTTTTATAAAATTTTTAAAATA
>NZ_LMQH01000011.1:1397501-1474838 GCF_001424105.1 Chryseobacterium sp. Leaf394 | reverse complement strand
TAAATTTCATCAAAATTAATTTCCCCCGACCCTAAAGGGAGTTAATTTTGATGAAATTTTCAAAGCATTTTTCCACCCTTTAGGGTTGGGGAAAAGAAAAATGCCTTGAAAATTTGTTTTTTAATCATTTTTAAACAGGCTCTAAATAATCTGACTGTGAATTTTTATTCATGCGGTGATTATTAGCGTGATGAAGCTTATCTTTGCTGCCTGAAAATAATTAAGAAATGAAAAGTATTTATTCTAAAATGCTGCTTTTGGCATTCGTTGCCAGTTCGGTGTATTCGTATGCATGGGGATTGACCGGGCACAGAGTAATTGCGGAGATTGCAGAAAACCATCTTTGCGGAAAAGCAAAAAGAGAGCTCAGAAAAATATTGGGGCAGGAAAAAATGGCGTACTGGGCCAACTGGCCTGATTTTATTAAATCTGATACCACCGGAGCATGGAAACAGGCTTCAGCGTGGCATTATGTAAACATCGATCCGAAAACAGATTTTACAGCATTTGAAAAAGATTTAAAAGCTCAAGCGGGAGCAAACCTTTACTCTCAGATCAAAGTCCTGTCGAGCCAGATTAAAGATGCAAAAACTTCTGAAAAAGACAGAAAAATTGCCTTGATTTTCCTGATTCACATGATGGGAGACTTAGCTCAGCCGATGCACACCGGAAGATCTGAAGACTTGGGTGGAAATAAGATCAACGTTACTTATTTTGGTGATAAAACAAATCTGCACTCGGTTTGGGACGGAAAACTGGTAGACTCTCAAAAGTACAGTTACACCGAATATGCGAAACTTTTGGATATCAAAACTAAAGATGAAGTAAAGCAGATTCAGGCGGGAACTCTGGAAAACTGGCTGTATGATTCGCACCAGATTGCCAATAAAATCTATTCGCAGACTCCTGACGGCTCAAAATTGTCTTTCGATTATCAGTATAAATTTAATGATATTATGGAAAGACAGCTTCTTTACGGAGGTCTGAGACTGGCGAAATTGCTGAATGATTTGTTTTAAAGTGAATTTTAAAAGTGAATTGTCAATAGTCAATGGTGAATTTTAATGTTTACCTTTAATATAAAGCGGAACTTTGGTTTCGCTTTTTTTGCTTTTAAACCTTATCCTAATTTTGTCATGCTGAAGCTTGTAGATTCGACGCAGTTAATGCATCTACATATAGTATTAAAAAAAATAGTGGAAAGATTCGAGTTTAGATCCTTTCAGGATGACAAACGATGTGGATATTTTTAAGACTGTTGAAACGATGAACACTACCCTAGCCCCGATAGAAACGACATCCTTTTTGGTGGCGGACGGAATGGAGAGGAGACCGCTGCCAAAAAGATACAGTGGATAGCGGGAAACAGCTCCTGAAAAAAATCAGCACACTGATAAGTTTTTGTGATGGGTGATAATTTACAACTATTTTTTAATCTGTTTTAATTAAATGTAAAAAATATTCGGATTGGTGTAACCTTTTTAGTTTTGCAAACGTATAATAGATACTAACTCTTTTTTGAGGCAAAAATAAATGAGACAACTAAAAATAACCAAGCAGGTTACCAACAGGGAAACCGCTTCATTAGACAAGTATTTGCAGGAAATTGGTAAAGTTGAACTGATTACGGCAGACGAAGAAGTAGATTTGGCACAAAAAATCCGCGCCGGCGACAGAGTTGCGTTGGAAAAACTGATCAAAGCCAACCTCCGTTTCGTAGTTTCAGTTTCTAAGCAGTACCAAAATCAAGGTCTTTCTTTACCCGATTTGATCAATGAAGGTAACTTAGGACTGATGAAAGCAGCGAAAAGATATGATGAAACGAGAGGTTTCAAATTTATCTCTTATGCAGTTTGGTGGATCCGTCAGTCGATTTTACAGGCTTTGGCAGAGCAGTCGAGAATTGTAAGATTGCCACTGAACAAAATCGGTTCGATCAACAAAATCAACAAAGCTTACGCTCACCTTGAGCAGGAAAACGAAAGACCACCTTCTCCGGAAGAATTGGCTGAAGTTTTGGATATGAGCGAGGAGGACATCAAAGAATCAATGAAAAACTCCGGAAGACACCTGTCTATGGACGCTCCATTGGTGGAAGGTGAAGATTCTAATTTATACGATGTACTTCGTTCAGGAGAATCTCCAAGTCCGGATAAAGATTTGATGCTTGAATCTCTTCAGATTGAAATTGAAAGAGCTTTGAACACTCTTACGCCAAGAGAGGCCGATTTGGTAAGACTGTATTTCGGATTAAACGGAAAACATCCAATGACTTTGGAAGAAATCGGTGAAACTTTTGATCTTACGAGAGAAAGAGTCCGTCAGATTAAAGAAAAAGCAATTAAGAGACTGAAACACAATACCAGAAGTAAGATTTTGAAGTCTTATTTGGGTAAATAATTTTAGTTTTTATAACTATTAAGCGGAGTCTGAATTTTTCAGGCTCCGTTTTTTTTGTAACAAATTTTAAACTTTGTTCAACTAATTTGGATATACGGAGGTCTCATGCAGATTTGAGAGATTTTGCAGATTTAAATTTAGTAATCTGTTTAATCTGAAAAATCTGCAAGAAAATTATTAAATGAACCTTAAAATATTAATCATGAAAAAATCACTTATCTCAACTTCCCTGTTTTTGTTAATCTTTTCCTGTTCCGAAAAACCTGAAAACAAACCTTTAGAAAATAATGTTGTTGATAATGTAGAATCATCATCTTCAATTTCGTTGAAAAGTGCACGTGGAAAAGGAAATTTGGTTTTGGATATTTATTCTGAAATGCTGAAAAATGATAAAAAGTTGCAGAATTTGGAACAACAAATTGAAAATGTTTATAAAAACACAAATGTTGTCATTTCTGAATATGAAAATATAATCAATAAATCTGACAGTTATTATAATGACGCAGAACAGCTTACAAGATCAATTACAGATTCTTTGGTAAAGAAAGAAATTGAGAGAGACATTAAATTCAGTTATGAAAGATATGATTTAAAAACAAAGAAAATTAAAGATTTAATTGTACTAATTAATAAGAATACAAGCGTTATTCAAGATCAGCATACTATCTTTAAAATCAGAAAAACGCTTCCCGAGATTGAAAAATATCAAAATGCTCATCCTTTGAAAACGGATAGTTTAGATAACTTTATCAATAAACAAAATCAGTTACTGAACGAATTGAGAAATTTAAAATAATTTTCTTCATCGGCATTTACACTAAAAATTAATTAATGAATCAAATCTCAATCATCGGAGCCGGAATTGGCGGTTTGACTTTAGGAAATATTCTGAAGCAACAGCACCTAGACTTTACCATTTACGAATCCGCACCGGAAATAAAACCTGTGGGAGCAGGAATTATGATGGCTGTCAATGCAATGCAGATTTTTGAGAAATTAGGTTTAAAAGAGAAAATTGAAAATGCCGGAAACAAAATTCACGGAATTTCGATTACCGACGAAAAACTGAAAACAATTTCCACAACGAATGTTCTGGCTTTGGAAAAGAAATTTAATTCATGCAATGTTGCGATTCACAGAGCAGAACTTCAGAAAATTTTAGCTGAAAATATTGGCTTTGAAAAGATACAATTAAATCATTCTTTAAAACAGATTTCAAGGAAAGAAAATTATCTTTTAGAATTTGAAAACGGAAATGAGATTGAAAGTAAAATTGTTTTTGGAGCAGACGGCATTCATTCTAAAGTCAGAAATCAAATTTTGCAAACAGGAAAAATCAGAAATGCTCAGCAAAAATGTTGGCGTGGATTAACTGATTTTAATCTTCCCGTAAAATATCATCATCATGCGTTGGAAATCTGGGGTACAGGTAAACGCTTTGGTTTTGTGAAACTTTCAGGAAATAAAGTCTATTGGTATGCATTGGTAAACGAAAATCAATTTGAAGAAAATCTTGATTTGACTGAAAAATTTAAAGATTTTGATGCTTTGGTTTTAGATATTTTCAAGTCAACAAAACCAGAAAATATAATTCTGAACGATATTATCGACCTTACTCCTATTCCAAAATGGTATGCGGAAAATCTCTGTCTGATCGGCGATGCAGCGCATGCAACGACTCCGAATATGGGACAGGGAGCGTGTCAGTCGATTGAAGATGCTTATGTGATTGGAAAATTACTGGAGACAAATCAGGATTTCAATTTTGTTTTTAAGGAATTTCAGAACATAAGAAGAAAAAAGGTCGATTACACCGTTAAAAACAGCTGGACGGTTGGAAAAATTTCGCAATGGGAAAAAGGGAATTCTCTTCGAAATTTCCTGATGCGTTCGCTACCTGAAAGTTTAAATCAGAAAATGATTGAGAAAATTCTGACACTGGAATTGTGATTTTAATAAAAAAGTCTGCAAAAATACTTCGCAGACTTTTATTTTGAACTTTTAAGAGATTGTAAATCTCCCGCAGATTTAGCGAATTACGCAGATTAATTTGAAAAAGAATCTGAATGATTGCCTAAATGTACGTGAAGATGTTATTTTTTATCAACCACAATTCTATCAGCTCTGTTGGCAAGTTCCCAGGCAGTTGCAAAAATCAGCTGAGTCCTTTTGTGAAGCAGAGGAAAATCAATTTTCTCTACATCATCGGTTGGTTTGTGATAATCTTCGTGAATACCATCGAAATAGAACGCTACCGGAATATTGTTTTTCGCAAAATTATAGTGGTCTGATCTGTAGTATAATCTTTCAGTATCTGCAGGATCGTCATATTTGTAGTTCAGTTCGAGTTTGGTCGTGTTTTTATTGGCTGTTTCGCTTATCATTTTCAGCTGTGAGCTCAACATTTCTGAACCGATGACATAAACGTACTGTTTGCCACGATTTTCAGGGTCATCACGACCGATCATGTCGATATTTAAATCTGCAACCGTGTTCGCCAAAGGAAATACAGGATTGTCGGTATAAAATTCAGAACCGAAAAGTCCGTGCTCCTCTCCTGTCACGTGAAGAAATAAAATAGAACGTTTCGGGCCATGTCCGGCTTTCTTCGCCTCATTAAATGCTTTTGCAATTTCCATTACAGCAACTGTTCCGCTTCCGTCGTCGTCTGCACCGTTGTACACTACTCCATTTCTGCTTCCAACATGATCGTAATGTCCTGAAATTACGATGATTTCTTCTGGTTTTTCACTTCCTTCGATGAAAGCTAAAATATTTTCAGAATCAGGAAGACTTCCGCCGCCACGTTTTGCCATATATGCAGCCGGAACCTTCTGATAAAATGATCCAAGAGCTTTCGGGAAAGAAATTCCGTTTTGCTTATAGAAATTAATCATGTATTCGCCGGCTTTCTTCTGTCCCGGGCTTCCTGTGTCACGGCCTTCCATCTCATCAGACGCAATCACGGTAAGATTTTTTTTCAGACTTTCAAGGCTTAGGCTCTCATACGCAGCTTTGAATGCTTTTTCTTCTTTTGTACTTCTGGTTGTTGCAGAAACCGAAGATGTAGATTTTGAATTTTCTACTCCGGATTTCGGGGTTCCACATGAAGAAAGAATTACAGCCGAAAAGAGCGGCAACAGAATTTTGTTCATAAAAATTATTTGTCTAAAATTAAGAAAAATATCTAAAATCCTGTACAACTTAAGTTTTTTTATATATTTGATTGAAACTATGGAAACAGATTTACAATTTACTGATTATTCGTTTTTTACAGAGATGTCGCTTCTCGCTAAGCAAAATCAAAGCTACGACCTGTCTTTGGGACTGCCCGATTTTGAGGTAGATGAAAGGCTCAGATTTTATTTAAAAGAATCCGCCGACAGTATTTCTCACAGCTATGAATCACTTGCCGGAAATCCTTTATTAATCGGGAAAATTGTCGAATTTAATGCTTCCAGAAAAAATTCCGTAATTATTTCAGCAGATGAAGTAAACATTGTTCCCTGCTCTACTTTCGCTTTGTACACATCTTTAAAATCAATTCTGAATTTTGGGGATGAAGTGATTATTATTCAGCCATCTTATTATACTTATGCTCCATCGATTGTAATCAACGGTGGAATTCCTGTGTACTACGAGGTTGATGAGGATTTCAGTATTTCCTGGGAAAACTTAAAACTTTTGATTTCAGATAAAACGAAGGCAATCATCGTTAACACTCCTCAAAATCCCACCGGAAAAATCTGGACTATAGATGACTGGCAGAATCTGTATGATTTAATTAAAGAAAAAAATATCTATGTAATTTCTGAAGAGATTTATGATATTTACTGTTACGACAGTCATTCGCACTACAGCGCATTTCTGCATCCTGAACTCAGAAAGAGAACATTCAGCATCTTTTCCTTCGGTAAAATGTTTCATTCTACCGGCTGGAAAGTGAGTTATCTTTTGGCAGCACCGGATTTACTCAAAAAATTCAGGAATTATCAGCAGTATATTTCGTACAGTACCAACGCTCCCTGTCAGTATGCCATAGCGAAGTATCTCGACGTTTTTGATCCTGAAATCAACCGCAGAATTATGCAGAATAAAAGAGATGTATTTTGTGAAATGATCGCTGAAACTCCATTCATTTTAAATCAAAAATCGCAGGGTGGTTTTTTCCAGACTGTCAATTTCAGGAATATTTCTGAAACCATGACCGACGTTGAGTTTTCAAAGTGGCTAACGGTGGAGAAAAAAGTTTCCTGTTTACCGCTGTCGGCTTTTTATCAGAATAAAAATGATTCAGATTTTATCCGTTTCAGTTTTGTGAAGAAGGATGAAATTATTATGGAAGCGATGAAGCACCTGAAGTTGAATCTTTAAATAAGAAAAGCAGACAAAAATGCCTGCTTTTCAATATTTTAGCTAAGATTATTTAGCATACTTTTCGTTGTAATCTTCCATGGAAGCGGTAATCACATCTTTAGCATGATTTACTCCGTACACATTATCAATTCTGCATTTTGCAGGCTCGTTCGGTAAGTTTTTGTACGTCAAAAAGTAGTGCATCAATCTGTTTACTTCTGCCTCCGGAAGCTGGGAAATATCTGTGAAATGACCAAAAGCATGATCACCGATCAAAACAGCTACAATTTTGTCATCTGCTTCACCTCCGTCAATCATTTTGAAACCACCAATCGGTCTTGCTTCCATCAGGATCCCTCCCGAGTTGAAATTGTGAGAACTTAGCACACAGATATCCAAAGGATCGTGATCACCCATTGTAACATCGGCTGAACCGCTGTCAACAGCCAGTTTCATTACTCTGGAGTCACAGTAAGTCTGTGGTACAAAACCATAAAGTGCAGGAATGATATTTGAAAATTTCTGAGGTCTGTCTACTTTCAGGAAACCTGTTTCTTTGTCGATTTCATATTTGATTGTATCTGAAGGTACGATTTCTACGAAAACATTTACGGTTTCAGGTGCATTTTCCCCTGCAGAAATTCCGTGCCAAGGGTGAGCAGTAAATTTGTGAGTCATTATTATAAATTATTATTTTAGTTATGCAATGAGTATAATTTCTTTTCTGAGATCTTCGATTGTTTCTGAAACATAATCGTTTTCGCCCATGTAATTCATCAGAAAAACAGTTTTAAAATCACTTAAAGTAGCATTATCACTCATGCTGCTGTATGTTTTGTGCAATAGTTCTATCACAGCTGTTTTAGAATCTGCAATATTTTTCCAGGAATTTTTTGTGATGTACAGCTGCTGTGAAGCATTGTATTCAAACTCTTCAGTGATAGACCTTTCCGTGAGATAAATAAATTCATGCACCGCAAGATCTTTATCAAATTTCTGTATGAGATTGGAAGGTTTTATCCGGTCTAAGAAAAGCGTCATCCTTTCGTAAGAATGTGTTTTGTTTTCTGAATTGGATTTTACGCCAAGCAGCTTCAGTTCCTGATTTTTCAGGTTGATGTAGCTGTACACAAACTGTCTGAGCAAAACCAAAAACGGGATGGCAATAATCAGTGCAAATGCGTATGGTAAATATTCTGTGAGTCCTGTCATAATTTGAGGCTACAAAATTACGATATTTTCTCTTAAAAATGAGTAATTGATTTGTTTGCCCTGAAAGATTATTTAAATTTAAATCTAAAGCAGTTCTTCTTTAAATAAAATGTTCTTAAAAGCCTCCGCAGCAAGGTGTACCTGCACTGCCCAATCGTCGGCTGCATCACTGTTGGCATCATCTGAAATGTATTTCAGAGATATAAAAGGTATGTTTTCCTGCCACGCAATTAATGCAAGTGAATAGGCTTCCATATCGATGACGTTGTATTCTGTATTGATGTGGTTGGTCTCAAAACTGTCGCCAGTTCCGCAGATTCCGGTGGGAAGATTCTCAATTTCAATTCCGTTTTCCAGAATGATTGGAATGTTGGAAAGCGGTGTCTCAAATTTTTGAAAACCAAGTCCTCTAACATCCATATCGCGCTGAATAAATTTTGTACAGCAAACGACATCTCCTTTTTTAAAACCAAAACCACCTGCCGAACCGAGATTCACAATCAATTTCGGTCTTTTTTCGTGAATGGCTTTCGTGAGATTGATTGCTGCTGTTACTTTCCCAATTCCTGTGATGAGTTTTCGGGTATGATTAAACATTTCTTTAGCTTCAAATTCCAGTGCGAAAACGAAAAGTATATCTTCTAAAGGATAATGATGGTCTTTATTGAATTGAATCATTTTTTAGGTTGAGGCAAAGGTTAAGGTTAAGGTTAAGGATGTGTTTATAAGAAAATTTTAGATTTAATTTAAATATTACAGCCATTTTCTCCACAAGATGCGTCGTTACTGTTGCTCGCAGTGACTGTATTTTCATTGTATGCCTGAGTAATTGCTTCTATAAAAGTTTCTACAGGTTGTGCACCTGAAACACCGTATTTCTGATCAATCACAAAAAATGGAACTCCGGAAATACCAAGTTGGGAAGCTTCAATAATTTCATGTTTCACTTCAAGATCAATTTCCCTGCTTGAGAGTGCTTCAGTAATATTTTCAGATTTTAAACCTAATTTTTCACCTAAACTGATCAGTGTTTTATCATCGCCGATATTTTTCCCTTCAAGAAAGTGAGCTTTAAAAAGTTCTTCTTCCATCTCAGCACCCAGCTGATGTTTTTTAGCTAAATGAATAAGTTTGTGCGCCGGAAAAGTATTGGTAATAATGGCATTTTCAAAATTAAAATCAATTCCTACAGATTTTCCCATCTCGGTCACCTGAGCAGTCATTTGCTCTGCCTGGGCTTCGGGAAAACCTTTTTTATCTCTGAAATATTCTGCAGTTGTAGTAGCCACGCCAGTTTCAAGACTTGGATCAAGCTGAAAACTTTTCCATTCAACTTCAATTTTATCTTTAAAGGAAAATTCTTCCAGAGCTTTTTCAAAATTCTTTTTTCCAATGTAGCAAAACGGACACATCACGTCTGACCAGATTTCAATCTTCATTCTTATAATTTAAAGGGTAAAGATAAAAATAATGTTGCTGGATTCATAGATCTGGCAAATGACTTATGTTGTTTTTGTTAAATTTTAATGTGTTTTTCAAAAAATTTAAATTTAAAGGTTAAAATATGTTATTTTTTCAATCCGAAGTGATTTTAGTAAAGATTAATTTCTACTTTTATTCCCAGTTAAAGTGATTTAAAAAATATTTATGAAAATAATTTCTACTGCAGTTTTTTGTTTGATGGCAGGCGTTTTATCGGCTCAGTCTGCACAGTTTATCTACGAATATAAGTTTAAAATTGATTCGCTCAACAGAGATAAAGTCACTGTTGAAAATATGGTTCTGGAAACAGGAAGTGAAGGCTCAAGATTTGTAAGTCAGAAAAAAATTGCTTCTGATTCTATTTTAAATGCGAATATAAAAAAGATGATGGCAGGCGGAGGAAACCATATTGATATGACAGGAACGCCACAACCAACAGTTCGCTCTGAAGTCATTAAAAAATATCCTTCCTATGAAACAGTGTATAAAACTACACCAGGTTCTACTCCGTTGGCAGTTTCCATCTCCAAAAAGCCTGAGTGGAAAATTTCAACAGATAAGTCTGATGTTTTAGGTTACAGGGTACAGAAAGCGACAACGAAATTTGCGGGTAGAGAATGGACTGCCTGGTTTGCTCCCGAACTGCCTATCCAGGATGGTCCGCATCAGTTTTATGGGCTTCCGGGTCTGATTGTAAAAATTGAAGATTCTAAAAACGATCACACATTTGTTTTAATTGCAACCAGGAAAGTTTCTTCTGAAGAGCCTGAAAAAAAATCCAGAATGGCAAATAGAGAAATCGCTTTGGATGAAGAAAAATTCAGAAAATTCTGGGCTGACTATAAAAAAGACCCCGTGAAAGATATGAGGCAACAGATTACATCAGTCTCAGGAGGAGTAGTTACATCGATGACTTTTAACGGCAAAAGCTACTCGCAGGAAGAAATGATGAGAGAATCTGAAAAAAACAGAAAAGAGAGCCTCAAAAAAACCAACAATTTTTTAAACCTCGAACTATACAGACCTTAAAAATATTTAATTATGATGAACGTAAAACTACTTTTGGGAGGTGTGATGATTACTGTTTCAACTTTGATCTTTGCACAACAGAAAGAAGATTTTTTTAAAATTGCAGGAGATTCGGGAGTTGTAAACAAGAAAGATAGCACTGTCGTTTACACTGGCAACGTTAGTTTTAATTCTCCCAATCTTACTTTTAATCAGGCTGAAAAAGTAATTGTAGATTATCGCACCAATGATGTCAAAATTTACAGACCAAAAAATTTAAAACTGATAGAACTTAATGAGCTTGAAAAGCTTGGTGAAAAAAAACAAGTAGATTATATGGTATTCAATACCAAAACAAAGAAACTCACTTTATAAAAGAATTTCTCCCTATAAATATCTATTCAAAAAGAAACAGCCACTGAAAATCAGCGGCTGTTTTATTGTATGTAAATGTTTTTAAAATTAATCTCTTCTGCTCATCAAAATACTTAAAATATACCAGAACAAAAGCATAATTGAAGCAAATAGCTGCAAAGCTGCGCCCACATACTGATCTGTAGCATAAGCGTCTTTCAGTTTGCTGGTTTGGTAAAGAATAGTTGCTGATGCCAGGATCACCATTCCTACTGAAAACCACAGACCGAGGTTGAAACCGAAAAGCATTCCTCCTACAATCAGTCCGATAGCGATGAAACCACCGATGGTAATGATATTTCTAAGGAATGAAAAATCTCTTTTGGAAGTAAAAGCAATTGCAGAAATTCCTGCAAACATCGCAACTGTTAGTGTTGCCGCCTGGAAAATCACCTCGCCTCCTGAGTACAACATCGCAAGGTAAATCATCGGTAAGAAAATCGCAGCTTCAAGGATAACGTAAAAAGCCAAACCAAAATACTGCGTTGACTTGTTGAGTGAAAGCGACCATTTGGTGGCTAAAAATGAAGCCAGCCAAAATACTCCGATGATCAGAAGCCACAGATAACGCTGGGCGAACATCGCCAAAATCATCTGTTCAGGAACGATCTTGAGCAATACTGTTTCAACACCGATAAATGCCAAAATTGCCAAAGCAACGTGTGTGTAAGTTTTTCTGTAGAAATCGCCTCTCTCCAGATCGGTAGATTGCGAAACTAAAACATTCGTGTTCATAATTATATAATATCTGTTTAAATTTTTATTGTCTGAATTCAGGTTTTATACCTAAAATTTTTCCGTTTTCTTCGAAGATTGCCGTTACCAGATCAGCGGGTGGCACAGATTTGTCATCTGCAAATTTATACTGAATAGCAGGATAAGTTTCATTGTTGATAATTGTCTGATAACCGCTTTTGTACACCTCCATTTTTCTGTCGAAACTAATGCCCCCAGACAGTTTTTTAATGTGTTCGTCAGTAACTATTTCCTTCACTTTTTCGGAAAGTAAAGACGAAATTTTTGTTTTATCTGAATTTTTCATCGCTGATACAAAGCTTTGAAAATTAGAATCATACAGTTTTATTTTATCCTTTGAAAGTTCAGATTTCAAATCTGTTTTTTTACTTTCAACGATCCTGATTCCTCCAGACGTCTGCGAGAAAAAAAGTTGTGATAAAATCAGTGCCGAAAAAATAATCAGCTTTTTCATATTTTGGATTTTGATAACATGAAGATACAAAAAATTATCAGATTACAGACAGAAATTCCATTGTATCCACATTATCTGCGTAGGTATCTAATGATGGGTTCTGAGCCTCGCCAAACGCAACAGCATTTTCAATATTTTTATCTTTAGAAACCACGCACTGAATGTTTTCTTCGTTTTCAGCGATAAAACTTTTCACTTCATCAATATTTTCATATCTGCTGAAATGAATCACAGAAAGCGGACTGAATAATTTCTCATCCTCCTTCAGCATCACAAAATTATTATCCCAGAATTTATCCTGATTCAAAAGGTAAACAGCTCTGTTGTAGTCGTAATTATTGGCGTATTTATTATGATTGATGATTTCTTTAAAATCAATAAAACTTTCAAAAACTCTGTCGATTACAAAATCCTTGGGAATAAAAAGTCGGGTCACATTTCTGCATCCCAAACCAAAATACTGAAAAATATCACTCGCCAAAAGCCTGAGCTCCTCAGCAGTTTCATTTCCTGAAATGACTCCTACAGAAGTTCGGTTTCTGCGGATTATCGAATGGTGATCTTTAAAATAATACTCCAGATATCGCGCTGTATTGTTGCTTCCTGTTGCAATTACTGCATCAAAATCATCCAGTCTTTCCACAATTTCGTACTGAAGACTGCCGTTGGAGATCTCTTTCCATTTTTTAAGCAAAAAAGGAAGCATTGATTTGTCTTTTGATGATAATTTAATGACTGGAATATGATTACTTAAAATTACAGAAATCACATCGTGAAAACCCACCAACGGAATATTTCCAGCTAGAATAAGTCCTACCCTTTTCTGAATTTTATTTTCGGGATATTTACTGAGCCACTGCTCGATTTGGGACTGATTTAAAACAGAAACCCACTGTTCCAAAGCTAATTTTTGATTTTCCTGCGTAAACCACGGATTTTCAATTTCAGATTTCCGAAGTATTTGTTCGAATTCTAAATCATTTTCATTAAATTTACCAGAATCTTTTGATAAATATGTGTTTATCCAGTCACTTAACTGGACAAGTTCTAAAACTCTCTGCTCAACATTCATAATTCGCTTCAGTTTGGGAATATTTTGTAATTTTGTGCAAATTTAAAAAAAATTAGCGATGGCTATTAAAATAACTGATGAATGCATTAATTGCGGAGCCTGCGAACCGGAATGTCCCAACAATGCAATATATGAAGGAGCCGTAGACTGGAAAGCTTCTGAAGGCACCGAACTCAGCGGAAAAGTAACCATGCCTTCGGGTCTTACAATCGATGCAGATTCACCTCAGGAACCTGTAAGTGATGATGTGTATTTTATCGTTACAGATAAATGTACTGAATGTAAAGGCTTCCACGAAGAGCCACAGTGTGCAGCGGTTTGTCCTGTAGACTGTTGTGTACCGGATGAAGATCATGTAGAAACCGAAGAAGCACTGCTTGAGAAAAAAGCATTCCTTCATGGTGAATAAAATACGCCGTCTCAATTGAAATGAGGCGGTTTTTTTTTATCTTTAAACTTTTAAAATTAATAAACTCTAATAAATAAACCGCAGCGTAGAAAACTGCAAAAAACAAATTGAAATTATGGGCAAAAAGCACAACTTCAGCGCAGGACCTTGTATCTTACCTCAGGAAGTCTTTCAGAAATCAGCAGAAGCAATCCTGGATTTTAACGGAATCGGTCTTTCTCTTCTTGAGATCTCACACAGAAGTAAAGATTTTGTAGCTGTAATGGACGAAGCGCGTGCAATTGTTAAGAGATTAATGAATCTTGGTGATGATTATGAAGTACTTTATCTGGGTGGCGGAGCAAGTTTACAGTTTGCGATGGTGCCTTACAATATTCTGAAAGTTGGCGGTAAAGCAGCATATCTTGATACAGGAGTTTGGGCTGCCGGAGCAATCAAGGAAGCTAAAAAAGTAGGTGAAGTTGATGTTTTAGGTTCTTCGAAAGAAGACAACTACTCTTATATTCCGAAAGATTATAAAGTAGGTTCAGAATACGATTATTTTCACTGTACATCAAACAATACAATTTACGGAACACAGATCAAAGAGTTTCCTGAAGTGGATACACTGATGGTTTGTGATATGAGTTCAGATATTTTTTCAAGACAACTCGATTTCTCAAAATTTGATTTAATCTATGCCGGAGCTCAGAAAAATATGGGCCCAGCCGGAGTTACTCTTGTGGTCATTAAAAAAGAAATTTTAGGAAAAACAGGAAGAGAAAATATGTTCTCAATTTTGGATTATTCCCAGCATATTTCAAAGGAATCTATGTACAACACGCCACCGGTTTTCCCAGTTTATGCTACTTTGCTCACTTTGCAGCATTTAGAAAACAATGGAGGAATCGCAGCTGCCGAGGAAAGAAATATTGCCAAAGCAAAACTTTTATACGATACCATTGATAATCATCCTTTATTTGAAACCTACTGCCGCGATGAAGACCGTTCTTTGATGAATGTCTCATTTAAATTAATTGATGACTCAAAGAAAGAAGAATTTGACACAGCATGGAAATCTGCCGGCATCAGCGGGCTGAACGGCCACCGCAGTTTAGGGGGATACCGTGCAAGTATTTACAACGCCTTACCGATTGAAAGTGTGCAGGTTTTGGTAGATGTGATGAATTCAATAAAATAACTTATATTAGACGACCCAATTTTTAATATAATTAAAAGTAAAATATCAGACATTGGAACGGGATTTTTTCTTTTTCTGATGTCTGATATTGAATAAATAAAAATGAGCATGAAAATTTTAGCCAACGACGGAATTTCAAAAAGCGGAGAAGCTGCGCTCAAAAATGCGGGCTTCGAGTTTTTGGAGCACAAAGTTGCTCAGGATCACCTTGCTAATTTTATCAACGAAAACAGTGTAAACGTTCTTCTTGTAAGAAGTGCAACTAAAGTTCGAAAAGAGCTCATTGACGCATGCCCGTCTCTGAAAATTGTAGGACGCGGCGGTATCGGAATGGATAATATCGATGTGGAATACGCCATTGAAAAGGGTCTTTATGTAATTAATACACCAACTGCTTCATCAAAATCGGTAGCTGAATTGGTTTTCGGACATTTTTTCTCTCTTGCGAGATTTCTTCATGAGTCCAACCGTCTGATGCCTCTGGAAGGAGACACGCATTTCGATGCCATGAAAAAATCTTTCAACAAAGCTTCTGAGCTTTCCGGTAAAACCTTGGGTGTGATCGGTTTTGGAAGCATCGGACAGGAAGTGGTGAAAATCGGTATTTCTTTAGGAATGAAAATTAAAGTTCTGACCAGAAAACCACGAACTGAAATTTTGAAACTTGATTTTTTTGACGGTCAGAGTTTAAATTTTGAAATCACATCCACCAATGATACTGACGAATTTCTGAAGGAAACAGATTTTATCAGCATCAACACACCAAAAACCACAGAATATATTATTGATGCTCCACAGTTTGAAAAAATGAAAGATGGAGTGTTTATTGTAAATACAGCAAGAGGCGGAGTTCTGAATGAAGTTGCCTTGCTCGATTATATTGAAAGCGGAAAAGTTGCCGGTGCAGCTCTGGATGTTTTCGAAAACGAACCCAAACCTGAACTCATTCTTCTGATGAATCCAAACCTCTCGCTTTCACCACACGTAGGCGGAAATACGATGGATGCACAGGAGAAAATAGGGATTGAGCTTGCTGAGCAAATCATTAAAATCAACCAAACTATATAATAAAATATGCCTGTTTTTAGACCATTCCGCGGAATAAGACCTCATAAAGATCATGAGGCAACGTTCCCTACGCACCCTTTAGATAATTTCACTCAGGCTCAGATCACAGAAAAGGCTCAGAAGGAAAACACATATATCAATATGATAAAGCCCTATGTGGTGAGCAAATCTAAAGATGTAGACAGGAATTTAAGGAAAATACGCACTACTTTTGAAGAACTTTTAGAAGAAAATATATTGGTGCAGGACAGCTCTGCTTTTTATCTTTATGAGCAGATTTATCCTAACAAACAAGTGTACAGAGGATTGATGGGTCTTGCCAGCATCGAAGATTTCTGGAACGGAAAAATCAAGAGACACGAAAGTACAATTCCTCAGAAAAAAGAGAAACTGGCTCATTATCTTGACAAAGTGAATTTGCAGGCCGAACCGGTTTTACTGACGTATCAGTCGAGTCCTAAAATTGAGCTTCTGATGAATCATGAGGAAAAAAATGTTCCTATTTTTAATCATGTAGATACCATCGGAATCCGACACAAGATCTGGAAAATTGATAACAGACTGAAACTTCAGCAGTTTAAAGAAGTTATTGACCAGATTGACTCTTTTTACATCGCCGACGGACACCACAGAATTGGTTCAACGGCTTTACATGCCCAACGTCTCAAAGAAAAGAACAAAAGGCACTCAGGAACAGAAGCTTATAATTTTGTTTACAGCTTTATTGTTTCAAACCAATCTATCAAGATTCATGATTATAACCGTATTGTAACTGATCTCAATGGCTTGTCAACAGAGGAGTTTTTAAAGAAACTTGATAAATATTTTTTAATTCACGAAAAAGGTGAAACGCCTTACTACCCTTCTCAGAAATTCCACATTTCAATGTATCTTGACGGGAAATATTATTCTCTTCACGTAAAACACGACCTCCGTTCGCAGGAAATGTCTTTGGATAATCTGGATCACCATCTTTTGGACAAATACATCATCAATGATATTTTAAATATAGAAGATTCAGACAGTTCAGATAAAATCTCTTACGTAAAAGGTTCTTCCAATCTGGCAGGAATTAATCTTCTGAAAGAAAAAGTAGACAATGGTGAGGGCAAAGTAGGATTTGGAATTTTTCCTGTAAGTTTTAATGATATGATTAAAATTTCCGATTTAAAACTGAGAATGCCTCCAAAGTGTACTTTTATTGAGCCAAAATTGGTTACTGCACTGTTAATGTATGACATGAAGCAGTAATTATTTTATTTTTTAATTAAATTTATGCTCTGAAATGATTCGGGCAGTTTAAAATGAAAAAAATTCTCATTATACTTCCACTCTTTCTGAGTGGATTTTTATTTTCACAGAAAAAACCTGTAAGGAAGCCAAAACCGGCAGCTGAAAAGTTCAATTATCATTCTGAATTCAAAAAAATATCAGATGAAATTATGATCAATGGCGCTGCCTACAACAATTTGGGAGAATTGACCAAAGGTGTTGGGGCCAGATTCAGCGGAACTGCAGGTTATGCAAAAGCAGCCGACTGGGCAGAAAAAAATCTGAAAGAAGCAGGCGCAGAAAAGGTCTGGCGGCAGGATGTAAAAGTTCCGGTATGGATTCGTGGCCGCGAATCTCTCCAAATCAAAACATCAAATGGTGAATGGAAATCCATAAGAATGCTCTCATTCGGAAATTCTGAAGGCACAGGTGGGAAAGATCTGATAGCGGACCTGATGATGATTAATGACGTAAAAGATTTAAATAAACTTACCTCTGCTGATGTAAAAGATAAAATCATTTTTGTGAACCATCCGATGGATCAGACGTATGTAAGTACAGTTGATGCCTATCTGAATGCTGCAAAAAATAAGCTTCTCGCTGCTTCAGTTATTGGTCAAAAAGGCGCGAAAGGTTTAATCATAAGATCATTGACTACGGCGAATGACGATGTTCCGCATGCAAAAATGATTGTTTACGAACCTGACGATAAAGCAAGAATTCCGGCCGTAACCATCGGAGCAAAATCTGCAGATGAGCTTCAGAACCTTTTGTCTAAACAAAATGTAAAGGCAAAACTGAACATGTCTGCACAGTCGAAAGGAGAAACAGTCAATCAGAATATCATTGCAGAAATTCCCGGAAAAAAAGACGGAAAAATAATTTTACTGGGCGCTCAGCTGGATTCGTGGGATTTTGCTGAAGGCGCACATGATGACGGCGCCGGCGTAGTGCAGTGCATCGAGGTTTTGCGTGCATTCAAATCTTTAGGTCTGGAAAATAATCACACTATCCGTGTTGTTCTGTTTGCAAACAGCGAGAACGGCGGACAGGGACGCGATATGTATGCTGCTTACGTAAAGAAAAAGGAAGAAAAACACATTCTGGCATTGGGTTCAGACTCCGGTGGATATTCACCGCGAGGTTTCAGATTAGACATGTCTCCACAACGGAGAAGACTTATCTTTGAATGGAAAAATTATTTCCTTCCGTATGGCGTCTATGATTTTGATCAGACCGAAGCTATTCAGGATGTTTTGCCGTTGAAAAAAATAGATATTCCCCTTGCTGAGATGGTGGTTGATACCCAGAGATATTTTGACTATCATCACTCAACCGAAGATACTTTTGATAAGGTCAACAGG
The DNA here is from genome assembly GCF_001424105.1 of Chryseobacterium sp. Leaf394. Taxonomy (GTDB): domain Bacteria; phylum Bacteroidota; class Bacteroidia; order Flavobacteriales; family Weeksellaceae; genus Chryseobacterium. The sequence goes on along the minus strand of NZ_LMQH01000011.1, from coordinate 1,456,391 downwards.
CGCGAACTCCTTCTGGGAGCCGTCGTCATGAGTCAGATGGTTTTTATGATTGATAAAAACTGGTAAAAGAAAAACGGTACTTTTCGGTACCGTTTTTTATTTTTTATAGCCTGTATTTATACAAAATCGAAGCAATGTCTGTATTTACTGTCTGAAATCTTGCTGATAAAGTGACCGTACTGAGGGAAAATTACGCCTCTCTCCTCTTCGATACACAGGATTTTGCTTTCCTCGTCGTAATAAAGTGAGAAATATTCAAAACTCTCGTTGTCAATGGATTCTAAAAAAGTTTGGATTTCTGAAATTGTGATTCCGTTTATGGCAATGTCGCCCAAAAGATCACCTGTCTCTGATAAGAACTGGATTTTTTTCATCTTTGTATTTTTTGACCAAAATTAATAAAAATTTTGCAATAAGCAAGAAAAAAAATCTTTAGTTAATAATTTTATATGTTTTCATATAAACTGATGTTATTTTGTATTTTTATGTAAAATAATTGTCAAAATGAGATTTATTAACGAAATAATTTAATCATTTCCACATTTTCTCAATTATCAAATTCAATATATAATGATTAAATGTGTAAATTTTAAATAATTAATTAAAAATAATAGCAAATTTTATTATCAATCAAAATTTCTACTTAAAAATATTATAGTAACTAAAAGTAACAGTTGATGTGTTATGATCTTACAGAAAACCGGAATATAGTTTTGCTTTTGTAAAATTCACCGGCATTTAAAATTGTTGAAGGAAAGTGATCCTGATTTGGTGAGTTTGGAAAATGTTGAGTTTCAAGGCAGAGTCCGGTTCGGAAAGTATTATATCCACCTGTTTTGGTTTCATATTTTCCGTCAAGAAAATTTCCTGTGTACAACTGAATTCCCGGCTCGGTGGTCAATATTTCCATATTTCTTCCTGATTTTCGATGGTACAGATTTCCTGCAATTTGCGATTCTGACTCTTTCAACACCCAGCAGTGATCATATCCGTTTCCAAAAACTAGTTGCTCATGGTCATGATTAATATCTCTCCCGATTTCTTTCATTATGTTAAAATCAAACGGAGTATTTTTCACGCTACAGATTTTACCTGTAGGAATTGAATTTCCATCGATGGGCAGAAAATAATCTGCATGAATCTGCAGTTCATGATCTGTGATTTCTGCAGAATGCTTACCCGAAAGATTAAAATAGGAATGCTGTGTCAGATTAATAACTGTAGCCCGATCTGTTTCAGCAGAATATTCAATTTCAAGAGCATTATCAGCTCTCAATGTATAAATTACTGTGACAGAAAGATTCCCGGGAAAGCCTTCTTCACCATCTGCGCTGTGATAATACAAAGCCAGAGAATCACATTCTGGTTTCTCCAGAATTTCTGCACGCCAGATTTTATTGGCAAATCCTTCTTTACCTCCGTGAATATGATTATTACCCTCGTTTTTGGTCACCTGATATTCTCTGCCGTCAATAGCAAAACGGGCATTCGAAATTCGGTTTGCATACCTTCCTACAACAGCTCCGTAGGTATATTGATTAGAATTGAAATAATCTTCAGGATTTTTAAAACCTAAAACCACATCTTCAAATTTTCCATCTTTGTCGGGAACGAAAATTGAAGTTATGATTGCTCCGAAATTGATGATTTCCAGCTGCATCCCGTTTTCATTACGGAGTATAAATTGATGTACAGCTTCTCCCTGTGAGGTACGGGCGAATTCCTGAGAGATTATTTTATTCATGCGATGGCTACAGTTTGTTAAGATTTTGAAACGTTGATGCAATTTCTGTAAAACCCGTCAATAAAGCAAGACAAAGATTTTGAAAATGAAAAAAGCTCCTTGTGGAGCTTTATTGTAATCAGATTTCTTTTGAGATCTTAATTTTTTCTGAGAATGCAATTTTTTCAGTTGCCTTTTGCTGGTTCATTCCGTGGGGAGGTCTTGGTCTTTCGGGTCTGCGTGGCGGTTCAGGTCTTGGTGGTCTTGGTGGCGGATGGCATGCTGCCAGCATAAATGCCAGTGTAAAAACTGAATAGATTTTTGATGAATTTTTCATATTGATTCATTTTGATGTATTTACTTTTAATCAATCAAAATGCCAAATAGGAATAAATTGTGATTAGTTGTTAGAATTCACGAAATTTTCCAGTCTGTGTAGTCCTTCCGTTAGAATTTCTCTCGGACAGGCAATATTCATCCGCATAAAACCTTCGCCTGCAGAACCGTATCTGTTTCCTGCATTGAGTTTAAGCTTAGCTTCGATGATTAATCTATCTTCTAAAATTGTTGAACTTAAATTTAAATTTTTGCAGTCAATCCACATCAAATACGTTGATTCAGACTGAACTACTTTCAGCTGAGGAAGCCTTTCATTGAAGTATCTTTTAGTAAAAATAAAATTATCAAAAATGTACTTTTTCATTTCCATCATCCAGTTTTCACCTGAATTATAAGCTGCAATAAAAGCCTCTGCAGAAAAAGGGTTGATCCATTCTGTTTCCTGCTGCTGAAGGGTTTTCCGGACTTTTTCCAAATGATCTTTCTGATCTGAAATGATATAAGCTGTTGATAGGCCTGAAAGATTGAACGTTTTGCATGGTGAACCCAATGTAAAAGAAATGAGGTCGTAATCTGCAGCAATTTTCGCAAACGGAATATGTTTCAAATCTTCAAAAACCAGATCAGAATGAATTTCGTCGGAGATCACAATCACATTATTTCGTGAACAGATTTCAGCGATTTTCCGGAGATCGTCTTCTGTCCATAATTTTCCGACAGGATTGTGTGGATTACAGAACAGTAAAAATCTTGTTAATGGATCAGATGTTTTCAGTTCCAAATCATCAAAATCCATTGAATAAGAGTTGTTCTGATAAATTAAATCATTGTAAACCGTTTCAGCACCGCTGTTTTTCACAGTTTCAAAAAAATGATCGTATACCGGTGGCTGAAGAATTATTTTTTCATCCTTCCCCAAAAACGTTCTGATGATTGCAGAAATTCCCAGCAACATTCCCGGAACCGGAAGAATTTGATCTGCAGAAACCGTAAAGTCATGATGTTTCTGCAACCAACTGATGGTGCTTATCTTAAATTCTTCTGAAAGAAACTGGTAGCCCATCATTCCTGATATGGCCTTATCAGTAATGGCTTTCTGTATTTCCGGTGCGATTTTAAAATCCATATCAGCCACCCACATCGGCAGAATATCGTCAGCAAAAAAGTCCCATTTTACGGAGTTGGTCTTTCTTCTTTCGATAATTTCATCAAAATTATATTTCATTTAGTTTGATTTAAGTTTAAAGATAAAAAAAACATCAAAACTCTTATCAATAAAAGCTTTGATGATTTTTTAAAATTATGTTTAAAGTTATATTCTATTTTTTCAGATTTTTGTCGATCTGTTTTTCTGCAGATTTGGCCTTATTCTCCTGAGCTTTCTTATCTAAACGCTGCTGTCTGCGGGTTTTCTTTGCTGCTCTTTGCTCCTGCCTGATTACTTTATTTATCTTTTTGTTGTAAAGTGCTTCTGTGATTCCCTGTCCGTTTTTACTTAGAAATTTGATTTTTGGTTTTTCGTGCGTTCCGGTTACCACGACTGGCAAACCTATCCATCCGCCTGGTGGCAATCCAATTCTAACTAACAGATCAAGAAGCCCGTTAAAACTTGTAGTTCCGCTCACAGAAGGCCTTAGCATCGAAACTTTAAAAGTAAATTTATCTACGTGAATCAGATTGTTTTTAATGTGCGTTTCAATGTCAACACCTTTCATATCCGGATCATTAAAACCTTTTGAACCAATACCGTTTCCGACTGCTGAAAGCATTTTCAGATTTTTAACTTCCACATCCCGAAGGTTAATCACACCACCGCCTTCAAGCGACGGATAGATTGGGTTCATATTTTTATCAAAATCACCTTTCAGTTTGTAGTCAATGGAGACAATTCCTTTCACGTCTTTTGCAGAAGTTGCAACCTCCCGAATCATGTCGATTTCTTTATAAGCTCTCTGAACATTGAAATCCTGAACTTTCACAGCTACATCATAATTAGCCGTCAGCGGTGATTCGTCCTGATACCTCGCATCAATACCCATCCGGCTTCCGATAATATCAAAGGTTGTGTTTTTTAAATAAACCTGACCCGAATTTACCGACGCAGTTCCCTTCACATTATTTAAGGCTAAACCCTGAAATTCGACCTTTCGTGCATTAACGGCCAGTGCAACATCCAGATTTTTTGGGATGACAACTACCCCGCTGCTACTGGGATTTTCTACTTTGGCATATTCTACATCAATTGATTTTTTAGAGTTGTCACCACTTTTTAAAGCCATAAATTCATCCACGAGAATGTATTTTGAATTTAAATTAAACTTCCCGTGAAGAGTCCCTTTCCTTTCAATAAAATAATTGATGGTATTGATGAGATGGCCGTTCAGAGCAAAATCAGACTTTCCATAACTGGCAAAAAACTTCCTGAACCACATTTTTTCATTTTCAAATTCGAAGTTTCCTTCCTTGATGAAAAAAGATTTCGGAAGCGTTTCTGTTGTTGCTTTGATATTTTTTAGAATCAGAGTTCCTCTGTTATCCAGTTTGCTGTACTGACCTGTTGTTGCATAGCTTTGTCGGCCGTTCAGAGATAAATTTGCCATAATTAAACCTGAAACATCGAAACCTTTTTTAGCAAAGACTTTGTAGATTCTTCCTACATTCAATGTTCCTTTTGCACGTACTTTATACAGAAGATCTTCAAAATTCTGCAGATCAGCATTGATGAATACAGGGTTTCCTTCAAAATCAAATTTAAAAGGATCGAGTTTAACACCTAAACTTTTAAATGTGCCGTCTGTATTGCTCACATTCGCAAGGATATTGATATTTTGAATTGCATTAGGATAGTAAGATGTTTTCAGCCAGCCATTTTTCAGATTGAAATATCCTTTTGTTTTTGGGAAAAGTTTTTTATCTAAATTAAAAATTCCGTTGGATTGAATATCGGTGTCGATAAAGCCTTTCATATCAATTTCATTGAGACCCAATGCATCATCCAGAGTCTGAAGATTGACTGCACCTTTTATTTTGGCATCAACTAAGATTTCATCCAGTCCTTTAGTTTTTACAACTGCTCTGAAACTGTTACTTTTACCCAGATCGAAACTCAGATTTTTAAGGTCAATCGTGAGTTCATCGGTATTTAAGGCAGGAAGTGCTACATTTAAATCCATGTTTAAATTATTCATCGGAACGGGAGCTTTTGCATTCGAAACAAATCCTTCTTTTACCAAAAGTCTTGCTTTAAGGTCGGGTTTTAAATTTTTTGCTTCGCTGAATTTTCCTTTTAAACTGAAAAACAGATCACTGTTCCCCTGAATTTTCGTGTCTTTTGTCCATTCCAGATACTGCGGTGGCAGAACTGAGATCATATCCCGAATTGTCGTTTTTTCTGATGCAGCTTTAATGTCTAAATCATATCCGTCTTTCAGAATACTCAGATAACCTGTAAATTTTAACGGAAGTTCGTTGATTCTCAATTCGTTTTTTCTTAGAACGAAAGTTAATGCATTGGTATTGATTCTGGTGATTAGATCTGCATGTAAGGTTTTCTGTTTTGCATAATAGATACGGTCTAAGCTGAAATCAAGTTTATCGATATCAAGGTCGGTCTGAAGGTCAAAAACATCTTCGCTCAAGCCTCCTTTTCCTGTGTAGCTCAGGCCTTTTGCATCGACCAAAACTCTGGCAGAAAGATCATGATATTTGATATTCCAGTTTTTCAGCCTTATTAAATCCAGTTTTATTGAAGCACCTCCTTTTGCTGTATCTTTTGGCTTGTCGGAAGGTTTGGAAACATAAACATTATAGTTCGCCTCCCCTTTTGTATTCACGAAAACATTGGCAACAGCATCTGTAACGTAGATTTCGTCGATTTTAACTTCACCGTCGAAAATAAGATTCTTAAGATTGATTCCCACCGCAACTTCGTTTGCTGCAAGTAATGTGTCTTTCGCAAAGGGTTTTGATCCTTTCAAAAGAAATTCATCCACTGAAACAGTGAGTGAAGGAAAATGTCTGAAGAACGTAAGATGCGTTTTCTTATAATCAAGTTCACCGGCAAGGTGCCTGTTTGCAAATGCCTTTACCTGCTGCGAAATGGTTCCCGGAAAAAGAACAGGAATAATAAACATTAAAAAAAGTATTGTCACGATGGCAATTCCGAGCCATTTGAATATTTTCAGGATAACTGTTTTCAGCTTTTTCATAATAAAAGATTTGGTGATGATTTCAGAGGAATTTTCAGAAAAAAACCGGAAAAAATCATTGATTATGTGTCTTGAACAAAATCTGTACCTCTACACTCCGGCAGTTGTTTTCTCCAACCCTTTTAAAAAATATTAGCATACTGTTTGATTATCAAATTTCCATACTTTTACAAATCTTAATTACGCCACTTAATGATTGACAATACTTTTGGTATCAATATAATCCCTGCAAATGAGGATGAAAGATTACAGGCATTATACCGCTACAGAATCACGGATACACCTTCAGAGGAAAGTTTTGACGGAATTGTACAGCTGGCTGCTCAGATTTTTGACGTGCCGGTAGCACTCATCTCTTTGGTGGATGCAGAATCTGTGTTTTTCAAAGCAAATTACGGAATGGGTAATGCAAAAAAAGCCAACCGTGGAAAAAGTCTGTGCTCACTCGCGGTTCTGGATGCGGACGTGACGGTTTTTGAAGATGCTCTGAAGGAACCCTGTCTACTTTCAAATCCGAATGTAACTGGTGATTTCGGATTGAGATTCTATGCAGGTGCACCATTGACCACGCACGACGGGCATTTAATTGGAACGCTCTGCATCATTGATCAGAAAGCGAGAACTTTTGACAATCATGAAAGAAAAATACTGCAGGGACTGGCAAAAACAGCGATGGATCAGATTGAGCTGAGACTTTCTGCGTTGGGAACTATTGAGAAACTTGCAAAAATTAACGACGAGGCCAAAGAGTACAATACGAAACTTAATCTTGCAAATCAGCAGTTAGAGCAGAGTGAACTCCGACTGAAATCATTTATTACCAAAGCTCCTGTAGCTTTCGGAATTTTACGTGGTGAAGATTTAATTGTTGAAACAGCCAATGAAATGATCTTGAAAGTCTGGCGAAAAGACAGGGATGTGATTGGAAAGCCTATTAGAGAAGCACTTCCTGAACTGAAAGATCAACCTTATTTCGGGATTTTATCCGATGTCCTGAAAACCGGAAAAACATTTTTAGGAAATACCGCCAAAGCCCTCCTGGAAGATGACGGCATACTGCATGAAGGCTGGTTTGATTTTGTTTATGAACCTTTAAAAGATGAGAACGGTCAAACCACATCAATCATTGTAATTGCGAACGATGTTACCGAGCGGATAAATAAAAGAGATGAACTTGAAAATCTGAACCAGAGATATGAACTGGCATTAAAAGCAGGTCAGCTGGGAACCTACACTCTGGATCTGAAGACCGGAAAAATGCTTTGCAGCGAAGTATGCAGAAGCAACTACGGAAGATCAAAAGACGATAAATTTGATTTCGAAGATTTTATTGAAACGGTGGTTCCTGAGCACAGAAAACTTGTGACTGCAAAAATAAACGAATCTATAAAAAACGCTACTCTCTTCAATTCAGAATATCTCATACAGCGACCCGACGGTTCATTTCACTGGATGGATGCTTCAGGTCTGCCAAGCTATGACGCAGATGGAAATCCTGCTTTTATAACAGGTGTAGCCACAGATGTTACAAAAAGGAAAAATTATGAGACGCAGAAAGATGATTTTCTCAGCATCGCAAGCCATGAATTGAAAACGCCTATTACAAGCCTAAAGGCGAGCATTCAGCTTCTGAACAGACTGAAGAATAAACCAACGCACGAAAAAATTCCAAAGCTGATAGAGCAGTCCGCAAAAAGTATTGAAAAAATAACTGTTTTGGTTGATGATCTTTTGAATTTAAACCGACTGAGCGGTGGAAAAATGGAACTGGTCAAATCTGAATTCACTGTGTCGGAAATGCTGGAGTCCTGCTGTCAGTTTTTAAGACTTACTGATAGCCACACCGTAAAAATCACTGGAGATCTGGAGATTAAGGCATTTGCTGATGAAGACCGTATTGATCAGGTCGTGGTCAATTTTCTGAATAATGCAATGAAGTATGCTTCCCAATCTAAGGAAATATGTTTGAATATTGAAAAATCAGATCACTTTATTAAAATAAGTGTTCAGGATTTTGGTGAAGGAATTGATCAGGATATACAGCCGTATTTATTTGAAAGGTATTTCAGGGCAAACCATAAGGAGAAACACTATTCAGGTTTAGGCCTCGGACTTTACATTTCTGCGGAAATTATCAAACGGCATGGAGGTGAAATCGGTGTTTACAGCAAAAAAGGAAACGGAAGCACATTTTGGTTCACTATTCCTGTTTAGATTTTGGCTCTGTATGAATTCATGGTGATACTTACGTTTTGAGGTAAATTATATGATCATTCTCTGCTGATTTTTAAACTGAAAATAATTTTTAGATTTTTTTAAAAGAAAAATGCACTCAGATATTTGGTTGGCTTCGGTTTTGCTTATCCACGGATATGAAAACTATCTATATCGTTGAAGATGAGACGGGCATCAGAGATGCTTTACAACTGCTCTTGTCATTTGAAAATTATGAAGTACGCTCGTTCTCAACCATCGAGGCGTTTAACAGCCGAAATCAATCTGAAAATCCGGATATTTTTATTCTGGATGTAATGATGCCCGATGGATTGGGCACAGATGTCTGCAATAAACTTAAAGAAGATTCTGCGACGTCAGAAATCCCTGTTATGATCATGAGTGCTCACGCCAAAAACGCAGAAGTTACGAAGAGCTGCAATGCAGATATTTTTGTGAGCAAGCCTTTTGATATCGATGATGTGATCCAGAAGATTGAGGATCTGACTCAGAAAAATTAAAGCAAACTTTATTATAAAATCAATAAACCGGAGGCAATTTTGTTTTTGGTTTTTTTTGACATCACTGCAGGGATCAAATTCAAAAAAAGAAATTCCTGTATTATTCTGTATTTATTATGATCTGAATCATAAAGGCATGTGTATTGATGGCTTACCTTTAAATAAAACTATAACTGATATATTTAATTGAAAACTAACTAATTATGTTAATTGAAAAGGAACTCTTACTGAAATACGGGGCTACCGAAGAAACCTTCAGCCGCTCCGAAACAATCTTTGATGAGGGAGATACACCAAAATACTATTATCAGATTACTTCAGGCAGAATAAAACTGAATCACTACAATGATGAAGGCAAAGAACTGATTCTGGCAATTCTTGATAAGGGCTTGAGTGTATGTGAATTGCTTTTGTTTATCGACAAAACCTATCCTGTAAATGCAGTAACTTTCGAAAAAAGTAAGGTAATGAAACTTCCTAAGAAGGCTTTCAACCAACTTCTTGATGAAAATCCTCAGGCAGCAGCTGATATCCGCAGATTTCTGTCGGAACGATTGTACTACAAATACATCATGCTGGAAAATAATTCAGCCTTGAGTCCTGATAAAAGAATTAAAGGAACTTTGGAATACCATAAAAGTTTCAGTGGAAATAAAGAAAAGTTTTCTTATGAAATTCCTCTCACAAGGCAACAAATTGCGGCACTAACCGCACTTCGCGTGGAAACGGTCATCAGAACGGTAAAAAGACTTGAAAAAGAAAATTATCTTAAAATTATAAACAGAAAAATTTACATTTAAACAATTTAAATGTTCCTAAATAAAACAACAGCTTCAGAAATGAAGCTGTTGTTGGTTATAAATTGTATGAGAAAGTATTAACTCCAGGGATCGAGGATTACTTTCACACATCCATCTTCTTTTTTATCGAAGATTTGATAGCCTTTTGCTACGTCATTTAGAGAAAGACGGTGCGTGATAATATCATCAAGACGAACCTGTCCGCTCTCTACATATTTTAAAAGTTTGTCTATAATGGCGTGCACCGGTGCCTGACCTGCTCTCAGAATAATTCCTTTATCGAAAATCTGTCCGAGTCTGAAATTATCATAATTAACGGCATAAACTCCGAGTACAGAAACAGTTCCGCCTCTTCTCACTCCGCTCATGCAGGCTTCCAAAACTTTCATAGAACCTTTTTCAAAATTGACAACAGCTTTCGCACGATCCAGAAAAGAACGTTCGGGTTCAAAACCTACTGCATCAATGCAAAGATCGGCTCCACGGCCGTGGGTCATTTCTCTTATTTTCTCCACTGTAGATTCTGCATCTTCCCACAAAATCGTTTCACAGCCTGTGAGTTTTTTGATCTGATCCAATCTGTACTGCAAAGTATCAATCACGATTACTTTTCCGGCATTGTGAAGAATAGCACTTTTTACAGACATCGAACCTACAGGACCTGCGCCAAAGATGGCAACAGATTCTCCGCCTTTCAGATCTCCCCACATTACTCCGGTGTATCCGGTCGGGAAAATATCGGTGAGGAATAATGCCTGTTCATCTGTGAGGATATCCGGCACTTTTCGCGGACCAAAATTGGCATACGGAACTCTTACATACTGAGCCTGACCACCGTTATATCCACCGTACAAATCTGTGTAACCAAACATTCCGCCACCCTTTTCAGTCATGATTCCGCCTTCGGGACCATAGTTTTCAGGATTGGAATTTTCACAACCTCCGGGGAGGTCATTTTCACAGAAATAACAGCAACCGCATGCAATGGGAAATGGAACTACTACCCTGTCTCCCTGATGAAGATGAGTAATGTTTTTTCCTTTTTCTACGATTTCGCCCATAAACTCGTGTCCCATCACCATCGGTCGTGGCTGTGGAATTCCACCTGAATACATGTGCAGATCGCTGCCGCAAATGGCGGTGGAAGTCACTTTTAAAATGATGTCATTTTCGTCCTGAATCGTAGGATCTTCTACTGTATCACAGGTAATAACGCCTGGAGAATGAAAAACTGCTGCTTTCATCTGTTAATTTTTTGAAAGGTCTTCATTTTTGATAAATCCGTTTCTGTGTTTTTCAAACTCCCAGACTCTGTGAGAAGCGATCGCTGTAATGAAACTGTCATCTGAATCGTTTTTCTTAGCTGAAATAACGGCAGGATCATCAGAATGGAAGTCGGTCAGATCTGTTTTATCAAAAAGTGCATCTGTTTCTTTATCAAAGAAAACTGCTTTACAATGTCTGTATGCTTCGTTTACAAATTCTACAACACTGTTTTTGTAGTCAGGCTGAAGCCATTGCTGGGTGGATGCTGATCCGGCAGCTATATAAACTGCATCAAAGCAAACACTCATGGTGCTTGATATTGAATGTTTTGGGGTAAGCTCAGTACCGTCATCAGATTTTACAGGAGCCATTTCAGGAGCTACAAACTGTACGGTTGCACCTTTTGATTCAAGTTTAGACTTCAGCTCTGAAACACGTGCTGCATTGCAGCCGTCTGCAACTAAGAATGCAATAATTCTTGATTCAACAGAGTCTTTAACCGTATTTTTCATGCTCAGGGCATCTGAAGAATTCAGTGAAGTCTCACGTTCTTCGCTTTGCAATGCTTCAGGATCGGCGTCGGCAGGAATACTTCCGTTGGGTTGTTCAAGAGTTTTCACCTCTACTCCCACTTTTTCGGCTACCATTTTGGCTAAATCTTTATTGATAAAATTAAGCTGGGAAACCATTCTTTCTCTGATGGCAGGAATCGTCACTTTAGATAATTCGAATACCAGTGCTTTCTGTAAATGCGTTTTTTCCGGTTCAGACTGGCTGTTGTAGAATAATTTAGCCTGAGAATAATGTTCAACGAAAGATTCGCTTCTGGCTCTGATTTTTGTACCACTGATTCTCTCACCATAAGTATCAAAACCACCTTCCGACATCATTGCCTGGTAAGGACATCCTCCGCCCATTGAATTGGGTTCATAGCTTACCTTTCCTTTTGCAATCTGCTGTCTCATGTGCCCGTCACGCTGATTATTGTGTACGGTAGGGACAGATTTATTAATAGGAATTTCATGGAAATTTGGTGAGCCTAATCTTGAAAGCTGAGTATCTGTATATGAAAACAGACGGCCCTGCAATAATGGGTCATTCGTAAAATCAATTCCCGGAATCAAGTGACCGGGATGGAAAGCGATTTGCTCTGTTTCAGCAAAGAAATTATCAGGATTTCTGTTCAGAGTTAAAGTTCCCATAATTTCCACAGGAACGGTTTCTTCAGGAATAATTTTCGTAGGATCTAAAAGATCAAAATCAAAATCAAATTCATTTTCTTCCGGTACAATCTGTACACCTAAATCCCATTCAGGAAAAGCACCACTTTCGATGGCCTCCCAAAGATCTCTTCTGTGGAAATCCGGATCAGCACCTGAAATTTTCTGAGCCTCCGGCCATGCAACTGAGTGTACACCTAATTTTGGTTTTAAATGGAATTTCACAAAGAATGCGGCACCCTCACTGTTGATAAATCTGAATGAGTGAACACCAAAGCCTTCCATCATTCTGTAACTTCGTGGTAAAGCCCTGTCGCTCATCAGCCACATGATCATGTGCATACTTTCAGGCATCAGAGAAATAAAATCCCAGAATGTATCGTGTGCAGAGGCGGCCTGTGGAATTTCGTTATCAGGTTCAGGCTTTACGGCATGTACCAAATCGGGAAATTTCATTGCATCCTGAATAAAAAAAACAGGCATATTATTTCCTACTAAATCGTAGTTTCCTTCATCTGTATAAAATTTTATTGCAAAACCACGGACATCTCTCGCTAAATCTGTACTTCCTCTGCTGCCTGCAACAGTAGAAAATCTCACAAAAACGGGGGTCTCTTTTTCCAGATCGGTAAATAATTTAGCCTTGGTGAATTCCTGCATGTTTTTGCTCAGTTTAAAAACACCGTGCGCACCCGAACCTCTTGCGTGAACGATTCTTTCCGGAATTCTTTCATGGTCAAAATGGGTAATCTTTTCTCTCAGAATAAAATCTTCAAGGAGAGTTGCCCCGCGCTCACCGTCTTTCAGCGAATCCTGATTATTCCGAATCTTCAATCCCTGATTAGTGGTGAGTTTCTCATCAGAATTGTCTGTCTTGAAAAAATTCAGCTGATCCAGCTTGTCATTGTTTTTGTCGTTTGTATCCATATTAATTGTTTGTGTGATATTTTTTAAATTATTTTTGATTTAGATGAATTGTTCATTCATTGTTGAAGTAAGTAACCATATTTCATGCAGAATATAATCCAAACAGGCATTCTGTCTGGTGCTGAGTACAATTATAATTCTGATTTATTTTTTTCTGTCTGAAATATCTTTGCTGAAGGTCCCGATTTAAAGAGTATTCTGTATCGGTGTATTCACGAAAACTGTTTGTGACAAATACTGAGCCATGGAACGGTTACGCATAGATTTTCTGCAAAAGTTTTTTGGCTGTATCATGGACTGCATATCCACAGGAAAATTATTAATGCTGTTCCCTGAAACGGAACAACCTGGTAAAAAAGTTTTCATAAAATTAAATTTGATGTTGGTGTTACCAAATTTAACCTTATAAAAATTGATTTGTTATGACTGGAATCATACATTAAGCTTTCTTAGAGCAAAAAGATGAATAAATTTAGTTTATAAGAAAAAGGTTATTCAATTAATTTTTACAAAATCTTTAAAAGCAAATTTTCCCGTTGTTTATTTTGACAAAATTCTGCTTTTCGAGTTTTTTTACAGTTCTGATGACGGTTTCTACCCGCAATCCTGTGAGAGAAGCCAATTGACGTCTGGAGAATGGTACTGTAAACTGGAAGGGTTCATCAATCTGATGATGAGATTTTAGAAACTCCATCACCTTTAATATTCTGTGGGCGGGATTGTTGACGGACAGTGTAGTGAGCATTTTGTAACGGTAAAACATTCTCTCGGAGGTGTAAGACATCACCCGATTCATCAGAACAGAATCTGAATTGACAATATCTAAAAAAACATCTTTTCTCACCCTTAAAATTACGGCATCGTTCATCACCTCTGCATTGACGCAGTATGGAACATCATACCAAAGGAAAGTTTCAGCAATGCATTGTCCGTCTGACGGCAGACTGTGTATAAACTCGCTGCCGTCGTCTTTGTATGAATTAATTTTAATAAGTCCTGTCCGGATCTGGTAATAATATTTGGGTAATGAGCCCTCAGTTATAATAGTTTCACCTGCTTTACATTGTAGAATTTCTGCCCCATTTTTTAAAAGTAATTCTTCGTCAATAATCATAGATCATTATTAGTTTAGTAGAATATTAAAAATCTTTACGGAAAAAAAACTCCTTTATTTTCAATAAAACCGGCGGTAAAAATAGGCTTATAAAGCCGATTAATACTATGACTATAGACATAAGAAAATACAATTACATTTTATTATAATTCATATATTAATGAATTAATATTCATTGAATCTATTATAAAATTTTAATATTTAAGGGTTTATATTTTAATTTCTTTAAATCGATTATAAACCGATTCATGTCTGTAGAAATTCTTGATTAATCAGATTGAAGTTCAGAAAGTTTGGTTTTAAGACAGCCTAAAATAAATTCACAGTAATAAATCTGCGCATTTTGCTGATTTGTTCTTGGGTGAAGTTCCAGTTTTTTGCTGAATAGGATTTCATTTTTATAACTGAAACTGAAATAGGCAAAGATTTTAAAATCAGATTCTGCCACAGGTGTTGCATAACCTGTGACAGCGATTCCCCAGTCGGTTTCAAAAGATTTTGCAATGTTCAAAGCCATTACCTCTGCAATTTGCTCAGATACGCAGTCGCATTTTTCAGCTTGTATACGGTCGATTCCAAGGAATTTTACTTTTTCATCAATCGTGTATGCAGTAATTCCGCCGTGGTAATATCGTGAGGCATCAGCCATCTGTGAAAATGAAAACTGGAGAAAACCTGATGTCACACTTTCGGCGACAGAAACTGTTTCTTCAGCATTTAAGAGTAAATTTCCTACTTCAGACAATAGACTTCGTTCAATTTCCATAGCAATTGTATATTAAGATTTGATCATGTTTGGTGTTTTTTACCCATTTCAAATTTCAAGCCTTGATTTAAGTCAGTAATCATTTATAAAGGTCAAACAAATTAAAGTCTGTAAAATCAGACTGTTAATTTTTTTATAAATGTCGGATAGTTTTTAAATGAAATAACTGATTTGAATATTTAAATAGCTTCTAAACATCAGTAACGCTGAATTTTACTACCACAATCATTTATTTTATTTGCCTATGGTCTGGTAATTGTAACCTGAGATATAACAAAACCAATCAAATTTTTAATATATGGAAACCAAAAGAGCTACAGCTACTAAAAGTACTGGCAAGAAAATCTCGGCTTCAACATCTAAAGCTTCACCAAAAGCGACATCCAAGTCGTCAGCAAAAATGACTGGAAAATCTTCTACAAAATCAACAGCTAAAACAGCTGCAAAATCATCTGAGAAAATACCTGCAAAACAGGATTCAGCAAAAAATCTGAGCGACCTGTTTGAAGATTCACTGAAAGACATTTACTGGGCTGAAAAAGCACTTTCTAAAGCACTTCCTAAAATGCAGAAAAACGCAACAGATACAAAACTGAAGCAGGCCTTAGGCGAGCATCTTGAGGAGACAAAAGAGCAGGTAAAAAGACTTGAAGCATGCTTCAAAGCATTAAAGAAAAAAGCAGAAGCTAAAAAATGTGATGCAATGCAGGGGCTTTTGGATGAAGGTACCGGCATCATGGAAGAAACAAAGCCGGGAGCTGTGCGTGATGCAGGAATTATTGCTGCTGCTCAAAAAGTGGAGCACTATGAAATTGCGACTTACGGAACGCTAGCTGCATATGCCAAGATTCTTAAGGAAAAAGAATGCCTCAAGCATCTTCTGTTGACTTTGGATGAAGAAAAAAACTGTAACGATCTACTCTCAAAAATCGCAGATACCAATCTCAATTCCAAAGCGATCAATGCTTAAATTTCTAAATAAATCAGACCCGGAGACGGGTCTTTTTTTTGTCCTGTAATTAAAAGAAATCGTAATTAAAGTGATTGTTGTGATTGCAGTCATAAGTTTAAAAATATCAATAATTTACAGGAAATTATCCCGCTCTTTGGTCTTATAGTTGTAATTGATATAAGACTGTAATTTCGCTTCTGAAATTATATCTGTTACCAAAAAAAGAAATTAACTATGGCGTCAAATGAAAATGAGCAAATCCGTGGCGGACAGGGTCAGGTACTGGATCCTGAAACCTACCGGGATTCGATAGGAACAATGGAACAGTCTGGTAAAAGAAAATGGATCTTTCCTAAAAGACCAAAAGGAAAATTTACGAACTACCGGACAATTGTTGCTTACATTCTCCTCGCAATTTATCTTGCAGTACCTTTTATAAGAATTAACGGCAACCCTTTTCTGTTACTGAACGTTATCGACAGACAGTTTTTCATCTTTGGTCAGCCCTTTTATCCCCAGGATTTCTTTCTTTTAACTTTAGGAGCGATTGTAGGATTGATCTGCATCATTATTTTTACCATAGCATTCGGAAGAATTTTTTGTGGCTGGATCTGCCCTCAAACCATTTTTCTTGAAAGTGTTTTCAGAAAGATAGAATTTGCTATCGAAGGTGACCGTAATAAGCAGATGAAGCTGGATCGGCAGGAATGGGATGCAGAAAAAATATGGAAGAGATCCCTTAAATGGAGCATCTTTTTTATACTTTCACTCATATTCACTCATTTTATGATGATGGTGATTGTAGGTTATGAAGAAGTTTTTAAAACTGTTGCAGAAGGACCACTCGCCCATCCTACCAATTTTATTGTCATTATACTTTTTACGGCAGCATTCTATTTTGTTTTTGCATGGTTCCGTGAGCAGGTCTGCACTTTGGTCTGTCCTTACGGAAGATTACAGGGTGTGTTGATTGATAAAGATACCATCAACGTATTCTATGATTTTAAAAGAGGTGAAAACAGAGCAAAATGGAGAAAAGATGAAGACAGAAAAGCCGCAGGAAAAGGTGACTGTATAGATTGCCATCAGTGCGTGGTGGTTTGTCCTACGGGAATTGATATCCGGGATGGGCAGCAGCTGGAATGCGTCAACTGTACCGCTTGCATCGATGCCTGTGATGAAGTCATGGTGAAAGTAGGCCTGCCTAAAGGTTTGATAAGATACGCATCTGAAACAGAAATTGAGACAGGTATTCCGACACGTTTTACCGGAAGAATGAAAATTTTCATGGTCGTGCTTATTGCTTTACAGCTTTTCTTAGGATTTTTACTTTACAGCCGTGGAGATATGGAGGCTAAATTCATCAAACCTACAGGAAGTACGTTTTTTGTGAGAGATGGTCTTATTACCAATACCTACAACTACACATTTCTAAATAAATCTAATGATAAAAAAGTGGTAACGATAAAAGTAATTGAGCCTGCACACGGTGAAATTATTTTCAGCGGATCTGGCAATATTTCTATACCTAAAGATAAAATATCAAAGGGTACAATCAACATCACTTTTCCGGAGAAGGAGATGAATCTTTCGAAACAGAATATAATCATCGGAGTTTACGATCTGAAAGGAAATCTTGTGGATTCATATGATACCTATTTTGAAGGACCGTTTAAACTTCAATTCTAAAACATCAACTCAAAAGAAGGAGTAGCTTAAAAAAACTGCTCCTTTTTTATGTCCTGCTCCGGAATTATTTCCAGGATCTTGTCAATATAAAAATTTTAAATTCATTAGATTATTCGTTCTCACCTTTAAGCATTCCTTCTGCAAGGCATTCCCATTGAATCTTAGATAGTCCAAAAATTCCTCCGATAGCAATCATTACGTTTCGTGCAGAATTGATAAAACCAGATTTCAAATTTGGAGATTCATTTCTTCCGTAAACAGCTGCCATCAGCATATCTCCATTTCTTTCAATAACAAAAGTGGAGGTTGATTTGTCGCAATAGAAATGTGCAATCTTTTTGCTGTTGAATTTTACAGGATCCGGAGAAGGTCTGCACTGAATCAAAAGCCGGTTTGGCGAATCAAAATCTATTTTGTCGATGACAGTCCAGTCAAATGAACGCCCTTCTGTACCACCGGGACCGGGAATATCAATTCTGATGTAATCACCTTCCTGAGGCAGACGTTCCACGATATTTCCGTTCAGATTGCAAAGCTTAAAATCTGCTCTGCTTTCAGGGCAGTACTCTTTCCACTGATTAATGCTGAAGAACCGCTCTTTAAGATGATGAAACCGCATTTCAACATCTTCTTCAGTTTCTGATTTCTGGAAACTTTCGGAATCATGAAAGCCGCCTTTCACCTGTTTTGGAACTCCCGGAATATTTTTAGGTTTCATCTTTTCAGTTTTGGTTTAGTTGAGAAAAAATCACTATTAGAATACTATTTTCTAAACGAAAAATTAATTTCTGTCATTATTTCAAAGATAGTCTTTAAACTCCGAAAAAAGTATGATTGCTGTCACAAGAAAATGCATTTTGAATCTAATTCATTTAGCAAAAAAATAAAATTTTCGTCCTGTCAAAAAATATCAGACTGAACGAATTGAATTTGTTTTAAGTTCCATTAAATTAAATCATTTACAGCAGAAGAGCCTTAGTTTTGGTACCATTCTTGACTGATTTACAGTAAGAAATTCTTCTTTAAATTAAAATCCAAAACAAAAATATTATGCTAAAAAAAATGATCGCAGGACTCGGAGGAGCAATTGCCCTCAACCTGTTACACGAAATCGTTAGAAAAACCTGTAAAGATGTACCCCACATCAACGAACTGGGTGAAGAAGCACTCAGTAAAATGACAGACAGAACAGCACTTGAAATAAACAATCCTAACCAGCTTTATGCCGCTACACTCGCAGGTGATGTTATAAGCAACGCAGTTTATTACGCGACTACAGCAACAACCCATAATCTCGCAAGTGGTCTTTTGGCAGGTGTCGGAGCCATTGCGTTACCCCAAAAGTTAGGACTTGATCCTGATCCGGTAGCAAGCACCAATAAAAAGAAAATTATGACTGTGGGATATTATCTTTTCGGGGCAATTGTCACCAAACTGATTTATGATCAGATTAAAGATAACGAATAGATAAAAACAGTAAGGCATCATCTGATAAACATGATGCCTTTAAATTTTTTCTGAAATCTGTAAATCTAACTTTCGTCTTTTGTGTTCTGCACAAGACCGATTCCTGCAAAAAAGAAGATCAGACCAATCACGCCTACTACAGCCATATTGGTGTATGCCTCACTTTTCTGCATCAATTGATAACCTGTGTACAGTAATCCTGCAATTCCCAGAACCGTAAGAATGGTTCCAAATGTTCTTTTAACGTTCATAATAGTTTATTTAGTTTTTATTTCTCAAAAGTCATTCCAATCTATGCGAAGTAGGTTGACCTGGATACAGAATTCAAAGTCTGAAGAAGTTTTCTGAATTCTCTGGTATATTTTTGACTTGTAGAATCGCCGGTTTGTGAAGGATACTCTTCATATCCGAAAAAATAATAATGTTTCTGTTCGTTATTGATTTTCATTTCCAGCTCCCATTCTTTTCCTTCAAAGATGTCGTTGTTGCTGTAATTTTCTTTCCATTCCCGGATACCGATTTCTTCAAAGGTGGAGATCAGTTCCTGCTCGCTGATTTTTGAGAATTTTTTATCAGGATTCTGAAGGATTTCTTTAAAATATCCAAAATATTCGCTGATGTAAACAAAGCCTTTGTCAATAATGAGTTCGGCGCTTTTGCCATTGGCATTTCCTAAAAAGAAACGCAGGAAGTCAATTTTTTCTATAGGTGTGGTGAACATTATTTTCTAATTTTTTTGTAGTGAATTTTGTAATTTAAACTGAAACTGACTTTAATTGTGGGATATCGGTGCTTTCACTGCTGTCTGATGTTTTATCTGACGCACTAACACGTCTTAAAGAACGCATCAGTATTGATATGCACCATGATCTCAGTTGAGAATTATCTCCATTAAATTTGTCTAAATCTTTCCAGATATTGGTAAATGTAAGAATCATCATTTCATTGGCAAGTTCTTCATCGCCAAGACACTGCAGAGCCATACCGTAAAACTGGCTGTTGAACTCAGCATACAGAAAGTCGAAAGTTTCCCGGTCTTTCTTTCTGAGCAGCGTGCAGCAATTGAATTTGTTGTCTGAAGAAGCCATATTTAGTATCAATAATAATTAAAAGGTCAGTTAGTCTGTATATTTACTGTCGGCGTGAACACTGATCTTACCATCGTAATAGTAGATTGCAACTTCAACAGCTTTCTCAAAATCTATCTCATGAAATTTTTCTTCAGGATCTTTTACATCACGCTGCGAAATCTGTACTCCGAAAGGATTATTCTGTACTTCAGAAATCATGCCTTTTACAGTTTCTTTCTTCGGATATTTTACAGTGACGCTTTCAATACGTTCGGAAGCAGCGGTGATTTCGTCTTTCAGTAGGTCGTTTATTTCCATGCTGATTATTTTCTATTTAAATTTTAGCACTCCTGATCTTCTTTTCTGATACTTACAATCTGATAATCGTCTGAAGAGGCAAACTCTTTACACGTATCATCATTACAACTGTCAGGATTCTTCAGGTAATGATCAATAAAGTCAACACTTTCTTTGGTATCTGCAGGAGATATCAGGACGTGGTATAAATTCAGCACCGAATCATCTGCATTTTTTATCGATTCTTTTTTCTGTTTTAAGGCTTCTTCAAACTTCATAATTCCTGTTGTTTTAGTCTTTGTTTTTTCTGTAATCAAGAATTTCGGTAAACTGTTTGTGAGACTGTTTCAGATGATAAAGATGATCTTCAAGAACTGATCTTGTTTCTGAGGAATAAACTTCTTCCTCAAGTGCTTTTTCATAAGCCTTGCAGGCTGCATCTTCTTCCGAAATCACACTTTCCAGAGTAGAATTCACTGAATCAATATTGAAGGCACTTTTAATGTCAATCCATGTGCTGTGAATGTTTCCACGGACTGAGGATGATTCATCGTTGATTTCAGAATCGTTTTCTCGCAGGATGTTGATCAGTTCATTCTTCATCACTTTGGTATGGGAAATCATTTTGTCGTATTCAGATTTAATATCCGGATAACTTTCCCAGATCTGACCTTCTACTTTTCCAAAGGCTGAAATCCTGTCGTTGGTAATTTGGATGAGGTCTTTCAGGATAGCCTGAGTTTCGTTTGTTTCCATGATTTATAATTTTGTGAATTGGTGTATTAAATTAATCTAAAGGTCTTCTTCCTGTGAAGAGGTTGATGATTATTACGATGACAGCAATAACAAGTAATACATGAACGAGGCTTCCTGTATCTAACCCGGGTACGATACCAAGCATTCCTAAAACCCAGACCACGATGCAAATAACGGCTACAAGCCAAAGAATGCTTCTCATAATATTTTCTTTTTAGTGTGTGTACATTCCTAAATACAATTAGTCTGCCCTTTTTTAAATGGAAAAAAACTTTAGGTACCACATGTGCTCTAAGTTGGTTTTTGGGCATCATTATTGTAAATTGATGAGTACCAAAAAAAATATAACAATATGGACAACAGCAAAACAGTTTCAGTATTAAACGATCTACTGACAATTACCAACGACAGAATTCAGGGATTTTCTAAAGTAGAAGACAAAGTGTGGGAAGGATATCCTCACCTGCGTGCCGATTATGACAACATGGTTGCACAGTCTGCTACAATGAAAAATGAACTATCTGGTCTTATTACTGAGCGCGGCGGGGAGCCGGATCAGACAGGTTCTGCAGCAGGATCTATTCACAGAGCCTGGATCGATGTAAAAAATGCATTCTCAGGCGACAATGCTGAAGCAAGTTTAGGAAATGTAGTGTACGGAGAGCAGGCAGCTATCGACGCTTATCAAAGTGCACTGGACAGTGGCGATCTTTGCCCTGAAAGTTCAAGAGTGGTACTCGACCAGCTTCATCATCTGAAAGCTTCACATGATAAATTCAAAAATCTTGAAGATCTGAAAAACTAAAACAATCATCCGCTTCCCTTGGGAGGCGGATTTTTTTATGATCCGAATCATTTTTTGTAAGTAAATTTTTTATTTATTTTTACAAGAAACTACATGCCAAAATTTCTATTATTTATTCTCTTTCATCTTTGTTGTACAGCATCCGGTCAGTTGCTCAATATAAAAAATCTTCAGAATCTGTCGGGATCACCGGGGCATATTATCGATACCAAACTTTCAGCACATTTTGACCTTCTGCATCAGGAGGAAGCCAGCGAGTCTACTGTAAAAGTGTACAGCAATGAGCATCTGGAAGACTCAAAGTTTATGGTGGTGACCGTTTTTCTGAGAAATGAAGGCTGTCACGTACTTTCCATTGTCTCCCATGATGATGAGCAGGTCAGTTCTTTTAAAGATACACTGAATCAGGAAAAATTTAAATCAGAAATAATTCAGGATAAAAATAAAGAAGAGGTCAGCGTGTTTGAAAAAAATAACATTAAAGTTTTAATAAAAAATCCAAACCATTCCTTGGCTGCACATCAGATTGTATGGATGTGCAAATGATTTTGTCTGAAAAAAAAGCTATTTGAAATGATGAGGGATTGAATTTAAAAGGATTTTCAAATTGGTGATTGCAGATTTAATTTTAAACAAAGTTTCTCTGAGGATAATCTGCAGGAATTTTCTGAAATTAAACAACTCAACTTCTCCAAAAAAAACTTTTAAATATTATCAGAACAACTTAATACAGGTGTTTGATAACATTTAAAAGCTTTAAATTTATATCTTCAGGTAATTTTGTAAAATCAATTCTCTTTTCTTGGTTTCATAATCATTCTGATGGATGCGTTGTTGGTAATAAATAACCTGAACCATTCTGCAGCCAGTCTGAACCTGTTTCTAAAACCCGTCAGAGGAATAATGTGAATAAAAAGCCATGTGAACCACGCAAAAATTCCATTGAAAGAAAATTTTGGGAGATCGACGACTGCATTGTATTTCGAAATAATCGCCATACTTCCTTTGTCATTGTATCGGAAAGGTTTCAAAGGATTGTTTTTAGCTTTACTTTTAATGTTTTTACCAAGCAGTTTTGCCTGCTGAATGGCTACCTGAGCAACCTGCGGATGGCCTTTCGGAAATTCGGGATCCGTCATATTAATGCAGATATCGCCGATAGCATAAATATTTTTAAATCCGGAAACCAAATTGTTGGCATCCACAATAATTCTTTTACCTTTTGCCAGAGAAAGTTCGGGAATTCCCTCGATGGTTCTGCCGATAACACCGGAAGACCATATCAAAGTCTGAGTCGGGATTTTTGTACCGTCGGAAAGTATTACCTGCTGTTCCACATAATCCTTCACCGAAACATTCAGTTTAATATTAACACCCAGCTTTTTAAGGTTGTCGTACGCTGTTTTCTTTGCAGTATCACTCATGTTTGATAAAACTGAAGGTAAAGCATCTACGAGATACAGGTTGGAGTGACCAAATGCGATATCCGGATAATCTTTTTCTGCGATGTAGCCGGCCATTTCAGCAATCATTCCTGCCAGCTCGACACCGGTTGGGCCGCCTCCTGCAATTACGATGTTGATCAGGCTTTGTACACTGTCATTTTTAGCATTTCGTGATGCCGTTTCCAGATTTTGAAGAATATGATTCCGGATGTACAGTGCTTCATCAATCGTTTTCATGGGAAGTGCGTGCTTCCGGACGTTTTCAAGGCCAAAAAAATTGGTTTCCGTACCGAGTGCAAGTACGAGTTCGTCATAATGCAAAGTTCCTTCGTCTGTGACAATTTTATTTTCTTCAGGCACTACCCTTTCGAGGCTTGCCATGTAAAGGGAAACATTTGAATATTTCGAAAACAGTTTTCTGAAAGGGTAAGATATATGAGAAGGCTCTATAAATGCTGTGGCTACCTGATAAATAAGCGGAGGAAAAAAATGGTAATTATTTCTGTCAACCAATGTGATTCTGAATCTGTCGTCGTCACCGATTGTTTTTATAAGATTTAATCCGGCGAAACCGCCTCCGACAATTACAATATGCTTTTCCATAAAAAAGATTTCTGTTGTTTTGTTGTGAACCAATATCACACCAAATAAGGAAAAAAAACTGTTTTTAAGCAATAAAAATTTCCATGAAAAATTATTGTGCTTTGTCCTGAATGAAGCGTTTTCAGGATTTTTTTTACTTTTTAAATTAAATTGAAACTGAAATGGAATTAAGCTGAGTTTTAAATGATTTTATTGCTTCAAAACTGTCATGGTCAACCACTCTTTTTAATGAAACTCCGTCAAAAATATCCCAAATTCCGCTGTGATGCCAGTCGCTGAGATCATCCCAGTCAGGACGGTCAACTACAGGATAAAAACAGCAGCCGAAAAGTGGAATTCCCTTTTGCAGAAGATAAAGGCTTTCTTTTGTGACAGACCGGATCCACTTAGCACGGTCTTCTCCGGGATGGCTCGTCTCTGAAATAACCAAAGGTCTTCCGTAACGTATGAAAACGCTTTCAAGCAAGTCGTGAAGAGGTCTGTACTGCGGATGAGGTGGTTCTTCTGCCCAGGGCAAAAACTCATTGTTTTCATTAAACCACTGGTTGTTATAGTAAAAATTGACACCGATGATATCAAGATATTCAGGCTTGCCTCCCAATTCAGGACACATTCTTCCGGATAAAATATCGTGCACCTGAAATTGCTCAAAATGTTTTTCTTCTGCAGCCAGTACAGAAAACTCATCACCTGGCTTGTTACTCACAATACTGATCAAAGGTTCCGTTATCATAATTCTGACAGACGGATCCACAATTTTCATCATTTCAATGCCTTCGATGTATGCTTTCATCAGATTGTATTTCACTTCCCAACCCTGCCCTGTGCAGTAAGGCGAAGTTCCCCGTACATCCCCGCCAAGCCAGGAAATAAAACTGACTTCGTTGATTGGAGTGATGATTAAAGAACCGTCAGGAACAAGACTTCTGTATCTGATCACAAATTCCCTGCAGAGATGGCTGAATCTTCTTGCAAACATTGGATGAAGCGGCGTAAGATCGTCGGGATATCCAAAATGACAGATGTCCCAGACAATCTGGATGTTTTTATTTTTTGAAATTTCAATAAGCCTTTCCACTTCAGACCAGTCGTAATGATACGGCTTGGTTTCCACTGCATTCCAGCGGATTCCTTCACGTACTGTTTTTATGCCGAGCTGATGTAAATGATCATAATCTTCTTCCAGATAAATGTCGTGACCGGAAGTTTTATACAGATCTACCCGCTCTCCAAACGCATTCTGATGGTCTGCACATTCATATCCGCCCATCAGAAAACTGCTGAACGGATTGATGTTGGAATCATTAAATTCATTGCTGAACATACTCTTCCTTATTTTTTATTTTTTTGAAGAGAGCTAAAGACTGTGCTACAACCTGATCCATATTGTAATACTTGTAGGTTCCCAAACGTCCCGTAAACAAGACATCGGGATGTTCTTCGGCAAGTTTTTTATACTGATTGTAAATTTCCTGATTCTGTTTTCTCGGAATCGGATAATACGGATCACCTTCTGCCGTCGGATATTCGTAAACGATGGTAGTTTTATCGTTTTTCTGTCCTGTCAGGAATTTAAATTCTGTAATCCTTGTATATAAATTTGACGTTGGAAAATTTACAGTTCCTGTTGACTGGTAATTGTCCTGATTTAAAGTTTCAAATTTAAAATCGATAGAACGGTAAGGAAGTTTACCAAAGCAGTAATCAAAGTAACTGTCGATGGGACCGGTGTAAATCAGCTTTTTAAAAGGGATAATATCCAGAATGTCCTGATAATCTGTCTGAAGCATGATGCTGATGTTTTTGTGAGACAGCATTTTTTTAAACATTTCAGTATATCCGTTTTTCGGCATTGCCTGAAAACTGTCTGTGAAATAGCGGTCGTCCTTATTGGTTCTTGTCGGCACACGCGCCGTCACGGAAGCATCGAGCTCAGAAGGATCAAGATCCCACTGTTTTTTGGTGTAGCCTTTAAAGAATTTTTCATACAGTTCTTTTCCTACCACATTCAGAACAACATCTTCGGAAGTAAGAATTGGATTTCTTTTTTCTGCCTTTGATGCAAGAAAATCTGTCACTTCATCTGAAGTGAGATCTTTGCCATAAAGTTCATTTATCGTAGTTAAATTAATGGGAATGGGTACCAAAAGACCGTCCACACTGCCTAAAACACGGTGTTCATAAGGTCTCCATTCTGTAAATTTTCCTAAATATTTAAATACATCTTCAGAATTGGTGTGGAAAATATGCGGACCATATTTATGAATCAGAATTCCTTCTTCATTATAATAGTCATAGGCATTTCCGGCAATGTGATTGCGCTTGTCAACGATTAAGATTTTTTTTCCTTCCTCTGCCAGGCGTTCTGCCAATACTGCTCCGGCAAATCCGCATCCTACTATCAAAAAATCATACATGGTTGGTCTGTTTTACTTTTTTAGTTATTTCAATTTTGTTGATCAGAGCATTCATTCTGTCGAAAGTATGATCCCATGACTCGTCTTCAAGAAAATCATCTACCGAACGCTGCCAGTGATCCCTGTCGGGATCGGTCATAATATTTTCCGCAGCTGAGATAAATGAGTCTGCATCATCAACAATCAGCACCAGTCCGGCATTACCATAAGGCTGCACAACGTCTTTGATTGCTGTGGAAATCACTGGTTTGCCTGCCGCCAGATACTCCGGAGTTTTTGTCGGGCTGATAAATTCTGTAGATTCATTGAGTGCAAACAAAATCAGGGCAATATCCCAATGCGCAATATAAGAAGGAAGGTCAGAATAATTTTTAGGGCCTAAATAATGAATGTTTTCTGCCCTTGGCAAATCATCGTGACTTATTTTTACAACAGGACCAATGATTACAAACTGCCAGTCCGGACGTTCCTGTGATACATTTCTGAGCAATTCTATATCAAATCTTTCATCCACAACACCGAAAAATCCCATTCTTGGATATCCAATCGATGACTGATCTTCCGGATCTTCCGGAGAATTTCTTGCTTTCCCAAAATGATCCTTGTCTATGCTGCTGGGCATCGCGTGGATATTGTGATGTCTGTTTTTCTTAGCCTGATAGAGAGAATTTCCTCCCGTGAAAACAACGTCTGCTTTTTTAAACAGATCTTCTTCCAGCTGAAGAAGCTGAGATGGTGCAAATCTGAACGCAGAAAGCTCATCCATAGAATCGTAAATTACCTTTTGAGGTCTGAGCTCATCTGTAAACTGCAAAGCCATCGGTGTATAATACCAGGAGATATACTCTGCAACATCGTATTCTCTGAGAACATGTAAAATAAGATTTTGAATTCTTCGGTTGGTGAAGTCGTCATAACCGGAAATAATGAGCTCTATAATATAGACTCCATCCTGCATATTAACCGTATAACGGTCGGAATCTCCCTGTTTTGGCTCTTCAAAATAGAACACCTGATACTGTTTTGCGAATCTTGTAAGCAGGTGTTGTGGTCTTTGGTAGACAAAGTTCCACGATAAGTGACTGAAACATAGTAAATACTTCATTTTTTATTGGTGTGGTTTAATTATGAACAATTTAACGCAAGTTATCTCTAATTATTATGATTGTAATCATACATTTAAAATATTAAAAATTTAAAAATTTTGGCGTGGTTTTAGTGAAATGTTTTCAAAGGTATAATATAGAATAAAATTAATCTGATCGAAATTCTGACAGAGCGATAATTAATTTATTCATTTAAGTAATTTCATTAAAACCTAAAACAAGCGAATATGGCAACAATAGAATTTAAAAAAGAAGATTTTGTAAAAAATGAATCCGGCGATTATCAGATTGAATACAAGATCGACGAAATCGGTCAGGGCAGCAACCTCATTGTTGAAGAAAAAAGCAATGACGGAAAATATGAAGTTGTGCAGGTACCCATCAGACGTCAGAACGAAAGCATGTATATCTGTTTCTCGCAACCTGCAGACGGAAGACTAATATTTGAAAAATATGATTAAAAATTATCAAAAATGTGATTCAAACCACATTTTAGTCAATATGCATTCTATAAATTTGTTGTAAGATAATTCGTAGAAGTAAAACGAACCTTATTTTCATCATTTGTGTTTTTAGCCTTCCCAATTGGGAAGGTTTTTTTTGTTAAATATTCTGCGAAAATTGAGAGTTTTAAATTTATAAACATTATTTAATTGAGATTAAGTTGAATGTAAATAAATTTAAAAAATCCTCTGATCATCTCTTTTAACCGTCAAAATTTCTATTCGAAAAATATATTTCTATTCACTGTCAGAAGAAAAGGTCTGAATTTTGCTTCGAAATATCAAAATTTAATTTAAAATGTCTTCTGCCTCACAAATTCTCGTCCTTGATGACAGTCCCGCAATTGTAGATTCACTTGAACTCATGATGGAACTGGAAGGACTTTCGGTTTCTAAATTTTATAAGGGCTCAGATATGCTCGATGCATTGAATGTAAAAGAGAAACCCAATGTTATTTTAATGGATATGTGGCTTTCCGGCGAAGACGGCAGGGATATCTGCAGACACATCAGGGGTGATGAGCAGCTTCGTGATATTCCTGTGGTTATCATGTCTGCGAGCCGCGGTCTTGGGCAGTCGGCTTTAGATGCAGGTGCAAACGATTTCATTGCCAAACCGTTTGACATGGAAGATGTAATAGAAAGGCTCAGAGTATATATAAAATGACCATTTAAATAAATGGTCATTCTGTGTCGGTAATTATTATAATTTTAATTCCTTTTCTGAAGGTATTCTTCGATTTTCTCCTTTGGTATCAAATCCAGAATACTGTTAACGTCAATAATTTTATGTTCTGTGATAATACTTTTCACAGCTTTCGCTGCAGCAGGTTCGGTAACTAACCTTTCTAAAAGTCCGTAAACATTCACCATTTTTTTGTGTGTATTTTCCTCATCACCGCCAAACCATGATCCGTTGAAATGATGGCTCACATAATTCTTCGGCAAATCCTGAGAAAAATATACTGACGGATAAAGAGTGACATCATGCTTCAGATGTTGTACAGTATCACTGTAGCGGTCTGCTCCATATTCCTTTTCAAGCATTTCAGAAAAAATATCAGTATTAATTCTCTCCACAAAACCGTCCTGCCGGTTATAATAATCTGTAAAATCTTTAGCAAGTTGGTGCTTGGGTTCTGCCATCCAGAATGCTGAGTACGGAACGCCCTTCACCTCAAATCCGCAGACTGCTTTTTCATTAAAAAAATCATTAAGTGGAAGTTTGAGCTCCATGTCGGTATCCATATAAATTCCGCCATGGTCATACATTACTTTAGACCGTACATAATCTGAGACGAAAGCCCATTTTTTCTGTGCGAAAGCTTCCTTTACATAATTGTTGTCTTCCAGAGGAGCGTTGGTCTCGTTCCATTCTATAATTTCGCAGTCGGGCTGGATTTTTCTCCATGTTTCGAGACAGTGCTCAGCAAGTTCATCTTTTTTTCCGCCGCCAAACCAGCAATAATGTATTTTTTTTGGAATCATAATTTTGAATATTTGATGTGATTGATATCTGAGCAGCGACCCTGCCCTTTCCATCAAGCCTGCAAAAAATAAACCTTTAACGAAATATTTAATTAAATAAAATACCACTTTACTGAGCTCTGTACTTAATAAGAATGTAATTTTAAGTAACCATAAATATTCACTAAAATTAAAATAAACCTGATAACCAGTTTTGTAGGAAGCTTGCGAAATTAAATGGTACGGTTATTTCTCTTCAAAAAAACAGTTTAAAATTTATCTGAATATATTTTTCAAATTTTCAATAAACCTGTATGATAAAGCCCAACCACTCCCCTCACACACCAAAAAAATACGTAGAAATTACCGCACCTGAATGGGTGAAAAATGCTACACTTTACGAACTCAATATTCGACAGTTTTCTGAAGAAGGCAATTTTAAGCAGATTGAAAAACAGTTGGGGAGGCTGAAAAAAATGGGAATTGACATTATATGGTTAATGCCGGTGCATCCTATCGGTAATATCAACAGAAAAGGGAGCTGGGGAAGTTACTATTCTGTAAAAGATTACTACGGTATTAATTCCGAATTTGGGACTGAAGATGATTTCATCAGTCTGGTTAACGCCATTCACGATCACGGAATGTTTGTGATACTGGATTGGGTTGCCAACCATACAAGCTGGGATAATCAGCTTGTAGATGAGCATCCGGACTGGTACCGAAAGTCGCGTAAAAATACATTTCAGTCTACAAGATGGCGTGATTATGACGATATCATCGAATTTGACTACCGTAACGAAGAATTGCGGAATTACATGACAGACGCCATGAAATATTGGGTAGAAAAATTTGACATTGACGGTTACCGCTGTGATATCGCGAGCTTCGTCCCCATTGATTTCTGGGAAAATGTAAGGGCAGAGCTTGATGAAATCAAACCTGTTTTTATGCTTGCCGAGGCGGAAGATAAAGATCTCCATAAACGCTCATTCGATGCAACCTACAACTGGACGTTGTGGAATATTCTCCACCAGATTGCACGTGAAGAGACAAATGTAAAGACTTTGGCTGAAGCTTATCTTGCAGAGCATGTTTCGATATTTCCGAAAGAGGGAATCCGTATGAATTTTATTGATAATCATGATAAAAATTCATGGGAAGGCGATCAGTACAGCAATTTTGGTGATGCATTAAAAGCTGCTACCGTATTCTCTGTCTTGATGGATGGCATCCCATTGGTCTATAGCGGACAGGAAGCCGGTCTTGACCGTTCTTTAGAATTTTTTGAGAAAGATCCAATAGAATGGAAATCACATGATCTTGAAAGACTGTACACCACTCTCTTTTCCCTTAAACATCAGAATCAGGCACTCTGGAACGGTGCTTTTGGAGGTGAAATGGTTAGAATTATGAATGACAGGATGGATCAGGTGATGTCTTTCGTAAGAGAAAAAAATGGAGATAAAGTTTTGGTATTTATAAATTTAAGTAAAAACCCTGTTATAGCTCAGTTTGATACTTCATTTGATATCAGTGTCTACACCAATCTTTTTGAAGGAAAACTTCAGAGCATTACCGGAACACTCATTCTGGATATGCAGCCATGGGAATATGTGGTTTTGTATCATACAAATGTATAAAGACAGGGTTTAACTGTGTGAGAATTAAAATTGTTTTAAATCCTCTGCCATTGAACTTAACTCAATTTGAACGTCTAAAATAACTTTAAATACAGCTATACGGGTTATTAATTTTAAGATTTATACCACAACTCAGCAATTATTTCGCCGGGCTTAAGATTTTGGCAGGTAAATTGTTAGCACTGCATGAGGTTATTTAAAATTAATAGTAATCTCATCACCTAATTAAATCAAATTATATGAAAAATTCAATTCTCACCATTTTTGCTGTTGCGGCATTAATGTCTTGCAACAAAAAAGAAACTCAAACGACAGACACCGGTATGGACAGCTCTGGTACAGAAATGACCAATGACTCAATGACTACACCGACGGATTCTACAATGACATCGGCAAACACCAATGCTGCAACATTAAATGATCAGGACAAAAAATTTGCTGATGCTGCTGCTATGGGTGGAATGATGGAAGTAATGTTGGGCGATCTTGCCAAAACAAATGGAAGCAGTGCCTCTGTAAAATCTTTGGGTGCTATGATGGCTAAAGATCATGGAATGGCAAATGAAGAACTTAAATCATGGGCAACGACCGCAGGTTATACTCTACCAACAGCCCTTGATGCTGAAAAGCAGAAAATGGTTGATGATATGAAAGCTTTGAAAGGAGCAGAGTTTGACAAAATGTATGCTTCTGCAATGGTGACAGACCATCAGAAAGATATTGCAGAATTTAAAAAACAGGCTTCTTCGGGAATGGATGCGTCTCTAAAAGGATTTGCAGGCAAAACACTTCCAACGCTGGAACATCACCTGATGGAGGCTGAGAAAGTAAAGGCTTCAATGAAATAATCATAATCGGTTTCTGCTGAAACATTCGGCAGCCAGTTAGATATTAATTTAATACACAAAAGGTTTGGCTTAACGGCTGAACCTTTTTTTAATAAAAATAAATTTCCTGAAACAGAAAGACGATGCAGAATTATGAAGGAAACTACTCAAAAGGATAAATGTTTCTAATATTTAATTAAAGGCTCAGTTATTGAATACCGTTTCATATAAAACAGTAAAATTATTTTGCAGGGAATGAAAAAAGTTTGGATCGGATTTCTTGTCGGCGGTTCTGTTGGTGCTTTGATTTATCTCACAGGATTTGGGTATCTGTTTAAGGCCATAGGTAAAAACTTAAAGAAAGGTGCGCTCACTCCCTCAACGGATGATGAAGAAAAGTTTCCGTCCCACGAAGTTTTTACACAAAATCAAAAACCCTGGCAAAAAGACATTTCTTATAATCAACGTATTCTTTCTGAAACTGTTTTAAAGGATTTAAAGAAAACAGGAGCTTCTTCACTTGTGGTTATCCGTAACAGCAAACTTATTCATGAGCAGTACTGGAAAGATCACCATTCTGATTCACTTTTGAATTCATTTTCTATGGCAAAGGGAATGCTTTCGCTTCTTGTGGGTTTTGCAATAGATGATGGTTTGCTCGATTCAGAATATCAGCTGGTTTCTTCAGCGTTTCCGGAGTATGCCGATTGTGAGTATGGAAAATTTCTTACAGTCCGTCATCTAATGACGATGCAGGGCGCATTTGAATGGGACGAAGAGTACAAACATCCATTCGCGGAAAATTCAAAACAATATTTTGTTGGCGATCTTGCTTCGCAGACGCTTAATGTCGGTCTGAAAGAAATGCCAGGTGTAAAGTATGAATATCAGAGTGTTTGTGCACAATTATTAGGATTGATTTTAAGAAAAATTACAGGTCGTGATCTCTCTGCTTATCTTTCAGAAAAGCTTTGGATACCTCTGGAAATGGAATATTCAGCAAAATGGAGCACAGATGACAAAGGAGTTGAAAAAGCCTTTTGCTGTATTCACGCTACAGCAAGAGATTTCGCAAAGATCGGTCAGCTGCTGATGCAAAACGGAGAATGGAACGGAAAGCAGATTCTTTCTGAAGAATTTTGCAGAAAACTCATCACACCAACCAAAGAAAATACAGCTTTCGGCTTTAACCTTTGGATTAACGAAAATCACAGCATTCCTCATTATTTTTTCTACGGATTCTTAGGTCAGTTCATCATCATGATTCCTGACAAAAACATGGTTATTGTAAAGACCGGACTGAACAACAGTTTAGATGTGGACGATAAGAAACGGCCAATGCAGGTCAGGCTTTTAGTTGATGAGATATGCAAAACATTCGGGTAAGTCAACTGCTGTACCTTCCTGTTTAAGCTTCTTCATTTTATTTCTATTCAGAGTTATTTTTCTTAAAAAATGACAGGTTGATTAAAGCTTTTTTAGATTTTAATTAAATACATATACCACAGATGTAAACATAATTCGTTGGTGGCGGGAATTTTGTAATGGTTTGCACATCAAAGCCACAACTTTGTTTTCAGGCTTTTTTATTTAAAATTAAATCACAGCATTTTGGATTGGAATAAAATTTTTATCGGTGATCTCGATTTCAGCTTTGCCATTGAAATTACAGTACGTACATTGATAATGTTCAGTATGGTTCTGCTTATACTGAGGCTTTCTGGCAAAAAAGGAGTCCGCCAGCTTTCGCTTTTCGAGGTGGCAATTATCATTGCTTTAGGCTCTGCCGCAGGAGATCCTATGTTTAATAAAGAATCTTCTATTCTCGCGTCCGTTATTGTTTTTGTTGCGATTATTCTTCTCTATCGACTTATCACATACCTTGCCACCAAAAGTGAAAAATTTGAAAACATTATCGAAGGTGAACCGCTATACGTTATTGAAAATGGCGAATTTGTTTTGGGCGTAAAAAAAGATCACACTTTTGCCAAAGATGAATTTTTTTCTGAAATGAGACAGGAATCCATAGAGCATGTTGGTCAGGTAAAAACTGCTATTCTGGAAACTACCGGCAACATCAGCTTCTATTATTTCAGTGATGATGAGGTCATATACGGACTTCCTATTTTACCTCACGTCTATAAAGAAAAGTTGCAGGTCATAGAGTATTCAGATCACTACGCATGCACGTATTGTGGACATTCACTTTTTCTTGACAAAGGCAAAAACAGATGCAAGCGGTGTGAAAAATCTGAATGGGTAAAAGCTAGTAATGTGTTGCGTTTGACTTAGATTTTTTAAGTGCATCAATCTAAATTCATAACTGCGAATAGTATGGTGAATTCAACACAGACAGGTTTTCGCTAAGATTTATTTCAAGATTAAACAGTGCTTCTCTGTTATTTATGATCTGTATTTTATCTTCCTGATAAGTGCAAATCCGTACATTTAACGTAAATAAAAAGTTGCATCTAAGATTTAAACTTTAAGTTTTTTAATCAAATTTATCGCTCTCTCCCACTTCGGAAAGATTTCAATCGGTTTGGGATAATCCGGAATATCAAATTCCCACGGAATCAGAACTTCAATGTTATTTTTGTCTTTTAATTCCGGAATCCACTCCCGAATAAAATCCTGCGCTTTATACTTATTTGACTGATGGATGGGATTCGTATAGTAAATTTCAAATGCCTGCATGTGCCAGTTCATCCAGTTTGAAGTCACGTCATAGTCGATCAGTTTACTTTCAAAATATGCGGCTCCCCAGGTCCAGTCGATATTCAGGTCGTGAACAAAATAGCTGGCACAGTTCACACGGCCACGGTTACTCATGTAGCCTGTCTCGTTTAACTGGCGCATGTGCGCGTCCACAAACGGAATTCCAGTTTTGCCATCACACCAGCGCTTGAAATTTTTCTTATTATTCTCAAACGGGATTTTTTTATTTTTATAACCTTTCGTTTTAAAAATTTTATCGCCGAATTTCATTCCTTTGAAGGTAAAATAGTCCCGCCACACCAACTCAAAAACGATCCACCAGGTGCTTTGATTTTTTTTCACTTTCTCTTCGTATTTTTTTACCTTTTCAAAAATTTCTCGTGGAGAAATACAGCCTAAAGCAAGGTAGGGAGAAAATTTCGAACTGTAATCCAATCCCTGTGACTGGTTTCTGCTCCATCGGTAGCCCGTTAAAAGTTCAGATTTAAAAGTATAATACTGAAGTCTTTTCAATGCTTGGGTTTCTCCGCCTTCCAAAAGAGGTTTTGCGGCATCATATTCTTTTTTGGTAAAATCAAACTTTGTACAGAATGGGAATTTTGTGCTTTTCACTTTTTTCACGCTTTTCAATTTGGTCGGTGCTTTAATAACTTCTCTGGGCTCCGATTCATTTGCTGCAGGAATTCGATATGCTTTACTTGACAGAGGAATTTTTGAAATTGTAAAAGGAATATCGTCTTTATGATACAGCGTTTTTCCCCAATAAAAATGAAATTTAACTTTAGGCAAAATGTCCTGAATATCTTTAATCAGATTGAGTTCTTCGCTCGCATATTCTTCCTCCGCATAAACATCTGTAATATCATATTTCTTTACCAATTCAGGTAAAAGCTCTGCAGCGGAATCTGAACCTATAATCAAATGTCCACCCACTTTTTCCAAATTTTTCTTTAGATCCACCACGGACTGTTCGATAAATTTGAAACGGTTGATATCCGATTTTTTAAATCCTAAATCCAGTTTTTGAAAATTGCTTTTTTCTAAAGCATAACAGAAAATCAGTTCATCACATTCCTGAACCGCCTTTGTCAAGGCTTCGTTGTCATGAAGTCTTAAATCATTTTTAAACCAAACCAATCCTGTTTTCATAGCAGTTTTTTTTTAATGATAACAAATTCAGAACCTTTTTTGAGCGGTAAACTGCTTTTTACTTATAAGTTGGAAACTGTCTGATTCTATTTTCTTTTCACAAAATCTAAATTTACTTTCAGTTTAGGCATTTAAATTTAAAGACAATCAAAATGAATTCTATTTTGATTTTTAAACAAAAAAAATCCCGCATCAACGGGATTTAAATTTCTTAAACTAAGAATTATTTTATTTCAACCGGAACCGAGATTTTATCCCAATCCATTGTGAATCCATTGCTGTTAACTTTATAAACCAAAGATTCCTGTGCTGTTTTTAGAGCTTTTGTTTTAACATCTACACGCAAAGCATCTTTAGATTCTTCGTATTTGTAAGCGCCCCACTGTTTTGACTCTTTGTTGAAAACCGCAGTCCATGTTCCGGATGCTTTTGGAACCAAGAAAAAACTGTATTTACCGGCAGGAAGTTTTTTACCCTGAACAGTAATATCTTTACTGGTTTCGAAAGTGGTGGCATCATTTGCTCCCGCACGCCAAACTTTATCATAAGGTACCAAATCACCCCAGATTGTACGCCCTTTCACAGACGGACTGTTATAGGCAATTGTAATATTGGCATCTTTAACTTTTCCGGTAGCCGTCATTGGCGGGCTGGCGGGCTTTTTAGTTTCCTGAGCAAATGCATTGACTGAAATCGTCATTGCAGCTAAAACCATGGTAGCAGATTTAATCATTGCTTTCTTAATATTTTTATTTGTTTATTCTTTTACGAAGGTACTGCTTTCGGTTTATAAAAAATCAATCCTATTGCAGAAAATATAATCACTGCCGCTGCTCCGATAACGTTGAGCCAAAGGAAAGAAACAATATCGAAATTGTAAATGGTAATCACTGTAATTTCTGACAGAATCGCCGAGATAAAAACGTTCGAACCTTTAATTTTTTTAAAGTAAAATGCAACCAGAAAAATCCCCAAAATCGGACCGTAGAAAAGAGATCCCAAAACATTCACAGCTTCAATCAGTGAACCCATCTGAGTGGCAAACATCGCGACACCGATCGAGAATATTCCCCACGCTAAGGTATGTAATCGACTGTACTTCAATTCAGTTGCATCATCCGGAATTTCTTTTTTAAATATTAAATGAACATCTTTTAATGAGCAGGCGGCCAGCGAATTCAGCGCTGCGGAAATTGAACCCCAGCTGGCCAGAAAAATGACGGCAAACAGTAATCCGATCATTCCTACAGGCAAAGTGTTCTTTACAAAATAAAGGAATATGTAATTGGTATCCGTTTTCTCGGCATTAAAATTTGAATTATTAATAGCTTCTTCTACCCTTCCATGCAAATCTTTCACCTGGGTTTGAGTTTTTTTAAAATCCTGAATTTTTTTGTTAAGCTGAGGAGAGTTGTTTTCTTTTAATTTTAAAATTTCCTTCGATTCTAAATTAAATTTTGCCTGTAAATCCTGATGTTCTTTTTCAAAAACCGAAGCCTGTTCAGGTTTTGTTTCTTTTAAATGCTGATAAGACCTTTCATTAAAATAAACCGGAGCCGGTTTCAGGGAAAAGAATGCGAAGAGCAAAGCACCAATCAACAGAATAGCAAACTGCATCGGAATTTTAACCAATCCATTCAATAGTAAGCCCATTTTTGCGTTGGTATTGTCTTTCGCAGTGATGTACCTCCCAACCTGACTTTGGTCTGTACCGAAATAGGAAAGTGCAAGAAAAAAACCGCCAATCAATCCGCTCCAGATATTGTATTTATCCTTCCAGTCAAATTCTGTGGTGATGACGTTGAGCTTTCCGGATTTCCCTGCCAGATAAAGGGCATCCTTAAAACCAATTCCATTCGGCATATTTTGAATAAGTAAATAACCTGCAAATGCCATCGTACCCAGTATAATGAGAAACTGTAATTTTTGCGTGTGAGCGATTGCTTTTGCACCGCCAACATAAGTGTAAATCAACAGAATTCCACCCGTTAAAACATTGGTTAAATAAATATCCCAGTTTAAAACGCTTGATAAAATGATACTCGGAGCATAAATGCTGATTCCCGTTGACAAACCTCTTGAAAAGAGAAAAAGCAAAGAAGTAAGAACTCTTGTTTTTTTATCAAAACGGTTCTCAAGATATTCATAAGCCGTGTAAACATTTAGACGCTGAAAAATTGGGATGAAAGTAATGCAAATCACAATCATCGCCAGAGGCAAACCGAAATAATACTGAACGAAACGCATTCCGTCTGTATAGGCCTGTCCCGGGGCGGAGAGAAATGTAATCGCGCTTGCCTGAGTAGCCATAATGCCCAAAAGCACGATGTACCAGGGCATTTTGTTATCTGCTTTCAGGTAGGATTCGTTGCTTTTTTGGCCACGACCAATCCATACGCCGTAAACCACCACTGCAACCAGTGTAAAAATAAGAACTGTCCAATCTATAGTACTCATGCCCAGAATTTAGTAAACAGATAATAAAATATGATTTGAACTGCCAGTGCGGCAGCCAGTAATATGTACCAGGTGTTCCAGTTTTTAAATTGATTGCTCATCAGTTTTTCTGTGCAGATAAAAAGTTTAAAAATAAACGTGCAGCGCCCACATTTCCGGCAGGCAGCTGTCTGAAAAATGCCAGCGGCGTGTAAATAAAATTCCCCTTTCCGTATTTGGCATATAAAGTTGATCCCTGCAAAGGCTCTTCATCGGTGTCATGCATTTCAAAAAGCGGTTCATACGCCGAATCCCATTGAACAGGGAAATAAGCACCACGCTCCTGTACCCAACCATTAAAATCTTCCGCTGAAATCTTGTTCGGATAATTCAGTAATTTATGATTTGGATTTAAAAACTTAACTGTAGCGTTTTCTTCCGTAACCCGCTTATTGGCAATGCTGAAGTTATACATTCCCAATTGGTCAACTGTTGTATCCTGATTGGTATTGTACTGCATCACTAGATTACCACCGGCTTTAACATAAGACCATAAAAACGGC
The DNA here is from genome assembly GCF_001424105.1 of Chryseobacterium sp. Leaf394. Classification (GTDB taxonomy): domain Bacteria; phylum Bacteroidota; class Bacteroidia; order Flavobacteriales; family Weeksellaceae; genus Chryseobacterium. Next base: position 1,417,380 of record NZ_LMQH01000011.1, on the reverse strand, counting down.
ATCCAGCGCCCCAGTTTTTTCTCCGTGTTATTGGCACGAACTCCCAATACAATCGCATCGTATTGCGAAAGCTTGCTGAGACTTCCGTTTCCGCCAGATAGATCCGGATTCCCATAGAAATCTGCATCTTTCAGGACATCTACCTGAATACCGGCAATGCGCAGAAACTCAGGAATGAAATCGCCTGCACCATCTACATAGCCTACTTTTTTAACCTTCACCTGAATATCACCTTTCATTACAGCAACTGTTGCAGGCGCAAAATATTGAAGAGAAGATAAATGCGGATATTGAATTAATACCTGTTTTTTATTGTAATTTACTCCATCTGCAACAAAATTGGCATCCAATTGCAAACGGTTCGAACTGATTAAGGCAAGCTTGGTTTTCGGAACAACATAATCAACTGTAAATTCTTTACCATTGATTGATTTTAAGTCCCCGCCACCTAACCGTTCTCCGTTAAACATTAGATTGACTTTTCCATTATTGAACTGTTTATTTGAATTAACCTTAAAATTTAAGCTTAAATTCAAATCTTCATTTTCCTTAATTAAATATAACGGCTGAGCAAATTTCAGTTCTAAGGCAGGAATAATACGCAAGGCCTCCACCACATCACCCCGCACCGGATCTAATTTTTTGAAAGACAATGGAAGTCTCACCTGAAACTTTTCTGTACCGATTTTTAAATCAAGCAAAACATTCAGCTGAGATTCTGCTTCCGGCAAACCAATTAAAGTTTCATTCGGAACAGAAAAAGTGGCTGCGTCCGTGGCAGGTTTTGCCAACCAATAAGGCTCAGTAAGTGCTACATCAGCAGGAATCTGAATTTTATATTCGATGGTGATTAAAGAATCTTTTGACAGTTTCCTGGTAAAGCTTTCTGACTGATTCAACCATTCTACATTTTCCAAAACAACAGGATTTTCAGCTCTTGAAATTAAATTTAATCTAAAATTATACTGATCTCCGGCCACAGCTTCAGCCTGATTGGTCACGACCTCACCCATAAATCCGGCACAGCTTAAAATAATTTGGTCAAGAGATTTTACTTTATCCTTTTTGAGGTCTGAATCCTTTAGCGTCATGACCTTTTTTCGTAACGCAAGCAAAGCGGGCAAACTCAGATCAGGTTGATTGAAATTGAAAGCAGAAATGATTTTATTTAATGATTCTTCAATATCGCTGCTTCCCTGTGAAGTCCAGGTTTTTGTTACTCCATCGAAAAGGGTTGATTCTGCAGGATCACCGGCAACGTGACTGAAATATTCAGTTTTGATTCCGGCTACAGACTGCGTTCCTGCACCCTGACTTTTATGCAGACTTCTGCTTAATCCTGCCAGTTCACCATAGCCCATTCCCAACTGCGCATCGTATTGCCCAACGGTAATTTTCAGTTGATTTTCGGCAGTGGTATTGTTAGACCCGAATCGGAAAGTATTCCACAACACACGTTTTGGTTGCCATACGTTCACATATTTTAATTGATTAGGGAAAGCGTTTTTATCGCCTGCCAGTTTAAAAGCTTTTTCAGCAACCACAGCCGAAGCCGCATGTTGTCCGTGACCAGCCGCTGCAGTTGGCGGAAAACGACAGATGATCACATCAGGATGGAATTTACGGATGACCCAAACGACATCAGCAATAATTGTGTCCTCATTCCACTGTTTAAAAGTATCGGCCGTATTTTTAGAAAATCCAAAATCAATCGCGCGAGTAAAAAACTGTTGGGCGCCATCTAACTTTCTTGCTTCTAAAAGTTCATGCGTTCTGATCAAACCCAAAGCAGCTCCCTGTTCTGTTCCCAATAAATTCTGACCGCCATCACCTCTTGTTAACGATAGGTAACCCGTTTCCACATTTTGCTCGTTAATCAGCCAAGAGAGTAATCCAGTATTTTCATCATCGGGGTGAGCTGCCAGATATAAAACTTTAGGAATATTTTTGAGAGTTTTGAGGTCGCGGTAAATTTCAGATGATTTTGAAGGTCGAACCTGTTGGGCCGAACAAAATACCGAATAAAAGCCAAGGATGAATACAGTAATTGCTTTGTTGAACATTTTGATTTGCTTTGCGGGCAAATATAAGTAAATCGTTTTTCTTTCAAAGCAATACATTTTGCTGAGGTTTAACACAGATTTATTTATCCTCGTATGTTTAATAAAGACTTTCTAAAGAGAAAATACTTTTAATTTAAACATAAAAATTGATCTTCCGGATGTAAAATATCTTTTTAAAGGCATGTAAACAAATTATGATTATCTTTACATAACTGGATTAATGTAACGATATGAAAAAACTATTTTTTTTTCTTCTGGTCACATTTATGTTGACTTCCTGCGGTGAAGAATGCTACAATGCTCCCCTTCCGATTGTCTTCGAATTTGTAAATGCAGACGGAGAAAATCTTATAACAAACGGGACTTTAAACCCCTATTCCATAAGCGACGAAAACCAGGTTGGTGTGAAGACTGCCAAAACCGATGACGACAAAATCGTTCTTGAAAATGTGGGAGCGTACAATGGTACAAAAAATTACACGTTTTATTCCCCCGTCAGAACTTTCAATTTCTCTATCGAGTCATCAGAGTTCAAAGGTGGGTGTGACGGTTTTCAGATCAATAAACTCACTTTCACAGGAATTGCCATCGATGTAAAAGATTCCAATGGATACTATCAGATCATACTTAAGTAGACCTGGCTTTTATCTAAATTAAATATTTCCGGAAACACAAATTCTTTACTGAAAAGTTTGTCAGAAATTTTACAATACATTTTTCATGAATCACAAATCTCTCGTTTTTCCGGAGAGATTTTTTTTGAAAAATAATTTATACTACTGCTGTAATTTGTTGCAAAATATTTATCTTTGTTGCTGTAATTTATAGCAATGTCGGTTTTATCAGAAAATATCAGATTTTTAAGAGATAAGATTAAAGCTTCCCAACAGAAGGTCGCTGATGAAATCTCGATTACCCGTGGCAGATATTCCACCTATGAAGAAGGAAGATCAGAGCCGCCGGTTGAGCTTCTGATTAAACTTTCAAAATATTTTAAGGTCAATATTGACCTTTTGGTTACGGTCGATCTGAAAAAATATGCTTTGGAAGATCTTGTTAATCTGCCAAACAACAGAACCCTGCTACCAATAAAAGTTGATCAGACAGGAGAAAACAGAATTGAAATCGTTCCCCAAAAGGCAAGCATGGGCTATCTGAGCGGTTATAATGATCCGGAATTTGTTGAAAGCCTGCAACATCTTTCGCTTCCGTTTCTGAGAAATGGCAAATTCAGGGCTTTCCCTGCGGATGGAGATTCGATGCCACCCTACAATGACGGTACTTTTATCGTTGGAAAATATGTAGAAGACAGGAAAGATTTAAGAAAAGGAAAGACCTACATCTTTATTACAAAAGACGGCATCGTTTACAAAAGATTTTCACATCAGAATGACTTCGGAAGTTTTGTGAGTTCAGATAATACATTCTATGAACCTTACGAAATCAGGTGGGAAGAAGTCTATGAAATCTGGGAATTTGCCTGCAGCATCAACACCAGAGAATTGCAAATTGAAAATCTGGAATACAAGGAGATCAGAACCATGTTTGAAACTTTGAGATCTGAAATCCAAACTCTGAAAAAAAATACTTAGGAATACCGAAATCTTATTTGATTTTGTTTTTACACAGATGGAAAAAATACTTTAAAAACTCTTTGAACTAAAAACGTCAGAAAATAATGGGACAGCTCAGTTTATTTGATTCAGGAGAATATTATAATTTTCCGCTTGATCTTCTGGAATTCAGGGAAAACTTCCTCACGCCCGAGGAGGCCAGTCTTCTTCATGCGATGCTTCTTTCAAAAAGTCCATGGAAGCAGAGAACTCAGAAAATGTACGATAAAACCGTTCTTACACCGCGTCTGACAGCTTGGTACGGTGACGGTGAAAAAGCTTATAAACTGGGCGGAAGCGAGTTTGAAGTCAACAGCTGGACACCCGAATTACTATCTCTCAAAGAAAAAATTGAAGGTAAATTCGGTTATGAATTCAATTCTGTTCTGCTCAATTTGTACCGTGATAATAATGATTCTGTAGCATGGCATCGGGACAAAGAAAAAAGATATGGCGAAAGACCTGTGATTGCTTCCATTAGTTTGGGAGAAACCAGAAAATTCGATTTCAGAAAAATGGACGATCACAGCAGAAGGTACAGCCTGCCTCTACCGCACGGCTCGTTACTGATTATGAAAGGCGATTTACAGGAAAACTGGCAACACAGAATTGCCAAATCAAGCCAACCGATGAGAGAAAGAATCAATCTGACTTTCAGAATGATGCGTGAACTTTAGAAAAAAAGACTTCACTGTTTTTTATTTTATAGAATCTTCTGTAGAGACTAAATTAAGGTTTATTGCTGCTGTTTCTTATCAGAATGTTTTACCTAATTTTACTTAAATTTGAACTTATGACTAAGAATTAATTTATTTTAATTCTAAATTACTTTGGGATGCCAGCTGTTTTGAGTAATTTTACCTCATTATATTTAGTAAACTATGAGAAAAATTGTATTTGCAGGTCTGGCTGTTTTAGGTGGATTGGTAATGTCTAATGCGCAATGCAAAACGGTAAGCGCAATTTCAGAAAATTTTGACGGCTGGAAGGATATTGATAAATGCTGGACTGCTCAGCAGGGAAAAGCAATGATCTATTCTAAAGATAAAAAAGTGGTCTTTTATTCAATGACAAATCCAAGGGAGAAAATGTTTTTGATGACTCCGAAAATTAAGGCGGGAAAATATACGCTCACCCTTGATGCTTCAGACAACGGAGGAGAAACTACCCTTGAAATTTTCTCTGTTAATAACATTTCTGACGCTAAATCCTATGATGCTGTTACAAAGGCTGCGAAAATTGATGGTGCTAAAAAAACTTTTGACATCGTTCTTAAAAAAGATGCCAACATAGGTCTTAAAGTAATGCTGAACGGTATTCATCAGGCTGTTTACGTTGATAATTTCTCTTTAAAAGCTAAGAAATAATTTTCAAATTAAATTTTAGAGGTTAAATAAAATGTTCAGTTTTTAATATTTAAAATCCGAAGCCAGAAGGTTTTGGATTTTTTTTGATACATCAAGGAACTGGAACATCGTTTGTGATATTTTACAAATAAATTCTTTCTGATGAAAATTGCAACTTATAATGTAAACGGTATCAACGGTCGGCTTCCTGTTTTGCTACGCTGGCTGAAAGAAGCGAAACCAGACATTGTCTGTCTGCAGGAACTGAAATGCCCACAGGATAAATTTCCGATAGGTGAAATCGAAAAAGCCGGTTATATGGCTATATGGAAAGGTGAAAAACGCTGGAATGGTGTTGCAATTCTTTCAAAAGGATACGAGATTACCGAAGTTCAGAACACTTTACCGGGCGACAGTGACGATCTGCAAAGCAGATATATTGAGGCAATAATAAACAAAACGGTCATTTGCTGCCTTTACCTGCCAAACGGAAATCCTTATCCGGGTGAAAAATTTGAGTATAAACTGAACTGGATTAAACGTTTTAAACGGAGAACAAATCAACTGATTAAAATGGATCTTCCGGCAATTTTAATCGGCGATTTTAATATTATTCCCACCGAAGATGATGTCTATAAACCTGAAAAATGGAAAGATGATGCCCTCTTCCGCACAGAGGTAAGAAAATCTTATCAGGATTTGCTAAAAAAAGGATGGACAGATTCTCTGAGGAAAATGTATCCTGAAGAAGAGGTCTACACGTTTTGGGATTATATGTACGAATCTTTTCGCAGAAACGCGGGAATGCGTTTGGATCATATATTACTGAGCCCTTACCTGCAAGAAAGTCTTGTCAGTGCCGGAGTTGATAAAGAAGTGAGATCCTGGGAGAAAACAAGCGATCATGCACCTGTCTGGATTCAGATTGACTGAGAAAAAACATCATACGGTTAAAAATTACAGTCTTTATGATTATTTGCGGTGACTGTAATCATAATCTGTTATTTAATTTATAAATATGAAGCTCCAATAAAGGTATGCATTTTGAAAGCTAAATTTGATATTCATACTAAACACTGTTATGCCAAATACCGACTCTCAGACTGTAGCCCTCATTGGTGGCGGACCTGCAGCACTCTTCTTTCTGAAACATGCAACTGCTAAAAAAATAAAAACCGGAAAAATAATTATTTTTGAACAGAATCCACATCTTGGAATGGGTATGCCCTACGGAGCTTCGGGTGCAGGAAGAGAACATGTCGCCAATATTTCTGCCAATGAAATTCCTGAATTGGTGACTGATATCGAAGAGTTTATAGATAAAAATGAGTTGGGAAACTTCGGCGATTATAAAACAAACGGAAAAATAAACAGAGATCAGGTGGTTCCAAGGCTTATTTTAGGCAGATACCTTGAAAATCAGTTCAAAATACTGATCAAATTAGCGAAGAGTCAGGGAACAGAAGTCATTACGATGACTGATACAAAGGTGACTGACATTCAGTGTAATAATGACCTTTCATACACGGTGATTGCCGGTGAAGGTGAAAAATATGCTGCCAGTGTGGTAGTGCTGAGCACGGGACATCAGTGGACAAAATCTTTTGAAGGAAAACACAAAGGATGGTTTGATTCTCCCTATCCACCTTCCAAATTTTCTGAAACAACTAATTATCCCATAGCTGTAAAAGGTGCTTCTCTCACGGCAGTAGATATTATAAGAACGCTCTCGCGGCTGAATGGTAAATTTTCGATGTTCAGTGAAGATAAGCTTGAATATACTTTGAACGAAGATGCTCAGGATTTCAGGATAGATCTCTATTCTTTAAGCGGTCTGTTGCCTGCACTGCGTTTTCATTCTGAAGATGCAGCATTCTCCACAGACTGGAAAATGTCTCTGAAAGAAATTTATGAATATAAAAAGACACACGGTGGTTTTGTAGATCTCGATTATGTTTTTGATCTTAATTTTAAAAAGGTGGTAGAAAAAAGAGATCCAGAATTTTACAGTGAAATCAAAGATTTATCTATCGAGGAATTTGTCACAAAAATGATGAAACTCAGAAAAGAGCTTGACAGCTTCGAACTATTTAAGGCAGAATATACTGAAGCTGAAAAATCTATTAAAAGACATCAGTCAATCAGCTGGAAGGAAGCCTTGACATCGTTCAGCTACGCGATGAATTATCCTGCAAAACATTTTTCGGCAGAAGATATGTTGAGGCTCACTAAGATACTTATGCCTTTAATTTCAATCGTTATCGCGGCACTTCCACAATCTTCCTACCGTGAAATTATTGCTTTATATGATGCGAAAATTATCAGTTTGAGCAACGTAGATTCTCAAAGTACTGTGGAACCTCACGATCAGGAAGGTGCAGTTTACCGATTCAAAAATAATGACGGTCAGCACAAAGAGTTAATTTATAAAATGTATGTGGATGCCACAGGCCAACGCGCAATGAACATTAATGATCTTCCGTTTGAAGGTCTGAAAAATGAAGGTGTAGTATCATCAGGATATTTGAGTTTTAAAAATTCAGATCACGCATTAGATCTTTTGAAAAAAGGGAACGAAATGATCATGGAAGGAAGCAGCGATCACTATTATCTCAAAGTAAAAGGGCTCAGCATCAACGATAATTTTCAGGCACTGGATTCTTACGGTAAAGTAAGAGAAAACCTTTACATCATGTCTGTAGCGTACATCGGTGGTCTCAATCCTGACTATTCCGGTTTGGATTTTTGTGATACCGCTGCAGAAATCATCACAGAATCAATTGCCAAAGCTATCTGACTCGTTCTTAAAAACATTATTTTAATTATAAAAAATCTGTCTTTCAAAATCTGAAAAGACAGATTTTTTGTGGATAAAAATTTTTTTCTGTTCTATACCATAACTGCTCAAGCAGAATTAACTGTTATGCACTGCTTCCAACATGAACTGAAATCATATTGGGTTAATGCAAATTTGCTTATTTTTGCAGAACTATGCCAAAAATACGTTCTACATCAGACGGTTTAATCTATATTAAATCTTCATTAATCGAAAATTTAAAGAGACCGAATGCTCTGGAAGGAGCCAAGGCCTTAGGAAAACCTGTGATTATCAATGTCAATCACATCGGCTTTTTGAGCTACAACAATGAAGGACGGGTTACATTTTTTATGGCAAACGGATTTGAAATTTCCATTAATATATTTTTTGATGAAGCCGAACTGATTTTCAACAATGCTAAAGGAGGCGTTGCTGCGGAAATAGTGTAACTTCTACAAAGATTCAAAAATCTAAATTGAAAGAAAAGAACTTATGAATTTTAGATTCTTGAAATTTGAAATTCAAAATATTGACTTTTTCGGGCAAAATTCCCTTTCAGATTCAATCCAGAACCTTTCATAAAACAACTTAAAATTTTTACGCGCAAAAAATTGGTCAATCGATAGCCAATTGGTGTTATTATTGCAATATCGAAATATGAGAAAAATTTACATCGTAGAAGATGATGATTCCATAAGAGAAATCCTTGAAATATTTCTGACATCAGAAGATTATTCTGTGCAGTCGTTTGAGAATGTAAAAGAATTTGATCAGCGAAATAAAGAAGAAAAGCCTGATCTGTACTTATTTGATGTGATGTTGCCCGATGGTTCAGGTATCGACCTTTGCAGCCAAATAAAAACCAGCCGGGAAAACGCAGAAATTCCGGTTCTTATTATGAGTGCTCATGCTCAGCTTAAAAATTTTGCTGATGACTGTCAGCCAGACGGATTTATTTCAAAGCCTTTTGATATAGATCATCTGTTGCTGCAGATTCAGGAAATTATCGCCCGTAAATAGTTTTTTACATATTTAATTTCTCCTCATTTTATTTCTGAAAACAGTTTTTATAAGTAAAAAGACTGAACTTTCCGTCTGTATAAATAAGATCATTTTTTTTACATCTCATTTTTGTTTCGGTACAAAAGTGTAAATTCTGTGCCGTTTTTTATGCACTTATTTATCACACCTATTTCCCTCTAAATAATTGGAATACGTTTTGTTAAGTCGTATTTAGATTCTCACCGATGAAAAATAAAAAACTACCCTCTTCAGGCCGCCGACGCAAGTGGCTGATTTCTATTGCCGCTGTCATTGTAGCTTTAGCAGTTCTTTTCCCGTTTGCCTTGGAATATTATCTTGAAAAAAAGCTTCCATCCTTAGTCAGCAGTAAAACTCCTTACAACGTAAAGTTAGCAGATTTCAAACTGAGTCTTTTTAAAGGAAATATTTCAATTCTAAATGTTGATATTTCTACAAAAAATTCCTCAGACAAGTCAGTTACACAGATTGACGGAAATGCAGAGAAGATTGTAATTACCGATCTTGGTATTTTTGCTGCAGCTTTTAAGAAATCTTACAAAGCCGATAAAATCATTCTTACCAACTCTAACATCACAATGCGGATTGCAGCTCCAAAAAAAAAGGAGGTGAAAGAAAGAAAACCACTTGACCTGCATGTGAATGCTGTTGAAATAAAAAATGTTACTGCAAATGTTTCTGATGCGAAAGGAAAACCTGTTTTCAGAGGAAAAAATATTCAGATCAACATTCATGATATTAAACAGAGTGAAAGTTCATCAAAAATTCCTCTGGCTTTTTCAAAAATCAATATCGATGCATCGGAGGTGAAAATTGGTGTGAATGAATTTTATGAGATTGACGCAGATAAAATCACTACCGATAATAAAGTTTTAACTTTAAATGCTTTCCGTCTTAAACCTTTGCAGGATCCCTCAAAATACAATGCTAAAAATGTTTTCGATTTTGCATCTGAACAGTTTGTCGCCAGAGATTTTAACGTAAGTCAGGATTCACTCATCGTTTCGCAGGTATCGTTTATTAAACCTGATCTTAAAGTAATGTCGACAGGCAAAAATGTTGTCGAAAAAAACAGCAATCCTAAAGAGGTTGAAATGAAAATTGGGATGAAAAACATCAACTTTAAAAATGGTAAGATTGCCGTCAGTCAGGCGAATAAGGAGAAGACAGCATCTGTTGATAATTTCAATTTTAGTCTCAGCGATATTGTTTTTGATAAAAATACTGTGAAAGAAAAAATTCCGTTCAGGTTTACCAATCATGATTTTGAAGCAGAAAATATTTATTTTAAAACAGATCCTTTACAGGCAATAAAAGTTTCAAAAATTACTTCAAAAAATTCAGATATTATTCTTGATCAGTTTGAAATGATTGCCTTAGGCAGAAGCGCAGTGAAGGATGTTTTTTCGGTATCTACAAAACAGCTCAGGATCTTAAAAAATACAAGCCGTTTCAAGGGGCAGAAACTCAACTTAAATTTTGCAGGAATAGAAATTGATCAACCAGAAATTCAGATTGTTTCAGCATCAAAAAAAACTCAGTCTAAAACAAAAAAAGGTGCAACTCCTGATTTTCTGGCTCAGATTGGTTACATTAGTATCACTGACGGAAAGATCAGACAGACTGCAAATTCAAAAGAAAAACTTTCTGTCGGAAGATTTAATATCAAATTAAACAGTGTAAAAGCTGATCCGAGTACACTGACAGGATCTTTGCCTTTCACTTCGTCGACCCATTACGTTAAGGCAGAAAAAATCAATCTGGATGCGGGAAAGTATTACAGTTTAAAAGTAGCTGAAATCATTAATTCAGGGAAAAAAACGGATGTTACAGACATTCAGTATTTACCTAAATATTCCAGACAGGCCTTCAGCAAAGTGATCGCCAAGGAAACTGATCTTTATACTCTTAAAGCTAAAAAAATTTCAGTTCATGACCGGAATACATCTTTTGGTAAAAGTGGCATTATTGACATAGACAAAGTCTTTATCGATGGGCTGAACTGCAATATTTACCATGATCTTGCACCGCCTGATGACATTGCTGTAAGATATCTTTTCAGCAAAAAACTGCGCGATATGAAAATGCCGCTTTTTGTAAAGAATGTGGTTTTGAAAAATTCTGAACTGGTCTATGAAGAGGATGCGGACAACAGTAATATTCCCGGTAAAATTATATTCAGCAATTTCAATGCGAATATTGCAAACGTAAATAATGGCAAGGTCAGAGGTCGTCCAACGGTTATCAGCACAGATGCTGAGTTTGACTTCTATGACAATGCTCATACGGACGTTAACTGGAAGTTTGATGTACTCGATAAAGCTGACAAATTTACCATCAAAGGAAATATTCAGAGACTGTCAGCGGAAAATGTAAACCTTTTTGTACGACCTTATCTTAATGTAACTCTCGACGGACAGATCGATTATCTAAAGTTTGATTATTACGGAGATTCAAACGGGATTGCCGGAAGATTTTACTTTAAATATAATGATATGTATGTTAATCTTCTTAACAAAAAAGGGAAAGAACGGAAACTTCTGACCACTGTTGCCAACTGGTTTGTAAAAAATGAATCGACAGGTGAACCGGATCACGTAGTCATCGATAAAAAGCGAGAACCGGAACGCAGTTTTTTCAGTATGCTGTGGCAGGGAATCATGGAAGGTCTCAAGAAATATGTGATTTAAATCTGAACTTCAAAAAAATCATTTTTAAAACTCCTGACAAATCAATTTTTGTCAGGAGTTTTTTTGTTTTCTACTCAGCTTCAAGTACTCACATACTTTAAGTAGAACTTTTTCGATGCAGATTCTACAAAAAAATCTCCCTGTAAAGTACAGAGAGATTTTGATTTGAATATTTTTTGAATCAGCTATCTGCCGAGCGATTCGTTTACTAACAAAATAATTTCTTCTATATCAAAAGGTTTTGCCATAAAATGATTTGCACCGGTTTCCAAAGCGATGTCTTTCTCGTTTCTGCTGGCAGAAAGAACGATTACCGGAAGATTTTTAACTTCACGGTCTTTCCGTATTTTTTTAATTAAATCATAGCCGGAAAGCACGGGCATCCATAGATCTAGAAGTAGCAGATCCGGCTTTTCTGTTTTTATTCTGTCAAAAAGTAATGTGCTGTCAATTTCTTTTGAAACCTCAAATCCTTCCGGTTCAAGTAACATTTCCAATACATCTAAAATTCCCTGATCATCGTCACAGATCATTATCTTCATGTTTTCTCTTTCCATTTTCTAACTGTTTTTTAGAGGTAGGGTAAAATGAAATGTAGAACCGTGTCCGAGTTCAGATTCCACCCATATTGTTCCTTTGTGATTATCTATAATTTTCTGGCTGACGTACAGACCGATACCCATTCCAGGATACTGTTTCTGTGTACTGTCTGCTCTGTAAAAACGTTCAAATATTCTTGACTTATCATTGTGACTGATACCCAAACCTTCATCTTTCACGGAAACCTTTACGAAATTTGCGACTTTTGAAATGTTGATGTAAATTGATTTAGACTTTGGAGAATATTTCACGGCATTGGCAATAATATTGTTCACGACCTGCGTGATTTGGGATTCGTCGATGTTGACAATAATCTCATCGTCTCCACTTAAAATGATCTTGTGCCCCTCCTCTCCTATCTGAAAACTCTCCACGCAGTTGCTCACCAGATCTGAAATATCGCAGGATTCCATGTGAGATTCGATGTTTCCTGACTGTATTTTGGAAGTATCAAGAAGATCAGTAATCAGATTGTTTAACCTGTCTACGTGTACGGCAACTTTATTTAACGTTTCTGAATATCTTTCGCTGAGGCCTTCTCCGGAGAATCTCTGTAATATCTGAACCAAACCTTTGATGGTTGTCAACGGTGTTTTCAGCTCATGACTGGCTATAGACAGAAAATCATCTTTCCTTTTCTCTATCTCGCGGCGCTCAGAAGCATCTTCTATTGCCAGAAGAATTCTGTCTTTGTACTGACCTTCAAACTCTATTCTGTAGGCATTCAGAATCATCACCTTTTTTCCTATATACGGAAAATCATGTTCCACTTCAAAGTTGATAACAGGGTTGCTGGTAGGAAGAATTTTAATTAAAAGATCCTTCAGCAGTTCGATATCCCACTGGTGGTTTCCCAGCTCGTAAAGCAATTTGCCGATAGTTTCTTCAGAAGAAACTTTAAAAGTTTTCAGGAAATGATTGTTGGCACTCAACACATGAAAATTCTCGTCCAGCACAAGTAAACTTTCGCGTACTGTCTGGATAATACTGGAGAGAAACATCTCTTCTTCTTTCAGTTTTTTTGTTCGCTCGATGACCTTCTTTTCCACGTTGGCTTTCTCTTCTCTGAGTTCGTGTTCAGCTTCTTTCTGAGGCGTAATGTCGTTCTGCACACCAATAAAATGGGTCGTTTTTCCATTATCGTCCTTTACAGGTGAAATAAACAGTTCGTTCCAGAAGAGATCTCCGTTTTTTCTGTAATTCCGGATCACTACCCTGCTTTCTTCTTCTTTAATAATTGATGATTTGATCTGCTGCCGGGCCTTCTGATGTCTGTCATTCATCTGTAGAAAACGACAGTTGTGTCCTATGATTTCCTTTCTGGAATATCCGGATATTTTTTCGAAGGCTTTATTACAGTAAATGATTGGATTATCCTCAATACTGTTGTCGGTAATAATAATTCCGGAGTTTGAGGAGTCTAGTGCCTGCTGATACAGTTTCAGGCTGTTATAATTTTCTGAATGATTCAATTGTAAATGATTTTGAGGTGCAGATTACAGGAAACCATTTTTATGCCTAAAGGTGATTGCAAAATATTTTTGATTTAAAATTTTAAGAATTTTAATGGAAGGATTTAAACATATTCCAAACTTCTTAGGCATCTGCTTTGCTGACTTTACAGTATGAAAAAGCAGAAACCCAGTTATCTTAATTTCAATGAAAAAGATTATGCATGGAAACGTGATATCGATTACCGGAAGCATCCTGAATTATATCGGGTAGGAAAAGGCGAACAAGGCGTTTTAATTTGTGAACCTTACAAAACTGAGATCGGAAAATACTGGCGTTTTAAAAATGAAGAAATTGCTGTAGAAAGCTCTGAAAAGATCTATTCACTATTTCTTGAGTATCTGCAGAAAAAAGATTTTGTAGGAGCCGACATGGCGAGAAAATATCTCCAGATGGGATTTACCAGAGCCCGCAGGTATTTCAATTATAAAGGTGGAAAAAAATACGATCAGGATAATGACTACGAGCCATTGAAGCGGGGAACCGGTGATCCCGAAAAAGCAAAATCAGCAGAAATTTTCTATAAAAAATGGAAAGAGGCTGAAGAAAATCCTGAGTACGCTGAGATGAAGCAGGATTGGAAGGATAGATTGGGATAATCTTTAAGACCTATTATGGTTAACTGTGTAACAGTATTTCAACAAACGTTAAATTGTTGACTCATCAAGGTATATATGTTTAATTACCGTAGTTTTACAAAATGGAAAAAAGAGACCGGCTTATAGTAAATTACCTTGCGAAGGGATTTAAAATACTTGAAATTTCAGATTTGATGAAGAAAAATGATTCTGTAAAAATCAGCGAAAGCATGATTGAAAAAAGACTGCGCATCATCCGAAAACAATACAATGCAACTACTCTGTTTCAGCTGGGAGCACTTTTGAAAGAGAATAATATTATTTAAAAGTAATCAGTTTAGCAAATCAAACGCCTCAGAAGAAGAAAATAATTGATAAAACAACAGGAACAAAAGTCTGAATATTTTTCAATTATCAGACTTTACTGTTTTTTTTAATGTAAGATTAATATAATTGAACATACAAAATGTCGCAATTGCTCCGAAAGTGTGCCATAAAAAGTGAGTACCGAAACTGAAAAGATTCCATTTATCGGCTACACGAAAAGTAAGTGCAAGGCCGAACGACAACAGAGCAAAACCTACCCATTTCCCAGCTTTCCATTGGGTAAACATCAAATATTTCAGCACTGAAAAAAGCACGAAAGAGGCCATCATCGCATAATTGAGATTGATGAAAAGGGACGTATTATCAATCAGAATCCAGTTTCTTAAAGCAAACACAAGGAACACATATCCAAGTAGCATTAAAACAGCATAGTACCATCTCGTACTTTTTGCTATAAAATAAAATCCGGCAGACAGACACAGCAACATGATTGGCAGCCAGTCCATTATAATAAATACCGGCCACTGTCTGAATGAGTGGTAAACAGTTCCCCCTACGGCACCGATGTATAATAAAATCAGGCAGTAGGTCAAAAAGGGATACGCTTTAAAATTATCCTTAATTTTAACGGTCCAGAAAATTGCCAAAATTAAAAAAAACACTGCGGTGACAGCATTTAAGGGCTCAGGAAAAAGTTGAGACATATCGGTTTCTGCGTATAGCATTCCTCCGTCCGGAGGTAATTGATTTATTGGCATTATTTAAAATTAAATTTAATTTTAGACTGAACATTTTTCATTATTAAAATTAGTAAAACTATTCTGTCTGATAAATTATATCTTCTTAAAACAGGAAAATTCTGATTGTAATTTAAATTAAACAAAAAGGATTTAATCTGAGACTGATCAAATCATATATAAAATTAAATTATTTTTTTAATTTTTAAAATCAACTTTTAGAATGATATCATCTTAATTAATAATCCTGACCGCCAAGCAACCAGGATTAAGGATGAAAATTTTTTATCAGCAAATTCTGTTTTACCTAATTTTCAAGACTTTGAAATTTCACAAAAGAATTTTGCAGCTTCTGATGTTGATCCTGAACAAGCAAAATGCTTTCCGGAGATAATTTATCACCTTGCAAAGCCTCCTGATAAGCGGCAATTGCAGATTTTTCTCCAAAAACTACATTTTCAAGGGTAGATTCTGCATGATTAGGTGTGAAGGCATTTTTGACGTCGATCCACGCTCTGTGGACAGTTCCGCTTACGGTTGGCGAATCATCGTATTCTCCGCCATGCTCAGTAATACAGTTGATGAGATCGGTTTTCATCTGTTCAGATTCTGCCACCATTTCTTCGTAGTCATTTTTCAGGTGAGAATGGGTATCCCAAACTTTTTCTTCTACTTTGTTGAATCCTTTGATGCGATCCATCGTGATGTTCAGCAGATCATTCAATACTGAAACAGTTTCTTGATTTGTCATAATATTTTTGATTGGTATTTAATCTTACCTGCAACAGCTGTACCATTACACAATTACCGGGCAATGTGATTTTTAAAGATTAGCAGTGAATGTATCAAAGATAAGATCTTAATCATTTTTTCTCATCTGAATGCAGACATACAGATGAGAATTTTGGGTACTGATCATATTTTTCTACATTTGCTTTATATGAAAAAAACTTCGCACTTTACAGCCCTTATTCATTATAGTTTAACCGAGAATGGTGGAGTTGTAAACCCATTTTCTACGGGATTCCGCACTTCATTTCAATTTCCTTTTGAGCTTCAGGCATACCTCGGAAGTCATAATTTTGAGGAACCAGAGCTGATTTTCCCAGGCGACTCTGTTACTGTGGAGATAACTTTAATAAATGCTGAATCTTTTCTGAGTAAATTGTATACTGGAATGGATTTCGAAATTTCGGATAATTCAGGAGTAATCGGTACTGGCGTTATATCTGACGTTTATGACAGGTAATTAGTGAATGTGAATCTTGTAGTGCGATGACTGTAATCATAGGTTTAAATTCTTGCAATTTTCTATTTTTGATTAACTAAAAACTAGAGTTCAGACTTTAGCTGAAGGCACTCCGAATCATTGTGATTTTGGAGTGTTTTAGTATTTAAAACTGTCGCCATTATACTGTATAATTTTCTCCTGATAGATTGATATGCAAAAACGAATCAACACATTTAGACAAAAAAAGCTGCCACAAACTGTGACAGCTCAAGAAATTAGAAGTTAACAATATTTATTTTGCTTTAAAATACACTCTTCTATTTGCTCTGTTTTTCCATTCAGGACATTTTGAAGCGGGATCACATTCCGGATATTTCAGGTCTGTTTTTCCGTTTCCTACAGATTCAAGCTTTGAAGACTGTACGCCGTTTTTAATCAGATAAGATTTTACGTTTCCTGCTCTTTTTTCAGAAAGATTTTTGTTGTAAGCTTCAGAACCTCTTGTATCTGTAGCTCCAACTACTGTGAAACCACCTTCAGAAGAATTGATGTAGCTTACAGCATTATTCAGAATAGGTGTATTTGAAGGTAAGATTCTGTCTGAATTCAGATCAAATTCAATTCCGTCAAGTTTTGTTTCGTTTTCAGTTACTGTTCCCTGTCCCTGTTCTTCAGTTGGACAGCCGTTATTTTCTACTGGTCCCGGAACAGTTACACATTTGTCGTAAAGGTCAATAACACCATCAAGATCCACATCCAATGCTACGCCGGCACCGTCAACTCTCGCTCCTGCAGGAGTATCAAGCTGTCTGTCCCAGTCATCGCAAACGCCGTCACCATCCATATCTCCTTTTTGGCAAACCGTAATATCCTGATTTTTTTCTGCCAGTACATCAAGTTTGTAGTAGATTTCCTGCATTGGGTCATGCCACATTAAATGTGAATCATGCTTTCCTAAGTTAAGCGTAAGACCCAGTGTTGCATTGAAGAAATTATCAGAAACCTGATCTTCTCTTTTGTTGATTGCGCTGTATGGTTCTCCTCCACCGTCAAACTGGTCATCAGTAGTAACGACATACATTACTCTTCCTTCCAGATCAAGTCTGTTATTCAGTTTATATTTAAGACCGGCACCCGCCTGTCCGAAGAAGGAATTTAATTTAAATGGTTTAATTTCAGTCATTAATCTCTGTCCGTTCTCATCTTTCTGATATGCACGGTATGCCAGAGATCCTACACCTCCATAAGCATGTAAAGCCCATCTGTACGGCGATTTGTTATCAACTCTTCTCATTAGATTTGAAAGGTTGATGTCCCCTAAAATTGAAAGTGCATCGTATTGTGTTCTTGCACCAACCTGCATAGTTGAAGAAGCATTTGCAGGAGCGGCATCTTTAGTATTGAAAAAACCCTGACGAGTCTCCCCCCTGTCGTACTGAAGATTAATTCCGAATGCATGCGTAATTGCTTTGTTAATACTCACATAAGCTGAATATCCAAAAAGATTTTTACCGTTTCCGTTTTTAATTGAAGTTAAATCTGCAGATTGCATTAACGGAACACCTGCACCGGCAGAAATTGACCAGTCGTTGAATCTTTTAGAAGATTGTGTGAAAGGCGAAACATTGGAAGATCCTGAACTGAAAGTGTTTGGATATTCTGACAAAGAATCCTGAGACATGTTTTCCTGTGCGCACAGAGTGGCAGGTATCGCCATTGCCAGCGATAAAATTGCTAATTTTGATTTCATACTATATTTAAATTATTTATTGAATAAAACTAATCGGAAAATTCAGAAGACCATACAAGAGTCTCCGCTTGAATTTTTCTAGGAAGTACCAACCGGTACAGTTTACATATGTGCCATGTTCCTTTCAATTTGCGTACCGTTTTAGCAGTAGCAAAAGGCTTTGATGTCTAAAATCAGGCGGAATTCAGAGAAAATATACTACATTTTAAACTTTAACGAACTGAAAACCAAAGTATCAAAACTCCAGGTTTTTTCTAATTAAAATATTTTTTAAATTATTATAAAATAAATTGAATTAAAATTACATAATTGGCTTTGAGGAAAGATTTAACGATGCTTAGCTTTTAAATAAAATGATCAACCTATTTCTCATATCTTTTTTATTCTGCAGATCGCTGTCGTCTTTTAAATTTTAAGAAATTGATTCTTTCTAATATTGGGTCGGGAGTTGATACGGCTGAAAATACAGTGAGATGCTGAATAGCGGTTACCTTTTGTTCATCTAATTGCCAGTTTACCTGTCAAAAAAATTGTTTCAGTATATAAAAAGAGGAACAGTGCCACCAAACAAAACGATTATTATGCATATATTAATTTATTTAGGTATTTTTACAAAAAAATAGCTACACACCTATAAAGATTAGTAATCATGAATGAAAAGTTGTATGTCAGAAAATCACTGCAATTCGTAGAAGACAGTGATGAAAAAACTCATGTAAATATTAGCTTTCGGGCACAATAATTGCTGATCTGTAACAAAGTGTCTATTCTACACCATTATTAAAATATATTTTTTCAAAATCCCCCTTAGTTTATATTAGGAGGGAACTTTAGTATTTACTGCCATGAATTATAAATTAGTACTCAATACAAAGTCTGAGACCTCAAATATCTATTATAATACCATCACATTTGATACCTTCAAAATAAATATTATAGACAGATACAAAGGAATTATGAGCCGGAATCCCATTTTGTGTGATTCTATTCTAAAAGTGCGTACGTTAGATGATCAGCTTATAAAAACCCGTGAGGGAAACAGCCGTGTTAAGCTGAAAGGTGAAGATTTGGAGAAGTACAAAAATCTAATGGAAATTCTAAACTCGTACCAGTACAAAAATAAACTCATCAGACAGAAAGAAGCTGATGAGGACTACGTTCACTTTGTAATACGGGTTTATATAGAAAATTATCAGATTAACTGATTGTTTTAGAGGGAAATTTTACAGAAATAAAACTTACAGTTTTTTTAACACTCAATTTTCAATTGCAATAATGTATTTGAAAGTTGAGTGCTGCAGGTTGATTAAACCTTTAACACAAGTATCTGGCTCACCTAATATTCCAGTTAAATCAGTCCCTGAAGACTTTATTTTTTTTATTCTACACTCTTATCCCTTATTTCATCATAATTCACGCCTTGAAGTGTTCTTATCTGGTGCTTTAAATTTAGTGATACACGAATATATTCCTGTTTAGGAATAAGAAATTCACAATCTCATAGCAGGTGGAAAATTGAGATGGTTTGCAATTGAAAAAAATTGAATTTAGAACATAAAAAAAGCATCGTAAT
>NZ_LMQH01000011.1:1389261-1397492 GCF_001424105.1 Chryseobacterium sp. Leaf394 | reverse complement strand
CCGGACCTGTTACAGTCAATAGTTTTCAAGACTATCGCAATCGACCACTCTGCCATTTCTCCTTTACCTGCTACGATCTCTCGTTTTCAGTGGTGCAAAAGTAAGAAGATTTTTTTATTTAGGCAAAATAAATTTGATAATTATCTTGAGCACATCAGTATACTGAAGATAATGAGCGACTTAAAATTTATTTAAATCTCTTCTACCGCTTCCTCATAACTTACCGGATCGGCTATTTCCTGATACCGTTCCCACTCTGCTTCGAGAATCTTATCTGTTTTCATTTCTTCCTCTAACTTAAGGGTCTCGCGATATTGTGTTGCTTCTGCGAGAAGTGTCCATTTGCATTTGATTCCAATAGTTTCAAGATGATTTTTAAGATCGGTAAGTTCAAGTCTGAAAAACTCTTTCCTTGGATTGATTTTATTAAGTTGATTTTTGAGAAATTTCTTATGAAGCTGACGCTCCAAAGCTGGTGCATCTTCTGAAAATATCATTGCGTGCACATCAAATTCAAAAGGAACACTTGCGTCACCCAATTCACGGATACGATCGAGAGGTTCCAGACGTCGGGTCATTCCTATTTTATAAACATGCTCACCGAATGAACCGATATTGGAAATTACATAAACGTTTCCTGTTTTAGTCTGTTGCGCCATCGAAATTGCCCGCTGGTTTTTTTCCTCAGCGAGTTCAAGTCTGCTTTGCAATTCTTCTAATTTTTGCAGAAAAACAGCTTTCTGTTCTTCGTTAGCTACTGTAACCTGAGCCTGAGCTTTTTCTATAAGTCTTTTTAAAGTTTGCTCTTCTTTCTCAGCATCTTTTATAGCTTTTTCAAATTCTCTTCTTGCCTTTTCTTCTTCACGGATCTGTTCCCGGATTTGTCTTTGTTCCTCCAGCTCCATTGCCCGTAATTCCTGAGCTACAACTGCCCATTTCAATTCTTCTAATCTCGCCTGATGGTAAATTTCAGAAATTCTTGCATTTCTAAACGCTTTTCCGTTAAAATTCACCAATTGAAAAGCATCCTCGATTTTTTGTTTTAAAATTCCATAATTATCTTTGCGTACTGTTGATAATATGGAATCGACTTTTCCATTATAGGCATCTATAAAGAAGTCGACAGCAGTTTTTTGTCTTTCATAATCAACATATTCACAAATTCCTGCCTGACGGTTGATAATCATCATCCTGTTGTTCTGACGAAGTTTTTTAAGGTTTTCACCGGCATCTTTATGACTGAAATCTTCAGCTAACTGGTCCAAAAGTGTATAGCTTGGGACCAGATATTCGTTACCATATCCTTTGATTACATTTTTCATCGCTTGAATTCTGTCTGCAATTTCGTTGGCTTCTCTCAGGCTTCTGTAAGCATCTCCACCAATTGATTCTGCTTTATTTTCTGCAGTATTGATGATTCTTTTCGATTCTCTTACTGCGTTTTCATACAATAGCTCAATTTCCCGTTGTTTCTTTTCTGTCAGTTCTTTTATGTTTCTTCGGGATTCTCTTGCATTTTCCTGAGCTTCGGATAATTCCAGATTGCCTCTTTCTCGCAATTTTTCGTAGTCTTTCTGAGCCTTTTTAAGCAAATATTCACATTCTACTTTTACATCAATTATGTTTTGATATTTTCCCAGTTCAAAAACTTTCTCTTCCTGTTCTCTGTTTTTAATCCGAAAATTTGAAAGCTCTGTCTCAACAGTTTTCAGTTTGAATTTTAAAGTACTATTTTCACTTTGAAATTTCGTAGAATTGATTCTGGCTTCATTCAAATCCTGAGTCAAATTGACAATCTGATCTTTGTTTTTCTTATTTTCTGACCTTAAATTATTGACCTTAATAAAAAAGTAAATGATGAGTACAACTAATGTGACGATAATAAAAATTTCCATAGTATTGTTTAATTTGTATACAATACTATGGAAATCCAGATGAATAAAAATACGGGAATCCGCATTTCAGAAATATATTTTAAAGAATTTTAATATTTTAAAGTAAATTAATTATTACTTAAATAATCTTTAATCGTCTCCGTCACCCCAAAACTGTCATTAGAAAATGCTTCATATTTAGCAGCGTCCTTTACTGATGGGTGTGCGTTTTTCATTGCAAATGAATATTCAGCATTTTTAAGCATCTCAATATCATTGAGATAATCACCGAATGCCATGGTTTGCTCAGGAAGAATATTGAGAGATTTTTGAAGTTTCTCAATCGCGTTGCCTTTATTGGTGTGCTTATTCATTATGTCCAGCCAATATTTTCCGGAAACTACGACGACAAGATCTTCATTTTCAAATTTCTTTAAAGCGGGATAAAGAAACTCTTCAGAACTTACGGGATGGTAAACCGCAATCTTGAAAACTGAATCATCAACGGCCTCAGTGAGATCTTCCCTTTTCTGATTTTTGATGTAGTATCTGGTAAAATAGTCTACAAATTCCTGGTCGTTGCTTTCATAATACGAACTGTCTTTTGCACTCAAAACTGCTCTGGCATCAGGAATTTCTCTCACTGTCTTTATAATTTCTGCTACCGCATTCTGATTGAGACGGTCTGCAAAGATTTCCTTATTCTGGTACACTACATAACCTCCGTTTTCGGCAATGAAACCAATTTCATTTTCAATCTCTCCAAAATATTTTGTGATACCGGACATCTGTCTGCCACTGGCAGGTACGAAAAGTATGTCTCTTTTTTTTAATTCTTCATAAATTTTCGGAAACTCAGGACTGACCTCATATTTTGAGTTTAGAAAAGTTCCGTCCATATCCGTTACAATCAGCTTTATATCCTTCATTTTTAATACTTTTTCATTGGTAATGATTTACAAAGATAAGAGTTTATAAATGATTCAGTTTTAAGCAAAGATTAACTATAATGAATTTGGTTCATGAAATTTGTCCGAATAAATTTTGAGTACAGATTATCTTACATCAATCTGTATCTGCTTCAGAGTTCTGTTATCTGAAGAACTGCCATAGAAGACTGTAAACTTACCGGACTTTGGAATGAGACTGTCCGTTTTTTCATCGTAGAAATGGAAGGATTGCGGATTGATTTCAAGCTTTACAAACTCTGTTTTTCCAGCCGGAATTTTAATTCTTTTGAAAGCACGCAAACTTTTTTCCGGAGCTTTATCATCATAATTTTTCTTCAAATACACCTGCACCACTTCTTCCCCATCTCTTTTTGACTGATTGGTTACGGGAATTTCAATCTTTAAACCTTCCTCTTTTCTAATTTTTTTCGATGAAATCTTCACTTTACCATATTTAAAATCTGAATACGACAGCCCGAAACCAAAAGCATACAAAGGTGATTCTTTCATGTAGCGATAAGTACGTCCCTGCATGTCGTAATTTTCAAATCCCTGTTTGTCTGGTGAAATTTTTGTCAGTGCATTATCAAGCTGAGCAAGGGTTTTGTAAAATGTCACCGGCAATCTTCCTGCGGGATTGTAGTCGCCAAAAAGTACGTCTGCAACTGCATTTCCGCCTTCCTGACCACTGTACCACGAACAAAGCAAAGCATCATAATTTTTCTCATCCTGCTCTAGTGCCAGAGCACTTCCTGTCGACAGAACGAAAATCAACGGCTTCCCGGTCTTTTTAAGTTCCGAAAGCATATCCCGCTGTACTTTAGGTAAGTCAATTGAAATTTTATCTCCACCTTTAAAACCTTCTGCATTCACCATCATTTCTTCGCCTTCGAGATTAGGCGACAGTCCTCCTGCAAAAATAATTGCATCTGCATCTTTCACTTTCTCTCTTACCGCAGCAAAATCCAGAGGGTCTTTTCTGTAAATATCGAATCCGATTGTGATCTGTTTACCTTTCTGGATATGCTTTAACTCAACAGAATATTCTTTGTTTTTTTCAACTTTCAGAGCAACTTCAGTGGGTTTTGAAGCATTACCTCCTTTACGGCTCAGCAACTCTTTTCCGTCAACATATAAACTGTAACCGTCTGAAGCAACTGGAGCAAGAAAAACCTCGCCGTCAATCGGACTTTTAAATATTCCGGAAATCTTTGTTGATGTGTTTTCTCTGTTTAAACCCTGTGCAAGCTGAGTTCCGCCGGAATTATTATAATTGATTCCTGTTTTGTTAATTACAACAGCGGATGGCTTATCTTTGAATTCATTATTATTGAAAAACTCGACCTTCATCCCGTTTACACCATTTTTTTCAGTTAAAAAACTGTTGTATAAAGAGGTTTTTGATGACGGATCTACCAAGTCACAGCCGCGTTCATAGACAATTTCTGCATTGGGGATTTTCTTTTTTATACCCTCCAGAATTGTCACAGTGTAGGAAGGTGTTCCGTTGTAATTTCCAAGCTGCATGATTCCATCATCAGCGTTTGGTCCTACAACAGCTATTTTTCTGATACTTTTTGAAAGCGGTAAAGTCTGATTCTGATTTTTAAGTAAAGTCATCGATTTCTGAGCAATCTTCAGTGCCTGACTGCGGTGTTTCTGAGATTCCACAACAGAAATCGGGATTTTACTCCAAGGATTAGCATCTTTCGGATCCAACATTCCCAATTCGAACCAACCAGTCAGAATTCTTTTTAAAGAGGTATCCAACTCAGATTCTTTTATCAAACCTTTTTCAAGAGACTGTGTGAGATTTTTGTATGAATTTCCACATTCAACATCAGTGGTGTGTTTCACAGCTGCAGCAACTGCAGTTTCGGGATTAGGATGGCTTGCATGAGCCTTTTTTTCATAGAAATCATAGATCGCTCCACAATCAGAAACAACCATCCCCTTGAAATTCCAACGTGTGCGAAGAATATCCGTAACCAAAAAATTGTTGGCACAGCAGGGTGCTCCTTCAAAAGCATTGTAAGCACACATTACCTCCCGCACATTTCCTTCTTTCACCAACGCCTCAAATGCAGGCAGATAAGTTTCCCATAAATCTTTGCGGGAAACGGTAGCATTGTAAGAATGACGATTCCATTCAGGGCCACTGTGAACTGCAAAATGTTTCGCGGTGGCGTGTGTTTTAAAATATTTAGGATCATCTCCCTGCAAACCTTTCACTGCAGCAAGACCTAATTGCGTCGTGAGATATGGATCTTCGCCGTACGTTTCCTGACCTCTTCCCCATCTCGGATCACGGAAAATGTTGATGTTGGGAGTCCAGAATGACAGTCCGTGATATCTTTTAATCACATTATTTTCTGCTAAATCCTGATTGTATTTTGCTCTGGCTTCATCAGAAATCATTTCGAAAGTTTTGAGATGTTCCGGAACATCCCATGTTGCAGCCATCGCAATCGCCTGCGGAAAAACAGTGGCTTTGCCTGCTCTGGCTACACCGTGAAGAGCTTCATTCCACCAGTCGTATGCGGGAATTCCCAAACGTTTGACAGCTTTTGAAGAATTCATCATCATTCCTATTTTTTCTTCTGCGGTTAAGAGACTCAGCAAATTTTCCACTCTTTTTTCCCGCGATAACGTCGGATTTTGAAAAGGATATTTAAAATCAGTCTGCGCATGAAGATTTTGGGTTAACAGGATGACTCCCAAACCGATGATGAATTTTTTCATATTTAAACTTTAATGATGTTTCAGTAAATCAGCAACAATTTTTATTAATTCAAATCAGATTTCAGACTTAATTTAAATGCTGTTTCCATTTTTCATAAGCTTCAAGATACTGAGCTCTTTTTTCTGCCTGAGGCTCGATTACAGCTATCTTTTCGAGAGATGCAAATGCTTCTTTGGAGTCTTTGTAGAAACCAATTCCCATACCTGCAGCACGGGCAGCACCTACAGCTCCGTCTGTGTCGTATAGTTCGATCACGGCATTGCTGATTCCGGCTAAAGATTTTCTGAAAATTGAACTTAAAAACATATTGGCATTTCCTGCACGGATCACGCTGATGTCCATTCCCATGTTGCGCATGATGTTCATTCCGTATTCGTAGGAAAAAACAATTCCCTCCTGCGCTGCTCTCAAAATATCACCTTTAGAATGAATATTAAAGTTAATTCCGTGAATTGAACAGTTAGATTCTCTGTTTTCCAGAACTCTTTCAGCTCCGTTACCGAATGGAATAATGCTTAAACCTTTCGCACCTACCGGAGAAAGTGAGGCTAAATCGTTCATATCACCATACGAAGAAAGTGATGTGGCAAAATTATTTTTCAGCCATGAATTTAAAATTCCGGTTCCGTTTATACAAAGTAAAACGCCCAGTCTGATCTGTTCCGGCGTGTGATTAACGTGTGCAAAAGTATTTACTCTTGACAGATCATCATAATCCAAATGATCCAACACTCCGTAAACTACGCCGGAAGTCCCTGCTGTCGAGGCAATTTCTCCCGGATTAAAAACATTGAGTGAAAGTGCATTATTTGGCTGATCTCCCGCCCTGTAAGAAATTGGAGTTCCTACCTTTAAACCTAATTCTTCTGCAGCGGCAGTTGAAACTGTAGACTGAATTCCGAAAGTTGGAATGATTTCAGGAAAAAAACTTTCCGGAATTCCGTAGTAATCGATTACATCTTTAGAAAGACAGTTGTTTTTGAAGTCCCAGAAAATTCCTTCAGACATACCTTCAACCGTCATTCCGATTTCGCCGGAAAGTTTCATCGCGATGTAATCTCCCGGAAGCATTATTTTATCGATCTTTTCGAAAATCTCAGGTTCGTTTTCTTTTACCCAGGCTAATTTTGAAGCGGTGAAATTTCCGGGTGAATTGAGTAGATGAGATAAGCATTTTTCTTTGCCAATGGTCTCAAAAGCCTTTTCACCGTAGGGAACTGCACGGCTGTCGCACCAGATGATAGAAGGTCTCAGAAGATTCTGATCTTTATCCACCAAAATTAAACCGTGCATCTGCCAGGTGATTCCGATTCCTTTGATGTCTTCCGCATTTACGCCGGATCTGTGCATTACGGCTTCATGAGCCAGTCTCAGATTCGTCCACCAGTCCTGGGGATTTTGTTCTGCCCAGCCGGGTTTTACGGCAGTGATCAGCATTTCCTTCTTCGGAGAAAAATCTGACGCCACTACTTTTCCGCTGGATGCTTCGATGAGACAAACTTTTACGGATGAACTTCCTATATCATATCCTAATAAATACATATCCGGTTGAAATTTTATTTGATGAGTTTAGTATTGTTTTTCTTATAAATCTTCTGGTCAAAACTATAATATCTCGCTGCACGGTGAGACACGTTGGTTTCTATCTCATCCAGCTGAATAATATAATTGAATGAAGATATTTTTTTGTGAAAATTCTTGATGTCAATGTATTTTTCACTGATGGCACTGTAAAGTTGATAGAGCTGTCTGATGGTAAATTTTTTAGGCAGAAGCTCAAAAATAATGGTAAAATCAGACTCGATCCATTTGCGAATCTCGATGAGTGATTCCTGAATGATCTGGTTGTGATCAAAAGGGAGATCAGGCACCTTGTCTACCGGAAACCAGTCTACTGTTTCATACTTGCTGCTGTTGATTTTCCGGTCTATTTTGCAGAGAGAAAGATAGGCAACGGTAATAATTCTGTCAATGTGATGGTTGTATTCTTTGTCCATCCATTTCACATCCTTTTCGCTGGCTCTGCCGGGATCTGCGAAGCATTTAAACTGTTTTAAAACCATCTTTTTAATACCTGTCAGTTCTGTCAAAACCCTCTGTGCAGCGTCATCTACCCCTTCATTGTTCATAATGAGACTTCCTGGGAGCTTTCTGTGCTGTTCGTTGGGAATATCTTCGAAATGCCTTTGTACCAAAAGGATATTGAGCCTGTTTTCGTTATCAAAACCAAAGACAACGCAGTCTACCGAAACATAAGTATGTATAAAATTTGGGATCATGGATGAAGTTAACAATTTCGTAATCTCACAAATATAAAAATTCAGAGTCATTAAAAAAATTAAAATCAATTATGTATTGTTTATCAATAGGTTATATATCGTAAAATGATGATATTAATTGAATAAAAAATATGATAAGCTTCGTATGAAATTAATGATTAAAACAGATTTGAAAACATTCATTTACAATAGATTAAAACGAAATTCAGAAATAAATATAAAATTTTAATATAACATGATTTTATGATATTAAAAACAGATTTTTTTTGTGAAATAAGAAACAATTTACTGTTTTGCAATCGGTTTTCAGGCTGATAATTATGATTTAACTCTAAAATAAATCCCCAAAATTCAGGATGAAGGAAAATTTAATCTAAAAATCAGG
>NZ_LMQH01000011.1:1232272-1389222 GCF_001424105.1 Chryseobacterium sp. Leaf394 | reverse complement strand
AAAAAAAACTGTCTCAGCTGAGACAGTTTTGATATTTAATTTCAATAAAATTAAAGCATTTTAAGGTTGTTCACTTCCAGTTCCGTAAGAATTCTCCAGTGTCCTCTTTTGATGTTTTTCTTGGTTAAACCTGCAAACATTACACGGTCTAAGGCCTCCACTTCATATCCTAATCTTTGGAAAATCCTTCTGATTACACGGTTCCAGCCAATGTGAATCTCAATTCCTACTTCATTTCTTGGTTTACCTTCAATGAAAGATATCTGGTCTACTTCTGCAATACCTTCATCCAAACGGATTCCTTCTGCAATTAGTTTCAGATCTTCATTCGTCAGTTTTTTATCCAATGTTACATGATAAATTTTCTTGGCATCAAATGAAGGATGTGTCAGCTTTTTCGTCATGTGACCATCGTTCGTCAAAAGAATAACTCCGGTAGTAGAACGGTCCAATCTTCCGACAGGGAAAACTCTGTAAGGCGAAGCGTTTGCCACCAAATCCATCACCGTTTTTCTCGCTTTGTCGTCTTTTGTGGTTGAAATATATCCTTTTGGTTTATTCAAAAGCACATAAACCGGTTTCTCGGGAGTGATGTTCTGTCCGTCGAAAACAACTTTATCAACTTTCTGAACCTGATAACCCATTTCTGTAACCACTTTACCGTTTACTTCCACCAGGCCCTGAGTAATAAGCTCATCGGCCTCTCTTCTGCTGCAGATTCCTGAATTGGCGATAAATTTATTGAGACGGATGGTATCTTTATGGATATCTTTATCAATCTTGCTCAGTCTTCTTTTCTGAACAAATGATTTATTTTTATCCTCATTGCCTTCAGCTCCGGGTCTTCTTCCGTATTTCAGGCTTCCTCTCTCGTATTTATCTCTGGCGTCAAAACTTTTAGGTCTGCTGCCACCTCTTCCCGGTGCAGCTTTTTTGAAAGGTTTTTTATCTTCACCTGGATTGGTAATAAAATCTTTCTGTTCCGTTTTTCCGAATTTCTTATCCATTCTGTCCTGGTAGCTCGTACCTGAACTTTTTCTGGAATCAGAATTTCTTTCACCTGCTTTAGGGAAAGATTTTTTGAAAGGTTCTGATCCTGGATTTCCTGATCTTGAAGCACGAGGACTGTCTGAATTTCTTGTTGAAGATCTAGGTTTTTTAGGTCTCCCCGAATTATTGTTGTCTCTGCTCATTCTAAATATTTTTGCAAAGATAGTAATTTAGTTACGAGTTAGAAATTAAGAATCATAACTTTGTAGATTAGTACAGCTATTAATTATCAAAAAATCATACGATGATTACTTTATTAGACGAAAGTTTCCGGCAAATCAATCAATATTTAAGCGGTAAATCATTCAGCAAAATCTTTATTCTGGTGGATGAGAATACACACGAATATTGTCTTCCTTTATTTTTAGGAAATTTAGAAACCGAAATATCCTTTGAAATCCTTGAAATTGAGGCGGGCGAGGAAATGAAAAATATTCAGACTGTCAATCAGCTCTGGGAAATTCTTACAGAGATGAAGGCCGACAGAAAAGCACTTATCATCAATCTCGGCGGTGGGGTGATTACAGATTTGGGCGGTTTTGTAGCTTCTACCTATAAAAGAGGAATTCAGTTTATCAACATACCAACGACCTTACTGGCCATGTGCGACGCTTCTATAGGTGGAAAAACGGGAATTGATCTGATGCATTATAAAAATATGGTGGGAACATTTTCTTTCCCGGAGCAGATTTATGTTTATCCTAAATTCTTAGAAACGCTTCCGGCAAAAGAACTGAAAAGTGGTTTTGCAGAAATGCTGAAACACGGTTTGATCGCCGATAAAAAGCACTGGGAGGATTTAATTCAGCTCCATGAAGTGGATGCATTGGGAATAGAACCTTTTATTCAACAGTCTATGGAGATAAAACAGGAGGTGGTGAACGCTGATATTAATGAGAAGAATGTGAGAAAAACTTTAAACTTCGGTCATACCATTGGTCATGCTATTGAGAGTTTATGTCTCCAAAGCGAAAATCCTATTCTTCATGGTGAAGCTGTCGCGCTGGGAATGATCTGTGAAAGCCATCTCTCCTATCTTGAAGGTTTGATTTCAAAAGAAGAGTCAGAAGTAATTATTGAAAATATTCAGAAGCATTTCTGTTTTATAGATTTAAATAACTTTAAAGAAGAAGATATTTTTAATCTTTTACTGAACGACAAAAAGAATGCTGATGCCAAAATCAATTTTTCTCTGCTCACAGGAATTGGTTCATGTGTGTTTGATCATGAATGCAGTACTGAAAATATTCAAAAATCAATCAATTTTTACAAAAAACTGAGCGGATTTTAACCTTGATTTAAAGTTTAAATATGATTTAAATCATAAACTATTATTCGAAGCATATCAATTTTCATTTACTTAAATAATTGATTTAAAGATAATTATATAAATAGTCATTCGCGAAAGCGAGTGGCTATTTTATTTTGAGCCAGAAAAAAAATAATTGTTGGCAAAGTATTTGAAAGAATCCACACGTCTTGTTAAAAAAGATAACACAATTTAGAAATAGAAATTAGTAAAATATTTAAAAATTTAAAATTATGAAAAAGTTAATTTTAGGAATTGCAGTTTTGTCAACAACATTGGCATTTGCACAGACTACACCAAGTACAGGATCATCTATGTCTCCAGTGAGATTTGGTCTGAAAGCAGGTATGAACGTTGCTTCACTGTCTAAAGATGCTGGTTTAGAAGATCAGAAATCGAAAATCGGTTTTAACGCAGGTGTTTTCGCAAATATTCCTGTAGCAGAATCATTCAGCATTCAGCCAGAGCTTTTGTACAACCAGTTAGGTGCTAAAATCGAGAGCAGAGACGAGTATACTATCGCTGGCGTTACAACAAGAAATGTTGAATCCTACTCTACAAATCTTGATTATTTAACAGTACCTGTGATGTTCCAATATAACTTTGTACCAAACTTTTACATTGAAGCAGGTCCGGAATTCGGATTTATGTTAAGTGCTAAAAACAAAGGTGACAGAACGACGACTGTAACTACAGGATCAAACACTTCTACTACCAACGCTAGTTACACAGATGATATCGACAAAGATAACCTGAATACATTCAACTTCGGTGTAGGAATTGGTTTAGGATATTATTTCACAGATAACATCGGACTTACAGCAAGATACGTTGCAGGTGTAACAGATGTTGCTAAAGACAGACCAAGCGGTTCTGATGCTATCAGAAACAACAACTTCCAGGTTGGTTTAGCATTTAAATTCTAATACGCAACCGTTTTTTAAACAAATTTTAATTCAATAGCAAGAGGTTGGGTTTTTGTATAAGAAATCCAACCTCTTATTTTTTGGCATGTTGCGGTGATTTAAAAGTTAAGATCGCCACAATAAATTCATGCCTCACACCAATCAAAAATTAATTGTTCAGCATTAAATTTAAAGCTGAAAAAAATATTCAATATAGAAGATTATGAAGAAGTTATTTTTAGGATTAGCAGTTACAGCAGGCTCATTAGCATTTGCACAGGAAACGGAAAAAGTTTCTGTAGAGCAGATCAAAGTAAAAGAACCTGTGAGATTCGGTATAAAAGGAGCTGCTACCACCAACCAGTTCAGCGAGCAGAAAGCAAGTATTAATAATCAAAAATTAGGATTTTTAGCGGGTGCTTTTGTTAATATTCCTTTATCAAGAAAATTTGCATTACAACCCGAGGTTTTATACAGTCAGATGGGTGCAAAAAGCGTTGTTTCTGATACAGAAGTTACTGCAGGAACAAGCACAATAAGAACTAAAAGAGATTTTACTACGTCACTGAATTACATTTCAGTACCGTTGATGCTTCAGATGAAACCGGCAGACAATTTTTATATTGAAGCTGGTCCGGAATTCAGTTATTTTCTGGATGGTAAAAACAAAGGTGAGCAGACTATTGCAACGACGACGGCCGGAAACACAGTAACACAGACACAGTCGGCATCTGAATCTATCAACAAAGATGATATCAAAAAATTCAATGTTGGGATGGGTCTTGGTCTTGGATATTACTTCACTCCAAATCTAGGTATCAATGCACGTTTTGTAAGCAGTTTCACAAATATTGCCAATAACTCTGACGTGGCAAACGATGATCAGAAAAACATCAATAAAAACAGAGGATTTCAGTTAGGTCTGAACTATAAGTTTTAATAATAAAAAATCTTAGTTTCAAGAAAAAAAAAGGTCAGGTTTCGTAATGAAATCTGACCTTTTTATTTATTTTAAAATAAATTTAGCTGAATAATTCTATCTCCTCTCCCTTCGCAACAGGATATTCTTCTGTAAAACATCCAAAGCAGTGATTGGACGAACCTAAAATTACCTTTAAATTTTCTGTGCTCAAGAATTCAAGAGAATCTACACCAAGATAATCTCTCAACTGCTCTGTAGACATATTTGCAGAAATCAAATCGTCTTTTGACGGTGTATCAATTCCTAAATAACACGGTGCGATAATTGGTGGAGAAACACTTCTGAAGTGAATTTCCTTTACACCTGCTTCTTTTAAAATTTTAACCAAACGTTTAGAAGTAGTTCCACGAACGATGGAATCATCAATGATCACTACTCTTTTCCCTTTGATTTCAGAAATAATAGGGTTCAGTTTCAGGTTGACAATTCTTTCTCTCATTTCCTGAGTAGGAACGATAAAACTTCTGCCAATGTATCTGTTTTTAATCAAAACAGGACGGAAAGGGATTCCCGAAGCCTTAGAAAAGCCAATCGCAGCCGGAACTCCGGAATCAGGAACGCCAATAACGATATCAGCTTCTACAGGCGCCTGCTCCCAGATTTTCTCACCAGATTTTTCTCTGATTTCATAAACATTAATGTTTTCCAGAGAAGAATCGGGTCTTGCAAAATAAATATATTCAAATGAACAGATTCTCTGTTTTCCTTTGGCTTCATCGGCCATATAAGAATGAAGTTTTCCTGGTTCATTTTCGCTTGTGTAAACAATTTCTCCAGGCAGAATATCACGTACGTACTGAGCTCCCACAGCATCCAAAGCCACAGATTCGGAAGCCACAACGTAAGAATTTTCGCTGGTTGCTCCCAAAACCAAAGGTCTGATCCCGTTGAAATCTCTGAAAGCGAAAAATTTATTTCTCGTCATTCCCACAACTGAATACGCTCCTTCAATTTTCTCCATCGTCGCTTTGATTGCTCCGCGAAGTCCAAGATCAAGATTTTTCTGAATTAATCTTAAAATAACCTCAGAATCTGAAGTTGCTCTGAAGACAACGCCCTCAGCTTCCAGTTCCGTTTTCAGCTCTCTCGCATTGGTTAAATTACCGTTGTGAGCGATCGAAAGTATAATCTGGTCATATTCGTTTTTCGCAAAAAATGGCTGAAAATTATATTTCTTTTTGTCTCCTGCAGTCGTATATCTTGTGTGACCGATTGCAGAATTTCCCATAAAAGTCTCAGGTTCCTGAATTTCTTTATAAACATCCAAAACCAAACCTTCATCTTTCATGTTGGTAATTTTTCCATCTTTAAGAACAGAAATACCACAAGCTTCCTGACCTCTGTGCTGAAGCGCAAAAAGCCCGAACTGGGAAAGAGAAAACGTGTCGAGATCATTATCAGAATACATTCCGAAGATACCGCACTCCTCATTCGGAGCATCCAGTCTTTCTTCTTCCTGCGTTCTGAAGAGATTTCTTCCGTAGGTTTGAGTCTCAAACTGTTTTAAATATTCACTTTTATGAATGTCTAAACTTTTCATTTCTATTTTTCTAAATTTGTTGGATGTCAGATGTCGGGTGTTGGGTGAAAATCATTACACATCCAACATCCAGCACTCCTCATAATTACTTGTTAAGTACAGTTTTCAGTCTGTTGTAGATCTCCACGTAAGCTTCAGTTACCTCACCAAGATCTCTTCTGAATCTGTCTTTATCCAGTTTCTTCATCGTATCTTTGTCCCAAAGTCTGCAGGTATCAGGAGAAATTTCGTCAGCAAGAATAATTTCGCCTGTTGAAGTTTTACCTAATTCAATTTTGAAATCAACCAAAATGATGTTCATTTTGTCGAAAAGATCGATTAGAATTTCGTTGATGTCTGAAGTTAATTCATACATTTCGTCAAGCTCTTCATACGTAGCTGCACCTAAGAAAACTGCGTGGTGATCGTTGATAAGCGGATCTCCCAATTCGTCTTTTTTGTAGCAGATATCGAAGATGGTTACCGGAGATTTAATTCCTTCTTCCACACCTAATCTCTGTGCCATGCTTCCTGCAGAATAGTTTCTTACCACCATTTCCAAAGGAATAATTGATACTTTTTTTACCAGCTGCTCTCTTTCGTCTATCTGTTTGATGAAATGAGTTTCAATTCCTTTTTCATTTAAATATTCAAAAATAAGCGTAGTGATAGCGTTGTTCATTTCGCCTTTCAAATCTACAGATCCTCTTTTTTGAGCATTAAATGCTGTTGCATCGTCTTTGAAACGTACTACAACTTCTTCAGGATTATCTGTTGCAAATACTTGTTTTGCTTTCCCTTCATACAACATTTCTAGCTTTTGACTCATAATTTTTACTTTTTTTTACTTTAGAAAACCTTGAATCAAAGGTTTTCGGTTATAGTTAGATTTATATTATTTTACTTAATTAAAATTCCTGTTAAAACAGCCAGTCCAAAACTCAGCAGTGTACCGATCAATACATATTCTGTAAGCTTTCGCTGCTTTGCCTGTGCAAGATCGCTGAATCTGAAAACAGATTTTGCCGCAACCATAAAGCCTACGCCTTCCCAGTGATTTACCGTGATAAATGTGAACACCATCAGACGCTCTAAAATTCCGATATATTTTCCGGCATTGGATAAAGATTCGGTTTGTAGACTTCCGGTCTGCTCATTTACGGGTGTCCACGATGATAATAATAACTTAATGAAGATTGAAGCCGGCGACGTTAAAAATAAGGCTGCCATTAACACTTTTAAAAATTCTTCATCTTTCAGAAAACCGAAATCAAATTCATTAAAATAAAAAGAAACTCCGCCAATTACAGCTACATGAAGTGCCTGATCGGTGAAAAACCATATTTTTTTGGTTTTAATATTCTGAAAATAGAGCTTAGCTGCATCAATGAATAAATGGGAAACCCCTACCAGTACTGCAATCCACCATAAATCAAGATCCCAGAGGAAAATAAAACTTAATACGGTGTGAATCAGAACGTGAAGGTACAGATATTTGCTCTTCAGTTTTCTGTTTTCTTTATCTGAAACCCAGGAATTTGGCTGAAGAATAAAATCTCCGAGTAGATGTGCCAATATGAGTTGAATAAAAATCATCTTATAATTCTGAAATTTTCTTTTTAAAATACTGGTTGGTCTCTACGATAAGTTCGTAGTTGGCACGTTTCAGCCTCTGGCTTACAGAAGATTGCGAAATCGTAAATTTTTTGGCAAGATCGTCCTGGGTATTATCCGGATTGATGATCATTTCGTGAATAATTTCTGAGGTCGCCATCGTCCAGCTGTCAAAGTCTTTAGATGACCATTTCAACAGAATGTTAAGGTCTCTGTCTAAAGAATCGTTTGAAGTTTTGATGGATACGGTATGACCGTCAGATTTCAGGTCATTGAGCAGTCTTCCTGAATTTACATAGGCGGTACCGTTGGATTCTGTGATTTTTTCTGATGAGAAATTTTCTTCACCAATACCAATCGCCATTCTTACATCTAAATTTTCCTGACTTTTTATGAGAGATTTAATGGCTAAGAAACGCCAGAAAACGTCATCGATACTGCATTTGATCTGAAACTCATCTCCTCTGTAAATTTCCCATGTGTGTGGACTGTTTCCCCATTTTGCAAGGAGATTTTTTAGTTTGGTAATCCAAACTTCAGTGTCTGCATGTTGAGAATTAATAATATCACCAGTGATGACCGCTATCATTTTGCAAATATAAGCATTATTCCTTATAAATAAAAAATATAAGCAAAAACCCTTATAAATGGTGATTATTAGCTTTTTTGCTTATTTATATGATTTGAAATTTGATGTTTGAGATTTGAGATTTGAGATTTGAGCCGTTGAGATGTAAGATGTGGGGATTTTATATTCGGAGTCCTGAAATTATTTCGAGATTGAGATCTAATGTAATGTAGTTTTTGAAATAAGGTTTAAAAAAAAATATAAGCAAAAAGACTTATAATCACCGATTATTAGCTTTTTAGCTTATATTATATTTTTTGGAATTAAAATTAATCTGCTCCGGGGAAATGATAGGTTTTCTGTTTATTATCCGTATCATCAATGTTGATGTTCAGGGCAAAATATACGAAATGTACATTTTTGTTGCCAGCAGCCTCAAATTCTCTCTGCCAGAGATAACCGGCAAGCATTCCGAAGTTTTCGTCAATCTGGTAGCCAAGGCCGCCATAGACTCTGTTTCTTGCAAAAGTCGGTTTGTTCGGACTTACCAGAAAAATTTCATCATATACATTGGCAAATACAGTTCCCGGTTTTACTGATTTTGCATTAAGAGGAAGTGTAACGTTGAGTCGGTAACGGTATCTCATCCTTTCGGATCTGATATCTTTTATAGGATCGTAAAACCAGCTTTTCTCAGCACGGAAACGGTTTTCAAATTTGAAAGACCCTTTTTTGAAATCAATAACATCCTGAAGCCAAACCCTGAATTCTTCGCGGCTGATTGTATGATTTTTATATGTCGCATATCTTCCCAAACCGAGGAAAGGCTTATGGGTTTTGGTTAAATTATAACCTAAACCACCCTTTATCTCGTAATAATCGGGGTAATCATACTCTTCAATTCCACGCATCTGAGTTTCTGCGTAAAGGAAAAATTTCGGATGAAATTTATATGTCAGCGTTATTGCATTAAAACTGGAAATATGTTCCTGTGCATTTGCAAAACCTAATCCTAAAATCAAACCCAGACCGACAAAGAATTTCATCTAAAAAAATTTTTGCAAAATTAGATTAATTAACATTTAATTCATATTAAATTATTATTAACAATTATCTAAAATTAAGCTGATATGTGAAACCAAGATGAAACCACCTTTGAGGCATCGGTACACCGAAGGTTTCGGTATATTTTGTATTGGTAACGTTATTAACGAGAATGTAAACAGAAAGATCATTTTTGGTAAAAGTCAATTTCTCATCCAGGAGCTGATAGCTTCCGAAATTCAGTCTTTCGTTGTAACGGTACACCAGTTCGTTGGTGAAATATTTCAGAAAATGGTTCTGAAGTTTTCCCACAAACTGATGTTTCAGATTGTCGAGATTGTATCTTGCAAAAACAGATTCAGTATTTTTCAGTTTATTTTCGAGAAAAGTATAGCCCACTGTATATCTCATCCAGTCTGTTACTTTGTGATCAAGTTCCAGTTCAATTCCTTTCACGTTACTGTCACCCACATTTTTTGCGTACCAAACAGGATCTGTAAGACTTATTTTTGTCCAGTCGATGGTGTTGTTTCCGTCCCTTAAAAATCCGCTGGCTTTGGCTAAAATATTTTTAGTCTGATACTGATAACCGATTTCTGCGTAAATAGCATTCTCAGGCAAAAGATTCATATTTCCCTGCTCGGTTTTACTTACATAGTACAGATCTGTAAATGTAGGAACTCTGTGAACTCTGGAAATATTTCCATACACTTTACTGTTTTCAAGAAAAGTATATCCTACGTCAATTCCCGGATAGAAAAAGTTCCCGTCTGTGGAGTAATTTGCCCACGAAGCTCCCGGACTGATGTTTAATTTTTTATCAAAGAACGAAAAATGGTGTTCAAAAAAGACCTGCGTAACGAATCTTTCACGGTGCCCAAGATTATTACTTGCCAAGAATTCTTTTCTCAGTTCCACACCCAAACCAGTAGTTCCCAAACCTGAAGTATAGCTTGTATTGACTTCTCCACCTACATTATTTCCGATGTGCATATTTCTGTAGATTTCCGGCTTTGCTCTGTTGAAAACATACATATCCTGCCCTCTCCGCCAGTAAACATTTGAATTTAATTTAAATTTTCCAAAGCTCTGCTGATGCGCTAAACTCACTATGGAAGCCTGCAGTTCTTCATACTGCTCTGTTGCTGCGGGAGATGAGTAAAAACCGTTGGCTCCGAATTTTTTCTCCGAAATTCCGGCCTGAAGTCTTAAACTTCCGTTTTTTATTTTAAGCTGATTCTGATAGTATGCGTTGCGTATCTCATAATCTGTATTGTAACGGTAACCTTGCGAGGAATTACTGTTCACCTGAAGTAAATTTGAGAATTTTTCGTTTCCGAAATTGGCATTAAGTCCCATTCCGTACGTTTCATAATCTCCGGCTTCTGCACTGATCTTAACTCTTTTTCCGGGTTCTGCTTTGGTGATAATATTAACAGCTCCGGCATAGGCATTTTGTCCGAAACGTCTTGCTGCAGGGCCTTTTATTACTTCAATTCTTTCCACGTCATCCAGATCTAAAGGGATATTTAAAGAATTATGACCTGTCTGAGAGTCATTCATTCTGATTCCGTTGATCAAAATCAGCATCTGTTCAAATGATCCGCCTCTGAAACTCACATCACTCTGCACACCGTTGGCTCCACGCCTTCTGACATCCATTCCCGGAATCAACTGAAGAACTTCATCGATACTTTTAGCCGGTGAAGCCAGAATATCAGTTTTTGTAATCACTGATATATTCTGATTGGCAGATTTGTACGGTGTTGCAATAAATTTGCCCTGAATCTCTACAGAATCAATTTCCGCAGATTTTTCCTGAGCTGAAACCGAAAAAAACAGGGAAGCAGCAGAAAGGGTAATCAGTTTTCTGATCATAGTTTGTATAGTTTAGTTTGAAGCGTTCAAAATTAGCAGACTTCAATCAGACCAAAAAATGATACTTATCATAATATATTTTGTAAAATTTGCTTTAAAATAATTTTAAATTTTGCTGATCAGTAATACGATAAATTTATTTTGAAATATAAAAATCCACTTTTTGCAAAGTGGATTTTATTATTAGTGTACATTAATAATTAATGCTTTAATCTAAAAGAATATTTTCATTTAACTTTAGTGACTTTCGTTTGTCAACTTTTATCTCCTTTCCGTCAAGGGTGTAAGCTTTGTAAGGTGAAGAAAACTTATCAGCATTAGGATTGTCAATATATTCTGATCTTTTTTTTATAAAATCAGCTTTCTCTTTTAAATGTACTGTATTTATGTAAGCAATTGGCTCAATAATACCGTTTGATTTTTCTATTTTAGTTGCCTCGATGATCAGGCTTCTGTCTTCGTTATGTACTTCCAAAATTAATCCCGCAAGTCCTTTAAAACGAAATGGTCCTTCAGGAATTGGAATTTTGGGACAATACCATGCATAATATAATTTGCCTGTATCTGTAATTGCCTTTGCCTTTAAACACAGATTTCCTAAAATCTCTTTTCTTTCATTTGAAACTATTTCCCATTTCAATTCAGGCTCATTAAAACTATACAGATTATTTCCCACCGGCAAAGTTACAACTACACTTTCACCATCTTTGTATACGCTGCTCTTAGATTTTGGATACATACTTTTGTCTAAGCTTGGTGCCTGTCTGTTACTTCTGCTTTTTCGGATAAATTCATAATAATTTTGCAATCCACTATTTGCGTAAATTGATTTTACCGCATTACATAAAAGAATGAAGTCATAAGAATGTCGCACGTCAGTCCCGTTGTTATCGCCCTGATCATCTGAGATAATCATCTGATAATCAATTTTAAGCGCTGCATTATCATATTTATTTTGCGAATGTATTGACTGAAAGGTAAGTACGCAGAGAAACAAAAATCTTTTAAAACTCATATTGAATCATTTTGAATAAAACCACTGTTTATTTTTACAGCCAATGTTGTCAGTTGTTTTTGGACATCAATTTTAATTTTGCAGTTAAAACTAAATTAAGACAAAAATTAAAATAAACTTTAAAAAACCATTCACTTTTAAAGAAATTTTTGCGAACAGTATTTTGGGGAACCAAAGGTTTTATTACAAAATCTTTTAAATTTACTACTCAGAATTTCGTATTTTTGTCGGTCACAATTTTACTATGGCTACAACTCCGGATATCGATATAAAAAAACAACTTTTCGTAAAAAATGCACACCTTAACAATCTGAAGCACATTGACGTTCTTATTCCTAAAAATAAGCTCATCGTGATTACAGGGGTTTCGGGAAGCGGAAAATCTTCACTGGCTTTCGACACTATCTATGCCGAAGGACAGCGCAGGTATGTGGAAAGTCTCAGTTCTTACGCAAGACAGTTTTTGGGTAAACTTGAAAAACCAAAAATCGATGATATAAAAGGGCTTGCACCTTCCATCGCTATTCAGCAGAAAGTAATTTCGTCTAATCCGAGGTCTACGGTGGGAACTTCTACTGAAATTTACGATTATATGAAGCTTCTTTTTGCCAGAATCGGAAGAACTTTTTCTCCGGTTTCAGGGGAAGAGGTGAAAAAAGATTCGGTTTCCGACGTAATCGATTATATAAAATCGGCTAAAAAAGATACTGCAT
Organism: Chryseobacterium sp. Leaf394; assembly: GCF_001424105.1. Taxonomy (GTDB): domain Bacteria; phylum Bacteroidota; class Bacteroidia; order Flavobacteriales; family Weeksellaceae; genus Chryseobacterium. The sequence goes on along the minus strand of NZ_LMQH01000011.1, from coordinate 1,376,625 downwards.
TTTTACTGACGGCTCCTTTGGATTTTGACGCTGAAAATTTTAAAGAAACTTTAAATGTTTTAAAATTAGCAGGATTCACAAGACTCGAGATCAACGGAAATGTTGCCGGAATTGAGGATTTGGAAAGTTTCGGATTCACTCCTGAAAAAGGAATGGTCATCAATCTTGTGATCGACCGTTTCTCGTATGAGGAGGATGAAAGTTTTCTTCAGCGATTGGCAGATTCCATTCAGATGGCATTTTATGAAGGTCGGGGATATTGTGCCCTGAAAAATACGGAGTCCGGAAAAGTAAAAGAATTTTCAAATAAATTTGAGCTCGACGGGATTGAATTTGTTGAACCCAACGTTCATTTCTTCAGTTTCAATAATCCTTTCGGAGCCTGCCCAACTTGTGAAGGTTATGGAAAAGTGATTGGTATAGATGAAGATCTGGTGATTCCCAACAAAGCTTTATCGCTTTTCGAAGATGCAGTAGCGTCTTGGAAAGGAGAAACAATGAGCGAATGGAAAAAAGATTTCATTAAAAAAGCCGGCGACTTCCCTATTCATAAGCCTTACCATCAGTTAACGAAGGAACAGAAAAACTTCCTCTGGAAAGGCGACGGAAAAAGTACTTTCCCTTCCTTGAATAATTTCTTTAAAATGCTGGAGGAAAATCTGTATAAAATCCAGTACAGAGTGATGCTTTCCCGTTACCGTGGCAAAACGCTTTGTCCGACCTGTGAAGGATTGCGTCTGAGAGAAGAAACAACCTGGGTGAAAATCGACGGCCACAACATTCAGTCGATGATTGAGCTTCCTCTGGATGAACTTTTCCCACTAATTGAAGACTTAAAATTATCTGATCACGACAAAGAAGTTGCTAAAAGACTTTTGTATGAAATCACGACCAGAATTGCATTTTTGCTGAAGGTCGGTTTAGGATATTTAACTTTAAACAGAACATCCAACACCCTTTCCGGAGGTGAAAGCCAGAGAATTAATTTGGCTACAAGCTTAGGAAGTTCTTTGGTTGGATCGATTTATATTTTGGATGAACCCTCTATCGGACTTCACTCCAGAGATACAGAAAATTTAATTGGCGTTCTGAAAAATCTGCGTGACCTCGGAAACACTGTAATCGTTGTAGAACATGATGAAGACGTGATGAAAGCAGCAGATTACATCATAGACATCGGTCCTGAAGCTGGATATTTAGGTGGTGAACTGGTTTTTGCAGGCGATTATAAAGAACTGAAAGATGCCGACACTTTAACTTCAAAATATCTTACCGGAAGACTTGAAATTGAAGTTCCGAAGAAGCGAAGAAAAGCGAAAGAATATATTCATATTAAAGGTGCCAGACAGAATAATCTTAAAAATATTGATGTAGATATTCCTCTGGAAAATCTTGTGGTGATCACAGGTGTTTCGGGAAGCGGAAAATCTACTTTAATGAAAGAAATTCTGACCACAGAAGTTCAGATCCAGCTGGGAATGGGCGGAAAAAAGGGAGACTACGATTCCGTGGAATTTCCTTTAAAAATGATCAAAAATATTGAACTGATTGACCAAAATCCTATCGGGAAATCTTCAAGATCCAATCCTGTAACCTATCTGAAAGCTTACGACGACATTAGAGATCTTTTTGCCAAGCAGAAAATGTCTAAAATGATGGGTTACAAGCCCAAACATTTCTCTTTCAACGTTGATGGCGGAAGATGTGACGAGTGTAAAGGAGAAGGCGTAATCAACGTTTCAATGCAGTTTATGGCTGACATTGAACTGGAATGTGAAACCTGCAAAGGAACCCGTTTTAAAAACGAAATTCTTGAAGTGAAGTTTGATGAAAAAAACATTTCAGACATCCTTCACATGACCGTTGATGAATCGCTGGAATTTTTTAAAGAAAATAAAGAAGACAAAATCGTTACGAAACTCACGCCGCTTCAGGAAGTTGGTTTGGGGTATCTTCAGCTTGGGCAGAGCTCTTCTACCCTTTCCGGTGGTGAGGCTCAGAGAGTAAAACTCGCTTCTTTCCTTGTGAAAGGTGTCACCAATGACAAAACCCTGTTTATTTTTGACGAACCGTCTACCGGACTGCATTTTCACGATATTCAAAAATTACTGAAGTCATTGCAGGCCTTGATTGATTTAGGACATTCTGTGATTGTCATTGAGCATCAGCCTGACATTATCAAATGTGCCGATTTCATCGTAGACATCGGCCCTGATGCAGGAAAACACGGTGGTGAAGTCGTATTTACGGGAACTCCGGAAGAACTGGCAAAAAATGAAAAGTCGCATACGGCAAAGTATGTGGCGGAGAAGTTATAGCAGGAATTTTCTAAAATTCCTGCTATATATTAAATTGGTCTTTTACCAGTTTTCTTTTGTCTCTCGACATTGGAATCTCATCTTTATTTGTCAGCAAAAGTATATTTCCTTCAGATTTTTTGATGCTTTTAATAAAGTTTTTATTCACCAAATGGGATTGATGACAGCGGATAAATCCATATTTTTCTAAAAGGCTCTGATACTCAAACAAAGAAGTGGAAGAGACAATCTGTTCCTGATTTTCAATAACAATCGTGGTGTAACTATTAGAACTTTCACAGCGAATAATTTCATTTACTGCAACAAAATGTATTTCTTTCAGAGAAGATATTGCTATTTTATGATTTGATTTATCATTTTCATGTTTTAAATATTCCACAAGATTTTCTAAAGAACTATTAACCTTTTTCTCTGCAATTCTTTTTTTTGCTTTTTGAACAGCTATCTCCAGTTCATTGAAATCAATAGGTTTTAGTACATAATCTAAAGCAGAAAATTTCACAGCATTTATACCATATTGAGAAAAAGCAGTTACGAAAATAACTTCGAAATCATAATGACCCAACGTTTTTAAAAGTTCAAAACCATTTTTTACGGGCATTTCAATATCAAGAAAAATCAGGTCAGGAGAATATCGTAGAAATACATCATAAGCCTGATCTGCACTGTTTGCTGTGGCAAAAATGGCAACTTCGTTTGGGAATTTTTTTTCCAGAATAAGTTTTAAGTTTTCTACTGCATTTTTCTCGTCATCTACAATGATTGCTTTAATCATTACTTAATAAATTTTTATAAATTATTACTGTCTTTGTTGTACCATTATTACATTCTACAAGATAATCAATTTTCACCTTATCTGAGGATGAATTAAATAGTGCAATCCTGTTTTTGGTAAGACTGATCCCTTTTCCTGTAAATTTTTGGTCAGCCTCAAAACCTTTTCCATTGTCTGTTATCTCAAAAATTAAATTGCCGTCATTTTTAAGAACTTTAAACGAAAGTTTTCCGTTTTCGTTTAAAATAGAAATACCATGTCGTATTGAATTTTCTAAAACAGGTTGCACAAGCAAGGGTAAAACTTCAGTTGAAGATTCAGAAATTCCATCGTCAATATGATAGTCAAAATTAAAAGAAAAACGAAGCTGTTCTAAAGAAATATAATGCTTTAATGCTTTAATTTCTAATGAAAGAGGGATTGAATCTTTATCACTAAAATCCAGAATAGACCGCATCAGCTTTGAAAAATCAGTTAGATAGACATTAGATTTTTCTACATTTCCTGAGTTTATCAAACCCTGTATTGAATTTAAGGCATTAAATAAAAAATGAGGATTAAGCTGAGCAGACATAAACTGAAGTTTTGCTTTCTGCTCTCTTTGTAATCTCTTCATTCTTTTGTTTTTAAGAAATAAAAATATAAAACCAGATAAAGCTATTACAAAAATGACAAATGAAATTTTTAACCAAATATTTTGAAACCATTTGGGCTCAGAGAAAAACTCTTTTGTAATATATTTTTTTTCACCTCGATATTTTACCTGAAGAATATATTTTTTTCCGGGTTTAAAATCATGAAGAATAATAAAGTCGTTTGCTTTTTTCCATGTCTCAGAAGTGGGCTCATCATTTTCTAAAAGCCTGTACTCAAGCATGTCTTTGATGTTGGCAAAATTTTTTGGACGGTAGAAAATCGCAATCTTGGTTTTCTCATCTACTTTCACAATCGGCTCCTGATATTTTGCGGAATGCAAACTTGGCCAGTCTTCGTAAAAACTATAATCGATTTGCTTCTTGTGAGAAAGTGCTTCTTCGACAAAAGTTTCTAAAGAAACTCCGTTGGCATTATAAATACTGGAGCAGACAAGTGGTACCTTATTATCTTTAACTTTATTTAAGATACAAGTCAAAAATGGGTTTTCACCATTTGTTCTGAATGAGATTTTCACCACATCATTTTCATTCAGAATTTGATCTAAAATTTTATAAGCCTTTAAATTTTCACTCTTCTTTAAATGATTAGTTTTATCCTCAATACTAAAACCGGATTCTATATTTCTCCACGAATATAAAATCCTGTCATTCTTAAGAATTTGAAACTCCAGATTTTCAAAATTATACTGTCTGAGTTTTGTAGAATCTGCTACTATTTCATTAAAAGCCATATTCCGTATCCATGAATCAGAAACTGTAATGGAAAGTTGCTTGCCATAAACATTAAATACCTGATCTTTCCATAGTGCTTTTATAAACTGTACATTTTTGTCGGAAAGTGTTTTTTGGGGTAAAATAAAATTATTAGAGATAACAATTTGTGTGTCTCCAAGGGCAATTAGATAATTGTGCCTTTCCTGAGAGAACACCAAAATACTTTGCACGGACAAAAGGGTTAAAAAAAATAGTTTTTTCATTACTGCAAATTTAAAATGATGGGCAAACTTATCAATCATTTTAAAGCTAATTCTTTACTTTTTGAATTGGGTATCTTTCATTCTGTAATCTGTAGTAAATAGCAAAAGTTCTACATATCGAAATCTGTTTTAATTTTTAAGTATCACAAAAAACAGTATTAAAACTTTATCCACAAAAAAATGTGGATAACCTGTGAATTTTAACATTTAATTTACATTGCGTATTATTTTATTTCCTAAATTTACTATGTAATAAAAATGAAATGAAAACTTTTTTTGCTTTTCCATTTTCAGAAATTGCAATTAAATTTGATATAAAAATTTAAGCACAGCATCGTCGGCTGTGCTTTTTGTTGTTGTCTAACTAAAAAAATGAGATGTATTTATCTACTGAATCCGCTTCTAAAGAGCGGATTCTTTCTTTGCCTTATCTTTTTCTTTATTGGGTTGAAGTGATATTTCTTTTGAAAACCATATTCCGCCAATTACATTTTGGTCAAGATAAACCCACACACTTATGTATTTTAATTCGCTTTTCTTTTCGGTACTGATATCAAAGACAAACATCTCCACGGGATCTGCGTTTTTAAAATAAGCATGATTGTATGCCGAATTGAAAGATTTAATCTGGATTTTACCATTACGGCCTAAAAGTTCTTCGCACGATTTTCCACGGTCCTCAAACAGTTTCTTTTCCAGATTTTTGCTCAAAATGAAATTCTCAAATTTTGAATAATCCTGATTTTCACATTTTGAAAGGTAGCTACCGGCAAAGGTTTTTGCACTGTTCAATCTTTCCTGGTCGATTTTAGAATTTTTAATCTTAGAATACAATTTCTGCGAAAATGCAGTCACGGAAAGCAACATGCAAAATGCTGTAATTATTTTTTTCATCTGTGTTTATTTTCTGTAAAAATAAAATTTAACTTGAATATATCAAACACTTAAGAATAATTTCCAACAAAAAAACCGATAAAAAATTACCGGTTCATGAAAAATGAAAAATTAATATGGATATGAACAATTCGGAAACAGAATAATTAAATTCAAAATAAATCTAATCTCATCACCCGCTCCCGTTTGACATGACAAATATAATAACTATTTAGACTAAATAAAAATTAAATAACTGATTTTAATCAATAAAAAAATCCTGAAGCAAAACTTCAGGATCTTAAAAACACATTTTCAAACTTTCTATTTTTTGGTCAGTGCCTTAAATTTTATGTATGATGCTACTGAAAGCACAACCATTGTAGAAAACCCAATGTACACCCATGCCGGAATTGGAACAGGATCTCCTGCTGCGTAAGAGTGAAGTCCTGCAAGATAGTAATTTACCCCAACGTAAGTCATCAGCATTGAGCAGAAAGCAAACATTGTTGCCACGTGAATCGCCCAACGGCTTCTTAGTCCAGGTACCAGTCTCATGTGCAAAACAAATGCGTAAACGATAACCGAAATGAATGCCCATGTTTCTTTTGGATCCCAGCTCCAGTATCTTCCCCACGATTCATTTGCCCATATTCCTCCAAGGAACATCCCAACCGTTAATGCAAACAGTCCGATTGTGGTTGACATTTCTGCTACAATCGCAAGTTCTTTTAATGTAGAATCATTGTGAAGTTTAAACATTCTTTTGTTTGAAATAATATAAAATACCAAAGATATTACCGCAATAATCATTGAAAGCGAGAAGAATCCATAACTTGAAATAATAATCGCAACGTGTACAATCAGCCAGTAAGATTTCAAAACAGGAACCAATGGCGTGATCTGAGGATCAAGTGATGATGCACCGTGCGCAAATCCCATCATAATTACTGCAACCATATATCCTGCTGCAGGAATCAGTGCATTGGAATTATTTTTAGAAACTTTAATTCCGGTTTTATCAGTCTGATCACTGTTTCCGAATCCGAAATAGAAGAGTAATCCTGCAGAAATACCTACCCACGAGATAAAGATAATTGCTTCATAACCATTACTCCAAGGCGCGTGACCTGAGATGTACCATCTTCCTATTAATCCTAAAAAGTGAAACAGATATCCGATAATTCCGATATAAATAAGACCTCTGATGATTCTGTTTAAAATTTTATTAGGTTTAAATAATTCAACAAAACCAAGAAGTAACAGAATGCCTCCAATTAAAGTGTAGAAAATTAAAAGTTTAAAATTGATATCGGTTTTATTCATAAAAACCTCAAGGTCAACTTTATTTTGAGAAGGAACTACTGATTTACCCCACCTTTGCTGATAATCTGAAAGCTTTTTCAATTCGGCATCTGCCTTTGTCCAGTCTGCGGTTTTCTGTGCCTGAAGCACTTCTGCAAAGTAAGGTCCCATCACCTGCTGAGATTCCGGATCCGGTTCCATTTTCTGGTTCAACCATGAATTCCATGTATGATTCGGATCATTTTTCACAGGAACAATTCTCATAAACTGTCCGCTGAAGAAACCGTTAAAAATCTGTACTCTTTCGTTTATTTTAATGATCTGCTTGTCGTATTCAGATTGCTCCGAAGGTTTTTTACGGAATGCCGTATTGTATTCTGCATCTAAAATATAAGTAAGATTTCCGTTGGCGTCTGTAGGGAAAAGATTCATTAATGAAGTGTAACCTTCCTCATTTGCTTTTGTCAGTTTCAAAAGCTCCTTACCTCCTTTCGCATCCACTTTAATCATCGGAACCATCGTCCAGCTTGGTGTATCTGTATTAATGGAGATAAACCATTGCTCAGCTGTTAAAAATTTCCCGTCTGTTCCCTTGAATTTATCTCTTTGGTAAAGTTTTCTCAAAACATCCAAAGCTTCGGTATTGATCGGAACGATTCTTCCCTCAAAATTCTGAACCAAAAGGTACCCAAATTTATCTGCGTGCTCTTTGCTGATTTTATTTTTAGAAATAATTTCGTCAGGCGAAATGTTTCTCATGCTCGTCAAAGGTGCTGCTGCAGAATTTTGTTTTGGCTGAGCCAGTTCCGGAGCAACTTCATGCGTATGACCATCACCTTCCACATGTACATGCTCTTTGCTACCATCTGTTCCGTGCATGTCAATTTTTTGAGCATTTAAGCCTAAGCTTAAAAGAATCAAAAGAAGCAGTGTCGCTTTTTTCCTGCTGATGTCTTTCAGCATTTTATTAAGCTTCCAGAAATGTGTTCCTTTCCAGAAAAACATTACAAACATCCCACCGAACAAAAATGCATAACCGATATAAGAAATTAAAGTTCCCCAGAAATCATGGTTTACAGAAAGTAAAGTTCCCATTCTGTCCGGCGTATAACTTGCCTGGAAAAAACGGTAACCTTTATAATTCAAAACATTGTTCATATAGATTTTATAAGGGGTTTCTTTGCCTTCATCAATGATTTTCACATGACTTTCGTAGGCACTCGGAGACGAACTTCCAGGATATGTTTCCATTACGAAATCGTCAAGTTTAATATTAAATGGTGTTGTATATTTTTTTGGTCCGAAACCAAGCATGATGTTCAGACCGTCCATGGTTACCTGCTTGTAAGCATCAGGATTTCCTCTTTCAACCGAAAGATCAACAAGCTGTTTTGTTTTAGGCCCCTGTATTTCAACAGTCAGTTGATCCGGAACATTCTGGTCTTTCTTTCTGTCGCCTTCCACGGAAATAAGGTTTCCTTTCTTCAGACCTTCAGGAACTACAAGTTTTAATTCGTTGATGGTATATAAGCTTCTCAAAACCAATGGCTGAAACTGATCTTTCACAGTATTTCCTGTAGCCTGAGTTGCCATCGTCATGTAAGCCGCATCCACAGGGGTTTTAATCATTAACTGTCCGCCATTATTGGCAAATTCCACAGCGCCTTCAATTGCTCTTCCAAAAGAAACCAGAGTCCCGTTAACTGACTTTGTTTCTCCCTGTTTTAGATAGATATTCTGTCTTCCGGTACTGGCTGTAGAAACCAAATGAAGATATTCCGCACCCTGAGCATTAGGAATTAAACTGTCCTTTTTTCTCTGCACATATTCTTTTGCTACAACCTTGATTTTCTTATTGTGAAATTCGTAATTGGCTTCAAAATCTTTATGAAGTGGTGACATCAGATAAGGAATATCCTGATAGGTAAGAATATCGCCTTTTTCTTCGATTTGAATTTTAAAGAAATGCTTGTCGGTAACAATTTCATTGGTCGTTTCTCCTTCACGGATGCTCATCTGACCTTCAAAACTGATGTATCTTGTAATTGCGCCACCAATAAAAATTAAAATAAATGAAAGGTGAAAAACCAAAACAGGCCATTTTTCTCTTTTCCAAAGACGATACCTTGCAATATTTCCACAAAAATTGATGATCAGCAAAACCATTACCATCTCAAACCATTTGGCTTCATAGATGAGTGCTTTGGCCGTTGGTGTTCCGTAATCATTTTCTAAAAAGGTGGCGTAGGCCATAGAGAAGGCATATACGAGTAAAAGTACTGCCATCGTTCGGGTAGAAATCAGTATGTCTGTTAACTTCTTCATTTTATTTTTTACTTGACATGCAAAAATAAGGATGATTAGACGAAAGGCAGATAAAAAAAACTGTTTTTTGTCAGTCAAAGCCTATGGGAAGCTTGTTTGGAATCATTCTTAATAATTAATTTTAATTCCTCATTATCAGTAAAAATAGAAGGACAAGAGACAGGAATTTAGATAAAAATCTACAAAATTGACTTGCCAAAAAGGAAAACTTTAAACTAAAAAAACATTAAATTTGCCCACATTGAAGCTATGGAAAAGAAAACACAAAAAACACAGCCCGTTACGCAGGAGCAATCTAAAATATTATCCAAACCGAGAATCTTTTTTGGTTTGCTGTTTATCGTATTTGCAGGTATTCTTACAATATCATTTATTTCCTATTTAATCAATTGGAAATCAGACCAGAGCCAGGCAGGAGCACTGCTTGATAAAACCATAAAATCATCGAATATTTTCGGGAAAATGGGTCAGTGGCTTGGTAAAATTTTCATTTATGAAAGCATTGGTGTTGCAGCATTTATTGTGGCGTTTCTCTTTGTGGTTTTCGGTACAATGATCCTGAAAAAGAAGATTTTTAAACCGTGGATGACTTTCGGTCATTCCCTGTTTTTCATCTGCTGGCTTCCGATATTTTTTGGAGCGGTAACTAAAGGCCAAAGCGTACTTTGTGGTGTTTACGGATATCAGATTATGGATACAATGGTTTCAATGATTGGTTCCGTTGGTCTGTGGGTTGTTTTGTTTGTGAGCATTGCCTTATATTTTATACTTGAATTTAATTTAAGACCGAGCTCAATTAAAAATAAATTAGATTCTCTCAACGAAAATACAATCGGACGGGTAAAAGCGATGATGCCAAATTCAGACGAAGATTTTGAAGCAGATCAGCAACTTGCTGTTGAAGAAGAGATTCAGCCAGAACAAAAAATTACAGTTCAGGAAGTTGTTTCTACTCCTAAAAAGACGGAAATCATTCCTGAAATTAAAATTGAGGAGCCTAAGCTCGATCCAATTGTTACGCCTAATCAAACTTCTTTCAATGAAGAAAAAGAAGTGAAAATAGACTTTTCAGCTCCTGTAAATCTTCCAGTGAATGCACCTGTTTCGCTTCCGAAAACGACTCCTCAGGATGCTTTTGATGTGAAAGTAAATTCTAATAATTCTGTTGACGATATTTCATTTAAAGTAGAAGTTGCTCCGGTGATCGACATTGTGGATGATGCAGACAGGCAGTCTCAGGATTTGGTTGACAAGCATGGTTTGTATGATCACAGATTAGATCTGGCTAAATTCCAGATGCCACCTTTAGATCTTCTGAAAGATTATGGAAACGAAGAAATTTCAATCAACAAAGAAGAACTTGAGGAAAATAAAAACAAAATTGTTGGACTTCTGAAAAACTTTAATGTCGGAATTGCTGAAATTAAGGCGACCATCGGGCCAACAGTAACTTTATACGAAATCGTTCCGGAAGCAGGAATCAGAGTAGCTTCCATTAAAAAGCTTCAGGATGATATTGCATTGAATCTTTCTGCTTTGGGAATCAGAATTATTGCGCCAATGCCGGGGAAAGGAACGATTGGTATTGAAGTTCCACGGAAAAATCCTACTATGGTTTCAATGAGATCAGTAATTGCTTCACAGAAATTTCAGAATACAGATATGGATTTGCCTGTGGTTTTCGGTAAAACGATTTCGAATGAAGTCTTTATGGCCGATTTATCTAAAATGCCTCACCTTTTGATGGCGGGAGCAACAGGACAGGGAAAATCTGTTGGTATCAATGCTATTCTGACTTCCCTACTCTACAAAAAACATCCGAGCGAACTGAAATTTGTGATGGTGGATCCTAAAAAAGTTGAACTTTCTCTTTATTCTAAAATTGAAAGACACTATTTAGCCAAACTTCCGGATTCTGATGATGCGATTATTACAGACACCAACAAAGTAATCAATACATTAAATTCACTCTGTATTGAAATGGATCAGCGTTATGATCTGCTTAAAAATGCTTTCTGTAAAAATTTAAAGGAATACAACAAAAAATTCAGCGAAAGAAAATTAAATCCTGAAAACGGTCACCGTTATCTGCCTTACATTGTTTTGGTGGTGGATGAGTTTGCAGATTTAATTATGACTGCAGGGAAAGAAGTTGAGCTACCGATTGCTAGACTGGCACAGCTTGCAAGAGCCGTGGGAATTCACCTGATCGTTGCGACGCAGAGACCATCTGTGAACGTAATTACAGGTATGATTAAAGCCAACTTCCCTGCAAGAGCGGCATTCAGAGTGATTTCAAGTGTGGATTCAAGAACGATTCTGGATTCTACCGGTGCAGATCAGCTGATTGGAAAAGGAGATATGCTTTATTTTAACGGAAACGAAATCTTAAGACTTCAGTGTGCTTTTGTTGACACGCCAGAGGTTGAAAGACTGGCAGAATATATCGGGGAGCAGAAAGGTTACGCTTCCGCATTTATGCTGCCTGAATTTGTTTCAGAAGACGGAGCAAGCAGCGTTGGAGCTTTTGATCCGAACGAAAAAGATGTTTTGTTTGAAGAGGCTGCCAGAATTATTGTTTCAACGCAGCAGGGTTCTACTTCAATGCTTCAGAGACAGTTGAAATTAGGATACAACAGAGCCGGAAGAATTATGGATCAGCTTGAGGCCAGCGGTTTGGTTGGTGGTTTCAACGGAGCTAAGGCAAGAGAAGTGCTCATCAGTGATCTCCATTCTTTGGAACAGTTTTTGGAAGACCTGCGGAATTAAAAAATCAAAAATTTCTTTAAACATTGTTTTAAAATTTTAAATCATAAAAGACTTTTCAATGGTTGAGCTTTTTATTGAAACTAGCTGAAGATATTCATTAAGCTCGAAGGAAAATTTGAATTTAATATGAATAATAATTTGAGTTTTATAAATATTAAAATTTAACATAAGACTTTAAATTTCGTCTAAAGAACAGAACAGAAATTAAAAAATGAAAAATCTATTATTAAAAATAACTGCTGCAGGTCTAATTATCATCAATGCAGGATTAGTTCAGGCTCAGAAAATCGATGCTAAATCGAAAAAAATCTTGGATGACGTTACAGCCAATTACAATTCAAAGAAAAATTCTTATTTTAAATTTTCTTTCGGCAGCGGAATGAACGGAAAAGTAAGCAAAACTGAAACTGGAATCTATTATCTGGCCGGAGATAAATACAAACTGAAAATCATGGAGACGGAGCAGATTTTCGACGGAAACAAGATTTACAATATCAACACCGAAGATATGGAGGTTACCGTGGCAAAACCGAATGCCGGCAGCCAGATGTTTTCTCCGATCAATTACCTGTCGAGCTACAGAAATGATTACAATGTGACTTATAACGGCAAGAAAACAGTCAATGGGGTAAGTGCAGATTTCATCAAACTGACTCCGGTAAAGTCAAACGGACTGAAACATGTTTACATTTACATTGATTCTGCAAAAAAACAGATGCTGAAACTTGAGCAGTACGGAAACAACAAAGACATCGCGGTGATTGCCATTCAGGAATATAAGGAAAATCAGCAACTCGATTCTCAGATGTTCAGTTTCGACAAAAACAAATACAAAACCTATCTGGTAACAGAATTATAACATACAAAATCCCGCAACTGCGGGATTTTTTTTGAGTTTAAATACAATATTTCAATACTTTTGGAGTTTTAAAATTTAAATAACACTAAATTACTTTATGAAACAATTACTCACGCTGATGTTTGCGGGCAGTCTATTGATGCAAAGCTGCAAAGACGACTGCTACACAGCTCCCGATCCTACTGTATTTGAATTTGTAAATTCTTCCGGCGAAAATTTGATCCAGAGCGGGACTCTCACGGGATCCAAAATTGTGGTACAACAGGATAACGGCAATGGAAATTTTGCAGGGATAGAAGTTGAAGTTCGTGATGACAACAGGGTTTTGCTGAAAAATGTCGGAATATACGAAGGAACGAAAAATTACAACGTTTATCTCACCACAGAACCCGTAAGAACATTTAATTTTAGGGTATCCGCTTCTAAACTGACAGGAGATTGTGACGGTTTTAAAATTGATCATCTCAATGTAGAAAACATCAGTTCAACCAAAGAAAACGGATATTACAAGATATCAGTTGACTGATCTAAATAAAAAATGCCTGCGTATTTCACAGGCATTTTCTCTTTAAAAAAACTACTTTTTAATAATCTTAAAACTCTGCGTTTTATCTTTGGTAACCACCTTCAGAATGTAATTACCTTTTGTAATCTCTGTTAAATCCAATTTGTTTTCTGCAGATTTTTCAAGTGGATATATGTGTAAAAGCTGACCGGCAGTGTTGTACAGTTCAGCATTTTTCACATCAATATTTTTGCTGCCAGTAATAATTCGTGACATATGAAAACTGTTTTTATATTAAATGATACTGCATCTTTATGATAATACAGTACAATTCTGGAAAATAAAATTTCAGTCAATAATTTATCGGGAGTAATCTTCCGTTTTTTTATAAATTTGCTTCATGTTTAAAATTTTAGACCGATATATCATAAGGACCTTCTTTGGGCCTTTCTTTTTCATATTCAGTGTACTGTTTTTTATTTTTATTGTAAACATTGTCTGGATTCAATTGGGGCAGTTTATGGGTAAAGGATTAAGTACATTTCAAATCCTGAAACTTCTTTTTTATCTGGGAGTGAACGTTATTACAATGGTGCTTCCGCTTACCATACTTCTGGCAAGCATTATGTCTTTCGGAGAGTTCGGTGAGCGTTACGAACTGGCAGCCATGAAAGCAGCCGGTATCTCTCTTACAAGGGTGATGATGCCACTTTTCGGAGTTGCAACTGCCCTCGCAATTATGCTGTTTTTCTTTTCCAATAATGTGGTTCCGGATTTTCAGCGGAAGGCAAAGAACATGCTTTTTAATATTGCCCAGACAAAACCTGCACTAAATTTTACTCCGGGACAATTTATTGATCAGATTCCGGGATACATGGTTAAATTTGATAAGATTGAAGGCGTAAATGCCGAAAAGTTAGAAGGTGTATTCATTCACAAAAAAGCAAATACATTCGACAATCAGCAGTCTATCGTAGCTCAGCGGGGAGAATTTGTACCTGCAGCAAACCAGGCTTATCTAAAACTTTTACTGTTTAACGGATACGTTTTTGAAGACAGCTATGCCGGGAAAGGTGAAAATGTACGGGTAAAACAACCGGATCAGGCCATCAAATTTGATACGCTGACGGCTCATTTTGACATCAGTGAAATTATTAACAAAGCGATTGAAAAAGAACAGATAACAGACGATTACCGTTTCCAGAGTTATACGGAAGTAAATTCAACGATTGCAACTGCAAAAAAAGACAATAAAAGACTTGCAGACAACATGAGTTCTGAACTGATCTCCCAAACCAATTCGGTGGTGAGTTATATGGATAAAAATAAAGTGAAAGCTCCTGTAAAAGCACAGTATAAATTGGATACCATTAAAGCTGATAAAAAACTCGATCTCATTTTCAACGGCTACAACCGTTTAGATAATCTGAAAAGCAGTCTCGATAACAAAAACAATGAGCTGAACCCAAGTGTAAAATACTTCAACAAAGTGATCATCTATCAGCAGCGGATTCTCACCTACTCTTTCACATGCATCATTTTCTTTATGATTGGTGCGAGCTTAGGATCTATTATCAGAAAAGGTGGTATGGGTCTTCCTGTAATTATTGCCATTGTAATTTTCATTATTTTTTATGTAATCAATGTTGGTTTTGAAAATGCAGCCTGGGGCGGAAAAATCAATCCTTACCTTGCAGCATGGCTTCCGAATATGATCTTATTTCCTTTTGGCGTCTGGATGACGTATAAAGCACTCACTGATTCTCAACTGTTTGATGCAGAGAAGTACAAAGCACTTTTGAAGCCAATCACCAAAAGATTTGTAAAACAGAAAGAACATACAAGATATCAGTAAAATCTGCTGGCACAGACTTTGTTTTTCTTTCAGTATAATTTCATCATTCACATCATATTTAACTTGAAAAAACATCCTCAGAGAATTTAATTTCTGAGGATGTTTTGTTTTTTCAAGTCAGCATTCGAGCTATTGTTCTGAATTATAAGCTTAGGTATCCTGAAGCTACAGCAGAAAGTTTGCAGTACTACTTCTGATAAAAGTAAAAAGTCTGCATCACAGCTTGTGACGCAGACTTTTTATGATGTTGACAGTAATTCTCTACTTTATTTCCTGTTGCACTGTACCGCAGTTGAGCATCGAACTTCCGTAGTACGGATTGATGATTTTGCTCTCACTGCTCAGCCATCCGGCCTGCACCATTGGACAGTACTGTACGTAAACCGGTTTTTCTGCCACCTTAAATTGTTTGGCAACCGCAATCATCTGGTTTGAAATATTTTTAAATTTTGTACGCTGCACTTTAATATGATCTGACTCCGAAATCACCTTGGCGTTATTTCTCATCAAAGTGAGATTGCCTTCGGGAAGAACTTCAGAATTGATACCTGATAAGGTTTTCAAAAATTCTGATGCTGATGCAGCCGCTTTAGAAGTGTCATCTGAAGCTAAACCGTTTTTAATTGCAATATAATTCTGATAAAGCTTTGAAACCTGCGCATTTTTCTTCATCTGCCCAAAAAATAATGCAGAGCAAAATGCCAATCCAAGAACTAAAAATTTCGTTTTCATTTTAAATTATTTAATTTTAAACTCAAGTTTTGCGTTGAAGAATCTTCCTGTAAGACGGACCGGAACCGGATACATCAAACTTGTGTTAGAATCTGTAATCCATTGGTTTGAAACCGTATTGTTGATGTTAAATGCATTAAACACCTGCACTCCGAGAATGAGTTCATCAAAATTACCCCAGAATCCATATGTTTTCTTCTTGTCTTTTCTGTCGATGAAAACTTTAGACAAACCTAAATCTACCCTTTTGTATGAAGGTAAAGTTTTCTGATATTGGTAAGGATCGGTAAAAACCGGTGCTCCGTTGGGCAGTCCCATAGCGTAAGTCAGGGTTAAATTGACTCTCATTGAAGGAAATTTCGGCATATAATCCTGGTAGAACATAGCAAATCTGAAACGTTGATCTGTCGGTCTCGGTATGTTGCCTTTTCCGTCAATATTTTCGTAAACTCTTGCGTAACTCGCCGACAACCATGAATCTATTCCGGGAACAAATTCCCCGAAAAGTCTTGTATCAACACCATAAGCATATCCGGTTGCATTATTTTTACCTGAATATCTGATCCTCACATTATCCATATAGTACGGAATCAGATTGTCCATTTTTTTATAGTACAATTCTGTAGTCAGCTTAAAAGGCCTGTCTTCAAAGGTAAATTCGTAATCGTTTTTCAGGATAGCCTGAATTGATCTTTGAGATTTTATATTAGAATTAAAATCTCCATTCAGATCCTTTATTTCCTTGTAAAAAGGCGCCTGATAATAAATTCCTCCCGATAAAGTGAACAACATATCGGCATTCCATTCAGGTTTGATGGCAAACTGTGCTCTCGGTGAAAAAATTGTTTCGTTATTAAAACTCCAGTGCGCTACTCTGGCTCCGGCATTTACAAAAACTCTGCTGGATCCCCAGTAAAACTTCTGTGAATATTGCCCGTAAGCCGAAAGTCTTGTCGGCTGAATGTGATTTTTACCTGAAATGCTGTAGAATAAATCTAAATCTGAAGTATCCGGAAATCTTGGATCAAAAGGCAGCGTAGGAATGCTGTAACCAGAAGAATCCACCAGTTTCCATTCGTTGGTTAAATCCTGAAGATTTTCTTTTTCGAATTTAAATCCAAATTCAATATCTGTATTGACATTCGGAGAAAATTTAGTTCTCAACTGAGTTCCGTAGGTTCTTACAAACAAATCATTTCTTGCATGCTCAATCTGTCCACCTACATCGTAGGAAGTCACCGGCGCGCCCGTAATCGGATCAAATGTCTGCAGAATATAGCTCGAGGCAATCGTGTAATATTCTCTTTCACGGTTCTGATAAGCGAAATTATCCAGTGTGAACTTCCACTTTTCTGAAGGTTTATAGTTTAGAGAAACCGTTCCCATCATATTTTTGTAAGCGTCATTTTCCCGGCCGTTGTAAAAAACGTTCAGGTTTATAGGCTGATTAACAGATCCGAAATTCACTTCCCTTTCTTTGGGAATCATCTCGTAATCGTTTTTAGAATAAAATCCTGTAAACGACAGCGATAACTTATCGTTGAAATGATAGTTGATGTAAGACTGAAAATCGTAATATTTCGGGTTAAAATCTGTGTCTTCATTTAAAGTATTCAGAACCAGGTTGGTATTTCTGTATCTTCCCGAAAATAAAGCAGTCA
The DNA here is from genome assembly GCF_001424105.1 of Chryseobacterium sp. Leaf394. Classification (GTDB taxonomy): domain Bacteria; phylum Bacteroidota; class Bacteroidia; order Flavobacteriales; family Weeksellaceae; genus Chryseobacterium. The sequence goes on along the minus strand of NZ_LMQH01000011.1, from coordinate 1,359,015 downwards.
GTTTTTTATTTTTTGAAGCCAAACCGGCGGTCAGTCTTCCTCCAATCAAACTTGCTTCGCCCGAAACTTCAGATTTCTCCGGTTCACGGTAGTAAATATTTAAAGCTGAAGACATTTTGTCTCCATACCTTGGCTCGAATCCTCCAGCTGAAAAGTTGACCGTAGAAACCATATCAGGATTGATGATACTGAGACCTTCCTGCTGAGAGTTTCTGATCAGAAATGGTCTGTAAATCTCAATATCATTAATGTAAATAAGGTTTTCATCGTAGTTTCCACCACGTACCATGTATTGTGAAGACAGCTCTGTATTGCTGTTTACGGAGGGCAAAGTTTTAATAATTGCCTCAAGACCTCCGGAAACACTGGCAACATTTTGGGCATCCCTTGCAGATATTTTCACTGTGGTAAGATCATTCGTACTTCCAACAGCTTTTTTCTGGAAAACGACTTCTTCAATATCGTTAACCCTTGTGGTGTCTCGCTTTTTCACCTGCGAAAACGCAAGTACCGGAAGGATAAGACCGAGTGGTAAAACTAGTTTTTTCAATAGAAATGCTTTAAGATTTCGGAACGTGAAATTATTAAATTTTATTTTATAAACTGACTTTTAAGAAAAATTTTTGACCATTCATCCACAAATTCCGCAGGAAGTTTTTTCTGCTTAATGGCCGCGATACACATAATGATATCCTGATCTCCTTTTACAAAATAATAAACCTGAGATTCTGTACCCGAATTATCTTTGTAGGCATCAGCTTCCATTGTGAAAAGTTTAAACTCTTTTTCTCCTTCTTTATTTTTCGAAATCTCTGTAACAGTTAAATTCTCTACTTTTTCTTCAGCCATTTTTTTATGATACTCAAACACAGTCTGAAGCGGAACTTGTGCCATGTTTTTCATTGTCAGTTTCGTAATGATGATGCTGTAATTTTCCCAGTTTTCGTTTTCAGGGATATATTCCAGCACCTTCATCTGCATATTTTCTTTCGAATTAGCCAATTTCAGTTTATACTTTGCCGGAAAATCTATCTGCAAAGAATCTGTTTTCTGAGCCGAAGACCAAAAAAATATTGAAAAGAAAAACAGTAAAGAAAGCTTTTTAAACATAAAAAAATCAGAATTTATCGTAAAAGTCTTTGTAGAAACAGGCGAACATCCAGCTTCCATCATCCAGCCAATCTACAAAATCGCTTCTCTTACTCTGGTAAGTTTTTGAAGTAAATCTTCAAGAAGATCCAGTCTCAGCATATTTGCGCCATCTGAAAGTGCTGTTTCAGGCGTTGGATGAGTTTCAATGAAAATTCCATCTGCACCCACTGCAATTCCGGCTTTAGCAACAGTTTCAATCAGTTCCGGCCTACCTCCTGTTACACCCGAACTTTGATTAGGCTGCTGAAGAGAATGCGTAACATCCAAAATTACCGGAGCATAATTTCTCATCGTAGGAATTCCTCTGTAATCTACGATTAAATCTGTGTATCCAAAAGAATTTCCTCTCTCGATGATAGCAACTTTTTCGTTATTGGAATCCGTAATTTTTTCAACAGCAAATTTCATTGATTCAGGAGAAAGAAACTGTCCTTTTTTCAAAGAAACACATTTTCCGGTCTGAGCTGCTGCAACCAAAAGATCAGTCTGGCGAACTAAAAACGCTGGAATCTGCAAAACATCAACATATTGTGCCGCTAAAGCCGCATGTTCATTTTCATGAATATCTGTTGTTGTAGGAATATTAAAAGTTTCACCAACCTTTGTTAAGATTTCTAAAGATTTTTCTTCACCAATTGTTGTGAAAGAATCTACCCTGCTTCTGTTGGCTTTTTTAAAACTTCCTTTGAAGATGTAGGGAATTTTATACTTATTGGTAAGTTCAACAACTTTCTCGGCAATTCTGAGTGCCATATCTTCGCCCTCAATAATGCAAGGACCGGCGATTAAGAAAAAGTTTTTGGAATCTTTGTGGTGTATGTTTTCTAAGTACTGAATCATTTTTATATAATTAAAAAAGTTCAGTAAAAATACATAAAAATTAAGTCATTTTTTTGATGACTTTCTCAAAAGTATTCAAATTTCGGCTGGTAAACTGATCTTTCATATTTTTTCTGCCTAAAATCTTCCCGAAAGTCGAGTCTAACGTATTTCCTTTGGGAACCTGCCAGTAAAAAAGACCGTTTTCTATTTTTGCTTCTTCATTTTCAGCTTTTGAAGCATTTTCAAATTCAGCCATTAAAATTTTCTCAAAACCTTTATTACAGACAAATGCGTAAATATGTAAATTGTCATTTTTCTGAAAAGGATTGCTGTTCCAAAAATTCTCAATGTCATCCTGATTTTTCACAAATAGAAAAGCTTCATAACTGAAATGTTCAGACATTGCTTTTTCAAGAATAGATTTTAATTCAGATTCCGTTTTATCAGAAGAAAAAATAATATTTCCGGATGCCAAAACTGAACTTACATCACGCATTCCAGCATCTGCAAACACTTTGCAGACATCAGCCATTTTCATATTGGTACCTTTTACATTGACGCCACGGAGAAAAGCACAGTATTTCATTTTAGATTTTTAAATATTTTTTGATTGTTGTCCGTATCAAATCTTTAGCATTATTTGAAATGTAAAAATATGGTTTCATTTCCGGTCTGAAGCCCCTGAAAAACTCATCCAGATTGGGAAGATTTCCACCTTCAAAATCAAAAATTTTATGTTCAACGGTTTCCCTTAAAACTTTGTCAATAAGGATTGATGCGCCTGCTAACTTGACGTAATCCTGATGATTGAATGTCCCCAAAAGTACAGCTGTTTTCTCATCTGTATACACTGCAATGATGTTGATTATTTCGTTTTGGTAGTACAGACCTTCAAAAAAAAGACAGTCATTACTGTAAAGCATTTCAAAAAGGCTGATGTATTTTGCGATATCCCTTGCTTTATCAGCACCTTTTAAAGTATTGCGGATAAACAGTTCAGAATCTTTAAAACTGATTTTTCTAATGTGCATATCTTTCAGAATTTCAGGATCTGTTCTGAGTTTTCGTTTTCTTTTGGGAGAGAATTTAGAATAGACATTCTCATAAGAATCAGGTAAAATCAGATAATTTTTTCTAAAATTCAGCTGAAATGAAAATTCGTTTGAATCATTAAATGCATAATATCGAACTATATATTTTTTAGACAAAAAATTGAAAAACGAATCATTGATTTTCTTGTCGTCCAATTTTGAATATATCCCGAGCTGCTGACAAAGTCTTGGATTCTGAACGATTTTAAAAACCAATTTCATCACATACGGAATCGGCATCACGGCTTCATAATCTCTTAAAACCAGCACTTCCCATTTTTTTCCTGAAGTAAGATCCAAAAACGGTTTTGTTGCAGAGTATTTTCTCTGTGCAGAATTTTCAATGCATTGTGAATATTTCTCAAAATCAATCTCGTGGTATTTCAGTCTTCTGATCATAATAATCCTTCGTCTGCCAGACTTAAATATGAATTTTGGGTAATAATGAGATGGTCTAAAAGCTGAATATTCAAAAGATTTCCCGCATCTTTAATTTTTTTTGTAATACTGATATCTTCCTGACTTGGTTTTAAATTTCCTGAAGGATGATTGTGAGAAACAATAATTCCGGTGGCAAAATGATCCATTGCAATTTTGAACAAAATTCTTAGGTCCACCAGAGACTGATTGATACCACCCTGAGTAAGCTGCGAAAGATGGACAACTTTATTATTCTGATTTAAAAATAAGGCCCAGAATTCTTCTGTTCTTAAATCTGATAAATGAATTTTTAAAACATCGTACGCTGCTTTACTGCTCGTAATCTGTGGTTTGTCTGGAATTTCCTGTGCAGCTCTTCTTCGCCCAATTTCCAAAGCTGTTGCGATTGAAATCGCTTTTACTACACCAACACCTTTGAATTTAGTTAAATCTTTTATCGTCAGTAAACTAAGCTGATGCCAGCTGTTATCCACCGAAGCCAGGATTTTTCTTGCCAGTTCCACAGCTGTTTCATCTCTGCTTCCACTGCCCATGATAATTGCCAAAAGTTCAGAATCGGAAAGTGAATTCTTACCTTTCAGTAAAAATTTTTCTCTCGGTCTGTCGTCTTCTGCTAAAAATTTAATGGACATGAGTTTAAATTTAAATTAATAAAACGCGTAAAGAATAACTGTTTTACTGGAATTATCGATGAATTTTGCTGTCTCTTTAAATGCCTTTGGCGACAGCATAGGACAGCCTAAACTCAGACATGCCGGATTTTCAGATTCAATATCAGCCACACAATCCAACGAATGCATCACAATTGCACGGCTTCTCGCATTGCTGTTGGTTGCATCCAAACCGTCCAAACGGTATGATTTCCCGAATTTTCCGGAATAGGATTCTTTAATTTCGTACTTCCCCAAAGATGACTGGAAAGAATTTTCGGTATTGCTGAATTTCAGCTCTCCATACACTTTGCTGTTTGATCCGGAGCCATGCGAAACGATCGCGGACTGCAGAATTTTATCTTTCTTCAGATCATAAACAAAATACCTGTATTTTCCAGATTTAATTTTAAAATTGATGAAAATTGCCAAATCCTGACTGTAGTTTTTGTCGCTGATAAAAGTTTTCAGCTCAGTGATTTTCTCTTTTGGAATCTTCACATCAGCAGTCTGCGAATGTCCTTCACAGCTTACTAAAAACAGAATCAAAGAAAAAAGAAAATTTTTAAGCATATTTTATTCAACAATTAATCCGTCTACCATCACGAGTTTTCGGTCGGTGATTTCAGCAAGATTCGGGTTGTGTGTTACGATAACAAAAGTCTGATTGTACTTGTCTCTCAAATCAAAAAACAGGCGGTGCAGATCATCCGCATTTTTAGAATCTAAATTTCCTGTAGGTTCGTCTGCGAAAATTATTTTTGGTGAATTGATTAATGCTCTTGCCACCGCAACACGCTGGGCTTCACCACCAGAAAGCTGTCCCGGCTTATGATCCAGACGGTGTTCTATTTTCAAATCATGAAAAATTGATTCTGCCTTTTCAATCGCTTCTCTTTCATTGGCTCCTGCAATTTTAGTAGGAATCAAAACGTTTTCCAGCGCTGTAAACTCCGGTAAAAGCTGATGAAACTGAAATACAAAACCAATATTCTGATTTCTGAATTTTGAAATCTGTTTATCGGTCATATTGATGAAAGATTCTCCCGCAATTGTGATTTCGGTACTGCTGTCTTTCGGAATTGTAGGACTGTCTAAAGTGCCCAGAATCTGTAAAAGTGTAGATTTTCCCGCACCGGATTCCCCGACAATAGAGACCACTTCACCAGTTTTGATGTGAAGGTCTACCCCTTTTAAAACTTCTAAACTTCCGTATGATTTACGAATATTTTTGGCTGTAATCATGCTTCAAAAGTAGTGATTTTTTTGCTTCCTGTATTTTGGTATCAGCAATAAAATTACTGATTAATTTTTATTACTTTCTGATTGAAATTCTAAAGGTTGTTCCTTTTCCTATTTCTGTCTGTGAAATTTTGATATCACCGTTGTGGTATTCCTGCACTACCCTTTTTGCAAGACTTAAACCTAATCCCCAACCTCTTTTTTTTGTTGAATAACCGGGTTTAAAAGCATTTCTCGCCTGATTATGCGTCATTCCGCTTCCGTTATCTTTTACTTCGATGAGAATATTTTTGTTTTTACCGATCATCCAGATCTGTAGCTGCCCCTGACCTTTCATAGCATCGACAGCGTTTTTCACGAGGTTTTCAATCACCCAGCTGATCAGAATTTTATTGTGTGGAACCAGAATCGGATAGTTTGGAAGGTTGAGACTGAAATCTACTTTTCTGGAAATCCGTGTCTTTAAATAATCAAAATTTTCTTTGATTGTGGCATTCAGATTCATATCATTTAGCTCCGGAACTGATCCTATTTTCGAGAATCTTTCGGAGATGGTTCTCAGTCTTTCGATATCTTTTTCAATTTCCTTAACGCCATCAGAATCAGGGGTTTCAAGCTTCATAATTTCCATCCAGCCAATCATTGACGACAGCGGAGTTCCGATCTGATGTGCTGTTTCCTTTGCCAAACCTGCCCAAAGATATCCTTCATCAGTCTTTTTAATGGTTCTCAAAAACCAGAAAATAAATGCAAGATATGCAATGATGAAAAGTCCCAAAAAATAAGGATAATATCTTAAATCACTAAGCAGTTTTGAGTTATCGTAAAAAACCAGCTGTTTATCACCTTTTGCAATTTCAATTTCGAACGGTGCATAGTTGCTTTCCATTTTTACGATCAACTTTCTAAGTTCTTCAGGATTTTCTAAAATCTCCTGTGGAATATTTCGCGAACTGCCCTCAAAAATAAAAGGCTTCTTATTTTCATCTGTTAAGATTGTAGGAATCTGATCATTTTCAGTCAAGATTGCAAAAACCAATTCCTGCGTTTCAGAGCTTGTCTGCTGGTTTCCCTGCATAATTTTTATCGCCGTTGCAAAAACCTTGATGCGTTCTGCCTCCTTATTTCTCAGATTATTAATAAGAATATTGGATGAAATGATAAGTGCCAAAACGATGACAGTCAGGACTGTAAATACAATCCAGTTGCTGATTCTTGCTAAAAAAGGACGGTTCTTCATTTATTATTTTAAAACATTCAGAATTTTCTGCAGCTCTGTACTTCCGCTGCCCTGATAATTATTGATGATAATTGCGTAAACATATTTTTTTCCGTCTTTTGAACTGTGATATCCGGCATACGATTTTGTATCTCTCATCGTTCCGCTTTTCATTTTCATACCGTTGTCCTGTGTGGGAAAACCATCGTAATAGGCTTCAAACCACGGTTGTTTTTTGGCGTAAATCAATGCCTGTACTTCTGCTTTTGCTGAGACGTAGTTTTGAGGCGAAAGTCCGCTCCCATCTGCAAAATTAATCATGTTTGAATTGATTCCTTTTGATTTCCAGAATTCTTTTAAATACGAAACTCCACTTTTGAAACCCGGATCTCCTTTTTTCTCCTTGCCTAAAGTTTTAATTAAATTTTCCCCGTACAGATTCACGGATTTTCTTAAAAACCAATAGACGATTTTATCTAAAGTTGGAGATTCGTAAGTGAGAATAATATTGCTCTTAGGAGATTCCAGAGGTTTTTTTCCTTCGATTTCCAGTTGAGAATTTGTAACAACCTTACCCGAAATCTCGATACCCGAACCTTTAAGCCATTTTTCAACTTCCACACCTAACTGCAAAGGTGGATTGGGAACAGATCCTGATACGGTCGTTACTTTTCCTGCAGGCAGATTTCCGTTAATTAACGCAACGTCAGAATGAGGAGCAGTAAAAATCAAACTCTGGTCTGAACTTCCTGCAGCTTTAAGGTCATTAAGCCATTTGATATTTGCTAAAGGATACGAGAAATTTTTAAAATCTGTTCCATTTATATTGATGTCAAACTGATTTTCGCGCCAGTTGACACCCCACACTCCGGCACCGTAATAATTTCCCAGATCATCCCACGGCCAGCCACCAGGAATGGTCTGATGGTCAAAATATGAATCATCAATTATCAAATCACCTGAAATCTTTGTAATTCCTGATTTTTTAACAGCATCTAAAAATTTTTGCTTAAAATTTTCAGGTTTGTAGCCATCGTATCTCCAGCTTCCCAAAGTCGGGTCACCGTTTGAAGTGATAAAAAGATTTCCATTTAAATTTCCTCCAGAAACTGTTCCTGTATAGGAAGATGTTGTTTTGTAGGTATAGTTTTTTCCTAAAACCTCCAAAGCCGCAGCAGCTGTGAAGATCTTTTGGGTTGACGCTGTTGAAAGCCCTTTATTTCCCTGATATTCGTAAATTAAATTTCCACTTTCGTCCGCAACATAAAATGACAGATTTGATGAAACTGCCGAAGAGGAATTCATTAAATTTTTTGTGGCGTCATCGAGCTTCTGACTGATGCTTTGAGCAAAAATAAGTTGTGTAGGAAACGCAAGGATGAAAAGAGTTTTTTTCATTAAGAAAAAGTTTGTTCAGATTTAAATTTAGAATTAAAGCTCAGTTCCGGTTTCGATTTCGTAAGGCTCTTTGTCTTTCTCAAAAATCCTGGTCAATTCGCTTCCTTCCACAGTAATTTTATTACCAATTCTTCTGATCCAGTTTCCTTCCCGAAGTCCGACAACTTTGATGTTATTTTGAGTCAGAAATTCTTTAATTCTTGTTTCTCTTGTCTCACCGTTGTGCTTTAAATCAGGATTTGTATCAAGATAATGCGGGTTGATATTAAACGGAACCAGTCCCATACAGTCAAAGCTTAGTGGATAAACGATCGGCATATCGTTGGTGGTTTTCATATTCTGTCCGCCAATGTTGCTACCGGCGCTGCAGCCTAAATACGGTTTTCCGCTTTCTATGTTTTGCTTTAAAACAGACATCAGATTTTCTTCATGAAGAGTTTTAACCAGCAAAAAAGTATTTCCACCTCCTGTAAAATAGGCTTTTGCAGAATTTAATGCTTCCTTTGTGTTGTCAAATTCATGAAGACCTCTAACTTTGATATTAATAGTTTCAAAAAAAGACCTTGCTTTCTCGGTATAACTGTCATGCGAAATTCCACCAGGTCTTGCAAAAGGAATAAAGATAAGTTCGTCGATTCCTTTATACAGTTCAATTAATTCTTCCTTTAAATATTCTAAATAATTTCCACCAAAAAGCGTGGACGTCGAGGCGAGGATAATGTTCATTTTTAAATTTAATAAAATTCTTTTCCGGTAAAAAAGGGATAAAGAATAATTCTGTATTAACAAAGATAATTAAAACTGAGAATTGATGAGGCATAAGAAATTCATTTCAAAGGATTGTTTATCTTTGTGGAATATAAATCAATTTAAACGAAATGAAATTTTTTATTGACACTGCCAATTTAGAGCAAATTAAAGAAGCAAAAGATCTTGGAATTCTTGATGGTGTAACGACCAACCCGTCTTTGATGGCTAAAGAAGGAATCCGTGGTAACGAAGACATCAAAAACCACTACAAAGCGATTTGCGAAATTGTGGACGGAGATATTTCTGCCGAAGTTCTATCAACAACTTACGAAGAAATGATCAAGGAAGGTGACGAACTGGCTGCCATTCATCCAAATATCGTTGTGAAAATCCCAATGATTAAAGACGGTATCAAAGCTTTGAAATATTTTTCAGATAAAGGAATTAAAACCAACTGTACTCTTATTTTCTCTCCTGGACAGGCTCTTTTGGCTGCAAAGGCTGGTGCAACTTACGTTTCTCCGTTTTTGGGAAGATTGGATGACATTACAACTGACGGTCTTAATCTTATTCAGGAAATCAGATTGATTTTTGATAATTATATGTATGATACTGAAATTCTTGCAGCTTCGATCCGTCATTCAATGCACATTATCGACTGTGCGAAAATTGGTGCTGATGTAATTACTTCACCGCTTCCTCCGATTTTGAGTTTGCTTAAACACCCTTTAACAGACAGTGGTTTGGCTCAGTTTGTTGCAGATTCTCAGAAACTGTCTTAATGATTTGAAATTTGAGGTTTGAAATTTGAAATTCTTTTGAATATTTTACAGGAATTCAGATTATAAACAGATCAGATTTTCGATTATTTGAAATTTGAGGTTTGAGATTTGAAATTCTTTTGAATATTTTATAGGAATTCAGATTGTCAAGAATTCAGGTTATAAGATGATTTGAAATTTGAAATTTGAGGTTTGAAATTCTTTTGAATATTTGTAAGAATTCTGATTGTAAACAATTCAGATACATAAAAATCCCGGAACTTTTAAAGTTTCGGGATTTCTTTTTATTTCTAATTTTTACCAGTCTGAGGATCTTCTCCTTTTTTCAATCATTCCATCCACGGAAAATCTTCCGGCTCCCAGTGTTATAATAATCACGTAAATTGAAAGGTATAATAAACTTGATTCTCTTTTATCAAAAGGGTCTTCACCGTGAACTACAAATGCAGCAACTGACATTGTGAAAAGCAGAAATCCGGCAGCAATTCTTGTAAACAGTCCAAGGATAATGAATATCGAACAGACAAATTCTGCAAAAACCGTTAATCCTAATGAAATTTTTGGACCTAATCCTAAAAAGTCGAAAAACTTGATATCTCCTCCGTCAATCAATGTCTGAAGTTTCGGATAACCGTGCGAAATCATGGCAAATCCTATGAATAATCTCACAACGAGAAGAACGATATCGAGAATAAGTGGATTAGTTTTTAAATTTTGATAGCTCATCTACTTAAAATTTAGTTTAAAGATAGCAAAAAATGTACTAATACAACGATGGATAGTGAGTCTTTAGTTTATCTGTATCCAAAATTCTTCAGATCCCTGTCGTTTTTACGCCAGTCTTTTTTCACTTTTACAAAAAGGTTCAGATGAATTTTTTTGGAGAAAAACTTTTCAAGATCAATTCTGGCTTCAGTTCCAACCTTTTTGATAGCCTCACCTTTATGTCCGATGATAATTCCCTTTTGGGTGTCTCTTTCTACGTAGATAATAGAATCGATAAAGATAATTCCCTCTTTTTCTTTGAACATTTCTGTAACGACTTCCACAGAATAAGGAATTTCTTTATCATAATTCAAAAGAATTTTCTCTCTGATGGCTTCGTTGACGAAGAAACGCTCAGGTTTGTCGGTGTACATATCTTTGTCGTAATACGCCGGACTTTCGGGCAACATCGATTTTAATTTCGGTAAAATGACATCAAGATTAAATGCATTTAGTGCAGAAATAGGTAAAATTTCAGCCTTCGGAATTCTCTCGTGCCATTCGGTCGCTATTTTTTCCAAACCTTCCTGGTTGGTCTGGTCGATTTTGTTTAAAAGTAATAAAACGGGAACGGGAATTTTATTTAATTTATCAATTAAAAATTCTGACTGTTCGGCTTTATCGGTAACGTCTACGATGAAAAGAAAAACGTCTGCATCCTGAAGAGAATCTTTTACAAAATCCATCATTTTTTCCTGCAAACCGTATTTCGGATCTAAAACTCCGGGAGTATCAGAAAATACAATCTGTAAGTCTTCTTCATTATAAATTCCAAAAATTCTATGTCTGGTTGTCTGAGCCTTTTGTGTTACAATCGCCAGCTTCTCACCCATCAGCTGATTCAGAAGGGTAGATTTTCCGGCGTTTGGCTTTCCAACGATATTTACAAATCCTGCTTTATGCATATAAAAAAATTAATCCGCTGTTATTACGATTTGCAAAGTTAGTAAAAACAAAATTGGTCTTTCAGACAATATTATTCAGATTTCTAAAATTGATTATTTTTGGGGAGAGATTGGGGTGCAGGTTGCGAGGTAGAATTGGATACGGGTTACGAAGTGCTGGATGCAGAATGAATTATTTAAAATATATTTTTTTAACTGAAAACACTTATCGAAATTTAAATACAGATTCAAAACTTCGTAACCCGAATCCCGAAACCCGCATCCCGAAACCCGTAACCAGAAAACCCCGAAACATCTAATGACCATTGACAAAATAATTGATACCATTTATCCGCTTCCTGAAATTTCCAGGGAAAAATTGAAACAGTATATTTCAGAAGTGAGCTTTCCAAAAGGTTTTTGTTTAATGGAAGCTGATAAAGTGGTGCCTTATATTTACTTTTTAAAAAAAGGAATTGCCCGAGCTTACGCTTCAACAGAAAATAATGACATTACGTTTTGGTTTGGAACGGAAGGCGAACCGATTGTTTCCATGAAAAGTTATGTGGAAGGAAAGCCTGGCTACGAAAGTATTGAGCTTCTTGAAGATTGTGAACTGTATCGGCTCGAAATCTCAAAATTAAAAATTTTATTTAATGAAGATATTTACATCGCCAATTGGGGAAGAAAATTTGCAGAACGTGAACTGATAAGAACTGAGGAGCTGATTATTTCGAGACAGTATAAAACGGCCCTGGAACGGTATAAAGATTTAATGAAATACAAGCCTTACCTCTTGCAGAGAGTTCAGTTAGGGCATATTGCATCGTATTTGGGGATGTCACAGGTGAGTTTGAGCAGGATTCGGGCGGAGATGAAGTGATTGAGTTGGAGAGTTTTATGGAAAATACTTTTTTTAACAATTGTAAAATTTTAATTGATTTTAAAATCTCAATTTTGACGGATAAATTTAATTAGAATGAACTGGATTATTTTAATCATCGCAGGATTATTTGAGGTGGCCTTTGCATCGTGCCTCGGAAAAGTGAAGGAAACTTCCGGAAACGAAATGTACTGGTGGTTCGGAGGATTTTTAGCTTGTCTTACAATCTCTATGCTTCTCCTCATCAAAGCTACCGAAACCTTACCTATCGGAACGGCTTACGCTGTGTGGACCGGGATCGGCGCTGTAGGAACAGCATTGGTGGGAATTTTTGTCTTTAAAGATCCTGCAAGCTTCTGGAGGATATTTTTTATCTGTACATTAATTGGTTCTGTGATTGGTTTGAAGGCTGTCAGTCACTAATGACACGAATTTTGACGGACGACACGAATTGTAAAGAAGTGTGCAAGTTTAAATGAAACAATAAACAATTAAGCAAATTGGCACTTAAAATAAAAACGGCCTCAGAATCTGAAGCCGTTTTTTTATTTTTTTGAAACGACAGGTAGAATTTCGTTTTTCCTTAAGCCGTATTTTTTTATTTCTTCATCAGAAAACTGTTGAGAGTAGAAATTGATTTCAGTTTCAAATCCTGCGGATTTTAAACGGTCAAAATAATCCATTCCGTACCAACGAACGTGGTCATACTGCCCGAAATGTTTTTGTCTTTCTTTCGGATCGGTAATCGTGAAATCTTCATATGTTTTTTCAAGTGAATTCTTCATTGGCACCTGCAAAATCCCCCAACCTCCAGGTCTCATCACACGGTACAGCTCACTCATCGCTTTTGCATCATCCTGAATATGTTCCAAAACGTGATTACAGAAAATGATATCAAAACTTTCATCCGCAAAAGGAAGATCCAGAATATCAGCCTTAACATCAACGATCGGCGAAAAAAGATCAGCAGAAATGTAATCCAGATTTTTCATCTTTTTAAATTTCCTCAAAAATTCCTGTTCGGGAGCGATATGCAGAACTTTATAGTTTCTGGTGAAAAATTCGGTCTCATTCTGAAGATACAGAAACATCTGACGGTGTCTTTCAAGACTTAAAGTTCCTGGTGACAGAGCATTTTCACGTTGAGTTCCGTATCCGTACGGAAGAAATTTTCTGTAAGACCTGCCATCAATAGGATCGAAAAACCGGTCACCTTTAAAAAACTGATAAATCAGCGGACGTGCCCAAACACTCATCTGAATAAGCATCGGACGGGGAATTTTGTTGAGTAAAAGTTTGGTTAGCTTTTTCACTATGTATTTGTGTTACAAGCTGCGAAGCAGCGGAATATTGGTAGAAAATTTAAAAGAAAATTAAAAATCCAGTTGAAAAGCTTTCTCTTCATCACTCACAATTCCCAATGCTTCATAAACATACTCAAATGTCGATAACAACACCGGTTTGCCATTAATTACCGCAACATCATGCTCAAAATGGGCAGAAGGTTTGTTGTCAAGAGTCGTCACTGTCCAGCCATCACTGTGGAACTTCACTTTTTCAGTTCCAAGATTAATCATTGGCTCGATGGCGATTGTTAAACCATCTTTAATGACTTTACCACTTCCCTGTCTTCCGTAGTTGGGAACCTGAGGATCTTCATGCATCTTTCTTCCGACTCCGTGACCCACCAGTTCTTTAACGACACCGTAACCCTGTTTTTCACAGTGGTTCTGGATGGCATAAGAAATATCTCCGATTCTTTTTCCTCTCACACACTGTTCGATTCCTTTGTACAGAGATTCTTTGGCAACTTTCAGTAATTTTTTGGTTTCAGGATCAACCTCTCCGATTTCAAAAGTGTAGGCGTGATCTCCTACAAAACCGTTGAGGATAGCGCCACAATCTACAGAAAGTACGTCTCCTTCCTTGATTTCTTCTTTGCTCGGAAAACCGTGTACCACCTGATCATTAGGCGAAATACAAAGTGAATACGGAAAACCTCCGTATCCTAAAAATGCGGGCTCAGCACCGTGATCTTTGATAAAATCGTGAGCCAATTTATCTAAATGAAGCGTCGTAATTCCTGGTTTGATTTCTTTTGCAATCATTCCCAAAGTTTTGGAAACCAGTCTTGCGCTTTCTTTCATCAGACGAAGCTCGTCTATATTTTTTAAATGAATCATTAATTAGATTTGAGATTTAAGATTTGAGATTTGAAATTGTTAGTGAGAATAATCTCAAATTTCAAACATCAAATTTCAAATTATTATTACCAGAAAAGTCCTTTCTTTTTTTCTCTCTTCAGTTTTGAGTAGGCTAAGACTTCGCCTCCTTCTACACGGAATTCAATTCTTTCTGTGATGATATTGTAGATTTCTCCCCAGCCCGGAAAACCGCCGATATTTCTGTCGTCGATGAACCAGTCAGCATCAATTTTTCTGGATTGTGTGGCAGAATCAAATACCTCACCTTCAAAACTTGAGTTTACAGCATAGAATTCTACACCGTTTTTTCTGCAGAATTCAATGGCATCTTCCAGAGCGGGACCGTGACGGTACGTCCAAAGAATCAATCTATATCCTTCAGACTGTAACTTTTTTAAGGTTTCAAAAGCAAAAATTTTAGCTTTCCCTACCGCCGGATAGGCATCTTCCACTACTGTTCCGTCAAAATCTACTGCTATTTTTTTATTATTCATCTTTTATGTATGATTTAGCTCGGCAAAGATACTAAATAAAATAAAAGAGTGCTGCATTGCTGCGGCACTCTGTATTTATAAAAACTGTTAAATCGAAATCTAACTTTTAACCCAATTAAACTGAAACTGCAGATCCGGAGTAGAAATTCTGTCTGTAATTTTCTGAAGTCTTGACGGAAGTTTCATTAAATATTCCTGAGCTTTTTCGGCCTTTTCTGTAAGTCCTGTGATGTGCTCAATTTTCCATTCATCCAACAAATCTTTCATAATATTGATGTAGTCCTGACCTGTGTAGACCATACATCTCTGTGCTGCATCTGAGAAGTGTCCCCAAAGTTCGCCAGCTGCCTGACCAGACTGTCTCATCATGTGAGCCGGCATCACGATTTTTTTACGCATCATATCTTCAAATGCCAAAATCATTTCCGACGGATCTAATTCTAAAATTTTTGCAACAAAATGCTTGTATGCTTTAGCGTGTCTTGCTTCATCAGCCGCAATTACACCACACATCTTCGCCAGCTTTCCGTTCCCGGTCTGTTTTGCCAAAGTTCCTACTCTTCTGTGCGAAACGTTGGTTGCTGTTTCCTGAAAACTTGTATAAACAAAGTTTCTGTAAGGATCCATACTTGTTCCGATATCAAAACCATCACTGATCAGATATTGGGTAGTGATTTCCATCTGTCTCATATTTACCCTTCCACACAGGTAAAGGTATTTTCCGAGAAGGTCACCGTGTCTGTTTTCTTCGGCCGTCCATGATCTGATCCAGCTCGCCCAGCTCGGTCCGCTCTTTTCCTGATCAATTCCGTCTACGCTCATCAACCATGATTCGTAAGAAGGCAATGCCTCTTCTGTAATACAGTCACCGATAAGCGTTACGAACAAATCATAAGGCATTTCACGAGCGAAAGTCTGAATTTCTTCTAAATCATATTTAAAATCAGCACTTGACGGATCCGGAAGATAATCTGAGGGCTGCCAAATTTTTTCGATAGGGGTCAAAAATTTATCAAGAAAAGAGCCCACTTCCTTTTCCAAAATTCCCATTACTTCTTTCCTTACCAAGCTTTGATACATTCTAAATTGATTTATTTGAGTTGCAAAGATATGATTTAATTTATTATTTGTAACATAATATACAGTTCGTTATGATGATTATCATAAAAGACCGCTGTTTGTACAACGGCCTTTATGCATTTATATTGCTGTATATTTTTCTAACTCACAAGAATATCTCCCGTCATGATTGCGGGAATCTCCACACCCATCACGTGCAGAATTGTTGGAGCTATGTCGCCGAGTTTTCCTTCTTTGAGTTTCCATTCATGATCTTTATCCATCACAATCAGAGGAACAAGATTGGTTGAATGCTGTGTATTCGGGGAACCATCGACATTTCTCATTACATCAGAATTTCCGTGGTCTGCCAGGATGAAAACAGCATAACCATTTTCGTAAGCAGTTGTAGCAACCTGTTCAATACATTTATCCACCGTTTCGGCAGCTTTTACAGCGGCTTCAAAAACTCCGGTGTGCCCTACCATATCAGTGTTTGCAAAATTTAAACAGATAAAATCTGCAGATTGATTTTTAAGTTCAGGCAAAATAACATTGGTAATATCGTAAGCTGACATTTCAGGTTTTAAATCGTAGGTCGGAACATCTTTCGGGCTTGGGCAAAGCAATCTTCTCTCACCCTGATATTCTTCTTCCCTTCCACCGCTAAAGAAAAATGTAACGTGTGGATATTTCTCCGTTTCTGCAATTCTGATTTGTGATTTTCCGTTTCTCTCCAGAATTTCACCCATTGTTTCCTTTAAAACATCTTCATCGAAAACCACTTTTACATTATGATACGTTTTATCGTAATTGGTCAGTGTAACATAATATAAATCCAGTTTTCTCATCTGGTAATCCGGCAAGTCGTGCTGACAGAGAACTTCAGTAATCTCGCGACCGCGGTCTGTACGGAAATTGAAGCAAATCACAACATCGCCATCCACCATTTTCGCCACCGGAACAATATTTCCTATCTGTGTTTCTTTGGTAAGGATGATTGGTTTGATAAATTCGTCTGTGATATTGTCATTATAAGATTCCTGAATTGCTGACAATGCATCAGTAGTTCTGAAGCCTATTCCTGAGCACATTGCATCATAAGCCAGTCTCACACGCTCCCATCTTCTGTCTCTGTCCATTGCAAAATATCTTCCGGTAACCGTTGCCAGTTTTCCGGTGGTCTGAGCCATATGCTCCTGCAATTCTGAGATAAATTCCAAACCTGAATGCGGATCACAATCGCGACCATCCGTAAATGCGTGAACGTAAACGTTTTCATTTAAACCAAAATCTTTGGCGGCAGACAGAAGTCCTTTTAAGTGATTGATATGAGAATGCACGCCACCATTGGAAACCAAACCGATGAAGTGTACACTTTTATTTTCTCTTTTAGCATAATCAAAAGCGTCAACAATTACCTGTTCGTGACCGAGCGTCCCGTTTTCTACAGCCATGTTGAGTTTCACCAGATTCTGGTAAACAACTCTTCCGGCACCCAAATTCATATGACCTACTTCAGAATTTCCCATTTGTCCTGCAGGAAGACCTACGGCAAGACCGCTGGCTTCAAGCGTGGTGTGTGGAAATTTCTGGAAACAGCTGTCCATAAACGGTGTGTTGGCCTGTTCAATAGCCGAAACTTCAGGATTCAGACCGATTCCCCATCCGTCAAGGATTGCTAATATTGCTTTTTTTGACATTCTTTGAAAATTTTAACAAAACAAATTTATCCATTTATAAATGAAAATCCGAATTTGTGGTGCTTAAATTTTGATTAATGGCTGTTAAAACTAAAGATTAAAGACATTTCTAATTGTAATATTATTAAATTTAGTAATTACTAAATTTAAGGTATGATAAAAATTAAAAAATACATTGTTATAAGTTCAGCATTATTTCTCTTTGCCTCTGTATCATGTAATTATCATAAAAAATCAAATAAAATTGAAAATGTATCAGAAAATCTATCTGATTTACAAAACATATTAGATGTTTCTAAATTCAAACCACAAAAAGTTAAATTTCAGCACATTTATATTGATAATTCTAAAGGTATTCTTGCGGGACCTTCCGATCGTTTTATTCAGGCTGAAATGCTTTATGATAAAAAGAAGATTGATTCATTAAAAAACACTGTCAGTAAGTCAGAATCTAATTCACAATTCATGGAGATTAATGCTTTTTTAAATAATTGGTTTGACCATAAAACTTCTGATGAACTTATTAAAAGTCAAAATAAACTAAAAGTTTATGATGATTTCCTCTTTAATACAAGCGGAAACATTGTTGTATTAGATGATAAAATTTTATACAGAAAATAGCAGTTAATTAGAATCAGCATTCTATATTCTTATTTGAAGAGAATTTTTTAATTTTGCCTTATGGATTTAAGAGACCAACTGAAAAACCTTTTCCCCACTCACGAAGAGCAGGATTTTGAAATGCCCGAAGAAGCTTTTAAACAAAAAGAGCCTTTGGTGTGTAAATTTGAGAAAAAAGGCAGAAACGGAAAACCCGTGACCATAGTTGAAGGCTGGGAAGGCAGCGAGGAAGATTTGAAGAAAATCTCAAAAAAAATAAAAACCACCTTAGGAATCGGTGGTTCTGAAAAGGATGGAACGATTATCATACAGGGTGATAACCGTGATAAAATAATGGATATCCTTAAAGAAATGGGCTTCAAGACCAAGAGGGTCGGCGGATAATCTAGAAATAGATCTGGGTTTCCGGCATTTTTTTTCTGAGGTGTTCTACCTCATCTTTTTTCAATGGATTTCCGTTGAGAATTAACGTTTTTAAATTTTTCAACTTAGTAATTTCCTGTGGAAGAGATTCCAGATTATTATTGGCGACATTTAGACTCGACAGTTTTTTCATATTCTTTATTTTCGGGGAAATTTGCGTGATTTTGTTCTCTCCGATGTTTAAAAATTCTAGGTTTTTTAAATTTAAAATAGATTCAGGAATTGCCGTAATGGTATTTTTCTGAAGTTCGAGGTATTTTAATTTCTTTGGAAATTCAGAATCATTCAAATCATTGATTTGATTTGAAGAGAGATTTAAAAACTGCAAATTTTTTATTTGGTCAACATCAGAAACGCTGCTGATCTGATTGCTGTGAAGATTGATTTCTTCCAAACCCGAAATTTTGGTCAGTGCCGGTGGAAAAATATTTAAATTATTGGCTTCAAGATGTACGGCTTTCAGATTCTGAAGTTTTGAAAATTCAGGATTAATGGATGTCAGCTGATTCAGATTCATTGAGAATGTCTTCAGCTTCTGAAATGCTGAAATTTCATCCGGAATGTATTTAATGTTATTTTCATTTAAATATAAAATTTCCATTTCCTTTAAGGTAAAAAGAACCTCATCTATTTTTTCAAAATTATTGGCCATCAGATTCAGAAAGAAAATTGAATTTAATTTTGAAATCTGAGGTGGTAAATTGAAAAGTCCTTTATCTCTGAAACTCATGCTGTAGACGGTTTCTCTGGATTGTAAAGCTGCGTCAATATCTGTATATGTCGGATATTTTACAGGATCGATCTGCGCATTCAGTTCAGATAAAAAAGATATAGAAATTACAACCAAAAGCTTCTTCATAATAAAAAAAGGCCACCGGAAAAATCCGGCAGCCTTATAAAAAAATTAGTATTATTTTTTAAGAATCTTCGCAGTCTTCTGGAATCCTTCTGCTTCAATATTTAAAACTAAAACTCTGGAAACATTCAGCTCATTAGTTAAGTCTAATTCAAGCTGACTTGTTGATCCGCTGTATTTCTTCTTAAACACAATCTTTCCGTCGATGCTGTATGCAGTGATTTCAAGGTTTTTCAGTGCTTTTGGAGAATTGATTTTTACAATTCCTGAAGTTGGGTTTGGTGCTACGGTAACCTCTGTTTCTTTGATTACTTCGCTTGTTGCCAAAGATCCTGCATTTCCTAAGAATTGTGAAAGTGCCACCACGACCGTTGCGGATTTTCCTCTGTAGTCGATGGTATTTCCTGTTGCATCAATATCTGTACTGATTGTTGAGTTCGGATGCTGAATACTGAAGAAACCAAATTTCTTATCCGGTGTGAAAGTAAGACCTGTAGGCTCCGAACCTGCCGGCATTGAAGCAAATAATCTCACATTTGGATTGGCCTGCGTATGGTCCGGCCCGATTACCCAGATATAGTTTTTACCGCCATCCTGAAGAACCCAGAGATTTCCCAGTTCGTCAAAAGTAAGGTTGTCGTTTCCGTCTCCCCATGCCTCAGTTTTAATTCCCTGAGCAGTGTTGAAAGAATAAACAGTTGACGCTCCTCCTACAAATGTTTCTACGTTGGAAAGTGTCATTCCATTGTCTGTCATTCTGTACACTTTGTTTAAACCTTTTGCTGTAAAATAAACCTTACCGTCAAGAGGACTGATTTCCACGTCTTCAACTCCGTTGAACGCAGTTCCGCCAAGAGACTGTGCCAAAGCTGTCGTATTGTTTTGGTTAGCCTGCGTTTTATTTGGAATCTGAATCCACTCTCCAGTGGTTGCTACAGGATTTCCTCCGCTCAGTCCGCTGGTCAGTTTTAAAACATATAAGTTTCCGGAGGTCAGATCATTTGGAGTATCCAAAACATATTTGTACACCATGTTGGTTCCGCCATCTTCACCATAATAAGCGACTGTTCCTGCATCATTTACCACCACATTTTCGTGGTTCATGATTCCCATTTGCCACAGTTTATCTTTTGTGCCGTTGGTATTATGAGACATCACCTGAGCTGTTGCAGGATTGATCTCTACCAGCCAACCATAATCTTTGTAACCGTCGGCATTGGTATCAGCTGAAGTTACAGATTCTTCTGCCGTAACCACAGTTCCCCATGGTGTAATTCCTCCTGAACAGTTTCTGATGGTCTGCACTAAGCTTGTACCAGAAAAACTTACCGCTCTTGATCTCGATAACTGCCAAAGTTTTGTAGTTGGGTTGTAATTTACTTCAGCCATCGTCACTCCTCCAGGATTGGTCTCGTGGTTTACAGATAAATATCCGTCTACACTGCTGTTATTTTTAGCTACATAAGCTGTAAAGTCATTTTGTCCACCTACTAATCCTCCGCCTTCTGTATAGCTGTCTCCTTCTTTTAAAATCAGCTGATATTTGTGTTCAGCAGGGATGATAAGCTTTGAAGTCTGTGTTGTTGGAATAATAGATGTAAAACAGCTGATGTGTGTACCTGTGTTGCAACTTAC
Organism: Chryseobacterium sp. Leaf394; assembly: GCF_001424105.1. Taxonomy (GTDB): domain Bacteria; phylum Bacteroidota; class Bacteroidia; order Flavobacteriales; family Weeksellaceae; genus Chryseobacterium. The sequence continues at coordinate 1,337,941 of NZ_LMQH01000011.1, read as the reverse complement.
AGGAGGCGCCACTACAGTTGAGTTTTGAATATAAGCATCCATTCTCAAGTCTGAACTGGTCAAATCTCTGTTATGAACTTCAATAGCAATTCTGTTGGTTCCCTGTACAAATTTATTTTTAGGAATTACAAACGTGTTGTAGATATTTTCTGCAGCTCCGTCAATAATAGTACTTGAAAAAGTATCGTGAGTGATAGTACCTGTCGGCATATTGTCTCTTACAACTTCCTGCCCGTTCAGATAAACCACAATTCCGTCGTCTCTCATCACGCCTAATTCCATATTAGCAGAAAGGTCAGCTAAATTGGCTGTGAAATCTTTGGCAAAATAAGCAGTCGCTAAACCAGAATTGATTGTTGTAGTTACCGGATCTCCATAACCTAATGGTCCGTTTCCTGTTGTCCAAGCTGCAATATTATAGTTGGAATCTTTCCACTGTGCTGCCTGAGGCTGATTGTCGTCTTTGTAGCTCCAGGATGAACCCTGAATTAATACAGAACCCAATGGCTGTGGCGGAACAATCGTTTTTAGATAAGCATCAATCGTTAAATCAGAACTTCCAGCACTTCTGTTGTGTAATTCAATAGAAATTCTGTTATTTCCCTGTACAAACTTGTTTTTAGGAATAGTAAAAACATTGATTGCCGTTTCTGCAGCACCATCAACTGTAGTTGAAGAAAAAGTTCCGTGAGAAATTACTCCCGCAGGCATATTGTCTCTTATTACTTCTTCGCCGTTAAGATAAACCACGATTCCGTCGTCTCTTCTAACGCCAAATTCCATAGTGGAGGTTAAATCGGCTAGATTTACTGTAAAATCTTTAGTAAGATAAGCAGTATCAACTCCCGATACAAAAGCTGTTGTTACAGGATCTCCGTAACCAAGCGGTCCGTTTCCTGAAGCCCATGTAGAAACATCGTAATTGGCATTTTTCCATGTTGCAGGAAGCGCAACATCTGCATCATTAAACTTCCATGAACTCTGCAATCCGAAGATTGTTGTCTGTGCCTGAACCATTGATGTCGTCATCAAAGCCAAGGCTGCAATCGTAAGTAGTTTTCTTTTCACTTTTTTATTAAATTATCATTTTTCAAGTGCAAAACTATCTGTTTCCTGATGGCTTTGCGTTACGCTATCTTTAATTAAACGGCGATGAATATTAATAAAACTGAAATCGAATGTTACGCAGGTTAAATTAGTATTAAATCAGAAAGTAATGTCCGTTTTTACTCACAACGCAAAAATCAGCATTCATTTTGGCATTCCGGAGGAATCTAAACTATTGTGAGGTAAAGTTATATCTATGAAAATGTTATTTGTAATTATCCGTATGTCGAATGATATTCTTGCCTTGTCGAATTCTATTGTTGTATTGTCGAATAATATTCTTGCTTTGGCGAACTTAGTTTTTGCAATGTCAAACAATATTTTGCTTCCAAAAAGTATATTCTTGTATCCAGAAAGTATATTCTTACATCCCAAAACTATATTCTCGCTTCCCAAAACTATATTTTCGCATTCCAAAACTATATTCCTGCATCCTAAAAGTATATTCTTGCATCCCAAAAGAATATTCTTGCATCCCAAAAGTATATTCTCGCATCCCTAAAGTATATTTTTCCTTCCTAAAAGTATATTCTTTTATCCCAAAAGTATATTCTTACACCCCGAAACTCTAATCCCGTATCCTTAAATTGTAAATTTTAAAAATCAACATCAATAGATAATCACTTTCTCTTCACCTGAGTTTTAGCCTTGCTGATATCCGTCAAAGTATTCAGAAAACTGATCAGATGCTTCTTCTCTGCCTCAGAAAGATTGAGTTTGTCCGCAGGAAGTGTCTGGTTTTTCATGGGCAATCCCAAGCCTTCTCCTCCACCTTCATTGTAAAATTCAATTACTTCTTCCAAAGTATTGAAAGCCCCGTTGTGAAAATAAGGTTTCGTTAAAGCAATATTTCTTACGGTCATTGTTTTAAAAGAATTTTCATAAATCCACGAACTTTCTTTTTTCACATTTGAATTAATCCTTCCCTTGTCGTCATCCAATTCCACAGGTAAAACTGAAATCGGTTTCTTTGTTACTCCTAAAACTTCAGATTCATTTTCATTAAAAAAAGGTGGGACCAATCCTGAAAAATGAGGGGCAAAATGACAGGTTGCACAGTTGGCTTTTCCCATAAAAAGATTAAATCCTTTCTTGGCATCCTCAGAAATTTCCTTTTCATTTCTCATAAAACGGTCAAAATCACTTTCAAAGGAATACAGTGAAGCAACAAATGAACTTAAAGCTTTCGAAAAATTCTGTTTTGTAATCTTTTTGTCTTTAAATAAAGTTGAAAAAGATTTCTTATAGTTTTTATCTGAATTTAATTTAGCAACTATCTTTTCATAATCCGTATCAAATTCTTCCTTGTTATAAATCACATGTTCTGCCTGCTGCTCAAGGTAAAAAGCACGCATGTCATAGAAAAATCTTTTCGCAAAAACCGCATTGTAAAGTGAAGGCGAATTTCTTAATACCGTTTTTCCTTCAACATTGCTCAGTGATTTTGAATTTAAATCAGTGTATGCATTTTCCGGCAAATGACAGCTTGCACAACTCATCTTTCCGTTCGCACTGAAATTGGTGTCATAAAATATCTTTTCGCCCAAATCTCTCAATTCCTGACTGTCTTCAGAAGGTTTCAGTAAAGTATAAAAATACGGATCAAAAAAATCGGCTTTAAAAAAATCTTTGTTGGAAACATTCCATCCTGAAAAGTTTTTGAGATCATCCGGTCTGCCATCCCATGTACCGAACTCTTCATACAAAGGCTGAACGAAGTTTTTATAAAATATAATACGGTCAAAAGTTTCAAAATCATTATTTCTCCCTAAATATTGAATGGTCTGATCTAAAATCTGAATGGCTTTTTCAGTTTTAAAACTTTTAAAATAAGCATCATCCGAAATATAATTTTTCATTCCCAGAAAAGCGTGAGCAGACTCTTCAGAAATATTTAAAGATCCCGGCGTATCAAAACCAGTCACTCCCAAACTGTAGATTCTGATCAGTTCGATTCTGAGGGGTAACGTTTTATTGGTTCCGCTGCTTACTCCGTTTTTCAAAGTACTCAAATAAAAATTAGCGTAACTGTTATAGAGAAAATTGGTGATGGTTTTTATCTCTTCCTTTTCATTTTCGGCTTCATCAGAAAAAATCAATTCGTCTAAAACCTGCAGCCCTTCTGGGGGTAAAGTGAAAGCAGTTGTTCCTGCTGCTTCGATATGAAAAAGCGGTGCAGCATTAAGATGGGTTTTGGTAAATTCAGGATAGTGATAGGCTACAAAAAATTCGATTTCCTTAAAAGAATTTCTGGTCTTTCTGATGGTTTCACGCAGCTTCCCCACTGTAATTCTTTTTTCTGAAAAAAGTTCGGCATCATTTTTCAGATATTCAAGTTCGATTTTGAAATTGGTAAGACCTTGGTTGATATATGTATTTTCGGTTTTTAAACCTTTGTCAGCATCATTAAAAGACATGGAAAATAATACAATCAGAATAGCTGGAATAAGTATAAAGTAAGATCTCACGATTTTTTTACCGGCAAATGTACCTTCTTTGAATTGGTAACATTTTAACGATAAATTAAATAATGTTTACATTTCGTTTACATCAATTTTAGTACTTTTAGAAACAGAAAAATAAATATTATGCTTAATCAACTTGCAGCTTCAGAACTTATTCTCAATGAAGACGGAAGCATTTATCATTTAAATCTTTTACCTGAAGATATTGCCGAAAAAATAATCCTCGTTGGCGATCCCGACCGTGTGGCAAAGGTTTCAAAACATTTCGACAAAGTAGAAATCAAAAAAAATAAGAGGGAATTTTATACCCACACAGGAATTTTAAGAGGTGAAAGAATTACCGTAATGTCTACAGGAATTGGTACTGAAAACATAGATATCGTGATGAATGAGCTCGATGCTCTGGTCAATATCGATTTAAAAAAGAAAGAAATCAAAGCTGAAAAAACTTCGCTGAAACTTTTCAGAATGGGAACCTGCGGAAGTGTGAATCCCGAGGTGGAAGTAGACAATATGCTCGTTACTCAAAACGTTGTCGGTCTCGACGGACTGATGAATTTCTACAAAGATTATCAGTTTGAAAATGAATTTTCGAAAAGTTTTTATGAAAAATTTCCCTACGAAAGGATAAAACCAATGCTTTATTTTTCAGAATGGTCTGAAGAATTGGGCGAACTTTACAAAGACGCAAAATACCACGGAAATACAGCAACTTTCCCGGGCTTCTATGCTCCACAAGGCAGACAACTCCGTTTGAAGTCCACAGACGAACAGTTTTTGGAAACTTTAAATGATCTGGGAATTACCAATTTTGAGATGGAAACTTCTGCTATCTACGCTTTCTCTCAGCTTTTAGGTCATAAAGCCATTACCGTAAACAATGTAATCGCCAATAGACGAAGAGGCGAATTTTCAAAAGATCATCATGCTTCAGAACAAAATCTTATAGAATGGGTTTTGGAAAGGGTTGTGAAATAAGTTTAATTCCCGATACTAAAAAAATAATTGCAACTTTAGACTTACATAAAATAAAAAGGATTTCAAATGTTGAAATCCTTTTTGATGAAATTAATTGGGGCAGTTTTTTTCGTATTCCCTTACGATGCCGCCATAGAAATCAAGGTAAGCCTGAAGCATGTACTGACCTATCAGTTCCTGTGTGCCGTTATATCCTAATTTATCTTTCTTAGCATCTTCATAAGCCTTTTTTCTGATCCCTTTAAATCTTGCAGCAATTTCTTTTTTGAATTCTTTATCTTCAAGTTTAGCATCAAACTGTTCCATATATTTCAGGAATTCGGGACAGTCTCTGCCGGCGTACTTAAATGCTTCCGCCATCTTATCATAAAGTGATCCTGCAAAAAGTCCCATCTTATCGTAATCCACAGGCATTACAGCAAAATCGTCCTTTGCATTTTTGATATAGATTTTAGAATAGACATAGTTACAGGCTGCACCTGTGCAGATAGTAAGATTTGAACCGAAAATCTGTAATTTCCCATCATAAAGCAGCGGCTGAAACGATCTTTTTTTCTTGTCTGAAACCTGACCGTTTTTATCGATATATTTCATGTCCAGTCTTTCAATGGCATTCACTACATCATCATGGTCATCATAAATTTTCACCAGTTTCACTTCATTTGCACCAAATTTTTCATCGGCTGATGTTTTCGTTTTTTTATAAACAAAATTGTAGATATCATCCTTATCGAAAAAGCCCGGATAAGTACCGTTGGGATAAGTATAACCTACAAAAAAACCATCTGTTTTGGAGCCATCAGCTAAAATAAATTCAACTTTAGGAAGATTTTTAGACTGCTGTTTGCCATAATATTGCTGTGAAAAAACCTGTACGCTGTAAATGCACGTTACAAGAATGAGTAGTTTTAGTTTCATTGATTATCAGTAATTTTAAATTATAGTCTTTACAAAATATTTTACGGTTCAAACATAAAGAAAAATTATGATTATTTGTAAATATTTTACGAAAGCTGTATCTATAGGGAAATAATCTTTGACTTTTAATAAAAATTTCATTAAAATTATCATTATTTGGAAATTAATTCACCTTAAAACACTAAGTTTAATGTATATCACTATAAATGTAAAAACCTCAAAATCATGTGTTTATTTGACATTTTATATTTACAGAGGACATTAAATCCGGAAAAAAAATTATCAAATGGCACGTGAGATTGGGACAATTTTAAATCGTAAGTTATCTGAAGAATATTCCTATACTCCCGCTTCCTTTTAAAATTCATTCACTGTCACAAAAAAATGTCCGTAATAAAGACTCGCCGCAGCACCGGAAATATTGGTTACATTAATTCTGATGTTGGAGGCGGAAGTGTACCTCGGATTTGAAACTGCAAAAGTAGAATTACCGGGAAAATCTCCTGCAGGCGAAACCACAATGCTTGCTCTGCCCGAGCTGATCTGTGCCGCAGCAGGAACTGCAATATCAATTTCGGCAGAACCTCCGGCAGAAAGATTGTAGATGGATACGCCCGGCCAGGTTTCAAAACTTACTATATTTTTTATAATACTTCCTTTCTCACCCAATTTAAACTGTCCGTTAACATCGAGTTTAGCTGAAGTATTCGGTGAATTTGTTCCAATACCGATATTAGCTCCTGAATTTCCCAGAACAATTGCATTGGCCTGAGTTGTCGCAGCACCATATCCTATCGCAGACGAATTTTGCCCTGTAGCAGACGCTCCGGAACCTAAAGCCGTTGAGTTTTGCCCATTGGTCACTGTATTGTAACCGATTGCAGTCTCACTGTTGGAATTTGTTTTTGAATTGTAACCAAAAGCAGCTGACTGAAATCCTGCCGCAGTTGAATTTGCTCCTACTGCAGTGCTTTCGTTGCTGGTAGACTTCGCATTTTGCCCAACAGCAGTTCCGCTTTGAGACGCCGACGTTCCCGTTCCCAACTGTACAGAATTATTGGTTCCCAGCCTTCCTGCGTATGTATTATTAACTTTAAAAATCAGATCATCGAAGGTGGAAGTTCCAAGAGACATGGCTGTACCTGCTCCGGAACTGCTGCCTGAATTATTTCCAGTGGTGTTCCAGCCGGATGTTGTACCGATTCCTGTTGTGGTATTTCCTGTTGACAAAATATTCCATTTGGCATTGTCCCAATAGTATAAACCAGCAGGGCTGAAGCCGCCTGTACCGTTATTCCAGATAAGAAGTCCTGCTGCCGGAGACGGAATCGTGATATTGTCTGTTGATGATGTAAGCGCAATGCTCGTCAGCAGAAGACCTTTGTTTGTACTGTTAAGGTGAAGAATTGATGACTGGTCTGGTGTGGTGGTGCCAATGCCGACCTGCCCATAAACCGTACTAAAAGAAATCAGAAATAAAGCTGAGAAGGAAACTATCTTTTTTTTCATTGAAGTTCATTTGAATTTTGAAGGTGCAAATATATTTAATTATTTGAGATAAAATAATTAACATAAATCAATTTTTAACTGATTAGCATAAAAAATTTATTAAATATTCTAATTTATAAAGAATTTTAATCAGATGAGACTTGACACAATGAATAATTATTTTGAGTGAAAATTCTGACTTTTTATAAATTACTTTTTATCATAACAGACCGACAAAATTAATTTATGACAATTTTAACATTTGCAGAACTTTCTTAGGAATGCTTATTGTTTAAATATAAAATATAACACCTTAAATAATTAAATATAATGGAAAATCAAGATTACAACAAAGCAGAAAACGCAGTAGACAACACCAAAGATTCTTTGAAAAACACTGCAGACAACGCAAAGTGGAAAGTTGAGGATTTAGCAGACAGAGCTAAAGATTATATCAACGAAAGAAGAAATAACGACGAGGAAGCAACAAGCGAAGGCTGGCTTGAAAGAGCAAAAGAAAAAGCTGGAGATACCTGGGAAGATATCAAGCAGGGAGCAAGCGATGCCTGGGAAAAAACCAAAGATGCCGCAGAAGATGTGAAGGCAGAATGGAATAAAAAAACAAATTAGAATTCAGTCATATAAATATTTCAAAAAAAACGAAGCCTTTTAAGTAAGGCTTCGTTTTTTATTATGCTTACAACACAAATAATCGTTACATTTGTGGATTAATAAACATTAAAATACTATGTCATACGGTTTACTTAAAGGCAAGAAGGGAATTATATTTGGAGCCCTTAATGAACAATCAATCGCTTGGAAAGTTGCAGAAAGATGTCATGAAGAAGGTGCAGAATTTATCTTATCAAACGCTCCTATCGCCCTCAGAATGGGAGAATTGAATGCTTTGGCTGAAAAAACTGGTTCTGAAGTGATTGGTGCAGATGCTACCTCCATCGAAGATCTTGAAAAACTTTTTGATGCCGCAGTTGCAAAATTTGGTAAAATAGATTTTATCCTACACTCCATCGGAATGTCTATCAACGTAAGAAAAGGAAAACACTATACAGAAATGAACTACGACTGGTTGGAAAAAGGTTGGGATATCTCAGCAGTTTCTTTCCACAAAGTAATGAGAGTAGCTTACGAGAAAGACTGTATGAACGAATGGGGAAGCATCTTGGCGCTGACCTATATCGCTGCTCAGAGAACATTCCCTGATTACAACGATATGTCTGACAACAAAGCATATCTTGAAAGCATCGCAAGAACTTTCGGGAACTATTGGGGACAGAGAAAAGTACGTGTAAACACAGTTTCTCAATCTCCTACTCCAACTACGGCAGGAAGTGGTGTGAAAGGTTTTGGCGGATTTATGGGATATGCGGAAGATATGTCTCCACTAGGAAATGCTACTGCTCTTGAATGCGCGGATTACTGTGTAACTTTATTCTCAGATTTAACCAAGAAAGTCACTATGCAGAATCTCTTCCATGACGGAGGTTTCAGCAGCTCAGGAGTTACTCAGAAGGTAATCAGCAAATATGATGTTGAGTAATCATGGGTAATGAGTAATTGGTAATAAGTAATTTTTCAATTATATATTTAAATCCGGAACTTTTTGTTTCGGATTTTTTTTGATTTTAAACGGAACATTTGACAACTTATAAAATTTAATTTGTTTGGAAACAGTTCCGGCAGAACAATTGCCCTGCCGAAACTTAATAAAAATGTTAATATGAAGTGTGGTTTATTTCTTTCTCTGATAAACTCTCACATAATCAATCTCATATTTCTGCGGAAAAACAGAATCGTCAATTCCTTCTTTTCCACCCCAAAATCCGCCCACGGCCAGATTTAGAATAATAAAATAAGGCTGATCAAAAGGCCATGATTCATACGTCTTTTCTTTATTTTCATAGGTGAAAAACTTCTGATCATCGATATAGACATCAATTTTTTCAGGCGTCCAATCCGCTTTGTAGATATGGAACTTTTCGCTGGCATCTTTTACAAACAAAGTGTCTGTCTTCTGGGTATTGATGATGTGATTATACTTTTTAGTGTGAACCGATGCATGTACAAAACCCTGATTAAAACCGACATGTTCCATAATATCCAGTTCACCGTCATCCGGCCATTCTTTCATATTTTCGCTCATCATCCAGATGGCAGGCCATGTTCCCCGACCTTTTGGAAGTTTTGCACGGACTTCAACTGTTCCATATTGAAATGAAAATTTTCCTTTCGTTAAAAGTCTTGCAGAAGTATAATTATTGTTTTCCCAGTTTTCTTTTTTGGCTTCGATCACAAGGTTTCCGTTTTCTACTCTTGCATTTTCCAATCTGTTTTTGGTATAAAACTGAGCTTCGTTATTGCCATAACCATCGCCACCGACATCGTAATGCCATTTGGTAGAATCAGGCAAGCCTTTGTAATTAAACTCGTCGCTCCAGATTAAATTTCTGCTTAAATCCGGTTTGTTTGAAACACAATTTAATAATGAGAGAACTAAAGTCCCTGCGATGATTAGATGGAAAATATATTGAATTCTACTTTTCATAAATGGAAACTATATTTGTCTGACAACCTATGATTTAAACAAAATCACACATAGATAATGTGTAAATTTTGGTTAAAACCAAATGTCTTTTACCTACGAAAGCGGGCTAAAGCCCGCTCCTATTGATACAGTGATTATTTTTCCCAGGAAATTCTTTTTGCCTGAACATTCTGAGAATCAGTTCCTACCATAATGTCAAATTCTCCGGCTTCCCAATCGTAGTTCAAAGCATCATCATAGAATTTTAAATTTTCAGGAGTCAATGTAAAAGTGATGGTTTTACTCTCTTCTTTTTTAATGAAAACTTTTTGAAAGCCTTTCAATTCTTTCACAGGTCTTACCACTTTCCCCACCAAGTCTCTGATGTACAGCTGCACCACTTCTTCCCCGTCGTAATTTCCGGTATTGGAAATACTAACAGTGATACTTAAACTCTGATTTCCTTTCAGACTTGTCGAACTTAATTTCATGTCAGCATATTTAAACTGAGTATAACTTAGACCATATCCAAAAGGAAATTTCGGATCGTTATCCAGATCGATGTATGCGGAAACATAATTTCTGTCCGTATTATTTTTCGCAGGTCTTCCGGTATTGTAGTGATTGTAATAAATTGGAACCTGACCCACTGTTCTCGGAAAAGTCATCGGTAGTTTTCCACCCGGATTAACAGTGCCGAAAAGTACGTCAGCAATTGAATTTCCTGCCTCAGTACCAAGCCACCAAGTGTAAACAATGGTTGGGATATTGTCTGCTGCCCAATCAAAAACCAATGGTCTTCCTGCATTAATCATTAAAACAATCGGCTTTCCGGTCTTGGCAATTTCCTTCAGCAAATCTTCCTGAACACCGGAAAAATAAAGATTACTTCTGCTTTTTGCTTCACCGCTCATGGCGTGACCTTCGCCTAAAGTCATAATCACAACATCTGCTTTTTTTGCCGTTTCCACAGCTTCAGCAAACATTGATCTGTCTTGATCATCGACGTTAGCGCCCTTTGCATACAGCAATGTCGAGTTTTTGTCAAACTGATTTTTAATACCGTCAAACTGCGTTACAATTCTTTGGTCATCATCTTTAAAAGCCACAGACCAAAAGCCGTGATTGGCGACCGTCTCTTTTCCGAAAGGTCCGATCAGCGCAACCGTTTTTGTCGACTTTGAAAGCGGAAGAATATTCTTTTCATTTTTTAACAAGACAATCGATTTCGAACCAAACTCTCTTCCGAATTTTCTGTTTTCCTGATTGTTTAACTGTTCTTTCTGTCTCTTATCACTGCTGAATCGATAAGGATCATCAAATAATCCCATCTCAACTTTTTTAACTAAAATTCTTCGCGCGGCATCATCAATTAATTTAAGATCCACTTTTCCTTCCTGAACTAATTTCGGAAGTTCGGCCATGTATGCACGGCTCTCCATATCCATGTCGCTTCCAGCATTGATGGCTTTTTCTGCAGCTTCCTTATTGTCATTTGCGTAACCGTGAGGAACCATTTCACCGATGCTTCCCCAGTCCGAAACCACAAATCCTTTATAGTTCCATTTTCCTTTCAAAACATCTCTTAAAATATATTGGTTTGCTGTTGCAGGAATTCCATTGATGTCATTAAATGAGTTCATAAAAGTTGCCACACCCGCTTCCGCAGCTGCTTTAAAAGGTGGCAGATACGTTTCATGTAATTGTCTTAAACTCATGTCAACAGAATTATAATCTCTTCCGCCAACTGCTGCTCCATACGCTGCAAAATGTTTTGCACAAGCCATAATTGCATCAAGATTTCCAAGACCTTTCCCCTGAAAACCCTTGATTCTTGCCAAACCAATCTGCGTTCCCAAGTAAGTATCTTCGCCCGAACCTTCCATCACTCTGCCCCATCTCGGATCTCTTGCAATATCGACCATCGGCGCAAACGTCCAGTGAATTCCATACGCAGAGGCTTCTGTTGCAGCAATTCTTTCAGATTTTTCAATTAAATTTAAATCCCAACTCGCCGCCTGACCCAAATTCACCGGAAACGTTGTTCTGTAACCATGAATCACGTCCTGACCGAAAAGCATCGGAATTTTTAATCTTGATTTTAAAGCTAATTCCTGAAATTTTCTAGTTTCCTCTGCTCCTGCCACATTCAGCATAGAACCGACTTTACCTATTTTGATTTCATTTAAAACATTCGCAGAATTGGAATTCTGTGGACCTGTGGCGTATTCAAAACCGCTGTACTGAACGAGCTGACCTATTTTTTCTTCTAAAGTCATTTTAGAGAGAAGCTCAGTGACTTTCTGGTCGATTGTTTTCTGTCCGAATGCGTTGAATCCGAATGCTGTAAAGGTTAATATGAAATAAAGTTTTTTCATTGTAATTTAATTTTTGCTGGAAACTTTAATTAATTTTAAATGCAAAGTCCACAAAGATTTTTTAGCAAATAATTCTATTGATTTTTCAATTTCATTAAGGCGTTCTACTTAGCAAAGAACACAGAGTCTTCATTCTAAAAACTTTTAAATGCGTCATTTTAAAATTTAAAAAACATAAGTTGCAACCGAACTTGCTGTAATGTTTACAGGAGCTGTTTTGTTTTTAAATTTAATATTAAAATTTTCGTCTGCTTTACTGTAATTCTGAACAATCAAAACCGTTTTTCCTTCAGGAGTTTTAAAAGCAACTGTGGACAGGTTATCGGTCTGCGTTGAAGAAATTCTTTGTGATCTGGCAGGAACAAATTTCGAAGCGTGAGCAATGATATAATATCCTACATTTCTTGTGAAGTTTTCTTTATCTGAAACCGTAATGGCACCTTTGCATTCTGTACAACCTCCCGGAGTGTGAGGTTTAAAATCAGTATCATTTGCCAGGTTCCATTCCAAAGCAATTTTGCTCCAGTTTCTCATCGAACCGATAATTACATTTTTAGCATGCCAGTTTAAATCTCCATCAAAAGTTCCTTTTGAGCCAGTCCATTGTTCTGTGAAATATAAATTTTTGTTCGGATGAGCTTTATAAACAGTGCTTAAAGCTGAAATATTGCCTTCGTACAAATGAAAAGCTGAGCCGTCAATGTATTGATTGGCTTCAGGATCGTTTAAAATATTGATGGAATATTCCGGTTTGTTGCAATTGTGATCATAAACTACAATTTTAGTTTTAATTTGATTTGATTTAAAAATTGGTCCTAAACTTTGTTTGATAAAATCTCTCTGCTGATCTGAAACCATCAGTAAACTCGGATTGTTTCCGGGATGCAAAGGTTCGTTTTGTGGAGTCACAGCATCGATTGTTATTCCTTCTTTAGCCATTCCCTGGATATATTTGACAAAATAATTTGCATAAGTATCATAAAACTCAGGTTTTAAACTTCCGCCAATTGATTTTCCGTTATCCTTCATCCAAACAGGAGGCGACCAGGGAGTTGCAATGATTTTGATTTTCGGATTGATGGCTAAAATTTCTTTTAACATCGCAATTAAATATTTATCTCTCGCCAGACTGAATTTTGATAAAGTGGGATCAGTTTGTCCCTGTGGTAAATCGTCATAAGAAAAAACTTCACCATCCAGATCAGAAGCGCCAATGCTTAATCTCAAATAACTGATCGAAATCGAATTTTCATCTTTACCGAAAAGCTCGTTCAACAAAGCTTTTCTTTTCGTTGGTGAAAGACGGTTAATCACTTCGACACTTCCGCCCGTTAATGTAAATCCGAAACCGTCAACATATTGAAACTTTTGAGAATCATCAATTTCAATATTCTGAAAATTATTGGATGTGTTTACAAAAACCAAGGGTAGCTGTTGCTGTAATTTTACGCTTTCATCTCCTTTTGTAAGCCATGACTGAACCTGATTTTTCGTAGAAATTGTTGATGCACATGAACCTAAAGATAAAAGTACCACACCGCTGAAAAGCAGTGCAGTACTCTTTGAAAAGAAACTATATGATTTTTTCTTTAACATATTTAATAGCCGGGGTTTTGTTTAAGTGCTGTGCCTGTAAGCTCCAGTAAAGGAATTGGTAGAATTTCGTTTTTACCAGCTACAAATCCTCTGGAACCCAGTACTGCTGGTGCATCGCCCCATCTCACCAGATCAAACCAACGGTGACCTTCACCTATTAATTCCCTTCTTCTTTCATTCTTTATTGCCTGAATTGAAACAGGAACAGAAGCCAGACCTACTCTAGCTCTCACTGCATCAAGTAAGAGTTGTGCTCTTGCACCGGTTCCATTCAACGCTTCGGCTTCCATCAGATACGTATCGGCAAGTCTAATTAGGATGTAATTTTTTCTGTAATTTAATTCTGATGCCCCTGGAAGTGTAGTCACTTCATTTTTTGTTGGCATATACTTTTTCAGAAAATATCCGGAATCCATGTAGGCTGGCGAATAGTCGATATGATCTAATTGTTTTGCTGCTTTTGCATTAAAAATACTTGCATCTAATCTAGGATCTCCCTGCATAAAATTAAACAGATTTTCACTAATCGGATTGAAAGCCCAACCGGCAATATAATCCGGAGCTGCATTGTTTTTTCGGTTGTAAGATCTTATAGCAGTCATGATACAGATAGAATTTCCTTCATCATTTCCCTGCCCCCAGAAACTCCAGTCAGAATTTCCCAGATTGGTATGATTGACCTCTATAATTGATTCTGTAGTAAATTTGTTTTCAGTGTTCCACAATGTTGCAAAATTGTCTACAAGTTTATAACCGTATTGGTTGCTTCCGCCCGGTGTTCCATTTACTTCAGCAAACTGCAACGCAGCCTCACTTCTTTTGTTCTGATACAAATAAACTTTACCCAGCAAAGCTCTTGCGGCACCTTGGGTAAGGCGTCCTTTCTGATCTGCAGAGATCGTGGCAGGAAGGTTCGGTATTGCACTGAGTAAATCTGCTTCAATCTGAGCGTATACTGCAGCGGGAGCCACCTGTGGAACATTGTAGTAATCATCTGTTGCTTTGAAGGGTTCCAAAATTAAAGGTATATTTTTGAACATTCTGACCAATTCAAAATAATACAGCGCTCTTAAGGTTTTAGATTCTGCCACAAATCTGTTTTTAGTAGCATCACTCATTGTTGCCAGAGGAACTTTCTGAATCAAAACATTGGTTCTGGAAATTCCCTGATAATAATCTCTCCAATAGGTTGCAGGCATCGTTGTGGAATTGAGCTGATAATTTGACAACCCCTGAATTCCTGCACCATCGGTTGAGCTTCCCCCACCCGCGTAAAAGTCATCTGATCCTGCATTGAAAAAAGTAACCATATTTTCAAAACCTCCGGCATATTTTCTTAAGCCATCGTAAGCTCCTACCAAAGCAAAGAAGCATTCCTGTTCGTTTCTGAAAAAGTTTTCAGTCTCAAATGCCCCTAAATATTCAACATCTTCGATATTGCTGTTTGTACATCCGGTATTTGTAAATGCGGCTCCTACAAAAAGTGAAGCGGCTATGCTAAATTTATAAAATTTATTTTTCATAATGAATCATATTAAAAAGTGATATTTGCTCCAAAAATAAATGTCCGTGCCTGAGGATAAAATGCTCTGTCAATACCAAAACTGTCTCCTGCCGCAATCTCAGGATCGTAACCGGTGTATTTGGTAAAGGTAACAAGATTTTCTGCTGTCACGTAAAAACGGACTTTACTTGAACCAAAGCTGTCTGTAACCGACTGTGGAAGTGTATAACCAAGCTGCACCAATTTTAATCTCACATAATCTCCTTTCTGAAGGTAATAATTTGACAATCTGGAATAGTTTTGATTCGGATCATCCCTTGTCAGACGTGGAGCGGAGTTGGTAGATCCTTCGCCAGTCCAACGATCTAAAATAGTGGTTTGATAATTGGCATCAATCATATCCAGTCTTCTCAGACCCTGGAAAATTTTATTTCCTGCCGCACCCTGAGCAAAAGCCATAAAGTCCCAGTTTTTGTAACTTAAATTAGCCGTAAGACCAAATGTATATTTAGGAATTGAGCTTCCCAGATTGACCTTATCATTATTATCAATTTTCCCATCACCATTAGAATCTGCCCAGATGAAATCTCCAGGTTTTGCATTTGGAAGAATCATCTGCCCGCCTGAATTCACATAAGAATTAATCTGTGCCTGGTTCTGAAACACTCCCAAAGTCTGAAAACCGTAAAAAGAGTTGTAAGGCTGCCCCACCTGAATTCTTTGAATAGATCCCATCGACTGAAACCCGGGACCGTCAAGATATTCCCTACCTCTTTCTAAACTTGTTACAGTGTTTTTCAGGTAAGCAAAATTTCCGTTCACAGAAACATTGAAATCTGACCAGTTTTTTCTGTAGCCTAATTCTACTTCTACACCTTCATTTTCCATATCGCCAATATTGGCTGTTGGAGACACTGTAACTCCCACATATCCCGGAATGTTGATCTGGCGCAGGATATCAGAAGTTTTTTTCTTGTAGTAGTCGACGGTTAAATTAAAATTATTAAATAACTTTAAATCTGCAGCGATATTAAGCTGGGATGTTGTTTCCCACTTTAAATCTTTATTTTCCAAAGTATTAGGAATATAGCCAGGGTAGATTACAGGATTTCCCTGAGCGTCTATAAATGTGTAATTCGCTCCCGAAACGTAGAAACTTGCAAACTGAAAATCTCCAATTCCGTCATTTCCGAGTACACCATAACCTCCACGAAGTTTTAAGGTGTTCACAATTTTGTTTTCCGGCCAGAAGCTTTCTTTATCAACATTCCACCCTAAAGAGAAAGCAGGGAAATATCCCCAGTGATGATTTTCACCAAATTTTGAAGAAGCATCTGCTCTCAGTGTTCCGGTAAACAGATATTTGTTGTCGTAATCGTAAATTAATCTGCCAAAATAGGAAGCTTTATGCGTATTGATGTAATCCCAGGCATTTGTATTTCTCTTATCCGGAGCCACAAAGAAGTTGAAAGATGCATCCTGCCAGTTATTTACAGGGAGTCCTGTATGTGTAACAGTTTGTCCGAAACCAATATTGTATTCATAATATCCATTTCCGATTAATGCATTGATATTGTGTTTTCCGAAACGGTTTTGGTAGCTCAGTGTATTTTCGGAACTCCATTCAAATTTCTGCTGGGTTGTTCTGCTTAAACTGTTTATACTTAAATTGTTGTAATTTGGATTTAAATAAAATAAAGGTGTAAAGTTTTTGCTCCCCCAGTAGGCTTTCTTGCCGTTAAGTGAAGGTTTAAAAGTAAAATGTTTCAGAAACTTTACTTCAGCATATACATTCGCAACCAAATCATCAGACCAGCCACCATTTCCCAGCTGTGTATTTCTGAATGCTAAAGGATTAGACATTTCCTGATTAACATAAGGCGAAATACCGTACGGATTTCCGTTTTCATCTCTGAAAAGATACGGGGCAATAGATGGATTGTTGTATGGTGCACTGTTCAGAACACTTGGATCAGTAATTACCAAAGGTGTAATCGGATCGAGATTGATTGCAGAACTCAATGGACCACCAAACTCTCCATTAGAATTGATACCCTGATTTTTCGTGTTCGTATACGCGAACGTCTGTCCTAAAGTTAACCAGTCTGTTACTTTATGAGAAGAGTTTATTCTTCCTGTAATTCTTTTATAATAAGAAATATCGCTCATCACAATACCTGTCTGATCATAATATCCAAATGAACCAAAAAAAGTAGATTTTTCGTTACCTCCGCTTACACTTACCTCATGGTTTGATCTTGTAGCATTGTTGAAAATCACGTCCTGCCAGTCTGTACCTTCACCAAAACTTGCAGGATCGCTGAAACGGGGTGCTTTACCATCGTTGATGAATCCTTCGTTTATGACTGTTGCATATTCGCTTGCATTTAGTAAATCCAGTTTTTTTGCAGCACTTCCAA
This sequence comes from Chryseobacterium sp. Leaf394, assembly GCF_001424105.1. Lineage (GTDB taxonomy): Bacteria > Bacteroidota > Bacteroidia > Flavobacteriales > Weeksellaceae > Chryseobacterium. Next base: position 1,320,545 of record NZ_LMQH01000011.1, on the reverse strand, counting down.
ATCCATAGAAACCGTTGTATGAAAGATTCAGTTTTCCCCGTTTTCCTTTTTTTGTGGTTACCAGAATAACTCCACGGGCGGCAGAAACTCCATAAATTGCTGAAGAAGCACCGTCTTTTAATACTTCTATGCTTTCAATATCTGACTGATTCAACCAGCTGATGCCATCAACCACAATTCCGTCAACCACCCATAAAGGATCATTACTGGAAGAATAACTGGTAACTCCCCTCACACGGATTGTCGCACTGGAACCCGGCTGACCTGAATTCGTGATTACATTCACTCCCGCAGCACGGCCCTGCAGCACCTGCTCTGGTTTACCGGCAGGAATATTCTCAATATCGCTTGCTTTGATGCTGGATATTGCACCGGTAACATTGCTTTTGCGCTGAGATCCATAACCAATCATCACCACTTCCTCAATTTTCTGTTCCTTAGATACTGTGTCTGCGGGCGTTGTCTGTGCGCTGAAATTTGCCGTAAAATAAAGTGCGGCAATGATTCCTAAACTTCTTGATATTTGTACATTCATATACAGTTAGTTTTTTAATTCTCAAATTGAGACAATAAAAATATATTTTTTTTTCATTAGTTAACATATTTTTAATTATTATTTTAATTTTTCTTTTATTTTTGGGCTTTCAGAGCATGTGCAAAATGTTAATTTCTGATAATTTCAGCTTTACAATGCAATAAAAAATCTCCCAATGGCGACCTCTATCAATAAAATTACCGTTCCACTTAAATTAACTTTTCTGATATTTTCGATGGTTTTAAACTGTATGGGCATCATCATCCTTCAACTGTCAGAAGAAAATATTTCCTACGGTAAACTGGGACTTTTAGAGGCTTTTAAAGATCTTCCAATCGCATTCATTTCTATTTTTGCCGTAAGTTTTATCAGCAGAATCGGAACGAAAACCTCACTCATTTCGGCTTTACTGATTGTCGCAGTATGTTCTGTAATCTTACCGTTTGTACAGGTTTTCTGGTTTTATAAATTGTGGTTTGCGATCATCGGAGCGTGTTTTGCGCTGGGTAAAATCTGCGTTTTCAATATTATTAAAAACAATATTTTTGATGAAAAAACTTTAACCAAAACCATGAGCAGTGTAGAAGCTTCCTTCATGGTTGGGATTTTTGTTGTCAACACAGGTTTTGGGTGGCTCATTTCAAGCCAATACGGCGAATTCTGGAAATTTGGTTTTTTGGGAATTTCGCTTATCAGTTTCTTTACTGTTTACCTTTTTTTGAAAACAGAAATCACCGAAACGGAAAATAAAAACATTAGTCTTCTACCCGATCTTACAGGATTCGGAAAACCTGCATTCACTGCTTTTTTTGGACTTTTGTTTTTCATCGTGTTTACTGAACAGAGTTTTAATTCCTGGTTGCCTTCTTTTTATAAAAACCATTTGGGTGTAGATTCTTTTTTTGCACTTCAGGCTACATCATTTTTGGCAGTTTTCAGCTATTTGGGCCGGATATTTACGGCACAGATCATAAGACGGTTCGATTTGTCCAAATACTTTTACATCTGCGTTTCTATGGTTCTTCTGATTCTGTTTTTGATTATTGCAATCCAGTTTTTCAGTAATGGAAAATCAGCAATTTTAATCTACATTTTTCCGGTGATCGGTTTCTTTCTTGCACCGCTCTATCCCGTTGCCAATTCAAAAATGATTTCTTCCACAGATAAAGAAAAAGTGAATGTGCTTACTTCCGTCATTGTAATTTTTTCATCTTTGGGAAGTTCAGCAAGCTCTGCACTTATTTCTGTTTTATTTCAAAATCAAATGCTGAATTATTACGCGGTCTTCATATTTTTGGCGGTAATGACAGTTTTTATCTTCGGATTTTCATTTTTTAAAGCAATTAATCAAAAATATTAGAAATAATTTTATTTTTACAGCATGAAAACAGATCACAATAAAAATATTGAAACCCTGAAGCAGCTGATCGACAGCAAAGATTTCATTCCAAATCTTTCGGTAGACTGCACTATTTTCGGTTTTCATGATGGTATCCTGAAAGTTTTGCTTTTGAAATATCATGATCTTGATCTGTATTCCCTTCCGGGAGGTTTTGTTTTTCTGGATGAAGACCTCCGGGATGCTGCAGCAAGGGTTTTATTCGAAAGAACGCATCTTAAAGACATTTTTCTGGAACAGTTTCACACTTTTGGTAGAATGAGCCGTACTGAAAATAATGTGCATAAAACTTTAATCCAGAATAAAGGTCTTGATGTCACCGAAAATCACTGGATTCTGCAGCGGTTTATCACGGTGGGTTACTGTAGTCTCATCGATTTTTCCCTTGCCAATACCTTTCCCGACGCCTTCAACGAAACCTGCGCGTGGTTTGAGGTAGACAAGCTTCCACAAATGGCTTTTGACCACGACAGAATCATCAGGTCAGGACTGGAATTTCTGCGGGATAATATTGACACTCAGGTCGCCGCATCCAATCTTCTTCCCGAAAAATTTACCATGAAAGATCTGCAAAGCCTTTACGAAACAATTTTGGGTGAAACATTCAGAAGAAACAATTTTCAGCGCAAAATTTTAAGCATGAATATGCTGGAAAGGCTTGAAAAACTGTACGACGGCTCCGCAAACAAAGCACCTTATCTCTATAAGTTTATAGAAAAATACCATTCAAAATCAAAACCTTACACCTTTTTGGAGGAAGATTTTATCTGAATTTTGTATTCTTTGCCTTTAAAAACACATTATTTTTTTGTCACTGTCTAAAAAATCTTATTTTTAGAAAAACAAAAATTTATGTCATATTATCCGCTTACCAGCATACCAGATTATTTTGGAATTGATGCTTTCCTCACCGATGAACACAAGCTCATCAGACAGTCTGTGCGTGACTGGGTTGAAAGTTTCGTGATGCCGAATATCGATCAGGCTGCACAAAATCATACTGATTTGCCAAATTTAATGAAAGAACTGGGGAAAATCGGAGCTTTGGGACCTTACATTCCTGAAGAGTACGGTGGTTCCGGGCTCGATCAGATTTCTTACGGTTTGATTATGCTGGAACTGGAAAGAGGCGATTCTGCGGTGCGTTCTGCAGCTTCCGTTCAGAGTTCTCTTGTCATGTTTCCGATTAATGAATTTGGTTCTGAGGAGCAAAAGAAAAAATACTTACCAAAATTGGCCTCAGGCGAAATGATTGGTTCATTTGGTTTAACGGAGCCTAACCATGGTTCAGACCCGAGTTCTATGGAATCGCAGTTCAAAGACATGGGCGATCATTATTTGCTGAACGGGGCAAAAATGTGGATTACCAACGCTCCCCTTTGTGATATTGCAGTGATTTGGGCAAAAAATGAAGAAGGAAAAGTGCAGGGACTCATCGTGGAAAGAGGAATGGAAGGCTTCACCACTCCGGAAACACATAACAAATGGAGTTTGAGAGCTTCAAAAACAGGCGAATTGGTTTTCAATAATGTGAAAGTTCCGAAGGAAAATTTGTTACCAAATGTAACAGGACTAAAAGGACCTCTTTCTTGTCTGAACTCTGCCAGATACGGAATTTCATGGGGCGTAATTGGTGCTGCGATAGATTGCTACTGTACTGCCGTTCAGTATTCCAAAGAAAGAAAACAGTTTGGCAAACCTGTAGGAGCATTTCAGTTGCAGCAGAAAAAACTGGCTGAATTTTTAACTGAAATTACCAAGGCTCAGTTGCTTTGTCTTCAGTTAGGAAATTTGAAAAACGAACACAAGGCAAGTCCGGCTCAGATTTCTATGGCGAAAAGAAATAACGTGAAAATGGCGATTGATATTGCAAGAGAATCCCGACAAATCCTTGGTGGAATGGGAATCATGGGAGAATTTCCGATGATGCGCCACGCTGCAAACTTAGAGTCTGTAATTACTTATGAAGGGACGCACGATGTTCATTTGTTGATCACAGGATTGGATATTACTGGGTTTAATGCATTTTAAAATAGAGCATTTTATTTAACAAAAATTATTATAAGACAAATGTTCCGGCTTTAAAAGTCGGAACATTTTTATTAAATAATACTAAATTTTTACAAAAATGAAATATTTAATTTTAAAACAGGACGAAAATATATACATTTGAATTCACACGATAAGGAATATTTAAACCTAAAATTATTTTCAGATGAAAAAAAACTACATTTTTTCTTTGATGTTTATTTCAGCTATTTTTGCTAACGCACAGTCTTTTAAAGTGGAATATCAAGTTCAGTTTAAACAAAAAAAAGTTCCCAGTGTTGGAAGTGAGGATTTTAGAAAAAGAGTTGCAGAACAGCAATCAGCTAAACAAAAGCATATTTTATCCTACGTGGATGGGAACTTTATGTACGAATCTTTTCCCGAAGCACCAGTTTATGATACTGTAAACAGACCCAAAAAAATATATTTGACGCAGGTGCCTCTGAACAGTTTTTCTCAACCAAAAATAAAATCATTAAAACGTAAAAATGATCCTGGATTTTATTCTTACACAAAGATAAAAGATGAAGAATTTTATCAATATGGAATTCCTGGTGACAAAATTTTAGAAACAGCAGTCTCTGACGAAAAAATCCTTGGCCTTTCCTGTAAGGTCGCCACAGTAGAAAATTCCATAAGCAAAACAATTTCAAAAGTTTGGTACACAGAGCAAATTCCGGCAAAAACAGGACCTTTAGCTTATTTTAATTTTCCAGGTCTTGTCTTAAAAGTAGAATCCGAACATATTACAGCAGAGGCAAAATCTGTAGAGAAAAATGTGAAAAATCTTATCATTGAAGACATTGATAAAAATCTGAAAGTATATAATCACGAGGAATTTATGGAGAAAGTAAAAGAGTTGAGAAAAAGCTAGATTTTAAGTTTGTCAACCTTCAAGGTTTTCGAAACCTTGAAGGTTTATTTTTACCAATTAATTTCCGGCAAAAGTCTTTACATTCTCAACAAAACTTATTTCAGGATTTAAAATCTCAAGAATTAAATTCTGGATAGAAACCATAGCATTTTGCAACTCTCCCTGAGCAAACTCAAGTGCTACTACTCCTTTTTTGGCATCTGCGAAACTCCATATTCCTGTCTGCACAGGAAGTCCCCAGAATTCCGGTAAACTCTGAACTACATACTGATACAGACAGAGCTGCATCGCCTGTTTCCGGTCTTCCCTGTGAAAATAATCATCCTGAGTTAATTCATCAATTTTTACTGTCAGATTTTTTGTTTTAGCCGTTTTGTAATCAATGATTCTGATGGTTCCGTTCAGCTGGTCGATCCGGTCAATATAGCCGTAAAAAGATATCTTATCTTTTGATTCTTCATCAATATACAGATCTGCATTTTCAAATTTCCTTTCAATATCGATGATCTTCAGTTCATTTCCGCTATTCACCAATTCAAGATCGAAATTCAGCACCGCTTCGATTACCTTTTTGGCGATGGCCCTGTGAATGAAATTCATTCCCTTTTCATAGAATTCAGGCTGATGTTTCAGCTTTTCAATGGCTCCGTTAATATACTGATCTATTGCTTTAATTGATTTTTGTAAATCACTTTCTTTTAAAACTTTGCCTTTCAGTTCTTCATAAACATCCTGAAGTGAATAATGAACCAGATTTCCGTAATTTCTCACTGAAAGCTCTTCTTCGATTTCGTCAGTTTCAGAAGTGTTGAGAATTTTAGAAAGATAAAAATCTACCGGATTATAAAGATAACTCGTCAAATGGGAAGCCGAAACCCGCTCCTTCCAGTTATCAAGTTTCTGCAGTACAGCTTCTGTTTTCTGAATTTCAATAGGTTCAGTTTTTATGGGCTCGCTGGTGTTTTCAATAATCAAATGTTCGATGTTGTGACTGCTCTCCATTTCAATCTGGGTGATGAAACGGCTCTTTTCACCAGTGTTTACGCCCGAACTCAATGCATTGTACAGCAGGTGCACATTCTCTGCATCCTGAATCAGACGGTAAAAATGATAGGCATAAATACTGTCGTTCTCCAGATAGGTGTGCAGTTCAAAATGTCGGCGGATATCAAAAGGAATATACGTATTCTGCGAATTTCCAAGCGGTAGTTTTCCTTCATTTACTGAAAGAAGAATAACGTTTTTAAAGTTCAGCAAACGGGTTTCCAAAAGTCCCATCACCTGCAGTCCTTTCAAAGGTTCGCCTTGAAAATCAATACTTTCTGTGTTGATATGCTGATTGATCAAAACCTCAAGCGTTTCCATCTTAATATCAAACTGATACGGAAGAATCTGGTTTTTCAGAAGTCTGAAAGCGTTTTCGAAGTGAGAAATATTTTCATATTGAATATCGTCGATATCCAGCCATTTCAGACCAACACAGAAGTCCGTCAACAGGTCAAGATAAGCCTGTGCTGAATCTGCTTTCAGCAAAAGTTTAAAATAAGAAAGATCAGAAAGAAGTTCTGAGAAAAGTTTTCGTGAAATGTAAACAATATTTCTCTCCTCTATTTTCGATTTAAAATTTGAAGTAATTTTTTCATCAGATTCAGAAGATGGAAGCTCTTCCAATATAGGGTAAATATCTCTATAATAGTACGTTGTTTTATTCTTCTCAAGTTGTTTCTGAAGATAAAAAAGTTGTTTTACAGCATTTGAAAAAGAAAGATTTTTTAACGGAAAACCCATTGTAATATTCAGATGCTGCACAGAATGCATCACATCGAGACTCGCAGGCAGAAGATTTTCATCAAGGAGAACTACTGCGGTGTCAGAATAATCGGCATCGAGGCTTTCTTTAAAGATTTCAGGCAAAATCTTTGTCTGGGTAATATTTCCCGAAACTTCGTAAACTTTTATGTTTTTGGGTTGATTAAAATCGTTTTCAATCCACCTGAATTCCCGGCTGTCATTGAATTCCTTCCAAGTTTTATGATCTCTCAGAAACTTTCCTGCTTCCTGTCTTTCGTCATCGAAATAATAACGGTCGCCCTGAAAATAACATTGCGCTTTGTCCCACTGCAAAAGATTTCTCACAAGTTTTTCTTCAACTGGTGTAAAGGCATTGAAACCACAGAAAATAAATTTCTTATCGCTCTCTGTGGCATATTTTTGAATCTTTGCCGTCGCAATTTCATGAATCATCCCTGAAGTTGCCCAGTTTTTCTCAAGTAAAGCAGATTTTAAAGCCGGTAGGTAAATATTCATATTCCGCCAAAAGTTCAGAAATTTTTTTCTTGGAACTTCGTCGTCATCACCCAAATCCTGAGCCCATTCCTTAATACGCTCTTCATCAAACATGTATTGCAGAACCGCTGTATCACTGTCTGAAAACTTCAGAATATCATCCCAGTCTTTTTGCAGCGTGGGAAACCATTTCAGAAAATCTGAAAAACTGTCTTGCGGAATAAGATTGAGTTTTCTGTAAACGTCATAAGAAAAAAGCCAGAGAGAAATTCCCTGAATAGGCTGCTGATCTACGATGTCTGTAATAAGCTCTTCCACCGTAAAAAAATCAGGCAAAAAACCGGAATATTTTTTTTCTTCGAGAATCTGGCGGATGAAAACTATAGGTCTTTTCCCCGGCAATACAATACTGAATTTGGAAAGATCATTTTCCTGAGCCAGCAGTTCACTGATTATTTTGTTGAGAAACTTCAATTTTTCCGGAATTTATTTAATTTTTTAAGTTCTTCAGCGATAAAATTATTGTAATACATCTGCTTTTCTTCATTCAGTCCGTGGTTGGTTTCGCTGTCGTATTTCTTCTGAAAGCTTTTATACTGAGCCAAATTCTCTTTGTAGAGAGGAACGAATTTATTTTGATAATCAAGTGAATTTTTAATATTTGCAGCAATCAGCTGTCTCAATTTTCTGCCATAAACTTCAGCAATATCAAAATGTTTTTGTTCATGTACAAGTACACGGTCACCCTTGATGTTATCAACTTTCCAGGATCTCTGAGTGTCAAAATACACTGAAACCTCAATGCTTACAGGAGCCTTGGGATTGGTAGTGGTTTCTGCAGAGTAGCCCATCCCAACATTGGCAAATGCCACAACCGAAAAGTCATGCCCGAGATTATCCCTGCTTTGAAAGTCGCTCCATGTCAGCTTTCGGCTTTCAGACCAATAAATTTTCTGTGCTGAAGCAAAGAAAAATGTTATTAAAACGAAAACTGCTGAAATCCTGTATTTCATTTATTGAACTACGATTGTTTTGGTGATGAACGTGTTATCTCCTGTCCAGAATTTAAAATTATAAGTCCCAGCGACCTTCGGAGCAAAATTGATCTGATTAAAACCTGTGAAAGTTCCCGATCCACAATTGGCATTGGTTTTTAAACTTGTAAGCGGTCACATTTCTGTCGAAATCTGCGGTATGAACGTAATCATAACCATAAAAACCTTCGCACTGCTGCGTGAATTTCTGATAGGTTCTGATGCTCTGAATATCAAAAACATTCATCGTATCGTTAACAATTGACACACTGTCAATCTTTACTTTTTCTACCAACTGTATAGTCTCGTAATCATCATCGTCATTGCAAGATGTAAAAGTTACGGACGAAATTACAGTCAGAATAAATATAGAAAGTAAATTTTTCATTACATTAAATTTTATTTAATTATTTTAAATTTTCAGCAAATATAATTCCAGATAATTACTTATTTAAGAATTAAAATTACCTTTTGATAGATATACCACTTTTTTAGTGTCGTAAAACTCTTCTTCAAAGTAATTTTTAAGATTAAAAATTTCACATTTCAGTCCTGCGAGTTCTTCAGCGAGTTCTCCGCCTTTCAGATAAAGCACACCATTGTGTTTTGCGTTGATCTGCTCTTTTTCAAATTTACCTTTCAGCCAACGGAGAAATTCAGGCATCTGCGTCACTGCCCTGCTGACCACAAAGTGGAATTTTTCTTTCAGTTTTTCAGCCCTTCCGTGAATCGCTGTTACGTTGGTTAATCCGACACCTTCCGCCACTGCATTCACAACCGTGATTTTCTTACCAATAGAATCGATCAGCGTAAACTGGGTTTCAGGAAATAGGATTGCCAGTGGAATTCCGGGAAAACCTCCGCCGGTGCCAATGTCCAGAACTTTAGTTCCCGGAGCAAATCCCATCACTTTTGCGATTCCCAGGGAGTGCAGAATGTGCTTTTCATAAAGCGACTCCATATCTTTTCGGGAGATTACATTGATCTTTTCATTCCATTCCTTATAAAGTACTTCAAGTTTTGCGAACTGTTCTTTCTGAACGTCAGTGAGATCGGGGAAATATTTTAATAATAACGCTGTAGACATCTTAAATAGTATATTTGAGCAAAAATAAAGTTTTTGATTTCTTAAATCAAGTTTAAAAGCAATTAATCTCTTTCAATCCTGTTTTTAGATTTGGAAAGTATTGCTGAAAGTGCCGCATCAAAATCTTTGGCTTTGGTGAGTCTGTCTTTCTTAATTGTGCTTGTATAGCCATCTTTCAGCTGTAGAACTACGTTTCCTTCTTTCGAATTGATATTCATCTTATCAATTTCATCGGAAGCAAAACGATAGTCTGTCCACAGTTTTCTGAATTCTTTCTCGCTGATTTCCTTATTGGTTTTAGGCAAAAAACTATAGTTTGATTTCGTCTTTTTAATCTGAATTAAATTAAACTGATGGTCAAGTTCTGTATCCTGAATCTGCACCACGAGCCCTGGAAGTCCTGAAAACTTGTATGGCCCGTCGCTTACAGGATAATCTTTGCTGAACCATGCCTCCCATTTTCTTCCTCTGTAATCCGCAACCGCTTTCTGACAGTTCACTTCACCAATTTTTTTAAATTCATTCTGAATTTTCCACACCGGAAATTTTTCTTCTCTGATGACAAGATTGGCAGTCTGGAACTTATCGTAAAATTTTATGCTTTTCGGGGAATAAATCTTGTGAACAGTGTAGGTAAGATTTCTGTCAAAATTTTTATATTCAGAAAACACCTTTGAGTCTTTCATAGCAGCATAAGCCGAATCTTTCTCAAATTTTGCCGCGTTGTAAAAATACGATTCCTTTCCATCCGTATCAAGATTCATGTAATCAGTTACCAGTGAGTCTTTTATAATAACGTCCGGTCTGAATTTGTATTCATATACAAAGCGGTAATTTTGTGCATACAAAGATGTTGTAATCAATAGCAGAAGCAGTCTCAGCATAATTTAAATTTTCTCAAAACTAATCAAAAATCTCTTGAAAGAGTGAATTTTTTAGATTTAAATGATAAATATTCAGTTAAAAAATAAACAGATCTGTGGTAATTTAGTTTTTAATCACGGTCATAATTTATATATTTGTTCGAAAGACAAAAAATTTCATGAATAAACTATCAGATAGAGTGAACAGACTGGGTTACTCGCAGACTTTTGTGATGTCTAACAAGGCAAGAGAAATGAAAGCCGAAGGCATTGATGTAATCAGCTTAACTTTAGGTGAACCCGATTTTGACGTTCCCGACAATATCAAACAGGCCGCTTTTGATGCCATCAACGAAAACTACAGCCACTACTCTCCCGTACCGGGATTTTTGGAACTCAGACAGGCGATTTCAGATAAATTAAAAAGAGACAATCAATTAGATTATAAACCTTCACAGATTTGCGTTTCTAACGGTGCTAAACAGGCCATCATCAATGTTTTGGCAGCAATTGTAAATGACGGAGATGAAGTAATTCTTCCTACACCATACTGGGTAAGTTATGACGAAATGGTAAAAATGATGGGCGGAGAATCTGTAATGCTTCCTACATCTTACGTTACCGATTTTAAAATTACGGCAGAGCAGCTTGAAGAAGCAATAACCGATAAAACAAAAGCCATTCTTTTCAGTTCGCCTTGTAATCCTTCAGGTGGTTATTACACCTACGACGAGTTGAAATCTCTGGCAAAAGTAATTGCAAAATATCCTCACGTAACAGTAATTTCAGACGAGATTTACGAATACATTAATTATGAAACCAAAACCACTTCTATTGCGCAATTCCCTGAAGTGTATGAGCAGACTGCGGTAATCAACGGAATGTCTAAAGCTTTTGCGATGACCGGCTGGAGAATCGGTTATTCAGCATGTCCAGAATGGTTGGCAAAAGCCTGTGAAAAAGTACAGGGACAGATGACCAGCGGTGCCAACACTGTTGCTCAGAGAGCTTCAATTGTTGCTTTGAAAACAGATCCGTCAGAGTATAAATATATGATCGATGCTTTCGAACAAAGAAGAAATTTAATGTTTGAACTGATGAAGGAAATCACAGGTTTCAAGGTTCTTTTACCTAAAGCTGCCTTCTATTTCTTCCCAGATATCTCTTACTACATCGGAAAAACTTTAGATGGAACTGAAATAAAAGACGCAGACGATTTTGCGATGTTCCTTTTGGAGAAAGCACACGTAGGCTGCGTTGGCGGAGTTTCTTTCGGCAGTCCTGAGTGCATCCGGTTTTCTTATGCAGCTTCAGAAGAAGAACTGAGAGAAGCGATGAGAAGAATTAAAGAAACTTTAGAAAAAGCGATTTAATATCAATTTTGTTTTAAAATATATTTCAGATCTAGGTTTAAACTTAAATCTGATTTTTTTTTGATAGATAAAAACTTTCCTTCTGTAAGAAAATCAGATTGCAACCAGCTGAACGGCATGAAATTCTGAAAATATCTGCTGTTGCATGTGAAAAACAATTATAGATTTTATTTATTAGATTACTTAAAATCAATAGACGAAAAGTAATATATTTGCACCAGAAAAATTTAAATAAAAACAAGAAAATTATGTCTTTAGTAGGAAAAAAATTCCCAAATGTAACGATCGACGCAATGTCTGAAATGGGTGATGATTTAAGAATCAATGTATTTCAGGAAGCTGCAGAAAACCAACAGAAAGTTCTTTTATTCTGGTACCCGAAAGATTTCACTTTTGTATGCCCGACTGAGCTTCACGCTTTTCAGGAGGCTTTACCTGAATTCGAAAAAAGAAATACTAAAGTAATCGGTGCTTCTTGTGATACGAACGAGGTTCATTTTGCATGGTTAAATGTATCAAAAGACAACGGCGGAATCGAAGGTGTAACTTACCCGCTTTTGGCTGATACTCACAGACAGTTGGCAAACTTACTTGATATCGTAGATCAGGATCTTGATTTTGATGAAGAAGGAAATGAAGTTTTCACAGGATCAAACGTAACTTACAGAGCTACTTACCTTATCGACGAGACTGGAAAAGTATTCCACGAAGCGGTGAACGATATGCCTTTGGGAAGAAACGTAAAGGAATTCTTAAGAATGATCGACGCTTACACTCACGTTCAGAAGCACGGTGAAGTTTGCCCTGCCAACTGGGAAGAAGGAAAAGACGCTATGAAAGCAGACAGAACTTCTACTGCTGAGTATTTAGCAAAAAACTAAGATAAAGTGTTAATTTGAAAATGAGATAATTTGAAAATTAATCTTTGATTAGTTATAAAATTATCTCATTTTCTGTTTAATGACATTTTCCAGATTAATAAATTACCAAATTTTCAAATTGAAATTATGTATACAGAATTAACAGAAGATACTTTGCAGAGCATCGTAGGCGATAACGAAAAAGTTGTAGTACAGTACGGAGCTACATGGTGCGGAAACTGCAGAATTATGAAGCCGAAATTCAAAAAACTGGCTTCGGAGAATGATGCAATTCCTTTTTTATATGTGGATGCAGAGAAACTTCCTGAGAGCAGAAAACTGGCTAAAGTGGATAATCTTCCTACTTTTGCCATCTTCAAAAACGGTGAACTGGTTAATCAGGTGCAGTCTAACAAAGCTGAAAGTTTAATTGAGTTATTCAGCGAACTGTAAAATAAAATCAAATGAAATTACCGATTATCAGACAGTTTTTTCAGAATCAGACTCCTGAAAATTTAGAAAAAACTTTAGAAGTTCTTGAAAGTTTCACAGAATTCCGAGGAACCACCGAGGAAGATATGAATGTTGCCGGAGAATTGATCACCAATATCTGCGGCGCTCTGGAAGTTCACGCCAACGTACAAAACGGAATGAGCGAGAAAGATGCCCTAAACTCTTTTGCACAAAAGGTTTTGGGATCGATTGATAAATAAGACTTCACTTTGGCAAGCTCAGTATAAACTAGCTAAAGCTAAAAGTGTTACAGTAAAACAGCCCAGTATTAGAGATGTCACACTGAGCCCGTCGAAGTGTTCAGTGTAAGATGTTTTTACCGATCTTAAAAAACACTGCCCCTGAAAGTTTAATCTTTCAGGGGCAGTTTGTTTTAAAAGCCGTTTTGAATTTATTTGTATTTTATCAAAATTTCCTTCGACAAGCTCAGGATGACACAAGCGTGATTTTGATAATGCTTTCTTGGCATTTTTCCACCCTTTAGGGAAGGGGAAAAGAAAAATGCTTTGAAAATTTTGTTTTTAAATACTCTTTTACGATTATTTCTTCAGACACTTCTCCAAAAACTGATCCTGTTCCCAAAGCAAATGCAGAATGTTTTCTTTGGCAACATATCCGTGAGCTTCTTTAGGCAGAAGAACCATTTTTACCGGTGCTCCCAGATTTTTTAATGCCTGAAAATATCTTTCCGTCTGCAAAGTAAATGTTCCGGGATTGTTGTCTGCATCACCATGAATCAACAAAAGTGGTGTTTTCATTTTATCAGCATTCATAAAAGGTGACATTCCGTTGTAGATTTCCGGTACGTCCCAGTAATTTCTCTGTTCGCTCTGGAAACCGAATGGTGTCAGAGTTCTGTTGTACGCACCACTTCTTGCTATTCCGCAGGCGTAATCTTTAGAATGCGTAAGAAGATTTGCCGTCATAAAGGCTCCGTAGGAATGTCCACCCACAGCTACTTTTGTTCTGTCGATGTAACCTAACTGATCCACGGCATCAATTGCTGCTTTTCCGTTGGCAACCAACTGAGTAATAAAAGTATCGTTCGGCTCCGTTTTTCCTTCTCCGATGATTGGGAATGCTGCATCATCCAGAACCGCATATCCTTTTGCCGTCCAATAAACGAATGAACCATAATATGGGAACGTAAAGTCGTTGGGGTTTTGTGTGTTCTGTCCTGCCGTATTTTTATCTTTATATTCCGTAGGATAAGCCCAAATCAACAGTGGCAACTTCTCTTTCTTCGCCTTTCTGTCATAATTTGCAGGCAAATAAAGGGTTCCCGTCAAAGTAACACCGTCATTTCTTTTGTACGTAATCACTTCCTTGTACACATCTTTAATGCTTTCAAAAGGATTGGCAAACTGTGTTACCGGCTCAGATTTATTGGATTTGATATTCTTTTTAAAATAATTCGGATAAGAACTCGCCGACTGCTGTATCGTTAAAACATCGCCTTTTTTAGGATCAATAATGTCGATGATTTCTTCCTTGGCATTTTTCAGCTTTGAGGTGTAGAGTCTTTTCTTTTTTAAAGATTTCATGTCCAGCTCATCCACAAAAGGATGCTGACCGTCTTTCGTAAAACCTGCTCCGATTAGATAAGCCTTCTCCCCTTTCATATTCACCACATATCTTCCAAAATCATTTTTGGTCGTGTTGAAACTTCCAGGATCGCTGTAAACATCCTGATAATTTCGGTCTTCAATGACCTGAGATTTTCCGTTGTTTAGGTCAATCAGATACGATTTTGTATTTCTGGTGTCATACCAGCCTTCCGAAACAATGGCGTAATGATCGTTGGTCCAGCTCGTGCCTTCGTAACGCTGTTTGGTTTTAAAGAAAGACTTCGGAGTTCCGTTAAAAGGAGCATCCAAAGTGAAAACTTCATCTCTGAACTCAACAGTTTTAGACTGATCGCCACCATCCATTGCTTCGGCATACACCAACGTTGCAGGCATATCGCTTCTCCAGCTCATGTCTCTTTTTCCCATTCTTACGGAAGAGAAACCTTTGGGCATAATTTCATTCAGAGGAATCTCATTGACCACTTTTACTACATTTCCGCTCGCGTCATAAACGGTTGAAGTCATTGGAAAACGGTTCAAAGGAACGATGTACGAATAAGGTCTTTTAATCGTTGTCGCCATCAGATATTTTCCGTCCGGAGAATAAGACAGACCGGCATACAGATCTTTTTCTTTAAATTTCTTCTGATTTCCATTAAGATCGGTATGATACAGTTCAGAACTCATCAGGTTGTCGAAATTCTTTTCATCCTGAGGATTTTTAAGCAAATCCTGATACGTTCTGTTCTGCGAAACCTTTCCGTCGGCAGTGGAAACAATCGGACCTGTCGGTAAGTCTTTTGAAGCGTCCATCAGTTTCGGTCTGTTGGCCGGAAGAACTTTCAGAAGAAAACTCTGAGAATCCTTCATCCAGACATAAGGCGAACCGTAATTGGCATTCAGATTATCCTGACTGATTTTTTTTGCGGTTGCCGTTTCCAGATCGATCACCCACAATTCAACGCCTTTGTCGGTGGTGTTGGTAAACGCCATCCTTTTTTCGTCAGGCGAAAAACTGGTATTCGTGATTTTCGGATTCTGTGGCAAACCTTTCACCTGAACTTCAGTTTTATCATTCATCTTCCGCACTTTCAGATTGTTGATGTACGTGACTGAACTTGAAATATTGGTAACCGGATTTATTCTCAAACCTCCTAATTTCATTTCCTGCTGATTGAGATCATCAAGGGTTTTGTACGTTGGTCTGTATACAAAAACGACCCAGTCTTTCTTTGAATTGGTCAGAACGCTTGGTGGTCTCTCATAATCTGCCAGCTGCAGAATCTCCGCAGAAGGTTTCTGATAGCTGATATTTTCCTGTGCTTCATAAAAATTCAGAAAAGCCAGTAAACAGATGGTTAATTTGATCTTCATTATCTTTTTGATTTTTGACGAAATTAATGAAAAATAGTTTTTGAAAAGGATATTTCTTCGGCTTTTGTTTGGGGTTTGTTCGGTTGTTGTTCGGGAAAAGTATGTGTTTTCCGAAGGAAACCCGAAGAGTTCTCGAAGGATGGTGGGAGAATGTTCTACAGATAACCAGTTTTGTGTAATGAATTATTATTCAATGATAATGTCGAAACTAATATAATTTTTGAAATAACGCCTGTAAAATTTCAGTACAAATACGGAATACTTTCAAGTTATTTGTATTTATTTTTGAAATTAAGGATAACCGTAATTTTTATACATCGACACATTATATCTTTGCAAAAAACAAAATATCCTAGAATGCAAAATAAATTACACTTTCTTACATTTCTCTTGTTTTCGATAATCTTAAGTGCTCAAACGCTTCACATATATGGTGGGTCAAGTCATGATGAGTATCTAGGTTGTTTAAATTGTGATTCTTACGATAAAAATTCTATATGGAATAACTACGGAACATATGGTAACTCATACAATACAAAATCTATTTGGAATTCTTATGGAACTTATGGAAACGAATACAGTTCATACTCACCATGGAATAATTATGCCTCAAATCCTCCAATTGTAGTAGATAAAAATGGGAACTTTTATGGTTATCTTACAGTAAATTCGTATAAAAGTCAGAGAGCTAATTCAAGCTTAGCATCATTGCTGTACGAATATCATGAGCTTATTAAAAAAGATGTAAGTGGGTGGTACAATAAAATTTTTAAATAATTGGTTACATCATGAAAAAAATTCTAATTCCATGTTTTCTTATTTTTAGCATTTACGGAAATGCACAAAATAGAACTGCTGTAGCTGTTGGAACTGCTGCAGCTGCGACCGCAATAACTTTTTTGGCAGCAAATGCTGTAAAAAAAGAAGTTGCAAAAGAAATTTCGCAGTTCCGGTCGAAAGAATATATTATAAATAATATTATTGGTAATGCTGATAATCGTGAAATTAAATTTGAGACAGAAAGTCTGGCATCAGATGATAGTGGTGGGTTAATTTCTGTTGCCTTTAATTGTACAGAGGTAAATGAAAGAGGTCTTTTACTTGCGTTTTTTGGCGACAATAGAAATTCTGACGGTAATATAGGAAGTGCATATGCCTTCAGGTATCTGCCTTTAAACGAAGCCCAATCTATTTTACAAAGATTAGAAGAAGTCCGAGAGAACAACTCTAAATATGTTTCCGAATCTTCAAATGTTAATAACGTATATATTCAACACAAGGATATAAAATTTGTTTTATATCGTGACTCTGGAAATCAAATAAGAGTTTTTTGGAATGGATTTGAGGTAATATGGGAGCAAACAGCATTTGACAGAACAAAGAGAAGATTAAACAAATGGTTTAAATAAATTTTGATCATGAAAAATTTTAAAGTAATTTTAATCTTGGCAACAGTTATTACTTGTTTTGCCTTATTTGCTTTTACACCAGTACCAAATAATTTCATTGATATATATAAATCAGCAGACTATACGATTTCTTCTCGTCGTGAAAGCAGTAACTCGGCTTGGATTAAATGGGTTTATCTCACAAAAAAATTAAAGGATAAAAAAGGTAGGTTTATTACAGTAGGTGGCAAGCAGAATCTGCAGTTATGGGACTGTGATTGTTCATCAAAAAATTATAATATTAAAAACTGGATAGAATACGGAAGGAATGGAAAAGCAATATTAAGCTCTCAAATTCCCATCTATAACCAACCTGTAATTCCAGAGTCAGTTGGTTAACTTATTTTCGAGCATATATGCGTTAATAATGACGACTACTCTCATGATAATATTTATCGTAACGATTCGATTGGCAATATTATTGATTCTACAATGATATATTAATAAAGAAGAAATTTGAGAGATCAATACCAATTAAAAACCTGCCCACAAGCAGGTTTTTCTTTTACACACCCCTATCCAGTTCCCTCTGAAATGCCTCAAAATACCTCGCCAGATCAATGCCATCCGCCAATCCGTGATGCGCTTCAATGGAAACAGGCATCATCTTTTTCCCGTCACGCTCGCTGAATTTCCCGAAGGCTATTTTGGGAATACATTCTTTGGGATCAAAATCTGTAGGATGCAGAATCGACGTGAAAGAATGCCATGGAATCGTCGTGTGTCTGATGTGATTGGGCGGCAAAACGTCATTTTTAATTCCCAGACCTTTCGTGTTCTGAACCTTTATCACCTGCTCCTGCAAACGTTCGTTGAACGTCTGAAAATCATCAGAAAATTCAAAGTAGGAAAAACCGAAAGTGCCGTCTGCCCTGCCAATCGTACTGCCAATGTGAACCGTTTCGTGTAAAGCAATCTGATCATCTACAATTCTGAGTTTCAAAGCATTGACCGTGTTGATGGCGACCATCGATTTGTAGAGGTAATAGGCAAAAAAAGAATATCCGTTTTTCTTTGCAGTGTCATAAGCCTTCGTGCAGTCAACATCTGTGGTGAAGCCAAAGTACGGACTTTTTAATGACGAGAAAAATTCAAAATGTTCTTTTCTGTTCCAGTTTTCAAAATCGATGATCTTCATGAAATTCTTTTTTTGCAAATTTCCGTAAGATTTATTGATTGTGAAAATGAAATTCCAGAAAAATGAAACTGTAACAAATCATATTCAGTTGATGGAATATATTAAAAATGCCCACGTCAATTTGGTGACAATTCATTTCTGAACTTCAGCCATCAATTGAGTTTATAAAATTTTCTCCCTGACAGACCGTAAAGATCCAAAAACAGATTCCCAAATGGAAAGTTGAAAAAATTATGTTAAAATTGGAAAAACTGTAGCTGTGATATTGGGGATGGTCTGGTAAATGCTGTAAATACCGGCAAACACCACACAAAAATATCATATAATGGAAAGACGAACTTTCTTAAAAAACAGCGGACTTGCCGCAGCAGGATTGATGGCTTCATCTGCCGTACCTGCGTTTGCATCACAACTATTAAAAGAAAATTTTATGGAACAATTTGAAAATAAAGGACTGGGAAAAAGATTCAGACCCAAATATAAATCAGGATTTGGCGGTGTCGCTTTAGGAAATGGTTTCAATGTCAATCCTGACATTGAATGTTTACAATCCATTGAAGCGGCCTGGAACGCAGGAGTCCGCTATTTCGATACTTCACCGTGGTACGGTTTGGGACTCAGCGAACACAGAATGGGATTGTTTCTGAAAGACAAAAAACGCGATGAATTCACTCTTTCTACAAAGATGGGAAGAATACTTAAACCACATGACGATTTCAAACTGGATGGCTTGTGGAAAGGAAAACTCAATTTTTCTTATGAGTACGATTACACGGCCGCCGGCGCCAGAAAAAGTGTGGAAGACAGCCTGAACAGATTGGGAGTTGCCTCATTAGACATCGTTTTCATCCACGATTTGTCTCCCGACAACAAAGATATGAAAGGTGATTGGGTAAAATATTTTGATATCGCTGCCAAAGGCGCCATGCCCGAGCTGATTAAAATGCGTGAAGAAGGTTTGATTAAAGGTTGGGGTTTTGGAGTCAACACCATAGAACCAATTTTAAAAGCCATCGAAGTTTCCGATCCTGATATTTTCCTTTCGGCGTGTCAGTATTCATTGATTCATCACAAAGACGATCTGAATAAAGTATTCCCGAAGGCCGCTGAAAAAGACATTTCAATTGTTGTGGGAGCTCCTTTGTGTGCAGGTTTTCTGTCAGGTAAAGACCGGTATTTATACAATGGCGATTTTCCGGCTGGGGTGAAAGAAAAACTGGTGGCACTGCAACGCGTTGCCAATAATCATAAAGTAGATCTGAGAACGGCTGCGCTTCAGTTTGCGGCAGCTTCGGATGTGGTCTCCGGTGTAATTCCAGGGGCTCACACGGTAAAACAGTCTGAAGAAAATGCGGCATCGTTTAAAACGAAAATTCCTGCAGGATTCTGGGCAGAACTGAAAAAGGAAAAATTAATTGAAGAAAATGCTCCAACACCAAAAGCTTAATTATGGAAAAAAGAAATAACAGATACCATATTGATCTGAAAGAATTAGAATTAAAAGATGGCTCGATTGCGGGAAAGAATCTTTCTTTTGAGTTTGAAAACCATGATGATCTTTTTAAAATTTTCTATTTAATAAAAACTAAAAATCTCTTTGAAGATGAAAAAACGTCTCTTGAGTTTATATTAGGTTTGAAATTATTTACAGAAGTTTTAATTAAAAATAAAAATCATCCTCTGTTTGAAGATTTAAGTCCGGCAATTTCAGAATTCATGAAAAAACTTAAAAGTTATTAATTTAGATAGTAAAATATGAGCACAGAAAAAATAGGCTTTATCGGTTTGGGAAATATGGGACATCCAATGGCAAAAAACCTGGAGAACGCAGGGTTTTCATTGACCGTTTACAACAGAACTGTGGAGAAAGCGGAAGAGTTTAAAGCTGAGTCAAAAGTTGCTGATGATATAAAAGAACTGGTAGAAAACAGTGATATTATTTTCACAATGCTGACCAATGATGAAGCGGCAAAAGATGTTTACAGACAGATTTTAGAACTGAATATTTCAGAAAAACTGTTCGTCGATATGAGTACAATCTCACCTGAAGCAAGTACAAAACTTGCAGATGCCGTGAAAATAAAAGAGGCCTCTTTCCTTGATGCTCCAGTTGCGGGAAGCACAAAACCAGCTGCCGAAGGAACTTTAATTTTCATGGTCGGTGGAGATGAGAATGATGTGGAAAGAGCAAAACCGTATTTAGAAAAACTTGGGAAACAGATCAAACATTTAGGCAAAAACGGAAAAGGTCTGGCGGCAAAACTGTCGGTCAACTATTTTATTTCAACGCTTTATCAGGGTTTGGCAGAGACGATTCTTTTCTCAGATCATTTAGGTATTGAAAGAAAGGATATGCTGGAAATCATTAACGAAAGTGCAAGCGGAAGCGGTGCGACCAAAGTCAAAACGCCTCTTTTGGTTGAAGACAATTATCAGCCTGCATTTTCTTTAGATTTAATGTTGAAAGATATTCTTCTGGCAAAAGACGCTGGTGCCGATTTTCCTCTGTCTCAAACTTTAATTGAAACTTATCAGTCCGCTCAAAACGATGGCTTCGGGAAAGACGATGTGATTGGAATTATCAATTATTTAAAAAAGAACCAAGGCCAGAAATAAACATAATGAACTTGAGAAGATAATTTTCTATCAACCACCAACTGACATCCAGCATCCAACCAAAAACAAAAACAATGAAAGACTTCAAAACCTTATTTTTCTTCCTGAGACTTCCAATCGCCATTTCACTGGCCGGTCACGGTTTGGTGCGAATTCCAAAACTGCAGGCTTTTACCGAAGGAATGGTAAAATCTATGGAGAAATCAGCAATTCCTGAAGTGTTGATTACGCCTTTCGGATATCTGCTCCCATTTTTAGAAGCGATTGTCGGAATAGCTTTGTTGATTGGTTTTAAACCTAAATTAACCATTTATGCATCACTTGCATTAATGAGCATCCTTATTTTTGGAAGCAGTTCCGTTGAAAACTGGTCAGCCATTGAAGCACAGCTGCTCCACTCACTGTATCTGTTTGCACTTTTGTGGTTTTATTTAAGATACAGTTCAGAAGAACATCAACCTATAATATAACAATATGAAAGAAAGGATTTTAGAAGGCGAATTATGGACCGCCAAAAAAATTGAAAACAATTATATCGTCAGTATTAAAGATCAGTCGAGCATTGTGCAGGCTCTGAATGATTTTGTATTAAATCAGAACATTAAATCCGGTCAGGTCACCGGCATTGGTGCAGTAAGTGAAGCAACTCTCAGGTTTTTTGACTTTTCTACGAAAGATTATGTCGACAAAAAGTTTGACGAACAGATGGAAGTGACCAATATCTCGGGCAATGTTTCTGTGGCTGAAAATAAGCCGCTCCTCCATTTACATATTACTTTGGGAAGGCAGGATTATTCGGCAATTGCGGGACATTTACAGGATGCAAAAATTCGCGGAGCAGGAGAATTCTTTTTCTATCCAATGGCAATTCCTGTTTTTAAAACTAAAAATGAGGATATCGGAATCAATCTTTATGATTTTGAAAAGTCGGAAGATAAACCTTAATTTTGATGTATATTTTTCTGCATGTTTGATATTCTCATTTCTCATGTTCAAAACAAGGTAAACTTAACCAACGAAGAAAAAACTGAATTACAGTTTTTCTTTTCGGTTAAAAAACTGAAGAAAAAACAACTCCTATTGAAAGAAGGAGAAATTTGCACTCATCTTTCTTTTGTGAGTAGAGGTTTGCTTAAATCTTATTTTGTGGCTGAAAAGGGCGGAGAAAACATCAATATGTTTGCTTTCGAAGGCTGGTGGATTTCAGATTTTAAAAGTTTTATCAGTCAGGAAAAGGCCGTCTTGAATATTGATGCCGTTGAAGAAACAGAATTGCTGATGATCAGTCTTGAAGATTACGAAAAACTGACGTTAGAAATTCCTGTGATGGACCGCTATTTCAGAATTTTGTATCAGAACAGTCTGGTGACAAAAGATTATCGTTTAATTGCATCAAACAGTTATACCGCAGAAGAGAAATATTTGGAGTTTTCAAAGAAAAATCCTGAAATCATAAAAAGAATTCCGCACAATCTCATTGCTTCATTTTTAGGTTTAGCTCCGGAAACCGTCAGCAGAATCCGCAAGAAACTTTTATTAAAAAAGCTATAATCTTGACCTTAAAATCTTGAATCTGAAATTTTGAATCTGAAATTTTGAATTTTGAATTTGTCGAAACTCATGACCCAGATCAAGTGGTTTCGTCAATGATCACGGTAACTTTGTAAAAGAAATTTTACAAAATGGAAAATAATAAAAACATCGCCTTAGTTGTTGGTGCCACCGGAATTACGGGAAGCAACCTCGCCAACGAACTTATTTCTCAAGGCTGGACAACCTACGGAATCTCCAGAAATACCAATAACAATATCAGTGGATTAATCTCTGTGAAAGCAGACCTTCTTGACATTGAAAGTTTGGAAACTGCCTTAGAAAACATCGCTCCTACTCACGTATTTTTTACAACCTGGATGAGGAATGACACCGAAGAAGAAAACATCCGTGTCAACAGTGCTTTGGTAAGAAATCTTTTAAACGTTTTATCTCCTAAAAAATCAATTCAGCATATTGCTCTGGTTACAGGTTTAAAACATTACCTCGGATCGTTTGAAGCCTACGCAAAAGACGGAAAACTTCCGGAAACGCCTTTGAGAGAAGAGCAACCGAGACTTCCGCTCCCCAACTTTTACTACGCTCAGGAAGATGAAGTTTATGCAGCGGCCGAGAGAGATGGTTTCAGCTGGAGCATTCATAGACCGCATACAGTAATCGGTTATGCGGTGGGAAATGCCATGAATCTGGGAACGACTTTGGCAGTGTACGCAAGCATCTGCAAAGAGACTGGCAGAAAATTCATCTGGCCCGGTTCATCCGCACAGTGGAACGGAATTTCCGATGTAACCGACGCAAGAATTTTAGCAAAACAGCTGGTCTGGGCATCTACAACAGAATCTGCTAAAAACACAGCATTCAATATCAGCAATGGAGATATTTTCCGCTGGAAATGGTTGTGGTACAGACTGGCAGCATATTTTGGCGTTGAAGCAGTAGGTTTTGAAAACGAAATCAGACCTCTCGAAAAAGAGATGCAGAACGATCAGGAAATCTGGAGCAAAATTGTAGAGAAATATGATTTAAAAGAAGCGAATATCGAAAGATTATCTTCCGCATGGCACACCGATTTGGATTTAGGAAGACCGCTCGAAGTAATGACCGATATGACCAACAGCCGAAAGGCAGGATTCAGAGAATTTCAGAATACCGAAGAATCTTTCTTTGACTTATTTAAAAAATTAAAAGAAGAAAAAATTATTCCTTAAGATTTCAAAAGAGTTGTTTTAAAAGCAGCTCTTTTTTTTGTTTGCTAAAATTTGTTCCTTTGCGAAAACAGACCCGTTGGTATTTTATGAAAAAATCTCAGGAAACCCGCTTAAATATTCTTCAGAAAGCTTTTAAACTGATTTACCAAAAAGGCTATCAGACAACAAGCGTCGATGAAATTATCGCTACAACTCAGGTAACGAAAGGTGCCTTTTATTATCACTTTAAAACCAAAGATGAAATGGGTCTGGCGATTCTCAATGAACTGATGATCCCCAATTTTAAAAACAATTTTATCCAGCCTTTTCAAACTGAGGGAAATCCTTTGGACACGATTTATAATTTACTTCATTATTTACTAATGGAAAGTGAAGATTTAAAAGTGGAATACGGCTGTCCAGCCTCCAATTTCACTCAGGAAATGGCGCCGTGGAATATTGATTTTACAAAAGCTTTAAATAACCTTTCGCTTGACTGGGAAAAAACGATGATCGATGCCATTGAAAAAGCTAAGAAGGAACAAGTTTTAAAATCTGACGTAAACGCGAAAGAGGTTGCTGTTTTTGTAATATCGGGATATTGGGGTGTACGGAATTTAGGTAAACTTGAAAATTCAAAATCTGTATATCTTATTTATTTAAAAGGACTTAAGAATTATTTTGAAAGCCTGAAATAATTTTTTCTTTAAAAACATACTAATCAGTATGTTTTTGCTTTATCTTTGCTGCATTGAAATTTTTAACAATGTATCAAACGCTTACATTTCTCCATTCCATATTTCGCTGGCTGGTTTTACTGAGTTTGCTCTACTCGATTTTCAGAGCTTATCAAGGTTACTTTTCCGATAAAATCTTTTCAAAAACAGACGATTCCGTCAGACACTGGACGGCGACCATTGCACATATTCAACTGGTTTTGGGAATCACCTTATATTCTCAAAGTCCCATTATCAAATATTTTTGGAAGAATTTCACCGAAGCCCGAGAATCTTTTGACTTATTTTTTTTCGGATTGATTCACATTTCACTGATGCTTATTTCCATTATTCTAATTACCATTGGTTCCTCCATTTCAAAAAGAAAGACCGATTACAGGGAGAAATATAAGAAATTATTAATTTACTTCGTTATCGCTTTAGTGATAATTTTCATCGCAATTCCGTGGCCGTTTTCACCGCTTGCCAACAGACCTTATTTCAGATAATTATGATTGATTTACTTAAAACCAAAATCGGACGCCTGAGAATCATTGCCATTCTTGAAGGAATTTCGTTATTAACATTAGTATTTATCGCCGTCCCTTTAAAATATGGATTTGATAATCCCGCTTTCGTCAAAATGATTGGACCGATTCACGGTTCATTATTTCTGCTTTTTTTATTCAATACGTTAAGTGTTGGTATAGAACAAAACTGGAAGTTTAAAGAAACAACCTGGAAAGTTCTTTTAGCGTGCATCATTCCGTTCGGAACATTTTATATCGATAAAAAAATACTAAGCAAACTATGAAGAATATCTTGATTTTCTGTGGAGTAATCTTGTTGATTTATGTTGTGTACAGAGTTTATCAATATCAGACTTTGGACGATGGTCTAGACAAATTGATTAAAAACGGAGCCGTAATTTTAGATGTAAGAACAGAAAAAGAATTTGAAACCGGACATATCGCTGGTTCACAGAATATTTCTTTAGGAACAATCCGTGTAAGATACATAGAACTTGACCCGAATAAAACGTATATCACAGTCTGTTCGCACGGTTTGAGAAGTGTAAAAGTCGAACATATTTTAAAAGAAAAAGGTTTCAAGAAGGTTTACAATGGCGGTGCGTGGAGTGATTTGCAGAAAAGTCTTGAACAAAATTAATTTGGTTAGGTTTTTGAATATTCAGAAACACACTAATCATCACACTTTTGAAACTCATCACATTCACAAACAAAGGTATTTACTGTCCGCAGGGGAAATTTTATATTGACCCGTGGCGACCTGTAGATTATGCGGTCATCACGCACGGACACGCCGACCACGCGCGTTGGGGAATGAAAAAATACCTTTGTCATCATTTCACAAAACCTATTTTACACCAAAGAATTTCTCCTGACATCGAATGTCAGACCTTGCAGTACGGCGAGGTTTTAGACATTAATGGGGTCAAACTTTCGATGCATCCGGCTGGTCACATCATTGGCTCGGCACAAATTCGCTTGGAATATAAAGGTTATGTGAGCGTGATTTCAGGTGACTATAAAGTTCAGGATGATGGTTTGAGTACACCGTTTGAGTTGGTAAAATGCAATGAATTTGTGACTGAAAGTACTTTCGGACTTCCCATTTACAACTGGCTCGAAGTTCCGGATTTAAATAAGAGACTGCAGAATTGGGTTTTAAGAAATCAGGAAAATCAGAAGACTTCAGTTTTTATAGGATACTCTTTGGGCAAAGCGCAACGAATTATGAAAGCCGTCGAAGGAATGGGAAAAATTCACGTTCACTACTCGATTGGCAAACTGAATAAAGCCTTTGAAGAAGTCGGAATTGTGCTTCCGGATTATGAAATTCCCGATTTCAGGGAAAACATCAAACACGTTTCAGGCGATATAGTAATAGTTCCGCCAGCCTTGCTCGACAGCAATGTCATCAAGAAAATTCCTGATGCAGCAACTGCAATTTGCTCCGGCTGGATGCAGGTTCGCGGTGCGAGAAGGTGGCGAAGTATGGATGCAGGTTTTCCGATGAGCGACCACGCCGACTGGAAAGGATTATTGCAGGCCATCAAAGCAACTGAAGCAGAAATCGTTCACGTAACGCATGGACAAACCGAGGTTTTTTCTAAATATTTAAATGAATTGGGAATTAAATCTGATGTTGTGGAAACTTTGTATGGGGACGATGATGAAGAGGTAACTGAAAAAGAAGTTGTAAAAGATGATGATTGATTCTAAATAACCTTGACAAGGTTGATAGCAAACTTCAAAAACAGATATCACATTGAAAAATGTTGAATATTATTAACAGCTCCGTACGAGCGAACTGCTAATAACAGAATAGAATAAGAATTATAAGAGCTCCTTAGGAGTGACCTATTAATTTTTAAACATCGAATTGCTCGCAGCCCGACTTGAGTGGAAATCCTTTTTTTTGCATAAAATGAAACTTCAATTAAAGACAAAACTTCTTGCAAAAAAAGATTGAGAACGGAAGGCATAAATGAGATGAAGCAAAGACTTTATCGAAATTTACAAACGAAGTTCAAAGCTGCCCAAATTAAACAAAAGATAAGCAATGAAAAATTTCGCAGAACTCATCAACGCTCTGGAAAGTACGAATAAAACCAACGCTAAAATCGATGCCATCATCGATTATCTTGAGCGTGCGCCTGATGATGATAAATTGTGGTTTATCGCCCTGTTTACCGGAAAAAGACCCAAGCGAAATGTGAACACCAACTATATGAAAGAATGGGCATTGGAAATTACCCAACTTCCTTTTTGGCTCTTTCAGGAAAGTTATTCTTCAGTCGGCGATTTGGGTGAAACGATATCCTTGATTCTTCCGCCTCCCACTGAAAAAATAGAGAAAACTTTATCTGAATGGATGACGGAAATCATCGGACTGAAAACGAAAGCCGAAGCTGAGAAAAAAGAATTTGTTCTTAATTCCTGGAACGGTTTGGATTATACCGAACGGTTGATTTTTAATAAATTACTGGGTGGAAGTTTCAGAATTGGGGTTTCCTCGAAGACTCTGATTAATTCTCTGACCAAGTTTTCAGGACAGGAAGCAAGCACGTTGATGCACAGTTTAATGGGAAAATGGCAACCTGATGAAGTTTCGTTTCAGGAGCTGATTTCTGCTGAAAATATAAATCCCGACAACTCAAAACCCTACCCATTCTGTTTGGCTTATCCACTGGAAAAAGAGCTGGAAGATTTGGGAAAACCTGAAGAATGGCTCATTGAATATAAGTGGGACGGAATCCGTGGACAAATTATCAGACGAAACGGTGAAGTTTTCATCTGGTCGCGTGGTGAAGAATTGGTCACTGAGCAGTTTCCCGAGATTGCCGAGACCGTGAAAGCGATGAAAGGTAACTTTGTGATAGATGGAGAAATACTTGCGGTAATGGAAGGTAATGTTTTAAATTTTAATGAATTACAAAAACGTTTGAACCGTAAAACTTTAACTAAAAAAATGCTCGCTGAAATTCCGATTGAAGTTTTTGCATATGATATTCTGGAACTGGAAGGAACTGATTTAAGGGAAAAGCCTATCTCAGCAAGAAGAGCAATGTTGGAAGAATTATTATTAAATGAAGAGCCGGGAAACATTAAAATTTCTCAGGCGATTGATTTCGATGATTGGAGCAAATTAGATTTAATCAGAGAAAATTCAAGGGAAATCAACAGTGAAGGTCTGATGCTGAAGCAGAAAAATTCTCATTATCATTCCGGACGGAAAAAAGGTGACTGGTGGAAGTGGAAAATCAGTCCGTTGACGATTGATGCTGTTTTGATTTATGCCCAAAAAGGTAGCGGACGACGAAGCGCCTATTACACCGACTATAGTTTTGCCGTAAAAAGTGGCGATAAATTGGTTACGATTGCCAAAGCATACTCCGGATTGACGGATAAAGAGATAATGGAAGTGAGCAAGTTTGTCAATAAAAATGCGATTGAAAAATTCGGTCCTGTGCGAACTGTGAAAGCTGAGTTGGTTTTCGAAATTGCATTTGAAGGAATTGGCTTCAGTAACCGACACAAAAGCGGTGTGGCATTGCGTTTCCCAAGGATTTTAAGATGGCGGAAAGACAAAACCGTGAATGATATTGATGATATTGAAGAGATTAAGAAATTGATACAGTAGCTTTGATTTAAACCACAAAAGTCACAAAAGTTTTTGTAATTGTTTTAATTAATGAGAATCAGAAGTTCTAAAAAGCTGATACAAAAGGCTTTTTTGAACTTTAAAAAGTATTAATTAAAACTTTTCTTTTGTGACTTTTGTGGTGAAAATAAGAAAGTAAAAAATTAAGCATCTTCCTTTTTTGAACTTTAAATAGATATAATCAAAACTTATCTTTTGTGACTTTTGTGGTTACAGTAAGAAAAATTATGTGGTAAAAATGAGCACCTACGAAAATACCGAAGGCTTTAAAATCATTCAAAACTGGATGATGGAAAAAGGCAACTCGCCATTTAAATTTCAGGTCGATACCTGGAAGAAATTTGGCAGTGGATATAGTGGAATGGTGGTAGCTCCGACGGGTTTTGGGAAAACGTTTTCGGTATTTTTAGCTTTGGTTTCTGATTTTTTGACGAATCCCGACAAGTACAAAAAAGGACTGAAAATGATTTGGATTACTCCTCTTCGTTCTCTTTCCAAAGACATCGCAAAAGCAATGCAGGAAGCAATTGACGAGATTGGTTTAGATTGGGCAGTTGGCGTAAGAAACGGCGATACCGACCCGAAAGTCCGTCAACAGCAGGTAAAAAATATGCCCGAAATTCTGGTGGTCACACCTGAAAGTCTCCATTTACTTTTAGGACAGAAAAATCATCAGAGATTTTTTACCAATATGCATTGTGTTGCGGTAGATGAATGGCACGAATTGCTGGGTTCAAAACGGGGCGTGATGGTCGAACTGGGAATTTCACAGCTCTTTCATTATGTTCCGAAACTTAAAATTTGGGGAATCACGGCAACCATCGGAAACCTCGATGAGGCGCAGGATGTTTTGATTCCTTATGATATTAAGAAAACAAAAATTACGGCGAAAGAACTCAAGAAAATCGATATCATTTCGGTTTTTCCGGACGAAGTTGAACTGTTGCCCTGGGCAGGGCATCTCGGACAAAAATTAGCCGATAAAGTCGTTCCTATTATTTTAGAATCAAAATCGACTATTGTTTTCACGAATACAAGAAGTCAGAGTGAAATGTGGTATCAGCTTTTGCTGAATGCCTACCCAGATTTTGCCGGACAAATCGCGATTCACCACAGTTCGATTGATGCACATTTGAGAATTTGGATTGAGGAAAATTTAAGTTCAGGAAAACTGAAAGCCGTCGTTTCCACATCATCTTTGGACTTGGGAATTGACTTTAAACCTGTTGATACGGTCATTCAAATTGGCTCTGCGAAAGGTGTTGCGAGATTTCTGCAACGTGCGGGACGAAGTGGCCACTCCCCTTTTGAAACCTCAAAAATTTTCTGTGTTCCCACTCATTCTTTAGAACTGATTGAAGTTGCGGCTTTAAAAGAAGCTGTAAAACAGAAAGTCATTGAGCCTCGAGAACCTGTAGTTTTGTGTTTCGACGTCCTGGTTCAGTTTCTGATGACGTTGGCTATTGGTGATGGATTTTTACCCAACGAAGTTTACGAAAGAATTAAAAAAGTCTATACTTTTCAGGAAATCAGAGATGAGGAATGGAAGGCAATGATTGATTTCCTCACGATTGGTGGAAGTGCTTTAAAAAGCTACGAAGAATATCACAAAGTTGTCGTGATGGAAGATGGTTTGCACAAAGTGACTTCCAGAAAAATCGCGATGCTCCACCGGATGAATATGGGTGCGATTGTCAGCGATGCGATGCTGAAAGTTAAATTTATTTCCGGCGGTTACATCGGGATGGTCGAGGAATATTTTATTTCAAGACTGAAAAAAGAAGAGAAATTTATTCTGGCCGGACGGGTTTTGGAAGTGGCGATGATAAAAGATATGACGGTTTTCGTGCGGGCTTCCAAAGGAAAAGCGCAGGCTCCGAGCTATCTTGGTGGACGATTACCTTTAAGTTCAAATCTGGGTCATTTTTTAAGAGAAAAATTGTCGGGAGCATTAAATCCAAAAGCTTCTGAAAAAGAACTGAAGTTTTTACATCCGCTTTTAGCTAATCAGGAAAAGCGTTCGCACATTCCGAGAGAAGATGAATTTTTGATTGAATTAATTAAAAACCGCGAAGGTTATCATTTGTTTATGTACCCATTCGAAGGGCGTTTGGTGCACGAAGTGATGGCAGCTTTGATTGCCTACCGAATTTCCAAACTGGCTCCGATTTCTTTTTCGATGGCGATGAATGACTACGGTTTTGAACTGTTCAGCGACAAAGAAATTCCTGTGACTGAAGATAATTTAGATAGAATTCTAACCAGAGATAATCTGATGATTGATGTGATTTCAAGTATCAATTCAGCAGAAATGGCTAGCCGTAAATTCAGAGATATTGCGGTGATTTCGGGAATGGTCGTGCAGAATTTCCCCGGACAGCAACGTTCGAATAAAGCTTTACAAAGTTCAGCCGGATTGATTTTTAAAGTTCTCGAAGATTATGACCCCAATCATTTTCTCGTGAGACAAGCTTATACGGAAGTTTTTAATATGCAGTTGCAGGAGCAAAGATTAGTGGAAGCTTTTAAGCGGATTGAAAAATCAAAGTTTGTACTGAAGTTCGCCAACGCCTTTACACCATTAAGTTTTCCGATTAAGGTTGACAGTTTGAGACAGACTTTGACGAGTGAAGATTTGGATTCAAGAATTCAAAAGCTGATTCAGCAGGCTAAAAAGATTAAGTAAATTAATTTAATTCAGTTTTTCGCAGATTATTTTTAGTATAACAGACAATATTGTGCCTAATATTTCATAAATTCTTTCTTTTTCTATACATTTACTCAATAAATTAAAATTAAGTTTTTGTGAATTTTTCTCAGGCCATTAAAATACTATTTTTTTCAGGCTGTTTTCTGCTATTGAGTGGAGTTTTGCACGGACAGAATAAAAACGCTGCAAAGGAACTCGGCCGCAGACTGGATGAGAACGCTAAACTTTACCGCAACAATATTGATCAGGCTTTCCAGCAGCTTCCGGAACTTCTCAGACTTTCGAAAACTTTAAAAGATGGAAAAGCTGAAATGAAAATCCTGGACAGAAAATGCAGGTATTTCTACAGTAAAAACCTCACAGACAGCCTTATTGTGGAGGCAGAAAAATTAAAGAAAGTATCAGCCAATCTTCAGGATTACTATTTCGAATCTATGGCTCACGTGTACCTCGCCGAGACGTATTCCATCAACAATCTTCCTGACCTCGCCATCACAAATCTGAATAATGCCTACGAACTTCTGGAAAAAGCAGATCAGAAGAGTGAAAAGGTATTTTTTGCAAAAGCCAATGTACTGAGCAGTTTCGCCAACATTTATCTTGATAAAAAACAGCCCAAAGAAGCCGCGAAAAAGATTTTACAGGTTATTGAAAACGGAAATCAGATAGAAGATGAAGATAAAAGAAACGCTTTTCAGTACCTGAATTACTCAAATATTGCCAATATTTATCTTCAGATCGATATAGATTCTGCCAAAATGTTCGCCGACAAATCTTTTGCTATACGGCCACAACAAGAAGCTGACAACCGGAATTTAATCACCAACTACACCGTTTTCGGAAATTATTTTGAGAAAAAAGAAGATTTTAAATCAGCAATCTATTATTTTCATAAAGCTCTGAAAATTAATAAATCCAACGGGACTGATCTAAATTTAAATGAGATATACCTTCCACTTCAGAGAATATATTCTGCATTAAATCAGAAAGACAGTGCTGAATTTTACCGTACAAAAGCTGAGACTTATGATCTGAAAATATTAAACAGCAAATACAATTCTTTACAAAAAGTTTTAAGCAAAGAGAAAGATCAGCAGAATAAAAGCCCAATGTATTTCCTCTACATTACTTTAGGAATGGGCATTATCAGTGCGTTTGGGATCTATTATTTTACCAAAAAAAGAAAATCTGCACCAATTCATCTTGGTGAAACAAAACAGGAAAAAACAGGACCGTCAACCGAAATCATTCAACAGCTCATTGAACTTCTGGAAAAGAATGATCCTTCATTTCTCATCAATTTTGAAATTGCTTTCCCCGATTTTATTTCTAATCTTTCCAAAAAATATCCCGAACTGCAACCTTCTGAAAGAGAATTCTGTGCTATGCTAAAACTAAAATTGAGCACAAAAGAAATCGCTAAATATACCTTTATAGAAACACGGACGGTTCAAAACAAAAAATACAGATTGCGTAAAAAACTTGATATTCCTCAAGACATCGATATCTACCATTATATTGACACTATTTGATATATTATATTTAATAAAATCATCAATTTTTTGTTAAATATTTAACGGTTTTTTTTAATAATAACAACAAAAATTTCCGCTGATTTTTTCTCAAAGGCTTTCAGATTTTCAGAAGAATTAAAATTTCACGTACCTTATTTTATATTTTTTTAGATAAAAGTATGTAATGAGTATGTAAAAACATATATGACGTACTTCAGAATTATGTTTTCTTTTTTCGGTCTTTTAGATTTGTAAATGTGATCAGGAACAGGAAATGACTTTAAAATCATTTTTAAAATCTGATAAAATTTTGACTATTATTTTATAATTCTAAAAATCAAAAACTATGACATTCAAAACTATTTTTTCGGGCAAAACAATCATTGCTTCTGCCCTGTTATTTCTTGCTGCGAAAGGCAATGCTCAACAGTGGGAAAACGTTGGAACTTCCAGTACAGTCTCTGCAGCTGGAGCCAGCTGGCTAAACCTCCTAACGACAGGCTCCGGAAATTATTATCTATCTTACTATGATACGAGCGTTGCTAAAGGATCTGTACAGCAGTTTGACGGCCAGTCGTGGTCTTATGTAGGCGGCTCTCCAGGAGTTACAGCAACAACAGCTCTTTATGGCTGTATGGCAATGGACAATGCGGGCAGCATCTATTACAGTAATCAGGCAGGGGCTGCCGGAATGGAAGTAAGAAAATTCAGCAATGGTGCATGGTCCATGCTTCCTAATGCAGCCGCTTCACAGATTAATTACCAGGCCTTGGCTGTTTCTTCGTCCGGTGATCTTTTTGCCCATCACTCGCTAAGTTCAGGTACGGTAAAAAGATATAAAAACGGAGCATGGGAGCAGGTTGGAAATACCGGATTTGCCGGAGGTTCCACTTATGTAAAAATGGCTGTTGGCAGTGATAATTTTATTTATGTAGCACAGATAGCAAGTGGTTTGAAAGTTTACAAAATAAGTGTTAATGCGGGCAGTACAGATTCGTGGACTCTAGTTGGAGGTGTAAATGCAGCTACAGCCTATTCTTCAGATAATTCTTTCATTGATCTTGCTTTAGACAGTAATAATATTCCTTTTGTTTCTTACGTTTCCGCTTCAGGTGATGGAAGAAAACTGAACGTAAAAAAGTTTGACGGCACAAATTGGATACAGGTTGGAGCTGCAAATTTTTCAGACTCTGTCGTAAATAATACCTCAATTGCACTGGCGGGTGACGGGACAGTTTATGCAGCAGCGAGTATTTGGGACAGTCAGAATGCCAATCATTCAAAGAATCAGGTTTATGCTCTTAATCCCGGCGCATCAGCATGGAATAAAATAGGAGGTACTGTGATTTCTGAAGGAGCAGCAACATTTAACGAGCTTGCAGTGGATTCTAATAATAAAGTTGTGTTTGCATATGTAGACAACGGTGTGAAAGTTAAGCGATTTACGTCATCATCACTGCTTTCCGTTCAGGATGCTGAAAAATCAGATGTTGCAATTTATCCTAATCCAGCAGCGGATTATATCTACGTAAAAGGAAAAGCAAAAATTGCATTTGCTGAATTGTACAGTACAGTCGGACAGAAAATAAATACAGTATTCGACAGTGAAAAGATTACAGTTTCTCATCTGAACACCGGAAATTACATTTTAAAACTGAAATTTGAAGACGGATCAGAACACATGCAGAAAATTTTGAAAAAGTAAAACACACATCTATATAATCCTAAATTTTTAATAGAATCCTGAAGTTTTTCAGGGTTCTGTTTTTGTTTAAACTGAAATAAAAGCGATAGCTTTGCAAGCTCAAATGAAAGTTTCTACAAAAGCAATTAAGATTAAAAATCAAAGTTTTGTTCTTACCAACCAGCGTGCGCTGTTCTGGGAAAACGAAAAAGCTTTGGTGCTCTCTGATCTCCACATCGGGAAAACAGCCCACTTCAGAAAAAACGGAATCGCTCTTGCCAATCAGGTTTTTGAAAGTGATCTTCAGCGTTTATCCGTACTGATTGAATTTTTTCAGCCTGAAAAATTTATCGTAGTGGGTGATCTTCTTCATGCCGGTGATAATGCAGAAGTGGCAGAATTCTGCAACTGGAAAGAGCAGTTTCCAGACTTAAAATTCTATCTTATTGAAGGTAATCATGACCGGATTTCAAAAGTTTTAGACAAGAAATTATGTCTTGATTTCAAAGCTGAAAAATATGAATCCGAAGATTTTCTTTTCATTCACGATTTTGACAGAAAGCAGGAAAAGTTTCAGATTTCGGGTCATATTCATCCGGGATATGTGATTAATTCAGCAGTTAAAAGAATTAAACTGCCCTGTTTTGTAGTGACTGAAAATCAGCTGCTGCTTCCGGCTTTCAGTGAGTTTACAGGTCTCGATACAAAAAATCTCCCTAAAAAAGGAAGATATTATGTTTTTACGGATGCCGAAATTTATGAAATTTAAAAATTACAACTCATCAAACCATTTGTAAATATCAACATCGGAAGCTATATTCAGTTTCTTTCTGATTCTGTTTTTTCTGTTCTGTATAGCTTTTGGTGTCACAAAAGTATAGATCGCAATCTCTTTGGTACTAAAATCCAACTTGAGGTAAATACAGAAAATCAGTTCAGATTTTTTCAAATCGGGATTGATCTGCTTGAGGTTTTCAAAAAATGTAGGAAACATTGATCTGCAGGTATTCAGCAGTCTTGGAGAATTGTCTTTAGCGAGATCAACGATTTCCTGATTTTCTGTGAAAATATTCTTTTGAGTCTTAGAAATATTTAAATTTTTGTTGTTCATATATAAAATTATCCCCTTTTTTTATGGTTTTTACAGACAGTTTCCGAACTGCATTTACTTTTTATTTCCCGCCTATTCAAACGATTTTTTAAAGTAATCCAAATATATTATTGTTATTCATTTAGTTTTTATGATTGAAATCACGTAGTTTTACTGCAAATACAGGAATTTTTTCAATGAAATTACGCTTTATGGTATCTGTGTGGTACCACATTAATTCACTTGTGAGTAAAAATATTTTTTCTTTACATTTTTAAAATTTCACAGTAGACAAACCGCTTATTTATACATGATTTCTGAAGACCTCCTGCTTTCATTCGGAGCCGAATACAAGTCTTATGACAATGACGACAAAATTTTCTCTGAAAATGAAGTTGCCAATTATTTTTATCATATTACCGAAGGGAAAGTTAAACTCAACAATTACATAGAAAACGGTAAGGAATTTATCCACGGTATCGTTGGTGAAAACAGCAGTGTGGGGACATCTTATCTCTTCACCAGGAAAAAATACAGCATCAACAGTATTGCGATTAGCGATGTCACTGTGCTGCGGCTTCCGAAAGTATCTTTTCTGGAATTACTGAAAGAAAATCAAAACCTGTACCCTTCCATCATGAGCAATTTGTCAGAATACATGCATTATCAGTTTGTGATGATGCAGACGATTGCGGTACAGAGCCCTGAGAAAAAAATCACAGCTTTTCTGAATTACCTTAAAGACGATGAAAAAGATCAGTCTGAATTTTCGCTGCAGGTACCGCTTACAAGACAGCAACTTGCGTCCATCACAGGTCTCAGCGTAGAAACCGTGATCAGAGCAATAAAAAAAATGGAGAAAACCGGAATTTTAAAAATTCAGAACCGCAAGATTTTCTATTAAATTAAATCAGTAATAAATCTTTCTTGAATCAATTTTCAGAAAGTTCTCTCTCTCAAGTTTTTTGGCAGTTCGGATTACCGTCTCTACGCGAA
Organism: Chryseobacterium sp. Leaf394; assembly: GCF_001424105.1. Lineage (GTDB taxonomy): Bacteria > Bacteroidota > Bacteroidia > Flavobacteriales > Weeksellaceae > Chryseobacterium. The sequence goes on along the minus strand of NZ_LMQH01000011.1, from coordinate 1,283,892 downwards.
GGCCGATCAAATCTGCAATCTGCTGGCGTGTAAGTTTTACAAGGAAGGAAAACTTATCATCATCTTTATGAAAACTTTTTAAGTAATCCAAAAGTCCCAGAATTCTTTTTTCCGGAAGTGGTGAAGCGAGATTCTGAATCATAGCCGTTTTGAAATACAGTCTCTGCGATAGACATTTATTGGTATCCACAGATAAATCCGGATATTGGGTAATGAGTTTAAAAAAGTCATCTTTCCTGAGCCTGATGATTTCGCAGTCGGTTAATGCCACAGCATTTATATTGTAATTTTTGTGCAAGAAAAGAAAAGAATCACCAAAACTCTGGTCTGAACCCAGAATATTCTGAATAAACTCACTTCCCAGCTCATTGTAATTATTTTCTTTTATACTACCACTGATAATCTGATAGTAAAAAACCGGCTTTTCGTCTTCTTTAAAGACGAATTCATTTTGTAAGTAGGATTTTATTTCACCACCAAAAGACAGGAGAAGTTTTTCATCTATTTTCATACAACTCAGTGTCTTAGCTACAGGAAGCGTATCGGCCATAAAAAGAATAATTTTAAACTAATTTACAAATTTTGTATTAAAATAAAAAAACAATTCTACTCTTTTTTAAGAATAGAATTGTGATTATTAAATAACGAAACAAACTTTTATTTCATAGAATCTTTCCTCATATTTGAGGTGCTTGCTGAGTCTGCAGTCATGTTTCCGGTGTCCTGAGGCATCGGGTTTACAGGTGCAGCCATTGGATCGGTAGCAGTAGAATCAGACATGTTTGTCGTATTGTTTTCTACCTCTTTTTTTTCTTTACAGCTTAAGGTAAATGCAGCGATTGCCGCTACTAAAAAGTACTTTTTCATAAAATTTGATTTAAATGTGATTTTGAATTCGCACGCTAAAATATAAAGATCGCCAAAAACAGATTATGATTATAATCATGTATGTACGCAAATTTTGAAATTTTATTAATTAATATACTGATATTGAATAAATAATATATTTTTTGTGTAAATTTCAAAATAATTTGCAAAAAGTGGTCGGCTTTTTGAATTGCTAAATTAAATCACACACTAAAATATTAATATTATGTCTACAGAAAATCTCATGCGTGAAGACGCAATTAAAAAAATCAAAGAACTGTCTGAAGCTGCTAAAATCTGCATGTTCTGCACAGAACTGGGAAAGATCCCGGGTAATTCCCGACCAATGGGTCTGCAGGAAACCGACGATTCTGGAAATCTGTGGTTCATCAGCAGTGACACAAGCAACAAAAATTTTGAGATCAAGGATGATAACCGCGTGATGCTTTACTTCATGAATAATTCAAATTCTGAATATTTATCGATTTACGGAGAAGCGTTCGTTTATAAAGACCGTTCCACCATTGAAGACAAATGGTCTCCAATGGCCAATGCATGGTTTGACGGTAAAGATGATCCTACAGTTTCCATTATCAGAGTAGAGCCAAAAGACACCTACTACTGGGACACAAAGGCCGGCAAACTGGTAAGTCTCCTGAGTTTTGTAGCTGCAGCCGTGAGCGGAAAGAAAAGCGACAATTCCGACGGGGTTGAAGGGAAAGCCACAATTTGATTCAAAACTGTTTAAATTTAAAACTTTAGATCATGATGTTTGAAGATAATCCAAAGCCGGTTGTACAGGAAGCAACGGTTTTAAGCAGTAAATCAGTAGTTTCACAAATTATCAGTTTCGGGTCAGATAAATCTTTTGTTCTCAATTCTTTACAGAGAATGAAAAGCAGTACTGTCTGCGAAATCAGAAAAAAATTAATTGATAATTTTATATCAGAATATCTTGCAAATTTCTCGGGATTTGTCGAGAATCAGGGTTTTGATACATTTTCAGAAAACTACAGAATTTCGCCGGTTTACGCCAAACAGTCTTATGAAAAGGTTTTAAAAGAACAGGAATATCTCAACAGAATTATGCTGGGATTAAATGGAGAATAATCAGATCACAATAATTTAAAATAAAACAGCCCAAAAAATTTCAATTTTTGGGCTGTTTTTATGAAAGTTTTGTTTCTAAGTCTAAGCTGAATTTCTGCTCGCATTAATGTTTCCAAAAAGCGATCTTGTAACAAGCTTCTCATAGGCTTCTTTATTTCCCTCACCTTTCTGAATTTTCATCAACGCATATTGCTGAATGCTCAGAAGCGGCAAAACAATTTTCTCACGGATTTTTACCGATTTTCTCGAAAGCGGATCTTCCTGTTGCAGAATGGTAAAACCTGTAAGTTCAAGCATAATATCTCTCGAAAGTTGATATTCATCGAAAAGGATGGTCCAGAATTCACCAAATTTTGAGTTATTTTTGATATAATAGGTTAAAGGGAAATAAGTCTTGTTCATACTCATCATCGAGTTCAGGACTAAAGTTTTAAAGAAATCAGAACCTGAATACAATTGCTTGATTTCGTCAAACCTTCCCTCCTTTTTCAGTTGATTCATAGCATAACCAAAACCGAAAAATCCGGGAACATTCTGTTTCAGCTGAGACCAGGATCCAACGAATGGAATGGCGCGAAGGTCTTCAAATTTTAGTTCATCACCGCTTCCTCTCTTCGAAGGACGGCTTCCAATATTGGTTTTCCCGTAATACTGAAGCGTACTCATCTCCTGCAGATACGGTACAAACATCTGATGAGCCTTTAAATCTGAATATTTTGTGAAGCTGATTTCCGAAAGTTCAGAAATTAAACTTCTCTCAGCATCCGTCAGATCTTTTTTACTGCTTTTAAATACATCATTCTCTACCCCTGCAGTCAGAAGCTGTTCAAAATTAAATGTTGCCTGCTCTTTGTTTCCAAAAATACTCGTAATTGTCTGTCCCTGAATGGTTAATTCAATTTTATTATTGGCGATTGTTTTTCCCTGTGACGCGTAGAAATCATGGGTTTTACCTCCACCCCTCGCAGGCGGACCTCCTCTGCCGTCAAAAAACACCACTTTGATTCCGTTTTTTTCTGAAATTGAAGTTAAAACTTCTTTGGTTTTGTAAATTTCCCAGTTGGCTTTTAAGTAACCACCGTCTTTAGTTCCGTCTGAAAATCCAAGCATAATGGTTTGCTGTTGTCCACGGTGTTCTACGTGTTTTTTGTAGACAGGATGACTGTAAAGTTCCGTCATCACTGATTCGGCATTGGCAAGACCTTCCATCGTTTCAAATAACGGAACGATATCCATTTTAATATCTTCATCTTTGTAACCGCAGAGTTTGAAAAATGCGTAAACATTCATCACATCCTTAATATCGTCAGAATTGGAAATAATGTAACGGTTCATACCTCTTAATCCGTTCTGCTGCTGAATTTCTGTGATCTGACAAACTGTTTCAAGCGTGTCTTTTACAATATCTTCAAAATCATTAATATCGACTTTTTCTGAGATATCAATCAGTCTTGAATATTTTATTTTGTAATCAGCCTCTTCACTGCCAAATAATTTTGTGTAGACCGCATCAATCACCTGCTGGTGCACCCTGCTGTCCTGTCTCACATCCAGAGTGGCAAAGTGAGTTCCAAAAATTTTCACGCGGTCTTTAAATCCTAAAAGAATTTCGTGGAACAGCCCGTTGTGGTGTTTTACCAAAATCTCTTCTGCTTCGTCAATTTTTTTAAGAATCTGTTGAGCAGTTAATGCATTATCCTTAAAAATAGCATCGTAAAGCATTTCGCTCAGGTCTCTCAAAATATCGGAAACTCCTCTGAAACTCAGTCTTCTTCTGACAAATTTCAAATGATTGTAATATGATTTTAAAATGGCAGAACGCAGTTCGCACGCAACTCTTTTGGTAACTTCAGCGGTCACAAAAGGGTTTCCATCACGGTCACCGCCAGGCCAGAATCCCAGCTGAATAATGTCCTCATGAAGCTGGAAATTATCATTTGAAAATGTTCTCTTGATTTTGGTAAATAAATCGCCCACAGTTTCATAGTACACAAATCTGAGATAAGTGATAATGCTTAAAGCTTCATCAATCGGCGTTGGCTTCTCTTTATTGACGAATGGCGTTTTCCCAAGCTGCTGCAACAGCGTATCAATCTGTGTGATAGAGTCTGAAGTGATGGCTGCCCTTAAATCATGAATGATTTTTTGAACAGAATTTGGATAAAACTGTGTTGGGTGTGCCGTAAATACAACTTTCACACTAAAATCTTCCAGCTTTTCACGCACTTTTTCCAGTTCATGATTATTGATCGCCTTTTCATATAAATGAGTGACTGTTCCGTTATCATTTTCCGCGTGCAGACTTGGGAAAGCAGCATCCTCAATACTGTCAAACAATACGACCTGCCTTTCTATATATTGTATAATTTTAAATAAAAGCTCCAGTTTCTGATCTTCTGTCTGAAGATCGGTATGACTTTTAAAAAATTCTTCCACAATTTCTTCGGGAGTTTTGCCGGCTTCGTAACCATTTTTGCTTTCCTCATATAAAAAAGGAAGAAGCATCCCGATGTTGGTCATTTTATCATAGGGCAAACTCATAAAGAGTGAGTTGTAAATCTGAAACTTGTTTTCAACAATCTGCCTGAATTTTTCTGTGCGCTGGTCGTGTATCATACAACAAAAGTAATAGATTTATGTTTAAAAATAATAGCTTTAAGATTTAAAAATTATTAAATTTAAAGCAGATTATCAGATGTGTTTCTGAATTTGATTATCTAATCATTAATTTTAACATTTATAAAAGTATAACCCTATTCATGAAAAAATCAGGATTCGCTATATTGCTCCTATCTCAGCTTTTTTCGGGCCAGACTGTGCAGACTGTAGGTTACCAAAAGATTCCTGACGTATTTGATACTGCAGAAAATCTATATCCGTTTATAAAACCTTCAGAAAATTTATCATACTGGAAGGCCTTCACTAATCATTCAGATCCTGAAAAGGCGGTTTTGTACGAAAGCCAATATCCTGAGCCGATGACCATTCTTGAACCGGTGCCTGAAAAAGGTTTCTTTCAGAAATGTGTTGGTGAAAACTGTTTTCATTATATTATTGCCTGCAAAAATGACAGACCTGAATACTTTGCAGACGAAAAAGATCTGCGAAAATTTATCGGTGAAGTAGATAACATAGCAGAAGCCGTTTTAATAGCCAATACTCACGGTTTCTTAATAGACATTAATCATTTTGAAGGCGGATCTTTCAAAAAAGATGAACAGAATTTTTATCTGAAAACTTTTAAAACTAAAAAATGTCCCGACGTTAAAGAATCTTTTTTAATTACAATTAAACGAAAAAACGGACAGATAAAGCAACAGAGTAATGGAATCTATACCGTAAAAAAGACCTGTGAATAGAAAGTTCCGGTGAAAAATTAAAACAAAAAGAAGTTTTTACAAAGATTTAGCCAAAAATCCCGATTTTCATTACTTATATTTCAAATTTATTTATATTTTAGCACATTCTTAAAATTGTGAAAATGAAAAAACACTTACTTTTATTTGCCTTTTCCGCATTAGCTTTGAATTCATGTAAAGACGATGACGTTTTGGGATATGAAATGGATCTGCTGAAAGGTGACTGGAAGACAGAAAAAACTGAAATCATCTCCGGAGCCGACAACACCACTGTACTGAACACCATCGTTCCAACAGGATGCGATGCAAAAAGCTATACAACCTTCCTTACTGATTTCACAATGTCTCATCATGCGTACTCTGGTGCCGGTGTAACATGCTCTATAGATCTTGCTAAAGGAAAATACTCCTACAACGAAGAGACGAAAGAAATGATAATACATCTTGAGGACGATGGCCCAATGCCTTATGAAGTGGTGATTCTTAGCAGTTCCGAATTGAGATTAAAACAAAAATCCGGAAACTTCGATTTCAACGGAGATACGAAAGCAGACTTTACGTACGTTACTTTTAAAAGATAATACAACACTCCCGAGCCTTTCGGGAGTTTTTTTATACCTTTATGCTTCTAAAATTTAATTTAATGAAGAAGTTTTTTTCAGTATTCTTACTGATGACGTATGCCCTGTTTTTTGCTCAGGAAGATAAACCAATGTACTGGCAGGAAATTCAGGAATTCAAAAAACAGGATCAGGAAAATCCTCCCGCAAAGAATTCAATATTGTTAATAGGAAGTTCATCTTTCACAAAATGGACAGACGTTAATGAGTATTTTCTTGGCAAAACCATTATCAACAGAGGTTTTGGAGGATCAAGGCTGACAGATTTAAATTTTTACGCTGAAGATTTATTATCCCCTTATCAACCCAAACAAATTATTGTCTACTGTGGTGAAAATGATTTTGCTGACAATGCAAAACTTGAAGCTGATGTCGTGATTGACAGATTTAAAGCTTTCTACAAGAAAATCCGCAAAAAATTCCCGAATATCGAAGTTGATTTTATCTCTATAAAATATTCACCAAGCAGAACGCATTTATGGCCTCAGATGAGAGAAGCCAACAAGCAGATTGCAAAATTTATGTGGAGAGAAAAAAATGCTGAGTTTATTGATATCACAAGAATTATGGCCGATACTAATGGAGCAGTCCGCAAGGAGCTCTTTGTGGAAGACATGCTTCATATGACACCTGAAGGCTACAGACTCTGGAGCATTGTAATGACACCCTATATGAAATAATATGGACAGACCTTCAAGAAACACTCCGATTTTTAAAAAATCTCAGGAAATTTATGAAGCTTTAAAAACCATTACAGCTTTATTTCCGGAAGACAATGATTATCTGCAGGAAGTAAAACATAATCTTCTGGGCGACAGCATGATTATTCAGGCGAAAATTTCCGGTGCCGAAGCCGTGAAACTGTATGACATCAAAATGGAAAATGCAGCGATTATCAGAAAAGCAGCAAGAGATATTATGGTGGGCGGCAACTGTCTTGAAATGTTTGGATTTGAAGATGCCAAATATTACAAAGTGGTGCGTGAGCTGGTGGAGGAATTCAGAATTTTGTTTGCTGAATGGGTTGAAGGTTTCAATCCAAAACATTTTATAGTAGACGACTGGGGACTCTTTAATCCGCCGGGAATCGCCAGAGATTACGTTCAACGCGACGACGAACTGAATTTTCTTTATGAAGATGATGATGAGTGATTTAATGTAAAATCATTAATCTCATTATTAAATTCACTAATATTTGATAAAAATTTCTTTTATTTGCATACGTAACTAAATAGAATTATGCAAAAACTCTTATTACTTGCCCTGGCTGCCGGCTTTATCTTCAATTCATGTACTACTGATGACGATGACGATTTCACCAATGAATTTTCGCTTGTGGGCGTATGGCATCCTGCAAGAGAGATTGTGGTTTCCGGAAGCACGGGAGTCACTCTTTCAAATACTGATTATTCACCATGTTACAGATCCAGTACGTTAGATTTTAAATCCAATAACACCGTAGTATCCAATATTTTTGAAAATAATATCAGCGGAAACTGCGTGAGCACAGGAATTGAAACTGTTTCTTACTCTTATGACCACAACGCAAGTAAATTGGTTATCGATGGTGAGAATATTGAAATCGTAAGCCGTACGCAAAACGAATTACAGTTCGTAAGTCACTATGACGATGAAGATGGCGACGGCATTGACGATAAAATTATCATTGTAATTATAAAATAACGAAAAACACTTCCGATCGGAAGTGTTTTTTTGTTTTATTTCTTACGTTTCGATTTCGAAATCGCTTTTTGCTGTGCTCTGTTGGCTCCGAACTTCTTGGGAGTTTTTCTTTTTGAAGGTCCGCCCCAGTTTTCTTTTTTGTTTTTATCTTTCTTTTCATGGAAAGCACCGCCTCCATCAAAAAGTTTAACGTGAGCAGGATTTTTCATTACGATCTGATCTTCTTCAGATGCAATTTTCTTCGGATTAATTTTCACTTCCTCAGGAAAATCAATGTAAGCCAACTCTTTGTCCATCAGTAATTCGATGTCCAATGCAGCTTCTTCTTCCTTTTTTGCCACAAAAGAGATGGCTTTACCGTTTTTGTCTGCTCTACCCGTTCTACCGATCCTGTGAATATACTGTTCCGGAACTTCAGGAGTTTCAAAGTTGACCACATGCGTAATATCTGAAATATCCAGACCTCTCGCCATCACGTCGGTTGTGATTAAACCTCTGATTTCTTCATTCTCAAAACGTTTCATTGCCTTGAGTCTGTAGTTCTGAGATTTATTGGAGTGAATTACATCAAACTGCTCTGGAAAAAGCTCATTAATTTGGGTGAAAAGTAAATCTGAATGCTTCTTGTTATTCGCGAAAATCAGGACTTTAGACATGTCTTCACTGTTTTTCAGCAAATGTTCCAGCAAATTGATCTTCGTATTGAAGTTTTCAACTTTGTAGGCAGTCTGCTCAATTTTCTCCAGCGGAGTTCCTGATTTTGCCAGTGAAATTTCTATCGGACCTGCAAAATACTGATCCAGCATTTCGTCAACAGCCTCGGTCATGGTTGCTGAGAAAAGAATATTCTGTCTCTTATCCCGCATCATTTCGAAGATATGTGTAAGCTGTGGTCTGAAACCGAGGTTCAGCATTTCATCAAATTCATCAATGATTAATTTCTGAACTTCTTTAAGAGAAATCGCATTATCAATGGCCAAATCCATGATTCTACCAGGCGTTCCAACTAAAATATCACAACCATCCCTGAACAATAATTTTTGGGTATTGATATTTTTACCTCCGTATATTCCAATTACTCTTGCAGTAAGATTTTCTGTCAGTTTTTCAACGATTTCTGTCACCTGAACCACCAATTCTCTTGTAGGAACCAAAACCACAACCGTAGGATTTCCATTTTTATTGTATTTCCAGGTCTTTAGAACCGGAAGTAAATACGCTAAAGTCTTTCCCGTTCCCGTTTGCGCAATTCCCATCACATCCCTTCCTGAAAGGATAGGACCGATACTTTTTTCCTGAATTGGAGTGGGCTCAAATAAATTTAAATCTGCTAAAACATCAAGAACCTTCACCGGAAGGTCAAAGTCTGCAAAAGTGAGTTTTTCCATTTTGCAAAGATAGGGAATTAATATTTGTATTTTGAAGGAGGAAGATGGATGAGGAAAGCTGGAAATTTTGTCGCACAGATTTCACGGATTAACACTGATTTTATTCTAAGTCTTCTGCAAAATCTGTAAAATCAGCGAGAGAATTTCTGTATCATTTTTTAAAGATAGTCCAGACTAATCTACCCCGTTTACAAGATTCTTTGGAACCGAAGGTGATGAAAACTTTACTTGCGGGAAATTCTCAACAAAAGAATAACCACCAGCAAAACAGAAAAACAAAATCCCAAAACAGCAACCAAAGACATTTCTCCAATCCTCGGTTCGGATTCTGATACAAAAACAATCGCTGTGGCGATGATATTCGCACCTAAAATCATCGCTAAAATTAAATTGACAATACTTGATTTGATTAACTGGTTCGTCTTTTCAATATTTTTTATTTCGCTTGTAACGGTAAATTTATTTTCGTCCAGCTTCTGAAGTACAGAACGCAGTTCTTTTGGAATTTCATCTACGTTATCAGTAAAATTCATCATTTTATCTATTCCTGTTTTCAGAATATTTTCAGGAGTAAGTTTGCGTGCGAAAATCTTTTTTGTGTACGGTTTCAGGCTTTTAACAACATCTAAATCTGGATTTATACTTCTCCCAACACCTTCTATCAGACCAATTCCTTTAAACAGAAGGTAAAAATAATCGGGCATGTGAAGTCTGTTGTCCTTCAGAACATCTTTCATTTTATTCATGACCACATTTGCATCGATGTCTTTAAGTGACGAACTGTGAACAAAATCCAGAATTTCCTGAACGTCATTTTCAAATCTTCTTTCATCGGGAATACTGTAGCTCACCGACATTTTTTTCAGATAGCGCACGATTTTATGCGAATTTTTAGCGATAAATGCAATGATCAGATTTTCTAAAATCTCTTTGTCATTCGGCTGAATTTTCCCGACAGCACCAAAATCTATAAAAACAATTTTACCATCTTTTTTCACCAGAATATTTCCGCCATGAGGATCTGCGTGGAAAAATCCAAAATCTAAAATCTGAGAAACAAAAAGTCTTAAGCCTACTTCAGACACGGTCACAGGATCAATATTATGCTCTAGAAGAGCAATTTTATCGGTTACTTTGATCCCGTCCACAAACTCCATACACAGCACGGTATTGTTTGAGAACTCATCATAAACCTTCGGGACATACGTTTCTTTATTGTTTTTAAAATTTCTGGAAAACTGCAGAATATTTTCTTTTTCATTGACGAGGGAAAGTTCTTCCAGCAATGATTTTTCAAAGGTCGAGATTGCCTGTTTCAGATTAAGTTTTTCGCCTAAATCTGTGTAGGAATAGAGAAGTTTTATAATATCTTTCAGCAAGAGAAGATCATCTTCGATGTAGGTTTGAACGTTTGGCTTTTTAATTTTCAGGATAACCTTTTCTCCATCGAGAAGCTGTGCCTCATAAACCTGAGCTATGGAAGCGGTTGCCAGAGGTTTTGGATTGATGAACGCAAAATGTTCGTCTGCAGTAATTCCGATTTCATTTTCGAGAATTTCTTTTACATTCAAATCAACCACTTCTACTCTGTCCTGAAGCTTCTGAAGTTCCTGAATCAGTTCCGGCGGCAGAAGGTCTTCCCGGTTGCTGAAGGTTTGCCCAAGCTTTATAAAAGTAGGACCGAGTTCCTCCAAAACCATTCTAATTCTTTCGTAAACAGTTCCTTTCGAGATCACTTCATCACTCTGAAAATCTGCATTATCAGACTTTTTTCCACCATTCATTCTTGCCAAAACGTCTTTAAACCCATACCTACTGAGTACAGAAAACATTTTTGCTGATCTTTTTAGTTTTCGCTGCTGCTTATCGAACATGGTCTTGAAAATAATTGGTTCTAAGATATTCAAAAAATGTTCCTGATGAAAGTTTTAGTCTGAATTCTAAGAAAGAATTTATATTTTTGATTTGTGATGAAAAAATTATTATTCCTTTTAATTCTCAGCCTTTTTACAAATTGTATTTCAAGAAAAAATACAGAATATATTCTCCGTGGCAATTACTTTCTGACTAAAGCAAAATTTTTCGATATAGAAACCAAAAATGGAATTCACATTTTTCATTTCAAAAATGATTCCATTGAAGGCGTTTTTACAAAGGTTGTTGATACAGCTTTTGCGAATAAGAATTACCGAAAAATTAAATTACATAAAAACTATACTCTTTTTCTTCAAAAACAAATGTATTCAGGTCACCATAGAACTACATTGGGAAGCATGACTATAAGCAATATAGTTGTGTGGGATGAAGGCATGAATTCTGAATTTTTTGAAGACTGCGAAAATATTACAGGTAATCAAATTAATCCCCGGTTTACTCTAATAAAATATATTGCTCCTGAACTTTCAAAATAGTAAACATGAAAAAATTTATTTTATTTTTAATACCGTTACTCTTTTTATCATGTAAATCATACGTCGTTAAAAATGTCAATTTTATATCTGAAACATTAGATGTTTACGCTAAAATATCCCGGATTGATTCAACTGGAAATGATTATGTATATTTTCTGAAAAATGATACAATGAAAGCCTTTTTTACAAAGTCTAAGTTTTGTACAGAGGAAATGAGATCAATAATTGACACTGCTCAGATATATCAACTAACAGTTAAAACCGACGCAAAATTCAATTACTTATCAAAAACATACGGTGAAGTCTATTTTCACGAGGGGATAGATACAATTTTTAATTATAGAGATTACAGGTTGATTCTTCTTGACAGTCCGGATATTTGCGGGAAAACTATTCGTTGTAAAGAAAATCCTGAGTTCAAGGAGAAATTTTTTGAATCGATAAAATTCATTGATATTCTGATAAATTCAAATCAGGGAAGAAAATTCCGTGAAACCTTAAATTTTATTTCAAAATATACTCACGTTACAAGCGAAAGCCTGCTTAACTATGGGGGTATTTATCCCGGCGGAGTCTACAAAGATGATAAAAAAATCTGGCTTGACTGGTATGGAAAAAATAAATGTACCAACATTCAATTTAAAAAATAACCTTAATTAAATCACCCAGAAAACCGTTAACACAAGATCAAAGCCTGCCATCCCAAAATTAGATAGAAAAATAGCCGGCTTGGTGCTGAAATACCTTTCAGTTTATCAATGATTTTATTTTTAATGATTTCGGTAAAACTTACGTTCTCATCTCTGAAATCTACTTCACTGAGTTCAATTTTTTTAAATCCGAAAGCAATTATTTTCTTAAACCATTTGTTTTCTTTCGAATCTCTTATTTCCTGCAGAATCTTCAGCTGAAGCTTTGTTTTATCTGCACCTTTCTGAAACAATTGTGGCTGATTGGCTTTTACTTTATTTAAAATTCTGTCAATAATCGGGAAAAGCAACTGTTCGCCTCTATCTGAAATTAATCTGTTGATCGTTCGCGTCATCACATATTTATTTCCCAATGAAAATAACAGAAACGGACTCGCAATCATATTCAGTAAAACCATTGCGAATGGTATTGGTCTTTGCGAAATCATAGTATTGACTCCCTCATTTCCATACATCTGACCCATGGCAATAAAAATTGTTGAAATGCAGATAATAAGAATTGAGATTTGCCCGATAAGGTTGATTTTAAGAAAACTTAGAGTCGCTTTGCTGAGAAGTTTTGCAACATATTTCAGTTCATCCGTAATGTTGCTTTTTGATTTTAACTGGTCTGTCATTTGTGTATTTTATCTGCAAAATACAAATAATTCTCTATAAACGTGAAATAATATTTTATCAAATTCAAAATTCATCCTGCAGAATTTGTAAAAAAAAAGCAATAACCATCATCCGGTAATTGCTTTTATACTTTGTAAAATAATCTTTATTTATAATTTATTTCATACAAATCAGTTCTTCTGTCTTTTAAAATCTGCACTGAACCGTTGTGGTGAAGATCTTTTAGTAAATTTAAATCTACATCAACAATCAAGGTCATTTCTGTGTTCGGGGTGGCTTCACCTTTCACAGCGTTGGATGGGAAAGCAAAATCGGAAGGCGTAAAAACAGCAGCCTGCCCAAACTGAATATCCATATTATTCACACCGGGAAGATTTCCAACACAACCTGCGATGGCAACATAACATTCATTTTCGATCGCTCTTGCTGCCGCACAGTGACGAACTCTCATGTATGCATTCTGCGTGTCTGTAAGGTATGGAACAAAGAGAATTTTCATTCCCTGATCCGCTAAAATCCTCGGCAGTTCAGGAAATTCAACATCATAACAAATCACCAGTCCGACTTTCCCGCAATCGGTGTCGAAAACTTTGATTTCGCTGCCACCTTTCATTCCGTAATATTTTTTCTCGTTGGGTGTAATGTGAATTTTTCTGTACTCATCAATCCTCCCGTCACGGTGCATCATATAAGAAATGTTGTACAAATCGTTGTCATCATAAAAAGGCATGCTTCCAGAAATGATGTTGACATTGTAACTGATCGCAAGTTCAGAGATTTTGGTTCTGATATCATCTGTCAGTTTTGCCAGTTCAATCATACTGTCTCTTTCAGAAAGATGGTTGAAAGGCGCGAGTAAAGGCGTGTTGAAAAGTTCAGGAAAAAGAACGAAATCGGCTTTGTAGTCGCCCATCACATTTACAAAAAACTCTACCTGCTCATAAAATGCATGAATATCTTTGAACTGTCTCATCTGCCACTGCACCAATCCCAGACGGATAACGCTGTCCTGCATTGTGTTGGGTTGCTTGCTGTAATAAATATTGTTCCACTGAAGGAGAACGGCATTCTCTTTCGAAGATTCGTCTTCGAGAAGGTATTTTTTAAGAACTTTAATCGGTAAAAAGTTATTAGACAACTGAAAAGAAAGCACCGGATCATAAATTTCCTTGTCACGCACTTTTCTTATGTAATCTCTCGCAGATAATTCATCACTGTATTTATGGTAATGCGGAATTCTTCCTCCCAGAACAATGGCTCTCAGATTAAGCTGTTCGCAAAGTTCTTTTCTCAGATCATATAATCTCCGGCCTAACCTCAGTTCACGGTACTCTGGATCTACAAAAACTTCAATTCCGTAAAGCACATTTCCAGAATTGGTGTGTGTGCTGAAACTATAGTTTCCCGTAATGTCTTTGTAAGTATGGTCATCACCAAAGTCGTCATAATTCACAATGATTGAAAGCGCGACAGCTGCCAGTTTTCCGTCTACGGTGATGCAGATTTGTCCCTGAGGAAATATTTTGGTAAGTTTTTCTATGCTTTTCTTTGGCCAAATGTAGTCTGACATCGTAGGGTAAGCCCTTTTCATCGTTTTTACCAGCTCTTCATGATCGTCTACACTTAGATTTCTTGCGTCTATCTGCATAATTTTTCTTTTAAAATTAATTCTTTTAAAGTTTAAAACTTTCGTTGAGGCTTTATTTAAACAATATTTAAACCAACCTGCACAGTTTTTGTACTTGATTTTAAAATGTAAAATATGAAAATTATCCCAATAATCCTTACTTTCTTTCTTGTTTTTGAAAGTTGCTCAAAAGAAAAGACAGATTTAAAAACCGAAAAGGAAAATACAGTCCCAGCCGGAAAATCCACTGTAACAGACGACAGTATTTCGATTTTATCTAAAGAAGATGTGCAGAAGTATTGTGCGGAATTTGAAAATGATTTACAGAATAAAGCTTTAGATTCCACCTCTCTGGATTACGAATGCGATGGCAGAGACGGGCGGGTAATTTATTATTCTAAAAATAATGAATTAAAAATAATTAAACATGAATATTCAGAGTACAGTCATTATTCTGCGGTAGAAAAATTTTATATGAATAAAGAAAAGCCATTTTTTATTTTCCGGGATGAATCGGTCTGGAGTTTTGACGGAGGCACACCGGAAAAGCCAGAAACAAAAGACAACATCACAGAATCAAGAATGTATTTTGTTAATGGAAAAATGATTGACTGTCTTGAGAAAAAATACATTCTAAAATCTGCTGATAAAGAAAAACCGGATCCTTCGAACTTTCCAAATCAAAAGTCTAAAGACTGTAAGGCTGAGGAAATGCTTTCAGAACTGGCAAAATTTATCAAACATAAAAATGATAAAACAGACCTTAAAACCTGTCTTTAAAACAAAAAAGAGATTTCCCAAACCGGAAATCTCTTTTTGTATTGTAATGAAATGAATGAAGATTAAACTTTCATAATTTCAGCTTCCTTCGACTTCAGATGATCGTCACAGATTTTCACATATTTATCTGTATAATCCTGAATAGTTGCCTCAGAATCTTTAATGATATCTTCAGAAACACCTTCTAATTTTTTCAGTTCTTTGATACCGTTTTGTCTTGCATTTCTTACAACGATCTTGGTATCTTCAGCTTCACCTTTAGCCTGTTTTGCAAGCTCTTTTCTTCTTTCTTCAGTCAATGGCGGAACATTCAGAATGATATTTTCACCATTATTGGAAGGAGCAAAACCTAAATTTGAATTGATGATCGCTTTTTCAATTGCAGTGATAGCAGATCTGTCCCAAGGCTGAATAGAAATTGTCATTGCATCCGGCACAGAAACGTTCGCCACCTGATTGATTGGTGTAAGCGATCCGTAATATTCTACCATTACATCCTGCACCATAGACGTAGAAGCACGCCCCGCTCTGATTCTCTGAAATGCATGATCCAAATGCTTTACCGCTGCGTCCATGTCCTGTTTTACAGATTCTAATATAAGATCTAATTCTTCCATTATATATTATAAAATTTGAAAAGTTACACATTTATATGAGTAATAAGTGATGGGAAATAAGTGATTTAAATTAAATTACATTCCGTCTCACCTGGTTCTTTATACTTTTTATCTGGCTCTTCTCCTAAAGATTCACCAAAGTTCCTACAGTTTCTCCTTCAATGATTTTTAAAAGATTTCCTTCTTTATTCATATCGAAAACGATGATTGGAAGTTTATTTTCGTGGCTTAATGTGAAAGCAGTCATATCCATCACTTTAAGATTTTTTTCGAAAACTTCGTCGAAAGACAGTGAGTTGTACTTTACAGCATTTTCGTTTTTCTCTGGATCACTGTCGTAGATTCCGTCTACTCTTGTTCCTTTTAAAATCACTTCAGCATCAATTTCGATAGCTCTCAAAGTCGCTGCAGTATCAGTTGTAAAATAAGGATTTCCGGTTCCGGCTCCGAAGATAACCACTCTGCCTTTTTCAAGATGTCTTACCGCTCTTCTTTTGATGAAAGGTTCGGCAACTTTGTCCATTTCGATTGCAGACTGCAGTCTAGTCTTAATTCCTGCATCCTCCAAAGCACCCTGCAAAGCCATACCGTTGATTACAGTCGCAAGCATTCCCATATAGTCGCCCTGTACTCTGTCCATACCTTTTGCGGCTCCTGCCACACCACGGAAAATATTTCCTCCTCCTATCACAATTGCCACTTCACAACCTTTCTCAACAGCTTTTTTGATTTCCGCAGCGTATTCCTGCAGTCTTTCTGTGTCGATACCATATTGCTTATCTCCCATCAGGGCTTCACCACTCAATTTCAGAAGGATTCTTTTATATTTCATGTCTTTCAGTAATAATTTTAAGGCACTAATTTTTTTAAAATTAATTGTGCAAATATAAACATTAATACTAATTATTTTTTAGAAATTTTGCAGCTTGAAAAGTTTTAATTTAAGTTTAAATTCAATCAGAATGAAAAAGAAATCTGTTCCCGAAAACTTATAGATGTCCGTAAATTAAGTGCCTTTTTTGGTTACGAACTGAGAATCATTGTGAAACTTCAGATTATTTAACAATAATTCGGTTAAATACTTAAACAAATATTTTGATAAGTTCTAAAAAGGATTATTTTTGCATTAATTATATAATGAATTGAAGAAAGTTTTATTTTTCCCTCTCGTGCTCGCAGGTTTTGTTTCGTTTGCACAAAACGGAACGAATGTGTATCCTTTCTTAAACATACCTGTATCTGCCAGACAGGCAGCTTTGGGTGGCGATGCGATCTCTGTCAGAGATCAGGATGTGTCGTTTGCAATTGCCAATCCTTCCTTATTAAATAGGGATTCAGATATGCAGCTTGCCCTGAATGCAACTGCTTATCTCGCAGATTCAAAATACGGAACCATCGCTTTTGCAAAAGATATGGATAACGGTCATTTTCTTACAGCCAACGCAAGATATATGAGTTACGGAAATATCCCCAGAACCGATGAAAGTGGTTTTGAAATGGGAGAATTTTCTGCTTCAGATGTCGCCGTGGGTGCCGGATATGCCTATCAGTTTGAAGAAAACTGGACGATTGGAGGAGGTTTAAACTTTATTACTTCAAAAATTGATACCTACACTTCTTCTGCTCTTGCAGGAAACGCCGGAATCACTTATCATCACAAGAAAAACAAGGAGACTGCGTCTTTGGTTTTCAGGAATTTCGGATATCAGTTTAAATCATTCAACGGAACCAGAGAAGATCTGCCGTTCAGAATTGATCTTGGATATACGAGAATTATTCCAAATTTCCCTTTAGCAGTAACTATTACAGCACACGATCTACAGCAGTTTGATATTTCTTCTGAATTGAACGCCAACGGACAGGAAGTAAATATCGGAAGAAAAATCGCAGATCACTTTTCTTTGGGAGCCGAACTTTTTCCTGAAAAAAGTTTCAACATCCGTTTAGGATATAATGTAAGAAGAGGAAGCGAACTTGCAGTTGTGGATCAGAGAAATTTTTCGGGTCTTTCTGGAGGTTTTGGGATTAAACTATCCAGATTCCGTTTAGATTATGCTCACATCAGATATCATAACGCTTCCAATGTAAATCAATTGGGTATTTCTGTGGATCTTACAAGCCGCCGTGGTGAGTAATTAAGATCAAAAACTCCATAAAATCTGAGATTTTATCTTACGCAATATTGATTTTGTAAGAAAATTTCTTGAAATTTGCCTTTATGAAAAAACCGGTAATCGCCATCGACGGATTTTCCTCTACGGGGAAAAGTTCTATTTCAAAGATTATTGCGCAGCGTCTTGAGCTTGTACATTTAGATACAGGCGCACTTTACCGTGGTGTTACTTGGTTTGCACTTCAGAACTGTTGCAGAGCAGACGGAACAGTTGATATCGGGGAGCTGTTTAAAAACTTTGATCATATTCATCTTGAATTTAGAAATATCGGAAACGAACTGGTTCTTTTTCTTAACGAAATCAATATTACAAAAGAAATCAGAAGCAATGAAGTGTCTGATAATGTCAGCAATGTAGCAAAACAGGCTGAAGTAAGGGAATTCCTTCTGGGATATCAGAGAAAACTTGCTGAAAAAGGCGGTGTCATCATGGATGGCAGAGATATTGGAACTGTAGTTTTGCCGGACGCAGATTTTAAATTTTTCCTGACAGCGAGTATTGAAGAACGTACAAAAAGAAGATATCAGGAACTTTTAGGTCTTGGCATTGCGGCTGATGAGAAGCAGGTGGCAGACAATCTGGCAGAAAGAGACCGTATTGACAGTGAAAGAGAAGTCGCACCACTCAGACAGGCGGAAGATGCCATCGTCATTGATAATACTGATATGACCAAAAAAGAAACGATAGAAACGATATTGAATCATGTGAAGAACTTTTAACAGTTTTTATCATTCATTTGGTTCGATTGGTATATTAATTGCAAACTTAAAAAACATTAAACCGAATATATTAACCATTAAAAAAAACAAAAAATGTCTAAAAAAGGAAATACAGCAGGAATTTTAGCAGGATTATTAGCAGGTGCCGCAGCTGGCGTAGTTTTAGGAATGCTTTACGCTCCTGAGGAAGGTAAAGAGACAAGAAAAAAAATTAAAACAAAAGCTAGCGATCTGAAAGATCAGGCTAAAAATAAATACGGAGAAGTTTCTGACAAAGTAAAAGAGCAGTACGACAATATCTCAACTACTTTTAAAGATACTGCAAATAATGTAGCACATACCGTAAAAGACGGTTATGACAAGTACAAAGACCAAATCGTATCCAAAACTTCAGATGTTGTAAAGGATGTGGAAAACGGTCTTAATGATTTGAAATAATTTATTTTCACAACAATATAGTTGAAGGAACTTTGAATTAAAGTTCCTTTTTTTGTAACTTTAAAAACAAAAATAATGGTAGAAACTCTAAAAGAATATGCAACGAAAAGGCTAGATCTTATCAAGATACAGGCTACCGAAAAAACCTCCATCTCAGCGGGAATCATCGCTTATCTTATCATATTTCTTATTGCGTTTGCCTTTTTTATCATCTTATTCAATTTTGGATTGGCTTATTTAATCGGCAAAGCCCTGGATAACACCGCTTATGGTTTTCTGATTGTTGCAGCATTCTACGTTGTACTGATGATCATTGTTGCTGTTCTGAAGAAAAAAATAGTCAATATTATCGCTGATAAAGTGGTGCAATTTATAAATCATTAATATTATGAGTGTAAATTTTAACAGTCTTGAAGAACTTAAGAGAAAGAAAAAACTTCTGCAGGCAGAAGTAGATGATCTTGAAGCACTCCTCACTTTTAAGAATGCTAAGGAGAGCTTAAGTGCCTTCACAAACGGCTTTACTGATCAGTATCTGAAAGAAAAAACAGATGATGACGGTGAAGAAAAAACAGTACTCAGAAAAGATGTTATTGCAAAGCAGGTAACTTCCGAGGTTAAAAATATGATCTTCAGCAAAAATGCTGCGATTGGACTGGCCAACTCCGCATTTAAAGGTGACGCGCTGGAAGGTTTGATAAAACTGGGTACCACTGCATTGGTTGCCAATTATGCCAAGAAAAATCTTAAAAGCAGCAACTGGAAGAAAAAAGCAATAGGTGTTGCGATGATTTATCTTGCCCCGGTAGCTTTGAAATTTTTAAGAAATAAGCTTGAAGCATATCAGAAATCAAAAAGTGTTTCCAGTATGGAACAGCTTATATGAGTTTTAGTGTTAGAGAGTCGGAGTGTTTAGATTATCAAGAGCCCTCCTACTCTCTAATTCTATAAAAAAACTTCTCAATGAGCAACTCTACTGCTCTACAACCGTAACACCCTCAAACTTTACAGAACAAACCTACTACTCTCAAACTCTATCACCCTCCAACCCTAAAAAGCTGTCCTAAAATAATTCCCGCAGCCATTGAAACATTAAGGCTTTCTGTAGACTGTGATTTCCCAAATCTTGGAATAGAAATACTTTCAGTCAAAAATTTTTCAGTTTCGGAACGCATTCCGTTGCCCTCATTACCTAAAATTAAATTGATTCTTTCAGGCTTTTTAAAACTGTAAATATTTTCGCCTGTCATATCCGTTCCAATATTATGATTCCTGGTTTCCGATAAATATTCAGGAAGATTTTTATATACAATATTCACTCTTGTAAATGAGCCCATCGTAGCCTGAATTACTTTAGGATTATAAAAATCTACAGTATCTTCACTACAGACAATCTGCTCGATTCCGAACCAGTCTGCCAAACGGATTATCGTTCCCAGATTTCCGGGATCCTGAATTCCATCCAAAACAATCTGAAAATCTTTTTCCTCAAAATCTTTTTTATCATCCAGAAAACATACCGCAACAGAATCTTTTGGATTTTGAAGGAAACTTATTTTCTTCAGTTCACTTTCGGAAATTGGTATGCCTGAAATATCTTTTAAAACCAATCTTTCCGGATCGGTGGAAAATATTTCTTTAATTTTATAGTTAGATTGAGGAAGTTCGGAAATGATTTTGTTGCCTTCAACCAAAAACAAATTGTATTTTTGCCTGAACTTCTTTTTATCAAGAGACTGTAAAATTTTTATTGTATGAGCTGTAAGCATTATAAGAAATCTCCTCAAAAGTATTATAAAATTCTTTCATTTGCAACATTTATTATTCTACTTTATGCCTGCAGTACGACCAAAAAAGTGCCAGATGGAGAGTATCTTCTTACCAGCAATACTTTCGAATTTGAAGACGGCAAACAGCCTTTTGATGATGAACTGAAGGATTACGTTCAGCAAAAACCAAATAAAAAACAGCTCTTATTTGTTCCACTGAGTCTTTGGTTTTACAACGCCGCCAATCCGAAATACGATACGGTTTTAAATGAATACATGACCTATCCCAGCGAAATGAGAAATCAGAAGTTGAGAGATTCACTGTTCATAAAATACAATATGCAGAGCAGTGTCGGGAAAAGTCTTTTCATGGACAGGCTTTATCACAACTGGGGAAGCCCTCCCGTAATTTTTGACGAAACAAGAACCGAAAAAAGCGCAGAATCAATCGAAAAAAGACTGACCTACAGAGGTTTTTGGGATGGAGAAGTCATTGCTTCGGACAAAAAAGATTCTGCAAATAAAAAGGCAAGTGTAAATTATACGATAAAGCACAACAGCCCTACAATCATCAAAGATTATTATTACAATATTCCGGATTTCGCAATTAAGTCACACTTTAAAGACAACATTTCTAAAACTACAATCAAAAAAGGTGATATTCTTGATCAGACCAATCTTGAAAAAGAGGTGACGAGGATCAACGAAATCATGCGGAGCCGCGGATATTACAGATTCAACAGTGCAAATAATGAAGTTTATTTTGTAGCAGATTCCCTGAAGAGCAGAAAAGAAGTTCCGTTGACCCTTGAAATTCATAAAGACTCAGTAAATACTCCATACAAAGTGGCAACCATTGGTAATATCGATGTTGCAGTAGTGGATGATATTTCAGATTATTACGAAAAAAGAACAACACAGGACAGCCTCAGAAGAATACGTTTCCATAAAATGGATAACCGGTACAAAAATCAGGCTTTGTGGCGCGCGGTCATTGAAGATAACAAATCTGTTTATGATCAGAAAAAACTTAACCTGACCAAACGTAACTTTTTAGCGATGAACAACTTCAGCGTTTTAAAATCTGAAGTTGATTACAGAAAAGATGACGGCGGAAAAATAAGTGACAGCATTATTGATGTGTTATATATTCTGAAACCTTTAGATAAATTTGAACTGAAACTGGGAACGGATATCAATTATTCCCAACTATTGAATTTAGGAATTTCTCCGTCTGTAGATCTCACTACGAGAAACATTTTTGGCGGTGCAGAAAACCTTACAACAAGTCTTTCAGGAACTTTCGGAAGAATTGTGAATCCGAGAGATATCAGTAAGAGAATTGGTGCCTACGAAATTTCAGCTCAGGCATCGCTTCAGTTTCCACGACTGCTTTTACCGTTTTCTTATTACAAATTGATTCCTAAGCGGTACACTCCTACTTCATCCATTGTTTTGGGAGCTTCAGTACAGAATAACATTGGTTTGGGAAGAGTCAATTTTAATACAGGTCTAAATTATTTTGCCAATGTAAACGATCAGGTTTCTCACAGACTGTCACTTTTTAACACGCAGTTCAGTTTAACCAAAAATAAAGACAGCTACTACGATTTTTTCGTGGGTGACGATAATATCAGACGGGCTGCGTTTACAGATTACTTTGCCTACAATCCACAATTGGAACAGCAGTTTAACGCTGGACTGCTTACAAGAGATCAGGTTTCAATGATGATTCTGCAGGACGAAGGGTACGTAAATACACTCAATCAGGAACAGGCAGACCGACTTCTGTCTTTTTCAGGGACTTTGGTAAACAAAGACAGACAGACGCAGGATGTTATTATTTCATCGATGATTTACAACTTTGTTTATAATGAAATTGGTAAAAAAGATTATCCAAATGCTTTCTATTTTAACGGAAAAGTAGAACTGGCAGGAAATATTCCCAGTATTTTTAATCAGAAAAGAGATGAAGGAGGCGTTGTAACAAGTCCGCAGAAGACGATTTTCGGAATTCCTTATGCGCAATTTGTAAAATTTGATTTCGATGTAAGAAAATACTTTAAAGTCAATGGAAATCAGACCTTAGCTCTCAGACAGTTTGTAGGTGTCGGTATTCCATACGGAAACTCTTCATCTATGCCCTTTATACGTTCATATTTCAATGGAGGATCGAACGATATCAGAGCCTGGGTTGCCTTCGGTGGTTTAGGTCCTGGAGATTCGCAAATTGATGAGCGTGTACGTACTTATCTGATGGGAAATGTAAAACTGACAACAAATATTGAATACCGTCTGCCTTTCAATGACATGTACGAAGGAGCGATATTTACAGACATCGGTAACATTTGGAATCTTGAAGACAGCGGTTTTGATGATCAGTTTAAATTCAACAAATTCATCCGCCAGATGGGTGTAGGAAGTGGATTGGGATTGAGAGTGAATATTGCTTACATCACTTTGAGATTAGACCTTGCCTATAAAATGTACGACCCCAATAAACCGGATGCAGAACGATGGAGATTAAAATACTTCCAGCCTCTGAAACCGACGATGAACATCGCATTCGGATATCCGTTTTAAATTTAATCAGGCGAAATCCCCAGTATAAAATAAGCAACAGCAGCCACTCTTGCGAGGCTTTCTCTTGATTGATTTCTGTAGAAACTTTCAGGTTTTGATACATCCTGAGCATCAAATCCTAAAGCATTCATCGAATTGTTTCTGGCAAAAAAAAGTGCCCGTAAATTATGAAATCCCTGAGAAACGATGATGACGTTTTTCTTTTTGTAAGTGTTTTTACAGCGCAGAATGCTTTTATAAGTATTAAAACCTTTCGGATCTTCAACGATGATATGTTCTGGAACTCCTTCCTGATAAATCAGATAATTTTTCATCGCTGCAGGCTCATCGTAACCCTGACTTTTTTCGCCGCTTACGATGATGGTTTTTATTTTCCCATGATGATAAAGCAAAGCCGCAGCATCCATTCTTTTGGTAAAGTACGGATTTGAAATTCCTGATCTCATTCTTGGCGACGTTCCCAAAACCAAAGCCACTTCACGGGGAGGAATTTTTGAAATCTTGGTGTACGTTCTGCCGTTGGTCAACCCAAAAACCCACGCATTGCACAAAGCCATCAGAAGAATAATGAGTTCTGATGAGAGAAAAATAAATTTGAATATGTTTTTAATGATTCTCAATTGAAATCAAAATTAAGCTTTATTTTTTTAGTTTTGGCAATTGACATGCAGGCTAAAATTTTCCCCTGAGCTTCTTCTTTTTCTGTTAAATATTCATTCTCCAACAGCTCAACTTCTCCTTCTTCCAGAAAACACTCACAGCTTCCACAAATTCCTGACTTGCAGGAGTATGGCACCGGAAATTTCTGAATTAAAAGCTGCTGCAGAATTTTTTCTCTGTTATCGTGAAGTTCAGTCTGAAAATTTTTCCCAAGCATTGTGTATTCAACTTCAATATTTTCTATTAAAGGAAATTCTTTTTCTACCGGATAAATATCTTCATTAAACTCTTCAAAAAGTTCAAAATGAATATTATTCTTTGGAATTCCGTGGTGATAGCAGGCGTTTGCAAGACTTTTTATCATTTCACCTTTTCCACAAATCAAAACTTCGTCCACTGCATCCCAAATCGTAGATTCTTCATCAGTATCATCTAAATGCAAAATCTGATTTATAATTAAATTTAATTTTTTCTCATCAATTCTTCCCGAAAAAAAAGAATTAGAAGTGTTTTCCTGCGAGAAAAAATAATAGATCTGAAGTCTGTCACCATAAAAACGGGCAAGCTGATCCAGTTCTTCACGGTAAGCAAGATTTTCGAAATTTTTATTTCCGTAAAAAAGAAAAAGACGCGTCCTCGGTTCCTGATGAAGGATATTTTTGAAATGGCTCAGAATCGGAGTAATACCAATTCCCGCCGCAAAGCCTACAATCGTTCTGAACTCGCTCGGCTTTGAAACCAGAGTAAACCTTCCTGCAGGTTTGCTGACGTACATCAAATCACCTTCACTGTATTGATTGTGAATCAGTGAAGCGGCACTTTTATCTGAATTAATTTTAAGTCCCAGAGTAATTTTATTTTCAAAAGGAGCCGCAGTTATTGAATAATCATTAATATATTCTGCACCGTCTTTCTCAGTCAGTACCGTAACATACTGACCGGCATCAAATGAAAAAAGTCCGGCCAGATCAGTAGGAATCTCAAATTCCAGAGAGAAAGTATTTTTGGTCAGGTCTTGCTTTTTAGCTATTTTTAACGGGTGAAATTCCGTGAGTTTGCCTTTGTAAATTTGCTGTTTCATAAGTTCATTCCAAAAATAAATAAAAAAATATGAAGACAATCATTTTGTCAGCATTTGTTTTGGTCGCTTTATCTGCCTGTAAAAAGGAGACCACAAATACCGAAAATAATTCTGAAACTGAAGACTCCATTTCTCAGGTCGTTGAAAAACCTGCAGCAAAGCCTTTACCAGAGGTCAGTCCTGCAAAAACTGGAGATTTTTTGGCGAAGAAAAATGACACGCTTTACGTTACCAACTTTTTTGCAACCTGGTGCGGGCCATGTGTGCAGGAAATTCCACATTTTAAAAAGAAAATTGAAGAATTCAAAGGTCAGCCTGTGAAGATCACTTTTGTAAGCCTTGATCAGAAAGAAGTTTGGAATTCAAAAGTTCCGGCATTTACTCAGGAACATGGCATTGAAAATCACACAGTTTTGTTGGATGGTCAGCTTTTAGATCAAAACTTTTTCTCTTCGAATTTTAAAGAATGGACTGGAAGTGCAATTCCTTTTACTTTCATGAGAAAAGGAGACAAAACCGTCGAAACTTTAGGAAATATCAGTGAGCAGCAGCTTAACGAAAAAATTGCCAGTCTTTTAAAATAAATTTCAGAGAGTCAATTTAAAAATGTCAAAAAAATTCAAAATCCTGTGTTTTATATTAATTGTAGCAATCATTTTCATTTCTATAATTAATTTGAATACGGGATTTTTAAATCTCAGTTTTAATGATTTTTTTAGTGATACATCAAACAACCAGATTGCTGAAATTCGTATAAACCGCGTTTTGGCGATGCTTCTGGCAGGAATTTCAATTCCAACTTCGGGATTTCTGATGCAGGAATATTTTCAGAATCCTCTTGCCGGACCTGATATTTTGGGCATCACTTCCGTCGCAAGTTTATCTGTGGCGTTCTATATTTTTTTTTCAGACAGTATTTTGCTGCCTGAATTTTTACAGAACAGTTTTTTGAGCATCTCTGCAATTATTGGAAGTTTACTTCTGATGCTTATTTTGTTGTCAATGTCCAGTAAATTTCAGGATAAATCATATTTGATTATTTTTGGATTTCTGGTTTCTGCTTTCGCCGGAGCTATTGTTTCACTGCTACAGTTTTACGCCGAAAATCAAAGTCTAAAAAACTACATTTTATGGTCATTTGGTGCCAATAATATGGTTTCCCGAAATCAAATAACTGTATTGTCAATTTTAGTTGGAACTGGATTATTTTTCTGTTTTAAAACGATAAAACCATTAATCGGAAATTCCCTCGGGACATCATATGCGCAGAGCTTCGGTGTAAATCTAAATCATCTGAAATTGCTAATCATTGCTACTTCTTCCCTGCTGTCGGCTTCTGTAACGGCTTTTTTGGGACCTATTTTATTTATTGGAATCATTGTTCCACACTTCTGCCGTTTAATTTACAATCCCGCTAAACTATGGCAACAATGGATTCTGAATATGTTTTTGGGAATGCTTATCATGCTGATATTTTCAATTGCTGCAGAAAAAACGCAGATTCCATTAAATGTGATCAGTTCTGTTTTTGGAATTCCTGTCATTTTGATGATGCTTTTGAGGCAGAATAAAGTTTGAAAGTGAATTGTGAATGGATCAATAATGAATTTTTTAAATTTCCTGCAGATTTTACAAATGACGCATATGTTTGAATATTTTTTAATTTAATATCTGAAAAACACGTACACTTTGTCTTTCCGTACAACCCTAAACCAATTTAACGGAGGGATTTTCATTATGACAAAATAATAAGCAGATGAATACCAGAATAATATATAAGAAATTAATTATTGCTAATATAATTTTGTTCGCATTTAGCGTGGCATTTCTGGAATATTCAAAGCTGTTCAGAATGAGCACAGACAAGCATTGGATTTACTCCTTCGGTCATAATTGGTGGTTTATGATTGGAATACCTGCAGCATTTTTTGGATCATTAATTTTAGGGATTTTAAGTTTAGTAGATATTGAAGAACATAAATTTTTATACTTTACTTTTAGTCTTGTCCCTCTTATTTTATTTGTTATTTTTATTTCTGTTTAACCATGCACCTACAAATCAACCAAGCCAATATCGGCTACGACAAAACCCTCATTTCAAATGCCAACGCATCCCTGAAACTGGGCGACGTCTGCCTGCTGATCGGAAATAATGGTGTGGGGAAAACGACGTTAATAAAATCCATTCTCCATCAGAATCCTTTGTTGGGCGGAGAAATTTTAATTGACAATAAAAACGTAAAAGATTTATCTGTAAAAGAAATTGCTGAAAAAATTGCCATTGTTTTTTCTAAAGCAGTAATTCCACAAAATTATACTGTTGAAGACTTGATCTCACTGGGTAAATACATACACTATCCGTATTATTTCGAACTGAATCAAAATGACAGAAAAGAGGTTTCAGATATTATCCATGAACTGGATTTAATACAGTATAAAAATACACCTCTCAAAAATCTGTCAGACGGAAATCTTCAGAAAGCATTTATTGGCAGAGCTCTGACGCAGAATTCTCCAATAATTATTTTAGATGAACCCACCACACATTTAGACGAAAAAAATAAAATTATCATTCTCAAAACGCTGAGAAAACTCGCTAAGAAACAAAATAAATTAATTCTGTTCTCCTCTCACGACTGGCGCCTGGCAAAGGAATTTGCAGATAAAATCTGGTATATAAAAGATCAGAACCTGTACTCCGGGATTGTGGAAGATGTTCTTCTTCAGCACGAAGAATTAACCAATGCCTCACTTTTCAACATCAACAAAAATTTTGTTGCGCCACTAATTAATTCTCCGGAAATTCAGAAGGAAATGCTGTTCTCACTACTGCAGAAAAATTTCCAGAAAGATCTTTCTCAGATCAAATTTACATTTCACGACAACTTTTGGATTGTCTCACACTCAAATTCTACACACAAATGTGAATCTTTTGCAGAAATCTTAAAAATCATTCAAAACATTCATTAACAGACCAATATCATTATGGATTTTACATACTATGCATGCATAGTATTATGCTTTTCATACAATTTAACGTTCTAAATACCAGAATGTTAACAAATTTTAACGTTATAAAGTGTTATGCATGCATAATATTTATTAAATTTGAATTACACCATAACACATAAAAAAGTATGGATCAGAACAACAAAGAAAAAACCGAAAACATCGATCTCATTCTGAAGCAAACATGGATTTCAGTACAGAAAATGTATTCAGATCTTGCTCAGGAATACGATTCCACTGCTGTACAAGCTCTTACACTTTTGAAGATCGATCCCAAGGAAGGAACCAGAAGCACCAATTTAGGTCCTAAAATGGCCATCGAGCCCACTTCTCTGACGCGAATTATTAAACTTTTGGAAGACAATGGTTACATTTACAAAGAAAAAACCACACAGGATAAGCGTGAAGTGATCATAAAACTCACAGATAAAGGACTGAACTCAAGAAATTTGTCAAAAGAAGTCGTAGTCAACTTCAATAAGAGAGTCATGGAAAAAATAGATCCTGAAAAACTGGAAGTTTTTAAAGAAGTCATGACCGAGATTATGAAAATATCTAATGACCTGAATAATAAGAAATAGTTTTAAAGATATAGACTATTATTCGCATAGCCATTGAGATTGTAGGAGCTAGTTGTTTTTTATGGCGACTTCTGACTGCTCTGGATAGCGATTTTTAAAATTATTTTTTGGGCAGCTTTGAACTCCGTTCGTAAACTTAGACAAAGCATTTGCTTTTTCTCGTTTATGCGCTCCGTTCCCGCTTTTTTGCAAATTTCCCATTGCGTTTACCGGCCCTGAAATTTGTAAAAAGAGCTCCACTCAGGTCTGGCTGCGACAGATTCGCTATTAGAAAGAGGCAGGGAAAAAGTAAAAAGAATCAGGCTATTAATCAACTCATTAATTAATCAAAATAATAAAATCTACATATGAAAAGACGAATCAAACACGTTACGGTTTTAGGTTCCGGAATTATGGGAAGCGGTATCGCTGCGCACTTTGCCAATATTGGCGTGCAGGTTTCACTGCTTGATATTGTTCCGTTTGAATTAAATGAAACCGAACAGAAAAAAGGTTTGACGAAAGACGACAAAGCTGTTCGAAACAGAATTGCTTCCGAAAACTTTGAAAAACTGAAAAAAGCAAGTCCGGCACTCCTCTATTCTCCGAAATTTGCGGAGAGAATTAAAGTCGGAAATTTTGATGATGACTTACAGAAAATTAAAGATACCGACTGGATTATTGAGGTTGTAGTTGAAAAGCTCGATATCAAAAAATCGGTTTATGAAAAAATCGAGCAGTTCAGAAAACCAGGCACTTTGGTTTCATCCAATACTTCCGGAATTCCTATCAACATGTTGGTGGAAGGACGAAGCGATGATTTCAAAAAGTATTTTGCAGGAACTCACTTTTTCAATCCGGTAAGATATTTACCATTATTAGAAGTAATTCCAACGAAAGATACAGATCCTGAAATTGCAAAATTCTATATGGAATATGGTGCGAAATTCTTGGGAAAAACGACAGTTTTAGCAAAAGATACTCCTGCATTTATCGCCAACCGAATCGGTGTTTTCTCAATGATGGATTTGCTGCACAATGTTCAGAAATTAGGTTTGAATGTTTCTGATGTTGATAAATTAACCGGTCCGGTTATCGGCCGCCCGAAATCTGCAACCTTCAGAACTGCTGATGTTGTTGGTCTGGATACTTTAGTTATGGTTGCGAATGGTGTCCGTCAAAGCGGCGCTGAAGCCAATGATTTCAACAATGTTTTTGCCCTTCCTGAGTACATTCAGAAAATGGTAGATAACAAATGGCTGGGTTCAAAAACCGAGCAAGGCTTCTACAAAAAAGTGAAAGGTGCCGATGGAAAATCTGAAATTCACGGATTAAATCTTGATACTTTAGAATACGAACTTCAGGGCAAATCATCTTTCTCAACTTTAGAATTAACGAAAAACATTGATAAACCGATTGACAGATTTAAAGTATTAATCGGTGGAAAAGACAAAGCCGGAGAGCTTTACAGAAAGTCTTTAGGTGCCTTGTTCGCGTACGTTTCTCACAAAGTTCCTGAAATTTCAGACGAAGTTTATAAAATCGACGATGCAATGAGAGCTGGTTTCGGTTGGGAAAATGGTCCTTTCGAAATCTGGGATGCAGTTGGCGTTGAAAAAGGAATTGAACTGGCACAAGAAGCCGGTTACGAAGTTTCGGATTGGGTGAAAAATGTGGAATCATTCTACAAAATAAACGAGGATGGACAAAGCATTTTCTTCGATAAAAACTCAGGAAACTACAATAATATTCCGGGTCAGGAATCATTTATTATTTTAGATAATATCAGAAAAAATAAGACGCTTTGGAGCAATTCAGGTTCTTCCATTGAAGATTTGGGTGACGGAATTATCAACTTTGAAATCCGCTCTAAAATGAATTCTTTAGGTGGTGAAGTTCTGGATGGATTAAACCGGGCCATCGATTTAGCTGAAAAAGAATACGACGGATTGGTGATCGGAAACCAGGGAACGAATTTCTCTGTCGGAGCCAATTTAGCGATGATTTTAATGATGGCCATCGAGCAGGATTGGGATGATTTGAATATGGCAATTGCGTATTTCCAGAAATCAATGATGAGAGTTCGTTATTCTTCAATTCCTGTCGTAGTCGCTCCTCACGGAATGACTTTAGGCGGTGGATGTGAAATGACGATGCACGCAGACCGTGTTGTTGCAGCCGCAGAAACTTACATCGGATTGGTGGAAACCGGAGTTGGCGTAATTCCTGGTGGTGGCGGAACGAAGGAATTTGCTTTGAGAACTTCCCGAGAATTCCACAGCGATGATGTGAAAAACAACCGTCTCCGTGAAGCTTTCATGAATATTGCGATGGGAAAAGTAGCCACTTCAGCTTACGAAGCTTACGATATGGGAATTCTTGAAAAAGGAAAAGACATCGTAGTTGTTGACAAAAGAACGCAGATCATGACCGCAAAAATGATGGCGAAAAGCTTGGCAGAACACGGCTACACACAACCGATCGAACAAACTGTAAAAGTTCTTGGAAAAGATGCTTTAGGAATGTTCTATGTCGGGACTGATCAGATGTTGACCGGTAATTTCATCTCCGAACACGACAAGAAAATCGCAGATAAATTAGCCAACGTGTTAGTAGGTGGAAATCTTTCCGAACCAACAGTTGTGACCGAACAGTATTTATTGAATCTTGAAAGAGAAACTTTCCTACAGCTATGTGGGGAGAGAAAAACTTTGGAGAGAATTCAGTTTATGTTGCAGAAAGGAAAGCCGTTGAGAAATTAGACTTGAGACTGAAAGACTTCAGACTTGAGACTTTTCAACTTGAGAATTAAGAACAAAATATAAATCCAAATTAAATCCATCTAAAATGCATAACATTAAAAAATTAAAAATCTGGAATGATTCAATCGATTTGTGTGTAGATGTTTATCAAGCTTTAGCAAATATGCCAAACGATGAGAGATATGGACTTTCATCACAGATCAAAAGGTCAGCAGTTTCCATTCCTTCCAACATTGCAGAAGGTGCGGGAAGAGATACAAATCCCCAATTTTCTCATTTTTTAAATATTGCATACGGGTCTTCTTACGAACTTCAAACACAATTAATAATTTCTGAAAGGTTAAATTTTATTTCATCTGAAGTAAATGAATCTTTGTTGAATAAATTAAATGAAGTTCAAAAAATGGTTTACGTTTTTAAAGAAAATATTAATAAATAATTTAAACGGCAAGAGTCTCAAATCTCTTGTCTAAAAATCTATAATCTACAATGAAACAAGCATATATAATCAAGGGATTTCGTACAGCGGTCGGAAAAGCGCCAAAAGGTTCGCTCCGATTCACGCGTCCCGACGTAATGGCAGCAACAGTTATCGAGAAACTCATGGCAGCCGTTCCGCAATTAGATAAAGACAGAATCGATGATTTAATCGTTGGAAACGCAATGCCGGAAGCTGAACAGGGCTTAAATGTGGCTCGTTTAATTTCATTAATGGGATTAAACACCGACAAAGTTCCGGGAGTTACCGTGAACAGATATTGCGCATCTGGAAGTGAGGCAATTGCAATCGCTTCGGCGAAGATTCAGGCTGGAATGGCAGATTGCATCATTGCAGGCGGTACAGAATCTATGTCTTATATTCCGATGGGTGGATACAAACCTGTTCCTGAAACGGAGATCGCTAAGTCAAACCCTGATTATTATTGGGGAATGGGATATACTGCGGAAGAAGTTGCAAAACAATTCAATATTACCCGTGAAGAGCAGGATCAGTTTGCTTTTGAATCGCATCAAAAAGCTCTGAAAGCAAATCAGGAAGGTCGTTTTGCAAATCAAATAGCATCCATCCCTGTAGAATATAATTTTTTGGATGAAAATCAGAAAATGCAGACCAAGAAATTCGATTTTTCAGTAGATGAAGGTCCGAGATTAGACACTTCTTTGGAAGGTTTGGCTAAATTGAAACCAGTGTTCGCCAACGGCGGAAGCGTTACTGCAGGAAACTCTTCGCAAATGAGTGATGGAGCAGCTTTCGTTATCGTAATGTCTGAAGAAATGGTCAAAGAATTAGGATTGGAGCCTGAAGCAAGATTAGTTGCTTATGCAGCAGCAGGTTTGGAACCGAGAATTATGGGAATGGGTCCTGTTTATGCGATTCCAAAAGCGTTGAAACAGGCTGGTTTGGAATTAAAAGATATTGAATTAATTGAATTGAATGAAGCTTTTGCTTCTCAATCTGTTGCGATTAAAAAGGAATTGAACTTAAATCCAGATATTTTAAACGTTAATGGTGGCGCAATCGCTCTAGGACATCCGCTTGGCTGTACGGGAACTAAATTGACGGTTCAACTTCTCGACGAAATGAGAAAACGAGGAAATAAGTACGGAATGGTTTCGATGTGCGTGGGAACTGGACAAGGTGCAGCTTCAATTTTTGAACTTTTGTAAAATATTTAAACCTTCAAGGTTTCGATTTGAAGCGGTAGAAGTTGCAGCCCGACTTGAACGGAGCTCTTTTTGTGAGGAGGGACGACGAGCAAAAAAGCGGGAGTGGAAGGCGGATTAAGCTGCCCAAATAAAAATTAAAAAAAAATAAATAATATGTCAAATTTAAAAGGCGGAGAATTTCTAATTAAAGAAATTCCTGCAAACGAGATTTTTAGTCTCGAAGAACTTTCAGAGGAGCAAAAAATGCTCCGTGATTCTGCGAAAGAATTTATCGACAGAGAAGTGATTCCTCATCATGAGCGTTTTGAGAAAAAAGATTATGCTTTGACGGAAGAAACAATGCGTAAACTTGGTGAAATGGGACTTTTAGGAATTACAGTTCCCGAAGAATATGGCGGTATGGGAATGGGATTCGTAAGCACGATGCTGGCTTGTGACTATGTTTCGGGAGGAAATGGATCATTGGCAACAGCTTACGGAGCTCACACAGGAATCGGAACACTTCCTACCCTACTTTACGGAAGTGAAGAATTAAAAAAGAAATATCTTCCGGATTTGGCAACCGGAACAAAATTCGGAGCTTACTGTCTGACTGAGCCGGATGCAGGTTCTGATGCCAATTCGGGAAAAACAAGAGCGAAACTGTCTGAAGACGGAAAACATTACATCATCAACGGACAGAAAATGTGGATTTCAAATGCCGGTTTTGCAGATACTTTCACTTTATTCGCCAAAATCGATGACGACAAAAATATTACAGGTTTTGTCATCAACCGTTCTGAACTTGAAAACCCTGAAAGTTTGTCTTTTGGTGAGGAAGAGCATAAACTAGGAATCCGTTCATCATCTACACGTCAGGTTTTCTTTAATGATATGAAAGTTCCTGTAGAAAATATGTTGGGTGAGAGAAACAACGGTTTTAAAATCGCTTTGAATGCATTAAATGTAGGCAGAATTAAACTCGCTGCCGCCAACCTTGACGGACAGAGAAGAATTTTAAATCACTCTATTCAATATTCAAACGAGAGAAAACAGTTTGGTGTTTCGATTTCAACTTTCGGAGCCATCAGAAAGAAAATTGCTGAAATGGCGACTGGCGTGTTCGTAAGCGAAGCAGGTTCTTACCGTTTGGCAAAAAATGTTGAAGATAAAATTGCAGAATTAGTTGCAGGCGGAATGGATCATCAGCAGGCTGAACTGAAAGGTGTTGAGGAATTCGCAGTCGAAGCATCTATTCTTAAAGTTTATGTTTCAGATTTAACCCAAAACACTGCTGACGAAGGAATTCAGATCTATGGAGGAATGGGCTTCTCAGAAGACACTCCGATGGAAGCTGCATGGAGAGACGCAAGAATAGGCAGAATCTACGAAGGGACCAACGAGATCAACAGACTTTTGGCTGTCGGAATGTTAATCAAGAGAGCGATGAAAGGAGAATTAGACCTTCTGTCTCCCGCAATGGCGATTTCTAAAGAATTGATGGGAATTCCAAGCTTTGAGGTTCCGGATTATTCTGAACTAATGAGTGAGGAAAAAGCGATTATTGCCAATCTGAAGAAAGTTTTCTTAATGGTTTCCGGAGCTGCACTTCAGAAATTCATGATGGATATTGAGAAACAGCAACATTTACTGTTGAATGCTTCAGAAATTTTAAATCAAATCTACATGGCAGAATCTACAGTATTGAGAGCAGAAAAACATTTTTTAGCCGACTCTGTAGAAGTTGCAATGGCTCAGTTGAATCTTTACAAAGCCGTAGAAAAAATAATCGTTGCTGCCAAGGAAGGTATTATTTCTTTCGCAGAAGGCGACGAACAGAGAATGATGCTTTCTGGTTTGAGAAGATTTACGAAATATACCAATAACCCGAATGTGGTGGCGTTGACTGAGAAGGTTGCGGCGCATTATATCGGGAAAGGGCATTATTAATTTCACTCTTAAATACAAAACCTTTAAGGTTTGATAAATAATTTAAAAATCCCGAAATATAATTCGGGATTTTTACTTTTATTTGGGCGCCTATTTCCGCCCTCCATTCCCGCTTTTTTGTTCGTCATTCTTCCTCGCAAAAAGAGCTCCACTCAGGTCGGGGCGCAATCGGATGTTATTTAGAAATTTGTACGATTTAAGAAAATGACTATTTTTCAAGTACAAAACCAAAACCTATAAAACTATATTATTCTTCGGCGCAATCGCAGGCGGCAGATTTTCCTCATCCAGCATATCCCGCATATCAATCTCAATTGTACGGCTGATTTGTGTAATCGGAACATCATTGGCACTGCCCTCAAAAGGATTCATCGAGCTCTCGCCTACCGTATCCAAAGTGACAAAAACCCACATCAGGATCATTGAAAAAGGAACATTAAGCCACACAGAATAACATTCCAGTATGGTTCCCTCGCCCAATTTTGCAAATTCGTTGAGTAAGCCAAACGGAACTGAAATTACAAACAGAAAAAGAAGATAGGTAGTAATCGAACTGAAATTTCGCGGGTATGGGAAATTTTTAATCCTCTCCGCTTTTCCCTGATGATCTGTGAACTTCGACAGCGACTGTTGCAGGAAAGTCCATTGGAAATCATTCAGTTTGCCGTCTTTATAAAGTTTCGCTATTTCTTGCGACTGTAATGCTGAAATCTGGGTCGCACGGTTTTTCTTTTTTAGTACATAACCGTATTCGTCATCTGACAATAATGGTTTCAAATCATTCTCAATGGTCGTCACTCTTTCCGGAATTTCGTAAAATGACAGATATTCTACATTCGATTTCTGGGTCATATTTTCCCATGTTCTGGGCTCTCTGAGCTGAAACCTCAATGCCGTAAGCCATGCAAAATGACGGTAAAAAATGGTTTTTATTTCCGTATCATTTCCCTGTAAAGCATCTCTCAAAGTATATCCGAAAGCCCTGCTGTCATTAATAATCGCACCATAAATCTGTCTTGCTTCCCAAAGTCTGCCGTAGCTTGCATTGTTTTTGAATCCGACAATAAAAGCTACCGCCGTTCCTAAAATTGCGACAGGCTGCCACGGAAGCGACAGATATTCAGCTCCCAAATAGTAAAATAATGTTGGAATAAATGCCAGAACAAAAACTTTGTAAATGGTTCTGCGCGTCCAGAGAATGAATTCTTTCGGTGTAAATTTTCTTCCTGCGTTCATGTTTTATAATTGAAAAATGATAATTGATGATTAATAATTGATAATTGATTAAATTTTCTGTTTAAATTAAACTTATTTTCTCCTGATTTAAACACTTTAACGATTTCAGCGTCACATTTTTAATACTATAAATCTAATTTCAGACAGTGTCAGGCTGAGCTTGTCGAAGCCTTTTACGTTTCAATAATTGATGATTGATAATTGATAATTGATAATAAATTATATTTTCTGTTTAAATTAAACTTATTTTTTAATTTAACAACGCTTCAACGATTTCAGCGTGACATTTTTAATACTACAAATTTAATTTCAGACAGTGTCAGGCTGAGCTTGTCGAAGCCTTTTTACGTTTTGATGATTGATAATAGATAATTGATGATTGATGATTGATAATTAAAAAAAAATTTGTTAAATCTAAGATTATAAATCACTCATCATTAATCAATTATCATTTATACCTAATGTTCAGTTCCTGTCACTTTCAGGTCATTCAAATCCAGTTGAAGTTCGGCTTTTCTGATTTCAGAATCTTCAAACTCCTTGTATTTTCTCATTTTAAAAAGTTCCTTTCTCTGCAGTGCATGAATTTCTAAAAGCAAGTGATGGTACTCCTCCACTTCCTCTTTTTTTGTATCCCTGCATTCTACGGAATCAAAACTTTTCTGGTTGTTTGATATTTCATTCTGAAGACTGTTTTTGTAGAATTCTATCAGTTCATTTTCAGAAATTTCCTGCGGATATTTTTCGCTGATATAATTCAGACCCAATACATCCAGACGAATCTGAATTCTTTTTCGCTGTTGGTCTTCAGGAATTGTACTGTCGATTTCGCCAATGTTGATCCATTTAATAATCAGCGGAAGCGTAAGTCCCTGAAAAACCAAAGTAATAAATATCACCACAAAAGTGATAAAAATAATCATATTCCGCTCCGGGAACAGAGTTCCGCTTTCATCCAGATAAATCGGAATTGATAATGCCGTTGCCAAAGAAACCACGCCGCGCATTCCTGCATAACTTGTTATCAGCGGACCTTTCCATCCCGGACTGGGTTCGTTTTCTCTGATGCTTTTAAATAAAAATCTCGGAATATGTGCAATGGGATACACCCACAAAAATCTCAGAACAATAACAATTAAGCTGATGAGAATTCCATATTTTAAACCCTGAAAAACAAGATGTTTACCTAAACCCTGTACGATTTCAGGAAGTTCAAGACCTATTAAAATAAAGACCAAAGCATTCATCACAAAAATCATCGTTGTCCAGACGCCGAGCATGTTCAGTCTTGTACTTCCCGTTTTGAAAATCTCGTGAGAGCGCCAGGAAATAAACAAACCACCCGTCACAACTGCCATGACACCTGAAAAGTGAAACTGTTCTGCCGCAAGAAATAAAATATAAGGAGTCATCACCGTCAAAGCCGCATCAATAGCCGGAGTGGTGGGTAGAAAACGATGAATTGCATACATAATATTTCCGCCAACAATTCCGACAATCACACCCATTCCTGCAACCAGAAAAAACTGTCCGGTAGCTTCCTGCATTGAAAAAGTTCCCGTAAGTACCGCCGCCAAAGCAAATCTGAAAACAATCAGGGACGCAGCATCATTCACTAAACTTTCACCTTCCAGAATCGTCAGTAATCTTTTCGGAATTTTAAGACCTTTCATTACCGTTGCAGCGGCAACTGCGTCGGGTGGCGATACGATTCCGCCTAATAAAAATCCCAGAGCCAAAGTAAATCCCGGGATCATCGATGATGAAATGTAGGCCACGATAAGCGATGTAAAAAACACTAAGCCAAATGCTAAAAGGCTGATAGGTCTTTTCCATTTCCAGAAGTCTTTCCATGATGTATACCATGCAGCTTCGTACAAAAGTGGTGGCAGAAAAAGAAGAAAAATAATATCGGGATCAAGTTTCAAAACCGGAATTCCAGGAATGAAACTAATTCCCAAACCGGCAATTACTAAAAAAATGGGATAAGCAATTTTTATCTTTTTTGCCAGTAAAACGAGCATCATCACAGCAAAAAGAAGAAAAAGAATGAGGAGTAAATTGTGGTGCATAGTTTTTTGAAAGTTTTAATTCATTTTGTGTAAAAACCAACCCTCTCAACACTTCGAATGCTGAAAGGGCTTAATTGTAATTGAACCGCAAAAATAATTAAAAGTTTATAATTCTGTCTGATGAGTTTTCTGTTTAAAAGAATAAATTCTGTCGACAGCTAAAAACAGGCATACAACGCCCACTAAAAGCACAAACGACCGGACCCAGTTCATGGAACTCCATTCTGAAGATAATCTTCTGAGAGTTTCATCATCCGGAACAGGTTCAGACAGAAACATCAAATCACTTCTCGGATGAAAATAGGTAAAAGCGAAAATATCTCCCAAAATATAGCACAACAATGCAATTCCAAGAAAAACCCTTGCAGATTTTGCGGTTCTCCAGAATAAAATCAATGACAGTAACGTGAAAATTTGCGTTGCCGGAGAAAATATTCTGAAGAAATCTCCAGGATTTACGGTCTTGAAAAATTCTCTCGCAGCCATCACCGAATTGGGAATGTCACTGTCCGTAGCCACAGCATTCACCATTGAATTGTACACATTTGCGAACAGAACTCCGCTCGCCAACGCCACGGATGTGAATAAAATTAACTTTTTCATTTTCAGGGCTTTTAGTTTTTTTAAATTTAATGAAAAATCTGTGACCTACAATATTCTAATCGCTTTTGGTTTGAAAGTGAAAATTATCTTGTGTGAAGATCTTCAATTCTTCAATTGTGCTTTACTGTAGAGTTTTAATCTTTGCCAACTTGATTTTACTTAATGAAAAAAATGCCAAAACTACCGGAAATAATCCCTTGTTTTGGCATTTAAAATTGAATACTATCTAATCTTTTATTAATTTTTCATCATGGTTTTTTCCCCAGTTATCTTTCAGTAATAATATAATTCCCTGATTAATTTAATTTTAAAATCTATAACCCAGAGAAAGTCCGCTTCGCAGTCCTGCCCACGGTCCGTCCAGTTTTATGGCAGCACCATTGGTATTGGTCTGTACAGAATATTCAACCAGTGGAATTCCTAAATCCTCGAGTTCGGCTTTTAATTGAGATTGCTGATCCGGAGTTAATGTCTGAGAAGATTTTCCGGTAAAGTCGCCTTTTCCTTTTCCGTAATGCGCTCCCACAATCCACCAGTCGAGAACAAAACTTTCTTTTTTATTTAAGAAAAACTGAACACCAAGAAGCAAACCGACACTGTTACCGGTGGCCTTTCCGGAGATGTTCAGAGGTATTTCGGAAGTATTACCTCCACCTTCTTCATATTCCTGATAGAAGGTAAAGTTAGTGGCTTTAAAAGTTGAATTTCTGTAATACGGAGCTGCATAAAATCCCTTCCCGTAGCCTTTTCCGAGATAGAACCGGGTTTCTATTGTAAAATGAGAACTTCCGGCTTTAACGTCTCTCAATTCATCATCACCATCTGTAAAAGAGTTGATGAAAGGGACTTTTCCTTCAGGCATTGCCGAATATCCCACATTTACAGAGAACCATTTATTGATGGCTCTTTCGTAAGTGACATTAATGTTTTTAAATGCGTAAGCAGTAAGATTGGTTTTAATAATATTTCTCCGCTGCATAACTGCGGTATCAGTTTCAATTGTATTTAGCTCCTGTGCATTTGAAAAAAGGGCAAGGAGCATTGCCGGAATTGTAATTAAAGTTTTCATGGTTATCAGTTTTTTGAATATTCAAATGTCATTTAATTAAGGGATAACATTCAATTACACAAAAGGGTGAAATTTCTTAATTAAAATTTAAAAATATACTTTGTCAGGTTTACCAGCCGAATTGATGAGAATTAATCACTGCCAGAAAGGATGCGGTTCCAAACACCGCCTGCTCCGTGACTTTTGGCTACAATTAAAAACATTTACTACAACAGACACTCAGAGGAGATTGTTGCTGTTAAAAACAGTAATCTGAAATTTTTTATAAAACAAAAAGCACGAATGTTTATAATCATTCGTGCTGTTGTGATAAATTTAATTTGAACTAAATCACTTATCTTGTGGTATAACCACCGTTGGCGAAGATAGTTTGTCCTGTAATCCACCATCCGTCGGTTACCAGAAATTCTACCAATGGTGCAATGTCTTTGATGTCGGTTAATCCACCCAAAGCTGATGCTGATTTGTGATAAGCGACTGCTTCCGGAGCTTCCTGTCCGTAAAAAAACGGTGTATCCATAGGTCCAGGCGCAACTGCGGAAACTGAAATTCCCCGTTCTCCAAATTCTTTCGAAGCCATTCTTGTGAAGTGCTCAACCGGCGCTTTCGCTCCTGCATAAGTGGAATAAAAACCTGTGTAGGCAGCCAACAGTGAAGTTACAATCGTATTGATTTTTCCGTTATCATTCAGATGTTTACCCGCTTCCTGGATAAAGAAGTAAGCCACTTTTGAATTGATGTCAAACATCGTGTCGTAATCTGCCTCGGTAGTTTCCAAGAAAGGTTTTTTCAAGACCATTCCTACTGTGTTGATGGCGATATCAATGCCGCCGAATCTTTCTTTTGTGGCTTCAAAAAGTTTCGCAATATTTTCTACTTTGGTTAAATCAGCCTGAAAAATAAAGGCTTCTCCTCCCGCAGCTGAAATATCTTCTAAAGTTTTTTCGGCGTCTGTTTTGGTGCTGTCGCTGTTGTAATGAATGGCTACTTTCGCTCCTTTTTGGGCAAAATTACGGCTCAGAAGTCCGCCCAAGTTTTTTGCTCCACCCGCTATTAATACTGTTTTTCCGTTTAAATCATTTCTTGACATAATCTGTAAATTTTGATGTTACAAATTTCGCAAGGCCTAAATGTTAAAACATGGTGAACTTTTCGGAAAAATTAAATATTTTTCTTTCTAAAACTCCCGGGAGTTTCGCCTGTCCAGTTTTTGAAGAATTTTGAAAAGTTAGATGGATCATAGGTAAATCTGCGGGCAACTTCCGAAACAGATATTTTCTCCTTCAGAAGCATTTCTTTAGCTTTTTCAATGATTTTCAAATCATAAAAATGGCAGGGATGATGACCCAATTCCGCTTTAATCGTATCACTTAAATGTTGGTGCGAAATGGCAAGCCGTGAAGCAATTTCATTAAGTTCGAAAAAATCCTGAACCTCGCCGGTAATTACTTTTTCGATATGATCATCCAGAAAATTAAAATATTTCTGTGATATTTCCTGCCCTCTACCTCTTTTTATCATCGTTTATGTTTTACCTGCAAAAATATTAATAAATTGCATTATAATTTTATTTAACCTTATCATTCAAAATTTATCCAACAGAAAATCTGCATTACAAATGAAATTACTTGTACTTTTAACTACGTTCAGTTCAGCTTTATTCTTTAGCCAGAGCACAAGAACACCTTTAAATATAAAAAGTGATTCAATTTCACTTGACAAATTATATTTTACAAAACCTCATGATTCCATATTGGTGAAAAAGGATTTACTTTTGGTAAAAAAACCTTCTGATTCGTTGTATTTAAGTCTTGTAAAGAAAAAAACTGATGCTGAAATGATAGAAATCCTCAATGCGGGTAAGACAAAAGATCTGATTGTAAAAATTGAAGATCCGAAAGCGTTTCCAAAAAAATAGTTACACATTTATCTGAAACATTTGAAGATGAGATAAATGTCGTAAAATTTAATTTTAATGTTTTTTTCATCTCAACGAATCCCTGAAATTGTATTTCATTTTTTATTTTTGCAGTCTACTTGCATAAAAACATGACCAAAGAAGAATTACTGCACCGCGCCATTAAAATTGCCGATAAAGCTCACAGAGGGCAAAAAGATAAATACCACGCTCCCTACATTGCCCACGTAATGCGCGTAATGGAATACGGAAAAACAATGGATGAAAAAATTGTCGGCGTGCTCCACGACGTGGTGGAAGATCATCCCGAAGAATTCAGTTTTGAATATCTCAGAGAGGAAGGTTTCCCGGAATATATACTTTTTGCGATCAACTGCCTTACCAAATACGATCCGGACGAAAATTATGACGATTTTGTAAAACGTACTGAACGCTCTCCCCTTGCTGTTGCCGTAAAACTGAATGACCTTCGTGATAATATGGATTTGAGAAGAGTCAACAGAGAATTAACTCAAAAAGATATTCACCGTTTTAATAAGTATCTGAAGGCATACAGGTATCTTTCGGAGAAATATTAGACTTATACAGAAAATGAAATAAACAAAGGCTCACTTCATGGAAGTGAGCCTTTACTGTTTTATCTAAAATAAGAAAACTATTTAGCCGCTTTCACATCAACAGAAATTTCGATGTCTTTGCTGATAGCCCATTCTGCAGGATCTGTTTCGTCTGTACCGAATTTGATTCCCCAGTCAGCTCTGTTCACTGTAAAATTAGCCTGTACAGCTGCTGAACCTTCAGCAACATCTACTTTCGCAGGGAAAGAAACGTTCACAGTTTTGCCCAGTAAAGTAAGGTTACCGCTTACAGTCTTGTTAGCTCCTGCTACTGCGTTTGCAGGTGCAGTTGCCAGGTCAGTTACACCTGTGATTTTGAAATCAGCAGTTGGGAATTTTGTAACATCGAAGAAATCAGGATTTTTAAGGTGACCTTCAAGATCTGTAGATTTTTTGTCTTTTTCAGTAACTGATGCAGGATCTACTTTCAAAGAAGCCATATCGATTACGAAGTTACCTGCAGTAAGCTGTCCGCCATCCACGTTCAACTCACCAGACTGAATAGCAAGTGTACCCCATCTTGGTGCAAAACCTCCTTTATGAAAAGCTTTCCAATTTACTTTAGAAGCAGCAACATCAGCTTTTAAAGCTTCACCTTTGCCCTCTGCAACGTTTTGTTCTGTTCCTGTTTTCGCAGTGTCTGCAGTTTTGTCTTTGTTACAAGATGCTGAGATCAAACCTACAGCTACCAATGCGATTACGCTTAGTTTTTTCATATTAAGTAATTATTTAAATGTTTTAGAAGTGATAAATATAATGATTATTGTTTTATTTACCAATCTTTGATTTATTAACGGAGCAAAGATAAAGGCTGCGCAGCGTAAAAATCATTAACATACATCAAGAAAATCTTTCGGTACTTTTTAATTTAAATTTTTCACAGTCAATGTTAAATGAATCTACTTTCTACATCTGAAATTTCAGTATTTTAGCCACTTCAAAAATCTTTCATGAACACTGTAAATTTTATTCAGAAACAACTCAATTTATCCGATAAAAGCATCAATGCTACCTTAAAATTATTATCCGAAGACTGCACCATTCCGTTTATTTCAAGATACAGAAAAGATGCTACAGGAAATTTGGATGAAACACAGATTGAGCAGATTTCTAAGCTGAATAGACAGTTTGAAGATATTGTAAAACGCAGAGAAAGTATTTTAAAATCAATTGAAGAACAGGATTCTCTATCTCATGAATTAAAGCAGAGAATTGATGAAAGCTTTGACCTTCAGGAACTCGAAGACCTGTATTTACCTTTCAAAAAACGCAGAAAAACAAAAGCTGATGCAGCGAAGGAAAAAGGACTTGAGCCTTTGGCAAAAATAATTATGAGTCAGAAAGCACAGGATATTCAGTTTCTCGCTTCAAAATATCTGAACGATCAGGTTTCCTCTGAAGACGAGGCTTTGCAGGGCGCACGCGACATTATGGCAGAATGGATCAATGAAAATATGTATGTGCGTAAAAATCTCCGCCGACTGTTCCAACGCAAAGCTGTGATTACTTCAAAAGTGGTAAAAGCTAAAAAAGAGGAAGATGGCGCTCAAAAATTTTCGCAATACTTTGAGTGGGAAGAAAGTTTAAACAGAACTCCATCCCACAGACTTCTAGCCATGCTGAGAGCTGAAGCCGAAGGTTTTGTAAAAACCAATATTGAAATTGATAAAGAAGAAGCTTTAAATTTCATTGAAAATGCTGTGATTAAATCTAAAAATGAAAGCTCAGAACAGATTGTTTTGGCCATTAGAGATTCCTACAAGAGACTTTTGGAGCCCGCAATTTCAAACGAAACTTTGCAGGAAGCCAAAGAGAAAGCAGATAAGAAAGCAATTGAAATATTCTCTGAAAACCTGAGTCAGCTTCTGCTTGCTCCACCTTTGGGAGAAAAACGGATTTTAGCCATCGATCCGGGTTACAAAAGTGGTTGCAAAGTGGTTTGTTTAGACGAAAAAGGAGATTTAATTCACAACGAAACTATTTATCCTCACGCTCCCCAAAATGAAAGTGGCATGGCGATGAAGAAAATCCGTTCAATGGTCAATGCCTATAACATTCAG
Organism: Chryseobacterium sp. Leaf394; assembly: GCF_001424105.1. Classification (GTDB taxonomy): domain Bacteria; phylum Bacteroidota; class Bacteroidia; order Flavobacteriales; family Weeksellaceae; genus Chryseobacterium. The sequence continues at coordinate 1,239,175 of NZ_LMQH01000011.1, read as the reverse complement.
GCAATTTCCATTGGAAACGGAACAGCGAGCCGGGAGACTGAATATTTCATTAAAAAAATAGGATTTGATAAACCTTTGCAGGTTTTTGTGGTTTCGGAAGCAGGAGCATCGGTTTATTCTGCAAGCAAGATTGCGCGTGATGAATTTCCAAATTATGATGTGACCGTTCGCGGGGCTGTTTCTATTGGCCGACGTCTTTCTGATCCATTGGCAGAATTAGTGAAAATCGATGCGAAATCTATTGGTGTAGGACAATATCAGCACGATGTAGATCAAACTCAACTGAAAAACGAACTGGATTCTACTGTGATGAAATGTGTGAATTCTGTCGGAATCAATTTGAATACTGCAAGTAAATCTCTGTTGAGCTATGTCTCAGGCATCGGCGAAAAAATGGCTGAGAATATTGTAAATTTCCGTGCTGAAAACGGAGCTTTTGAAAACAGAAAACAACTGAAAAAAGTTCCACGATTAGGTGAAAAAGCTTACCAGCAGGCGGCGGCATTTATCCGGATTGCCAACGCCGAAAATCCTTTAGACAATTCCGCAGTGCATCCGGAAGCCTATGGAATTGTAGAAAAAATGGCGAAAGATTTGGGCTTAAAAACCAATGACCTCATCGCCAATAAAGAAAAAATCAGTATAATTCAGCCTGAACAGTACATTACAGAAAACATCGGAATTTTAGGAATTAAAGACATTCTGAAGGAACTTGAAAAACCAGGTTTAGATCCACGAAAGGCAGCAAAAGTTTTTGAGTTTGATCCAAACGTCAAAAAAATGACAGACCTGAAAACCGGAATGATTCTTCCGGGTATCGTTAATAATATCACAGCTTTCGGATGTTTTGTAGATCTCGGAATTAAAGAAAGCGGACTTGTGCATATTTCTCAACTGAAAGACGGCTTTGTTTCTGATGTAAATGAGGTGGTGAAATTACATCAGCACGTTCAGGTACGCGTAACAGAGGTAGATGAAGCGAGAAAAAGAATTCAGCTGAGCATGATTTTATAAAAATCACAATGAAAGTTTCAGAGTTAAAGGAAAAGAAACTGATTCACAGGCCAACTCAAAATTTTGATCTGGCTGGAAACCGTATTTATGATGTTTTTGAATATAATTTACCTGTTAAAACAAACTATGACGGCAACGAGCGTGATAGAATTTTGGCAAAACTGATTGATTCGATTCCGTTTTTTCTAATATTCTATTTTATATTTGGTTTATCACCTATTCTGTCAGCGTTACTTCTTATTCCGTCAGTAATCCTATTTGGAAGTGTTACTGAAACTGTTTGTGGAACGACATTAGGAAAAAGGGTATTTAAAATAAAGGTGATAGATGATTCCGCAAATAATCCGGCAATATTTAAATCGTTCTTAAGAAACACACTATGTTTAGCGGTATTTTATATGCTTTTTGCAGATTATATTCCACCTTTGAACGAAATACTTGGAATAAAACACAAAGAGACCAACTTCACAATGCACATGAATAATATTTTGTGCAAAACCTATATCGTGAAAGAATACAAACTGAAAGAAATTAAAATGCTTCTGAAACAAAGTTTGATGTAAACGCAGACATAAAACAAATAAAATCAAATTCAGATAAAACCGGAAGTTTATTTAAATATTCAGCAATAAAATCTATATGCAATAAATAGCTTTGTAAGCAATTTAAAGATTTGTTAATACATTGAAAATAATTGGTGATTTATAGTGTATTTCAGTTTTAATCGTTTACCTTTATCCTTAGAAATACGAATTATAAAAAACACAAAAAACACATATTTATTTATTATCATTATACTTTATATTTCTATTTTCCCCGTCAAAGGGGATTTTAATGAAAATATATCAACCATTATAATCATGTCTGATACATTATTAATCGAGCAATTAAATTAGAACTGATCTACTTATTTTACCTCTTGTGAACAGCAAGGGGTTTCGTTTTTGAAAAAATAAGAATCAGCGCTATATATTTTATACAATTAGAAATCTGAATTTAGAATGACCGGGAAAATTATTGGGGTGGGCAACTACATCCCTTCAGAAACCATAACCAATTTATTTTTTGACAAACATGTTTTTTTGAACGAGCATGGTATCACCTTAAAAGAAGACAACGCCATCATTACCAGTAAGCTGAAAAAAATTACAGGTATTGAAGAAAGAAGATACGCAACGAGTGATCAGGTAACCTCAGATTTAGGTTTGATCGCAGCGCAGAAAGCTATTGAAAATTCCGGGATAGATCCTGAAACTCTAGATTACATCATATTTGCCCACAATTTTGGCGATGTGCGTCACAACACAATTCAGTCAGATATGGTTCCCAGTCTGGCTTCAAGAGTAAAACATTTACTCAAGATCGAAAATAATTTCTGTGTTGCCTACGATGTTCTGTTTGGCTGTCCGGGTTGGATTGAAGGGGTTATTCAGGCAAATGCTTTTGTGAAATCAGGTATTGCAAAAAGATGTCTGGTCATCGGTGCAGAAACTCTATCCAGAGTGGTTGACATTCACGACAGAGACAGCATGATCTACGCTGACGGTGCAGGTGCCGTGATCATTGAAGCCAATGACAGCGATGATTCCGGAATTAAATCTCACCTGTCTGCATCCTATACTTTAAATGAAAAAGATTTTCTTTATTTTGGAAAATCGTATAACAATGACAGCTGTCAGGATACGAAATACATCAAGATGGATGGCAGAAAAATCTACGAATTTGCCCTTCTGAACGTTCCTGTAGCAATGAAAAAATGTCTGGATGACAGTGGTTTTACCATTGATCAGCTCAACAAAATCATCATTCATCAGGCTAACGAAAAAATGGATGAAGCCATCGTCAACCGTTTTTATGAACTTTATGGCGTTCCTACTCCACCGGATATTATGCCAATGGTCATCAGCAAATTGGGAAACAGCAGTGTAGCCACGATCCCTTCGTTGCTTACGATGATTATGCAGGATGAACTGGAATCTCACAAAATTGAAAAAGGCGACGTTGTTCTTTTCGCTTCTGTAGGCGCAGGAATGAATATCAATGCGATTGTTTATCAGTTTTAAAAAATATAAGAAACTGTGAAAATTCAGGTTAAAAATTGAGTTTAAAATATTTTTTTTAATCTTCAAAACTGATTTTCACAGTTTTTATTTTATCTGATTATTTTTAATTAAGTTTTAGCTAAATCCTGCAAAAAAGTTTTTAACGGGTTGTGTTGAAAGATCGGAATCTACCGCTGAATTATCTTTGAAGCTAATTTTTATTTATAAAATCCTGCTCTTCCTCTGACAGCAAAACATTGCTTTCAGTGTCTGATTTAACCTCAACATTTTCCCAGATATTTTTCCGGAAGTCTACTTTGGGATTCAGTCCCTTTTTATCAGATTCTTCAAAACGGCTGAAAACAATTTCGCGAATGGCTCTCTTCGTGTGCTCGCGGCTTTGATGATACATTTTATAATCATCAATCTCATACCTCGCAAAAGAAGGTATGTACACTCCATTTCTGCTGTAAAAATCATAAGTGATCACCGCCAGACCATATTTCTGCATAAAGATCACCCGGTCTTTCGAAATTTTCTGCTTTAATGGCAGATTCTCCATCAGATAAACAGACTGGTAATAAGTAATCACTTTTTTCGCTGTATCATATCGGAATTTTCCTTCAATAATATTTCCTGCAAAAGACTTTATTTTAAAACTAATCGTTCTTTCGCCATCCTCGTCATTCAAGATCTTTGCTGAAAATTTTGCTTTCTTTTTATCCAGATGTGTGAGAACACGGCTCAGTTCAGAATTCAGAAAAATATCGTTGGTGAAGGGATGCATAAAGTCATTGGTATTGCCCAGAAAAATACTGTCAGACACATTTTTTTTCAGATACTTTATTTTGTTGAGCTGCATTTGAAGTTCAGAATTGATGTACATGCGCTCAGAAAGGTCGTGAGCATTATTTTTAGACCAAAGTTTAGCTTCAGAAACCACCATCAGATGAAGTTTATTATTGTCAAAATTCTTCTGTTTGATAACTACATCATAAAGTGAAGGCTTGCTGTAATAGCGTTTTTCATAATTTTTCAGAACATCTTTAAATATGCTTTTAAAATCTACCGGAATTATTTTTACTTCTTTGATTTCGTTATAATGCCTTTTGAGCCTGATAATGCTGCTGAAATTTTTAAATTTTTCTTTTTTATAACCGAAAGCAGAAATTTCGTAATCTTTTTCTTCAGGATTTAAAGATGCCAATCCATCATCATTGGTATATACGATCTGATCTTTCATGATGATTCTTGCACTGGAAATGGGTTTTCCGTTTTCAGCGTCCAAAACTTTAACCGTCTGTCCGAAAAAAAAAGCACACGGGCAAAACAGAAGAAGAAAAATAAATTTCATAAAACAATTTTGTTTGATCAGAGCAAATATAACCGCAAATATTATTTAACTCTAAAAACTTTGAGTTTTTTAATATTAAAGATTATTTACGAACGTCTGCTCTTCTTTAGAAAGCAAAATGGTTGATTCTTTATCGTCTTTTGTTGGAACATTTTCCCAGATGCTTTTGTTGAAATCAGCCCTTGGTTCAATTCCGTCTTTATCAGATTTTGAAAATGTGTTGTAGATAATTTCCTGCAACCCTCTTTTCACATGAGATTCGTTGTTGTAGGTCATCACATAATTATCACTTTCACGTCTCATCAGCGCGGGAACATAAACACCGTCTTTTTTGTAAAAATCGTATGTGATTATGGCGTTTCCGTATTTATAACCGAATTCTCTGCCGTCTGTAGATATCATTTTTTTAACCGGTAAATCATCCATTGAATAATCTGCCTCAAAAAAAGTAATTACTTTGTCTGCCGTATGATACTTGATTTTTCCTTTAATATGAGTTCCTCTCTCAGTTTTTACTGTAAAGCTGATGTCCTGTTCGCCATCTTTTTCAGACAGCAGTTTCCCTGATGATTTAGAATGCCGCGATCTGATGTTAGTCAAGGTGCGTTGAAGCTCATAGTTTAAGAAATAACTTCCTATTTTCTCATGTCTGAACTCGTCAGTCTCTGCCCTGAAAATACTGTCAGAACTGCTTTTCTTCAAGTATTTCACGTTATTTACCTGCAGCTGCAATATGTGATCATAGTTTTTCTTGTAACCTTGCCTGTAGTCATACTGATTAGATCTGCTCCAAAGTTTAGCTTCGGTAATCGCCATAAAATGAAGTTTATTATTATCAAAATATTTACTTTTAATAACAACATCATACAGAGACGGTTTATCAAAGTATCGTTTATGGTAATGATCAAAAACATCCTCCAACAGTTTTCTGATATCCACGCTTACAATTTTCACCTCATCAATCTCTCTTAAAGAAGGTTTGAGTCTTACCAGATTTCTGAATGAAGGCAGCTTCTCACCGGTATAACCTGCTGCGGAAACTTCAAAATTGGTGACAGTACTTTCCAAAGGGGCAAAACCGTCGTCGTTCGTGTACAGAATCTGATTATTTGCTATGATTCTCGCATTAGAAAGGGGTCTGCCATTTTCAGCATCTACAACCTGTAATTTTTGAGCCTGAAACATTGCGGAAATCAGCACAAACAAAGAAATATATCTCATAAATTAGATTTTTATCAGCAGTTATTACGTTTAGACAAATATAAATTCAAAAAGGTTACAATTCCACATAAGATGATTAATTATTTAATAAAGATGAAGATTTTTTTTAAAAGCCAGATATCTGTTGAGTTAAATTTTAAATCTTTTCTGAACTGAACAAAAAAAGCCGGACAGAAGTCTGGCTTTAATCAATTATTTAAGATAATTTCCAATTATTGTGTGTTTATCAATTTCTGAATGTTTGATTTTAAAATTTCCTGATCCGCATTAAAACTTTCAAAAGCATCAACTCCGGTATTTGATAGATAGGAATGTAAATTCTGAAGACATCCTTTCACCATATTCGGGCTCACCTGAAACTGAATTGCCAGATCGGCCACGGAATTCTGACCTGAATTTTCTGACGAAAGCTGATTCATCATCGTCTGGCTCAGCCAGTCTTTCGGTTCCGCAACAGGTTCAGCCAAACTCATCTCCAAACCGATTTCATTTCCGACTGCTCTTTGCATTTTCTTCTTCTCAACAGGTTTGTAAGAACTCCAGACCATATCGCCGTGCAGACTTGTAATGATTTCACTGAGTTCAGTAATCTGAATTTTATCAGGATTTCGGGCTGCCTGCTCGAGGAATGTTTTAAAACCTACCTTCAGCATACAGGGTTCATCCAGAATCATTTCAGGGATTTTCTTTTCGAAACGGACGGCTGCAAGAAGTTCAATCGCCCTGATATCCGGACAGTCGGAAGCATTTGAAATTCTCCGTTTTAGATTTTCCAGTACTTTTTTAATTGAATTATTAGATTCTACATCAGAGCTCATCAGATAAACATAGCAAACCACAATCGCAAGCATCGGATTCTGCCAGTCATCTGAAGCCATCCTGTTTAAAAGCTGTTCAGGAACATGGTAAATGGCATTCTGCATATTTCTCAGCAGTTTGTCTACTTCCATATTGTCTTTTTCAAAAGTCCCGAAAGCCGAATTGGGTTTTCTGAATAAAATTCTTGCTGTCGGAAATATAGGTGTTCTTTTAAAAGTCAAAAAAAACTGCGTCTGCCAGTCTTCAAAAACATACAGCGGAATTTCTCTTTTCACAGGGCCATTGTAAACCAGATAATAAATTCCTGAGGCAAGCGGTGCATGAAAAGCCAGCCAGCCAAAATCTTTATCTTCTTTTATATTATTTTCATTCAGCCTGAAAAGAAGATTTCTTTCTTTATCTAAAATTGAAAACCTCCATCCCATCGAGTCTGCTACATTTTTCTGCTGGTCG
>NZ_LMQH01000011.1:1203553-1232251 GCF_001424105.1 Chryseobacterium sp. Leaf394 | reverse complement strand
TTTTTTTCATCTGAAGTAAAATGGTCGCTCCAGTATTTCGAGGTTTCTGTGTAATATTCGTGTGAACTCTCGAGGAAATATCCTGAAATAGATGAGTATGAACCCTGGTTGGTATAATTTCCGGAATAGTCTTTGTCCAAACGGATGGTTTCAGTCTCCAGCTTTTCGTTGGAATAGATATTCAGCTGGTAGAGGCCTCTTGCAAGCTGCTCAGAAATACTCTCATAATTTCCTGCAACCAATTTCCCGTCGCCATCGAAGAGCTCGAGAAATACAAACTCGCTCAGCGGACCTTCTGCCGTGAAGCTGAACTGGTATATGGGCGTTTCCTTAGAATTCATAATGCACTTCGTTTTGAGTTCCGTCTATTCTTATCGAGCGGGCAAGATCAGCTTCGCCTTTATTATAAATGGCATACGAACTTTTCTTCACAGCAACTGTCCAGCTGCCGTTTTCAGTATTGTCTTCTTTAATAATATTTAAATCTGAATCTTCTAAAATGACAGTTCTGTTATTTCCTTTAAAAGAAATCTTCAACGCAATTTCCTGAGGTTTAAAACCATCAATAATGGTCACTTCATTTCCGCCACTCTCCGAATGAAACCTCGGAATCTGAATTTTCTGCACCGATCTTGCGAGCTCCGGAAGATTGAGTTTAAGGTAATTGGTAAGTGATGTTGTGGTGACTTTACCATTTTCTGCGGCAGCACCTTTTAGTCCGTTCATCAGAGAAGTTGTGAATAATCCCTGAGTTCTGTTGTTATCCAGGAGACTTCCGTTTCCCGGCTGAATGACAGCTTCGAAAGCTTTATTGTCAAATTCAGTTGCCGAAAATACGTAAGAAACACATTCTGCCGTTCCCGCTGCCGGTTTTATATTGGCAAAAAGTGGCTGAGCACCGTTCACGCCTACCATTCTGTTTCTGCAACAGTCTAAAAAGAAAAATACTTCTTTAAAATAGCCACACTGAATAAGTGTTTTTAAATATCCTGAGGACGAAAGCGCATAGTTTCGCAGTATATCCGTCCATGGCGGTAAGACCAGAGCCGTTTCGTTCCAGTCGATTCCCAAGCCGTGACCGGAGAAATAAAAATAGAGCCTCCTACCCTCTTTTCCTCCGGATCTGAAACCTTCTAAAATCTGGGCAAAGGCAGTATCAATTCCATCCTGAATGGGCGTTAAAGGATCTTCTTTAGATAAAATTAAATGACAGTTTTCCGATGGCAAACTTCCTTCAGATTCATTGGTCAGCCAATCGTAAAACTTTTGTGCGTCATCGTCAGGACCCTGCAGTTTCGTAAGCCCTTTATAGTGACTCACACCGATTACAACGGCAAAATCGTTATTATTTTCATGCATAAATTAATGATTGATAATGTGGACCATGCTGTCCAAAGTCGTTTCTTTGTCATCATCGAAACCGCCGTGGGAAAGTGAACCGGTTTTGAAACCACCCAAAGCAGTATCATCAGATTTCGAGTAGACAATCTTTCCTTCATCAGCCAAAAAAGTTTTAATTCTGGTAAACATATCACCAATGTACGGTTTGTTTCCCGTGATGTGTCGCTGCAGGCCTAAAATATGGGCATCTCTTTCTTCCTCCAATATTCCTGAAATAAGATACAGCAATGATCTCGGATAAAGATGTTTGACCAATTGATCCTGCTTTTCGAGCTCATCTTTCATTGTAAAGATTCTGAATGATGAAAAACGTTCAGGCGAACTCAGAATTGCTTCATCAAATAAATCACATCGGCAGGCCGGCGCAAAGAACATAATGTTTCTGAATTTCAGATCACTTTTGTCAGCTTTAAGTTTTTTAAACAGTTCACAAATCACAATCGAACCTGCTGAATGTCCTACGAGATCTATGGTTAAAGGCTTTCCGGTTTCTTTCTGGTATTCTTCCAACTTTTTTATCACATAAGATCCAACATGCCAGTTCTGGTAATCTCCCATAAAATCTGAAGGTTTCCACATCGCGGCAGCTTTCTTTTTCATGCTTCCCCACAGCCAGTTTCCGATGTTGGAAACGTAAATTTCACGCAGAATTTCTTCAATGACCGTTGGGTAAAAATCGTGATCTGTTTTTTGGATGTGTCTCTTGATGACATTGTATGTAATTTTCACGGAAGCTGCAATCAGTTTTGCGGAACTGATGATTCCCTTTCCATCGGCAACTTCGGCACCGGTATATTCCGGATTAATGAGTCCTGATTCTTCTTCAGACTTTTCTTCTGCTGCAACTCTTTTGAACTCTTCATCGCTTTCAATTTCCTCTTCCAGTTCAGCTTCAATTTCAGGAAGTATTCTTGCTTTCAGTTCCGCATCAGAACTGACGGTTTCGGCATCGATTACAGAGGCAGATTTAGACTGAACATTAACCTGATAATTTCCGAAAGGTTCTTCTTTGTTTAATTCAGAATTAATCTCAGATTCCTTCATGGTTTCCACACCTTTGGAGTTTCCGATATTGTCAACCGCTTCAATTCCAAGTTTTTTTCCGGCCACTTTAATGACTTTCACCATTAATTTTTTGAAAAACTCAGACTTTCCTGCAATATCAAGATTGTGAGCTACCGTTTTAGACAGACCTGTTTCCCAGATAAAGCAAATGGGATGTGCGTCTGTATCTTTATTAACATATCTCACAATGCGTTTGGCGGTATCCATACCGTCATTGGCAGGAACGAGACCTCCATGGAAGTAGAAAACAATTTTTGTCTGATTTTTATCTTTCAGCTCTTTGAAAAGCTGGTCAATCTCCTGTGGAGTGCTGTTGAATAAAGGATCATTTCCTGCAAGAAAAGTTCCGTCTTTTCCCACATTTACGTAGTTGTTGCGGCTTAGCGCAGTGTCTTGAATTCTCATGATTTAGTTTTGTTTTTATATACTCTAAGATAAAAATTTTTAAGCTTAGATTTTAAACAAATTTTAAAAATCATTAGAAACAGTGATGAGATTTGGATTTGAACACAGAGAACACTAAGTTTTTAATACGCTAACTGTCTCTTAAGCTCAAAAAGCCGTAATCTTAAAGATGCCTTTGAAGCGTGTAAACATTTCCAGAATTTACACTTTAATGAAAATAATGCATTAATTCACTCATTCATTGTCTATGTAATCTTAAAAAAAGGCACAAAAAAACCGGTTAAGAAAACCGGTCAAAAAATTCTGATTATTTTTTAGATTCTTCTACAGAAACTTTTCTGAAGTCTTTGAAAAGTTTGCTCAATTCCAAAGCTGATTTACGGGCTCTTGTTCCTGCTGCTTTGTTACCTTTCTCAGCTTGTTGGTTTGCTTCTGTTGTAAACGCTTCAAATTCTGCGTTGATTTTTTCAATAAGTTCTTTCATGTCTAATAAATTTAGGTTGCAAATATATGGTTTCAGACAATATTAGCATAACATCATTACCAAAATTTAACACAAAAATGTACATTTTATGGGCATTGAGGTTGGTTTTTGCTGTTTTTGAGATTTTAAAAGTCAAAAATTCTCTGAAAAAAGTGGGTGAAATCAGAAATCATATTTAGTTTTTATCAGCATATAAGCAGAAAAATTTCTTCTCTTTTATCGAAATATCACAAGGCAAAGACAAAATAATTATCTGGAATTTCTTTCTTTGGAATATTTGGATTAATTTTAATCATCACAGTATTTTTTATTTTAAAAAAACATTAGAAATTTAATGTAAAACCTTACTGGCAGACGCTTCAACCCACTTTAACACAGATTAAAACCTAAATATGAAAATAAACATTTCACTACTTCTCACGATTTTGCTCCTTACGGCGTGCAATTCAAAAACAGAAGAAAAAAAGAGTCAGACTTCAGATCAGAAAGAATCTGTCGCTGATACTTTAAATACATCATCAAAACCCTTAACAGATCAACAGAAAAAAAACGTTGTAGACTTTATTCCTGCCGGATATGCTCTCTATAAGGAAGAAGGCATGGAGGATATAAAAGGACACCTCAACAAAGATGGCCTTCAGGATGTTGTTCTTGTAATCAAGGGAACAAATCCAGCTAAGTTTGTGGACGACGAATACCGTGGAAGATTAGACAGAAACCGCCGTGGAATCATTGTTTTGCTCAACAAAGGAAGTCACTACGAAGTGGCATCTAAAAACTACAACTGCTTTTCCTCTGAAAATGAGGATGGTGGTGTCTACTATGCTCCTGAGCTCGGACTTTCTATTGAAAAGGGAAATCTCATAGTGAGTTATGGTCACGGACGATACGGCCACTGGAGCTACACTTTCAGATCTCAGGATGGTGATCTAGCCCTGATAGGCTACGATGCAAGTTATAATCGAGGTCCCGTGCCGCAGACAGAAACCAGCATTAATTTTTTGACGAGAAAGAAACTTACACGCGACAATCTCAATAAGGATGACGATGGCGAAAGCTATGTAGAGAATTTTGAAGATTCCTGGGAAACTGTAGAGGTTTCTACACTCTTAAAACTATCTGAAATAAAGGATTTTGACGAACTTAGATTTTAGAAAAAATAAAAGCCCTCTGCATCTGCTTTTCAACAGACAAAGGGCTTTGTATAATTAATGTATGACTAATACTGATTCTCAGAAATAGTTTAGATGGCTATGCTGTAGCTTCTTTATCAGTAAACAAATGAAAATTTTCCTTTCTGTCAATCAACTGAAGCGGATACATTTCAGGATTGTATTCTCCATTTAAAACTTCATTCAAAGCATGTCTTTTAGATTCGCCAAAAGTAACCAGCAGAATATTTTCAGCTCTGTTGATAATGGGCGCCGTCAAAGTAATCCTGTACATTTCCTGAGGTTTCAGATAATAAGCATCGACCCATTTTTCAGTTTCATTTAAAATTTTTTCGCCTGGAAACAACGAAGCAGTATGACCGTCATCGCCCATTCCTAAAAGAATAAAATCGAAAATACCTTCTTCGCCCAGAACATTTCTGATTGACTGTTCATATTCTTCAGCATACACTTCAGGCTCAATTCCGTCTCTGTACATCGGGAAAATCTGATCTTTATTCACAGGAACCTGATCCAGAAGTGTGTCATTTGTCATTTTTGCATTGCTCTTCCCGTCGTTCAAAGGAACCCAACGTTCATCAACCCAGAAAAACCATACTTTATTCCATTCAATTTTATCGGTGTATTCCTGAGTTGCCAACAATTTGAAAATAGCTTTTGGAGAAGAACCTCCACTCAGTGCAACTGTAAAACGGTCGTGTTTTCCGATTGATTTTTTTGACAAATCAACAAAACTGTCCGCTGCCTTTTTATATAATGTATCTAAATCTTCAAATACGGTAATATTCATTTTCTTCTTATTTAAATTTAAATCATCCTAAACCCAGCTGTGTCCCTGTCTTTCAACCAAAGCAAAACTTTCTTCCGGTCCCCAGCTGCCTGCTTCATAATCAGGAAATGATGAATCTCTTCTGCCTTCCCAGGTATCCTGAATTGTTTTGACCACATCCCAGGCTTCTTCCACCTGATCTGAACGCATAAACAGAGTAAGATCGCCCATCAAAGCATCCAGTAATAAAGTTTCGTACGCTTCAGGTGTATCTTCCTGACAGGCAAAATTATCGAAAATCATTTCCACAGGCTTTAAAACCAAAGAAAGTCCGGGCTGTTTTGCCATAAACTGTAATCTGATATCCATCAAAGGCTGAATATTGATGATCAGTCGGTTGGCAGACAATTGCTGTGAAGTTTCTGAAAAAGTTGACGTTGGAAGCGGTTTAAACTGAATCGTAATGTAAGAATGTTTTTCCTTCATCTTTTTTCCTGTGCGGACGTAGAACGGAACATCCTGCCATCTTTCGTTATCCAGATAAAATTTTACGGCTACAAAAGTTTCTGTATTTGATTCAGGAGCGATTCCTTCTTCCTGACGGTAACCTTTGGCTTTGGCACCGTTGATAGTTCCTTTTCCATATTGACCTCGTACTGCGTAATGATCAACCTTGTCGGAAGAAATTCTGCGGATGGATTTCAGGACATCTACTTTTCGGTCTCTGATTTCACCCGATTCAAGCGATGCCGGCGGTTCCATGGCAACCATACAGAGGATTTGAAGCAAATGATTCTGAATCATGTCGCGGAGCGCTCCGGTTTCTTCGTAAAAACTTCCTCTTGTTTCTACACCGACTTCTTCAGCTACTGTAATCTGAACCGATTCAATATGTTTACAGTCCCACAAAGGTTCGAAAATAGAATTTCCAAATCTGAATGCCAGTATATTCTGTACCGTTTCTTTACCTAAATAATGGTCAATACGGTAAATCTGCTCTTCTTCAAAAGTCTCAGCCAGTAAATTGTTGAGTTCTATAGCCGACTCTTTATCGTGACCGAAAGGTTTTTCAATGATAATTCTGTCTCTCTCAGGATCAGATGCTAACGAAGCATTTTTGATATGATTTGAAATGGTAGAAACGAAATTCGGTCCGATGGATAAGTAAAACAATCTGTTTCCTCTTTTTCCGTAGACCTTATCGAATTTCTCTAATTTTTCATATAAATCTTTGTAGGAATTTTCTTCATCCAGCTGATGCTGAAAATAGGTAATGTGCGCCTGAAAGCCTGCCCAGTCTTCTGAACTGATTTTTTTTCTTGAGAACTGTTCGAGATTTTCTCTGATGTAATTTTTAAAATATTCATCGCTGTTATCTGCCCGTCCCAATGCCAGAATGTTGAAGCCCTTCGGCATTCTGCCACTGATGTAAAGATTGTAAAATGCCGGAAACAGTTTTCTTTTGGCTAAATCTCCCGTGGAACCAAAGATAATAATGGTCGTTGGCTGAAGGATTTTATTATCACTCATTTTTTCAGAATATTAAATAATGGCAGTCTGCCAGGTTGTGTGAAAGATTCCTTCTCTGTCGGTTCTCTGATAGGTATGTGCTCCGAAATAATCACGCTGAGCCTGAATTAAATTCACAGGCAATGATTCCGTAGTGTAGGCATCAAAATATCCTAAGGCAGACTGAATTCCTAAAGTTGAAATTCCGTTTTTAGCGGCAAATGCTGCAGTATTTCGTAAAGATGAAATTTTGGCTTTAACGATTTCTGAAATGTCCTGATCAAGTAAAATATTGGATAGATCTGAATCTTTTGTATAGGCAACATAGAATTTCTCCAGCAAAACAGAACGGATAATACATCCACCTCTCCAAATCTTCACCACATCTTTTAGAGAAGTTTCAAAACTGTATTCCTCAGAAGCCCTTACCAATAATGCCAAACCTTGGGCATAACTGATAATCGTCGCCAGATAAAGCGCCTCACCCACTTCTTTGATGAACAGTTCTGTATTTTCCGGACTTGTAATTTCGTTTTTAGAATATATTTGTGAAGCCTTTGTACGTTCTTCTTTGTAAGCCGATAAAATTCTTGAAGTCACAGCCGTATCAATATTTGGGATAGAAACTCCGATTTCCATCGCCTGCTCGGACGTCCATTTTCCGGTACCTTTCGCTCCGGCTTTATCTAAAATCTGATCAACAAGAAAACCTTCTTCCAAATCATCTTTTTGCTTAAAAATATCTCTTGTAATTTCGAGCAGATAAGAATTCATCTCGCCGGTGTTCCACTCTTTGAAAACTTCGTGGAGCTGATCGTTATTCAGTTTAGCTCCTTTTCTCAGAAGATCGTAAGCTTCACTGATCAGCTGCATGATGGCGTATTCAATTCCGTTGTGAACCATCTTTACATAGTTTCCGGCAGCACCGTTCCCCATATAAGCTGTACAGGCGTCTCCATTTACTTTCGCAGAAATCGCTTCCAGCATTGGCTGGATTAATTTAAAAGCTTCCAAATCACCTCCAGGCATAATGCTCGGTCCCCTTCTCGCACCTTCTGCACCTCCGGAAACACCGATTCCCATGAAGTGAAGATTTTTCTCCTTTAAATCAGCCACACGTCTTTCCGTATCTTTGAAGTAGGAATTACCTGCATCAATCACGATATCACCGGGAACTAAAAGAGGAGTAAGACTGTACAGAACGGCATCAACAGGAACGCCGGCAGGAACCATCAGAATAATTTTTTTGGGGCTTTCGAGTGCTGCAACAAAATCTTCTACCGTTGCGGTGCTGATGACTTTCGTTGCATGGGTTACACCTTCCTGTAATTCTCTTATTTTTATGGCATCAAGATCAAATCCTGCTATAGAAAAGCCTTTATCGGCGATGTTGTAAAGAAGATTCCGCCCCATTACACCGAGACCGATCATTCCGAAATTATATCCTTCCATTTTACTGATATTATATGAATTCTGTTATCAGCGTATAAATTTACGGAAATGCCTATGATGAAAAAAATAAAGCTTGTAAAAAAACAATCATTTTTTTATAATTATCTCATCAATAATCACATAGTGTTAATTTGCATAACACATAAAATTGAAAAAATTCAGAAAAAATAAATACCTTTTGAAATGATTTGGTTGGATCAATTTCATCAGATAAAAATGATAAGTTTAAACCGTATTCAGTTGCTCATCATAAAAGCTGATGGCTTCATCGATCACGCTGGTAATTCTTGGAAAATTGTTGTAGCGTTCTCCAAAAACTTCCAGTCCGGTAAATTCTGTAGAGATATTGCTGGCAAAAGTGCTCGTCAAATTAATCGTTCTCAAAACCTGACTTACCTGAATCAAAGTATTGATTTTATTATCGACAGATAACTGCGGCGAAAGCTGTTTTCTCAAAACTTTCAGTTCATCCAGCTGCTCTTTCGTCACCTTTTTTTTCTTCTTTCCCATGGTGTAAAATTACGTCATATGTGAATGGTATATTTTTATTTAGTGTTAACAAATTGTTACGGTGATTATATTTCTAAGCATTTTTACAATTAAACAATTTTTCTTAAATCTTTCAAATTGAAAAAACAAAAAGTTCATTACAATTCGAAAGATTTACAATTGAATATTTTTTAAAATAAATTAGATTTGTAAACAGAAATCTGCAGTACACTACGCAAATGTCTAATTTTCTGTTCTCATCAGATAAAATTTGGATTCAGCATGTTTATAAACCTGAACCAGTCGCCAGTCGCTTCAGCATTCCTTTGAAGATCAGCCCGTGGAAAGGAAGTACTGAAAACCAATATAACCTTCCCCACAATCCCTTGGGCCGGAAAACTGCTTTCTGCCACAGTTTTCCTTTTGTTAATCTGAACATCAGCCAGGCTTCTCCCGGCAGTTTCATTTCGGCAAAAAGAATAAGCTTGCCTTCTTCCCTGCTTGCGTAGATTACACGCCAAAAGTCCAGAGCATCACCCTCATGCAATTGCAGAGGATGCGTTCTGCCTCTCCTGAGACCGGGACCGCCAACCAATACATCAAGATAGCCTCTTATTTTCCAAAGACTCTGCCCGTACCAGCCATTTTTTCCACCAAGACCGAAGACACGGTCGAGACACTTTTCACGGTCGTCATATTTTTCACTTCTTATATCTTTGAAACAGCCAAAATGAGGCACTTCTATAAAATCCCTGAGTGAAGAATCATTTCTGCTGCTGATGAAACTGTCTTTCCAGCTGGATCTGATTTCATTGGCCTGAATCTTTGCCATCGTCCTCTGTAAGGCTTCTTCATAAGAAAATGGATGTACTCCCGTTATTCTTTTTATTTCAGACAAACTCTCTTTATTGCATACCACTTCTATTTTCATACTTCCGACAAGAGAACTTGCAAGACTGTAGGTTGTGGAAGTGATAAAATACAGCCAGTAAGACGACAATTTTGGTGTCATTACCGGCAGAGTAATAATAGTTCTTTTCAAGCCCCTGACTTTTGCAAAGCCAAGCAGAATTTCTTTATAAGTAAGCACATCATCACAGCCAATATCAAAACTTTTCCGGTAAGTTTCTTCTCTGAAAAGTGTAAAAATCAGAAAATCAAGCACATTTGCAATACCAATTGGCTGGCATTTTGTTGTAAGCCACTTGGGTGTAATCATTACAGGAAGTTTTTCTACCAAATCTCTGATAATCTCGAAGGAGGCGCTTCCGGAACCAATAATTATTCCTGCCCGCAAAACCGTAGTTGGTACACTGCTTTCGATCAATATTTTTTCAACATTGAACCTTGAATTAAGATGTTTAGATAATTCTTTCTGATTTACGAGTCCTGAGAGGTAAATTACATGTCGGCACTGAGTTTTTTCAATCGCAGAAACAAAATTTTCAGCACATATCTGTTCTGATTTTTCGTATTCACTGCTTGAGCTCATAGAATGCATCAGATAATAAGCACCTGAGATATCTTCTGGAATGTTTTTTAATGTTTCTTCCTTCAGAAAATCCACTTCCACCACCTCAATCAAATGATCATCAATTCCGGAAGGTTTAGAGAACCTACTGACATCACGACTGCAGCAAACAACTTTGTATCCCTGTTCAGTGATTACACTTATCATTCTCTTTCCGATGTAACCTGTTGCTCCTGTGAGTAATATTTTTTCCACGATTGATATTTTAAATGAAATATATTATACAATTTATATACCTTATCCATATAATTAGTAAAATATTTTACTAAATTTGAATAGATAAAATTAAACAATGGAAAAAGAAAATATAATTACAGAAGATAAAATATTTGAACTGTACGGCGATTACATCCTGAATCATGGTGAAAGACCCAAAAATGTTTACCGTTTCGCGAAGGACAATGAATTTGAAGAGAAAGATTTTTACAGTTACTTTTCGGGTTTTGAACAGATTGAAAAATCGATGCTGGTCAGTCTTTTTAATAAATCTGTAGAACTGGCTGCGGAGGTAAATAATTCTGCGGAAATCACGTCAAAAGAAAAACTTTTAAATGTCTACTTCATTTTTTTTGAAAATATGACGATGAACCGCTCATTGGTTCTTATGATTTTGGGGAGCGATAAAATGCATTCAGCAAAAATCTCAGGCCAGCTCCGTGACGCACACAGGAATTTTATAAAAACTCTTGATTTTGATGACTGGGTGATGATTAAAAAGGCAAAAGAAGATGTGAAAAATTTTCATGAAAAAGCAAGGGAGGAGGTTTTGTGGCTTCATCTGGTTTCATCTATTGAGTTTTGGAAAAAAGATACATCGCCTTCATTTGAGAAGACAGATATCTTTATCGAAAAAACAGTAGATACAGGATTTGAACTGATGGACAATGAACCTTTGCGAAAAGTAATCGACCTTGGTAAATTTTTATTTAAGGAAAAATTCAGAAAGGGGTAAATAATTAATTTAAATTATTGGGAGATACTTTTTAAAAGAACAGAAGAACTCCTTTAATGTAAGAACAATGATATTTAAGAATGAAAACACTTAACAGAATACCGACAGGAAAGTTAGAAAGAACAGGCAGTTTGCTGAAAGCAGGCGCCAAAGTTGGCGTTAATTACATTAAATATTACGGAAATAAAATTACAAAAGATAAAGATGAGGATGAAGCACGGCAAACACTGAATGAGGATAATGCCGCCGATATTTACGATTCTCTGAAAGAATTGAAAGGTTCAGCTTTGAAAGTTGCCCAGATGTTGAGTATGGAGAAAAATATTTTGCCTCAGGCATATGTTGAAAAATTTTCTCTGTCACAGTTTTCGGTGCCACCACTGTCGGGAGCTTTAGTAAAGAAAACATTCAGAAAGTATTTCGGGAAAAATCCGGAGGATCTGTTTGATAAGTTTACAAGTGAATCTGTGAATGCTGCAAGTATTGGGCAGGTTCACAGAGCTGAAAAAGAAGGAAAAAAACTGGCTGTAAAAATTCAGTATCCGGGAGTGAGAGAAAGCATCTCGAGCGATCTTAAAATGGTGAAGCCTATTGCTGTTAAAATGTTTAATATAAGAAAAGAAGGGTCGGAATCATATTTTCAGGAGGTCGAGAATAAACTTTTTGAAGAAACTGATTATGAACTTGAACTCAAAAGAAGTAAGGACATTTCTGAAAAATGCAGTCACCTTCCTAATCTTGATTTTCCTGAATATTATCCTGAGTTTTCATGTGAAAGAATAATTACCATGGACTGGATGGAGGGTAAACATTTTTCAGAATTTACAAAAGAGCAAAATTCTCAGTCGGATTTAAACAAGATAGGACAGACGCTGTGGGATTTTTATATGTATCAGATGCACGTTCTCAAGCAGGTTCACGCAGATCCGCATCCGGGAAACTTTTTGGTTTCTGAAGATAAAAAACTGTTGGTGATAGATTTCGGATGCATTAAGGAAATTCCGAATGACTTTTATAAACCATACTTCGAACTGGCTAAGAGAGAAAATCTGATTAATCCGGAGAAATTCAGGGAAAAGCTTTTCCAGCTCGAAATTTTGCGTCCTGATGATACTCCGCAGGAACAGACGTTTTTCACAAAATTATTCTATGAGTTGCTGGAATTGTTTACCAGACCTTTCAATGCTGTAACTTTTGATTTTTCAGACGAAACCTTTTTTACGGAGATTGCAGATCTTGGCCAGCGTTACGCAAAACTCAGCGATATGAAAGGAATGAATACGAACCGTGGGTCAAAACATTTCATTTATGTCAACAGAACATTCTTTGGTCTGTACAACATGATGCACGATTTAAAAGCCAAAGATATCATCATCAGTCAATATAAAAATTTCATACAGTAAAATGCCAGCCGGATTGCCTTCAAAAATCTGTGAAGTCTGCGGATTGCCTTTCAACTGGAGAAAAAAATGGAAAAAGAATTGGAACGAAGTAAAATACTGCAGCGAAAGATGCCGAAAAAACAAAAAATCAACATCCTCTGGTTCAGAAATGACTTAAGAATCAGAGACAGTAGGTCTCTATTTAAAATCTCTCACGAAAAATTACCTTTTCTTGCCGTGTATATTTTTGACGAAACATTTTACACCGACACACACCATGGTTTCAGGAAGATCGGAAAATTCCGGGCTAAATTTTTACTGGAAACTGTTTTGGATCTGGAAAAAAGTTTAGATCAAAAAAACATTCCTTTTCTGAAAAAATTTGGCAGGACAGAAGAAATTTTCAAACAGATATCCGGACATTTTGAGATTGAAAACATATTCTGTCAGAGAGAATGGACAAAGGAAGAAACTGAAACAGAAAATCAGGTCAGGCAAATTACACCTTCCGCAAAATGGATACGGTCTTATTCACAGCTATTGCTGGAGACAGATTTTGTTTATGATAAACTGAACAGAATTCCGTTGCTTTTTACAACATTCAGACAGAAGATTGAAAAAGATTTTAAAATTAGAAGTGAATTTGATTCTGAACATCTTATTTACGGAGGAGAAATTTTAAGTCCGCGACCGGAGAGCGATCACATCAGTATGAAAACGTTGGGTTTTGATGATTTTGAAAATAACAGTTCTACTGCATTTCCTTTTTCAGGTGGAGAAACGGAAGGTTGGCGACGGTAAAATTCCTATTTCTTTGAGACTGAAAATCTCAGTTCGTACAAGGAAACAAGAAATGGTATGACAGGCTCAGACTACAGCAGCAAATTTTCTGCGTGGCTTGCCAACGGTAGTTTATCTCCCGTATCCGTTTTTTATGAAATCAAAAAATATGAAGCTATATTTGGAAGCAACGAATCAACATACTGGTTAGTTTTCGAACTTTTGTGGCGTGATTTTTTTAAATATACTTCAATGCAGTTCAGGAACAAGATATTTCAACAGGATGGAATTGGAGAAAATGAATATGATTTTGAATCAGATCAATACTTAATCAATAACTGGATAAATGGCAAGACAGATTCTGATTTTATTAATGCCAACATGAAGGAAATTAAAAACACTGGCTGGATGAGCAACCGCGGACGACAAAATGCAGCTTCCTATTTTTGTAAAATTCTTAAACAGGATTGGCGGACAGGTGCTGCATATTTTGAAGAAATGCTCATCGACTATGATGTACACAGCAATTATGGAAACTGGATGTATCTCGCAGGAGTTGGAAATGACCCGAGAAGCAGAACATTCAATGCTGAAAAGCAGGCAGAACAGTATGATCCCGATCAAAAATTCAGAAAGTTATGGCTGAAATAAAATTATCTACCGCACAACTGATCTTTCCGCACCAACTTTTCAAAGACACAGAGTATCTCGAC
Source organism: Chryseobacterium sp. Leaf394 (assembly GCF_001424105.1). GTDB lineage: Bacteria > Bacteroidota > Bacteroidia > Flavobacteriales > Weeksellaceae > Chryseobacterium. The sequence continues at coordinate 1,218,147 of NZ_LMQH01000011.1, read as the reverse complement.
AAAAGTCAACCTGTTTTTTTGGTGGAAGAATTTCTTTTTTTCAGACAGTACAAATTTCACAAACAGAAAATTGCACTCCACAGAGCGAGCATGAAATTTTATGAAAATTATTTAATAAAATTAAAATTTAAGGTTGAATATATTGACAGCTATTCTCCTCTTTCTGATGTTCAAAAGCTGATAAAACATCTGGAAAAAGAAAAATTCACTAAAATTCTTATTACGGATGTTTGTGATAACTGGCTTGAAAAACGGATTAAGGAAACGAAACTAAACCTGGAAATTCTAGACAGTCCTTTGTTCATCAACACACGGGAAGATTTAAAAGAATATTTTGACGATAAAAAATCATATCATCAAACCGATTTTTACAGACAGCAGAGGATATCACGAAATATCCTGATGAAGGCCGGCAAGCCTACCGGTGGAAAATGGACTTTTGATACAGAAAACAGGAAGAAGTATCCCAAAAATAAAAAGGCACCATCCATTTATTTTCCTGAAAACAGTGAGTTTTACAAAGAAGCAAAAATCTATACTGAGAAAAATTTTGGTGAAAATTACGGTAATTTGACACCTTACCAGCTCTACCCTGCTACTTTTGAGGAAGCTGAAAACTGGTTTAATCAGTTTTTGGAATTGCGTTTCGCCGATTTTGGAGTGTATGAAGACAGCATTGTAGAACACGAACACTTTTTGCATCACAGCGTATTGTCGCCACTGCTGAATATTGGTCTATTAACCGCGGAAAATGTCTTAAAAGAAGCGATTGAATATGCGGAAGACTATAAAATACCAATCAATTCGCTGGAAGGATTTGTACGGCAGATCTTGGGTTGGCGAGAGTTTGTGAGAGGAATTTATCTGTATCAGGGAACTTTTCAGAGGAATAAAAACTACTGGAAACATCAGATTACTCTACCTGACTGTTTTTACACAGGAGAAACAGGTTTGAAACCAATCGACAGCACAATTCTGAAAGTTCTGGAGACAGGCTATGCTCATCATATTGAAAGGCTTATGCTCTTCGCAAATGTAATGAATCTTCTGAAATTAAATCCTCATGATATTTACAAGTGGTTTATGGAACTGTTTGTCGACTCGTACGACTGGGTGATGGTACCAAATGTATATGGAATGAGCAGCTACTCTGACGGCGGGAAAATGAGCACGAAACCGTACATCAGCGGAAGTAATTATATAAAAAAGATGAGCGATTATCCTGATGGTGAATGGACTGAAAAATGGGATTCCCTTTTCTGGAATTTTGTAAATGATAACCGCAATTTTTTTGAAACTAATCCAAGGCTTGGAATGATGTTGCGGACATTGGATAAAATGGCTGATGAAAAAAAATCTGAACACTTTAGAATCGCAAAACAGACAATTGAAAATTTAATATAATGACGAAAGAATTTAACTTAATACAGACAGACCGCATCATTGAAATGGCCTGGGAAGACCGTACGCCGTTTGAAGCAATAAAATATCAGTTTGGAATTCCTGAATCTGAAGTGATTGATCTGATGAGAAGAGAACTGAAACCTTCAAGTTTCAGGCTGTGGAGAAAAAGAGTGAACTCGGGTGTAAGCCAAAAACATCTGATGAAAAGAAATCCTGAAATTGAGAGATTTAAGTGTTCAAGACAGCGCGCAATAAGCCATAACAGAATTTCTAAGCGATAAATGAAATGAATAAATGCACGGAGATCACGGAGAACCAGAGTAAAAAAGTCTCTGCAATAAAGTATAAAGAAAAATCAATAGTGAATCAAACAAGAACATGAAAATATGAAAAACATAGTTATCATTGGTTGCGGGCAGGGAATTGGATTTGCCACCGCAAAACTGCTCTCAGAAAACTACAGCGTGACAGGCATCTCAAAAACTGAAAATTCTGAAATCAGAGATTTAAATATCACTTTTCACCCCATGGATATCCTCACTGGAAATCTTGATGATATTGCCTTTCCTGAGGTAATTGACGGATTGGTATATGCTCCGGGTAGTATCAATCTGAAACCTTTTAACAGGCTGACCATTGACGATTTTAAAAATGATTTTGAAATCAATTTTTTAGGTGCAGTGAAAACAGTACAGAAATTATTGCCTCAGTTAAAAAAATCTGAAAGCGCTTCAGTTGTCCTCTTCAGTTCAGTTGCCGCGAAAATTGGAATGCCTTTCCATGCATCAGTTTCAGCAAGTAAAAGCGCTGTTGAAGGTTTGGCGATAAGTCTCGCTGCTGAACTGTCTTCACAAAAAATAAGAGTCAATGCCGTTGCACCGTCTCTCACGGATACAAATCTTGCCTCACAGCTTCTTTCAACACCTGAAAAACGTGATGCTTCGGGTAAAAGACATCCTTTGCAGAGGATTGGAAATGCAGAAGAGATTGCAAAAATGGTGGAATTTTTACTGTCTGAAAACTCTTCATGGATTACCGGACAAATCATTGGGATTGACGGTGGAATGGGCAGCTTAAAACTATGATTCTTCTCAGAAAACAAAAAACCAATATCTTTACTCCAAATTAAAACTATGCAGACCGACTTTTTCATCAATCTTCTACAGAAAGTAAAAGAATTTGAAAACTCTGATTCTTACAAACCAAATGCTGATCTGGAGGACTTCCGGGTGTGGATGAATGACAAAAAGTATGCGGATGAAAGCCCTACCAAACTTTTTAAGAATGAAAATCATCAGGTTTCATTTACGGAAAATGAAATTTGCAAGCAGGTTCTTCTCTTAGGACGCTATTCAAAACTGGTGATCAGAAAAGGTCTGGGAGATTTTCCTGACCTGGCAAATGAGGAGTTTACCTATCTGTACCGTTTAAAAGATGAACCTTTCTTAACCAAAATTCAGCTGATTGAAAAAAACGGACACGAAAAACAGACAGGAACTCAAATCATCAAAAGACTGTTGGAAGCAGGATTTCTGCATGAGAAAAATGACGAAGACGATAAACGCAGCAAAAGACTTAGTCTGACCCCAAAAGGTGAGAAGGTTTTTCATGAGTCTGTTGAGAAGGTGAACAAAACGTCAAAAGTTTTATCTGGAAAATTAAGTGACTTCGAAAAAGCGGAACTGCTGAGGATTTTAAAAAAATTAAACGAATTTCACGCCCATATTTATGCTGATTATAAAAATGTAAGCATTGAAAACATTGTGGAAATTTTTGGCTAATTTTAAATATATGAAAGCTTTCTTAAACTTAAAATAAAACACTGAGTAATTGAAATCTGTTGAGAAGACGATTAAAATCTCAATTGAATTACAGAGACAGCGTAACATTATTATCCAGATACAGCACAGTATTTGAATAAAAAGTTATAATTAAAATTTCATCTGATATTTTAAGTATACTATTCAACACCAATCCTAAATCAAAATACAATGCTAAAAAAAGGAGATCACGTAAAATGGAAGTTTCAGAATGGCGAAACCCATGGAGTTGTAACGAAGATTCACACAAAAGACTTTGTTTTTATGGAACGCCAGCGAAGAGCGTCGGAAGATGAACCTCAATATGAAGTGATGAGCGAAAAAACCGGTAAATCTGCTGTGCATAAAGCGTCGGCTTTAAAGAAGATTTAGAAATTTTTTGATAAATATAAAATTTACCTGAAAACTGTTACCGAATTTGTTACTTGGTTTTATAATACTCCAAAACAAAAAAATAAGCAAACTCCTATCTATAAAGAGTTTGCTTACTGTGACTTCGGAGGGGTTCGAACCCCCAACCCTCGGAGCCGAAATCCGATATTCTATCCAGTTGAACTACGAAGCCATTTGTGTTGGAGAGTTGTAGAGTGGCAGAGACATCGGGCTTGAACCCTCAAACACTGCCACTCTCGTACTCTAAAACGTAATCTTAACGCCTCCCAAAACCTGTGCTCCTAAAACTTTGTAGCCTTGAAAAGTTTGGTATTTGGCACCGAGAAGATTGTTTCCGACTGCGAAAATACTAAAATTTTTGTGAAATCTGTACTCTGCGGATAAGTTTAAATCTGCATAACCATCAACTTTATCATCAATATCTTCTGCAGACTGATAGACAGTAGAACCTGTCACCAACGGATCAGGAACCGGCGTCAGCGTGTAAGAATTTGTGGTTCTGTCACTTGCGAAGATTCCTTTGAAGCCTAAAAGAAGTTTTTTCTCCAGCATCGTGTATTTTGCTCCGAAAGATGCAGTAAGCAAAGGAACGTTATAAATATTTTTATAATTGTTCAAATCATACTTCTGGAATCGCAATTCACCGTCAAGTACAAGATTTTCAAGCGGGAAATACTGTAAACTTCCTTTGATATCACTCACATTTCCGTCATCGTAAACAGTTGAGAAAGTATTTGCAAAGTTGTAGGCAGAACGGTTGAGCGTAAATGCATTATCAAAAAGTGAGTTGGCTCTGAAAAACATAATGTTATTCATTTTTCCAAAACCTGCAGAGACATCATACTTGAAAGTTTCGTCGATATCTCCTCTTAAACCTGCGTAAAAATGGTATTTTGTTTCCGTTGGTCTCAGATATTGGTCCGAAACTAAAAACGGATTGTCCTGTAAAAGTTCGCTGTAAGTATTCAGTTTTAAACCACCGTCTACTCCTCCATAAAATTTAAATTCATTGGCAGCAGCGTACTGGAATTCAGCCTGCGGAAACCAGTAAGTTTTATTGGACTTTAACTGTTCCGCTAAAATTAAATTATCATTTTTAGAATTTAAAAAAGCGAATGATGAACCAACGGTTAAATAGGAATCACCTTTTCTGAAACTCACTTTTGGAGTTAAATGAGCGTTTACAAAGTTGGAGGTATTGGCGTCTCTGATGGTGAATTCTGTTTTCACGGCGTCCAAACCTAAACCTAAATCAGCGCTGAGTGTAAAGCCGGAATCTCCGAGTTCTACAGCGTGTTTGGAAAGATTTGCCAAAGCAGAAACCTGATTTTCCTTTGCATCATAATGGTCGGTCAGAAATGAAGATTTTACTCTTACATCATTCAGAATTTCGTTGGAATAAAAATCGTAGTAACCGTTTACTTTAAACTGATTGACCTTTTGGTCTAAGTTGACACCCGCATCAGGCTGTAGCGCATAGATTCCATAATAGTTGAAATGATCCAAACCATATTCTGCATTCAGATTAAATTTCCCTTTTTCACCGTATGAATTCATGAAAGCACCAATGGTTGCAGCACTTTGCTTCGAATCCCACGCATAATCTTTTTTCAGCCCCTGTGTAGAAAGCCAATGTGCATCTGCACCAACTTCAAGTTTGTTTTCGAGAACTTTAGAAACGTGGGCATCACCTAAGATTTTGCCATAATTTCCCATTCCAAACTGGATGTAGTTGTCCTGAGCCGTTTCATCAAATTTCGGAGCTACATCTTCCCCCTGAATGGTTGATGTCTTAAAATCGCTTACCACAGGAACATCAGTGATGGTATATTTTACAGGATTGGCAGATTTTTCTTCAGGCGGATAGTTTTTCACCGTTTCCACTGAAGTTTTTTTCTTCTCAATTTTTTTTACTTCCGGCTCTCTTTTTTTATTAAGTATCAGTTTTTCCTCTTTGATCTGCGAGAAAGCAACTGAATAAATTCCCAGAAATAATATGGATAGTATTTGAATTTGCTTGTTCATTTTTAAAAATTGTATTAATGTATAATGTGATGTATTATGTTTTCTGCTTTGTACATTTTACTCTGTACATCGTACATCTTACTTTTTAATCGTTTTTTTAACCTCTTTTGCTTCCGCTACAATTTCCGGGAAGTCTGCATAGTTTGATATAATCTGGTCGCAGGTATAGCTCGCCTGATAATTATCTTTTAAACCCACATAATTTTTAGCCATTAAAACCAATGCTTTTGCACCCCAATATTCTTCCGACGCATAATTGTTGGCCAGCTTGAAAATAGTTTCATTGGAAGTTTTAAATGACTTCGCCTTATTCTGATAAAAGGCTTTTGCATACAGAGATTCTGCAGCAACTTCCGTATTGGAAGATTTTTCCAGAGCAGCAAATGCCGATTGCGCATCTTTATCTTTACCTGCATTCATCAGACTTCTTGCCTTAATGACTTTCGCCGTTTCAATAACAGCAGCTGAGTTTTTATTATTTGAAATAACTGCGTCAGCTAATTTTTCGGCCTGAGAGAAATTCTTCTCCTCAGCATAAATTTTCATCATTTCCACATTTGCGTAGTTTCTGATGTTGATGTCTGAAGAATTAACAAGACTTTCAAGATATTTTTTCGCTTCAGAAGAATTTCCCTGAGCGATGTAAATCTGCGCCAGTCTGGTTTGCGCATCGTCCTGATAGTCGTTGGCTACATTTCCTACCTCCTGAAGAACCAATAAAGCTTTAGTGGAATTTTTGGTTTGATAATAACTTTCACCCAACTCGTATTTCGCCTGATAAAGACCTTCTCCGCTTGGATTTTGAGTCAAATATTTCTCGTAATAAGAAATGGCATTCTTGTAATCTTTTTTAGCAAAGAACTGCTTTCCTGTAGAAAGGTTGATCTCATCAATTTCAGAAGCATCTACATTAACGCCTAAATTTCTGGCAAAAGTTTCGTAACCTGAAACATCTCCATTTTTGGTAAAGATCGGTTTGGCAGCCTGCACAATTTTATCTGCGTACTGCGTATTTTTATATTGCTGACCCAGAGAAGTCAGTTCCGAAAGTGCCTTATCGTTCTGGTTCTGGTCAATCAAATTCTGAGCTTTGTAAATAGAAGCGTTGGCAACCAAATCGCGGTCAGAAGAAGATTTAATTACTTTTGCAAAGAAATCTGAAGAGTTTGAAAAATCATCCTGACTTGCATAGGCAACACCAATTTCGTACTGAGCATCGTCTGTGTATTCTGAATCCGGATATTTCGAAATTAAAGATTTCAGGTTGGTAATTTTAGCATTGTTATCACCTTTAAATCCTAAAGCCATCGCCTTTTGGAACAAAGTATAATCTGTTGCATCCTGATTTTGGTCGTACACGGCAATCGCTGCATCCAGATCGTTGTTGGCATAATCGATATCCGCTAAACGAAGCTGGGCATCGCTTTTATATTCCGTTTTAGGATTATTTAAGTACTGTTTAAAGTATTTCTGAGCCTGATCAAACTTTTTCGATTTAAAATAAGCATAACCCAAATCATAAGGTAACTGCTGTTTTTCAGGGAAAGTTTCGGATAAAAGCTTTTCGTAACGCACGATTGCTGAAGGATAATTTCCTTTCTGATAATAAGTCTGTCCGAGCCAGTACAGCGCACGGCTGTTGAATTCTTTATTGATATTAAATTCTAAACTTCTCAAAAGAAAACGTTCAGCTTCATCAAAATTACCTTTGTTAAATTCTTCCGTTCCCAAAAGATAAGAAACTTCCTGATCAATTTTATCGATTTCCGGTGTGGAATTCTGAAGTCTGTCGATTGCATTTAAAGTTTCACGGTAGTTCCCCGAATACAGATAAGATTTCACCAAAAGTGATTTCATCTCGGTATTGTCTGCCTCCGCTTTGTTCTCAGTCATGTAATTCTGAATAACCTGAGAAGCATTCTCAAACGGATTTCCGATGTCGTAACTCAATTTTGCATATTGCTCCTGAGCCAGCTTTTTCACACCTTTATCATAATTCATCTGATAAGAAGATCTGAATGCCGAAAGTGCTTCCTGCTTTTTGCCAACTTCCAGATAAGCATTTCCTAACTGGTAATAAGCATTCTGAGCCAAAGCCGAATTGGAATTCACCAGTTGATTGTAATAAGATACCGCTTCGTCATGCTTTTTCAGTTTTGCGGCAACAAATCCCATTTCGTAAAGATCATTTTCTGAAGGATTGAGCTGTACAGCGAGATAATCTTTGAGGTGAGGATATGCAGAAGTGTAGTCGTCTTTCATGAAATAACTTTCCCCGATGATTTTGTGAACTTCCGCTTTGTAAGATTCAGAAATATCTTCGTTTAAAAGTGCGTTTCCTTCTGTAATTGCCTTATCGTAATCCTTTTCATTAAAATACATCTGCACATAGTAAGGTCTCACGAGTTTCGAATATTTCTCTTCATTTTTAATGGAATCAAAATACTGAAAAGCTTTGTCATTATTTCTGCCGGCATAATTTAAATGTCCAAGCATGTAAGCGATATCGCCTTTCTGTGTACCGTCGGCAGTTTTGTAAGCTTCTTCCAAAGCATCGATCGCACCTTTGGCATCACCGAGCATAAATTTGGCATAACCCAGTTTCATGATGTACTGCGTGTTCTCCTCTTTTGTCAGCTGATACTGGTTAACTTTTTTTAAAGTTTCGAGCGCTTTTTTGAAATCTTTTTTGGCTAAATAATAATCAGCCAGCGGAAGATTCGCCTGTGCGAAATAAGCAGATTTCGGATATTCTTTGATGAAAGCTGTCAAACCTTCTTCCGCATGATTTTTCTGAAGAATCACACCGATGACATTATCAAAAAACTGAGCAGCTTCCTTTTTGGATCTTGAAAGATTCTGATTGTAAAAGTACTGTCTTGCGTATTCGTACTGTGAAGCGTTGTATATTTTGGTTTGATACAGATTTTCGGCAAGACCGAATCTGTAGTTTTCTTTTTGGCTGAAATATTGTGACTGCTGTGCGTCGGAAATCCCGAAATAGATGACAGCAGCGGCTAAAAGTATTTTTTTTGATCTCATTAATTACAAAATTTTTGAATGATCTGTGTTGAATATTAAGTGTTTAAGTCTTTAAAATTAATGATAATATTTATCCACAATTTACCAACGAAAATATCAAAAAGATATTGTTTAAACAAGGTTTTTAACATATTGTTAGTATGTGGATTATTTTTTAAAGTTAATTAACTTTCCCTTAAGAAATGTTAAGAAAAACGTAATATTCTGAAAGATTTAGTTACATTTGTTTTTTTCAATTCAAATAAACTATTAATGAATCAACTTTTCAGAAGAAAGATCTATTCAGAAACCGATACTTCCACTTCATTGCTCCGTGTTTTAGGGGTTTGGGACATTGTTTTTTTTGGAATTGCCGCCATCATCGGCGCGGGAAGCTTCAGCAGCCTAGGCGAGGCCATTTTCCGCGGAGGTCCAGGAGTTATTCTGCTGTATCTCATCTGTGGTTTTGCATGCGGATTTACAGCTCTTTGCTACGCTGAGTTTGCGAGCCGAATTCCTACTGCCGGATCTGCTTACACCTACGCTTACGCAAGTTTTGGTGAATTGATTGCGTGGATCATCGGTTGGGCTCTGATTATGGAATATTCTTTTGGTAATATTTACGTTGCATTCTCATGGTCAGATTATTTTACAAGTTTCCTCGGAAGACTTGATGTACATATTCCTGAATATTTCAGCTGCAGTTATACTGAGGCCAAAAAAGCCTTCTTCAGCACGCCACAGTCTACCAATAACGAACTTTTAAATGCCTGGAAAAATGCTCCGGTAATCGGAGGTTTAAAAATAATTCTTGACATTCCGGCTTTGGTTATCAATGGCTTAATCACATGGCTGTGCTTTGTCGGAGTTAAAGAAAGTAAGAATTTCAATAATGTTTTGGTCATTTTAAAACTTGCCGTAATTGTACTTGTAATTTTGGTCGGATTTAAATTTATCAATACCGGAAACTGGACTCCTCTGAATCCTGAAACACAGGTAACTTCATTTATGCCAAACGGTTTTGCAGGAGTAATGAGTGCTGTTTCGGGAGTGTTTTTTGCCTACATTGGGTTTGATGCGCTGAGTGTACTTTCGGAAGAAACTAAAGATCCGCAGAAAACTTTACCTAAGGGAATGATCATTTCCCTTGCACTGTGTACCGTAATTTATATCGCTCTGACTTTAGTTTTGACCGGAATGGTAGATTACAGAAAGTTTGACGGCGTTGGAGATCCGCTTTCTTTTATTTTCGAGAGAACCAATGCCAATGTCGCGTGGATGGAACTTACGGTGTCATTTATTGCCATTATTGCGATTACAACAGTACTTTTGGTATTCCAGATGGGGCAGCCGAGAATCTGGTATGCGATGAGTCGCGACGGACTGATGCCTAAAAAATTTCAGAATGTTCACCCAAAATACAAAACACCATCTTTCGCAACCATCGTAACTGGTATTGTGGTAGGTATCCCTATTCTTTTTACTGATAAAAGTTTCATACTTGATTTCACAAGTATTGGAACTATTTTCGCTTTTGTGTTGGTATGTGCAGGAGTTTTGATGTTGCCCGCTAAACAGAAAATTAAAGGTAGATTTCACCTTCCTTACATCAATGGAAAGATTATTTTTCCTGTTATTTTCATTGGAACTGTGATTGGATTTTACTATTTCCAGCCAGCGTTTTTTGAAAATTTAATGGATTGGAACGATCCTAAAGAAGGAGAATTCAGAGCTTCGATATTCTTTTTTATCATCATTAATCTGATTCTCTGTGTTTTCACTTTTATTAAAAATTTCTCTTTAATTCCTTTGATTGGTTTAAGTTCGTGTCTTTATCTTCTAACCGGAATGAGCCACGACAATTGGTTCTGGTTTGGACTTTGGTTTGCGATCGGGCTTGTAATCTATTTCTTTTACGGCTACAGAAACAGCAAACTGAAACAGGCTTAAAGTTTTGAAAAAAATACTTTTTATACTTGTCCTGATGATTTTGGGATGCAGTGAAAAGACTGAAAATATCGGTTCTTCTCCGGTTGAAAATAGTGTAGAAAGAGTTTCGTACAAGGAATTTTTAAATCAGATTAAATCAAAAACTGAGGCTGAAAAGAGAAAGTATTTTTTGAGATACATCAATTATGACATTCCGGAATACTGGCAAGGCACACCATGGTCTTTTGGAGGTACAACACGTAATCCTCAATCGGGAACTATTGCCTGCGGATACTTTGTAACCAACATTTTAAGTGATTTTGGTATTAAAATTGAACGCGTTTACTTAGCACAACAGCCTTCTTCTGTGATGATTAAAAAACTTTGTACCGAAATCAAATATTTCAATAAAAGAGAAGATTTAGAGAACTACATTTTATCCAAACCGCAAAATACAGTCTACATTGTCGGACTCGATTTTCATACAGGATTTATCACACGGGAGAACAGAGACACTTATTTTATCCACTCCAATTACATTCAGAATAAAGGAGTGGTAAAAGAAAAAACCGAAAGCTCAAAAGCTTTGAACGCTTCAAAAACCTACATGATCGGAACTTTAAAATATTAAAGTTATGTCTGAGAGAATAAAAATATTCAGTGAATTCTATCAGTTTTATCTCACTGAACACAGCAAAACAGGAACAAGAATTTTACATTTCACCGGCACCCTGCTGGTATTTTTTGTCATTGGTTATGTTATTTATTCAGGTAAGGAAAGGTTTCTATGGTATGTTCCGCTATTTGGCTACGGCTTTGCATGGTTGAGCCATGCTGTGATTGAAAGAAACACTCCTGCGACTTTCAAATATCCTTTCTGGTCACTCGTTTCGGATTTTAAACTATTTTTTGATCTTTTGACCGGAAAACAGAAATTCTCTAAACCAAAAGTAGAAGTTGACAGGGATGAAGAAGTTTCAGAAAATCTAAATTCAAAATAATTTTCAATATGAAGACAATATCATTTATTAAACTGTTTTTCATCTCATTTTCAGCATTTATTCTTTTAAACTGTACTGCGACTTCTCAAACGGCAAACTCAGCAGAAAAAACACTGTTTGTAGGCTCAGAAACTAAAGACTGTACTGGTGTAATGCCGATGAAATGTCTTCAGGTAAGAGAAAATGCGGCCGACAGTTGGGGAAATTTCTATTCGAATATTGAAGGATTTACCTATGAACCAGGATTTGAATATGAATTGAAAGTGAAAACTGAGAAAATCGCCAATCCACCAATGGACGGATCTTCAATAAAATATATATTGGTAAAACAGGTTTCGAAAGTTAAGAAATAAAAAAAACCGCTCTTTAAAAAAGCGGTTTTCAGATTTATTTAATATTCCAATTAAAATATTGCTGGATATTTCTCAGGATTTGTTTCATTAAACATAGCATAAATTCTTTCAACCATATCATCGGCAGATGGCTTCGAGAAATAATCTCCGTCACTCGCATAAGCAGGTCTGTGATCGTTGGCAGCAATTGTTAACGGATCAGAATCCAAATACCTGAAAGCTTTTTGCTTTTCTAAAATCTGCTGAAGAATAAACGCTGAAGTTCCACCCTCCACATCTTCGTCGATAACCACCAACCTGTTGGTTTTCTTCACCGATTCAGCGATTTCATGAGACAAATCGAATGGAATTAACGACTGTACATCAATCACTTCCGCCGAAATTCCTAATTTCTCAAGTTCATTTGCAGCTTCGGTAACAATTCTCCAGGTTGAACCGTACGTTACCAACGTTACATCTTTTCCTTCTTTTGTCACTTCAATTTTCCCTACAGGTACAGTGAATTCACCGATGTTATCAGGTTGTTTTTCTTTTAATCTGTATCCATTCAAACATTCAACGATTACGGCTGGCTCGTCGCTTTGTAGCATGGTGTTGTAAAATCCTGCTGCTTTCGTTAAGTTTCTCGGCACCAAAATAAGAATACCTTTTGAAAGATTTAAAATCCCTGCCATTGGCGAACCAGAATGCCATACACCTTCCAGTCTGTGACCTCTCGTTCTGATGATTACAGGTGCTTTTTGTCCGCCTTTTGTTCTGTACTGAACGGTTGCCAAATCATCGCTCATTCCTTGTAAACAATACAAGATATAATCTAAATACTGTATTTCAGCAATGGGTCTTAAACCTCTCATTGCCATCCCGATTCCCTGTCCGAGAATCGTAGCTTCACGGATTCCGGTATCGGCAACACGAAGTTCACCGTATTTTTCCTGCATTCCTTCAAGACCCTGGTTCACGTCGCCGATATTTCCGGCATCTTCACCAAAGACCAAAGTTTCAGGATATTTATTGAAAATTTTATCGAAATTATTTCTGATCACTACTCTGCCATCCACATCTTCAGAAGAATCTGAATAAACAGGTTTTACTTCTTTTACATTTTCAGCCTTCCATTCAGACTGAGAATATAAGTGAGAAGAATAATTGTCTTTTTCAACCTCAAAAATCTCATTGTACTTCTGCATCAGCTGATTTCTTTCTGACGAACTGCTTCCTCTTGTTGCCAGTAAAGATTTTCTCACTAAGTGGAAAACATCCTTTTTAGCTTTTGAAACCAATTTATTGAAATTATTGACGTGATTTTCAATTTCAGAATTTTGTCCCTTTAAATTTTCAACCAAAGGTAAAACTGATTTTGTAAGGTCAGTGATTGTCTTCTGATAGTTTTCCCATGCAGTTTTCTGTCCGCTTTTTACATGTTTCTTTGCTTCTTCATCGATCGCGTCCAGCTCTTCTGCAGTTGCCAGCACTTCTTCTTTACCTTCAATTTCGATTGAGTAGTTTAAAATCCATTCTCTGAATTTTACCAAACCATCAAAATCAGCTTCCCATGCAAGTCTTTCTTCGTTTTTATATCTTTCATGAGATCCTGAAGTTGAGTGCCCCTGAGGCTGCGTCACTTCGATGACATGGACCACCACAGGAACAGATTCTGTTCTTGCAAAATGCTCAGCTCTTGCATAGGCATCCAACAGCGAAGCATAATCCCAGGCTTTCACCTGAATAATTTCACAACCCTGAAATTCACCTTCTTTTCTCTGGAATCCGCTGAGCATTTCAGCAATATCAGCTTTAGCACGCTGCTTCATCGTAGGTACAGATATTCCATAGCCATCATCCCAAATCGAAACAATCATTGGAACCTGTAATGCACATGCAGCGTTTAAAGTTTCCCAGAAATGACCTTCCGCAGTAGAAGCATCACCAATCGTCCCAAACGCAACTTCATTACCATCCTGAGAAAATTTTTCAGAACCCTCAAATTTTACTGATTTATATATTTTGGAGGCCTGTGCAAGACCCAATAATCTTGGCATTTGCCCTGCAGTAGGAGAAATATCAGAAGAAATATTCTTTTGTGCTGTTAAATCTTTCCAGCTTCCATCTTCATTCAAACTTCTTGTAGCGTAGTGACCGTTCATCTGTCTACCTGCAGACGCAGGCTCACGCTCAACACTTGTATCTGCGTACAGCTGAGCGAAGAAACTTTCAACAGTAAGAGCATCTGCTGCCAATGCAAAAGTCTGATCTCTGTAATATCCGGAGCGGAAATCTCCATTTTTAAAAACTTTAGCCATTGCAAGCTGTGGAAGTTCCTTACCATCCCCGAAAATACCAAATTTTGCTTTTCCGGTAAGTACCTCTCTTCTGCCAAGATAAGACATCTCGCGGGAAATTCTTCCTAATTTGTAATCGCTAAGTATCTGATTTTTAAAATCCTGAAAAGAAATCTGCTGCGTTTCTATATAAGTTGTCTGCATTACAATATGATTTTTACAAATATAAATAATTTTTACTGTTTGCGATAAAACAATTTTATAGAATTCATATTTTTTTAGAATTATTTTAAAAATTTGATAAATTTGAAAGATTGCAAAATCTTTGTTTAAAAAAGAATCATTTTAAAAAGGATTAACTGCAAAAAA
>NZ_LMQH01000011.1:1195688-1203500 GCF_001424105.1 Chryseobacterium sp. Leaf394 | reverse complement strand
AAAAAAAAAAAAAAAATTGTTAAATATGTGAATGTGGTTTGGTTTACTTTTTAGGAGGTGCAATCGGATCTCCTTCTAATACAGTTGTAGTATTTGCAGAATCCGCAATTTTCTGTGAGGCTTTATTTATAAGCTCAAGATTTTGGTAATCTTCAGTGCTGAAATTATCATCGTCCTGACGACAAGAAATTACTGTAGTTAACAATACTGCTGAAAAAAATAATACTAACTTTTTCATGTAAGTTTAATTTATAAAGGTTAATTTTTAGTTCGCTTAATTTTCTGTTGCAAACATACAGCGGAAAACAATTTTAAGTCAAATTTTACGATAGGAAATACGTAAAAAATGTCCGGCAATTTTTAAATTTTCAATTTTTTATTCAAATTAATTATGTTAATATTGTAGACTTTTAAATTTATAATAAGCCCAACGTGTTACCCAAATTTCATAATTTTTTACGTAACCACTTGATTAAAAGATCATTTCTATCTGTATTTATAATTATCCTGTTGTCTCTTAATATAAATGCGCAGGAGAATTCTAAAAAAAGGTTGGATTATCAGGAAATCGAGGCAAAGATTGATAGTTTTCATAACGATCAAAAAAAAGCATGGACTCTTATACAACATTATATAAAAACTGCAAAAGATGCTGGTAATAATGAAGCACTTGTGTATGCTTACAGATACGCGAGCAATTTTTCTGTCTATCCTCAAAATTTAGATTATGCCAATCTGGCTTTAAATACTGCAAAAAATTCAAAGGATGAAAGATTGCTCGCAACAGCCTATTTCAACCGGGGTGCGATCTATATTCAGGAAGCATTTTATCAGAAATCTTTGGATGATGTTTTAATTTCTAATAAATACGCCAGTAATGTTAACGATCAATATGTCGTTTACAAGAGTATCTACCTTATTGCTCAGAATAAAATCTATTTAGGTTTATATGAAGATGCGGCAAAAGAGCTACTAATCTGCATCGATTTTTTTAAAAACCATGCAACAGACTCAAAATTAGGTCAGGATTACCAAACCTATTATATCTACTCGATGCTCAGTTATATTGATAACAATACGAAAATGGGCAAATCTTCGGAGAATAAAAAGCTGATCGACGAAAGTATTAAATACTTGAAAAACAATGATTTAAAACAGTACATTCCCTATTTCATTTCATCTCAAGGTACCGATGCTTATTACCAGAGAGATTATAAAACATCGATTGCCAAACTCACACAGGCACTTGAAATGTATAATGACCAGTATCCACACATTACAGAGATATATTATTTAGGACTGAACAACTGGAAGATCGGTAAAAGAACGATAGCTGTAAAATTCATGGAGGTTATAGATAATCAATACAACACGTCCAATAAACTGGATCCACAATTCAGATCTGCCTACGAAATTCTCATAAAGTATAATGATTCAATTAAAAATAGAGATAAACAGCTGGAATATATTGATAAACTGATGATTCTGGATAAATCTTACGAGAAAAACTTTAAATATCTGTATCCTAAAATTAATAAGGAATATGATACTAAAAAATTAATCTCAGAAAAGACAAAGGTTGAAAATCTCCTGATTTTAAGAAGCAATATTTTTATTATTATCCTCATCATCAGTTCAGGCATTATCCTTTTCTTCAGTATCAGATACTATAAAATTAAAAAACTTTACAAGCAGAGATTTGAAAATATTATTATTAATTCTGAGGTAGAGCATAAAAAGCATCATAATCCAAGAGAAGTGCAGGAAAACATTCAGCCTGAAGCTTTAAAGCCGGCATCAATTTCAGACAAAGATGTCAAAGAGCTCAATTTGGAAAGTCCTGAGAATCAAGACGAATACTATTCAAAAATACAGGGACTTAATCCACTTGTTGTAAAAAGTATATTGACTCAACTGGATGCTTTTGAGGACGAAGAAAGATATCTGGACAGCCAGCTTACGCAGAAATCTCTTGTTGAAGAATTGGGAACAAACTCTACTTATCTTTCGAAAATTATCAATACGTACAAAGGTTCAAATTTTAATGTATATATAAATAATCTCCGTTTAAATTATATTATTGATCTTTTGCGAACTGATGCCACTTACCTGCAATATGATGTAAAAGAACTTGCAAACATCTGTGGTTTTTCAAATTCTGAAAGTTTTTCAGACAATTTTTACAGAAAATTTGAGATCAAACCATCTTATTTTATCAAGATGATGAAGGAAAAATCTAGAAATTCCTCTCAATCACATAATCCAACATCAGATTAAGAGAAGTTTTGGGTTCGGAGTCCGGAAATTCCTGTAAAATATCTTTTGCTTTCTGCTGAAAATCTTTCATAACAGTGACCGCATAGTCCAGACCACCTGAAGATTTAACAAAATTGATGAGTTCTTTCACCCTTTTCTGATCATTGTTGTATCTTTTGATGGTATTGAAATAATACTTTTTATCAGCCTCACTTGCAGTTTTCAGCGTATGAATCAGTGGTAACGTCATCTTTTGCTCCTTGATATCAATTCCAACCGGTTTTCCGATAACATTGGAACTTAGATAATCGAAAAGATCGTCTTTGATTTGGAAAGCCATACCGGTGTAAGTTCCAAACTCCATCATTTTTTTGGCTAATTTTTCATCAGCACCGTTTGACAAAGCTCCAATTTCGCAACATGCGGCAATTAAAGTTGCGGTTTTCTGACGAATTATTTCATAATAAACATCTTCGGTAATATCCAGTTTTCTGGCTTTTTCAAGCTGAAGAAGTTCACCTTCAGACATTTCTCTGATTGTCCTGGAAATTACTGCCAGTAAATCGTAATCTTTATGATCCGTAGAAAGTAAAACAGCTTTAGACAAAAGAAAATCGCCAACGAGAACGGCAATTTTATTCTTCCACAAAGCATTGATTGAAAAGAAATTCCGGCGTTTAAAACTTTCGTCTACCACATCGTCATGCACCAAAGTTGCGGTGTGAATCAGCTCAATCATCGACGCTCCACGGTAGGTTTTTTCATTGACTTCACCCACAAGTTTTGCACAGAGAAATACGAACATCGGGCGCATCTGCTTCCCTTTTGTGGTAACAATAAAACGGGTGACTTTATCTAATAAAGATACTTTCGTCTGCATCGATTCATAAAACTTCTGTTCAAAAAGTTTCATTTCTTCGTTGATGGGTCGCTTGATTTCTTCTACGGTATTCGCCACTATCTTTGAATGATGGGTAGTTGATATTTAATTATCACAAAGATAAAATTTTTAGTCCAATTTTAACGGAAAATTAAATTTTATATGAATTCTAACTGCCTCAGAATTTCAGTTTTTCTTTTGGTATAAAATAGAAATAAGGTTTTGTAGTCCCTAGTGGTGAATGAAATTTTTCCCCTGAAATATAAATTCCATTTTCATCAACCGCAATCCCCTCAATCTGTCCAACTGTTAAAGCACTTCCCAAATACAATTTCTGTGGATTTGCCTTGAAGAAAATTCCGGATTCGGTTTCATTAAAGACCATCAGAAAGACTTCTGTCTTTTTGGTGTAGCCCACAGCGTAGAGCTTTTTATCGAAATAATATGCATCAGAAATCATGAAGCCTGTTTTGAAAGATTCTACTTTTCCGGCAGCCTGTCTTACAGGATTATTTGGATCTAAAGTATAATGCGTTGTTGATTTTGAGGCCCATTCTTTCGTGAAAATATGCAGTTTTCCATTAAGATAAATCATTGATTCCAAATCAAAGTCTGTGGAGATGTTTTTTGGCGTAAAATCTTTCTGTTCCGCATAGAAAAATGAAATCGTTTTTAATGAATCATTCTGAAGCTGATGATTTTCAAAAGGAATTTTAAAAATTTTTAAATCTTGCCTTGTGCCGGCGTTATTTCCAAAATCGCCGATATAAAAGTTTCTTCCATCATTGGCCAATGCTTCCCAATCTTTATTTTGAGTATTCACTTTTAAAACATTCAGAATTTTCCCTGACTGTTTATCAATCTGATAAAGTTCTGCAGGATTTCCGCTGTCGTTGAAAGTATACAGTTTTCCATCGAAAAAACTAAGTCCGGAAGTTTCCTGAATAGAATCATTTAAAACAGAAACCCTGTAATTCTTAAGTTTAAAAATTTCGGACTGTTGCGCAGAATTTAAAATCGAAAAACTGATTGAAATGATTAGGAAAACTTTATTCATAACACAAAAGTAAGATTTTTAATGTCAATCGAAAGTTAAATTGAAAGGCACGAGGTTGATTTCAAACTACGTGTATTATTGTTCAACCACTTCGTAATAATTTACCACGGGTTTCACACACGGCTATTGAGATTGAACCACTTCGTAGTTCTCCTACAAAAATCAGATTGATGATTTGTAAATTCAGACAAGAATTGTCATACAGACTATGATAGATAATAAATTATTCCGCAGTTTTGTTTGCCAACTGTCCGCAGGCCGCATCAATATCGCCACCACGACTTTTTCTTACCATCACAGTTATGCCGGCTTTTTCAAGTTCACGAACGTATTTTTCTTCTGCGGCAATACTTCTGTGATCAAATTTTCCTTCACCAATTGGGTTATACTGAATTAAATTAACCTTTGAAGGAACCTGCCGGCAATATTTAATTAAAGCTTTAATGTCTTCATCTTTATCATTAATTCCTTTCCAGACACAATATTCGAAGGTGATGACAGAACCTGTTTTTTTATACCAGTACTGCAAAGCTTCCATAATATCCGTCAGTGGAAATTTATCTGAAAAAGGCATGATTTCATTTCTGGTCGACTCAACTGCTGAATGAAGTGATAAAGCCAGTTTCACTCTCAGTTCGTCATCTGCCAACATTTTAATCATCTTCGGAATTCCGGATGTAGAAACGGTAATTCTTCTTGGTGACATTCCCAGACCTTCCGGCTGGGTAATTTTTTTGATTGCTTCAACCACATTTTTGTAGTTCATCATCGGCTCACCCATTCCCATAAACACGATATTCGTCAACGGTCGGTTGTGATATTCCCTACTCTGTCTGTCGATCAATGCTACCTGATCTACAATCTCTGCCACCTCAAGATTTCTCATTCTTTTGAGCTTGGCTGTAGCGCAAAATTCACAATTCAGGGAACAGCCTACCTGTGAAGATACACAGGCTGTTGTTCTGGTTTCCGTAGGAATTAAAACTGATTCCACCATCAAACCGTCGTGCAGTTTGACTCCGTTTTTAATGGTTCCATCCGTAGATTTTTGAAACTGATCTACAGCTGCAGGATTCATCACAAAATCACGGATCAGATTTTCTCTCAAATCTTTTGAAAGATTCGTCATCTCTTCAAATGAATGAAGATTTTTACTCCAGATCCAGTCGTAGACCTGCTTGGCACGGAATGGCTTTTCGCCAATAGTGCCGAAATAGTCTTTGAGTTGATCGAGAGATAAAGTACGGATGTCTTTCATTGAATTGTTGGGTGTAGGATGATGGATGTTTGATGAAAAGCTGGGCGCCGAATTGCAAACATCCAGCACCCAGCTTCCAGCTTCTCTCTTAAAGAATCAACATTGCATCTCCGTAAGAGTAAAATTTATATTTTTCTTTTACAGCTTCTTCGTAGGCGTGCATTACGAAATCTTTTCCTGCAAATGCTGCAATCATCATCATTAATGTAGATTTTGGCGTGTGGAAATTGGTAATCATACAGTTAGCAACTCCGAAATCGTGTGGAGGGAAAATGAATTTATTTGTCCAACCGTGGAAAGCAGAGATTTTTTTGTTTGAAGAAACTGAAGTTTCCAGAGTTCTCATCGTTGTAGTTCCTACAGCACAAACTCTTCTGTTTTCTTCCACAGCTTTGTTGATGATTTCGGCATTTTTTTCGTCGATGAAAATCTCTTCAGATTCCATTTTATGTTTTGAAAGATCTTCAACTTCAATTGGATTGAAAGTTCCCAAACCAACGTGAAGCGTAACTTCAGCAAAGTCGATCCCTTTAATTTCCAATCTCTTCATCAAATGTCTTGAGAAGTGCAGACCTGCAGTAGGCGCCGCTACAGCTCCCTCTACTTTAGCATAAATTGTCTGATATCTTTCAGCATCTTCAGGCTCAACCTCTCTTTTAATGTATTTTGGAAGTGGAGTTTCTCCTAATTCTTTCAATTTAGCTCTGAATTCTTCGTAAGGTCCGTCGTACAAAAATCTTAATGTTCTACCTCTTGAAGTAGTATTGTCAATCACCTCTGCAACTAAAGATTCGTCTTCAGTGAAGAATAATTTATTTCCGATTCTGATTTTTCTTGCAGGATCTACCAAAACGTCCCAAACACGGGTTTCTTTATCAAGTTCTCTCAATAAGAAAACCTCAATTTTAGCTCCGGTTTTTTCTTTGTTTCCGTACAGACGTGCAGGGAAAACTTTAGTATTATTGAAGATGAAGAGATCTTTCTCGTCAAAATAATCTACAACATCTTTAAAAAGTTTATGCTCTATTGTCTGAGTTTTTCTGTCTAAAACCATCAGTCTGGCTTCGTCTCTGTGCTCCGACGGGTGTTCTGCTAAAAGTTCTTCAGGAAGATCAAAATTAAAATCTGATGTTTTCATTTTTTTAAATTACGGTTTAAAAATTAATCAATTACAGTAAGTAATTTGCGAGGTGCAAATATACAACATTCGATACCCCTTTGTCAAGTGTTTTGGAGGAAATAAAAAAGTGAAATTCTTTTTCTGCTGTAAATCCTGTTATATAAAGTAGTGTTTATCTTAATTTTGAGTCGGAATTGGAAGGGTAATATTGGAAGTCTGAACTTCATTTACTAAAGTATATTCTTTAGAACCTACATATTCTACGATTACCTTTTTTATGCAGTATTTTGAATCTTTGGGCATCATTTCGACAATCCGGTTTTTAATATAATTTGAAGGAAAAAAATCTGCGTGAATTGTAAAATACTCAAATTCTGATTTTTCTAAAATAGCGATTGCTGTAACTTTTTTCTTTTTCTTTGTTTTTTTACTATTAATGTAAATATATACATCAATCTTAAAATTCGTATCATTTATTTTTGTAATATTAATAAAATAAGGATTCTCCTCGGAAGAATTATCCGCTACATATTTATTGCTGTGAGAATATTTAAATTTAGTATTATTTCTATCTTCTTCTACATTAAAAACGTGAGTTATATTTCTCGGGACATCAAATAAAATTGCTTTCAAAGTGCCATCATCAAAAAAACTCATATTCGTATTATTTTTTGTATCAAAAAAGATTTTACCCCAATTCATTTCTTTGTCATCACTAGGTGATAACATTTTGCTCTCCACAGAGTAATCGAAATGGTATGTTTGGGCTGATAAATGATAAGTTAAAATTGTAAAAAGGGCTATAATTGATTTTTTTAATACGCTCAACAATATTACTGGTGAAAGTACAATTTCAGACAAAATTTTGTAATTGAAGTTAAAAATACGCATGATAAAACTTATTATTTTTTTTCAGAAACATCTATATCCAGCTCTGCCAAAGCACTAAGTTGTACCTAGCTTTTGTTGTGATCAAAACTTATGCTTCCAGAACTGAGAACCTTTTTTTTATCAAAAGAAACTTTTTTACTTATTTCATAAAAATCAAATAAAAGCTCTAATCCTACAAAAGACAAATCATCTTTAAATTTCGTAAAAGACACATCTGCATTAGAAAAAGCATTAATCATTTTTTCATTTCTAAATTCCTGTATTTCATATTCAAAAACAATTTTGTCATCTTTAACCAATTTTGAAGAAATAAAACTATATTTTGAATCCGACAGTAAAATTGTTTTCAC